>CAVTRW010000001.1:0-87823 GCA_963737195.1 uncultured Verrucomicrobiae bacterium
TCGCGTAAGGATTCCGATCACCACGCGTTTGGGCTCGGGCGTCAGGCGCAGGAGTTTGATCCGATCACCAAACACTGCAGACTGAACGCGTCAGCGGCGAGGGCTACCCCGTTGCCGGCGCTGACGTCGGAAAAAACGCCAGACCAACCGTCGTGCTCCTCCACGATGCGCGGCTTCTCGTTCACGCTGGCGAAAATCGCCGCGAGGTATTCCTGGTAACGAGGATACTCCTCGTGGAGGAGCCCAATGAATGGTTCGCGCGCGGCGTCTGCCAGGGAAACGGACTGTTTTTTCGCAAATGGATGATCGCGCGAAACCGCCAGACAAACGCGCGCAGTGGCCAGTTGCTCGAAGCGGAGCTCTTCGATCGCGTGTGCTTTGAGCGGAGGAAGAAGGATCGCAAGCTGGAGCCGGCCGTCGCGCACGCCCGCGATATTTTTCTCGACCGGCCAATCGTGCAGCTTCACCCGCACATTCGGCACCGCTGCTTGGTAGGCACGAAGAAGCTGGGGCATCATGCCCGCCGTCGCTAGCGGCCAATCGCCCACGTGCAGCTCGGTCTCGCCTTTGCCGGCGATCGCGCGCACTTTCCCTACGGCATCGTCGGTGTGCTTCAGAATCGCGCGCGCTTCATCGAGAAACGCGCGGCCGGCGTCGGTGAGGCGAACCGATTTGGCGGTGCGTTCGAGTAAGCGCACGCCAATTTCATCCTCGAGATCGCGAATCTGCCGGCTCAACGACGGTTGCGAGACGTGCAATCGTTGCATCGCTGCGCGCGAGACGTTTTCCATCTCGGCCACGGCGACGAAGTAGCGCAGGTGCCGTAGTTCCACGACTCGAAATGGTATGCCTGCCAGACATGCTGAGGCAAGAAACATAGTCTTTCCCGAAAAGACCGGCCGGGCCGTGATATCCGCATGAAAAAATTAACTTCACTCGCGCTGATCGATCCGGCAGTTCTTCCTGCTTTGCGAATCGAGGAACAATCTTTTGATTCGCAATCTCATTGGTGGCGCTACATCTTTCTCAACCGTCACCGATTCTTTGATCGGGATCCAAACGTCGACAATGACATCGCAGCCGTTCGCCATATGCGAATCGAGGGCGTTGGATCCCGTGGACCTTTGTGACCACGGTGATCTTGATTCTGCTGATCAGTTTCTGGCTCGCTTAAATCAGTTCCACCGGACTCGACTATGAAAAAGAATATCGCATGGGCACTCGTTCGCGCCTCGGTGTTTGCCAAGAAAGAATTAGATCGACATCTCCATCCGCGCGTGGAGACATCCAAATCGAGCGTCCGATTCAATCAGGTTTCCAGGAGCTCCAACGAATGTGCTCATCACGAATTGTCGCACTAACGATGTCGATCTTAGCAATGAGCTTGACGGCTTGCTCGCGCAAAGCGCCGCCGGCCGGTCCGCCTGCGCCGGAAGTTTTGGTCACGACAGTGCAGCCGCGCGATGTGCCGCGCGTGCTCGAACGCGTCGCTACGCTCGACGGATTCATTAACGCCAATATCAACGCGCAGGTGCAGGGGTACATCGTGTCGCGCGATTATAAGGAAGGGAGCGTCGTCAAGAAGGGCGATCTTCTTTTTCAAATTGATCCGCGTCCTTTCGAAGCAGCACTGGCGCAGGCGAAGGCGACACTGGCAAAGGACCAGGCCACACAAACAAAGACGGATGCGGATGAAAAGCGCGCGATCGATTTATTCAACAAGAAGGTTACCAGCGACTCGGAGCGAGACACTGCTATCGCTGCTGCCGGGTCGAGTAGAGCAAATGTCGATGCGGACAAAGCAGCCGTTAAGCAAGCCGAACTCAATCTTGGATACACAAAGATGATTTCACCGATCGACGGCGTGGCCGCGATCGCCACCGCGCAAGTTGGCGATCTGGTCGGTCCGAGCACGGGATCGCTGACGAGCGTTTCACAACTTGATCCGATCAAAGCTATCGTCACTGCCGGGGAAGGGCCGTTCAGCGATTTCATCAGCGCCACCCGGAAGCGGAGGAACGCCAGCGCTACGTCAATTCGCTCCAGTTCGAACTGATTCTCGGCAACGGCAACATGTATCCACATAAAGGAAAATTTTACGCGCTTGATCGCAACCTCGATCCGAAGACCGGCTCGATTCGCTACGAAGTGACGTTTCCGAATCCAGGAAACAATCTTGCGGCCCGGCCAGTTCGGAAAAGTACGATTCGTTGCCGACACGAAGAAAGGCGCGCTCGTTATTCCCCAGGAAGCGGTGAACGAGTTGCAAGGAAGCTTCCAAGTCGCGGTTGTCGATGAAAACAACAAGGTGAGCATTCGTCCGGTGAAGATGGGCGAACGCATCGGCGCGATGTGGGAAGTGACTGAAGGTCTCAAGCCCGGTGACAAAGTGGTTGTCGAAGGACTGCAAAAGGCGCGTGAAGGATCGACAGTCATACCAAAAGATTGGACGCCACCGGCTGACGCGCTGGTTTCCAAAGCTGACCAGCCAAAGAAGCCCTAACAAATGTCAGAGTTCTTCGTTAGGCGGCCGATTGTCGCAATCGTCATCGCGATCTTGATGGTGCTGATTGGTGGCGTGTGCATGCTTTCGCTGCCGATCGCGCAGTATCCGCAGATCGCGCCGCCGGAGATTCAGGTGCAAACGCATTACACCGGCGCCGACGCGTTGACGGTGGAGCAATCGGTCGCGGCGCCAATCGAGCAACAGATGAGCGGGGTCGACAACATGGATTACATGTACTCGATCAACGCCAACAGTGGCGACATCCGGCTGATCGTCAATTTCGACGTCGCGACAGACGCCAACATCGATCAAATCCTGGCGCAGCTCCGAGTGTCGCAAGCGCAATCCCAGTTGCCCGCCGACGTGAACAATTACGGCGTAACGGTGAAAAAATCGACAACGTCGCCGTTGATGTTGATCGCGCTTTATTCGCCCAAAGGAAGCTACGACGGAATTTTTCTGGCCAACTACGGCTACATTAACCTTTACGATCAACTGACGCGCGTTCCTGGAATTGGCAATGTTCAGGTGTTTGGCGCCGGTCAATACGCGATGCGGTTGTGGGTAAAGCCAGATCAACTGGCGAAGCTCGGGATCACCGTTCCGGACATCATCACCGCGGTGCAAAAACAGAATACGGTGAACCCGGCCGGTCAGGTCGGTGGCGAACCGATTCCGAGGGGACAGAAATTCACCTACACGGTGCGCGCGCAGGGCCGATTGCAAACGCCTGAGGAATTCGGCGAAATTGTCGTTAGGGCAAATCCCGATGGCTCATTCGTTAGGGTGAAAGACATCGCGCGGATCGATCTCGGCGCGCAGACTTACAACCTAAAGGGGCGGCTGAACGGCCAGCCCTCTGCCATTCTTGCCTGCTATCAGCTGCCGGGCACCAACGCGGTCAAAGCAGCGGAAGGTGTGCGCAAGTTAATGGCGGAAGCGAAGAAACGTTTCCCGGCCGACATGGATTACGCCGTCTCGCTCGATCAAACGCTTTCGGTAACTGAAGGATTGCGCGACATCGTAAAAACGTTGTTTGAAGCGCTCGCGCTGGTCGTCGTCGTCGTATTTATCTTCCTGCAAGGGTGGCGGGCCACGCTGATTCCGTTATGTGCGGTCCCGGTGTCGTTGATCGGAACATTCGTGGTGTTCCCATTATTTGGATTCTCGATCAACACGCTTTCGCTTTTTGGCCTTGTGCTCGCAATTGGACTGGTGGTCGATGACGCCATCGTCGTCGTCGAAGCAGTCGAACGTCACATCGAAGAAGGAATGTCGCCGCGCGACGCGACGCTCCAGGCCATGCGCGAAGTATCCGGACCGGTCATCGGCATTGCGCTTGTTCTTTCTGCGGTCTTCATTCCGACAGCGTTTCTTCCCGGGATTACCGGACGTTTGTATCAACAGTTTGCCCTGACGATCGCGATCTCCGTTATCCTCTCCGCGTTTAACGCGCTTTCACTCAGTCCGGCGTTGTCATCGTTGTTGCTGCGTCCGCGAAAGAAAACGCGCGGCCCGCTCGGCTGGTTTTACGATCGGTTCAATCGCATGTTCGGCAGCGCGACACACGGCTATGTAAATTTGTCGCGCATGGCCATTCGAAAAGCCGTGCTCAGCTTCGCACTACTCGCGGTGTTCGCAGTAGGTGCGGGACTGTTTGGATCGCGATTGCCGAGTGGATTCCTGCCGGAAGAAGATCAAGGCTACGTGTTTCTCGCGCTGCAATTACCTGACGCCTCATCGCTCGAACGTACCGACCAGGCTGCACGGAAAATCGAAGACATTCTCAGCAAAATTCCCGGGGTGAAGTACACGACTAGCGTCGTCGGATTCAGTTTGCTCAGTCTCGTGCAAAATACTTACAGCGCGTTCTTCTTCGTCACGTTCAAGCCGTGGAGCGAACGCACCAGGCCGGAAGAACAATACACCGCGATCAAAGCGAACATTAACAAACAGCTCGCCGGTGTCACCGAAGGTCTCGCCTTCGCTTTTCCGCCCCCGGCGATTCCAGGCGTAGGCACTTCCGGCGGATTCCAATTCATCTTGGAAGATCGCGCCGGCAAAGACGTCGCCTTTCTCGCGAAGAACCTGCAGACGTTTCTGCAAGCTGCGAGCAAGCGTCCCGAGCTCTCGCGCTTGATTCCGACTTTTTTGCCCGCGGTGCCACAGGTCTTTGTGGACGTCGATCGGGACAAGGTACTCAAACAAGGGATCGATCTTGGCCAGGTTTATCAGACGCTGCAGACGTTTATGGGCGGATTCTTTGTCAACTATTTCAATCGCTTCGGTCGCACCTGGCAGGTCTACATTGAGGCGGAAGGCGAGTACCGCACTGACGCGAAGAATGTTGGACAGTTTTTTGTGCGGAACGCGAGCGGCACACCGGTTCCGCTCGACGCGATTTCGACGATCAAGGACATCGCCGGCCCGGAATTCACGTTACGGTATAACGAATATCGCTCCGCCCAGATCAACGGCTCGGCCGCTCCCGGCTACAGCTCGAATCAGGCAATGAACGCGCTCGAAGAAGTTTTCCGGCAAACCATGCCTAACGAGATGGGCTACGATTACCTCGGCATTTCCTATCAGGAAAAGAAAGCGCAACAAGGCGTTTCGCCGACCCTCGTGTTCGGAATGTCGCTCCTTTTCGTCTTCCTCATTCTCGCCGCGCTTTACGAGAGTTGGTCGCTGCCGTTCAGCGTGTTGCTCGGCACCCCGATCGCGGTCTTCGGCGCGTTCCTCACTCTTTGGCTGCGCGGAATGCAAAACAACATCTACGCGCAAATCGGCTTGGTCATGCTCATCGGTCTCGCCGCGAAAAACGCCATCCTCATCGTCGAGTTTGCCAAGGACGAATACGAAAAAGGCAAACCGCTCCTCGATGCCGCACTGGAAGGCGCACGTTTACGTTTACGTCCGATCCTGATGACCTCATTTGCCTTCATCTTCGGGATGCTGCCGTTGTGGTTCGCCAGCGGCTCGGGAGCTGTCGCGCGCCGAATCCTCGGTTCAACCGTAATCGGCGGAATGATCGCCGCCTCCGCCATCGCGATTTTCCTAATCCCGGTGACGTTTTACGTCATCGAAAAACTCTTCGCCGGGCGGAAACCCGAGCCGAAAAAAGAGAAAACTGCGCCTGCAACAGAAGTGCCGGTGCTGACAGAAGAGTGAAGCTCTTCGTTCGTCGCGTCCCATCCAACCATCGAAGTTCGCTGCGAAATCCCTTTGCAAATCTGCCATCGGCAACCGAAAATCCGCAACTCCGACATTTGTCGCGAGCACGCGAAAGCGTTCGGTGTTCCTTTACGGGGTCTTAGCTCAGTTGGTAGAGCGCCTCAATGGCATTGAGGAGGTCAGGGGTTCGAATCCCCTAGGCTCCATTTTGGAAAAATGGAGCCAGGCTATCACTAGGGGAGAGCGATAGATGTTCACTCCCGGATCGATCCCCTCCGGGACAGATTGATCGCATTGATTCGGAGAGATATCGGTGGCGAATCCGGTAGCCCGTACGCGTGACGCTGATGCGTTGCCTCAAACAAAGTATAGATGTGCGCACGCGTCGCGTTTTGAATCAGCCATCGCGGTATCCATTGCATTCCTAATGGTAGCGGAGACGCGCGCACCGGCTTGAGGATTCTGCAGTGCAATAAAATCCTGTCGTTTCAACGGCCAATATCCGCCCAGCGAATACCAATTGCCGCGCAGTGCTTTGCCTTTGGGCACATAGCTTGGGTCGTAATGAAAACAGAAACTGATTCGGAAAAAACGAATCAAAACCAATATAGAAAGGCAGAAGTTAAAATGAACACTAAGAATTGTCTCACGACTATCCTCAGTTCGATTGCGCTAATCGCGTGCTTCGCAGGTGCGGGGTCCGATGCGCAGGCACAGGGGATTACGGTCAGTAGATACGAACTAACAGATCTCGGAGCGCTTCCTGGGCAAAAGATCGCGGAGAGTACAGCTACCGCGATCAACACCACGGGAGAAGTGGCCGGGATGTCGGGTAGGTTCGCATTTTGTTACGATAGTAGCCAAAAGGAACCGATGGAGAAGCTAGGTGGCAATCTTGCCGGCACGAGCCGCGCATTTGCCATGAACGACTACGATCAGATGGCGGGTGACTCGATGTTTGGCCGAAAAGGTTTCGTTAGCCACGCCGCCCTTTTTTACAAGGGGTCGGTAATAGACCTTGGGGTCTTGGGGAACGGAATCGGGTTCGGAAACTACAGCCGGGGGAACGGGATTAACTCGAGCGGGCAGGTTGTCGGCTTCTCCGGTCCGAGGTTCGATGGCAGTAACAGTCGTGCATTTATCTGGAGCAAGGCTTCAGGGATGCTCGACATCGGAACACTGGGCGGTGCATACGCACATGCATTCGCGATCAATGATGCTGGATTTGTTACCGGCTACGCTCAAATCACGAGTAAGGCTGGAGCAGTTCACGCCTTCATTTATGATTCCCGTGGGTTGCAGGTTGGACCATCGGGAATGCGCGATCTTGGCACCCTCGGTGGCAGTTACAGTTATGGCACGTTCATCAACGCGAAGAACAGCGTTGTGGGCTATTCCACGACCGATAGGTTCGACAATCGCATCCACGCCTTCCTCCGTGATGAGAGCGGGAAGATGCGCGACCTCGGTTCGCTTGGTAGTAGGACTCTGAAAACCGATCAGAGTTTTGCGTTGGGCGTTAACGGTACCAATGAAGTGGTGGGTTACAGTTACTTGCCACCTACGGTAACCAAAGAAACCCCGCCGACGGCCTTTGTCTATATGAAAGGCGTGATGATGAACCTGAATGACTTGATTGGCGAGGCGTCGGGGAGCTACTGGCTCCAATCGGCTGTAGCAATTAACGACAAGGGGCAAATTGCTGCCAACGCCTTGGAATACAGCACCGGTCAGGTTCATGCTGTCTTGCTGACGCGGATCGGCATACAGATCGGCGTTGATACCGAGTGAGCGTGTTAGATGTCGGTATTGTTCGGGCGAGGTGACGACCACCTCGCCCAAAGGGTAGGTGGAGAAACTCCAGCTAATTTCTTCCTCCTCTTTCAGTTCATTTTTCGTCTTTCTCGAAAACAAGATGCTCCCTGATTTGCCGAGGATTGTCCTTATTCGGTAAATCTACGTTCGGTTCCTGATTAGCAGATTCGCCTCTCACCTCACGTCGGTACGCGCAATACATGCCTAGTGAAACGCAATAGGTGCGCAGCGCCAACCGATAACAGTGCGAATGATAGAGACATGAAAACAACGCGAATGCTTCTCGCTCCAGTTCATCGACGAAGCTGGCCGAGCTGCGATGGTCGAAGGATTCCTGCCATGGCCGTTCAATCCAAATCGGACATGTCGGCGCCCAAGAAGATTTTGGAGCTATCAAATTTCCCGCTTCCCTCAAATAACACGGCGAAGGAGGAGAAGACGATGGATACAACTGTCGAGAGCCTGGCATCTCGCATAACGCATCATCCTCTTTTGGCGGGGATGGACCAAAGGCATTTGGCGCTGCTGACAGACAGCGCCATGGTGGTTGAATTCAAAAAGGGCGAAGTTATTTTTCGCGAAGGCGAACTCGCGGATCGATTTTTTTTGTTCGAGCCCGGGAAGGTAATTACGAAGTCAAGCGCCGGGTCGGACGATCCAATGTTG
Organism: uncultured Verrucomicrobiae bacterium; assembly: GCA_963737195.1. Classification (GTDB taxonomy): domain Bacteria; phylum Verrucomicrobiota; class Verrucomicrobiia; order Chthoniobacterales; family UBA10450; genus JBBQFI01. The sequence continues at coordinate 8,162 of CAVTRW010000001.1, forward strand.
GGTTGGTTAGGTATTTTTCCACCTCATCCCTGGAGCTGCACGGCATATGCCGTCGAGCCAACTACCGCAATCTTTTTTTACCCGACCCTCTTGCGCGACTATTGCGAGAAAGATCACTCTCTGGGCTACGAGCTTCTGAAACGCTTTAGCCTGCTGATGTATCAACGCGGGCAAGCCAAACGAAATAAGATGCTGACCATTCGTTCGGGCATGGCACCGCACGAACAAGGACGTGCGAAGGCCGCATGAAATCAGCCTGGCATCATACCGGAATAGGCTGACACGCGCTTCCGAACGTATAACGCAATGTAACGGCTCTGAAATGCTTCTGCCAGGGCGCTCGTTTCCTCCGCCAGCCTGACGCCGCGGCCGCCGTTTTCTGCTCTCCGCAAAATCGCCTCGACACCATCGATGGCTGGCTTCAAATTGGCATGCGTGAGACAGGTTCCTGCTATTATCGAGCTGGTCCTTCACTCGCTTGTGGTTCCTCACCTCGATCGTCCGGCTCGTAACTCCTAATATGAAAATGAAACTTTCGCCCTGGGTTTCATTCCACCACGATCATCGCCTCATGGTGTTTCGGCCGCGCGGCGTCCTGGACGAGCCGCAGGTGGTGAAGATCGTTGCCATGCTTGATCAACTCGAAAAAGACGCCCATCAGCCGTTTGATCGATACAGTGATTTATCAAAGCTGGATGCCATTGATTTAAGGTTCGAATTTATCTTTCAGATTTCACTCCACCGCCGGCTGGCCTATTCCAAGTATCCTCCCGTGAAATCGGCGTTTTATGTGACGAGTGCAGCAACCGCTCGCGTGGTCCGGGCCCATGCCATTCTCACCGATCGATCGCCATTGAAGGTGCGGTCGTTCAAGGACGTGGTTTCTGCCGCAAAATGGCTCGGCCTTCCTGTCGAAGAACTGGAAATCGACGCCCCGACGCCGCAACCGATCAGGGCTGGACGATAACTTCCAAGTCGCCGCGAATATTTTCAGCGCGAACGGTAATCTCTGTGCCGGCGCGCTCGAACAAAAGGTCGAGGCACGTCGCGCCCACGGACAGATTCCGAACTTCGAGATGATTGACGCGTTTCGGTAATGTCGGTCGCGCGATTCTCAGTACATTTGCGAACCCGTCTGGTTCAAGTCCAAGGATTGTCGTCATCATGAAAGGAATGGCGGCAGCGGCCCAGGCCTGCGGTTGGCAAGCGATCGGGCAGGGGATGGGGCCGCGGCCGGTTTCTCGCGCAAAACCGGCGAAGAGTTCAGGTAATCTGCCTAACGAAAAATACTCAGCGGCATCCACCAAACCACTGAGAACGCACAATGCGGCGGCATCCAGACCGTAATGTTTGAAGCCAGCGGCGATAAGTGAATTATCGTGCGGCCAGACAGAGCCGAGGTGATAAGCGTTAGGATTGTACTGTGCGGTTTCGATCGACAGGGTGCGGATGCCCCAGCCGCTGAACATTTCCGGCGCGAGCAAAGCATTCGCGGTCGCTCGCGCTTTTTCCGGATCGGCAATGCCGCACCAAAGCGCCTGACCCGCATTGGAGGATAGAACTTCTGCACTTCGCTTTCCTTTTCCGCGGGCAAGCGTGTAGTAACCTTCGTCGCTCCAGAAATCGCGATTGAAACGACTGCGAAGACTTTGTGCCTGGTCTTCCAAAGCGGCGGCGCGTTCGTGATCGCCAGTCATTCGAAACAGCGCTGCGATTTCTGTTTTCGCACGGTAAAGGTAAGCCTGCACTTCCACGAGGGCTATTGGAGGTTCCGCAAGCGATCCATCGCGGTTAACAATCGCGCCATTCGAATCCTTCCATCCCTGGTTAAGGAGACCACCTTCGCTTTTGCATTGATATTCGACGTAGCCGTCGCCGTCGAGATCGCCGAACTCGTCGAGCCAGCGCAGCGCTGCTTCAATGTTCGGTCGCAATTCATCGAAGACACGCAGGTCGCCGGTCCATGCGGCGTGACGACCAACGAGGATCAGCCACAAAGGTGTCGCGTCGATCGATCCGTAATAAGGCGTGTGCGGAATTTCATTCAGATGCGCCATTTCTCCGACGCGCAACTCGTGCAGGATTTTGCCCGGCTCTTCGTCGCGCCATTCGTTAGTCTGTATGCCTTGGTAATCGGCGAGCAACCTGATCGTTTGTTCGGCAATGTTCGCGTCGTAAGCGAGCATCTGAAGCGCGGTGATGATGCTATCGCGTCCGAAAAGCGTGGCGTACCATGGCACGCCCGCAGCAAAATACGTTTCGGTTCCGAGATTGCTGCGCAGCATCGTCAGATCACGCAGCGACCGGTCGAGGACTTGATTGAGAAACGGATCGTCGGTGCGGACCTGGGTAACTGCTTTATTCCTCTCATGGAGGGGCGTGCGCCGTCGCGTCCCAGCAACAGAGGGACATGACAGCGCATGTCCCTCCAATTCGTCTGGATCGGTTTCTGAAATACGCTGCGAAACCGAAATTTCCCGAGATTCCTTCGCCGCTAACTCGAGATCGAAATGTGCGTGACCTGCTTTCGTTTGCGAGGGAGCCGGCGAAAAATTGACGGCGACCTGCCGCTCGATTGTATCGGCGCCGGAGTAACGAAACAAAAGTGTTTCATCGTGCCACTGCGGCGAGTAAAGAGTTCCGCGATTCCGTTGCGGAATTCCGCGGACAGCGAAAATATCCTCGAAGTGTGCGGCGAAACGAAACGACAGCGAAAAGCGAACGACTTCATTCGTTAGGTTCTGTAACGTTATTGTTTCCGACAGAGTCAGCTTTACTCCGGAGATTGTCCGCTGGAGAGAGATTCGAACGGAATCTCTGGCCAGAGTTTGCGATTCGGCGTTTGAGAAAACGAGCGTGGCAGAATTTCCAGGTTCGGCGTTGCTTTCGCGCAGCACTGGATTTCTCCCCGCAACTGTCAGTTCGTAACCATTGAGAAAGCGACAATCGTTATGGTAAAGCCCAAAACCGTGCCCGAGCTTCGAGCGGGACGAATCCATTCTCAGCGGTAAGGAAAAAAAGGTTTCCGTCTTTGATGACGATCGCGCGAGTGATATCGAGCTGCATCGTCTCTGAATCGCGCTGCCGTTTATCGCACAACTGCCGGCGAATAGGCCTTGGCCAGAAAAATCTCCGGCGGATTCCGCCCACCAATATCTACACGCCAAACGTTTGTCGTCGCGCTCGAGCCGCCCGGATTATCGGACACGGAATAGAGCACGCGCTCGTTATCGAGCCATTCGAGCTGATCATCCACGCTGCGTTTTTCGGCGAGCGGCGTTTCCTGCATGTTCGCAAGATCGAGCACGTGCAATTGCCAAAACACTCTGCCATCAACGAGAAAACGTTTCTTGTAGGCGACATGTTTCCCATCGGGCGAGACTGAGGGACACTCGACATTTTCGTGCAAGACCGTGCCGGTGCGCGCGGCTGCATCGCAGAGAACGAGGTAGTGCTTTCGATTCGAGGAGAGCGTGCAATAAAAACGATTCGAGTCGGACGTGAACGTCACTCCCCAAAAGTTGAAATCCTTTGCCTGAAAAATCTGGCCATCGCGCTTGATACGGAAGCTCTCGAGATCGGCGACTGTTTTTCCGCTGGCGATATCGATGAGCAACGTCTGCGTCGTGAAATCGACCGAGGCATATCCGTGACCGCTGAGGAACACAGTCACAGCCGCGAGTTTCCCATCGGGTGAAATACGGGTGCGACTCGGACCGCCTTGTAACGGAATGTGAAAGCGTTTTTGAAATTGCGCGTCGAAAAGCTCAGCGGCGAAGGTCGTGTAGAGCGGCGGCTCGGTGTACAAACAAATGCCCTGGCCGTGGGCGAAGTAAACGATGTCGCATGAAAGCCGATCAATGAAATGCGGAACGCCGAGCCCCGGATAATCGACGACCGCGACTTTACCGTAATGATCATCAACGCCGGTGTAGCGAAAAAAAATCTGGCGCGCTTGTCCTGGCACTGACTCGTGCGTGCCAGAGGAGAGCAGCGTTTGTGTTAGCGAAACTTTGCTGCTTCGCGTCGCATAAAAATACGCGCTCAATCCGATCGCGCAGATGAAACAAAGCGCGATGAAAACCCAAATCCTGCCATATGCCCCGATACCAGGCTTGTCATCCCGAGCGAATGCGAGGGACCTCACGAAGCCTTTGCGCGCGTGAAATCTGAGATCGCGAGATCCTTCGCTATGCTCAGGATGACAGCGATGGGAGTTTTGCGTCATGAAATTTTCCGAGTGAGCGCGCACCAATTACCACGATGAAGATTAGTCCCACACCGAGTGTCGAGATTGCACTCTGCGTTCCCCACATTTGCCAAAGCCAGCCGAAAAGAAGAGATGAGATCAGTTTGCCGACGTTGACCAGCGTGCCGAGAAGCGCGAGCCCGCTTGTCCGAAATTCCTCCGGGACGACGACGCTAATCATGGCCGTGAGCACACCTTCGGTCGCGGCGTAGTAAAGACCGAAAAGCAAAAGACAGGCACCGCACCAGAGCAGGCTGGAGCCGTTCGAGAAGAGGAGAAGAACGTAGATAACAGCGAGCGCGACATAACCGAAAAAGAAAACAAACTTCCGCCCGAACCGATCGGCGAATTTTCCGCAGGGAACAGAAAGAAGCATGTAGGCACAGGCCGTTATTATATAGAAGAGGGGAAAGAAGCCCATCGCCAGGCCGGTACGTTTTTGCAGCAGCAAATAAAAGAATCCGTCGCTGATGGTCATGATGGAAAGCAGCGCGCCGATAATCGTTAGGCGCCAGAATCGACGGCCGCCGTGCGACACAACCAAGCGCCAGGAAATTTTTGAATCGGAGGGACGAGCTTCTGCTCGTCCGGGGACATGCGGAAGCATGTCCCTCCGGGGTTGTGGATTTTGTACGAACAGCCAGAGCACAGCCAGTCCGAGAAGTCGCGAATGCAAAACTCGTTAGCCAAATTGCATCGAAGGAACCGGGTCGTTGACTAAGTAGAACGAAGGCGACGACCGGGCCGAATAAGGCGCCGCCTGCATCAAGCGCGCGATGCACGGCAAACGCTGTGGCGAGCGAGTCCGCAGGAGTGCAAAGCGAAATCATCGCATCGCGCGGTGCGGTCCGAAAACCCTTGCCGGTACGATCGAAAGCAATGATGGCTGCGATCCAGCCCCACGCTGCGCCCGCGATCAGGAACAAGAGTTTGCACGCAGCGGAAACAGCGTAGCCGAAAGCAGCCACTTCTTTTGGGCGCCGAGTGCGATCGGCCAGGAAACCGCCGGCGAGAGCGAGCATCGCCATCGCCATTCCACTGTAGATGCCGTCGATCGTTCCGAACTGGAGCGGACTCATGTGCAAATGCAGCACGAGATAAACAGGCAGAAGGCTGTGCACCATTTCCGAGGAAATATCCGTGAGCAGACTGGTGAAGCCTAACTTCCAGACAATCGGGTGAATTGATCCGGTCAGAGAAGTCTTGGAACCGACTTGCCTGTGCTTGCGCGCTTCGATCCATTCCAGCCGATACATAAAGGCAGCACTCGACGTAGCGGCTTACGCGCCACGTTTCAAGACTGCGAAATAAACACCGGCTACGATTTGGATTTTGCCTTGCGCGCAGGCTTGGCCGGCGTCGTTGAAGGCGAAGCGGTCGCGGTAGGGGATGGCGTTGGTTTTTCAGCCAGTAAACCCTTCCGAGCAATGACGAGCTGATCGATCGTGTTTTTGGAAATGAGATAGGGGCGACTTTCGAGTTTCTTTTCCTTGTCGAGCTTGTCGCTCAACTGTTTTTGCTTCACCTGAAATTCCTGGTCGAGTTTTGTTTTGTCTTCCGGCTTCTCGTCTTTGCCCGGCGCGCGTTCTTTTGGCAATTGCGCGGAAACCGACACGAGCATCGGATAATTTTCGCCCATCATCTTACCGATTCGAAGCACGTAAGTGAAACCGTCGAAGGTCTCGATCGTCAACGTCGCAGGATGATCGAGGCCAGTCTCTGCCGGTTGCGCATTTGGCGCGAGGACATCGGCGAAACTGAAAGTCGTTAGGTAATTGGCGACGTTAGTGATTTTTGAATTGTCGGCTTCCTCACCGGGTTTCGCATCAGCAAGCTTCCACGGATCCGTGGCGGAGCTGCGGATGACATTCCAATTTTCCTCGGGCTTCGTTCCGGTGAGCGCGATCGATTTCGGATTTTCGACTTTGATGAAATCGTGATTCAACCAGCGCGTTACCTGCGGATCGGCTTCGCTCAACAAGTCGTTCACCAAAACGACGTGCGCTGAATCGCCCTCGGCCTTGACGTAACGTCCGATCGGAATTCCCCCGGGAGGAGCGCCCATTGGCGAATTGGATTCGCGCATGAATTTCTTTCCGATGAGCAGCGCTGCGAGACGTTTGTCTTTGGCATCCTTCAGATCGAGCAATGTGCCGCTGTTTGCTTTCTGATCGGGCGGCAATAATTCCAGCCGACCGAACTGCGAAGGGCCTGCCTGCACATCCTGCACAGCGGACAGTTCCCAAACTTTCGTGATCAGGTTGCTGATCAGCTCGAAGTTTGCCGGGTAATCGGCGCGTTCCTTTACCTTCCAAACGCCATCCGTTTTGGCGAGGTTAACTTCAGCCGCGTTACTCTTGATCGTGACGTGCGATACCTCGTTAGGCGCGAAGTTGAGAACTTTTTTCCCGGCAGTTGTTGCGGTCTCACTCCACGATTGGCTGCTGCGATGGTAAAAGAACAAGGCCGCGCCACCGATGATGGCGAGCAGGATGAGAATGAGCGCGAGTTGCTTGCCCTTCATGCCGTGGCGCGCTTGCGTTTCGTCATCGCGAGGAAGAACCCGGCAGCAATCACCGCCGCCGGCATCGCCGCGATGTTGATCCACTTCGTTTTAGTTTCGAGCGAGTCGATTTCCGCGCGAAGCTTCTTGCGCATGTCTTTCAACTGCACTTTCACGTCTGCCTCGGTCTTGCGGAAATTGACCAGCTCCTGCTGTTGTTCGGGCGAAAGAATAAATTGCTGGCCGCCTTCCTTGCCTTTCTGTAGCTCGTTCACCTTGCGCTGCGTCTCGGCGAGGCTTTGCTCCAACTCCTTGATCTTGCTGCGATAATTCGTGTCTGCATCGGCCTGCAATTTTTGCACGACGGTAAATGGACGTTCGCGCGAGGCGCGACTGCGCACGGCGATGAGATTGCTATCGCCGGCAAGTTGTTCGACCGCGCTTTGCGCGAAAGCAAGGTTACCGTTCAACGGCAGGATCAAGCGTTGTCCAAGCCCCTGAATTTCACGAATGGCGAGCGGATCCTGAATCATGTCGGCGTCACCGACAAGCACGACTGCACTTGGCTGCTTCGATTCTTTCAAACCTTCCTCGGACTTTTCATTTTCCTTGGGCGGCGCATTCGGTTGTTTCGATTTCGGCTTTCCTTCGGGGAAAGCAGTTTTGAATTTGCCCGTTAGGCGAACGGCCAGCGCGTATTCCGTTCCGCTCGAAACAAAATTGTTCAGAATCTGCTCGCCCGACATTGAGGCCATCATCGGATCGACCAGTTGTGATCGTTTCGAAGACTTGAGCAAAACCGTTTTCGTTAGGCCTTCGGGCGGCATTCCGGCAAACGCGCCGCTGAATGCCATGATCAAGTTGTCCGCATCCGCCGTGACGACATCGTCCTTGTTCATTGCCGTTTCATTCAGCGCCAGCACCGCTGGATTCGGGCCCTGCTGCAACTGCGCGACGTGCTCCATGTCCGCCACGACTCTCGAAGTATCGAAAGTCAGGCCCCAGGCTTTGAACAATTTTTCCATGGTCGAGCTGCTCGGCGGCGGCATCATTCCGGTTTGCGGCGACGAACGATCGAGCGCGCAAAACGGATCGACGAACACGACCAGTTTGCCTCCGCGCAGCAGGAATTGATCGAGCGCGTATTGCGTCTCATCGGAAACCGCTTTCGGATGAATGACCAGAAGCAACTTGATGTCGTCGTCCATTTTTTCGGTCGCGACGTCGATCTGTTTGACGTTGAAATCGCGTTTCAGTTCTTCGAGCAAAGCCCACGGCGGTTGGTTTTGTCCGCGCACCGGCATCGGGCTGTTCTGCCCCATCACCGGCAGCGAGCTCAACACGCCGATGGTCGGTTTCTCGCTCGTCATCACCCGAGCGATCGCGCGCGAAACGTCGTACTCGAGCAGACGTTCGCGGGCGGGGGCGAGCAACGGAATCGTTTGTTTCTGGTCGAGCATCGTTACGCTCAGGCCCAGATAAATTCTTTCGCCGGTGCGAAGCGGTTGCGGTTCGATGCCGTCGAGCCTCGCTGAATCTTCCGCATCCGAATCCGGTTCGGGATTGAGCCGTTGAATTGAGATCTTGCCCTTCGATGCCTGCTGATACTCGACGAGCAGGTCGTCAACGCGCTGCGCGTAAGTCGTTAGGAACGCCGGCATCGTCGACGTGTTTTTCGTGCAATAGAAACGAATCACCACCGGCGTATCGAGTTTGCCGAGAATCGCCCTCGTCCCCGGGGAAAGCGTGTAGGCTTTTTCCGCGGTGAGATCGATGCGCTTATGCGCGCGCGCCGCGATGAAGTTTATCGCGATGAGGATCAACGCGACGGCGATCACGCCGATCGTCGAATAGAAGAATGTGTCGAGCTTGCTCTTTTTCATTAACAAGGACGCCGTCGTTTATCCGGCGCGATGACTGCGGATGATCACGCTCGTGGCAAACAGGCAGAAGCCGATGATCGAGATGAAGAACAACACGTCGCGCGAATCGATCACTCCTTTTTGAATGCTTTCGAAGTGCGTCATCACGCTGAAGGATGCGATTGTTTCGACGAACCACGAGCTTGCCCAGTTCGTTAGGAGACTCAGCACCGGAAACCAGCCGCAGAGAATCAGGAAAAGACAAATCACGACCGAGACGATGAAGCTAACGACTTGATTGCGCGTCATCGCCGAAGTCATGGCGGAGACGGACAGATAGGACCCGGCGAGCAACAAGCTCCCGAGGTAACTCCCGAAAATCACGCCGTTGTCCGGGTGGCCGAGATAATTCACGGTGATGACGATCGGAAACGTCAGCGCCAGAGCGATCGCGAGGACGAACCATGACGCGAGAAATTTTCCGACAATCGCCTGCCACGGCGTGATCGGCATGGTGAGCAACAGTTCGATGGTGCCGAGACGCCGTTCTTCCGACCACATGCGCATGCCGACGGCGGGAACGAGAAACAAATACAACCACGGATGCCAGTCGAAGAACGGCTGGAGATTCGCCTGCCCGCGCTCAAAAAAGCCGCCGACCATGAACGTGAAGAATCCGGCGAGCAGAAGGAAGATGACGATGAACACGTAGGCGATCGGTGAAGAGAAGTAACTAACGACTTCGCGTTTCGCGATCGTCCAGATGTGATGAAACGCCATGCGCGACGTCTTGTTGGCGGCGGATGATTCCGTCAGGTCCGTTGGGGTTTCCATCACTGCTTCGCTCATACGGAATCTTTCTGGCTGGTTTCCGATTGCGTGATGTTCCGGAAAACTTCGTCGAGCCGTCCCTCTTCCGTATGCAGCTCCTCGATTTTCCAGCGCTCGGACAGCGCGAGTGCACTGATCGCCCGTGCCACTTCGCGTGGCGCTCCATTTCCTTTTGCATACGCGCGAATCGCGAACGGCTCATCAGAAAGCACCACCGTTTTTTCCACGACCGAAATCTGATTCAATTTTTGCCTAACCATCGAGCCGTCGCCATCGAGCAATCGCAGCGTGACTGCGCCCGCATGTTGTGAGCGTCGCTTCAATTCCTCCGGCGTGCCGTTCGCCACAATCCGGCCGCGATCGATAATGATGGCGCGCGAACAGGCTGCTTCCACTTCCTCCAGAATGTGCGTCGAAAAAATGATCGCCTTCGTTTTTCCCATCTCGCGAATCAGCGTTCGCATTTCGTGTTTCTGGTTCGGGTCGAGGCCGTCCGTCGGCTCGTCCATGATGAGGACTTCCGGATCGTGAATGATGGCCTGCGCAAAACAGGTGCGATGCCGGTAACCTTTCGACAGCGTCTCGATGTCCTGATGCAGCACCGGTTTGAGAAAACACATCTCGACCGCGCGTCCGATCGCGCGTTCTTTCGCGTCGCCGCGCAACCCGCGCAGCTCCGCCGCGAACGCGAGAAATCCATGCACCGTCATGTCTGTGTAGGACGGCGCGTTTTCCGGCAGATAACCGATGAGACGTTTCGCCGGCAGCGGATTCTCCAACATGTTGAATCCGCCGATGGAGACTTCGCCCGCACTCGGCGGAATGAAGCCGGTGATGATGCGCATGGTGGTCGATTTGCCGGCGCCGTTCGGCCCGAGAAAACCCAACACCTCGCCTTTTTCAACGGTGAAGGAAATCCCGTTTACGGCGGTGATGCGACCAAATGATTTTTTTAAGTTCTGGACCCTGATCATTCCGTCTCAAAGGCAGTCGGGATGTTTATGACACACAATTTTTCCGCAATTTCAAGTGCGTGATTTATCCTGCTGTCATCCCGAGAGAAGGTGAGGGATCTCACGAACTACGGGTAGGCTTGGTAATTTGGGAGATCCTTCGCTGCGCTCAGGATGACAAGCATTCGTTAACATTAACGAATACGAAGGGTTAGCTGACTTAACGCCGCCTTCGCGAGTGGCTGGGGTAGATTGCAAAATGAATTTCGAATTTCTCCGACGCGGCTTTCCCGCTCCGCCGTTGCTTTTGGCGCGCCCTCGATGCGGTCTTCTGACCGCGTTCGCGTTTACTGCAGGTTGAAAATTTCTGCGAGCGCGTTACCGATCGTGCCATCGCCGCTGCGGACGATGGCAGTATATTCGCCTGCGGGCAGACGAGTCAGGATGGCTGCCTCATGCGCGTCCGCCGGAGCCAGTCCTGATGGCGATGATTTGCGACTTTTGCGTATCCTGCCAGTTATCGTTCGAAGCGATAACAGTTCCACTTCGGTCGTAGAGTTCGAGCTTTGGATCCGGCAATGGATTGGTTACGCCCGATTGCGAAAGCGATGGTCCGATCGCGCGAACCAGAACCAGATTATTCGGCAATGCGCTGCCGCCGACGACAAAGCCGACGATGAGAACATCGTCACCGGATCTGAACGAGTGCGCGGGCGCTGGCGTTTAGCAGTTTTTGCGGCGAAGGCTCAAACGCGAGGAAGGTCGCCATGTTAAGACCGGATGCGAAGGTGCTCTTTGCTCCACTGGGCGTGAATCGGAAGATTGCGCCGCCGCTGACATTGCTCGCGACAAACAGATTGCCGGCGCCATCAAAAGCCAGTCCGGCGGCGCCGTCTACCCCGGATGCGAACGTAGTCTTCGTTCCATCAGCCGTGAATTTGTAGATCGTGCCGTCGGAATTGCTTCCCGCAAAAAGGTTGCCGGACTTGTCGAACGCGATGCCGCCCGGACTCATTAGTCCCGAAGCGAAAGTAGTCTTGGTTCCTGATGGTGTGATTTTCGAAATCGTGCCGGCCCCGAGATCTGCTGCAAAAAGGTTACCGTCTTTATCGAAAGCCAGGCCCGTCGCGTTCATGAGACCTGAAGCGACAGTGCTTTGCGTTCCATCGGGCGTGACTTTCAGGACGAGGCCGGTGTTGAAAACTCCGATGAACAGATTGCCCGAGCTGTCAAAGGCGAGACCTGTCGGTCCATCGGGGACAGTGGCGAAGACGGTTTGCGTTCCGTCAGGTGCGATTTTGAAAACGGTGCCCGCGCCCGGAGTCGCGATGAAGAGATTGCCTTTGCCGTCGCAGGCGATGCCGACCGGAGTGTTGAAGCCGGTGGCGACAATCGTTTTGGTTCCATCGGGAGCGAAACTTGAAGACGGTGCCGCTGCCAAGATCGGTTTCGTAAAGATCGCCGGGAGTGCAATGCGCGTTGATCGGGAAGAATGGCGTCAGCCAACGCAAGCGCGATGAGGGTGAAACGGGGAACAGATAATTTTTTCTCGTTTGTTGGATCATAGAGATATTCGTTAGGCCAAAACGGCGTGGGACGCTCTTCACATGAGCTAACCGCGTACCAAAGTAGAAGACGCGGCATGGTGCACGTGCGGACGCTTCTTAAGCCTAACGAGTATTTAAGACGTCGCGTATTGCGCTGCGTAAATTGGCGCAAGTTTCCATCTTGCGAGGCCATTCAAGTCGACAAGTTGAAAAACTTGCGCCACTTTTTGGAGGCGGGGGCGGGAATCGAACCCGCGAATAGAGGTTTTGCAGACCCCGACCTTACCACTTGGCTACCCCGCCGGTAAGAAATCCATTATCCGGCGCACGCACTTTGTGTCAACGCAGTGTAACTCAGAGTTCGACGTTGGACGTTCGACGTCAGATGCTGGATGTTCGGCTTTCTTCCCCAATTCGTATGACTTCACGTTCAGCTGAACTTTTTGCCAAAGCGCAAAAGCGAATTCCGGGCGGCGTGAATTCGCCGGTGCGCGCTTTTCGTGCGGTCGGGCGCGATCCGTTTTTCGTCGAGTGGGCGGAAGGCGCGCATATCTGCGATGTCGATGGTAACAAATACATCGATTACGTCGGCACCTGGGGACCGGCGATTCTTGGGCATGCGCCGCGGATCGTGACGGAGGCGGTGCGCGATGCGGCGTTGCGCGGTGTGAGTTTTGGCGTTCCGAATCCGCTCGAAGTGGAAATGGCGGAACTGATCTGCCAATGGGTTCCGTCGATCGAAAAAGTGCGGATGGTTAACAGCGGGACGGAGGCGACGATGTCTTGCGTTCGTCTCGCGCGCGGGTTTACTGGTCGCGACAAGATCATCAAGTTCGAAGGGCTGTTATCACGGCCACGTCGATTCATTACTCGTTAACGCGGGCAGCGGCGCGCTTACGCACGGTTGTCCCGATAGCGCGGGCGTGCCGGAAAATTTCGCTGACCTGACGATTGCGCTGCCGTTTAACGACATCGACGCGGTGCGCGCGGCATTTCGCGACAACGCGCGAACAAATCGCCGCCATCATTCTTGAGCCGATTCCGGCGAACGCCGGCCTTTATCTTCCGCGCGAAAATTTTTTGCAGGAACTGCGCGACGAATGCACGAAGCACGGCGCGCTTTTAATCTTTGATGAAGTGATGACCGGTTTTCGCGTCGCGCGCGGCGGCGCGCAGGAAATTTACGGCATCGTTCCTGATCTTACCGCTCTGGGCAAAGTGATCGGCGGCGGATTGCCGGTCGGCGCCTTTGGCGGGCGCGCGGAAATCATGGATAAACTTTCGCCGCTCGGTCCGGTGTATCAGGCGGGAACGTTATCGGGGAATCCGCTGGCCATGGCGGCTGGCCTTGCACAATTGCGCGAGCTCGAGCGGATCGATGGTTGGTCACAGCTCGAAAAGCTTGGCGCGGAAATGGAAATGGCAACGCGCGATGCGATCCGGAAGACCAAAGTCGCGGCCACGTTTCATCGCATCGGTTCGATGTTTTGTTTGTTTTTTACAAATGGCCCCGTGTTCGATCTGGCCACAGCGAAGGAGAGCGACACACAAGAAATTCGCGCGATTCTTTAATGCCTGCCTCGACCGCGGCGTGTTCTTCGCGCCATCACAGTTCGAGACCGGATTTCTTTCGACCGCGCACAGCGCCGCCGACATTGAAAAGACGTGTGCGATTGTTCGCGAAGCGTTGGAAACGTTGTGACGTTGACCCGAGGACACGACGGCGCGTGTCCCTCCAGATGCAAGCGGGGCGTTTCAGAAAAATAGTGAGAGATTCCTCGACTCCGCTACGCTTCGCTCGGAATGACAGATCCTGGCGAGGCTGCGCTCGCAATGACAAGTAAGACTTCGCCCGCGTTGCCGCGCATCCGCGCGATGGGGAAGTTTTTCTTCGAGGGCGAACAGAAATTTTTTCTGAAAGGCGTCACTTACGGTCCCTTCAAGCCGGACGCTGAAGGTCACTACCTCGGTTCGCCGCAACAACTGGAGCGTGATCTCGCGCAGATGCGCGAAATCGGCTTGAACGTCGTGCGCATCTACCACGTGCCGCCGCGCTGGTTTCTCGATCAATGCGCCGCCGCGGGCGTGCGCGTTCTGATCACTTTGCCGTGGGCGAAACACGTTGAGTTTCTGACGAAGAGAAAGGCGCGCCACGAAATAATCCGCAGTGTGCAAAGCGCGGTCGAAGCGAATGCGGGCCATCCCGCGATCTTTGCCTATCTCGTCGGCAACGAAATTTCTGCGGCGATGGTGCGCTGGTTAGGCGTGCGGCGCGTGACGGAATTCGTCGAGCATCTCATCCGCGTCGCGCGCGCGATTGATCCGCAGGTTTTGTTTTCCTACGCCAGTTTTCCGCCGACGGAATATCTGCTGCCGCAAAACGTCGATTTCTTCTGCTTCAACGTTTACCTGCACGATCAGCGCGACTTCGAGCGTTACCTGCTGCGTCTGCAAAATCTCGCGGAAGAACGGCCGCTGATTCTGGGCGAGTTCGGGATGGATACGATTCGCCATCGCGAAGAAGAACAGGCCGAAATGCTCGGCTGGCACATCGACAGCGTGGTGAAATGCGGACTCGCCGGCACCGTCTTTTTCGCGTGGACGGATGAATGGTTCACGGGCGAACAGGAAATCACCGATTGGGCTTTTGGAATTGTCACGCGCGCGCGTGAACCAAAAAAATCTTTCTTCGCTCTGCGCGACAAACTTGGACAGGACGACACGGACATTCCGCATCGTCCATTGCCGGAGACGCCATTCGTCTCGATCATCGTTTGTTCCTACAACGGCGCGAAAACGCTCGCCGCGTGCCTCGATTCGTTAGGCAAACTCAACTATCCGTCTTACGAAATTATTCTGGTCGATGATGGTTCGACCGATAACACCGCGCAGATCGCAGCGGAGTTTCCGAACGTTCAATACATTCATCAGGAAAATCGCGGCTTGAGCGTCGCGCGCAATACGGGCGCGGCTGCCGCAAAGGGTGACGTCTTCGCCTACACCGACTCGGACTGCATGGCGGACGCCGACTGGCTTTATTATCTCATCGGCACATTGGTCCGTGGCGATTATGCCGGAGTCGGTGGGCCTAACGTTTCGCCGCCGGCGCGAAATTGGATTCAGGCGTGTGTCGCGGCTGCGCCCGGTGGGCCAAGTCACGTCTTACTTACGGACACGATCGCGGAACATGTGCCCGGTTGTAACATGGCGTGGTATCGCTGGGCGTTTGAAAGCGTCGGCGGTTTCGATCCGGAATATCACAAGGCGGGCGATGACGTGGACTTTTGCTGGCGCGTGCAACAGGAAGGTCACAACGTCGCGTTCAGTCCGACTGCGATCGTGTGGCATTACCGCCGATTCACACTCAACGCTTTTCGAAAACAGCAACAAGGTTACGGCGAAGCGGAATCAATGTTGCGCTTCAAGCATTTGATTTTCTTTGGTCCAACCGGGACGGCGAAGTGGCGTGGGCAGATTTACGGCGCACCGCGATTCAGCTGGTTCATTTCGCGGCCGATCATTTACCACGGCGTTTTCGGCGAAGGATTCTTCCAATCGATCTATCCTACACCGCAATCGGAGGTCGCCGCGTATTTGAGCAGTATCGAATGGTTCGCGCTCACGATCTTTCTTTTCGGGCTCGGTTTCTTTTTGCCGGCGCTGCGCATCGTGCCCTACCTCATGTTTGGCGGAACATTGTGCGTCGCCATTTCCTACATGCTGCGCGCGCGGATCGAGCCGCGCTTCGACACCATCCCGGCGCGATTGCTCGTCATGTTCCTCGCTTTCGCGCAACCACTCGTTAGGGGATCGTCGCGCTATTTCACCTGGCTGCATTTCAAACGCACACCGCGCGGTGTCATTCGCGCGCACGAAGAACTGGCGGCGTCACCGAGCGCGCGCGGAAATGGGCGGCGGCTGGTCTACTGGAGCGAAGAGGCGAAGGACCGGCATCAATTGCTCACTTCGGTTCTCTCCGTTCTGGAAGAGGAGGGATGGCGCTACTCGACCGATACCGGTTGGAACGAATGGGACATACAGATTTACGGAAATTTCTGGTGGAGCATCGCATTGCAAACGGTCACGGAATATCACGGCGGAATGAAAGCGCTCACGCGCGCGGCGCTTCGTTATCGGTTCGTCACCACGACGGTCATTATCAATCTTTTCATGTTGAGCATTCTCATTTACCGGCAACTCAATCGTTCGCATATCGATTTGTGGAGTGTGATCCCGTACGTCTTGTTCGTGATCTTTCTGGCGCATCGCGCGCGCCGTTTGAAACTGCGCGTTGCGGAATTGGTTGACGTCGCGGCGCATCGCATCGGATTGCAACGGATCTTTCGACGCGGCGTGAAGGCAAAGACGGCGGCGGATACGGCGATCAACGTTCCCGCCAAAGTCGGCTAGTCAATTTTGTAGCGGCGGTCTCTGACCGTCGCACTTTTGTCACGAAACGAGTTGCGTCGGAAAAAAGTGCGACGGTCAGAGACCGCCGCTACAGAAGAAAGTCGGCGGGAATGGGCGCTTCGAACGTTAAACGCTTTCCGGATCGCGGATGGGTGAAGCCGAGTTTCCATGCGTGCAACATCTGTCGTGGAAATTCGCGCGCGCCTTTGCGTCCGTAAACTTTATCGCCAAGAACTGGATGGCCGAGGTGATGCAGATGCACACGAATCTGGTGAGTGCGTCCGCTGTGCAGGACGCATTCGACCAGGCTGATTCCTTCCTGTGATTTCACGACGCGGTAATCGGTGCGCGCAGTTCGACCGCGATCTTCGCTCACCGTCATGCGCTGACGATGCTTGCGATGCCGACCGATGCTTGCGTCGATAACACCGTGCGCCTTTCGCATCGTGCCCGCGACAAGCGCGAGATAAACTTTTTCCACGGTTCGTTCCGCAAATTGTCGCGACAGACTCTGGTGCGTTGCATCATTTTTCGCGACGACTAAACACCCGCTCGTTTCCTTATCGAGTCGATGCACAATGCCGGGGCGTTCCTTACCGCCAATCCCGCTGAGCGTGCGGCAATGTGCGAGCAGCGCATTTACTAATGTGTGCCGCGCGTTACCGGCTCCGGGATGCACCACCATTCCAGCGGGTTTGTTGATCACGAGCAGATCGGCGTCCTCGAACAAGACCTCGAGTGGAATTTCCTCCGGTTCGGTTTCGATTTTTTCCGGCGGCGGTTCCGACAAATGAATGCGATCCCCTTCGCGAACTATCGTACGAGGCCGCGTCGCCTTTCCATTCAGGACAACGTGGCCGTCGTGAATCAACGACTGCAAACGCGAGCGCGAAAATTGCGTCAGCTCATCGGCGAGAAATCGATCGAGCCGCAGACCGCGACCATGCTTTGGCACAACCAACTCGATCGCTTCCCTCATTCCGTGACTGCGATTGCTCCGCCGAAGCCGGATGTTAATATCGCTCGATGTCCGACAGCGACGTTGCCGCTCAGGTCCAGACTTGTCCGAATTGCGGAACGCCGGTTGACACGAGCAATGCGGAGCCGCTCGCGCGTGTTCCATGTCCGAAATGCGGCGAGAAATTTCGTGTCGAACGCGCGTTTGATAATTTTGTTCTGGTCGAAACTCTCGGCGTCGGCGGAATGGGTTCGGTTTACAAGGCGCGCGATACTTCTCTCGATCGCTTTGTTGCCTTGAAACTTTTGCGGCGTGACGCCCAAGCGGACTACACCACGCAATTGCAGCAGGAAGCGCGCGTCACGGCGTCGGTCAATCACCCGCACGTCGTGAGAGTTTATTCCTTCGGCAGCGATCATGGGCAGTTCTATCTTGTGATGGAATTGGTCGATCAGGGAAGTCTGGACGATTTCATCGAACAGCGAAAACAACTTCCCGAAGCAGAAGTTTTGCAAACCGCGATCCAGGTCGCGAAAGGTTTGCAGGCCGCGCACGCGAAAGGTTTGATTCATCGCGACGTAAAGCCGGCGAATATTCTTTTCGCCGACGCAAACACAGCGAAAATTGTGGACTTCGGTCTCGCCGGCGCAGCGGAACCGAAAACGGAAGGCGCGATCTGGGGCACACCGTATTACGTCGCTCCCGAGCGATTGAAGAATGAGCCGGAGGATTTTCGCAGCGATATCTACAGCCTCGGCGGCACTTTGTTTCACGCGCTCGCCGGTCGTCCGCCAATCGAAGAGGAAACGAATTCGGCGAGCAAACTGCGCGAACTAAAGAGCCGCCCGATTAATTTGCGGGCGGCGGCGCCGAAAGTTTCGCGCGATACCAGCCGCATCATTGAGCGGATGCTCGCGCCGGATCCGAATGCGCGTTTTGGATCCTATCAGGAGTTGATCGACCAACTCGAAAGCGCGGCGCGAAAATTGGCGCAGGCCGGAAAGCGACGGAAGCGGCGAATCATTGCAGGTTGTGTAGCCGTTGCGCTGGCCACTCTGGCCGTGTTGGGCGTCCTCTATTTGCCGTCGAAGCTGAGCAAACAAAAAGCGGCGCTCGAAAACGCGAGCGCGATCGACGCGGCTCTGCAACAACGTTACGAGGAAGCGCGTCAACAACTCATCGCTGGAAATTACGGTGATGCCCTAACGACTTTCACGAAACTGTCCGGCGAAGTAACTGTGCCGCGTCCAATGCTGGATTGGGTCCGGTTGCATGCCGGACTCGCTGCTCTGCTCAATCAACAACCGGACCGTGCACGGGAATTTTTCCAGGCGGAAGAAAAGAGCGGATTGTTCTCTTCTTCGCGCAGTGATCGTCCGCTCGCTGAATTTTTTGTTGAGACGGCAAAGAAGCTCGGCGTGTCCGGTTCGATTGCGGCGAACAATGCAGAGAAGAACGAAGCATTTGCGAACTTGCTCTTTGCTTTCAAGGATTTTGACCAAGGCAATTTCACGGATGCGGCCGCGTTTCTCGAACAGTTTGTCGCGGCGCAATCGCCGACCGCTTGGATTCCAGAATACAAGCCGCTTGCGCAGAAATATCTGGGTGATTTGCGACTCTACAATTCGTGGAAAAACGACGTGAAGACAGGCAATGCAAGCGAATTACGAAAAACGGTAGATGACCTGCAAGGCATCGAGTCACGCCTTCAAAAGCGCGGCCGTCTGGCGAAGCAAATCAAGAAAGACGGGGCGCAGTTGACGTCGCAACTGACGGCAAAAGAAAAAGCAGATGGCGAAGTGCGAGAGCAGGAAAAAAAGAAGCTTTATGAGCAGCAACTGCCGGCATGGAAGGGGGCGCTGGAAACTTACCGGAAACAAGTCGCGGCTTACGATTTTGCGGCGGCGCGCGACACCATTGGGCGTGCTCGGGTCACCGAATCATCGTTGCAGCGGGAACGCGACAATACATCGAAGAAAGCGCAATGGCTGGTGCAATGGAAGAACCAGCTCACGCAGGACATCAGCCGCGCCGGTTATTCTGGCCGTGTACTCGACATCGCCGGCGCCGAATATATCGGCGTTGTGCGCGCGACAGAAAAGCGACTCACGCTGCGCACTCCTTTTGGAACAAGCGATCTCGATTGGGTCCGCCTTTCGCCGCAAACGCTGTTGAACATTTCTGCGTCATTCGTTAGGGCGAACGCGCCGGACACTTCGGATCGGCAATGGTTGTGCGCTGTCTTCGCGCATGAGACTGGACAGCTCGATGCGGCGCAAAAACTGGCGCAGGCCGCCGCCGCGGCGAAACCGGATTATAAATCGGAGCTGCCGTTACTCGCTCCGGCTCGTTAGGCTTTTTCGACGGAGGGACGAGCTTCCGCTCGTCCTGGACGTGCAGAAGCATGTCCCTCCGGTGGCGCACCTTCTGCTTCAAAAAACGGTGTGCGCATTCTCGTCATTCTCCTCTCTCTTCTCGTCTCGTTGTCGATAATGACGCCCGACCTGTGCCCCTGACGGTGAAGGACATCAGCCTCATGTTGCGGACTGGATATTCGAACGAAGCGGTGTTGCACGAACTGAGCGTGCGCCATTTCGCCGACACCTGTGACGAGTCAGCGAAAAAAATGCTCACGCAATCGGGTGCCAGCCCGGCCTTGATCAATGCGCTCAATAGCGGCAGTTACGCCGTTCCCGCAGATGAAGCCGCGCGCGCGCAGGAGCAGATCGTCGCCGAAAGTAAACGTCGCGCTGCCATCGCCGACGAGTCCCGCAAGTTCGACACGCTTTACCAGCATCAGCTCGCACAGAAAAGATTGGCGGCACCGGCTCCGCAAGTGGCGACCGGGAATGCGTTGTATCCGCTGCTAAAAGGCGATCTCGTTTACTGGAAAAATGGAACGGTCAATCGCTTCGACGATGAAGCACTGGAAAAAAAGAAACTCATCGCGCTGTATTTTTCGGCGCACTGGTGCCCACCGTGCCGGAAATTCACGCCGCAGTTGGTGGATTATTATAATCGCGTCGCGCCGCAACATCCCGAATTCGAAATCATCTTCGTGAGTAACGATCGATCGCCGTTTGGATTTGAGACTTACCTGAAAGAAACGCAAATGCCCTGGCCCGCGATCGATTTCCAAAAGGTCGCGAGCAAGGCGGCAATCAACAAATACGCCGGCAGCGGCATTCCCGATCTCGTTCTGCTCGATGCCAGCGGCAAGGTTGTTTCCGACAGTTACGCGGGGAAAGAATATCTGGGACCGCAGAAAGTGCTGGCCGATCTGGATCAGATTTTTGCGGGCGGCGAACGTGTCGCGCAGGGGCAATAGACTTCGCGCGCGGCGGCGCGCCTCCGGCCGCGACTTTTTTCGAACGAATACCAGAGTGCTGCCGTCTCAACCTCTTTGCGTTGACTCATTCTGCGCGTGATATTGCCTGCGCATCTGCCATGGAACAAAATCCCTCTTTTCCTTCGCCGGAAGAATTAAAAGCGAAGCTGACCGAGTTCATGAAATCGAACTTCGGCGACAAGGTTTCGTTCGCGACTTTCACTGAGCCCGAAGCGGCACAGGCGGAGATCGACGAGAAGCCGCATAAAACTTCCGACGACGAATTCGTTTTTGATTTCTTGCCGCGCGATATCAAGGCGCATCTCGACCGTTTCGTCATCAAACAGGATGAAGCGAAGAAGGTGCTCTCGATCGCCGTGTGCGATCACTACAATCACGTCAACTACCTGCGCCGCCTCGAGAAAGAAGATGCGAGGCGCGCGGGCGAAACCGAATACGCGAAGCAGAATGTCATTCTTGTCGGACCAACCGGTGTCGGAAAAACCTACCTTATCAAGCACATCGCCGAGTTGATCAACGTTCCGTTCGTTAAAGCGGACGCGACGAAATTCAGCGAGACCGGTTACGTCGGCGGTGACGTGGAGGATCTGGTACGCGAGCTTGTGCAGAAGGCAGATGACGACGTCAACCGCGCGCAGTTCGGCATCATTTACATCGACGAAATCGACAAGATCGCAGCGGCCGGGAATTTGATCGGGCGCGATGTCAGCGGCCGCGGTGTGCAGACGACTTTGCTGAAGTTGATGGAGGAAACAGAAGTTCCGCTGCGCAGTGCGAACGATTTGCAGTCGCAACTGCAAGCCGCTTTCGAATTTCAACGTCGCGGCGGCAAGGCGAAACGCGAGACCATCAATACGCGCCACATTCTCTTCGTCGTCAGCGGCGCATTCGAACGTTTGAAAGAACAGGTTTCGCGTCGCCTAACGAAAGGTCAGATCGGTTTCAGCGCCGAGCCCGTGCAGGTGATGGATAACGAAGTGTTCCAGCTCGTCACGACGCAGGATTTCGTCGAATACGGTTTCGAGCCGGAATTCATCGGGCGCCTGCCAGTCCGCGTCGTCTGCGAAGAACTGGCGGCGGATGATCTTTACAAGATCATGAAGTTTTCCGAGGGCAGCATTCTGCGCCAATACGAGCGGGCCTTCCGCGCCTACGGCATGGAGATCAGTTTCGAAGATGAAGCGCTTCGACTCATTGCCGAAGCCGCAGCGAAAGAGAAAACGGGCGCGCGTGGTCTGCTCACGGTATTCGAGAAACTCTTTCGCGATTACAAATATCACCTGGCCGGAACAGGTTTGAGTCAGCTTCGTGTTTCGGAGGAATTGGTGCGCGACCCGAAGCGCGTCCTGGAGCGGCTTATGGCGAAGGGCCACGAGCAGGAGGAAGCGGCGATGAAGACGGAGGCGCAGCGTTTCGCCGATCAGTTCAAGCGTGAACACGGCGTCGAGATCGTCTTCGACGAATCGGCCGTGCAACGTTTGGTCGAACGCGCCCGCGCCGAGCGCATGACCATGCAGGAGCTATGCGCGCATCTGTTCAAGGATTTTCAATTCGGTCTCAGCCTTGTCGAAAAAAATAATGCGACGAAGAGTTTCGTTTTGGACCGGACTGCCATTGATGCGCCGGACAAATTTCTGAGTGCGCTCGTTGTGAATTCCTATTACCCCGCCATGGCCGGCGAAAAGAAGCCGGCTTAATCCGCCGCGCATGAAACGATCGATCATCGTCAGCGTTATCATCGGGTCAATTGTCGCGGGCATTCTGTGCGCCTTGCAGGCCTATGGGATTTTGTTTCGCATCGAGTTTGCCGTCACCGATCTCATCATGCGCCACAGCAACATCACGGTGCTGATCGCGAATCACTGGCAATATTTCTTCATTACGATTTTGGCGTTTGGCGTGGCGTGGATAACGGTGGAAGGCGCGCCGCGCGGCTGGGCGTGGTGGCTTGTTCCCGTTCTTTTGCTGGAGCTCGTCGGCATTACATTGATCTGGGCGCTTTATCGCGTTTTCTTCCAACCGCTGCCGTCCATTCTGGCCATTGCCGGCAGTTTTCTTCTTGCCAGTGTTTATTATCTGGTCGCGCGGGGAAGCCGCGCACGCGTCGCTGCTCATATGTTTTCCGCGCATGTCTCGCCCCAGCAGCTCGAAAAAGTTATCGGCGCGGATTTTCCTCTCGAATCACGCGCGACGAGTCATGAAGCGACAGTTGTAGTCAGCGATATCGCGAACAAACATGAGCTGGCGGAAGATTTTCCCCCGGAGGAAATGGCAGCGATGCTCGACGGTTTCGTGCGCTTCGCCACCGATGTGTTTCTCAAACAAGGCGCCTATATTCAATCGGCGGATGGCGAGGGGGTGGCGGCGATTTTTGGATTTCCGGTCGATGACGAGAACCACGCCGAGATCGCGTCCGGCGCCGCGCTGGAATTGCAGAAGGCTTTTGGCGAACTGCGTAAATCCGCCGACAACGTTTTTGCCAAATGCGATCTGCATCTCGGGTTGAGTTCAGGAACAATTGTCGCAGCGCGTCTGCAGAACAATCATCACACCGAAATTGTGCCGATGGGCGAACCGCTGGAATTGGCGCGACGTTTCTGCATTGCGAATCGCATTTACGGTTCGCGCATTTTGCTTGGACCGCGAACGTTCGAGCTCGCGGAGAAAGCAACCGTGGCGCGACCCATCGATTTTCTCGGTGGCGCAACCTCGCGTGAGCGCTTTGAAATTTACGAACTTTTGTCGCTGACGAAGAGTGCGAAGCCCGAAGACGTCGAACGGCGGGATAATTTCTGGAGCGGTGTTGTTTATTATCGCGAGCGACGCTGGGAAGAGGCCTACACCGCATTCCAAAAGTCCTGGGGCGACAACGGTCATGAAGACGCACCGTTGCAACTGTATCTGCGCCGGCTCGAGCCACTCGTGTTGCGTTTAACCGGAGGCATCGCCGACTCCCGGAGAGCTGCCCACTTGAGGAGGACCGAATACCCGGCCGCAATCCGCGATCTTATCGCGCAGCTGCGTCAGATGCCCGGGGTCGGTCCGCGTTCAGCCGAACGCATCGCGCTCTGGATCGTGCAGGCGCGCGGCCCACAGCCGCAGGAAATCGCGCGTGCCATTACCGAGACGCGAGCCACGGTGCAGCCCTGTCAACGCTGCGGATTTTTTACCACGGATGACATCTGCGAGATTTGCGCTGATGCCTCAAGAAGTGTCGATCTGCTCTGTGTCGTGGAACAGGCGACTGACATTCTGCCCTTGGAAAAGACGAGCGCGTTTCGCGGTCGTTACCACTCGTTAGGCGGCCGCATCTCGCCGCTCGATCATGTTGGCCCGGAAGATTTGCGCATCAAGGAACTGCTCGATCGCGTCGAGGCCGAGAAATTTTCCGAGATCATTTTCGCGCTGGCAGCCGATGTCGAAGGAGAGGCGACGACAAACTATCTGGTCGAGCTGCTGAAAGATAAATCGATCACGCTTACTCGCATCGCGCACGGGTTACCAGCTGGCGGTGGTTTGGAATCGGCCGACGAATTGACGCTTTATCAAGCGCTATCCGGTCGCACGAAGTTGTAGCTTCCCCATTGTCATCCCGAGCGCAAGCGAGGGACCTCTCGCCAGGCAACTGGTCACGCAACCTTCCTTGTGTGATCGCTGGTGTTGACGTGAGGTCCCTCGCTTGCGCTCGGGATGACAACATGTGGAGTTTGCTTTTCTAGTGCGCAATTTGGTTTCCCGCACGCGGTTTGCTTTTCCAATGCGCGCTGACTAATCTCCCAGCGATGTCCTGCGCGAAAATCGATCCGTCTTTGCACCAGGCGACCAAGCCGCCATGGATCAAGGTACGTCTGCCCTCCAATCCGGTTTTCTTTTCCACCAAAGCGCTCATTTCTGATTTGCGATTGCATACCGTCTGCGAAAGCGCGCACTGTCCGAATCGCTGGGAGTGCTGGAGCCAGGGCACGGCGACGATGATGATCGCAGGCGATCGGTGTACGCGCGCCTGCGGTTTTTGCGCGGTGTCGACCGCGAAACCATTTGCCCTTGAGGAAGACGAACCGCAACGCGTTGCCGAAGCGGTGCGTCGGATGAAATTGAAACACGTCGTGATCACGGCGGTGGCGCGCGACGATTTGAAAGATGGCGGAGCAAATCATTTTGCTCGGACGATCGCGGCCATTCGTGAAATGGATCCCTCGATCATCATCGAAGTGCTGGTTCCCGATTTTCACGCACAGGATTGGTGTATTGAAATCGTGCTCAACGCTGGTCCCGATATCTTCAATCACAACATGGAAACGGTGGAGCGATTGACACCACTCGTTAGGTCACGCGCGAAATATCGAACATCCCTCCGTGTATTGCACCGCGCGAAAGAGCTTGCACCGAACGTCGTAACCAAGAGCGGCGTCATGCTCGGCCTCGGCGAAACCGAGCCGGAACTTTTTCAGACGATGGACGACCTGCGCGATGTCGGCTGTCAGGTTTTGACCCTCGGCCAATATTTGCGTCCGACACCGCAGCATTTGCCGGTAGTCGAGTTCGTCACGCCGGAACGATTCGAATCCTACGGTGAGATCGCGCGCGCCAAGGGTTTTGCGCACGTCGCTTCCGGGCCACTGGTGCGCAGCTCGTATCACGCTGCCGACTTCCATCCCGTCGTCCGCTAAGAAATGGAGTCCGCCGGCGATCGACGATCCATCGCCGCAATCATTCCCGCTTATCGCGAGGAGAGACATGTTGCGGATGTTGTGCAACGAACGCGGGTCCAACTCGATCATGTTCTTGTAATCGATGACGGCTCGGATGATGAAACCCATAAGCGCGCGCGCGAAGCGGGCGCCGAGGTCGCCATTCATTCCGAGAATCGCGGCAAGGGCGAAGCGATCAAGACCGGCCTGCGGCACTGGCTCGATCGCGGATTGCAGTTTGTCGTCATCCTCGATGCCGATGGTCAACATCGGCCGGAAGAGATTGAGCGCTTTGTCGCGGCCGCTTTTTCGCCGGAAGCGCCGAAACTCATCGTCGGTAATCGGATGAACGACGTTACCCGCATGCCACTCGTTAGGCGTATCGTCAATCGTTACATGAGCCGCAAGATCAGCCGCGTTTGTGGACAGAAAATTCCCGATACGCAATGCGGTTTTCGCATGATGCATCGCGACTTGATTCCGGACGTTCTCGGCGGCGCCAATCGATTCGACTACGAGACGGAAATGTTAATCATCGCGAGTCGCAACGGTTGCCGCATCGACTCGGTCCCGATCACGACCGTCTATTGCGATGAAGTGAGCAGCATTCATCCCGTGCGCGACACGGTTCGCTTTTTCAAACTGATGCGCCGCTATCAGATGTAGCCGCCCCGCTCTGTCGGGGCGACGGCGACCACGGCGACTGAGCACCGTGGCTACAGCAAGCCGCGCTTGCGCATATCGCCGATATTTCCTCCGGAGGAACGTTCGATCATATCGATGGTGAACTTGAGCAAGCAAACTTCCCATGCATCATCGACGCCGTGAATCACGGCGCTGAGCGGCTCGGAGGAATGTTCAACCTGCGATTTCGTGCGCGCGATGACAGCACTAACCGAATCACGCAGCGTTCTCTCCGTGACATCAGTTTTGCGGAATTGGAATCCATAACGCAGCACTGCGATCTGGCGCGCGCGTTCGCGCAACTGCTCGACGTAACGTTCTGCTTTGTCGCCGAAACCTTCGAGCAACAAACGACAGTAATGTTCCGGGGCGAGGATCTGCGGGCGTTCCGCATGAATCTTTCCATTGCGCACACGGACCTGATCGACGCGGTCCATCAATTCGGAAATGAGATAGAAATTGAAACTGGTGCTGCCAAAGGTCGCGATCTTTTGTTCGGGCGCGACAATGACCTCAGTGTTTTCGATTGCGTAATGGAAATCGTCTTCTCTCACCGCGGCCCACGTTAGGCGCGCGGCGAGGTGGGCGCAAACCGCGCTACGCAGGGCGCGCCAGCGCCGTCGCGGACTCGGGAACAGATCGCCAGCGCCAGATCGCGTCGATCGTAAAGATGGCCAGCGCAATCCAGATCAGACAGAAGGTGATGAGATGCATGCGGGTGAAGTTTTCATGGTAGGCAAAAACACCGAGAAAAAATGTGCAGCTCGGAGAAAGATATTGCAGAAAGCCGACAGTCGTTAGGCGCAGATGACGCGCGGCATGTCCAAACCAGACGAGCGGTAGACCAGTGACCACGCCTGAGATGATGAGCAGAAATGCGAGGGAAAACTTCTGAGCGAAGATGAGATCGCCGCGTTTCTGCAGAATCAAAAGATAAATGATCGCGATGGGCACGATCGCCATCGTTTCAAAAAACAATCCCGGTATCGCGCGCGTGCCGGATTTTTTTCGAAGCAGACCGTAAACCCCGAAACTGAAACAAAGGACGAGCGCGATCCAGGGGAAGCGCCCGTAGCGAAAGGTGAGGTTCAAGACCGCCGCGGTCGCGAGTGCGACCGAGATCAGTTGCACCCGGCTGAGCCGTTCGCGCAAAAACATTGCACCGAAAAGAACGTTGACGAGCGGGGTCATAAAATAACCGAGACTGGTTTCGATAATGTGCCCCGCGTTCACGGCCCAGATGAAGAAGAACCAGTTGATCGCGATCGCAGTTCCACTCGTTAGGCAATAAAGCATCGCTTTTGCCGAACGCGCGGATTCGCGCACCTCGCTCCAGCGCCGTTGCCAGCTAATCAGTAGAATGAGGAAAAGGCTGGTCCAGACGAATCGATGCGCGAGAATCTCCTGAGCCGGCACCGCCTTGAGTAGCTTCCAATAAACCGGAACCAGGCCCCACGTGATGAACGCGGCGAGGCCGGCGATGAGTCCCGAGCGTTCTTCCGCGCGGTCGGTTGTTGAGTGCTGCATGTGCCGGTCCATATTTCACGCTTAACGAACGCGAGCAAATATGGCGATGTGGTTCGTTGAACCGTTGAGTTAGGCTAAGACCTCAAGGAGGGGCGATTTCTAAATCGCCCTTGTTTATTTCGGCGACTTGGAAGTCGCCGCTCCTTGAAGGTTGTTAGTAATGCGATGTTTGAGGACCGGCAGAATGCTCAGTGCCGGAATTTGCGGCTGCTGCAGACCGCCGCTACATCGGTTAGGTCATGCGGAATTTCTTTGGCGAGCTCAAGCGGCGCAAAGTTTACCGGGTCGCGGTCGCGTATGCCGTCGTGGCCTGGCTGGTCATTCAAATCGCCACGCAGACCTTTCCGTTTCTCGAAATCCCAAACTGGGTTGTTCGCCTCGTCATTGTTTTGATTGTGATCGGATTTCCCGTCGCGCTCGTTCTGGCATGGGCTTTCGACATTACGCCGCAAGGAATCAGACGAACGGACGACGTCGCTCCGGAAAAGACATCAGCGGCAAAGATTCCCGACAAAAGCATCGCCGTCCTTCCATTCGAAAATCTCAGCGATGACAGGGAGAACGCCTACTTCGCGGATGGAGTGCAGGACGACATCTTGTCGAACCTGGCGAAGATCGCTGATTTGAAGGTGATCAGTCGTACCTCGGTGCGGCAATATCGCGGCGGCGAGCGCAACCTCCGCGAAATCGGTCTTGCGCTTGGCGTCGCGCACATTCTGGAAGGCACGGTGCGACGTGCCGGTAACCGCGTGCGCATCAACGCGCAGCTTATCAATGCGCGGACCGATGCCCACATCTGGGCAGATACTTTCGATCGCGAAGCGACTGATCTTTTCGCGTTGCAAAGCGAGCTTGCCGAAAAAATCGCGACCGCGTTGCAGGCAAATTTGTCGCCGCGCGAAAAAGAGAGCATGCAGATGCATCCCACCGCGCACCTGGATGCGTACGATCTTTATTTGCGCGCGCGCGATCTATTTCGCTGGAGCGGCGCGGGCGACCCGCGGGAAAACGGCGAGAAAGCGCTGCAACTTCTCGGTCAGGCGATCATGCGCGATTCGCAATTTGCGCTGGCCTATAGTCTGGCATCGCGCTTTCACGACGAACTTTATTGGTTCGGCTTTGATAAGACGCCTGCCCGCCTCGAAAAGGCGCGGGCAGCGGTCGACACCGCTTTGCGTCTTCATCCCGAGCTTGGCGATGCTCACCTCGCGCTCGCCTACCATTACTATTACGGCTATCGAGACTACGAACGCGCTCATGGGGAGCTCGCCATAGCCTTGCGCGCTACTCCTAACGATGCCGAGGTTTGGGACGGCATCGCGGCCGTCGACCGTCGCCAGGGACGTTGGGAGGATGCGGTGGCGAACTTCGAGCGCGCGCGTCAGCTCGATCCGCATAACCCGGCGGTAATCTGGAACCTGGCCGAAACCTATTTGTCGTTATGCCGATTCGACGAGGCGGCGAAGATATTTGCCGAAGGCCTAACGAATAATCCGCAGGCCCGCCTCTTTTCACTCGCACACGGGGCCATCGAGTTGAAACGAGATGGCAACATCAGAGCGCTCTGTGCCGCGTTGAAAAATCTTCCGCGCGATTTCGATCCGGGCGGCGCCGTTACCACAGTCGGCATTCGCCTGAACCTGATGGAACGCGACTATGAGGGCGCGCGCCACTGGCTCGAGACATCGACGCGGGATTTGTTGAATGACGCGGGTCTCGGAGGAATGGCATCCTCCATTGATGGCTACAGTTTTCCGCGCACGTGGTTCGCGGGACTGATTGCGCGCGGGGAGGGGAATGACGAAGCGGCGCAGCGAGCGTTCGCGAAGACGCGCGAGACGGTGCAGGCGGATTTGAAGCAGTGGCCGGACGATGCCAAGACGAACATCATGCTTGCGCTCGTAGATGCTGCGCTGGGGCGCAAGGATGAGGCGATTAGCGCAGGAAGACGCGCGGTCCAATTGCTGCCGATATCTCACGATGCCTTCGATGGTCCGGCCATTGCCACCAATCTTGCCGTCGTCTATGCGCAACTTGGTGAGCAGGAGCTGGCGTTACAGGAGTTAACGCCGTTACTCGATGTTCCAAACGGACCTACACGCGGGATGCTGCGCGTCGAGCGCGAATGGGACCGGTTACGCAACGATTCCAAGTTCCAAAAATTAGCCGGAGTGGTCAGTTAGACCTAACGAGTCATTTGTTAGGTCAATTGCGAGTTACGACTTTTTAAATCCGACCGGCGGAGACCATCGCTGCACTTCGAGGGAAAGGACAGTTATTGACGATCGGGGAGCAAGTCGCTTGGGATCCGCCGACACGAGGTTTGCGAGTAGCTATACGGGCTAAGAGCGACGATGCAGGACGACGACCTTGCCTTAACGCAAATCCAGGTAAGCGCGGCGATTGCTGCGACTAGCCAGAACATCCAGAAGAGATGGCCATTCCACCAGAGTAACGTGAGCGAAAGGACAGTAGGGATGAGTAGCGTGAGGTATTTCATGCTCTGCGAGACTCGAGCTTTGACAGATGGTTGCCGTTATTCTGGATCTGCGGACGCGGGAATTCCGCGAGCGCAGCAGAAATTTCCGCGCTCGAATAACCCACGGTTCGAAGGATGTGTTCAATGACTCGACGTTTGGATTTGTTATCAAGGGTAGTAAGCGCCCAGTAAGGCGTGTGCGGAATGCGTCGCACTCCGATGCTCTTGCCACTCTTGAGAATGTCTTTTGGAGAAAGAGCGAAATAGCATCGCTTGCGTCCCTTAAAACAGAGCGCGGCGGGCAAAAACTGTTGCGGATGCTTTAAGTAGAGCCAGCCAAGAAGCGCCAGGAAGCGATCGACTGCGCAGTTAAGTTGCTGGAACTGCTCGTAGTTAAGAAAATCGCTCAGCGTCTGTTCTGTGTGAACACGAGGCGTGGCTCCTTCGAGCTCTGCCAGTGGCAAGGTGTGCGACGGCGATGTTATTCCAAATAGTTGGCGCAATATTTCGTTCGGGGTCAGATCGAAACCATTAATGCGTCCGACGACTGCGGCCCAGACTTCATCATCGACCTGGATTGAGCGCGCTGGCATATGACGACTCAGAATCGTTCGCCTTCTGATGCTCGCATTTTCACTTATAAATCATCGTAGTCTATGCATTGTTTAATATATAACGTCGTTAAATGCTAATTCTTATTTTGATCGTTTTCGCCATGAAAAACGGCTCGGTTGACAGCTACGAAGGGCGTCTGCGCCCTCTCCGACGATTCGGGGCCATGGGTTATTCTATGGGAAAACAATTGGCTTGTTTGTCGTACCCTAACGATCGCGCGCCAGCGCCACGCTGGGTCGCCTAACGAACGTCTGATTGTCTCGACGGCCCCGACCTGCATGCTTACCGCGACAGCGCACTTGCTTTCGCGGGCGAAAAATTCTCAAATGCAGGCCAATGAACGGCGGACAGACCAGGATCGAAATCTTTCAGCCTTTTGGCGACGCATTCGAATGGATGAAGCGGGTTCTGTTTCGGCCATTCGATTTGAAAAAGTGGCTGGTGCTGGGATTTGCGGCGTTTATCGCCGGCAATTCGGGCGGCGGCTTCAGCGGCAATTTTAATCCCCGAGCTTTCAAGGACATGCATGCGCAGCCAGCTGCCACGCATTTTAACTGGTCCGATCTCGGGCCGTGGTGGATGGCCGGGATCATTGTCGCGGCTGTACTGCTAGTTGTGTTGATCCTGGTACTGATGTGGGTTGTGTGCCGAGGGCGCTTTGTCTTTACCGACTGCGTGGTGAAAAACCGCGCCGCTATCGTCGATCCGTGGCATGAATTTCGGCGCGAAGGCAACAGCTTCTTTCTCTTTACGCTCGCGATTGGCTTTGCGTCGGTCCTGATCTTCGTACTGCTCGCGCTGATTATTCTCGTTCCTCTTGGAATTTTCGCTCATGGCCGCGCCCATGCCGGGCCGGGGCTGGGCGGTGGAATTGCGATCGGTTGCGTGGGCTTGCTCTGGTTTGTTTTCGTTATCTTCCTTGCAGTTGTGACGCACTTCATGGTGCCGGTGATGTATCGGCAACGCTGCGGGGCATTTGATGCGTTCGGGCAAGTAGTGCGGCTGGTGACGAATCACCTGGGCGCGTTCGTTCTGCTGATTCTTTTCAGCATTGTGCTGTTTCTAGGGTTCGCTGTGCTGAGCACTGTGGTGACGTGCGCGACGTGTTGCATCGGTGGGCTTCCATATATCAGTTCGGTGCTTCTGCTGCCGGTGCTTGTCTGTCTGTTCGCGTTCAAGTTGTTTTTCCTGCGACAATTCGGCAATGAGTACGACGTGTGGAACGGAATGGCGCCATCACTCGAGACGCAGCCGCCGCCATTGCCACCAGCGCCGCCGGCAACGCTTGCCTAACGAGAAGTTCGATTGGCCGTAAACTTGACGGCTTTAAGCCGCCAAGTTTCAAAAGCAACTGATTGCGCCTACCGTTAGAGTTCCGTCGCCGCCCAGAATTTACGGAAGGCGCTCGGCCAGCTGCGATCGACGACGCGTTGGCGCGCATTCTTCGCCATATCGGCACGCAATTGCGGGTCGTTCACGAGGGTGCGGATCGCTTTCGTGAAATCTTCAACGTTGTGCGATTTCGTAATCAAACCATCGAGACCATGACTAACGAGTTCTTTTGGTCCGCCGAGATCGGAAACAATTACCGGCAATCCGCACGCCTGCGCCTCGATGATGACGTTACCAAAAGTGTCGGTCGTGCTCGGGAAAACGAATATGTCGGAAGAAGCGTAGGCTTTCGCCAGCTCCTCGCCTTCCAGGTAACCGGTAAAGATTGCTTCGGGCAGATTCTCGGCCAGCGCCTGCGAGTAAGGTCCGTGGCCAACCATCAACAAATTCACCGGCAAACCTTCCTCGCGTAGCTGGTGAAATGCAGCCGCGAGCACGTCGAGATCTTTTTCGCGCGAAATGCGGCCGACGTAGAGCAAACGCACCGCGCCGTTCTTGCTGCCGTGGCGTTCCCAGAAGTTTGCGTCGCGATGCGCGGGCGTGAAAAGATCGGTGTCGAGTCCACGCGGGAGAATCTTGAGCTTCTTCGGATCGAAACCGCGATCGACCCAGCTTTTGCGATACTGTTCGGAGTTCACAAAAACGGTGTCGAACTGGCCGTAAAACCAGTGCATGTAATTCCAGGCGAGACTTTCGAGAAAGCGGTCCTCGGTCAGAATGCGGATGTACTGCGGAAAATCGGTGTGATAAATCCCGCTTGTTTGCAGGTTCAGCATCTTCGCCGCGAGTAATCCGCTCAGACCAATCGGCCCCGGCGTGCTGATGATGATTTCAGTGAATTGTTCGCGCTGGATGTAATCAAGAATCTGGAGGAACGGCGGGAAGCTTAGCTTCTGCAATTCGTACTCCGGCAATTCGAATTCGCCGATTGGCCGGAAATTTTTCAACGGGATGTCTTCGATATGTGAATCCTTGCGCGAGGTGACAACGATCAGTTCTTCTCCGGCGGCCGCGCCCTCGCGCGCCATTTTGCGAATGGTGGTGGCGACACCGTTGACGTCTTCCAGCGTGTCGGTGAACCACGCGCGTTTGCGATTCTGGAGTTGCTTCGGGATTTCGCCAATCAGATCGCGACAAATCTTGCGCAGCCATTTTCGCGACGGCGCCTGGCTGTGGAAACCATAGATGTAAGGCGCGAGCACCACGAGCAACGGCGCGATCCCGCTCAATGCCTGCATGCTTTCCACGATGTTTCCGCTGCGAATTTGCTGGATGAATTTCTCGAACAGGCGGAAGGCGAGCTGTTCACAGACGAGGTTCGCCATTAGGAATGTGCGGCGCTCCGGCTCGTTCACGCCTTCAATCTCGCGCGCGAGGATTTCCTTCACTTCCGGTTTAGTGAACGAGCTGGAGAGTTCTTTCCAAAGCGAAACGTTGGCCGGCTTGGCCAGCTCGAAAATTTTTCCCGACATCACGCCCTGCGCGACGAACGTCGCTTTTTCGCGCAGCGTGAACTCCGTCGGATCCTTCCCCTCCATGAAGCGCGAAAACATCTGTCGCAGCAACGGCGCGGCCGGCCCAAGATTTTCGGTAAACCGATCCTGAATGAAACACGAGAGCGTGTTGTAAAAACCGTGGGAAAGAAGCAATGGAGTTCCGCCCTGACCGTGGATGGTGCAATTCCCCACGCGAATCTGTTCGAGAAAATCCGCGGCGGTCGCGGCGGCGGGCGTTTCGGTAAAAGCAGAAGCGACAAACATTCCGCCGTGATCGTCCGAGCCGGCAGTGAAAATTTTCTTCCAAGGCTCGGAATGAGTGGGCGCAAGATTATGTTTGTTGGCCAGCTCGTCGATTTTTTGCGGCGCTAATTTGCCGAAGACATTGCGTGTCAGCTCGCTCAGAAGCGCATCGCGCAGACCATTTAGGCCCTCGAAATGTTTGAAGAGAAGAATGAGTCGCTCGAGATGCGACGTCTCCAATTTGCCGTTGATGCTGTAAAGCGGATGCGCAACTGCGTGAACGATCTGCTCGCTTTGCAGGTAACGCTGCAGATCGAAAATATTGTCGCGCAGTTTCGCTATTTCATTGTGCTGCGCTTCGGAAATTCCCCACGCCAGCAAATTTATTTTGCAGGGATCCTGGGGGAAGTAGGTCGTGATTTGTTCGCTGAGGAACGTGTCGGGCAGATCGGCAATTTGGAGGCAACCCGCGATCGTATCGTGATCCGTGATGGTAACGAAATCCATCCCGCGTCCTTTCAATTCCCGATGCAGATCGCGCGGCTCGGAGTAGCTGTCGGGGAATTCGAAACGGCGGAAGAGCCATTCCTCCGAACGCTCGCTGCAGCGTGAATGAATATGAAGATCGCAACGGCTCATTTTTTAGTCTGCCGAACGTTCGCGATCCGCACGCACTCGGAGGGACGAGCTTCTGCTCGTCCAGGAAATGCAGAAGCATGTCCCTCCGGAATTTTGGCGCGGAATTGTCGGACTGTTCATGGCCGGAAATTTGCGCCAACGCGCTGTTCGTCGATCCAGGCCGCATAGGTTGTTGCGACGCGACCAACCAGAAGCTCGTCGATGAATCGCAGAATCTGATTCCAAATTTCGCGGTGCGAATAGTCAGGAGGATGCAGGCTTAGCCTAACGAGCTGGTGTTGCTTGGCCGCAATAAACAAGGCGGCGTTCCAGGCAAGGCTGGTCGTGCGCCGCCATTGATTGCGCACGCTGTAAACGAGCGAACGCGCGTGAACATTTCTCTCGCGCATCAAGTCGCGCACCGTGGTCAGACGTGTCGTGTAGTCGATGCCGGCATCTCTTGCCGCGCGTTCGCCTTCCGTGCTCAGGAGCCATGCCGGCGCAATGAAACCGCGGGGCGCGAGCCCGAGCGAATGAAATTCTTCCCGCGCGAGCGTGATTCGATTCAGCGCATCGTCGTATGGGAGATCGAAAAATTCGCCTTCATCGTCTGTGTAAAAACGCGTCAGAAATTTTTCGCGTGCGGTCTCATTTTCACGGCGCGGTCGCTCGTGAAAATATCCGTGAATGACAATTTCGTGTCCGCGACCTTCCAATTCTCGCAACCAGATCTGGAGTTCGCGATCGGCCGCAATCGTGCCGGCATGACGATAATTCGGAACAACGAGAAGCGAACAAGTTGCAACGCCGCGTCGCCCCAACTCCGCGATCATTTTCTCGGCGGTCGCGCGTGTGGAAGGAGCAATATCGTGGACGGACACAACGACCGAGCCCTGGTTCAAACGCACTGGAACTGCTGGGATCTCCGAGATTGTAGTGGCGGCGGAGGTCATCGCGAAATTAGATTCAGTTTCCGGCCATTTGCACAATGCGGTCGAAATCCTCCTTGCGCAGCGGCTGCACCGATAATCGCGACTGACGCAGGAGCGGGATGTCTTTCAGCGCGCGAATTCCCCGGATGTCGGCGAGAGTAACCGGCCGCGCGAGTTTTCGTTTCGGAACAAGATCTACCGTGCTCCAGTCGCCCTCCTTCGCGGTCGGATCGGGATAGGCGGTGCGCTGGACGGTGGCAATCCCGACGACCGCTTTCTCAGTGACACTATGATAGAAGAAAACTTCGTCTCCCTTGCTCATGGCGCGAAGGTTGTTGCGCGCGGTAAAATTGCGCACACCTGTCCAACTCGTTAGGCCGTCTGCGACCAGATTATCCCAGGAATAGGCGCCCGGTTCCGATTTCACGAGCCAGAAGTTTTTCATGCTCGAAGCAAATCTAGCGGCTGCATAAGTCAGAAACAAGGAAGGGAGAATGCCCGGCGTTCCACGCCGCGAGCATGTTCCGCCCCAAGCACTGCCCGTATGCCGAGATGGTAGAGTGAGGGCCTGGTCTTTTCGGACAACGCTTTGCCCTCACCTTAATCCTCTCCCACGGGGAGAGGAGACCGTCGCGGAACGCGGCATAACTTCGGAAGACGGCTGGCTCGAAGGTAAATTCGACAATGGTCCTTGCTTGTTTCAAAATCGCGCTGTGCCGCGTCTGCCATTCATTACATTCGAGGGTTCCGAAGGTTGCGGGAAATCCACGCAGGCGAAGCGGCTGGCGGCGCGACTACACTCGTTAGGCGTTCCGGTTCTGGTGACGCGTGAGCCGGGCGGCACTCCCATCGGTGAAACGATCAGGGAGCTACTGCAATTTGCGCCGCACAACAGCGCGATGACGCCGGAGACGGAGTTGCTTTTATTTGAAGCGAGCCGCAGTCAACTGGTGCGCGAAGTGATCCAGCCGGCACTCGCTCACGGGACCTGCGTTATCTCCGATCGTTTTTTTGATTCGACGACGGTTTATCAAGGCGTTGCGCGAAAACTTGAAACGAAGTTCGTGCAGGATCTGAACCGCTTTGCCGTCGGGGACTGCGTTCCTGACCTTACATTCGTTCTCGATCTCGATGTCGAGGCGGCCCGCGACCGCATGTTGCGCCGCGTCCGGCCGGTCAAGGCCGATCGCATGGAGCAGGAACCCTCGGAATTTTACGAGGCCGTGCACGACGCGTACAAAAACCTGGCGCAGGCCGAGCCTGACCGCGTGATTTTGATCGACGGCAGTCGCTCGGTCGAACGGATCGAGGAGGAAATCTGGCGGATAACTTCATCGCGCTTCCCACAACTGGCCGCCGCAAAAACCTGATATGGCCTTCTCGTCCGACACTGCGCTGAAATATTTGCAACGCGCGCACAAACAGAATCGGCTCGCGCATGCATACTTGATCACGGGCCCATCCGGAAGCGGGAAGCAAACGCTGGCGGACGATCTCGCGCGGTTCGTCAACAAAACGCATCCGCAAAATGGCGCGGGAATTATTCGCATCGCGCCGGAATCGAAGTCGCGCCGGATTGTGGTCACGCAAATCCGCGAGCTCGAGCATTCGTTGCAGATGCGCGCGGGCGAAGGATTGCGCAAGATCGTGATTATTTCCGAAGCGGACCGATTGATCGCGCAGGCTGCGAACGCTTTTCTGAAGACGCTGGAAGAACCGCCGAAGGATTCGTTGCTCATGCTCTTGAGTGCGCTGCCCGAAGTGCTGCCCGATACGATTCGGTCGCGTTGCATCGCGATTCCGTTGGCTGGCAAAGAATCACACGATGCGACAAAAGAGGAACGCGAGCTGATTGAATTGCTGCGAGAAACTTCGCGCGGAAAGGAGCGCGGTGTGCAGGGCGCCTACCGACTCACGCAAGGTGTGCAGGCATTGCTGAGAAAAATTCGCGAGGAAATTCAGGAGGAAAATGAGAGCGCGCAAAAACGCGATGAAACGCGCTATCGCAATACCACCGACGGCGCTTGGCTGGATGAGCGCGAAAGTTATTACAAGGCGCTGACGGAAAGTCTTTATCTGCAGAGGCGCGCGCGTCTGCTGGAAACTTTTTTTCTCTGGTGGTCGGATGTTCTGCGCGCGAGCACCGGCCTCTCGCATCGCGATTTACCGGCGGCGAAGAACGAAACCAAATCGTGGGCGGAGCAGCTTTCGACACCCGAAATTCTGCGCCGACTACGGCGACTGGAAGAATTGCGCGATCATCTAAGCCGCAACATTCAAGAAGCGCTCGCGTTCGAGGTCGCCTTTCTCCGGGTTTTCGCTCGTTAGGTTTCCTTCTTTGGATTTGACGGCTCGATTGCGGCCATGGCACCGCCGCTCCGATTGCCACCGAACCGGAGCGCGGCCGAGCGCACACGCGGGAAACGGTATTTGCGCTCGAAAATATTCGTGGCCCGCCACGCTTTGACCGCGAAATAAAGCATGACACCAGCGGCGGAAACGGCGAGGGCAGCGGCGCCAAGAATGAGCACACGTGGAGTCGGCGCTTTCGGTTCCGGCCGGTGCCTCGGTGTCGGACTAATCTCAGGAACATAGCGGGGCTGGAATGTCGGGCGGCCGCCTTGCGCGAACGCGCTCGAAGCGGTCATCAAAATGCATGCGAGCAGCGCGCAGAAGCGCAAACGCCGTGAAATTTTCACCATTGTTCTATGCTCAACTGATCACCAAATTTGTGTGCACGCTCGGCTGTCCGCGACGCTTTGCATAAATGCCGTGTCATGTGAACGACGCAAATCCTGATCGCGCGTTCGAGTTGATTGCGGCGCAAAGCGTTTTCGGCAGCGGCAAGCGCATCGCGCAGGTTCTCTTCGGTAACAAATTCCTCCAAACCGTAACCGATAGTGAGCGCGGCCGCGTGATGCGCCGGGTCGATGACGAGAAGTAGATCCAAATTGTCCGCGGCTTCGGATTCGACGGAGCTAAAATGTGCGCGATTGGCGAGCCAGAATGCGTATTCGCGGACATTCGTATCTGGCGGCAAGTCCGTCACGAATACGGAAAAGAGCGATTGCGGGAATCTGTTTTCGAACCGCTGCAGTAATTCACGCAGTCGCGCGACTTCTTCCAGGCTCAAAGCCTGCGCGCGATCGGTCAGGTAACGATTGCGCAGCGGAAGTGTCCCGAACTTCGGGTCGAGGCGATGCAGAGTGAACCTGCATTCGGGACAGGCTGCGGCCGGCGCATCCAGGACAGCGCCGCAAGCAGGGCATTTCATGGTCGGCATCGCCCGCAATTGTAACGTCCGTTCGGCGGTTTGCATCTTGTTCGGCTAAAGTCGCGTTTTTATTACGAACTAATTCTCTGTTCGAATGTTTTCGGATAAAGCTAACCTCTTGCCATGAAGCTGGAAAATCAGGTCGCAATCGTTACCGGGGCCGGGCGCGGGATTGGTCATGCCATCGCGCTTCGGCTCGCGCGTGAAGGTGCACGCGTCGCGTCCGTCAGTCGCACTGCGGAGAACGCGAAGAAGACGGCGGACGAGATTAACGCGCTCCGGGCCGACACGGCCAAGGCGTACGCGCTTGATGTAGCCGACCACGCCGCGACGCAAAAAATCGCGGCGCAGATTCTGCAAGATTTCGGGCGAGTCGACGTTCTCGTCAACAATGCCGGCGTGACGCGCGACGCCTTGAGCATGCGCATGTCGGTTGAAGATTGGGATATCGTGATCAATACGAACCTGAAAGGCGCATTTAATTTTTGTCAGGCCGTGATGCGTTCGATGATCAAGCAGCGCAGCGGACGCATCATCAACATCAGTTCAGTTAGCGGGTTGATGGGTAATGCCGGCCAGGCGAATTATGCGGCGAGCAAGGCAGGTCTCATTGGCCTAACGAAAACGCTCGCACGCGAACTGGCCAGTCGCGGTATTACCGTGAACGCCGTCGCGCCGGGATTTATTGTCACCGATATGACGAGTGCGCTTTCCGAAGAAGTGAAGCAGAGCATCATGGCGAAAATTCCGCTCGCAAAGCTGGGCCAGCCGGATGATATCGCGGCAGCGGTCGCATTTCTCGCTTCGTCCGAAGCGAACTATATCACGGGCCAGGTCCTCACTGTCGACGGTGGCATGGTGATGTAGCGTCGCTCCACTCTGCCTTGTCATCCCGAGCGAATGCGAGGGACCTCACGTTGAATGTGCAGCGGTGAGCTGCTAAACCGTGGGCAAAATTCGTGAGGTCCCTCGCATCCGCTCGGGATGACAAGATGCTGCCTTTCCGTAGCATCAAACGTGCTGCTTCCGACACAGCGGAACAGTCGTTAGGCGTTCCGTCGGGAATGAAATTTTTCGCGTCACTCGTCGCCATCGCCCTTGTCTGGGGAGGCTACGCGTATTTGCATCGGCCAATTACGTACGGGCCCGGCGTGTTGGTTGCTTCGGACCCGGAACAAACGCTGCTTCCGGACTCGACGGATCCGATTGACTACCGATCGTTTCACCTCAAGCCGCTTGCGCGTTTCGCACTCGATGCCCGGTTGCTGCATCGAAAAATTTATCGTTGGGACCGGCAATCGGCGCTCGCTTCGGTCGATCTCGCGGTGGGGTGGGGGCCGTTGTCAGATCAGGCTGTGCTCGATCGCCTGAGTATTTCGCAAAGCATGCGCTTTTTCTGGTATGAATACCGGAACCCGCCGCCGATCGCGAAAGAGGAGATTATCTCGCACGGAACCAATCTGCACATCATCCCGGCGACGAGCGAAATCGCATCTCGATGCAAATCCTTACGTGTCGGCTCGCTCTTTCACTTGAGCGGGGAACTGGTGGAAGCAACTGGGCCGAATATCGGCACGTGGCGCAGCTCGCTTTCGCGCACCGATTCCGGCAACGGCGCCTGTGAGCTCGTCTGGGTCGAGGAACTGTCGCCGCTGACACGGGAAGATATCGATCACCACGTTCGACTCGTTAGGCAATAACAAATATCGCGCCGCCTCCCAAACTGCTTGTCATCCCGAGCGAATGCGAGGGACCTCGCGCGTTACTGCACGCTTGGTTGTTCGTGAGGTCGCTCGCACTTGCTCGGGATGACCACAATTTGAAAGCGAAACAGCCAGAGAGTTGCACCTGGGTGGTTCCCGTTTCATCATCCAGGATATGGCAACTGAGAAAGCGACTTTTGGCGCGGGCTGCTTCTGGGGCGTGGAATCAACCTTTCGCAGCATCGAAGGCGTGACGGACGCCGCGGTTGGATATGCGGGAGGCAGCACCGAAAATCCGACCTACGAAGATGTCTGCACGGACGAAACCGGACACGCCGAGGTTGTCCAGGTCGAGTTTGACCCTTCTGTCGTTAGTTACGAAAAACTGCTCGATGTTTTCTGGGCCAATCATAATCCGACGACTCTGAACCGGCAGGGTCCCGATGTCGGCACGCAATATCGTTCCGTCATTTTCTACCATTCGCCCGAACAACAGGCCGCAGCCGAAGCATCGAAAGCGGCACTGGAAAAGAGCGGAAAGTTTCGCAGCCCGATCGTGACACAAATCGAGCCGGCGCCGAAATTTTATCGCGCCGAAGAATACCATCAGCGTTATCTCGAAAAGCGCGGCCGATCGCATTGCGCGATCTGATCAAGTCTCAGCACTGCGCTTTTTTTCAGCTATCAGATGAGCCGCGAAATCATCCACGCCGAGAATTTCGCGCCGGAAGCGGCGCAGTTTATTCTGGCGCAAGCACGCACGTCACTGGCGGAACGTGGTGCG
Organism: uncultured Verrucomicrobiae bacterium; assembly: GCA_963737195.1. Classification (GTDB taxonomy): domain Bacteria; phylum Verrucomicrobiota; class Verrucomicrobiia; order Chthoniobacterales; family UBA10450; genus JBBQFI01. The sequence goes on from CAVTRW010000001.1 coordinate 49,262, forward strand.
TTTCGCATCGCGCTCTCCGGCGGAAATACGCCGCGGCCGGTTTACACTGAATTTGCCCGCATCGCGCAAAAGCAGCCATGGGAGAGATTTCATTTCACGTTCAGTGATGAACGCTGCGTGCCGCCCGATGATTCGGAAAGCAATTTTCGCATGGCAAATGAATCGCTTTTTTTGCCGGCAAAAATTCCGGGGAGCTCCATCGCGCGCATGCGCGGTGAAATCGATCCGCATCTGGCGGCGCAGGAATATGAGGATTGTCTTCAGCTTGCTGCGCGTCAGCGCGACGAAAAAATTTATCGGCACGACCTTGTTCTGCTCGGGCTCGGTCCGGACGGCCACACTGCTTCGCTTTTTCCCGGCACGGCCGCATTAGACGAAACTGCGCGAACCGTTGTGGCGAACTTCGTTCCAAAATTAAACGCGTGGCGGCTCACTTTCACGCTGCCGCTTATCAATCACGCGCGACACATTTGTTTTCTCGTCAACGCGAACAAAGATGAGAAGTTGATCGAGCGCGTGCTGCGTGGCGATCTGACCTTTCCGGCCGCGCGCGTGGAACCGGTCGATGGAAAGATCACATGGATCATCGGGCAAAAGGAATAGGTGCAAAAAACTGACACCATCATCGTCACCGGATCCGCAGGGTTGATCGGTTCGGAAACCGTCAAGCATTTTGCGCAGGAGGGGATGCGCGTGCTCGGCATCGACAATGACATGCGCGCGCAGTTTTTCGGAACGGAAGCGTCGACCAAAAAAACGCGCGACCAGTTACTCAAGTCGGTTCCCAATTACGAACATCATAACGTCGACATTCGCGATGCCGCAGCGGTCTCCGATTTGTTCAAGCAACATCGCGGTCGGATTGGCGCCGTCGTCCATACTGCGGCGCAACCTTCGCACGATTGGGCGGCGCGCGATCCGCAGACCGATTTCACCGTTAACGCCAACGGCACGCTGAATCTGCTCGAAGCGGCGCGAAATTTTTGTCCGGAAGCGCCGTTCGTTTTTACGTCGACGAACAAAGTCTACGGCGACACACCGAATCGTCTGCCGCTCCGTGAGCTGCCGTTGCGTTGGGAAATTGCCGAAGGCCACGAATACGAGCCGGGAATTTCGGAAACGATGAGCATCGATTACACGAAGCATTCCCTCTTCGGCGCATCGAAAGCCGCCGCTGACATTCTCGTGCAGGAGTACGGTCGCTATTTTAATATGCCGACGGTCTGTTTTCGTGGCGGTTGTCTGACCGGTCCGGCGCACGCCGGCACCGAGCTGCATGGTTTCCTCTCCTACCTCATGATCTGCGCGGTGAGCGGCCGGCCCTATCGCGTTTTCGGTTACAAGGGAAAACAGGTGCGCGATAATATTCACAGTTTTGATCTGGTGGAAGCGTTCGCGGAATTTATTCGCGCACCGCGCGTCGCGGAGGTCTACAACATCGGCGGCAGCCGCCACAGCAATTGTTCGATGCTGGAAGCGATTCAGATGTGCGAGGAGATCAGCGGAAAAAAATTATCGTGGAGCTACGAAGAAACGAACCGCATCGGCGATCACATCTGGTGGATCAGCGATGTGCGCAGATTTCAGGAGCATTATCCGAACTGGAAGTTCCGTTACGGAATGCGGGCGATCCTCGAAGAAATTCATGCTGCGGTGCGAGACTGAAAAAGCACCAAGCACCAAACCCCAAGCACCAGGGAAACTTCAATAACCAAACTTCAAATTCTCCTGCCGCGCGCGCGAATCCAGTTTGAATATTGGAGATTGGAGCTTCTCTGGAGCTTGGTGCTTGGGATTTGGAGCTTAGTACTGTTCGCCTTCGTCCCTGATTCCGGGCGTCACGCGATCGGAAATCGCATACGCATGGAAGCCGGCGGCGAACCAGTAGAAGACCATCAGTCCGAGACCGAAGCCGGCCGTGGCCGTCGCAGCCAGCGCGGACAGAGCGACGGCGAGCGGCGCGCCTAGAATTAAGAGGATGCCGACAAGTTTGTGTCCCTTATAAATATGACCGAGTCCCGGAATGACGCTCAGCAACATCGCCACCAGATCGCTGGCCTTGCCTTCCGCGCCCTCCGATGGGGCGGCGGTGTCGCCGGCCTCACCTGCGGCATTGGTGTTTCGTTAGGCTGAGGCTCGGCTGGTGGTGCGTCGGTGTATTCCAAAATTTCCTCCCGTGCTTGTATCGTTCCCATCCCCTGCGTATTCGTCAAGAATTCTGAATCGTTCAAAACATGCGGCGTTGGGGCGCGATCATCCCGAGCTAATCGCGCTCGTTTGCATGTCATCCCGAGCGAATAGCGAGGGACCTCACAAATTTCCACGCGCGTTATTGTTCGTGAGGTCCTTCGCTTCGCTCAGGATGACCCTTTTTTGTTGGCGGAAGTTAATTCTGCGCGCCGCGCTTTTTCTTCTTCTAATCGGTCAATCGCTTGGCGCTGGTCTGAGTCGTTACGCGCAATTTGTCGTCGCTGATGTTGCGGGCGCGCGATCCGATCACATCGGACTACGAATTACGTATCTCGGAACGAACGGCTACCAGTTTGAAATCGGCGGTCACGTTTTGCTCGTCGATCCGTATTTTTCCCGGATCGGAATGTCGCAAATGCTTTTTGCGAATTCGATCGAACCAAATCGGCAGCGCATTGATAATGCGATGACGCATCTGGCGTCACGTGCGGATGCCATCGTCGTTACGCACGGACACGTCGATCATCTTTTCGATGTCCCCGTCATCATGCAGAAAACTGGCGCGCGTTTGATCGCGTCGAAAACCGCTGTCGAAATTGCAATCGCCGCCGGTGTGCCCATCGCCAAAACCGATGGCGTGGGCGCGGGGGATGTTCGCCGCGTTGGCCCATGGAAAATTCGTGCTCTGCCCGCACTGCATGATCGCGTTTTTCCAATCGGCGTTCCATTTCCCGGCAATCAGAAACGGCCCGGTCCCCCGCGCCGCGCTTCGGATTGGGTGTGTGGCGAAGCCGCTCGCGTTTCTAATCGAAGCGAATGGAAAACGTATTTACATCGATTCAGGCGGCCGACCGGATCTCCTTCCGCCGGCCGACATTGGTCCGGTCGATCTCGCCATTCTCGGAGTTGCGTTGCCGGATTCGCGTGCGCGCTTCATCGAAGCAATTCGCCGATTGCGGCCGCGCTACATCTTGCCAAGTCATCAGGATAATTTTTTCGAATCGCTCGATCGCGGATTTGTGTTCGCCCCACTGACCGACTTCCCGCGCGTTCTGCGCGATTACAAAAATTCACGCAGTTCCGCGCGGCTGATCCTGCTCGATTACTTTCGGCCATGGACGCTGCGTTAAAACCGGCCGCCTCTTGACGAGCCGGTTAAGGTTTTACTTCTTCCCAATATGGTTTCGCTCCCTGAGATCGTTCGCTATTCCGACGAGTACCTGCGCATCGCCGAGATCGAGGATTACCCAAATGCCTTGAATGGATTGCAGATCGAGAATTCCGGCATGGTCGATAAGATCGGTGCAGCTGTGGATGCTTCGAGCGCGACGTTGCAGGCGGCAGCGGAGCGGCACATCAGTTTTCTGCTCGTGCATCACGGAATGTTCTGGCCGGGACTGCGACCGGTCACCGGCCTGTTGCATCGACAGTTGAGGCTCGCGCTCGGAAATGAAATTGCGCTTTACGCCGCGCATCTTCCACTCGATTTGCATCCGGAATTCGGCAACAACGTCCTGCTTGCGCGCTCGTTAGGCTTTCACGAGTCCCAACCCTTCCTTGACGTCAAGGGCGTTGCCATCGGTCGAAAAGTGATGGCCGGCGTGAGCCGCGACAACCTCGCCACAAGATTGGAGCAGGTTCTCAATAATCATGTGCAATGTGTCGGCGGTGGTCCGGCGCAAACGCGCCGTATCGGCATTGTCACCGGCGGAGCGGGCGGCGAAATTTATGCGGCGGCGCGCGAAGGCATCGATACTTTTATCACCGGCGAAGCGCCGCATTGGGCAGCGGTGGCGGCGGAAGAGCTGGGCTTGAATTTGCTCATCGGCGGTCATTACGCGACCGAGACGTTCGGCGTAAGAGCATTCGGCGAACATCTTTCGCAAAGATTCAAAACACCCTGGGAATTTATCGATCACCCCAGCGGCCTTTAAAAAATCCTCCATCGCCCCGGATGTGGGCGACTTCTTGCTTTCTAAACGGCGTTCAAGCACGCTAACGCACTCCTAACGAATAATTTAAATGGAAGGATTGATCGCTTTTCTTGTCCTGTTCGGTTTGATCGCGCTCATCGCTCCGATCCTTCTTTCCATCACAAATGCGAGCAGAGTGCGAACGCTCGAAGGGACGGTGAAGAAATTGAGTGAGCGACTGAACGCGCTCGAAAGCGGCCAACCGAAAGCACCGACAATTGTGCCAACGGTTATCCCAAAAGAAGCTGCTCCCGCTCCGACGCCGATTCCGCGCGCAACTCCGCCGCCGTTGCCGGCGACTGTTGCGAAACCGGCTGCGCCGCCGCCCGTCGCGACCGTTCCCCTAACGAGCCCAACACCGTCCCTTCCCAAACCAGAACGTCGCGCCATCGATTGGGAAGCATTCATGGGCGTGAAACTTTTCGCCTGGATCGGCGGCTTCGTCTTTTTCCTCGGCGTTGTATTTCTCGTTAAGTATTCGTTCGAGAACAATCTCATCACGCCGCGGATGCGCATCGTCATCGGCGCACTCATTGGCCTGGCATTGATTGCGACCGGATGGAAAGCGACGCGGAAAAACTTTCGCGTTCCAGGCCAAAGCCTTTGCGCTACCGGCATTCTCGTTCTCTACGCCGACATCTTTCGCGGCAGCAGACGTTTTACAAACTCATTTCGTTAACGCCGGCGTTCGCTATCATGTCGTGCGTTACGATTGCGGCATTTTTTCTCGCCGTCGTTCTCAATGCGCAGGTCGTCGTCATTCTCGGTCTTCTCGGCGGATTTCTTACTCCGATTTTATTGTCGACCGGGCAGGACAACCCGCTCGGATTGTTCGGCTACATCGCGTTGCTCAATACTGGAGTGGCCGCCGTCGTGTTGCGGAAACGCTGGGATCATCTGCTCCTTCTCGCCGCACTCGGAACGGTCTCCATGGAATTTCTCTGGGTCGACAGCTTCTTCCATGTCCCGAAAGCCGCGATCGCATTCACGATCTTCCTCGTATTCGAATTGCAATTCCTGCTCGTCTTTTTTCTCCGCCGTAAAAATGCCGCCCCGGCAAAATGGGCGGCATGGGCGGCAGCGGTTTGCGGATTTGCCTCGTTAGGCTTCGCCGCCTACATCCTGGGCGATTATCCCGCACTGTCACGAACTCCGCTTTCGCTTTTCGGTTTTGTCTTCGCCGCGGACCTCGGCCTCGTTGTTCTCGCCATCGCCTCCGGCGTTTTGCTGATCGCAGAGATCGCCGGCATCGCAGTCTTTGGACTGCTTGCTGGATGGACGGCGGAATATCTCGATGCCGCACTCTTGTGGTACGGACTTGGAAGTTACGTTTTGTTCGCTGTGCTGCATGCCGGTGCGCTCGTCTGGCAGAAATCGGCGCCGGACCGGAAACCGGCGTGGCGTCCGCAAAGTTTCGTTCCGCTTCTTCCGCTCGTCCTCATTTGGCTTTGTGTCTGGCGCGATCAAAACTCCGCCGCCGTCTGGCTCAGCGTTTTCCTGATCAACATCGTCGTGCTCGTTCTCGCATTACGAAACGCGTCCGCGCCGCATGTCGTCATCGCCCTTCTCGGCACGGTCGTCGCCGCCGGCCTGTGGGTAATGAATGGTTCGGCGCAGATCGATGATCTCGATGCATTCCTTAGCGTAACCGCGGGCGTCGGCATTTTCTTCTTCTCGGCCGGGATGTTCCTGGTGCGACGCCTAACGAGTGGTGCGAACGCATCGCAGCGTCTCATCCCTGCGCTCGGTGCCGCCATGCCGTTCCTTCTTTTGCTCATGGTGGTCGCCAAACTCCCGGTCCTCAGTCCAACACCGATTTTCGCGGTCGCATTTTTGCTCGCTGCTCTTCTTCTCGGACTCGCCATCGTTTCCCGAATCAGTTGGATCGGCGCGGTCGCCCTGATCGGCAGTTGGGCGGTCCAACGCGAGTGGCATACGCTGCATTTCTCCGCGCTAAATCCGGCGATTCCATTGGGCTGGTATATCATCTTCGCGCTGATCTTTATCGGTTTCGCTTTTTTCTCCCAGAAGAGCGAACAACTGCCGTGGGCCGTCTCCGCCATTTCCGGTGCGCTCCATTTCTGGCTGATCTACGAGGTTGCTTTCGCCGTTTACCCGCAATTGCGAAATGGAATTCTGCCTGGGCTGTTTATTATTCCCTACGCGCTTGGCGTTTTCTATTTGATCAAGAAACGGGGAGTCGACCCGGCTTCCGGTGACGCGCGGCTGGCGTGGCAGGGGGGCGCTGCGCTTCTATTCGTTAGTCTGATTTTTCCGATCCAGTTCGATCACGAATGGATCACGCTCGGCTGGGCGCTCGAAGGTCTTGCGCTGATCCTGTTGTTTCACAAGGTGCCGCATCGCGGCCTCCGTCTGGTCGGCGCCGGACTGCTTTGCGTTGCATTCGTTAGGCTGGCGCTGAATCCCGCCGTGCTCGAATATCACAAACGCAGCGCGACACGGATCTGGAACTGGTTTTTCTACGCTTACGGCATCACGGCTGTATGTGCGCTTGTTGGCGCGCGCCGCTTCGGCCAACCGCGTCAGAATTTGCTCGAACGTCTCGCGCCGTGGATTCTTTATTCGTTAGGCACAATTCTCGCGTTCCTCCTCCTCAATATCGAAATCGCCGATTATTTCTCCATCGGTCCGACGCTGACATTTTCCTTTTCCGGAAATTTTGCGCGTGACATGACCTATTCAATTGCCTGGGCCGTTTTCGCATTTGCGTTGTTGATCATTGGCATGAAACAAAAGATGGGCGCGGTGCGTTGGGCCGGTCTGGCGCTTCTGCTGATTACGCTGGCAAAACTGTTCATTCACGACTTGAGCAATCTGAATCAGCTCTACCGCATCGGCGCATTCATCGGCGTCGCCGTCGTTTTGATTGTCGCTTCGTTCCTGTATCAGCGCTTCCTCGCGCCGAAGAAATCCGGGTAGCGCACGCGCCTCGCGTGTTGGTTTCGGCGTCTCGCCGGAACAATCTTTCTTAAACGACGCAAGCGGAGAAAAAAAGTTCGCGATAGCGAGACGCCATCGCCAGCACACGAGACGTGTGCGCTACCCAGAGATTTGCGCTTTCGTAACTCACTGTTCCATTGTCGCGCATGTCTGAGAACCGACGGGTGAGCACACGCGCGACCGGCGTCGTGGGCATCGCGATTTTGTGCAGCCGAATTCTCGGACTTTTGCGGGAAGTCGTCTTCGCTTCGCTCTTCGGCGCGAGCAAAAACATGGACGCGTTTCTGACCGCGTTCCGTGCGCCGAATATGTTGCGCGATCTTTTTGCTGAAGGCGCGCTTTCCACGGCGTTCGTCACCACCTTCTCGCACCGAATCGCGAAAGAGGGCGACCAATCGGCGTGGCGGCTCGCCAGCAAAGTCGCCACTCTCACGATCGTTTTCATGAGCACGGTCACGCTGTTCGGAATCATCTTTGCGCCGGGCGTGATTCATGTGCTCGCGCCCGGGTTCGCTCCCGACAAGGCCGAGCTCACGATTCTGCTCACGCGGATCATGTTTCCCTTCATCCTTCTCGTCTCGCTCGCCGCGCTGCTGATGGGAATGTTGAATGCGAAAGATGTCTTCGGTGTCCCAGCGATGGCATCGAGCTTCTTCAATCTCGGCTCGATTATCGGCGGGGCCGGATTTGGTTACCTGCTCGATCCGCATTTCGGCAGTCGCGCACTGATCGGTCTTTCGCTCGGCACTTTGGTCGGAGGTCTCGCGCAATTGCTCGTGCAAGTGCCGTCGCTGGTGCGCATCGGTTTCAAATTTCGGCCTGACTTCAAATGGCGCGATCCCGGCGTGCGCAACATTCTCTTGCTCATGGGGCCGGCGACAATCGCGGCCAGTGCTGTCCAGGTAAACGTGGCAGTGAACAGCGGTTTCGCCTCCTCGTTAGGCGATGGGCCCATGACGTGGCTCAACATCGCCTTTCGCCTCATGCAGTTGCCGCTCGGTCTCTTTGGCGTCGCGATCGCAACCGTGACATTACCGCTCGTCTCGCGCAGTGCCGCACTCGGGAACTCAGTCGAATTTCGCGGCGCGCTTGCGCATTCACTGCGACTGGTGCTACTGCTTACGATTCCGTCTGCCATCGGCCTGATCATTCTCGCCGAGCCGATCATCAGCCTCATCTATCAACACGGACGCTTCACCGCGGAAGCGACGCGACAGACAGCATCAGCGCTGCGCTTTTATGCCATTGGTCTCGCCGGTTATTCCGGCGTGAAAGTTTTGGCGCCGGCGTTCTACGCCATCAACAAGCGCAACCTTCCCATGCTCGTTAGTCTGTTTTCGATCGCAGTGAACTTCGGATTGAACTGGTTCTTCCGCTTTCGACTGGGATGGGGACATCAGGGGCTCGCGTTGTCGACCAGCGCGGTCGCCATCACGAATTTTCTCCTGCTCTACCTGATGATGCGAAATCACACAAAGCATCTCGAAACGTCGAATTTACTCGCGACGTTGCTGAAGCTCATGCGTCGCGGGCGCGGTGCTCGCACTTGTCTGCTTCGGCGCGCAGTGGCTTTTCTTTCGTTCGCTTCAGGATCTGCGCATCTGGCGTAAGGCGATTGAGGTAACGATCACGGTCGTCGTGGCAGGCGGGGCTTTCTTCGGCACCGCTTATTTGCTGCGCGTCGCCGAAGTGGAGGACGTCGTCACACTCGTTAGGCGAAGATTTGGTAGGGCCGATTGACCCCAACCCCGAATGCTCTCGGGGTTCGGTGAGCGGACATTACCTCATTGCCTGCGCAAAATCATCGATCAGATCGTCGGGATGCTCGAGACCGACCGAGACGCGGAGCAATCCTTCCGGCGCGGTTGTGCCCGGACCTTCGATGGAAGCGCGATGCTCAATGAGACTTTCCACGCCGCCGAGACTGGTCGCGCGCGTGAAAATTTTCAGGCGCGTCAGCACAGAAAAGGCCGACTGAAAGCCGCCGCGAATTTCCACCGAGAGCATGCCGCCAAACGCGCTCATCTGTTTTTTCGCGATCTCGTGTGCGCGATTAGTCGTTAGGCCGGGATAATGCACAGAGCTAATGCGCGGGTAATCGTCGAGGTAGGTCGCCAGTTTCATCGCATTTTCCGAATGCGCCTTCATCCGCCACGGCAGTGTTCGCATTCCGCGCAGGACCAGCCAGCAATCGAATGGGGAAGGCACGGCGCCGCCGGAAATCTGGGCCGAGCGTAGCCGCTGGAAAAACTCGTTGTCCTCCTTCGCGACAATGATCCCACCCATCACGTCGCAGTGGCCGCCGAAATATTTCGTGGTCGAATGCATGACGAAGTCGGTGCCGAGCGCGAGCGGTTGCTGAATGATCGGCGCCCAGGTGTTGTCGCAAACGCTAATCGCGCCGCCTTTGTGCACGATCTCGTTCACGGCCGCGATGTCGACCACCTTCAAAAGCGGATTCGACGGCGTCTCCATCCACACCAGTTTCGTCTTCGGCTGGAGCGCGTTTTTCACTGCGTCCAGGTCGCTCATGTCGACGAACGTCGCCTCCAATCCCCAGCGCAAAAATAGTTCCTTCAACAACCGCGTTGTTCCGTAATACGCATCAGTGTGGGCGAGAACGTGATCGCCGGGCGCGAGTATGGAAAACATTGCCGACGTCGCGGCCGAACCACTGGCGAAAGCCGCGGCCGCTGCGCCGCCTTCCAAAGCTGCGACTCCGCGCTCGAGCGCGTCGCGGTTCGGATTACTGTTCCGCGCGTACATGTGACCGTGCGGATAACTCCCGTCGATATCGCGTTCGAACGTGGTCGAAAGGTGAATGGGCGGAGTGACGGCGCCCGTCGTCGGATCAATCGTGTGACCGGCGTGAACCGCGAGTGTTTCAATTTTCATTTGGCCGTTGGAATTGAGACGGACGTTACGACTGCCGTCCCGAATTCACCAAGTCATTTCCGCGTGGCTCTTTGTCATCCTGAGCGAAGCGAAGGACCTCACGAATATTTCCGGTTTGCCGACGCCAAATATCCCTCGCGGGGTCCCTGGCATTCGCTCGAGATGACATCATGCGCGCGCAACTTGGATTTGACGGCCCGCCCGAACCGCGCCCAAATACCATCTGCATTCGCCGCCCGGATAATCTAAAGTTCGGGGCGCGCTCTTATGAATATTTATCACGACGACGTATTTCAGATGGCCTGCGATCAATTCGCGGTCATTGCCGATTACCTGAACATCGATCACAACGATCGCGATCGGCTCATGTATCCGAAGCGCGCCGTCGCCGTCACGCTTCCAGTCCATATGGACGACGGAACGACACAAACTTTCCAGGGTTATCGGGTGCAGCATCATTTGACTCTCGGACCGACGAAAGGCGGCACGCGTTTCGCGCCGTCACTTTCCATGGGCGAAACCGCCGCGCTCGCGATGTGGATGAGCTGGAAATGCGCGCTGGCGAATTTGCCCTACGGCGGAGCAAAAGGCGGTATCGCATGCGATCCGACGAAACTTTCGCGCAACGAACTGGAAGCCGTCTCGCGCCGTTACATGCAGGAAATGATTCCGTTTGTCGGTCCGCACACCGACATCATGGGCCCCGACATGGGCACGAACGAGCAAGTGATGGCGTGGTTCATGGACACGTATTCGGTTTATCAAGGTTACTGCGTGAATGAGATCGTGACCGGCAAGCCAGTCTCGATCGGCGGGACTGAGGGCCGGCGCGAAGCGACTGGACGTGGCGTTGTGTATCTCATCGAGCGCGCCATGGACATGTTGAAAATGAATCCCGAGAAATGCACCGCGATCGTGCAGGGATTTGGCAACGTCGGTTCCGTTGCGGCGTTATCGCTCGCACTCAAGACCGGAGTAAAAATTGTCGGCATCAGCGATGCCACCGTGGCGCTATACAATCCTAAAGGCATCGATGTAGCGGCCGCGGAGCAGCACGTAATCAAAAAGGGAAATCTGCGTGCATTCGCGCAGGACGATCATATTGACCCGAACGAAATGCTGACCATGCCATGCGATGTGCTCGCACCATGTGCGGTCGATCGTGTGATCACTGAGAAAAATGCGGCGAAATTGCAATGCCGCATTCTCGCCGAAGGCGCCAACGGCCCGACTACCCCCGAGGCCGATCTCATTCTTAACGGACGATGGGACGAAGTGTTCGTCATCCCCGACATCTTGTGTAACGCCGGCGGCGTGATCGTCTCCTACTTTGAATGGGTCCAGGGTTTGCAGGCCTTCATGTGGACGGAAACGGAAGTGACCGACAAACTTTTCCGCATCCTCGAGCATTCTTTCACGCAGGTTATTCGTCGTGCCAAGGCGCATAAGGTTTCGCATCGCACAGCCGCGATGGCGATTGGTGTTGAGCGCGTGATGAAAGCCAAGCACTCGCGCGGTCTCTTCCCATAATCTGGTAGGGCGCGACGGCTCGTCGCGCCAACAAATCGTCATGCCGGTTGCATCACTCCAGGCATTGCTTGCGCGGTCGGTCGATTACGCCGGCCTTTTCCCGCCGTGCAGTCTCGCGCTCGAGCCGGCCATGCGGAATCAGGCGAGCTACACGCGCACCGACGATGCCTGGATGCTTGGTTCATTTGTCCTGCCGATCGCGAAATTTGAGGAAGCAAAAAATTATCTGTCGGCGTTCGATCAAAAACATTCCCTCTGCATCTCCGCGCTCGGCGCGAAAACTGATAACGCATCCGCTTTTCGAGAGACATTGAGCGAACAGATGCAAACGATGCGTGCACTTGTAAGAGCGCACGGCGCAATATTGTCGATCACACAACTTGAGATGCCATTTCCGCCCGATGTTGAAGCGGAGTTGCTGAAGGACGCGCAATCCATTCTCGAAGGTTTGCCTGCCTTTTTCGAAGCACCCGCGGACAAGGCCGAAGCAACGATCGCGTTAATTGCGGAAACTAATCCTGAACGGACGATCGGCTTCAAATTACGCACGGGCGGCGTGACGGCGGATGCGTTTCCGACTTCGGCGCAAATCGCTCGCGTGCTCGTCGCTGCCGCGAAACATCGCGTTCCGATCAAGTTTACCGCCGGTCTTCACCATCCGGTGCGGATGTTCCGCGACGAAGTGAAAACCAAAATGCACGGATTTCTGAATGTTCTCGGCGCGGCGGTTCTCGCGGCCGAGCACAACTGGGATGAGAAACAGACCGCGGCAATGCTCGAAGACGAAGATGCGTCTTCGTTTTCTTTCTCGGCCGATTCCTTCGCCTGGCGAGAATCGAAAATCACAACCGCCCAAATCAAAGCGCGCCGAAAATTTGTCGCATCGTTCGGCAGCTGCAGCTTCGACGAACCGCGCGAGGATTTGCGCGCCTTGAATTTTCTGTAGCGGCGGTCTACCTGTCATGCCGTAGCTTGGCGAAGGCGGATGACCGTCGCAACAAACAGGTAGGGACGGCTCTCCGAGCCGTCCGACAAATTCAAGGGACGTTTCGGAGAAACATCCCTACCTTTTCATATGCCGCTTACATCTTTCATCGAAGTCGCGCCCGAATCGCATTTCCCGATTCAAAATCTTCCCTTTGGCGTTTTCCGGCCGCGCAACGGTGTCCCGCGCGTCGGTGTCGCGATCGGAGATTACGTTCTCGATCTTTCGATTCTCGAAGGTCACGGCCATTTCAAATCGCGCGAATTCGAAAGCGAGCATGGGCGCGTCTTTGTCGAAAATTCGCTGAACGAATTTCTCGCGCTCGGCCGGCCTGCCTGGCGCAAGGCGCGCGAAGTGATCCAGGAATTGCTCGCCGCCGATAATCCGACGCTGCGCGATAATGCCCATCTGCGCGAGCACGTCTTTCATAAACAGAAGGACGTCATCATGGAGCTTCCGGCGCACATTGGTGATTACACCGATTTTTATTCGTCATATCATCACGCGCACAATGTCGGCACCATGTTGCGCGGGCCGGAGAACGCGCTCATGCCGAATTGGAAATGGCTGCCGGTGGCGTATCACGGTCGCGCCAGTTCCATCGTGCCGAGCGGAACCGACGTGCGACGTCCGCGCGGGCAAACGAAACCGCCGGATGCGGCCACGCCTGTCTTTGGTCCGACCAAAGCATTCGATTACGAACTGGAGATGGCGTTTCTCATCGGCCCATCCAACTCGTTAGGCAAACCTGTGCCGATCGATCAGGCGGCCGACCACATTTTTGGCCTCGTTCTTATGAACGATTGGAGCGCGCGCGATATTCAGACGTGGGAATACCAGCCGCTCGGGCCATTTCTCGCAAAAAATTTCTGCACCACGATCTCGCCATGGGTCGTGACATTGGAAGCGCTCGAATCATTCCGTAAACCATTGCCGGCGCAGGATCCGGAGCCGTTGCCCTATTTGTGCCTAACGAATGACTTTACATACGACATTCGACTCGAAGCGAGCTTGGCCACAGCCAGGATGGCTGTGCCACAAGTCATCACGCGCACCAATTTCCAGAACCTTTACTGGAGTATCTCGCAGCAACTCGCGCATCACACAGTCAACGGTTGCAACCTTCAATCCGGCGATCTTCTCGCCAGCGGCACGATCAGCGGGCCGACCAAAGATTCGCGCGGCTGCATGCTGGAACTCACGTGGCGCGGTGCAAACCCGCTCCAGCTTCCCGGCGGTGAGAGTCGCAAGTGGCTTGAAGACGGCGATCGCCTTACGATTACCGGTTGGTGTGAAGGCGACGGCTATCGAATTGGCTTCGGTGAAGCGATGGGGAAAATCTTGCCAGCTTCTTAAAGCGTCGCGTCGGTCGCAGTTACTAAGGAGCGGCGCTCTCCAGAGCGCCGAAATGTGGCGGTTCGAGCAAATTCTCGCTGGTAGAATGCCGCGCTTTGAAGACCGCGTTTTAGAACGGCGATTTGGAAATCGCCGCTCCTTGATGGCTCTATCTGCGTGCAACACTCTCGCGTGTCATCCCGAACGCAGTGAGGGACCTCACGAAATCAGAAATCGCGGGATTCCTCGCTGCGCTCGGAATGACCGCAATAGAACGCAACGACGCAATGAGCGCACGGGAGTTGGAGCGATCTCGGCACGGACCCTGTTCGACGCAAACAAGCAAAGTATTCGCTTTCGGAAAAAATGCTTTCTTGCCCGACCGTGGTGAAGACGCAGTGGCGCAATGTGACAAAACTTTGCCGCGGTTTGTTTTTCCCGCTCGACATGACAAAATCATGTTCAACGAATGTCCCGCTATTTTCCAATTTGATTTATGCCTAACGAATTGACTCCGGAAAACATCATGCGGCTCGGCCTTGGATTTTGGGGCGCGAAGACTTTGTTGAGCGCAATCGAGCTCGGGCTCTTCACCGAGCTGGCCAAAGGACCGCTCGAGGCCGACGCGATTCGCGAGCGTCTCAAGCTTCATCCGCGCGGTATGCGCGATTTTCTCGACGCGCTTGTGGCTTTGAAGATGCTCGAGCGCGATGCCGGCGGAAGATATCGCAACACCGCCGAGACCGATCTGTTTCTTGATCGCGCAAAACCAAGTTATGCCGGCGGGATTCTCGAAATGGCGAACGCGCGTCTCTATCCGTTTTGGGGCGCGCTAACGGAAGGCTTGCGCACGGGCCAGCCACAGAATGAAGCGAAGAAGGGCGGCGATCCGTTCAAGGCGATCTATGCCGATCCAAAAAGTCTGGAAGGATTCCTGAGCGGCATGACTGGGATCAGCATGGGCGCGGCGATCGCGATGGCGCAAAAGTTTCCGTGGAAGGATTACAAAACGATGATCGATATTGGATGCGCGCAGGGCGCGTTGCCGGTTCAGATCGCGCTTGCCCATTCGCACATACACGGCGGCGGTTTTGATTTGGAAGTGGTGCGCCCGATTTTTGAGAAGTACGTGGCCCAAAACGGCCTAACGAGTCGTTTGCAATTTCACGCCGGCAGCTTTTTTACCGATCCGCTCCCCACGGCCGATGTTCTGGTGATGGGCCACATTTTGCATGACTGGAATCTCGACGAAAAAAAGATGCTGCTGCGCAAGGCTTGTGACGCGTTGCCGGCGAAGGGTGCGCTCATCGTCTATGAAGCGTTGATCGATGACGAGCGGCGCGAGAACGCATTCGGTTTGCTCATGAGTCTCAACATGTTGATCGAAACTCCCGGCGGCTTCGATTACACTGGGGCCGATTGTCAGTCATGGATGCGTGAAGCCGGATTCCGCGAGACGCGTGTCGACCACCTTATCGGCCCCGACTCGATGGTCATCGGGATAAAATAATTACTGGTTAGGCTACATCGAGTGCGCAGCGTCATTGCAACGCTGCTGGCCCTCACCTCAGTCCTCTCCAGGGCCCGGATCGCGACCGGGTGGAGCGCCGAGAGGAAGACGCGAAGCGGCTGGTGAGGGTCATTCTGGTAGTCGCACAGCTAATCCTGTTGCCCAGGTAAATCTCGCCGTTTATCCTGACCCAATCTGCCGCAGCAGCGCGCGCAGGTCCTGGAAGTTTACCGGCTTTGTCATGTGATAATCGAAGCCAGCTTCTTTGCTCCGTTGCACATCTTCTTCCGCGCCAAAACCACTGAGGGCGATTCCCTTGAGCGACTGTTTCCGTTTCACTTCGCGCATAAGATCGTAGCCGCTGCCATCCGGCAGACCAATGTCGCTGATGAGCGCATCGAATTGTTCTTCTAGTTTTTTCAGCGCTGCCTCAACCGATTCCACCGCGACAATTTCATGTCCGCACTTTGTCAGCAGGCGCGAGAGAACCACACGCGTGTCCTCATCGTCATCCACCATGAGTATGCGCAACTTACGCTCGCTCCTCGGTTCGCCGTTACCCGTCGCCGGCGATACTGCTGTCGGTGCGGCGATGGAATCCAGCGTCATCCGAAAAGTCGTGCCTAGATTTTTCCCGCTGCTGCGCACTTCAATCGTGCCGCCGTGCAACTCGAGCAGGGTTCTTGAAATGGTCAGGCCAAGACCAAGCCCTCCAAACTTCCGTGTGATAGAGACTTCGGCCTGCTCGAATGCGTGAAAAATCCGGTCCTGCTGTTCCGGCTCGATGCCGATACCAGTGTCGCTAATCTCGACTGCAAATTTCGCGTCGTCATTCGCCGTTCGAATCGTGATGCGCCCTTCGCGATTCGAAAATTTCACCGCATTATTGACGACGTTCCAAAAAACCTGCTGAACGCGCACCGGATCGGCCCAGATGTGACTGGCCAACGCGTGCAGCTCGAGAACGAGCTCGATTTTTTTGTCGAGCATGTCCTTGTGCGCGATTTCTACGACATTGCGCAGCAGACGGTGCGCGTCGACCGCTTCACGATGCAGTTCAATTTTGCCGCGCGCGATTCGCGTGATGTCGAGCAAATCGTCGATCAGTCGCGCCTCAAGTTCGACGTTTCGCCAGATCGCGTTCACTTCTTCGCGGTATTCCGGCGGTAAATTTTCGCGCTCCGCCAGATAGCTTGCCGCGGCCAGCGCCGGCGTCAGTGGCGTGCGCAGCTCATGACTCAGCATGGCGAGAAAATCATCTTTGGCCTTGCTCGCTCTCTCGGCAGCAATCTTCGCCTTGCGCAAATTTTCCTCCGTATGCCGGCGTTCAGTAATGTCGCGGAAAGCTCCAGACCCGACCGACGGGACGATTCTCGATCAACTGCATTTTTGAGTAGCGCTCGAAAATTCTCCCGTCGGCAAACTCGAGGATGTCGAAAGTCTCCGCCGGGGCCGCGGCATAGATCTCCCAGATGCGAATGATAAATTCCTCCGGATTCTTGAACTGGCGGCTGAACATTTCGCGCAGCTGTTGCGCATCCGCCGACTCGATAAACTCGCGTGACGAACCGAGCATCTCGACCAGCTTCTGGTTGAATCCGGTGACGCGGCCGGCCTTGTCCGTGGCAACAATTGCATCGGTCGTCGAATCCAAAGTCGCGCGCATCATGGAAAGCGAATGCGCCAGTTCCTCCGTCTTGCGCTCGAGAGCCTGCTTGGCCCGGAGCACGTCTCGCTCCGTGCCTGCCGGACCCGAAATACTGCTGCTCTCGTTAGGCTGCACTCTACTCCACACCAAACTCAATATGACTTCGCCCTGGAAGAGTATCCAGCTCGTTCATTTCGATCATGGCGCTCCTGTAAGTGAATTCGTAACAAACATCCGCTTCGGGCGCGACAATCCATAAATAGGGCGGCTTGTGGCGGACGCAATACTCGTGCATTCGGTGGTTCTGCTGAAATGCGCACTCGGCTTTTGCATGCACACCACGCATCCAACACTGCCGAAAATCATTCCGGAACTTTTCTAATTCGTGAACGCTCCGTTTGACTTCGACGCCGACAAGAAGTTCTCCGCCGTCTGATTCGACAATCATATCGACGCCGTATTCCAGCGGACCGACTGTTCCCATCTTGATCTGACTCGGCATCCAACCGCGGTCAAGAACCAGCGCCGAAGCGCTCGCGAGTTGGCAAATGCTTTCACGAATGATGCGTGGCGGCGGATTCAGCGCGAAAATCTGGCAAAGCTCTGTGCTGGAATTATCTGTGCCTGGATAGGAAAGCGATTCGCTTTGCAGACGTGCGTTTTCATCGAAGTAAAAGAGCCCGCTTTCCATTCCCAGCAAAAAATGCTTCGCTTCCTCGACCCCGAGAGCCGGATTTGGGCGGAGCTCACCGACCGGTCGCGATTGGCCGAGCACTTCGCAAAGCCGGCGGAAACTTTGCTGCAAATAATTCGAAAGGTCCCGGGCCCAATCGCGCTCGTTCACCGGATCAGCGTCAATATTCCGCGAAGGCCTCGTCCGGGTAGCAGTAGAGCCAGCGCTCGTTAGGCTGAGCGGATGCGATGACGGGATGGCCGGTGGCGTGCGCGTGTTTGGTCGCGTGCCGGTTAGGCGAATTGTCGCAACACAACGTCACGCCGCATTGCTGACAGGTTCGCAAATGCACCCATTGTCCGCCGATCTTCACGCATTCGGAGCATTCGAGGCGCTCGGGAAGTTGAACCGTAGTGATTGCAGCGATGTGAGAACACGGCGCGTCAGTCATAATTCCTCCGTTACATTCCTTCAGGCTTCCTGAACAAACTGCACGCTCATGAACTCGTCCGCAGATTATGTTCCGGCATATTTTAATCTCGCCGCTTTGAGGCCACACAACAACCCTGTACAATTTTCTCAATCGTCCGCGCGTTCCGCACTGTCACCGGCATGCCCAGGATCTTTTCCAATACTGGTCCGGAAAATTTCGAGTCGCTGTATCTCGTTAGGCAGAGCCAGTAAATCTCGCTGTCGCGGAACGAAAACTTGTCGGTCTTGCTTTGCTGCGGGAGTAATTTTTGGGTGGCTGAACTCGGCGCTTCTGTGGCGAACGCGATGAAGAGCGTGGCCGTTTTCGGAATTTTTGGAAACGGTTTGTGCTCGGCGATGGCTGACAATTCTTCCATCGACCTCACGAAAGTGGCGACAGTATAGCCGAGCGAGCCTTCCAATTTCGCCTGCAGCTTCTTCTCGATTGCCTTGTTGTTCTTGGAACGCGAATCGAAAATGACATTGCCGCTGGCAATCACGGTTTCGACATTCGTTAGGCCGGCTGATTCGAAAATCCGGCGCAACTGTTCCATCTTTACGTTCCTGCCGCCGACGTTGATTGCTCTAAGAAATGCCGCGTAGCGCATGTGCTTGATCGACCTTACAAAATCGGAAAACTTCTGTCATGCCGGCTTCGCGGAAATCCGATCACAAGAATGAGAGGAAAATCACGTTCTTTCGATCACCATCAACGTTCCGGGAGTGGCTCGAACAGAATCACGCGGACGCGCAGGAGCTTTGGGTTGGATTTTATCGCAAGGATTCCGGGCGACCGAGCATCACATGGCCGGAGTCGGTGGATGAGGCGTTGTGCTTTGGCTGGATCGACGGCCTTCGCAAACGAATTGACGCAGAGAGTTACATGATCCGATTCACGCCGCGGCGGGCGATAAGCTACTGGAGCATTATTAACATCGGGCGCGTCGAAGAACTGAAGCGCGCGGACCGCATGCATCCGGCCGGCATCAAAACATTCGAGCAGCGCGCACCGGAGCGATCGGGAACGTATTCATATGAGAATCGCAAACGAACGAAGCTGGACAAACGCGCAGAGAAACAAATCCGGTCGTCGCCGGCCGCGTGGAAATTCTTTCAAGCGCAAACGCTTTCTTATCGCCAGGTAATCATGTGGTGGGTGATGAGCGCGAAGAAAGAAGAGACGCGCGCCCGACGACTGGCGAAGTTGATCGAATATTCGGCGCGCGGGAAAAAGCTGTGACGGCAAAGTTTCTCGACGCTCCGCCCGTCGCGAGCGGAGAGGGATCAAGCGCGAGGCGCAATTCTCAACGGCGAAGGTGGATCGAGCCCTCCGGCGCTCGATGTTTTAATGGCGCGCGTTCGCGCGCACTTTATCCTGGCATCGCCCGCGGAGCGGCCGATCCAGCCTGAGCATGCGCGACATTACTCGACAATCGAGTTCGTCTGCGCCAGTTTTCGCGACTCATATGGCTGAACTTGCAGATCGCGCGCTCGAAATTCTTCACGAGTGGGTGCAATCGGAAAGTTTACGGCGACACTGCTACGCGGTCGCGGATTCCATGAAATATTTCGCGCAACTGAGCGGCGCCGATGCGGATTTGTGGGAAGCGGTTGGTCTGCTGCACGACATGGATTACGAGCGTCATCCGAATCTCGACCAAAGTGCGACTGAGGGTCATCCATTTGTCGGCGTGGACTGGTTGCGCAAGGACGGATGGAGCGACGAGGTTTGCCGCGCGATTCTTTCGCACGCGAGTTACTCCGGCGTCGGCCGCGAGTCGCTCATGGAGAAAACGCTTTATGCGGTGGATGAGCTGAGCGGATTCGTCATGGCGGTCGCATATGTTCGTCCGTCCAAGAGCGTGCACGACGTTGAGGTCAGTTCGGTGAAGAAGAAAATGAAAGACAAGGCGTTCGCGCGCGCGGTGAATCGCGAAGATATCCTGCATGGCGCTGAGGAATTGGGAATGCCGTTGGACGAAGTCATCGCAAATGTGATTCAGGCTCTCCGCATCTGATGCGGAGCGACTCGGCATCGCCGGCCACGCATGATCGCGCGCGAAACACGAGCGATCGCAACTGTCGCTCAGATTCGAGAGCAATTTCCCGCTCTCACAAGAACTCACAACAGCCATCCCGTTGCATATTTCGACGGACCCGGCGGCACGCAGGTTCCGCGCGCGGTGGTGGAGGCGATGAGCGATTACCTTTTTCATCACAACGCGAATACGCATTGGGCTTATCCGACGAGCGAAGAAACGGATGCGATCATTGAAGACGCGAGGACGAGCGCTCGCTGATTTTCTGAACGCGTCGCCTAACGAGATCGTGTTCGGCGCGAACATGACGACGCTGACTTTCCATCTGGCGCGTGCGCTGGGCCGTGAATATCAGCAAGGCGACGAGATCGTCGTCACGGAGTTGGATCATCACGCAAATGTCGCGCCGTGGCGCGCGCTGGAAAAAGAGCGTGGCGTGAAAGTGCGCATGGCGAAAATGATTCCGGAAACTGGCCAGCTCGATTGGGAAGATTTTGCGCAACAACTCAGCGCGCGCACAAAGCTGGTCGCGATTGGTGCGGCTTCTAATGCGCTGGGCACGATCAATGACATTCCGCGTGCGGTCGAAATGGCGCACTCGTTAGGCGCAGAGATTTTCGTCGACGCGGTGCACTACGCGCCGCACGAGCTGATCGATGTGCGTGCGTGGGATTGCGATTTCCTCAGCTGTTCCGCTTACAAATTTTACGGTCCGCACATTGGGATTTTGTGGGGAAGAAAAGAGCGTCTCGAATCCTTGGATTTTCCGAAACTAATCCCGGCTCCGAATATCGCTCCGGAACGCGCCGAGACCGGCACGCAAAACCATGAAGGCATCGTTGGCGCTGCCGCGGCGATTGAATTCCTGGCTTCGCTCGCACCAGGCGCAAATCGACGCGAACGTTTGCGCGCCGCCTTCGCCGGACTTCATGAACGCGGCTGCCGAACTTCTCGCCCAACTTTGGAATGGCCTAACGAGTATTCACGGCGTGAATTTGTATCGGACCGTCGCCCGAAGCCGAGCGCACGCCGACTCTAGCATTTACCGTCAATGGCGTTTCGCCGACGGAAGTTGCCCGCAAATTGGCCGCGCTCGGAATCTTTGCTTCGGACGGCGACTTCTACGCCATGACGGTGATGGAGCGGTTAGGCCGGGCGAAAGATGGAGTCGTCCGCGCGGGTTGCGCTTGTTACACCACAAGAGAAGAGATCGAGCGCTTGATCGAAGGCGTGCACAGGATCGCGTAGGCCGCCGGAGGGACATGCTTCCGCATGTCCAGGACGAGCCGAAGCTCGTCCCTCCGGAAGATTTTCTGCACAAATGCGGCGCGAGTCGGTGGCGCGAGGTCTCAGAGCCAGCCGCGTTTTTTGAAATAAAGAATCTGGCCGACCGCGACCAGCAGCATGATCAAAAGGCACACAAAATAACCGTGCGGTTGAGCAAGCTCAGGCATGTGCGCAAAATTCATCCCGTAAACCCCCGCGATGAAAGTGAGCGGGATGAAGATCGACGTGATGACGGTGAGCACGCGCATGATCTCATTCGTGCGCAGACCGATGCTGGAAATGGTGATCTCCATCAAGCCGGAGAGCACATCGCGATAGCTCTCGACCAAATCCATCAGCTGCACAGTGTGATCGTAACAATCGCGCAGAAAAATTTTCGTCCCTGACCTAACGAATCCGCTTTCGTCGTGCAGGAGCGAATTGACGACGTCGCGCAGCGGCCAGACCAACCGCCGGATTTGGGTCAGCATGCGTTTATCTTCCTGCATGCCGCTGACAGACCTGGCCAGTGGATTCTCGACAAGGTTGTCTTCGATCTGATCGATCTTTTTCCCGACCAATTCCAAGACCGGATAGTAATGATCGATGATTGAATCGAGCAGTGCATAGGCCAGATAATCGCTTCGCGATTTGCGCAACTGGCCGCCGCCGGCGCGGATGCGAGCACGCACCGGTTCAAACACGTCAAACTCCGCTTCCTCCTGCAACGTGATCAGAAATGTTTTGCCGAGAAACATGCTCACCTGTTCCGCGCACATGACTTTTTCCTGATCGAGATAAAGCATCTGCGCGACGATGAAGAGGTAATCGCCGTACTGCTCGACCTTCGGACGCTGGCCGGTATCGAGCACGTCTTCCAACGCCAGCGGATGCAGGTTAAACCGTTCGCCGAGCATGCGGAGAATTTCGACGTCGCCGAGCCCGTCGATGTTGATCCAGGTGACCCGTTCGTTGTTGAGATGTGAAAGAAGTTCGCGCGAATCGCTTACGACGCGTTCTTCGAGAAATTTTGCATCGAACTCGATTAAGGTAATGACGGGCGCTTCTTTGGAGGTTTCTTTGCCCACCCTCAACACTCCAGGCGCCTCTCCCGGCGCGGTGTAGCGAGTCTTAAACATGTCTCATCGTGGCGAAGCAGAGCAGACCCCGCCAGTAGAAAGAGTGGGACGTCGGCGAATGAGTTGTCTCCTGTTGCTAAAGATCGCGGCGAGCGAGTAACGTCACATCCTCATGAGTCCGGTCCGCCTTTTTCTCTTCGCAACATTTGCTCTTTGCTTCATCTTCGCCCCGTTCATGCGCGCCCAACAAACTCCATCGGAACGTGTTTCAAAAATTCAAGCGGCTTTGCGCGCGGAGAAAGTGGACGGCTGGCTCTTCTACGATTTTCGCCACAGCGATCCGCTCGCCTACCGCGTCCTGAAACTGGATGAGGATATGGCGGTGTCGCGCCGCTGGTTCTATTACATCCCCGCGGCGGGCGAGCCGGTGAAGGTTGTGATGTCGATCGAGCAATTCAAACTCGATTCGCTTCCCGGGAAAAAGCTCATTTATCGAGGCTGGCAGGAATTGCATCAGCGTTTGCGCGAAATGCTGGGAACAAAATCCGGCAAGTCGAAACGAATCGCGATGCAGTATTCGCCGATGAACGACATCCCTTACATGTCACGAGTCGATGCCGGAACGATCGAACTAATTCGCTCGTTAGGCGCGGAAATCGTCAGCAGCGCCGAGCTCGTGCAGCAATTCGAAGCAGTCTGGTCGCCCGAACAATTGCAGATGCATATTGAAACTTCCGACAACATGCATCGCATCTTCTTCGATGCATTTGGCGAAATTGCGCGCCGCATTCGCGTTGACGAGCCAACGACGGAGTACGATATCGAACAATTCATTTTGCGCCGCTGGCACGAGGAAGGAATGGGCAGCGAACACGATGACGCGATCGTTTCAGTCAACGCGAACACGGCCAATCCGCATTACGTGCCGACAAAGGACAAAGCGCTGCCGATCAAGCGCGGCGATTTCGTGCTGCTCGATCTCGCATCGAAGCTGCGCAAACCGGATGCAGTTTTCACCGATCAGACCTGGACCGGTTACGTCGGCGAAAGCGTTCCCGAGGAATACACGCGCATCTTCAACATCGTGCGAGAAGCGCGCGATTCCGCCGTCGACTTCGTCCGCAAGAATGTGCGCGCCGGCAAACCGATTCGCGGCGCGGAGGTGGATGATGTTTCACGCGGCGTGATCAAACGCGCCGGTTACGGCGACCAGTTCACACATCGCACCGGCCATTCCATCGGCGAGGAAGTGCACGGCAACGGCGTGAACATCGACAATTTCGAAACACGCGATTCGCGCCGGATCGTACCCGGAGTTTGTTTCTCGATCGAGCCGGGGATTTATCAGGAAGGAAAATTTGGCGTGCGCTCCGAGATCGATGTTTACATCGGCGACAAAGACATCCAGGTCACCGGCCAGCCAATTCAGACCGAAGTGGTCGCCATCCTAAAATAACCCTGTTCCCGCTGCGGTAGCGCATCTCAAGTCATCGCCACCATCCTCTATCACGTCTTTACGATGGCGTGCTCTCCGCGACCGACGTCATGAATCTCGATACGACGGTGCCCGAGCCGAACACGTATCTGCTATGCGCAGTCGCGGCGCGACCTTTGTCGAGAATACGCGCGAGCGTGACGTGGCCGCCTAACCGCACGCGCGGGCTGCGCGGCGGACGTTGGGTAAGATTCGGTGCGTGACTGGAGTTCTTATTCATTAATTGAATACGTCCGAGATGGACGTCGATTGTCACAAAATTCTTTTTACAAATGCGACGGTCGCAGACTGCCGCTACAGAAGCGGATCATTGCTTCTTCGCCATCCAATGGAATGCAAGTGCTGGCGTAAGGAAGAAGAAGAGAATGACGATGCGCACGTTCGTGAAAAACGTCAGAACGATGCGGGCCAGCTCTTTTTCATCGACTTTGAACAACTGCATCACCCAGCCCGCCCCAGTCTGCCAAAAGGCGAGCGTGGCGACGAACAGGAGAATCGCGAACACGATTCCGATGACGAACATACGCAGAAACAAATTGCGGAAGTAGATGCTCTTCGCGCGGTCCATCAATAATAAGCAAAGCAAGAAATCGGGGAAAGGAAACACGAATCGGGCAATGGTGGATCGAGCAGTTTAGAATTCAGCGCGGCCTAAGACTTGCCGTGAAGACCACAGGCAGGGATGCTTATCCGAAGAGTCCGTCGAATTTGGGACAACTCGGAGAGTTGTCCCTACCTGAAGCACGCGGTCGACGGCGACCTGCGATTTGCTGGTTCATTTTTAATTTCGCCGTCCACCGAGTTCCGGACGTTGAGGACAACTCGTTAGGTGGTCGTTTACCATGCCGACCGCCTGCATCAGCGCGTAGCAAATCGTTGAGCCGGCGAACTTGAATCCACGTCGCAACAGATCGCGACTCATCGCATCGGACTCCGCCGTGCGCGCGGGCACCTGCGACATTTTTCGCCAGCGATTCTGTTTCGGTTTGCCGCCGACAAAACTCCAGAGATATGCATCGAAGCTTCCGAATTCTTTTCGCACGGCGAGAAACGCTTTCGCATTTTGAATTGTAGCCGCGATCTTTAGTTTGTTGCGCACGATGCCGGGATCGGCGAGCAATCGTTTCACATCGCGCGCGCCGTAGCGCGCAATTTTCTCCGCACGGAATCCATCGAGCGCCTTTCGATAATTTTCGCGCTTCTTCAAAATGGTGGTCCAGCTCAACCCGGCCTGCGCTCCTTCGAGAATCAAGAATTCAAACAGCTTCCGATCGTCATGGACCGGAACGCCCCACTCCTCATCGTGATAGGTGATGTTCGGTTCGGTCGTGGCCCAGGGACAGCGCGGCATGCGCGGAACATGCCAACTAATTCGGAGACGAACAACAGATTGCGCGGGGCCATGGTCATGGATTCCAACAGAGCGAACGTTGTGCCGGAAAAAAGTCGCGACGGGCCTCCGTTCTCTGTAAAGATAGTCATGGCGGCTGGACCCGAGGGCAACCTTCGGCTCGAGATCGGGCACGTTCTGTTTATCGATCTCGTCGGTTATTCCAAACTGCTGATCGATGAGCAGAAGGAGCGGTTGCGTCGGCTAACCGAGATCGTGCTGGCGACAGCGCAGGTGCGTGAATCGCCTAACGAGCAACTGATCAGGCTGCCGACCGGCGATGGAATGGCGCTGGTATTTCGCAACAGCTCGGAGGAACCGGTGCGTTGCGCGTTTGAGATTGCGCAGGCGCTTCGCGCTTACCCCGAGATTGCGGTGCGCATGGGAGTACACAGCGGTCCGGTGAGTGAGGTGATTGATCTGAATGGACGCACCAACATCGCCGGCGCTGGCATTAACATGGCGCAACGGGTGATGGATTGCGGCGATGCCGGGCACATCCTTGTTTCGCAACGCGTGGCGGACGATCTCGCGCAATACCGGCAATGGTCGTCGCGTTTCCACGATCTCGGCGAATGCGAAGTAAAGCACGGGGTTCGTGTTTCGATTTTCAATTTCTATTCCGATGAAGTTGGTAATCCGGAACCGCCGACGAAATTAAAAGCTCGTGCGGAGGGACCGACGTCATCTCGTCGCCTAACGAGATATCTTGTTACGTTCGCGGTCTTCTCTCTGTTTATCGCGCTCGGTCTGGTTACCTTTCGACTGGTGAGGGCGGACCACCATCCTCGCCAGACGAAATCCAGCGCGGAAGAGGGACGCCACGCTGTGGCATCCATACCGGAGAAATCCATCGCCGTTTTGCCGTTCGAAAATCTAAGCGAAGACAAAGCGAACGCTTATTTTGCGGATGGCGTTCAAGACGAAATCCTGACCAATCTGGCGAAGATCGCGGACTTGAAAGTGATCAGCCGCACGAGCGTGATGCAATATCGCACCGACTTCGCGCGCAATTCACGCGAGATCGGCATGCAACTCGGTGTCGCGCATCTTCTCGAAGGAAGTGTGCAACGTTCCGGTGGGAAAGTGCGCGTGATCGCCCAATTGATCGATGCTCGGACCGACGCGCATCTTTGGGCGCAGACTTACGATCGCGACCTCGCGGATGTTTTCGCGATTCAAAGCGAGATTGCCAAAACCATCGCCGACCAGCTCCAGGCCAAACTTTCGCCCAGAGAAAAAGCCGCGATCGAGAAACCACCTACAACCGATCTTACCGCTTACGATCTTTATCTGCGGGCTCAGGCATTCTACGCCTACTCCACGGATCAAGTCCTCGCCCGCGAGAAATTACCCGAGGCTGCGCGTCTGCTTGACGAAGCCGTCGCCCGCGATCCGCACTTTGTGCTCGCCTGGTGCCTGCTCGCGAATGTGCATGGTTCCATATATAAGCAAGGCTACGATCACACGCCTGCCCGTCTCGCATTAGCCGAGACCGCCGTGCAGACCGCGTTGCGTTTGCAACCAGAGAGTGGCGAAGCGCATCTCGCGTTAGGCAATTACTATTATCAAGGCTTTCGCGATTACGACCGCGCGCGTACCGAACTGGCCATCGCTCGATCTACGCTGCCTAACAACGCCCCGGTATTTGAATACACCGGCTACATCGACCGCCGCGAAGGTCATTGGGAAGAAGCTACGCGTAACCTTGAACGCGCTCTTGAGCTGGATCCGCGCAATTTTCTCATCCTCCAGCAAATGGCGTTAGCTTATCTGCGGCAGCGGCGCTACGCCGAGGCAGCGCACACTTACGACCGTGCTTTGGAAATTGTGCCGGCCGATCCAGTGACTCGCATTGTTCGAGCGCAGGTGGAACTCGATTGGCGTGCCGACATCAGGCCGTTTCAGAAAATGCTCGCCACACTCATCGCTGAGGATCCAAAGGTGGCTCCCGATGTCGACGACCCTGATCACGCGCTTTGCGAACGAACACCGGCCGCGGCGGCTCGCGCCCTAACGAATTATCCGCGCGATGGCGTAGTGAACAACGGCGTGATATTTCCTCATGCCTACTGGGAAGGAGTCATTGCCCGTTGGGAAGGCGACACCGCCAAAGCGCAGGCTGCGTTTACCGTCGCGCGCAGTGAAGTGGAAAAAACTGTCGAGAAACAACCCGACTTCGCCGCCGCTCTCAGCCTCCTCGGCATGATCGATGCGGGACTCGGTCGAAAGGAAGAAGCGATTCGCGAGGGTCGACGCGCCGTCGAACTTCTTCCTATCTCCAAGGACGCAGTCGCCGGCACAGCGTTCGCCATTAACCTGGCGCAAATCTATGCGTGGACTGGCGAGAAAGATCTCGCCATCGATCAGATCGCTGCGGTCGAGCGTGTTCCGAACCAACTTAGCTACGGACTACTCAAGCTCCATCCCATATGGGATCCGCTCCGAGGCGATCCACGCTTCGAGAAAATTGTCGCCTCGCTCGCGCCGAAGGAATGAAGTGACTTCCTGATCTCTCCGAGCCAGCTAGTTATTTCTGTTCTGATGCGAAACGGAAATCGCTGTGCTTTCCCGTGACGACCAATGCGATTCCACCCAGGACCGCAGCGGACGCAAACAGAAAGCGCAACGTGACGGGTTCGCCTAACAAAAGGATGCCGCCGATGGCGGCGAGAACGGGCACGCTGAGTTGGACTGTTGCGGCGCTCGTTGCTCTCAGTCCGGGAAGCGCGCTGTACCAAATCACGTAGCCGAGCCCGGACGTGATCGCTCCCGAAATTACGGCGTAAGTTGCGCCTAACGAGTCGAAATGATGTTGCCGCATCATTAGCGCGCTCACGAGCACCGCGAACGGAACCGCGCGCAGGAAGTTTCCGGCCGTCGCACTCGCCGGATTTGTTTCCCCTTTGCCGCGCAGCGAATAAATTCCCCATGGGACACCGGCACTCAGCATCAAGAGCGAACCGATCAACGGTGGAGTGGTAATTCCGGGTAACATCAGAAGAACGAGGCCGCCGACAGCCGCGACCAATCCGATGATCTGGATCGCGTGCAAACGTTCTCCTTTTCGCAGCCCCCAAAAGATCATCGTTGCCTGGACCGCTCCGAAAAGCAGCAGCGCTCCCGTTCCAGCCGACAGAGTAATGTAAGCAAACGAAAACGCCGCCGCATATATATAGAGAGCGAGGCCGGACAGCCAGTTGCCACGCCTTCGTGCGGTGTTCTTGCCCGCAACCTTCATCTTAACTTCTTCACTCAGGGAAAAGGGACCTCCTCTCCCAGTGGGAGAGGATTGAGGTGAGGGGAATTCGGTTATCGCGGCCGCTTCGCTTCGATTAACCAGCGGATTTTTGCGTATGATCGTCACCAGTAAAAGCGCGATCGCTCCCGAAAGGATCCGGTCTAACGTGAACGTCGCCGCATCGATCGTGGTTTGCTTCAACGCGAGACGACACAGCAGCGAGTTGCTGGCGAACGCGATCATCGCGAGCACTGTGAGTGTAAAAATTCGCATGGCGTGGAAGTGCGTGACTTTAGCCTGAAACCGGCGTCCTGATCGAGACTTGGTCGTGCGGCTGGATTCGATTAGTGTTCGCGGCATGAACACGGAAGAAGTTGCAAAAAAGGTGGTGGAACTGTGTCGCAAGCGCGCGTGGTATGAAGCGCTCGATCAGCTTTATGCAAAGGACATCGTGAGCGTGGAAGCGCGGAGCATGGACGGCAGCTCGCCCGAGACGCGCGGAATCGAAGGCGTGCGCGGTAAAGTCGATTGGTGGGTCAACAATGTGGACCTGCACGATTCGAAAGTGAGCGGACCGTTTGTCGCGCACGATCGGTTTGTGGTGCAGTTCGATGTCGATTTCACGGACAAGGAATCGAAAAAGCGAATGAAGATGTCGGAAGTCGGCGTCTACACCGTGAAAGACGGCAAAATCGTGCGCGAAGAATTTCTGCCGCTCGTTGAAAGCTAACCATATTCGCACGGGTCAAAACCCATAGCCGCCAGAATTTCCTTTAGTTGCCACGGCGATTCTTTTAAGATCGCGTGGTTATGAAACACATGCGCATTCTCGTCGCCGCGATGTTCTGCGGCGCTTTCGCATTCGCTGGCTCAGCCAGGGCAATTGTGGTTGGCCAGATCGACAACTTCGAAGATGGCACAACGCAGAGTTGGGCAAATGGCGGCGCGCCCGGTGCACCGCCCGTTCTCAACATCGACACCGGCGGACCGGCCGGCGTGGACGACAACTTCATGCAGATCGCCGCTGGTGGCGACGGCGCCGGCCAATTCCTTACCGTCTTCAATCGCGCGCAATGGCTCGGCAGATTACATCGCGCAAGGCGTTACCGCGATCGAGATCGATCTGAACAATTTCAGCAAAGTAGACCTGAACATCCGACTCGGTTTCAGAGAGTCCACTGATCCGGGTGCGTCCGGTTATCTTTCGACAGCGTTTTCGTTATCGGCCGGGAGCGGTTGGCAACACGCTGTCTTCCTCATCAATCCGGGCAGCATGATCGCGGTCGGCAGTCCCGCTGATTTCAATACATTTTTTGCCGGCAACTTTGGTGAAATGCGCATCATTAACGAAGCCGGCACATCCAATCTTAATGGCGATCAGGTGACTGCCGAAATGGGCATCGACAATATTCACGCTGTTCCGGAGCCCAGCGCAGTTCTGCTTTCAATGTTGGGAGCGCTTTCGTTCGTCGTGTGCCGGCGAAACAAACGCCGCTGACGGGCTTTTCAGGATAGGGCTTGCTTCCAGCGTGCTGGCGATCGCATCCTGCGATCGCGAACTTTTCTCGGAGGGACTCGCCGCGGCGAGTCCCGGACGTGCAGAAGCACGTCCCTCCGTTCGGATCGAAAATGTTTGTCCGATCGGCGTTGGAGGCGTATACGAAAGTTCCAACACTTCAACGCAATCCTTTGAGCAGCAGCTGGTAATATGGGAGGGGGCGTCGTCGGGGTCGCGCATCCACGCCATAGCGGCTGTTGCTCCCTAACGAATAAACGCATATGAAAATCTCACTGCTCAATTGCTCTGTTTCTCGTCTTCTCCGGGGAGCGCACGCGCCTCGCGTGCACAGTCGCGCGCCCTCGCGCGACTGCCTCTTTACTCTTCAACTCTTACACTCTTCCGTCCTCGCCACTGCGCTCTCTCTCGCCTTCATCTTTTGCCTAACGACTAGTCGGGCCGATGAAACCTGTTCGTCGCCCTATCTCGCCAGCATCAACGGGCAGGAAGAATTCGTCTACGTCTGGACTCTCGGTGTCGAAGGTCTCGGTGACGGCAACGACAAACTCGTCACCGTCGATGCGAAACCCGATTCGCCGACTTACGGCAAAGTCCTCAGCAGCGTTTCTGTCGAAGGGCGCAACGAAGCGCATCATGGCGGATTCACCGACGATCGTCGCCAGCTCTGGCTCGCCGGTCTCGATAACAGCAAGATCTTTATCTTCGACGTCCACACCGATCCCGCGAAACCGAAGCTCGTTAAAACGATCGACCATTTCGCGGAGACAACCGGCGGCGCCGCCGGACCGCATGGCGCGTATGCCTTGCCCGGCCGCGTTCTCATCCCATGCCTTTCCAATGCCAAAGATAAAGGCGGCCGCACCGCGCTCGTCGAATACGGCAACGACGGCAACTTCATCGCGACTCATTGGCTGCCGACAAAAGATACCTCGTTAGGCGCGACGGGCGCCGACTTCGCCGATGGCTACGGCTACGATGCCCGCGTGTTGCCGCGAAAGAACGCGCTGCTCACATCTTCATTCACCGGTTCCGACAATTACATGAGGGACTTCGGCAAACTCATCGGCGACGCCGAAGCCATGAAACATTTCGGGAACACGATGGTGATGTGGGATTTTCACACGCGCCAGCCGAAAAAGGTTTTCCAGGTGCCGGGCGCGCCGCTCGAGATCCGCTGGGCTTGGGGCGACACGCACAATTACGCCTTCACCGCCACTGCGTTGACCTCGAAGCTCTGGCTCGTTTACGCCGATGATAAAGGCGAATGGCAGGCCAAGGATGTCGCGCCGATCAGCGACGTGAAAGGCGGCGTCCTTCCCGTCGACATCAGCCTCAGTGCCGATGACAAAACATTGTTTGTCGATTGTTTCGGCGACGGCAAATGCCGCGTCTTCGATGTCTCCGATCCGCACAAACCGAAACAGATTTACGAGAAACAAATCGGTAAACAGGTCAACATGGTCTCCGAAAGCTGGGATGGAAAACGTTTGTATTTCACGAGCTCGCTCCTCGCGAATTGGGACAAGAAAGGCGACGACAACGAACAATTCGTTCGCGCCTTTTCCTGGGACGGCAAGGAGCTGAAACCGACCTTCGACCTCGATTTTACCGCGTTGAAACTGGGCCGCCCGCATCACATGCTCTTTGGTTCGACCAAACTTGGCGCGCCGCGCACCACTGTAGCGAGCCGCGACTGATTGCATCGCACCAAGGCCACAAAGGTTACAAAGGAGTTAGCCGGATGAACGGAAGCGGAGGGGGATGGGTCTGCATGCCCGAGGCCTCTGCTTCCTCTCCTCGGGGGGGGAGAGGTGAGGAGCGAAACGATTTGAGCATGATCTTAAAGATGCCCTTGTTAATGTTGGTTCTGCTTACCATTCGCCTAACAAGCGCCGCTGAACCCCACGATCCCGACTACGATTATGACCCACCCAAACCCGGTACCTACAGCTTACCCGTCATCAAACCCGCCGCTGACGGCGCCTTACTCGACGCCAATAACAAACGCATCAACCTCCGTGAACTCACTCACGGAAAAATTACCGTCCTGAGTTTCATCTACACGCGCTGTGCGGCACCGAAAGCATGTCCGTATGCAACTGGCGTCTTAAGTGAGCTTCACGATCTGAGTGCAAAAGATGAATCACTCGCCAAGAACTTGCGCCTCGTCAGCATCAGCTTCGATCCCGAGTACGACACGCCGCAACGTCTCGCTACCTACTCCGGAAATGTTCGCGAAGAAACATCCGGCTGCGAGTGGCGCTTCGTCACCGCCAAGTCCCGCACGGAGTTAGCTCCCATTCTGGTTGCCTACGGCCAGGCCGTCGACAAACGACCTAACGAATCCGATCCGCAAGGCCCGCTTTACCACACCGTCCGCGTCTTCCTTATCGATCGCGATAGTCGCATCCGGAACATCTACAGCTCCGGCACCCTCGACCCGCGGCTTATCGTTGCCGATGTGAAGACGCTCACCTTGGAAGACGCGAGACTTTCGAAGTCAGTAAGATAAGTTAAGCCGCGAATGCAAACACCAGCGCGGCGGGGTTAATTGGCATTTTCGACGGGGCAAGCCGCGTTCATCGACGTGGAAAGCGCGGGCCGTAGATGAGGCGCTCGGTCAGGCGCGCTTTGCGCAGACTGGAGTCGGTAGGCCAAAAACAGAGACGCTGGTTATTGCGCGCGATGGCAATGATTCGCCCATCGCCGAGCACCTCGGTGACGCGGAGATAGTTGATGACGCTGTAATAGTAAAGTTCACCGCGCTCCGCCGGGCGGACATCCTGTGCATCGGTGACTGGATGAGTGGAAACTTCGTGTTGTCGGTAAACGATGGCGGCGCCGACACTAAATGCAGGCCTGGTTAAGAGCGCGCTGCAAAAGTGAGGATTCTGAAAGCAAGGCGACCGGCCGCGGGCAGCACAACGAGGAACGCGAGAAGAAGCAGGATAGTCATGGAGTCCGCCAAGCAGACGGTGTGCCCGTAGCGATGCGGAAATGCGAGACCGCGACTGTAAATGGAATTTGCCTAACCAGTCGTGTTGTAACCGCGAGAATCGTTGTTAACTGGAAACACTTCCTGGTTTAATCGGGTCCAATGCGCCAGAGGCTTTTCCGCTGGACGCTGCGGGCGCAAAAAGAAAAGTCTTGCTTCGAGACTTTCTCAAGAATAACATTCTGATCGAGGCAGTTTTTACTGGAAAACCTACGGTATTCTTTCGATCTCACGAGTTCAATTTCACGGACGGTCACGGACGGGGCGGTCGTAGTTTAGCCGCGAGAGGTGCGCCAATCCGCGCTGTGCCTCGGGCATCCCGAGTCCGGTAACGGGCATTACGTTGAATCTGGCCCGCTCTAACATGTTTCCTATCGTCCCAATGTCAGAGTCTGCTTCCAACTTCAGGACGCGATGCTGGGGAGGGTAGGAATGTTGGATTGGTGGAGTAAGCATCATACATTTGCGATCGCGGCAATAATAATCGCGGCGTTCCTTTTGCGCCTTGAGTTGACTCACAGTCTTCCAAGGATGGTCAAATGGGACGAGTCCGACTATCTTCTTCTAGGCCGAAGCTTGGTTACGGGGCAAGGTTATACAACCGGCTTCGAGCAAGAGATACAACCTCACCCGCCACTCTTCCCGCTGATTATAGGGGCGATTTACCTGGCCGTCGGGGACTTGGAGAAATCCAGTGATATTGCGTACACTTTGTTCGGCGGACTGATGCTTCTGCCAATCTTTGTTCTGGCCCGCAGGATTTACGGTTACCCAACAGCATACCTTGCCGCCATTCTTCTGGGTATTTATCCGGTGCTTACGGTCGTTGGGCTCTACTGGGGAACCATGCTGGAACCTTTATATATCTTTCTGCTTTTCGGGGCCCTGGTAACCTGGCTCATCGGAATGGAGGAAAGACGGCCCTGGATGATGGCGGTTGCCGGAATGATGTTTGCCACGGGCTTTTTGACCAGACCGGAGCCTGTCGTCTACTTCGGTATCTTTCTTCTGGTTTCGCTGTTCTGGCCGTTCCGCAATCCCGTTGCGAGGAGAGCGACTGCGTCTTTGCGCCAGCTTTGTAGGTGCGTTTTTGCTAACTGCCGAGCCCCTACATTGTATACATGCGTGCACAGACCGGACACTGGACTTTATCTGAAAAAGGGCCGATTACATGGCAGCAGGGGACCTATATCCTCAAAGAGTGATTGGGTAGGATTTGACTGGGTCTACACCCGGCTGGACTCATCAGGGCATGAGGTATATTACAACTCTCCGGAACGCAAGAAATGGAGCCTTATCGGAGCCATCCTTTCGGACTCGAAGGCATTTATTGCTCGAACCTATAAGTCGGCACGAAAACTCGGTCATTCGGCACTGAATGACAGTTTTATTATCCCATTGTTGTTGCCCTTTGTAGTTATTTCCCTCATTCACAAAGCCTGGGATCGTCGGCGGTTGGGATATGAAGTGTTTCTTGAAGCGCCTTTCTGATCCAGGCGGCAGTGGTCCTTCCGTTTGCCAATCTACTTCTGCGTTACCTCATACCAGTGATCCCTGTGGTTTTGATAT
Source organism: uncultured Verrucomicrobiae bacterium (assembly GCA_963737195.1). Classification (GTDB taxonomy): domain Bacteria; phylum Verrucomicrobiota; class Verrucomicrobiia; order Chthoniobacterales; family UBA10450; genus JBBQFI01. Next base: position 84,026 of record CAVTRW010000001.1, read on the forward strand.
GGACCGCCAACGGCGCTCTGGCTGGGGGAGTCTGGCTTCGGGACAGCGTCGAAGCATGCTGGGGAAGGATACTCAAGCCGGCGCTCGGCGCTTGTCTATTGTGTCTGCCTGCGGCCGGCGCAATTGCGGAGATAATACACGTCACGCCGGCTGTCGCCATGCGGGAGATAAAACATGAGAACGTTTGGTGATAAGTTTGCCGCCGCAGTGGCTGAAGAAGAATTCGTCGCCCGACGCCATCGTTCTGGCCGATGACTCGAATGTGACCGTTTACGGGGAGCGGCGCAGGGTTTTCAGCCCTCACTGCGACTTGCCTCACTTGATGAGTTACGCTCGATACCATAAGGCGGACTATCTGCTTACGCATGAGACTATGCTTTTGAAGATTCGGCCTGAACTGTCAGATCATTCTGGACAAAGGGACGCCTGAACTTAAGCTCGTTTTCAGCTACAAGGAGCCCAACGAACGAACGCTCCTATATCGTATTCTTCCTCCACCGGATAGCCCAACCCCACGGCAGTGATACCTTGATATGACATCGATCATTATTCCCGCCTATAACGAAGAACAGGCGATTGCAGAAACTGTCCAAGCCTGCCAGAAGGAGCTGCCGAAAACGGGCCAGCCGTACGAAACTCTGGTAGTGGACGATGGCTCTTCGGATAAAACCGCCGAAATTGCGGAAGCGGCGGGAGCCCGAGTCATCCGGCATCTAAACAATTTGGGCTATGGACGCTCGCTGAAGGACGGAATAAAGGCAGCGACGTACGATACGATCGTCATCACTGATGCCGACGGGACTTATCCGATTGATCAGATTCCTTCGCTCGTTCAGCTCTACCATGAAGGTTTTGATATGGTTGTTGGGGCACGGCAGGGCAAGAATTACTCCGAGTCGATCAACAAGGGAGCGCTCCGCTTTGTTCTCAAGCATCTCGTGCAATTCACAGCCGGACGGAAAATCCCGGATATCAATTCCGGGCTGCGGATATTCTCGCGGCGCGAGGCTGTTCCATTCTTCAGTTATCTCGGAGATGCCTTTAGTTTTACGACTTCGATAACCCTCGCCTACATGATGACCGGAAAGTTCATAAAGTACCTTCCGATCAATTACGAAAGACGAACAGGAAGAACAAAGGTTCATCTTTTCAAGGATTCGCTGCGGACACTGCAGTGCATCGTGGAGGCAATTCTCTTCTTCAACCCGATGAAGATATTCCTTGTCTTTTGCGGGGCCATGCTCGTCCTTTCTGTAATCTGTTTTGCCGACGACTTATTGTTCGGACACTTCACCGCCTTTCTGCTGGGTGTTGGTGGCATCCTTTTGTCATTCCTCATGTTTGGCATGGGGCTCGTTTCAATTCAACTCAGGCAAATTATTATGTCAGTGCGAAGACGGGACGTCGTGCCCCAGCAAACGACGATGAAGTAACCGTATTCGCTTTTTGATGATCTACGTTATCGGTTCAGGTCCCACAGGCATTGCCGCGGCGCAGGTCTTAGTAAAGTCGGGTTTGTCCGTGACGCTTGTTGATGGCGGAATCGATTTGGATTCGGAGCGGCGGGCGCTCGTCGACAGGCTGAAACACCAGGACTGGAAAGATTGGAACCCTTCCGAAATCGAGAAGTTGAAAGAAAACTTCTTAAGCGATCGCCAGGGTGTTCAGCTCAAGCTTCTCTATGGGTCGGATTTTCCTTATCGTGAAGTGGACACGGTCCTTCCTAGAAGAAGCACGCGGCTTGGACACATGTCTCCGACGCTTGCCCGAGGGGGATTCAGGTACCCGTCTGGGGAGCAGCCGTTCTTCCTTACTCCGCAAAAGACATTGAAGACTGGCCGCTCTCGGTCGAAGACCTTGCGCCCTGGTATCGCTCGGTCGTCTCAATGCTCGGAGTCTCTGCCCGCCGCGACGATCTTGAAGAGCTATTTCCTCTTTATGGCGACGGTTTTCATACTCTCAAGCCCAGCCGACAGGCCACCGAGCTACTGAGGGATCTCGAGCAGCATCGCTCCCCACTTCGAGAACGCCATCTCCATTTCGGTTCCGCTCGGCTGGCGCTCCGAGCCGATCCCTCTGATGGAACACAGGCGTCGGTATCTTCTAAGTCTCCGGGCTGCGTCTGCTGTGGACTCTGCCTTTATGGATGCCCATACCAGTTGATTTACTCCACGACTCAAACTCTTGAGGAACTCAAGGCACAGCCTTCATTCAAATATCTATCGAATGTTGTAGTTGGCCGAATTGAAGAGAAAAACGGTAACGTTAATCTGATTGCCCGTTCCCGAACGGACCGAACTGATATTACGCTTTCGGGTTCGGCGGTCTTCCTAGCAGCCGGCGTTCTATCGTCGACTCAGATACTCTTGCGATCACTCGGCGCTTACAATCGGGAACTGAAGCTCAAGGCAAGCGAGTATTTCATGCTTCCATTTCTCAGATACCGGCAGATTCCCGATGTCGTTCAGGAAAGACTGTACACGCTTGCTCAGCTTTTTCTAGAATACGCCGATCCGGAAATCAGCCCGAATACGGTGCACATGCAACTCTACACGTTCAGCGACCTCTACCAGCGTGCATTCAACCGGACCTTCCGTCTTGCAGGCCCGCTGAAGCAAGGTCATCGAATCATCTTTCCTTGGGCGACTTCTGGTCGTCCAGGGTTACTTACACTCGAATCAATCTTCGACCATTCGCGTTAGCCTTGAACGAAAAGGCGACGATGATGTTCTTGCGGTTGAAGGAGAGGTTAATAAGGAAGCTTCCAAAGCCATTCGACGTCTCACTGCGAGCCTCTTCAAGCTTCGGAAGCTCACGCGAATGATTCCGATGCGGCCTCTTCTCCAGATCGGATTGCCCGGGGAGGGTCGCCATGTCGGAGGAAGTTTTCCGATGTCTCTTCATCCGGGAGATTTCCAATCCGATCTCTTAGGCCGGCCGACTGGGTTTCGCCGGGTTCACGTCGTCGATAGCTCTGTGTTCCCAAGTGTTCCAGCACCTACCATTACGTTGACGGCCATGGCGAACGCCCAACGTATCGCGCAGGCGTTTGTGGAAGCAGCGGTTTAGGAGGGTTCGAGCAAAACTATGAAGTGCTTCGTTACTGGTGCGTCGGGATATGTGGGAAGTCGCGTCTGCCGGCGCCTTCAAGAAGACGGCCACGAGGTTGTATTACTTCAGCATTCAGCTGAACATAGCAGACACTAAAGCTTCCGTCATTCCATTCCAGCTCGGGAGCAAAATAGATCCCGGATTCTTCCAGGGTGCCGATGCGTTGATTCATTGCGCATGGGATATGCGAGCTACCGGATGGGATGAAATCCATAAGACAAATGTCTTGGGGTCGATTCGCTTGTTTGAGGCTGCAGCTAATGAAGGTGTTGGAAAACTGACCTTCATTTCATCGATCAGTGCTTTTGAGGGCTGCCAATCGATGTATGGGCAGGCGAAGCTGGAGGTTGAGGAGGCAGTCTTCAAACATCGGTGGAGTGGTTGTTCGCCCTGGTCTTGTCTATGGTGATTCTCCCGGTGGAATGGCCGGAGTCCTTTCGAACATTGCCGCACGCTTTCCTGTTATTCCCATCGTAGGTCGAAGGAAGTTGATGTATCTCTGCCATGAAGAAGATCTGACTCGTCTCATTGCGATGCTAGTCGATATTAAGAAGCGACAATGGCTCCGGCCGATCACATGTTCCAATCCGGAGCCAATCACTTTCGGTGAAATCGTTCAGCGCTTCGCTCAAGCCAAAGGCCGTAAAGTAACTCTGTTGCCTTTGTCATGGAAATTGGTGTGGGCTA
>CAVTRW010000002.1:0-56907 GCA_963737195.1 uncultured Verrucomicrobiae bacterium
TCTCCAGGATTCCATGACCGAGTGTGTTCAAGACCACGATTGCGCAGACAAACAATCTGGAAGACATCATTTTTATAAAGAAGGCTTCTCTTCAGGCGGAACATTCGAGTCCATTCGTGTCGATTCGTGGTTAATCCGGCCGTCCCTCTTCACGTACGCGGATGTAGGGGCTGAGCACGAGCAAGCCGATCGGGGCGACGGACGCCGCGAGGGCGAAGATCAGCCACATCATTCCGGAATGCCGCGGGCCTTGTGCCGGACAAAACGCGGCCAAAATCCAGCCGCTTGTGCCGACGAGCAATTTGCCGATGAGAAATGGAATGTAAGCAAGCGCGCCGTACGAAGCTTCCTGACCCGGCGGCGCGATGGCGGCCGCATATTCATAAACGCGCGGCGAATAGAACGCTTCGCCGATGGAGAACACGATGAGATACAGCGCCGACATTATATAATAAGGATGAATGCTGCCTTGCAGTCCGAGGTAACTGTAGCCGAGCCAGTGTCCGATCGCGGTGTTCGTTGCCGGTTGGAACCAATCCGTCGGCAACGCCATGATGAAAACGCCCGCGGTACAAATGGCGCCGCCAATTATGACCATTCCGTAGGCGGCAAATCTTTGCGTGAGCGCGCCGACCACCGGCACCAGGAAAATAATCACGATCGAATTGATGCCGGCGAGTTTGCCGACCGGCGCATGCAGTCCGAGTTCGCGATCGCCAAACTTCGGAAAGACGTAATCCATCTGTAAAAAGATGGCCTTGAGAAATCCGATGAGGAGAAAGAAAACGAGCAGCCGGAAAAATGCAGATTGCCCGAGCAATGTGCGAAAGAGACGGATCGTTTCCGCCGCGCTGGCGCGGACGGAGCCGATCGCGGTCGATGCCGCCGGCTGGCGTCGGCCGCCTTCCTGGCGGCTTCGCAGAAAATAAATTGTCGGGAAAAGCACGATCTCGAATGCGAGACTAACGAGAAATAACTGTTGGTGCGTAGTTGGCGCGAAGCCAAAGAAGGTCGGATGAAACTCGCGTTGCCTGACGAAATCGAAAATATATCCCGCGGCCAGGTAGCCGACATTCATGATCGCGTAGATGATGGAAAAAGAGATCGAACGCTGTGCCGTGGTTGAATAGCAGCGTGTCGCCGCGAGCAACACCGGCGTGCCGAGCGCCTCGCCGACAGCGAGCGGCAAGACACCGCACCCGAGCGCGAGCCATGGAATAGTCGTCGTCGCCATGACCGAGCGCGCCACCGTGCAGATGGCGACGCCGAGGAAAAATGTGCGCCGCAAACCGATCGCATCGGTGAGCGAACCGGCGAGCAAGGTGAAGATCGTCATGGCCGGCGCCCAAACCCAGCCGACCATCGCGCTCGCGCCCTGATCGCTGAAGCCGAGATCTTTCGACAGCCACAGGATCATCGTTTTGTTCGTGATCGAGTAGGCCGTGTAGATGAGAAACTTGATCAGGAACGTCAGCCAAAGTTCGCGCTGCGCTCCGCGCAGGACGGTGAACTTGCCGATGAATCCGGCGAAGCCGTGCGCGGGAAGGGGACCGACGGTTTCTTCCGGCAGGGACTATGGCTTTGGCGGCGACGTCTTCTTTCACGCTCGGATGCAACTACACCATTTTCGCGACAAACTCGCGCCCGTCGAATAACGCGAAGTCGTCGAGCTTTTCGCCCGTGCCGACAAAGCGCGTCGGGATTCCCAGCTCATCCTGGATCGCGATGACCACTCCGCCTTTGCCGCTGCCATCGAGTTTCGTCACGATCAGACCCGTTAGGCCGATGGCCTGATGAAACTCGCGCGCCTGCGAGAGCGCGTTGCTGCCGGTCGTCGCATCCACCACGAGCAACGTTTCCTGCGGCGCGCTCGCGTCGTGTTTGGCGATGCTGCGTTTCACCTTGTTCAGCTCGGCCATGAGATTCGCCTTCGTGTGCAATCGTCCGGCCGTGTCGCAAAGAAGGAACTCGATGTTGCGCTTGTCCGCCGCCTGATACGCTTCGTAGCAAAGCGCCGCCGGATCGGCGTTGTATTGTCCGCGGATCATCTCGACATCGAGACGCTCCGCCCAAATCCCGAGCTGCTCGATCGCCGCCGCGCGAAACGTATCGGCCGCCGCCAGCATCACGCTGTGCCGATTCTTTTTGAAATACTGCGCCAGCTTTGCCGTCGACGTCGTCTTGCCGGTCCCATTCACACCCACAATCAGAATCGCTTTCGGTTTCGCCGGCAACGGACGGATCGGCACCGGCGCGAGCGGAAGGATGCGCATGATCTCTTCGCGCGCCACTTCGATGATGTCATTCGCGGTAATGGTGGTGGTCGTCGCGCGTTTTTGCAGCGCTTCCATGATGCGCAACGTCATCGGCACACCGATATCCGAGCGAATGAGATTTTCCTCCAGCTCATCCCAATCCACCGGTCGCCCGGTGAATTTCTTGATGATGTTCTGGAAAAATTTCATTCGTTAGGCAATCCGCTCGCGCACCGCGGCGGAACACTTTCCTGTCATTCCGAGCGGCAGTCGCTTGCCGCGCCGTAGCATAGCGAAGGTGGGAGAAATCTCTAATTCATCTCAGAGATGTCGCTGATCCGCCTCTCCTTGAGGGAGAGGATTGAGGTGAGGGGGATATTGAATTGGAAGGCAGAAGGGAACACCGAACATCCAATGGAACGGGCCGCAAAAGGTGGATCGGCCGCTTGCTCGCGAACGCATTCGGCCGTTCCGCGGGCGTGACCGAGTGTGTTCAAGACCTCGATCGCGCAACCAACAATCTGGAACACTTCATTTTTGTACAGAAGCTTCTCTTCAGGCTGAACATTCGAGTCCATTAGTGTCAATTCGTGGTTAATCCGAACGTCCCTCTTCGCGCACGCGGATGTAGGGACTGAGCACGAGCAAGCCGATCGGCGCGACGGAAGCCGCGAGGGCGAAGATCAACCACATCATTCCGGAATGCCGCGGGCCTTGTGCCGGACAAAACGCGGCCAAAATCCAGCCGCTTGTGCCGACGAGCAATTTGCCGATGAGAAATGGAATGTAAGCAAGCGCGCCGTACAGAAGCTTCCTGACCCGGCGGCGCGATGGCGGCCGCATATTCATAAACGCGCGGCGAATAGAACGCTTCGCCGATGGAGAACACGATGAGATACAGCGCCGACATTATATAATAAGGATGAATGCTGCCTTGCAGTCCAAGGTAACTGTAACCGAGCCAATGCCCGATCGCGGTGTTCGTTGCCGGTTGAAACCAATCCGTCGGCAACGCCATGATGAAAACGCCCGCGGTACAAATGGCGCCGCCAATTATGACCATTCGGTAGGCGGCAAATCTTTGCGTGAGCGCGCCGACCACCGGCACCAGGAAAATAATCACGATCGAATTGATGCCGGCGAGTTTGCCGACCGGCGCGATGCAGTCCGAGTTCGCGATCGCCAAATTTCGGAAAGACGTAATCCATCTGTAAAAAGATCGCCTTGAGAAATCCGATGAGGAGAAAGAAAACGAGCAGCCGGAAAAATGCAGATTGCCCGAGCAATGTGCGAAAGAGACGGATCGTCTCCGCCGCGCTGGCGCGGACGGAGCCGATCGCGGTCGATGCCGCCGGCTGGCGTCGGCCGCCTTCCTGGCGGCTTCGCAGAAAATAAATGGTCGGGAAGAGCACGATCTCGAACGCGAGACTAACGAGAAATAACTGTTGGTGCGTAGTTGGCGCGAAGCCAAAGAAGGTCGGATGAAACTCGCGTTGCCTGACGAAATCGAAAATATATCCCGCGGCCAGGTAACCGACATTCATGATCGCGTAGATGATGGAAAAGGAGATCGACCGTTGCGCCGTGGTTGAATAGCAGCGTGTCGCCGCGAGCAACACCGGCGTGCCCGAGCGCCTCGCCGACAGCGAGCGGCAAGACACCGCACCCGAGCGCGAGCCATGGAATCGTCGTCGTCGCCATGACCGAGCGCGCCACCGTGCAGATCGCGACGCCGAGAAAAAATGTGCGCCGCAATCCGATCGCATCCGTGAGCGAACCGGCGAGCAAGGTGAAGATCGTCATGGCCGGCGCCCAAACCCAGCCGACCATCGCGCTCGCGCCCTGATCGCTGAAGCCGAGATCTTTCGACAGCCACAGGATCATCGTTTTGTTCGTGATCGAGTAGGCCGTGTAGATGAGAAACTTGATCAGGAACGTCAGCCAAAGTTCGCGCTGCGCTCCGCGCAGGACGGTGAACTTGCCGATGAATCCAGCGAAGCCGCGCGCGGGAAGGGGACCGACGGTTTCTTCGGCAGGGACTATGGCTTTGGCGGCGACGTCTTCTTTCACGCTCGGATGCAACTACACCATTTTCGCGACAAACTCGCGCCCGTCGAATAACGCGAAATCATCGAGCTTTTCGCCCGTGCCGACAAAGCGCGTCGGGATTCCCAGCTCATCCTGGATCGCGATGACCACTCCGCCTTTGCCGCTGCCATCGAGTTTCGTCACGATCAGACCCGTTAGGCCGATCGCCTGATGAAACTCGCGCGCCTGCGAGAGCGCGTTGCTGCCGGTCGTCGCATCCACCACGAGCAACGTTTCCTGCGGCGCGCTCGCGTCGTGTTTGGCGATGCTGCGTTTCACCTTGTTCAGCTCGGCCATGAGATTCACCTTCGTGTGCAAACGTCCGGCCGTGTCGCAAAGAAGGAACTCGATGTTGCGCTTGTCCGCCGCCTGATACGCTTCATAGCAAAGCGCCGCCGGATCAGCGTTGTATTGACCGCGGATCATCTCGACATCGAGACGCTCCGCCCAAATCCCGAGCTGCTCGATCGCCGCCGCGCGAAACGTATCGGCCGCCGCGAGCATCACGCTGTGCCGATTCTTTTTGAAATACTGCGCCAGCTTTGCCGTCGACGTTGTCTTGCCGGTCCCATTCACACCGACAATGAGAATCGCTTTCGGTTTTGCCGGCAACGGGCGCATCGGCGCCGGCGCGAGCGGAAGGATGCGCATGATCTCTTCGCGCGCCACTTCGATGATGTCATTCGCGGTAATCGTGGTGGTCGTCGCGCGTTTTTGCAGCGCTTCCATGATGCGCAACGTCATCGGCACACCGATATCCGAGCGAATGAGATTTTCCTCCAGCTCATCCCAATCCACCGGTCGCCCGGTAAATTTCTTGATGATGTTCTGGAAAAATTTCATTCGTTAGGCAATCCGTTCGCGCACCGCAGCGGAACACTTTCCTGTCATTCCGAGCGAAGTCGCTTGCCGCGCCGTAGCATAGCGAAGGTGGGAGAAATCTCTAATTCATCTCAGGGATGTCGCTGATCCGCCTCTCCTTGAGGGAGAGGATTGAGGTCAGGGGGAAATTGAATTTGAAGGCAGAAGGGAACAACGAAACCAATGGAACGGGCCGCAAAAGGTGGATCGGCCGTTGCCGCGAACGGATCGGCCGCTCCGCGGGCGATACCAAAACAAATGCGCGCGCAGCGCGCCATCACTAACATCGAGCGACGGAGCGCTCGATCCACCTTAATTCCAATCACGTCCATCTTGTTGGAAAAATCTGCGGAAATCTGCGTAATCTGTGGACGATAGACCTATATCATCATTGGATGCGCGTGGGATCGGTGAGCAGGGCTAACGCAACCGCAGCCAGAGCAAGATAGCGAAAGCGGCGTGGTAACGACGATTGCCGGTGAGGGCGGCCAGGACCGACAAGAACCACCGGCAGCGGGAAGATGATTGCCGGATTTAACCAGCTCTTTATGGGTCAGAGAAGCTCAAGTTACAGAACAAACCCAGGGTCCACCCGGCTGCGTTCGTCAGAAAAAAGATGCGGCGGTTCTTATAATAATGAGCGTCGAGGTCGATCTGTCCTGCTGACTCCGGGACGCGCGGAAACAGCAGAACAGTTACCAGATAGATTGAGGCGACCAGACCGACCAGGAGAGAAAACGAAATGAAGGTCCAGCTTTTCGCGTTACGCACTTCCCACATGGCCCACCAGCTGTTGACGTCGACCAGGAGGACATCACGACCCAGAGCGAATGCACCCAATAGGTCCGGACTTGATCGCGCACCTCGATCAATCGTCCAACGCTGGTCATGAGTTGGGCTACGGCGACGCCGAGCACGACTGAATAAAACGCACAAACAAATTCAAACGGGCTCATCTCGATCCGGCCAACTTATCGGGTTTGGCAACGCACCTAAATGGTCTGATCGCTGCTGCGTCGGCGGCGACGATAAACGCGGCAATGATAGCTTCGGGGAAAAGAGGACGGCTTGAGAGCTTGCAGGGGCGGCTTCGAATGCAGAAGATCGAAGTAGTCAGGCGCAATCGACCAAGTGAGCCATGCACAAGCGGCAATAATCAAGAATGTGCCGAGTCGACTATGCCATTGAGCTATCACAAGAGCGGAGCCAGATGATTATGATAAACGGACCAGAAAAATAAGAACAAGGAACACCGGCAACGAAACGATCCGGTCCGTAATGCCAGTCATCACTAAATCCATCCAAGCCGTGGCAAAGGCCCACACTACGCCGACGACAAACAGCCATAATGCCAGTGCTTTCGTGATTACCATCTAACGAGACTAGTATCAGTTCCGAAAGCCCCCGCTCGCGAAGACCTTCGGAGTCCGCGCCTGCATCGACTGATTGACCTCATCGCATAAGGTGCCGCCAGCGAATGTTTGCATCACGCGTGGAAATATACGTCACGCCGGTATCGTCAATCCACCACGTTCCTCGGCGAAACTGAGATTCTGTTTTCATGAGACGAAGGTGTTCCGCGTCGAACGTGATTATCCGGCCACTTAGGTATTTCACACGCAAAAAGATAAGCTCGGTATAGTCGCCGGAATCACCGTCACTGAATCCGCGATTGCAAAAGCCAAGGCTTTTGATCCGGGTGGCCAGTGGTGCCGCACTGAAGCCAAACTGAACCGCTTGACGCATTTAAGACGCTGTATGATCCGCCAGGTGTGATCGCAAGAACCGTAGTCGTTAGGGCGAAGGCTAGAATGGCGATGCCGATCAGCGTACGCTGGGGATATCTGCGAGGGATAGTCATATAGACCTAACGAGGATTGTGCGAAGGTTCGCGGTTAATTGCGAGGTTTGTTTCGGATAGGATCGTGGTGGATCGAGCGCTCCGTCGCTCGATGTTAATATTGGCGCGCTTCGCGCGCATTTGTTTCGGCATTGCCCGCGGAGCGGCCCATCCACCAGACAGAAGTGCGACGGTCAGGGACCGCCGCTACAGCGGTTGGTTAGGCCGCTAGCGAACAACATCGATCATATCATTAAGGCGCAGCCGTTGATGTCGAACGACGTGACGGCGATGATAACCGGAGTTACCCTTTAAGGACCCGACGGCGATGCGCGATGAACGCGCCACCGACAGCCGTCATACCGATCAGCGCCAAGGTTGTCGGCTCAGGAATGATAATCATGTATTGCGCAGCCGGGGTAATGTTGTGGTCGTTGAAGCTCTCGGTAACCTCTGAAGCATGCGGGTTCACAACCGTCGACTGGAAAATAAATATCCCCTCCATTGCTCCAGTGATCGACAGCGTGATATGGCCTACTAAATAAGTTCCCGGCATGACAGGCGTGGAAGGATCGGTTGAACTACCCAGATCGGGCACTTCAGATAGGAATCCGGTCGATGCGCCGGTTACCGAATTGAAATGTTGACCGGGGATTTGCCCGGCAGGCGTGTTTGGATCAGGGAATGTCGTGCCCCAACTGATCGAAGTGATCGTAAGGAATTGCGCAATGCCGTTCTGCGCTTCCAACCAGAAAGAAAGGCCCCGTGCATCGTAACCCGAAAAGGTTAGGTGAATGTCGAGTGTGATTGTGTCCGTCGACATATACGTTCCTGAGTTAGGGACGCCGTTGCCGTCGTCGAAGGCAAGCGATTGAGTTCCGTTGCCAGCGTAGGCAGCCCCGAGACCCATCATAGCGCTGATAATTGTAATGAGCAGTGTCTTTTTCATGTGGAGGAAATGCATCGCGGCTGCTTGCAGACTAGTGCGTCCGAACAGGGGGATGCCAGCTTTTTCGTCATGTGCGTCGTCTCTTTACGCGATCCATGCGCCGCCGCTCCCCCAGATTAATGCAATTTGCCCGCGTTCCCTTTCTTCTTGCATGTGTTCCTGCTTTCTGGTTGAAGTGGCAACGATGAAATCCCCCGTTCGGCAGGCTCGTGGGCCATCGCCCGTTTTCATTTCTCATCAAAAACTAATGCAATGAAAAAGCTATCCCTGTTCGTCGCCGTTTGTCTGATGTCAGCGGCGACGTCCGTTTTCGGACAAACTCCCACGCAAAGTATCAGTTTTGACGATGGCAATGGCCCCGGAAACGCGGGGACCTACAGCCCGAGCGATAGTTTTAGTGTCGACTTATATTTGGCGTATAGCGGCTATAGTTCTGGAGGTTTCTCGCTTTGGTTCGAAGCCACCGCCGCTGCGGCGCCCTTCACTTCATTGACGGGCTTTACTTACGGCACAACGTTTTTCGATCCTATCCAGCCCTTCTCCAGTCCGATTGGTTTCACTCTCAATCACGGCACAGGATTCTACGGCACTTCTAATCCGAGCGATTTTGGGGCGACTATTAATCCCCCATATGACCAAACTGTTGTTCCGCCGGGCACTTACTTTGTCGGCCACCTAACGATCAGCCTCGCCGGGCTTGCGCCAGGCGTCTATATTTTGCGGACCGATGCCACAAATCCTCACGGCTCGATCGTGACGAACTATGCTGGAGGTGGCAACTTTATCGAGGAATCCATTCCTAACGCCGAGTACACCATTACCGTTGTGCCCGAGCCCGGAACATTGGCCTTACTAAGTCTCGGCGCAATCGGGTTGGTTGCTGCGTCGCGGATGAGGAAAGCCTGAATTTCAGGAGGTAAGATAATGAAGAAAGCAATCCTGCTTAGTGCCGTTTGTCTGATGTCAGCAGCGACATCCGTTTTCGGACAAACTCACACGCAAAGCATCAGCTTTGATGATGGAATCGGGCCGGGGAACGCCGGCACCTATAATTCGACTGACTCCTTCGGTGTCGATCTTTACCTAACTTATAACGGGTATGCGGCTTATGGGTATGATCTTCATCTTGTTACTACGGCAGACGCCGCACCTCATTTGTCGCTGACAGATTACATGTATGGCCCAACGTTTCCGGACCCTCTCGAGAACCTAACTTTTCCGTTGTCCTTTACACGGCTTCTCTCGAATGGGCTGTATGGAACATCACCCCCGGGCAATCTTGGCTCTCTTGCTCCGGGTAACAGGTACGTGACTTTCACCCGGTTCCCCAAGGCACGTATTTCATAGGCCATCTTTCTGTCAGCCTGTCCGGTCTTCCTCCGGGAGTTTATACATTACAGACGAGCACGATAGCACCGTTCGTTTCGGAAGTCGCAGATTCGGACTTTAACGATAACAACCTGCCGGCTGCGCTGTACACGATCACGGTCGTGCCGGAGCCCGGAACATTGGCACTGTTAAGTCTTGGCGCAATCGGGTTAGTTGCTGCCTCGCGGATGAGGAAAGCATGAATTTCAGGAGGTAAGATTATGAAAAAAATGTTCCTGCTTAGTGCTCTTTGCGTGATGTCGTTAACGACAACGCTCCTCGGACAAACTCACACGCAAAGTATCAGCTTTGATGATGGTGTCGGCCCGGGAAACGCGGGCACCTATAATTCGACTGACTCCTTCGGCGTCGATCTTTACCTGACTTATAGCGGGTATAATGCATACGGCCTCTCGCTTTGGTTTGCCACTAGTGCAAGCGGTGCTCCTTTTATTTCGCTCACAGGGATGAGCTACGGCACGACGTTTCCAGACCCAAACCAACCGTTCATAACTTTTCCGCTGAATTTTACTCAACCTGAGGCCGGTGGGCTGTATGGGACGCCAAACCCCAGTGATCTTGGCTCTGGCATTTCAACTAGTCCTCCCTTCAACTCGGTCCCGCCGGGCACTTACTTTATAGGCCATCTATCTGTCAGTCTCGCTGGTCTTCCTCCAGGCATTTACACCTTGCAGACCGATACGTGGGGTCCGCATGCTTCGGAAGTAGCGGATACTGACTTCATGGATAACAATGTACCGGCTGCGCTTTACACGATTACGGTCGTGCCGGAGCCGGAGACAGTTGTTTTGTTTGCGCTGGGGTCGTTAGGTATGGCTGCAATCGTTCATCGACGGAAGCGGGCTAAATAATGCGACGGTCATCTGCCTTCGTTGAGACTGCGGCGCGACGAATAGACCAACGCTACAGCACTTGGTTAGGCCGTTGGCGAACAACATCGATCACATCATCAAGTCGCCGCCGTTGATGTCGAGGGACGTGCCGGTGATGTAGCCGGCGGCCTCGGAGGCGGCGAAGCAAATCAAATCGGCGACTTCGAGCGCGGTGCCGAGGCGCGGCACGGGATAGCTCGCGGCGAGACGTTCGAGTAACTCGTCCGAGGCATGTTCGCGCGTCAGCTCGGTATCGATCATGCCGGGGCAGATGGCGTTCACGGTGATGCCGAATTTGCCGAGCTCCTTCGCGGCCGCGCGCGTCAGTCCGAGGAGTCCGGCCTTCGATGCCGTGTAGTGCGCACCGCCGAGCGTGCTCACCATCCGGCCGGCCGAGGACGAGATATTAATGATGCGGCCGTAGTTCTGGGCGCGCATTGCCGGAAGAACGCTTTTCGTCATCAAGAACGGCGCGGTGAGGTTGACCTCGATCACTCTGCGCCATTCCTCGGCGGTGAGATCGGGGAAGCGTGTCGACAGCGGAAGCGCGGCGTTATTGATCAGGATGTCGATTCGTCCGAAGCGTTCGAGCGTGCGACGCGCGATCTCGTCGGGGACGCCGTCCGCCGCGACGTCGCCCGGCACGGCGAAGGCGCGCTCGCCGATTTCCTTTGCCAACGCCTCGGCGCGCTCGCGGTTGCGGACGTTCACCGCGACCGAGGCGCCGCGCTCGTGCAGGCGCTCCGCGGCAGCCCGCCCAAGGCCGCGCCACGCACCGGTGACGATGGCGACGCGCCCTGCAAAATCAGCGTTTTCCATCCGGAGAATTATCTCACCGTGCCTAAAGTTCGTTAGACCTTTCGGGTTAGTCGGCGGGATCCGAAGGTCTTAAGACACCAGAAAACGCAAAGCGCAATGACCGAATACACGAGCATGTTGATCGCAGTGCAAACTGCGAGGACCTGATAGGCCCCTAGTCCCCACCCGCCCTCGCCAACAGTCCAAATAAAGAAAAATGAAGATGGCCACGTGATAGGCACCAATGCCAGCATGAGCGAGCCCTCAGATGTATGTGCGAAATAGGAGTCCCAATGTGTCCGAAGCCAGAACGAAAACGCAAGCGGCGTGATGAGTGCGAAAAGCGATGCAATTATTATTACTGTCATCGCTCTAGGAAAAGCCATAGGTCTAACGAGATTGCGCGAAGGTCGGGGTTAATTGCGAGGTTTGTTTCGGATAGGATCGCTGCTCGCGGTCGGCTCCAGCGACGATTGGTTAGGCCGATCGCTTTAACTTATTCGGCTGGAGTGAAGAATTCATCGGAACGGAGTGGACGGATAGCCATGTCCGTCAACTCCTCTTTGAATTGGGCGGCTTTGTGCAACGAAACTTTGTGCCCCGCTGCATCAGTGAAAGTGATGCGTGTCTCGATTCGCATCTCATAGGTGTACGGGCCCGATGATCCTTTGGGTCTTAACCAGAACGTATACGGGCCGACCCGCGCCCCGTTTAGCTTGATGTTTTCATTGCGTGTAATCATTGCCGCGTCGCCGCTTGGAAAGATATCGAAGTCAGAGGAGACTTGATCAAACAACGCCTTTTTCTGCGCCAACAGACTCTGAATATCGGTGAGATACAGACTGCCATCACCGCGACTGTGAATCGCAGTGAGGCCAATCACAAACATCGCCACCGTAAGGAATGTCCGCCTCATGGGTCTAACGAAAATCTAACTACGAGGTCAGCCTTTTGCGCGTCCATCTCGCGCTCAGCGTAATCCTAAAATCCGTCTCGCACACGCAACAGAAAGCCGACGACGATGATCTGACAATGTGCCAGCGACTGAGCGCGCAACGAACCAAGTGTAAAGCTGGAGGATGATGACGAAGCCAATCATCGCGACGACAGCAAAGCGACTGCGGCGAAAGATGCCGAAGGCGAGAACACCGGAAATACCAGCTATGATGACGCTGAATACGACGCTAACGGCGGTAATGAGTGGCGTATGCTGAAGCCATGCTGGTTAGCAAACTCGCGATTCGTGAAGCCGGCCTGGCCGGGCGTATGATAGAGAAAATATTGAAGAACTGCGAACAAGCCGGAAACAAGCGCGACGACGCCATAAACAATCGCAGCGTAACTGGCGTGCTGCACGCTCCTATCGGTGTAGTCGTAGAGCGATGTGTTGTGCGTTCGGTGGGTTCGTTCATGGCCGTGAGTCTTCAAGGTCTAACGAGAATTGTGCGAAAGTTCGCAATGAATTGCGAGGTTTGTTTCGGATAGGATGAGGTGGATCGAGCACTCCGTCGCTCGATGTGAATGAAGGCGATATTGACCCATTTGTTCTGGCATCGCCCGCGGAGCGGCCGATCCACCTTCGGCGCGATCGGCGATCGCGCCCTACCAAAAAGAGCACGGGCTCTGTGTTCTCTGTGTGCTCTGTGGTGAAACTTCTTTTCTTGGGTTCGTGGATTCCTGATTCGTTTTGGAAACGCTGAGAAGCAAAAGTTCGCGACGGCGAGGGCGCCATCGCCAGCACGCGAGGGCGCGTGCGCTCCCCAGATGACGGTGAGCCGCCGCTACAGAAGAGCGCAGACAGGCGCGTCACAGTTTGTCGGCGAAGGCGGAGAGGGCGGCGGTGCCGCCGGTGTGCCAGAAGAGGAGATTTTGTTTGCGATCGATCTCGCCGCGGCTGAGCAAATCGAGCAGGCCGCCCATGGCGCGGCCGGTGTAAACGGGATCGAGCAGCAATCCTTCGGTGCGCGCGACGGTCTTGATCGCGTCGCGTTCGAGATCGCCGACGATGGCGTAACCGCCACCGAGATAGTTTGCGTTTATTTCAATGCGTAACTGTTGCCTAACGACTTCGGTGTTTGCCAGCTTCGCCGCCGCGAGCGCGAATTCGGTGATGCGCGGTTTCAATTCATCTTCGCGCGAATCGATGCTGATGCCGAGGACGCGGCCTTCGAACCGACGAGCCGCGGCGCCGAGCACCATGCCGGCTTGTGTTCCCGCGCTGCTGCTGGCGAAGACGATGGTGTCGATGCGAAGATTTTGCTGCGCGAGTTGATCGAGCAATTCTTCCATGGCGGCGGCGTAACCGAGCGCGCCGAGACCATTCGAGCCGCCGAGTGGAATGAAATACGGTCGCGCGCCGGATTCGCGCAGGCTTGCGACTAATTCTGCGGCGGCGTCCTCGACTGTTTTTGTTCCCGACCAATGAACTTCCGCGCCGAGCAATTCATCGATAAGCAAGTTGCCTAACCGCTGTGGCGGTCGCTCGCCCCGGAGCATGAGCGAACATTTGATTCCGAGACGCGCCGCGGCCGCCGCGGTTTGGCGGACATGATTGCTTTGCGGTCCGCCGACGGTGACGATGTGATCGCATTTCTGCGCGAGAACATCGGCGAGAAAGAACTCGAGCTTGCGCACTTTGTTGCCGCCGGTGGCGAGACCGGTCTGGTCGTCGCGTTTCACATAAATTTCCGGGCCGCCGAGATGACGCGAGAGGCGCTCGAGCTTTTCAATCGGCGTGGGAAAGAAGCCGAGCTGGATTCGTTTCGGAAAGTTCACGGTCGGCGACGATTACTGTTTCGTGTTTCCGTCTTTCGCCGGGACGGCTTCGCGCAATGGTCGCGAGAGATCGTCTTTCACGCGATCGAGGATGCCGTTAACGAAGCGGCCGGAATCGGCGCCGCCAAACATTTTCGCGAGCTCGATGGCTTCGTTGATGGAAACGACGGGCGGGATGTCTTCGCGGTAAAGCATTTCATAAATGGCGAGCCGCAGAACGTTGCGATCGACGGCGGAGATGCGCCGGATGTCGTAGTTATCGCAATAGCGTTTGATGCGCTCGTCGATTTCCGGCAGATGCGCGATCATGCCATCGATGAGCGGCTGGGCGAACTCGCGCACGCGCGCGAGTGGCGGGACAGAATTCCCAAAATTCGTCCATGCGCTCGGGCGCGCCGCCGCCCTGAAGGTCGCGCCAGAAATGAAATTGCACCGCCGCCTGGCGGCCCGAGCGGCGCCTACCCATGAGCTTGTTTTTCGCGCAGCTCCGACATGACGTTGGCAATCTCGATCGCGGCGCGCGCGGCTTCGGTGCCGCGATTGATATTGTCCTCGAGGCAACGTTCGCGCGCCTGCGCTTCGGTTTTCATGCTGAGGACGGCGTTGATGATGGGAATGCCGGATTCGAGCGCGATGCGCTGGAGCGCGTCGGTCACTGTGCGGGCGAGATGTTCGGCATGATCGGTTTTGCCTTTGAGGATGACGCCCATGGCGATGATGGCGTCCGCTTTCTTTTGCAGCGCGATCTCGCGGACGACGATGGGGATTTCAAATGCGCCCGGAACCTGGTGCAAAGCGACGACGGCGGAGGAACCATCTCCGCGCAGCTCGCTCGAAGCGTGTTCGACGAGGCCCTGGACGTAATCCGCGTTGAAGCGGCTGGCGACAATGACGAAATTGCGCCTGCCGAAAACCACGCGGGACTTTCTCGGAGTGATCTTGGCGATGACGGCCGCGTGCGAATTGCTCGTTAGGTTGTCCACGCCGCTAGAGGAGATGTCCCATCTTCACCTTCTTGGTCTCGAGGTATTTCGCATTGTGCGGATTGGCTTCGCTGCGAATCGGCACCTGCTCGATCATCTGAATGCCGTAGCCCTCGAGCCCCACCACCTTTTTCGGATTGTTGGTGAGGAAACGAAATTGGCGCACGCCAAGATCGAACAGGATTTGCGCGCCCAGCCCGTAATCGCGGAGATCGCTCGGGAAAACCGAGCTTCGCGTTGGCCTCGACCGTGTCGAGACCTTCTTCCTGCAATTTGTAGGCGTGAATTTTTGCGGCGAGCCCGATGCCGCGTCCTTCCTGCCGCATGTAAACAAGAACGCCGCGGCCTTCCTCGGAAATCTGGCGCAGCGCGGCGTGCAGTTGATTCCCGCAATCGCAGCGGCGCGATCCGAAGACGTCGCCGGTAAGACATTCGCTGTGCACGCGCACCAAAGTCGGCTCGTTAGGCGAAATTTTGCCTTTGACCAGGGCGAGATGATGCGCGCCGTCGAGCTTGGAGCGATAAAGATGGAGATCGAAGGTTCCGTAGTCGGTCGGCAGGGAGACGATCTGTTCGCGCTCGACTAATTTTTCGCGCACGCGGCGGTAGGCGATGAGATTTTGGATCGTGCAGATGCGCAGGCCGTGCTTTTTCTTGAACTCCATCAGCTCCGGCAGGCGCGCCATTGTTCCGTCGTCGTGCAAAATTTCGCAGAGCACGCCGCTCGGATTCAGTCCGGCCAGTCGCGCGAGATCGACCGCGGCTTCGGTGTGACCCGCGCGGCGCAGCACGCCGCCATCCTTTGCGCGAAGGGGAAAGACGTGCCCGGGTTGCACCAAATCTTCCGGCATCGATTTCGGATTCGCGATTGTCTGGATGGTCGCGGCGCGATCGTGCGCGCTGATGCCGGTGGTGACGCCTTTTGCTGCATCGACGGAGACGGTGAAATCGGTGCGATGCATCTCGCGATTTTGCGCGACCATGCGCGAGAGACCGAGATGCTCGGCGCGCTCGTTCGTAATCGGCACGCAAATCAAACCGCGGCCGTGCATGCTCATGAAGTTGACCGCCTGCGGCGTCACCTTTTCCGCGGCCATGATGAGATCGCCTTCGTTCTCGCGGTCGGCGTCGTCGGTGACGATGACGATGCGGCCCGCAGCGACGTCGCGCAGGACATCGTCGATGGCATCGAACTGAAGGACTTCGCTCGCCTCGGCAATCACAGCGATAACATCAGTTCGCCGTGGCGTTTCGGCAACTGCTCTGTAGCAGCGGTCTATGACGGTCGCTGAAAGGTGCAACGGTCAGAGACCGCCGCTACAAATTTAGTCGCAGAATGATTGGGTCACGCAGCTTGTCGTCGGGCGCGAGCTGTCCGTCTTCATCAATCGCGGCCCATTGGCTATTGGCGATGAAGTAGAACTTGTTGCCAACGACGACACCGAGCGTCGGTTCGTCGAAGACGGGATTGTTTGCTTCCAGCACTTCGAGCTTTTCGATTGCGCGCCAATCGTTACTGAAAGTGAGTCGGACGACGCGGTTAGGCTTGATTCCATTTTGCACCGCGATGATGTCGTTACCGACGCGATAGATTCCGTCGCAACCTTGCGCGGCAACATTGTCAGGAATCGCGACCGGCGTGACCTGTTTGGTTTGCAGGTCGACGAGAAAGAATCCTTTCAGGTAGTCGGCGACTAGCAACTTCGTTTCATCAGGTGTGAGGGTCAGGCCTTGCAGATTGACGAAGGGCTGGCCTGCGCAAAGCAACTCAATCTCATCTTTCTCTGCGCGGATGACGAAAAGGGCAGGGGACGCGCTGTCGCTCGCATAAACATTTCCGCGCGAATCAAGCGTGAGATCGCCTAACCAGTGTTTCTTGCCGTCGTCCGGCACGAAATATTTCTTCAATAATTTTCCGCCCGGCAGCTTGTAACTGAAGATCGCGGTCTTGCCATCGTCCTCGGCTTTCGCGTACTCCATCTGTTTGTGACCGGCGGTGCAAACCCAAAGCCGGTGTCGCTTCGTATCGACCTTCATTCCCATCACGCTCCAGAGTTCATCTGGCGGGTGGGAAAAATCGCGCGCTTCACCTTTGGAATTTACGGACACGATTTTGCGCCGATAAACACTGCCCAGGAAAAAGGTCTTTGTGTTCGGATCGTAAGCGAGCCCTTCCGGCACCAGACCTTTTTCGTGAACGGTGAAAGCTTGTTCGCTGTGCGTGATTGGCTGTTGGTTCGCGGCCAGTCTTTTCTGCGCGACATCGAAATCAGGTTCTTCGCGGAGCGCGGCGAAATCGGGATCCTTTTCGATGTCGGGATAAACGAATCCCATCGCCGCCGCCTGCGACAACAACGCGATGGCTTCCGATTTGCGTCCGGTTAATGCATAACCGGCCGCGAGATTATACATGTAACGCTCGTGATGCGGCCGCAGCCTGAGCATCTCCTCTGTCTTCGCGATAAATACGGCGAAGTTCTTTTGTTTATATGCGGCCATGGCGTCGTTGTATAAAGCGCCGACATCCTGACCTAACGAGTTATGGGTGAATATCGCGGCGAAGCAGAACGCAGCGAGTAGGCGCGTCTTCATTTTGCGCTCGTCGCCACGATCGCCTCGGCCGGTAGAGGTCGTGATTACTTCCCTGAAACTCGGCTTTCAGTTTCACTTTGAACTGCGAGAGATCGACCAGGTCCCAGCGCGTGAAATTCCAGTGATCGCCGCTGCGCTTCTCATGCTCGAAACCGACGATGAAGTGCACGGCGTCATCGAGCACCTTGTTGGTGGCAATTTTCGGCTCGAAATAGAATGTGCGAAAACTGCTCTCGCGACTTCCGACGGCATAAAGCTTTGGATCTATATAGAAGACGCGTTTCGATTCGGTGTCGACGAGCCGCAGATCGGGATAGCCCGAGCGCTGCACGCCGCCGGATGCCGTGCGCGGAATGTCGCAGCTCAATCCCGGCATGGCATTAAGAAGTTCGCGCAACATATCTTCAAAGTGGCTACTCACTTCGTTAATCCGTGCAATGCCCTGGACACGACTTTCCGGGCCATTCATTCGCCTAACGACTTCATCGAGCACGCCGCTGATTTGTTTTATTACGCGCTGATCGGTCGCGTTATTCTTATCAACCGCGATGACCTTCTTGCCGGTGGCATCGAAAATCACTTCGCTGAATGGAATGCCGCGCAGTTCCTGATTTTCCTGGAGCAGCCATGGAATCAAGGCATCGACTGGCGACCTCGGCGCGGGCGAAGGCGAGACGGGTTCTTTGGCAAAAGCGATCGCGACTTGTGCGAGAACCAGGCAGAACACAGCAAAACGCATTCGGCGATTGAAAATCGCGGCTTCATTTTCAGCAAGAGCAAACGATTGCGTTGTGAATGACCGGACGTGCACTATGTGCTTGTCATTGAGACGGTTTGCCAGCTAAGATCGCCGTTCGTGAAAACGGCTGCTCGACAAGAGCCAATGCGTCTGGTGTGCAGGCAAAACCCCCGACGTTTTTGAAAGGAGGTTCATCATGAACCCGATTTTTCCCCAATTATGTACAGGCAGATTAGCGCCTGCGTTTCCATCGCGATGTCGCAGAATCATCTTTGCTGCGGTCCTTTTGTTTTTTCCCCTAACGAGTCATGGAGGAAGCGCGACATGGAAGACCGCTCCGACCGATGGCAGTTGGAACACGGCTTCGAACTGGACACCGGCAACCGTACCTAACGGCTTCACGGATACCGCGACATTCAACACTTCCAGCACCTTGAGCATAATGCTTCCGCTAACGGTGGATTTGGATGGCATGGTCTTTAACGCCAACGCTAACGCCTTCACGTTTACGATCGGGGCGGGTTTTACCTTGAGCCTCGCCGGAACTGGCATCACGAATAATTCGGCGAACACGCAGAGTTTTGTCACGGCCGTGAATGGAAGTGGCGACCGCGGTTTCCTAAATTTTAGCAATAGTGCGGCGGCCGGAGACGCGATCAGCGTTACCAACAGCGGCGCGACGGCGAGCGGCTTCTTTGGAGGCGCCACAAACTTCTTCAACGACGCCAGCGCCGAGGAGGGCGCGTTTACGAATAATGGAGGAACGGTCAGCGGATCTTTCGCTGGCTCGACCAGCTTCTGGGACACTGCCACCGCCGCCAACGCCACCTTTACGAACAATAGCGGCGCTCATGAGGCTCAGACTGGTTTCACAAATTTCAACGGGAGTTCCAATGCAGGCGGGGCTAGTTTCATCAATAACCCCGCTGGGTTGAACGACACGTACGGCGGGGCCACCAATTTCTACGGCACGTCGTCGGCTCTGATCGGAAGCTTCGCCAACAACGGTGCCACGGTTCAGGGAGCATATGGCGGCGAGACTTTCTTCCACGAAAGTTCTACGGCGGCTAACGGAACATTCGGAAATAACGGAAGCAATGCGGACGGCGCCTTCGGCGGGCGGACGTGGTTCTTCGATAGTTCCAGCGCCGATAACGGCACATTTAACAACAACGTTGGAGCCGGAAGCGACGCCGGAGTGACTTCCTTCGGCAACAGCGCTTCGGCGGGAAACGGTCTTTTTTTTAATGCTGGAGGAGCAATCAATTTTGGACCGAGCAGCGGCACTTTCTTTAATGATAATTCCACGGCTGCGACCGGAACGTTCATTAACAGTCCCGGCACCGTGGATGGAGCATTCGGTGGCGGCGTCTTCTTTTACGGAAGTTCCACTGCGGGTAACGGCGTCTTCGCGAACAATGTTGCGGCCGGCGCGGGATCTGGGAACGTCGGTTTCTTTCAAACGAGCAACGCTGGCAGTGCGCTGTTTAGCAACGGCGGTGGCGCCGCAGCGTTCGAGTTTGGCGGTTACACATATTTTTCTGAAACCTCCAGCGCAAGCTCCGGAACCTTCAACAACTTTAGCGCTACGGTAACTGACGGATTTGGCGGCCGCACGACTTTCAACGATAACTCGAGCGCGGGTAATGGAACGTTCAACAACAATGGTAGTGCCGTTGTTGCCGACGGTGGTTTTACCGAATTCTTTCACAACTCGACTGCCGGCAGCGCGGTAGTTACTAATTACGGCGGCGGTCCGGCGAATGCCGGCGGTGGTACGACAACGTTTTATGACATGTCCACTGCCGCTAGCTCCACTCTGATCGCGAACGGATCAGGGCTGGGTTTTGGAGGAAGGATTTTCTTTCGCGACAATTCAACCGGCGGCCTGTCGCGTGTCGAAGTATTCGATAACGGTTTTCTCGCAGTCGATGAGCATAACCCGCCGAATGTGGCGGTGGGATCGATTGAAGGAAGCGGCACTGTTTACGTCGGCGCCAACAATCTGACCGTGGGCGCGAACAATCTGGCCACGAGTTTTTCCGGATTTGTCGCGGATCTCGGTTTGGGCGGCGCGTTGTCAAAGATCGGCAGCGGAGTTCTCACCTTCGAAAACAGAGCCGGCACCGACTATCTCTCGGACACGTCGGTCCTGAGCATCGCGAATACTTCCACGATCAATCTTAACTTCACGGGATCGCCCGATACCATTCGCTCGCTGATCGTGAACGGGATTCCGCGAGCACCCGGCATTTACGGAAGCGCGACGAGCGGCGCGCCTAACCAGTTACCGCAATTCACCGGCGCAGGAACAGTCTTGGTCACGACATTTGCGGTCTCGCGAAAAACGCAGGGCGCAAACAGCTACGATATCAATCTGCCTCTCGCCGGTCCGTCGGGCGTGGAGTGCCGCAGTGGTGGCGCAGGCAACAACTACCAGATCGTCATCACCTTTGTCGGCAATGTCACTTATGGCAGCGCTTCGGTTACCTCCGGTACTGGATCGGTTAGCAACATTAGCGGAAACAACACGTCCACGGTTACCATCGATCTGAGCGGAGTGACGAGTCCGCAAAAGATCGTCGTGACTGTCGCGAACCTGAATGACGGTTTTGCTACGACAAACCTTGCCATCCCGATGCGCGTTCTCGTGGGCGATACGACCGGCAATGGAAGCGTGAACGCGTCCGATGTGAGCCAGACGAAGGCGCAATCCGGTCAGGGCGTGACGGCGGCGAATTTCCGCCAGGATGTCTCGGGCAATGGAACGATCAACGCCTCCGACGTTTCGCTGGTCAAGGCGCGTTCCGGGCAAAGCGTGGGGCCCTAGGGCCCGCCATTCCAGCGGTTTCTTTGAGAATTTGGCGCTTTTGCGGAAGTATATCCTTGTCACGCACGTTGCTTGTTATCTAGTCTCCCGGTTGTGTGCGCGCGCTCTGGTTTAGGCGCACTGGAACCATAAGACGGAGCGGCAATTAATCTAAAGAAGGGGTGTTTAGTTCCATGAACAAAGTTTTTTTACAGACAAATATCGTACTACTTTTGCTGGGTTTTGCCCTAACGAGTTATGCGGGCGATGCGACCTGGAGTTCCACGCCTGCGACGGGCGATTGGAATTCGAGCGCAAACTGGATGCCGGCAACAGTTCCGAACGGCGCGACAGATACAGCGACGTTCGCGGCCAGCAGCCAGGCCTCGGTTGCTCTTTCGCAAAATACCACCGTGGCGGCGATCCTGTTTGACGCCACGGCCGGCACCTTCATCCTCAACGCGCCAGCCAATACAGCGCTCATGCTCGGTGGGACCGGCATCACGAACAATTCCGGCCACGCCCAAATCTTTTTCGCCACCACCAATGGCATGGCGATCGGTGGGTCCATCATTTTTGCAAATAGCGCGACGGCCGGGGCCTTGACCATTTTGATTACTGATGGCGGCGCGGTCAGTGGCAGTCCGGGCGGAATGATTACCTTCCTTAACAGTGCGAGCGCAGGCTCTGCGTCTATTTCCAGCAATGGCGGCACTATCAGTGGTGCAAATGGCGGTATCACTTCTTTTTCCAACAATGCGACGGCGGGCTCCGGCGCCTTTACGATTTATGGGGGAATCGCGAATGGGAGCTTCGGCGGCGAAGCGGTCTTTCACGATTCGGCGACTGCGGCCGGCGCCACGCTCACAAACGAGCCCGCATCCGCGAGCGGCGCTGCTGGTGGCACGACGACCTTTTTCGATGCGTCGACAGCCGGCAGTTCGACACTCATTGCGGATGGATCGACTAAGGCCTCGGGTGGGGCAATTGTCTTCCGCGACAATTCCACTGGCGGCACCGCGCGCGTGGAAGTATTCACCAACGGCTCACTCGCGATTGATGCGCACGCACCGACGAATGTCGCGATCGGTTCGATCGAAGGGAGCGGGAATGTTTTTACCGGCGCAAACAATCTCAGCGTCGGCGGAAATAATCTGAGCACGAGTTTTTCCGGATTCGTTAACGACAATAGTCTTGGCGGCGGTTTAACCAAGACGGGAAGCGGAGTGCTCACGTTAGAAAATCGCGCAGGGAATAATTTCCTTTCCGACACGCTCACGCTCAGCATCGCAACTGCGTCGACGATCAATCTCAATTTTTCCGGCACGCCGGACACGATTCGCTCTCTCATCATCAACGGAGTCCCGCAGGCTCCCGGGTTGTACGGGAGCGCGGCGAGCGGCGCGCCTAATGTGCTGCCGCAATTCACCGGCACGGGCAAAGTTTTGGTGACGACGTTCGCCGTCTCACGAAAACTGCAGGGGGCAAACAGCTTCGACATTAACCTGCCGCTGGCGGGAGCGTCTGGTGTGGAATGTCGCAGCGGCGGCGGAAGCAACAATTACCAGATCGTGGTGAACTTTGTCGGCAACGTCACCTTCAATAGCGCCTCGGTTTCGTCCGGTACGGGATCAGTCAGCGGCACAAGCGGCAACAACACTTCCACGCTTACGATCGATCTCACAGGCATTATTAGTCCGCAAAAAATTGTCGTGACCGTGGCCGGGTTAAACGATGGCTCGAGCACAAGTGATCTGGCGATTCCCATGCGAGTGCTCGTCGGCGATACGTCGGGTAATGGAAGCGTCAATGCTTCGGACGTCAGCCAGACGAAAGGACAAGCCGGACAGGTGCTGACCGTGTCGAACTTCCGCGAGGACGTTGCGACAAATGGGACGATCAATGCTTCCGACGTTTCGTTGGTCAAGGCGCGTTCCGGCCAGAGCGTTCCTCCGTGATCGCAGTCACCGGCTACTCGTTAGGCAAAAAGCTTTGGCAGATTCAGCCAACTTCGATCGCTTTTTCGAGCAAGGGCAGGACGGACCCGAGCGTCTGGTCCGTGCGCGCGTGCACGTAAAGAAGCGGCTCGCGCGCTTCCACGCGTTCGCCGATTTTTTTGATGCCGGAAAATCCGACGGCAAAATCGATATCGTCGTCCGCACGGCGACGTCCGCCGCCGAGGAAGACGGAACCGCGCCCGATCGCTTCAGCATCCATTTTCCGCACAACACCTGCGCTATTTGCGAGGAGCGGGTAAATGAGCGGCGCCTGATGCAGTTCAGTAATGCCTTCCAGCGCAGAGGCGTCGCCGTCCTGCGCGTAAACAAGCGCGACAAATTTTTTCCAGGCGGACCCGTCATGAAGCCATGTCGACAACTGTTTTCGCGAGACGGTTGAAACCAGTTCCGCGAGATCAAGCACGAGATCGACGAGATCGCGTGGGCCGCCCCCTTGGAGAACTTCGACTGATTCGGCAACTTCGAGCGCGTTCCCAACCGTGCGGCCGAGCGGCTCGTCCATTGGCGTGAGCAGATGTTTTATTTTAACGCCCATGCGTTTTCCGACTTTTGTCATGGCGGCCGCGAGCTTCTTCGCTTCCGCTTCGGTTTTCATGAACGCGCCCCGTCCGAATTTCACATCGAGCACGAGACGATCGAGACTTTCCGCGAGTTTCTTGCTCATGATGCTCGCGACGATGAGCGCTTGCGATGAAACCGTCCCGGTCACATCACGCAGCGCGTAGAATTTCTTGTCCGCAGGACAAATGTCGGCTGATTGCCCCATCATGAACACGCCGATGCTCTTCAACTGCGCCATCGCGCGCTTTTCGTCCAGGTTAACGTTGAACCCGGGAATGCTTTCCAGTTTATCGAGCGTGCCACCCGTAATGCCGAGCCCGCGGCCCGAAATCATCGGCACCCAGAGGTCGTCGCACGCGAGCAGCGGCGCGAGAATGAGGGAAACCTTGTCACCAACGCCACCGGTGGAATGTTTATCGACTTTCGGTGGCGAATCTTTTGGATATTCCAAAATGGTGCCGCTCTCCATCATTGCGGTCGTGAGATGCTGCGTCTCTTCCGCGGTCATCCCTTGAAAAAAAGTCGCCATCAGCCACGCGCTGATTTGGTAATCGGGAATTTCGCCGTGCGTGAAACCGGAAACGAGAAAGTCGATTTCCTCCGCGGTTAACTCCTGACCGTCGCGTTTTCTTTCGATCAGGCTGGGAACGTGAATGTCGAAACGCTGCATGTTACGCGATTCTACAGGAACGAGGTTCCGGTTGGCCACGCCGATGGAAGCTCGAAAAATTCGCCCAGACTTGCGGCAACATCGGCGAAAGTTGTGCGCGTCCCAAGAAAGCCGGAAGTTCGTCGATGAAGAACAAACAGCGGAACCTCTTCTCGCGTGTGGTCCGTGCCGCGAAAGGTTGGATCGTTTCCGTGGTCGGCCGTGATAATGACGAGGTCTTCGGGCCTAACAAGGGGGAGGAAATCCCCCAGCCAGCGGTCGAATTCTTCCAAAGCTTTGCCGTATCCCGATTCATTTCGTCTATGGCCATAAAGCATATCGAAGTCCACAAGGTTCACGAAAATGAGGCCGTCTTCCTTTGACGACCATAATTTCGAGATTTGCGCCATGCCCTCGTCGTTTGAGGCCGTCGGATAGGAAGAGCTAATTCCTTGCCCGGCAAAGATGTCGGCGATTTTTCCGATGCCGATGGTCGCAAGCTGCTGCTCCATCAGCGCATCGAGGATCGTTCGCGGCGGGCGCATGGAAAAATCGTGCCGGCGCGATGTCCGGACAAATTTTCCGGGCTCGCCAGTGAACGGCCGAGCGATCACGCGCCCGATACGATACGAATCTGCATGACGCCGCGCGACGCGACAAATTTCGTAAAGTCGCTCGACCGGGACGACCGTTTCATGAGCGGCGATTTGCAGAACGGAATCGGCCGAAGTGTAAAGAATGGGATCGCTCGTGCGATAATGCTCCGCGCCGAGTTCTTCGAGAATGGTGGTGCCGCTGCGCGCGTAATTGCCGATAAAGTGAACATTCGCGTCACGCTCTATCGCCTCCACGAGTTCGTCGGGAAATTTTTCAAACACGGCAAACGGTTCCTCGAGAATGACGCCAGCGATTTCCCAATGACCCGTCGTCGTATCCTTGCCGACGGACGCTTCCTGCATTTTGCCAAAACTCCCGCGCGGCATCGGATTGCCGGAGGGACGTGCTTCCGCACGTCCGGGGATTCGGACGGTATCTATCGCTGGCTGGGACGTGCGGAAGCACGTCCCTCCGAGAAGCTGAGCCAGGCCTAACGAGTAGAGATTCGGCAGCTTGAGTTGCGGCAATCGTTCGAGGATGTGGCCGAGCGTGTTCGCTCCTTCATCGCCGTACTTCGCCGCATCCGGTGCGTTCCCGATTCCGACGCTGTCGAGAACAATGAGCAGGGCGCGCATATCTCGTTAGTGTAGCGGCGGTCTCCGACCATCGCACTTTTCTCTCCTTCGACGGCGCACAAAAAAAGAGTGCGACGGTCAGAGACCGCCGCTACAGCATCAGAGCCCGATCGGATGCCAGGCCGTCTTCATTTCGACCGTGTCCATGATCCAATACGGATTTTCCGTCGCGCTCGTTAACCACTCGTTAGGCGCGACTTCCCGGCGGACATATCTCTTCACATTGTAACCGCCGCCGCTCTGCAGCACTTTCTCAATTTGCGGGTCGCCCGACGCATCGACAACCGCATTCACGTCCATGTGACTGGCAAAGTGCGGAGCCAACTCGGCGCGATCACCCGAGATGATATTGACGACGCCCGAAGGCAGATCGCTTGTCGCAATGATCTCCGAAAACGTTAACGCCGGCAACGGTTTCGTCGTTGAAGCCAGAGCGATCGCGGCGTTTCCGGAAAGAATTACCGGTGCAACCAGCGAAACGAGACCCAGCAGCGAAGGTTCGTCTGGGCAAACGACGACAACGACACCGGTCGGTTCCGGAATCGTGAAGTTGAAATGCGAGCTGGCCACCGGATTCACCGCGCCGAACACCTGACTGAATTTGTCCGTCCACCCAGCGTAATGCACGAGCCGATCGATCGTGCGCGTGATTTCGTTCCGCGCGATTTTTTCGCGCTGACCGTTGGCCCGCGCTAATTCTTCTTTCAATTCGCCTTGTCGCATCTCCAGCATTTCCGCGGCGCGATATAAAATCTGGCCGCGCAAATACGCGCTCTGCTTCGACCACTCTGGCACAGCAGCGCGAGCTGCTTTCACCGCGTCGCGGAAATCTTTGCGCGAAGCCCGGCAATAATTTGCCAGAATCTCACCGCTCGAAGCGCGTGCCGGCAGAACACGTCCGTTCTCGCCGCGCACAAATTTGCCGCCGATAAACAGCTTGTAGGTTTTCTGCACTGCCAACCGTGAAGCCTTATTTCGCACAACTGACGATTGCTTAATGCGATAAAAAAGAAAATGCTAAACCGCATATGACCGGCTTAAGCAAATCGGACAAGATTTTCATTGCGGGCCATCGCGGCTTCGTCGGAAGCGCCCTGGTGCGCCGATTTGAGGCGGACGGCTTTTCCAATCTGCTAAAACGCGATCGCGCTCGACTCGACCTCACGCGTCAGCAGGCGGTCGAGAATTTTTTCGCCACGGAAAAACCGGAGATTGTCGTTTTTGCCGCGGCTAAGGTTGGAGGCATCAAGGCGAACAACGACTTTCCCGTCGAATTTTTGCTCAGCAATCTCCAGATTCAGAACAACATCATCCGCGCCGCGCATCATTACGGCGCGCGCAAAGTTTTGTTCCTCGGCAGCTCCTGCATTTATCCGAAGCTTGCGCCGCAGCCGATTCGCGAAGACGCGCTCCTCACCGGACCCCTCGAACCGACGAACGAAGCGTATGCCATCGCCAAGATTGCCGGCATCAGGCTTTGCCAGGCCTACGCGCGCGAATACGGGACGAATTTCATTTCTATCATGCCGCCGAATTTATATGGGCCTAACGACAATTTCGATTTGCTTTCATCGCACGTGCTCGCAGCGCTTTTGCGAAAGGCACATGAAGCAAAGACGACCGGGGCGAAAGAGATGGTCGTCTGGGGTTCGGGCAAACCGCGCCGCGAGCTCATGCATGTGGACGATCTGGCCGCATGCTGCCTCTTTCTCCTCGAGCATTACAACTCGCCTGAGATCATCAACGTCGGTTGGGGCGAAGACATTTCTATTCGCGAATTAGCCGAGTTGATCTGCGATATCGTCGGATTCCATGGCGAACTGGCCTGGGACGCGAGCAAACCGGACGGCACGCCGCGAAAGCTTCTCGACGTTTCAAAGCTGCGCAGCCTCGGCTGGCGGCCGACGATTACTTTGCGCGACGGAATTGCCAGCACCTACGAATGGTTTCTGCAAAATTGCGCCTAACGAATGAAAAAGACGCATCTTGGAGCTGCCGCCGTCATCGGCGGCAGATCTTTTAAGCACGACATCGCATCACCTGCCGCCAGTGACGGCGACAGCTACTACGAGCGAACATGAACAAAATTCGTGTTGGCGTCGTTGGAGTCGGACATATCGGCAAGAATCACGCCCGACTTTATGCGGCGCTGCCCTCGGTCGAATTTACGGCGGTTTACGACATTGATCGCGCGCGCGCACAAAAGATCGCCGACGACCTTGGCGTCCGCGCCGCGACCTCACTCGAGGATTTTGGCGAACAGGTGGACGCGGCCTCGGTCGCGACTACGACAACCGCGCATTTCGATGTTGGCCGGGACTTGTTAGGCAAAGGCAAACATCTCCTCATCGAGAAGCCGATTGCGGAAAATCCTGCGCACGCGACTGAACTGGCCGAATTGGCCGCGCGTGAAAATCTCATCCTGCAAGTCGGTCACGTCGAACGATTCAATCCGGTTTTGAGCGCGCTTGAAGCGCGCCTGACTCATCCGCGCTTCATCGAAGCGCACCGCCTTTCGCCTTATCCCAACCGCAGCACCGAGATCGGCGTCGTTCTCGATCTCATGATTCATGATCTGGAAATCATTTTGCATCTGGTGCGCTCGCCGGTTGAGACGATCGATGCCGTCGGCGTGCCGGTTTTGAGTCGCGGCGAAGATATTGCCAACGCGCGTTTGCGTTTTGCGAACGGTTGCGTGGCTAACATCACTTCGAGCCGAATCAGTCCCGAAAGCATGCGCAAGATTCGCGTCTTTCAGGAAGACGCTTATCTCTCGCTCGATTACCAAAATCAGAGCGGTGAAATTTATCGGCGCGAAAGCGGCAGGATTGTACGTGATAAGGTTGAGATCGAGCGCGAAGAACCACTGAAACGACAGCTTGCCGAATTTATCGAATGCGCAAAGACCGGACGCACGCCGAAGGTATCTGGATTCCAAGCGACCGCCGCGCTCGAGCTGGCCGTTGAGATCACGAAACGAATCGAAGGGCAGAGAAATCAATGAGAGCGTGCGCTGCAGATCCGGAGGGACGTGCTTCTGCATGTCCACCATCTGGTCTGCAGCGTCGCCATCCAATCCATCTCTCGCCCGTAGAACTGCACAGCCGTTCTATCATTGTCTTCGTGACCGTTTGCACATCGAGGCGACGCCGGATTTTAGCATCGCCTGCTGTGCACCAAATGATCGTCAGTGCGTGGCGCGAAGCCGAAACGTGGCTGGTCGGACGTTACGTCATCATGCCCGATCATGTTCATTTATTCTGTGCACCAAATGGTTTGGATTCACCATCGCTTGAGCGCTGGACGCGATATTGGAAATCGCTCGTTACCAAAATTCTGAATGCGAAGAACGGAAGCATTTGGCAGCGCCACCATTGGGATCGGCAGCTTCGATCGGGTGAGAGTTATTCCGAGAAATGGAATTACGTGCGCAACAATCCGGTCCGGCATGGCTGTGTAACCGAAGCGGAGCACTGGCCGTATCAGGGAGAACTTAACATCCTCCAATGGTGAGCCAACCCAGCGGACGTGCGGAAGCACGTCCCTCCGAGCAGATGACCCTTTATTTCGTCGCCGGCGAGGCCAGTGGAGATGCGCATGGTGCTGCGCTCATGCGCGCATTGCACGTCGCGCAACCGGATCTTCGCTTTCGCGGTCGCGGTGGGCCACGCATGAACTCAATCGCGGGAGCGGAATTTATCGATTGGATTGACGAGGCCGGCGTGGTCGGTCTGTGGGAAGTAATCAAACACTACGGATATTTCCGTGCGCAGTTTCGCGCGGCTCTCGCGGAAATTGCCGCGGCAAAACCGGATGCGGTCATCTTGATTGATTATCCCGGTTTCAATTTGCGATTAGCGCGCGCTCTGAAACGCCGATCGCCCGCGCAAAAAATTATCTACTACATCAGTCCACAGGTGTGGGCTTGGAACAGTGGCCGCATCCGCGCCATGGCGCGCTCGCTCGACCTCATGCTTTGCATCTTTCCCTTTGAGGCGGACCTCTACAATAAATCCGGTCTACGCACGATTTTTGTAGGTCATCCCATGATCAAAAACGCGGGCGTGAAACAGCTTGACGCGACGCGCAATCCGAACCTGATCGCGCTTTTTCCCGGTAGCCGATTTCGTGAAGTGCGGAAAATTTTTCCGGTGATGATCGGAGCGGCGCGCGAAATTATCGCGCGTCGACCCGCCACTCAGTTTGAGGTGGCTGCGGTTTCCGAAGCGATCGGCGCTGAAATCCAGCAGTTTCTGCTCGGCTCCACATTGCCGCGCAATAATGTCCGCGTCGGCGTGGGTGAAAATTCCGCAATCATGAAGCGAGCTTGTACAGGAATCATTGCTTCCGGGACGGCGACGCTCGAAGCGGCCTATTTTCGACTGCCCTTTGTTTTGGTCTACAAGGTAGCCTGGCTGACGTATTTTGCCGCTCGATTACTCGTTAGGGTAAAGCATCTCGGCATGCCCAACGTCGTCGCCGAGCGGGAAATCGTTCCGGAATTCATCCAGCATCGCGCACAGCCAGGAGCGATTGCTCGCGAGGTCCTGAAGTTGATGGACGATCAATCGCTACGACAACGCATGATTTCTGATTTCGACGAGATCATCGGCAAGCTCGCTCAAGGTGACGCTGACCAGGCCGCGGCGCAGGCCATTTTAGCCGAATTTGGTAACTCGTTAGGCAAAGCGAATGTTTGACGCTTTGGGCTGACGCAAATACGCTTTCCCTATCGCTACACAAACTGCTACTCAGCCCAAGTCCGAAGCCGCGGCTACGCCCGCGGTGCAACCGCCCATCAATCTGCAGAACTGGATTGAGGAGAACAGCCATCTCTTCAAGCCGCCGGTGAGCAATCGTTATCTTTACGACGGCCGCGATTTTTTCGTGATGGTGATTAAGGGACCGAACGCACGGAACGATTTCCACAAAGTCGATTCCGAAGAATATTTTTACCAGCTAAAGGGCGACATCAAAGTGCGCATCCATGAAGGCGATCGGATCGTCGATCATCTGGTCAGGGAAGGGGAAACATTCTTCATCCCGCCGAACGTGCCGCACGCGCCCGTGCGTCCGCCGGATACGCTTGGCGTTGTGGTGGAACGCCGTCGCCCAGCCGGCGAACATGAACACGTCATTTTCTACTGCGAAAATTGTGGCGCGCTCGTGGAGGACATCGATTTCGATTGCGGCGACATCGTTCAGCATTTCAGCCAGGCCATGCTCGATTTCTGGAATGACGACGCGCGCCGCACCTGCAAGAAGTGCGGCACAAAAGTTCCGCAGCCCGGTCCGACAAAGCCGTTCTAATTGAAAAATGTTTGCCTAACGAGCAGACTGATCGCCGGCGTCGCACTGGCACTGTGCACTGTTTCGTGTCAGAAGACGGGCAAGCTTTCGCCAGTCTTACAAGCGCGCTTCGACAAGGAAGGAATCAAGCATCGCATGGATGATGTCACTTTCCGCCGCACGCGCCCGGCGGGCTATCGCGATTCCGGTTGGGACGAAAAGCGTGCTTCCATCATTGTGACACCCGAAAGCGTTTTCATCCACGTGAACAGCAAACCGCTCATCGATATCACGCCGCGCTCCACCGGCTTTTACGAGGTGCATCGCGATCACGAGCGCATCGCGCTTCGCACTGGCAGCGGCGGGTCCACGCTCATCTGGTCTTTTCGGCCACCGGACGATCCGGATGGTTGGACGAAAGATATTCGCGCCGTGATCAAGAACGCGAAGTCTCGTTAGGCGAAAAAATTGCGGGTCGCGGTGCTCAATGCCGAAAGCCGGCTCCGCTCGATATTCCAAACAATGGTTTTAATTTTGCCGATTCGGAAAATAAACGAAGCTCGGTAACTTTGGGCTGCCGGGCTTCTTCTAGCCACCTTAACCAGCTTTCGGTCAACAACGACCTTTGTATTTTGTCGCGCCCCTCGTCTGGGCGCTTTACGATTGAGCGGTTCAACCTACATTCCCCGCGCATGAGCACCGATTTGCTACAGCTTCTCTGTGACCGTTACGAGATCGCCGACACATTGCACCGTTACGCTTTCGGCCTCGACCACAACGATGCGGAAACGCTCGCCTCGGCTTTTGCTGAAGATTGCATTTTTGATTTTCGGCCGGCCGGCAGGAAAACGGGATTGCGCTTCCCCGTTCTGACCGGTCGCAACATGATCGTTGATGCTATTCTGCCCCTGATCGGGCCGCTCGACACCAGCCACACCGCGAGCAACCTGCAAATTAAAGTAAACGGTGACAGTGCGACGCTTTACGCCTATCTCATGTCGCAACATTTCATGCCGCGAGAAGGCTCGCGTCGTGGCTCGGAAAACGCGCTCCTCATGAATCGCTACGACTGCGAGCTCGTGCGCGACGGCGATCAATGGCGTTTCAAACGCGTCACGATCGATAATGCCTGGATACAGGGCGACCCGGAAATTCTGAATGCGCTCGCCAGTCAGCGAGTGCTAAGCGCAAAACCGAAGCCAGGATAGCTACGCGGCGCGCTTGTCCCGTTACAAGCGCCGAGCTGCGTCTAGCTCGCCCGCAACGCTCTCAGTAAGCGCGAATCGATTCGACCCGTTGCAGGCAGACCCACGTCCCGTTGAAATGCTCGCACCGCACGGCGAGTGCCGGTTCCGATGACACCGTCAATCGGGCCGCGATAATATCCGCGGTCGGCCAGCGAACTCTGAATATCCATTTCCAGAGAATAGTTCTCATCGCCGTAGCCACCTTCGTAATAAGCAGCCGGATAAGCCTCATAGCCGGCGTAGCCATAGCCGTAATCGTATCCGTAATAAGGGAAGCCCCAGCCGTAATAAAACGGATCGTAGAATACAAACGTGCTGCCGTGATGATGGTGGTAGTGACAGTTCCCATTGTGAGAATGATTGCCACCGTGATGAAAATTCCCGTTGTGAGCGACGGTCCCGGTTTGGGCAAAATTGCCCGGTCGCCCGAAATTGCCGCCTCGGCTGAAGTGGGCGCCGTTGAAATGAGCGCTCCGATTGAAACCGCCGCCGTGAAAACCACCGGCGCTCCCCGAGAAATGAGCTCCACCTCCATGGCCGCCGCCACCTCCGTGACTGCCGGCGCTAGCTAAAGGGGTATATGCGAAAAGAGCTGCTGCAATAACCCCCAACAAGAATCCGTTGCGAGTTTTCATATTTACTTGGACAACATAACCACATCATTCATTCATTACCATTCTTTTCTGCGCTCGGAATTTAAGGGAACCATCAATTTCCCCGCGGTGAAATTCCCCAATCTCCCATCGGAATATGGCCGGGCTTGGGCCAGGGCGACGGAGGGATCATTGCGCTTGGCCCGTAACGATAAGACCTGGCTTTCCCGATTGATTCGCGCAACTGCCGGAAGACAGAATCGCCGCGACCGCGAGTACCGCGACAAAAAGATAGAAAACCTTCCTCCACATCCGCAGCCAGCTACGGCAGTATTATAAAGGCCTACGCATGGTTTCGCTGAGCGAAAGAACGTGACAATCAGGCAGGCGGCGCATTACCCTTTCCTTTGCAAAGGCACGCTCGCTACCCGCTGAGCGTCCGTAGAAAGGACAGTGTCTTGAAAAAAGATTCCAGCTCCCAGTTCGGGTTCTTTAATCGTCGCATGTTGGCGGCGTTCACGTTTTGCTTGGCCGGAGTAGGCCTGGCATTACTTAGCGTCTCTGCAAATCCACCGACTGAAGTTGCACGCCGAGGTGCAAAATCTTCGCGCGATAATATGGCCACAGAGCAACTCCGCCGCGGCATTTACCGGGGCCTTCCCGTGACCTATGTCGTCAAAAACGGCAAGGCCATCTTCCAGGGCGATATCATCCTCAATAAGGTTGATCCGATCGATCCTCAGCGGCCGCAATCATCTTTCGGTATAAATTCCCTTGGCATTACTTACAGCCAGTACCTGTGGCCCCGAGTTGGTAATCAATACCAGATTCCCTACATCATCACCTCTGGCAGCGGCAATCTCGCCAATCTCAATAGTGCCATCGCCCAGTTCAACAGCACGTTTGCCAACATCAAATTCGTCGCCCGCACGGCGCAAACCGATTACGTCAATTTCAATTTCGACGCCAACGACAACAGCGCTCAGTGCGAAGCAACCATTGGCCGCGCCGGCGGCGAACAACAAGTCGGCGGCTCAGGTGGATCGATCAACCCCTGCACCATCACTACTATTCTGCACGAAATGGGACACACGGTCGGCCTCTGGCACGAGCAAACCCGCGCGGACCGCAACACCTACATCGCGGTCAATTACGGAAATGTGATTAAAGGCTCCTTTTACAACTACGATCAAATCTCCGACAACGCGCAGCAAAACACCTTGTTCGACTACGCGTCGATCATGGAGTATCCAGCATTCTCTTTCTCCCGCAATGGCGCACCAGTTATTGAATCCATTCCCGCCGGTATTCCGCTCTCAAACCCTACCGGCTACACCGCCGCCGACATCGACGGCGTCAGGCGGCTTTATGGCGACGCCCCAACGGTCGTTACTGTCACGAGCAATCCTCCAGGACTACACGTC
The DNA here is from genome assembly GCA_963737195.1 of uncultured Verrucomicrobiae bacterium. GTDB lineage: Bacteria > Verrucomicrobiota > Verrucomicrobiia > Chthoniobacterales > UBA10450 > JBBQFI01. Next base: position 33,964 of record CAVTRW010000002.1, read on the forward strand.
ATCGTCGATGGTGCTACCATTACTACGCCGCAAGCTTTTAGCTGGGCGCTGAATTCCACCCATACGCTCGACATTCCCTCGGGCGTGCAGAGCCAGCCGGGGAACATCGTCGGCAGCAACGTCCCCACCACCTTCTATTACACCTACGGGCGTTGGAACGATTCCACCGCCGCTTCCCACATGATCACTGTCCTTCCTGGGAATGGTAACCTTAATACTCCCGCCGCATCTCCTGCTGTAACGACTTACTCAGCCAACTTCATCCAACTGGTTCCCTACGCCACCACGATATTTCCCGCCGGCACAGGCACAGTTACTCCGTCACCAGCGCCGCAAAGCTATCCCGGATCCGGGCTCGTCTTTTACACCGCCCGCCAGCAAGCCACCCTCACCGCGACGCCGAATGCAGGGCAAAACTTCTACGACTTCAACAATGGACCCTTCTGGCTTCCCGGTGGCCTCGGCGCCAATCCCAAGACTTACTACGTTCCGGATACAGGCCTCACCGTTAACACTACGGTGAGGTTCTCTCCCAACCCAGTCTATACAGTGAACGTCTCGCCGAATCCCTTCAGTTCCAATATTTACATCATCGCTGATGGCAACTTCTGGTATGCCCCCAAAAACTTCTCCGCCTTCTATGATTCTGGTTGGACTTCCGGCAGCAGCCACACCTTGAGTGTGGATAACCCCGAATACCCTTACAGCTTCGCTACTCGCTATGCCTTCAACCAGTGGAGCGACGGGGCCGTTACCGCCAGCCATAGTGTTGTCCTGCCGCCCACCAGCACCACCTACACCGCAAACCTCACGCCTCAGTTCTACGTCATAGACTACGTTTACGAAACCTGTGCTGGCTCCATCAATGTAAGTCCAAGCTCGCCGACCTTTGACGGCTTCTATCCCAGCGGCACCGCACTCACCTTTACCGAAACTCCTAATGCCGGATGGCTCTTTACTGGATGGCAATTCGACTTCAGCGGAACCGCGAATCCAAAAATGCTCACCATCACCGACGAAGTTCTCGTCACCGCCGATTACAACACCGCTGCGGCGCCGCTTAATCTTACCAGTCTGAGCCCTCCCTCGGTCTTTTCCGGAAGCCCCGGTTTTACGCTGACCTTGAACGGCACGGGATTCACACCGAACTCCCTCGTCTCCGTGAACGGAACATTCCCAGCGGTAACTTTCATTAATAGCACGCAGCTCAGCGTACCTGTAACCGCCGCATTGGTCGCGCAACCGGGAGTATTTCAAGTCTGGGCTTCGAACTTCCCGGATGGATCACCTTGCGTTGCCTTCACCTCTCTTCCGTTTAACGTCGCCAACCGCCTAACGAGCGTCGTCTCTCGCATGACACATGGTGGCGCGGGAACCTTCGACATCAATCTCTCGCTCACCGGCCCCCGCGGCATCGAATCGCGCAGCAGCGGTTCACTCGGCGCAGGTAACTACACACTCGTCTTCACCTTTGCTGATAATCTCACCAGCGTCACCAGTGCCACTGTCGCGGCGCACGATCCGGCCGGTGGCACCGGCAATGTGCTCAACAGCTCGCTCGGCCCGAATCCGAATCAATGCACAGTTAACCTAACGAACGTGAGCAATGGCCAGTATCTCACGGTCAACTTGAATGGTGTCGCCGACAGCGCGGGTCGCAACGGCGACGTTAGCGGACCGCAAATGGGTGTGCTCATCGGCGACACGACCGGGAATGGCTCGGTTAACGCTGGGGACGTCAGCCAGACCAAAGCACAATCCGGTCAGGTGGTCACCCCGACCAATTTCCGAGAGGACGTCAATGCCAACGGTTCAATCAATGCTGGCGACATTAGCTTGGTGAAATCAAAAAGCGGCACAAGTCTCCCCTGAGCAGCAGAGAAAATCTCTCTGCGCCGGCTGCCACGCCGCGGACCCTCGCCGCTCCATTTCGTGGGGCAATCTTGCACAAAAAAATAATCAATATTCCGCTCGACTCGCGCCAGAAATAATTTAACCTTCGATTGTTCTGGGGGGAACAACGCCGTCTCTCAGATCTCCTCAGAGTATGAGAGGCGGCGACTCCCAACCCTTCTTTCCTTCGCAGCGTCCTCGAATCCAGCTTGCGACAACAGGTAGCTAGCAAGATCTAACTGTAACTGCCATCGATAACACTCAGCGCATCGACCCGGCGGTAGCATCGGCGAGCTTGCGGCGGGCTTCTTCGTTGTTAGGCCTGAGTTCCACCGCTTTTTTGTAATGGAGGATGGCGTCGGCTGTTTGTCCCCGCGCCAGGAAAAGATCGCCCAGGTGTATATGGATATCGACTGAATCCGGCCTCAGTTCCAGGGCCTTTTGCAGTTCAGTCATCGCTTCATCGAGTTTTCCTTCCATCGCGAGCGCGTAACCGAGATTACCGTGAGCGCCGGCGAAATTTGGGTTTATCTCAATTGCCTTTCGAAAATGCGCGATCGCTTCAGTAGTTTGACCGTTTTGACCCAGGGCTGTCCCGAGATTGTTGTGGACCTGCGGCAGGCCGGGAACAAGCTGGAGCGCCCTTTCATACTGAGCTATAGCCTCCGGGACTCGCCCGGCCCGGCACAGCGCATTGCCAAGATTGTTATGTTCTTCCGTGTAGCCGGGCTGTATTCGTTCCGCTTTCTCATACTCCGCGATGGCAGCATCGACCTGCCCTTTCGCATCAAGAACAAGTCCCAGGTTAACGCGGGCAACAAAGTTATCGGGCGCGACAGCTATTTCATAGCGCCACAACCTTTCGCTATCGTGCCAATAGGAAGCCTGAACTCGGGCTTGCATAACGAGCAAACAAATCACAAGCAACCCGGCAAAGGTTAGCAGCCCGCGGCGCCAGGCCCAGGTGCGAGTCAGATCGACAGCGCCCCATACTATCAGAAGATAAAGGCCGATATGCGGGAGGTAAGTGTAACGATCGGCCCGGGCATAGTAGGAGATCTGCACCAAACCTATCACCGGTAACATCATTACGAGATACCAGAGCCAGCCAACGATGAAGTATGGGCATCGTTTCCGACACAGAAACGCGACAGCGGAAATTACCAGCAGCACGACGAGGCAAGCAATTACTTCCCATGCCGGAAAGCCTTCTGGCGGGTTGAAGTATGGAAGCCCTAATTTTACCGGATAGAACAGTTGTTTTATATAGATGACATAGGAAACGACCGCGTTTTCCATCCGCGAAAGAAGCGGCATTTGAAACACAGGCGCGATTTTCTCTGGCGAGAGCGTGGTGATTACGCAGGAGGCAACCGAAAGGATAAGCAACGGAACCTTTTCACCGACTAATCGCAGGAGATTCCGCGCATGTTGTTTTGCTCCGAGCGAGCCAGATTTAAAACGGGAGAGTGGCCAATAATCCAAAAATAACAGAACTAGCGGCAGAGTAACTAGCATGCCCTTGGACATAAGTCCTAGCGCGAACACAACGACCACAATTGTATAGCGTCCTAGACCCGGTCGAGCTGTATAGCGGAGATAGGCGAGAATAGTTACCATGAAGAACAACCCACTCAGCACGTCCTTGCGCTCCGCGATCCAGGCTACCGATTCCACGCGCTGCGGATGGATCGCGAAGAAAGCAGCTACAGCCGCGCTTCGCCAGAGCGCGCCTGTCATTTGTTTCAACGCCAGAAAAAGCAGGAGCGCGCTCGCCATGTGCAGTAGCACGTTGCTGAGATGATGTCCGCCAGCGCGGCGCCCCCAGATCGATGCGTCAAGCATGTGCGAGAACCAGGTAACCGGATGCCAATGGCCGATCTCGGCAAAAGTAAGAGCCCATCGAATGCCCTTCGGCGTAAGTCCCGCGAGAACGTCGGGGTTCTGGTAAACATACATTCCGTCATCGTAATTGATGAAGCCGTGCCGAATCGTCTGGCCAAATACAACCCACACGATGATTACGAGAAAGAGACCGACAGCCAGGACTGCAATTGAATCGTCGCGGCGGCGCGACGTTTCCCGCGAACCTTGCGCCGACAAAGGAGTCGTCATCGTCAATTTAGTAACACGTCTTTGATCATCCACGCAGGAGAAAAGCGTCCGACAGCTCACTGAGAACCAGACGTCGCAAGTAAACCTAAGCCGTCCTTCCTATTGCACACGCCACATCAATCGGCGGATCTGCTCCTGTGTCAGGCCGGCCAGCTCAGGATGTTCCGATTGATCGAGAACGCGAGGATCCGGCTGCGAATGGTAGACTGAAGTTTGGCTGGTGGCGCAACCAGCGAGCGCGAAGATCAACGTGATGATGGCTGCAGTTTTCATGGTATGGCCGCGGGTTGACGCCGAATTAAGCGGATGCTCGGAATCATTCAAGAGTTGTCTCGACTTCGCTTGAGACGACACAGAAGATCGCGCACCAGAAATGATATTATGAAACAATTCCCGATTCGTTTGTTACTTGTGTTGGTGTCGTTGCGGGCGGCAAGCTCAATTGCGCAAAATTCTACGCCGACTCCATCCCCCACGCCGGAGCCGGTGGTGATCAAGGCGGGCCGCTTGCTCGATGTGAGAACGGGCAAGGTCGCAAACAACGTTTTCATTTCGATCGAAAATCATCGAATCAAAAACGTCGGCAGCGAAGCGCCAGCCGGTGTGCGCGTGATCGATCTCTCTAATGCGTTGGTAATGCCCGGCATGGTGGACTGCCATGCGCATGTGCTGGGAAATTTGAAAGATCTTTCACCGGCATCCTCTCTGCGGATGTCATCCCCGAAGAAGACGCTTTGGGGCGCGCGCAATTTGCGCGGCTGGCTCGAGAAAGGTTTCACGGCTTTGCGCGATGCAGGCGAAGAAGACATGGCTTATGGACAACTCGCGCTGCGCGACGCTATCACTGAAGGAATGATTGTAGGACCGCGCATGCAATCGGCCGGCAGCTTTATTTCCGTCACCGGCGGGCATGGCGACGCGGATTTCATGGCGCCCGATGAGGCCCTGGCGCGGCGGCCGAACCTCGCGGACACAGTAGACGGCGTGGCAACAGCGGTGCGGCGCGACATCAAGTACGGCGCCGACTGGATCAAGCTCATGGGAACCGGCGGAGTAATGGACCTAACGAGTGATTTCAATGTGCAGGAACTAAGCGAGGAACAAATGGCAAAGGCGGTAGAGGTAGCACATCGCGCCCGCAAGCGCGTGATGGTGCATGCGGAAGGAACGGAAGGAATAAAAGCAGCGGTGCGGGCAGGTGTCGACTCGATCGAGCATGGAACGATGCTTGATGACGAAGGAGCGGCTTTAATGGCAAAGAAAGGCACATGGCTCGTGCCGACGCTCTACACTTTCCAGCACGGCGTCGAGATCGGGAGCAGCCTCGGCACGGACCCGATCAGCATAGCGAAGGGCAAGGAGATCTTGTCGCATCAGCAGCCCGCCTTTACTCGCGCGCTGAAGGCACACATCAAGATCGCGCTGGGACTGGACGATTCACCTGATGGTTTGCCGAAGGAAGTGGAGGCGCTCGTGCGTGGCGGGATGACGCCGTTACAAGCCTTACAGGCGGCAACCATCAATGGCGCTGAGCTACTGAACTGGTCGGATCGCATCGGCACGATCGAAGCCGGTAAGTTCGCGGATATTATCGCGATTGATGGTGACCCGACAAAGGACATCAACACAATCGAGAAGGTAGTCTTTGTGATGAAGGATGGCGTAACCTTTAAAAATGACCTTGCGCCAAAAGTTACGACCGGACCGCAGTAGGTTACTTCACATCAAGACCAGGCGATCGCCTTTCCATTTCAGAGTTAAGACATAACTCTGCCTACTCTCGACGTGAATGCGTCGTTCGGCGGGAGTTCGAATCATGTAATACGGGTGCCTGGTGACGGAAATGAGATGGTCGCCCGGTGAAATCGCGCCATGATAAGATTCACCCCAGCCAATTCGAGCTACAAAGACGCCATCAATCGAGATAAATGCACCCACGCCGCCGCCGACGGTGGGTAGCCGATTGATTGTCAGATATCCAGGCGCAACGTCATGGATTGAAGCAGCACGGGCGCTGCCGGCGCAGGCACAGGCAATCGCAGCCAACAATAGAAAACGAATCGGGCGTTTCCTCATTTGCGGTTGGTATGGGCGCCGCCGACAAGGTAAATGGACATAGTGCGCGCCGGGAATTACATCGCGGCGCGCACCATCGAAACTAAGACAGACTTACTTGAGCGTAACCTCACGCATGAGCTTGTCGCCCATGATTTCGCGAATCTCCATGCGTTTAACTGCAGTCGCCCGCTGTTGGTCTACCGTGCCCTCGACCTTTTTGGCGATGGGATCGAATTTTTCCCGCGCGTTGTCGAACGCAGCCATGTTTTTCGATTCGACCATGAGCATGATGTTGAAGTCCTGCGCATTCGCCGCATCGCCGACGAGGATTTTGTAATCCATGATCAGGTCCTGCTTCTTTGCTTCTTCCAACGACCCCTTAAAGGTTTTGGCGAGACCTTTGAGGTAATCGTCACCCATTCCGTATTTGGCTTTAACCATCGTGATTTGCCAGACCGGACCCTCGGTGTAGGGAGCATCGCTTTGTGCAGAACAAAGACTTGTCCACGCGATAAACAAGGCGGCGCCAGCCGCGAGGCATAGATGTTTTTTCATTGAATTTTCTTTCTATTGGTTTGTACGGCTTGGGATTAAGCCGAACGCGCCGATTCTGATGCGTGGCCAAGGCGAGTCAATGCAATTCCGTTACGAATGCTTCGGGGCAGAGTAGCTTGGAGTAACTGAGATGTCGACAAACAGAACGTGCCCTATCTCAAACTTCACTGCGATCCGCCACCCTTCGAGACGTTACCAAGTGCATAGGTGGCATAGGCGGTAGGCTTGTCACTCTTCGTGATGATCTGGTCGACCACCCGCGCAAATTCTTCCGTGTGCCAGTGTCTTCGCGTCTTCCACCATTCCTGCACGCCCGGATAAGCAAGAAAATCGCTCATGGTCCGCTCGATCTCGTCCCATAATGTAGCCGCAAGAATTCCGTCACGGTGGGAAAAATACATTCCTTCGAAGTTCTTGAGGAAGCGATTGAAGAATGCGCTAAATCGCAGCTTCGGGTACAGCATCGAGGTCATTGAAAGATTGGACGCCGCGCAAAAACACTGCCGCAAAATCCGCGTTATCGTGCAATGACCTGGTAAGGTCGCCCCATTGCACGGTAAGAGCGTTTACCGCCGCGTGCCGGCGTTCCTTTGTTTGCTCCCTGATTTGGATGGCAAGATAGATGATGGAAGGAATGCCAATGAATACCGCCGCGAGTTGTCCGATTGCCGCAAGCATTTCCCAGTTCATAAGGAAAGTTACCAGCCTTATTCTCGACGATCACTTGCAGCGAACATTGCGCTCATTCTCTCCTAGATTTTCCGGATAGCAAAGCCGCGAAAGGACTAGCGCGTGAAAGAATTCAAAACTTCTTCGAACCGTGGATTTCCTCGAAGCGAATCGAACATGGGATCGAGTTTGAGCAGAGCCGGAGTGAGCGGACGAACCCAAACCAGCGGACCTCGGTATGGGAGCGATTTTAGTTTCTCCAATGCCGCGATGGCGCGATCCGGCTCGTTCAAGCCCGCTGCCACACGCGCGAGAATTTCAATCGAGAATGGACCATACATCGCGTCCTTCTCGATCGGATTCGCCTTGGCCGCGCGCTCTGCGAATGCGAACGCTGCCGGCTTGTCCCCAAGCTTCATGTCCGTCAAAGCAATATCCTCCAGAAGAGCGAAATTTTGCGGCTGTGACTCAAGGAATGATTCCAGTTCACCGCGCGCTTGCTGCCAGCTCTCCTGAGCCGCAACGTTATCGCCGGCAACTTCCTGCGCCCAACCTAACCAAAAGCGCAGTTCGCCCGTGAAATAACCTGATGCCGGACTGGAGTTACTCAAAAGCTCCTTTAACCTAACGACTATTTCAGCAGGACGGCGTTGCAGGATCGTTTCGTAGGTTTGCGTTTCAATGACGAAAGGATTGTCGACGCCGGGTCGAAGCGGCGTCAGCAACGCCTCAGCCTCGTGCAGTTTTCCCTCCCCCTGCAGGATTGACGCTTTCAAAGCAAGCGTGTCCATGTCGTCCGGCGTAATATTGAGGACCTCATCCACCTTGCGCAGCGCTTCGGGAAAATGACGCAGCAAGGCATAAGAAAGGACGTGCTGAGTCAGCAGGTTGGCGTTGCGGGGATCGAGTCGCTCGGCTTGATTAAAATATAATTCGCTTTGCTTCCATTGTCCGCGTCTTCGCGCTACGTAAGCTAACGATTCCGGAATGCGACTGTTATTAGGAAGAAACTGGCGCGCTTGTTCGAAGTAACGTGTGGCGCTGTCATAGTCCTTCAAGCACCCATAGTAGTAATAGCCCTTTGCCATGAGCGCCTCGCCCAGGTCCGGCTGAAGAGTCAGCGCAGTCTCGGCGGCGGTGCGCGTTTCTTCGCGAAGCTCGGCCGTGGGCTGGAGAACTTGCGTAATATAACCAATGGCGTCGACATTGGAGAGTAACGCCCAGGCGAGCGCGAATTTCGGATCCAGCCGCACCGCTTCCCGCAAATATTTTTGCGCTCCGAGCGATTTTGCCGGCGTGATACCACCGGTCTTTAGCGTGTAAGCCAGTCCGCGCAAATAGGCATCGTAAGCATCGACATTATCGGTCGGTCTCGCGGTAACTGCCTTTACTTCGTCGCCGCTGAGCTTCGCGCGCAACTGGTCCGCGATCGTCTTTGCCACTTCGCTTTCGACGGAAAGGATGTCGGTCAATTTGCGGTCGTAGACATCGCCCCAAACATGGGAATCATTGGCGGCGTTGATGAGTTGCACGTTGATGCGGACCTCGCCGCCATCCTTCTGCACACTGCCTTCAACGACGTGCGCAACGCCGAGCTGGCTGGCAATCTCACGCAAGTTCTCCGGCGCAGCCTTGTAATGTTGCGTCGACGTGCGCGAAATGACTCTCAGGTCCGCAATCTTCGACAAGCGCGCCAAAATTTCGTCCTGAATGCCATCGGCAAAGTAGGCGTTCTCCTTGTCGCTGCTCAGGTTCTCGAACGGCAACACAGCGATCGATTTTTGCGGAACAGTTGTCGGCGCTGGCCGGGATGCATCCACCCGATTCCAAAATCTTGAATGGGAGAGTTGAAAAACAAGCAGACTCGCCGCCACCATCGCCACGCTCGCGACGAAGACCCCAAATTTGCGGCGACTCCATTGCGGCAACGGCTCGTTAGGCGAAATTTCCTCGGTCCGTTTCATGCCTTCCGGCGTCATTTCGAAAGCCCAGGCGACAACCAATGCTACCGGGAAACCGAGAACAATCGCGATGACAACCACCCTGACGACTGAGTTTGGGATCTCGAAAAACGGAAAGACCTGAGTTGCAATCTGGATGAGTAACCACGCCACGACCGCGTACGCGACCGCGACTTTGTAGACATTTCGCCGCTTCAGCTCAGTAAGGAAAGTTGGCAGATTCATCCCGGCAACCCCTGTGTCGCAATCTACTTCAGTCTGACGCAAGAAACTGGAATAGCAAAATCCAGGGGCACCTTGAACCGTTGACGGGTGCCGACGCGCCATGCGAGCATGGCGGCATGTCGCCGTCGGCTATCAACACGCCTGTTTTCCGGAAGACGACCGAAACGTTTAAGTCGGGCGCGAAAACGCTGGAACAAAAATATTTTGTCTCGCCGGAAATTTTCGCCGCCGAACAACGCGAAATTTTCTCAAAGCACTGGGCCCTGGTGGGGCATCAGAGTCAGGTCCCCCACACGGGTGACTACTTCGTTGCCAGGATTGCGAACGAAAGTTTGATCGTGACGCGCGACCAGAGGCCGACGGTTCGCGGCTTTTACAATGTTTGTCGTCATCGTGGAACGCGCCTAAAGGAAGATGCCTGCGGTCATGCCTCCGCGATCCAGTGTCCATATCATGCGTGGACGTATGGGCTCGATGGTCGATTGATCGGCGCGCCGCACATGGACGAGGTTACTGGTTTTGATAAGGCCGATTATTCCCTGCGCGCAGTAAACCTTGCCTTGTGGGAAGGATTTATTTTCATTAGCCTAACGAACAATCCGCCGCCGCTGGAGAAATGGTTCGCGCCGTTGCTCGGCCGGTTTTCGCACTGGAATCTGTCGCAGTTGCGGTCCGCCAGGCGCATCGAATACGACGTGCGAACGAACTGGAAACTGATCTTCGAAAATTATTCGGAGTGTTACCACTGTCCCGGCGTCCATCCGATGCTCTCGAAAATCTCACCCTACGATTCGGCTGAGAACGATTTGGCCGAAGGGCCATTTCTAGGTGGCTTCATGTCCATCATCAAAGGCGGGAGTCTGACGATGAGCGGCAATGCGTGCGCGCTGCCCGTGGGCGACATCAAAGGCGAAAATCACCGTCGCGTCTTCTACTATTCCATTTTTCCCAACATGCTTCTGAGCATGCATCCCGACTACGTGATGGTGCATCAGGTCTGGCCGCAAGCGCCGGATCGCACACTCATCGTGTGCGATTGGTTCTTTCATCCAGACGCATTCGCTCGCGACGATTTCAACCCGAACGACGCGATTGAATTCTGGGACCTAACGAACAAACAGGATTGGCACGTCTGCGAGCTAAGCCAGCAGGGAATCACATCGCGCGCCTATGAGCCCGGCCCTTACTCCGCGCGCGAGAGCATTCCGGCGGCGTGGGATCGCGAATATCTGCGGCAGATGCAATAATCTTCCTCTTCCTCTTCCTCTAAATCTGCTTCGCTCCCGCCGACCCGCACCTCAGTCCTCTCCCTCAGGGGGAGGAAGGTCTCGATTACATCTTTTCTAATCTCGGTAATCGCATAACCTGTGCAGACTCATCTCAACCATTAACCCACTAATTATTATGGCTGACACATACGTTCCAATGATCAGTTCCGGCACCGCCGGTCCACTTGGTGTTCTTCATCTGCCGCGGATGTGGCAGAAAGTTTCCCTCGAATCGCAAGGGAAAATTGCCGCGGGTTATCCCGGGATCGGCAGAGGTTTCGACGCGATGACCTGCGCCGCACTCGGACTCGATGAACAGGCGGTAAAGGATTACATCAAACAAAACAAACCGACGTATTCCGAATTCGAAGCGTGGGTGAAGAAAAATGCGAAATCGCTCAACCCGCAGGCGATCGAGAAACACAACGCCGCCGTGCGCGGTTACAATCACGATGATGAGACGCGCAAGGGAATTTTAGGCGCGTGTAAGATCAGCGACGATGCTGCCGCACCTAAGGACGCGGTGAACCTAAACAATCTCGACGATTGGTACGAGTTTCACCAGGCGGTGCTGAAATAGTTTGGTGGGACACGCGCCGTCGTGTCCCATTGTCGGAGGTTAGGGCGCCGACGGCGCGGCGCCGTCCAGCCGGAGGAATTCGCGCGCGGTTCGGGAAAACAGTTGCGCTATTTCCTTTGCCGGAAGTTTCATCGATTCGATGAGCTGGCCGGGCTTTGCTTCGCCTAAGGGAAAAGGATAATCCGAACCGAGTGCGACGCGATCTGCTCCGAAGAGTTTGAGCAGAAAACCGAAGGGCCTCGACGTCGTGGACTAACGAGTCGACATAGAAGCGCGCGGGTTTGTTGTCATTCGCCAGATAGCTTCGCGGATTTATGCCGTTGTCTACTGCGACGAGATCCGGCCGCACGTGAAACGCGTGTTCGATGCGACCGGTTGTAAATGGGAACCCGCCGCCGCCGTGGGCGAAGGCCACGCGCAATTTTGGAAAACGTTCGAACACGCCACCGAACATCATCGAGCAAATGGCGAGTGACGTTTCCGCGGGCATGCCGACGAGCCATGGCAGCCAATATTTCGGCATGCGCGTTTTGCCGAGCATGTCCCATGGGTGAACAAAAAGCGCGGCATCCAAATGCTCCGCCGTTTTCCAGAGCACTTCGAGAGAATCGTGATCGAGATTGCGGCAATCAGGGCCGTGACAATGTTCGTTTGCATCGACATGCGTTCCGATCTCTGCGCCGCGTAAACCGAGTTCGCGCACACATCGCTCCAACTCACGCGCGGCCAGATCCGGATCTTGGAGCGGCAAAGTCCCGAGTCCGGCAAATCGCTGCGGATTTTCGCGAACAATTTCCGCGATGTGATCATTTAGCCGGCGCGAGAGATCGAGTGTGTCCACCGGTTTCGCCCAGTAGCTGAACATGACCGGCACAGTCGAGAGCACCTGCATGGATACGCCGGTTGCGTCCATTTCTTCGATCCGCCGCTTCGGTTCCCAGACGTTGTCGGTAATCTCACGAAAAAAGCGGGCGCCGATCATCATGCGCGCGCAGCAGGGCTTGTAGTGTTCCAGCCTAACGAATCCGCTGTAACCGTATTTCGCGTCGAGATCGGGCCACTCGCGCGGAAGAATGTGTGTGTGCAGGTCGATCTTCATGCAAATTGTCAGCGATCGGCCCTCACCTTAATCCTCTCCCACAGGGAGAGGAAATTCGCAATTCGCCGGAGATCACGTCCAGACCGCGGCGCCTCGTATTATTCTTCGCTCGGTATCTCGGGCTTCGGTAACGGCGAAGTAATTTCGACCTGTGTGACCTTTTCGCCAGGTTCACGCCTCGCCTCCATCTCTACCTTTTCTTCGGGTGAAGTGCGCGTGCTGAGGAACATAATGGTCGTCAGATTACCGTTGGTCGTAATGTTGTTGCGTGTGTGATTGAGTTTGCCGCTTGCCTCTGCCGCTGCTTCCCAAGCGTCGGCAAGTTCTTTAGGACCAAGCGTCGACGTTCCCGTCTGAATGACCTTCACTTCTTCATCGACAATTTTCTTAACCGCTGGGCTGGCGGCCGTGAAGTTCGGCGTTTTCGGTGTCCAATCGGGCAGGGAAGTATGACCTGGCTCGGCGAGTTGTTTCTGCAACGCGGCTTGAAGCGCTTCTTTCTCTTTTTTTTCCTGCGCTTCCATCCGCGCGACTTCCTTCTGCGCGTCCGCCTGCATCTCCTCCATTTTCTTCTTTGAAGCGGGCGGGTTCTTCTTTTGCAAATCTTCCGCCTCTTTCTGCATGTCCTGCGCTTCTTTCATCATCTTCGCCAGGTCGGAATCATCGGAAGGATTTTCCTGTGCGCGAAGAAACGGGGCGAAGAGCATGGAAACGACAACGAGAAAACAAAACGGCCGGAGTTTCAATTTCATGGCCGACACCTAACAATGTTGCCGGCGCTACGGCAATCGCGAAGAAGTCGGAGAGTCGCTCCGCGAACGATCCTGTCGCCGTCCGCCGTGCTACTTTTTCTCTTCCGGCTTCTGCTCTTTCGTTGCGCCCATCTTTTGCGCGAGACCGGCGGCATACTTTTCGTACTGCGCACTGTCGACCGTGAATTTGCCGCGCATGTAGTTGGAATTTTCCCAGGACCAATTTTGGTCCGCGTCGTTATAAGTCATCGCCGCGGTTCGCCCTTGCGAATACTCGCGGTGAATCGGATCTGCGCCCGGCGGATTCACGAGCTTTGGCGTTCCGCCCAAACCGCCTTCAAGCAAGTGTCCGCGAAACGATCCGTAATTCCCGAGTGTAATCTCGTGATCCTTCCCGTCGATCTTGCGCGTGATGGCCACATAGCGTGTTTCAGTTTTTTTCGACGCGCCCGGAACCATCACCACGTTCGCGATCGCTTCGAGCGCCTTGCGTTGTTCGGGAGTCGCTTTCTCGTCGATGTAATTGTAGGAGAAAGTCCAATCGCCAAAGGAACCCATCATCGTTTTGCCGGCGGGACTTTGTGCGATGTTCGCAATCGCGAGACCGTCGAGCTTGATTTTGCCGTAAGTTCCTTTCTCAATAAAGAGTATCTGCCCGCCGCCGCAGGTCATCTTCGTTGGTTTGGAATCAAACCAGCATGGGCACGCCGCGTCACACGAACAGGCCTCCTCCAACTGCCCGGTGATTTTCCACGGTGTTTTGTCTGAAGTTTTTTCCGATGCACGACCAATAGAGACGGTCGTGAGGAAGCTTGCGACAAGCATCGGAACCAGCGCGATCAACCGCGTAGTTCTCATGAACAAAAAGATTATGCCCAGAATTTTTTGATACAAGGCGAAATCGACGTGCGCCATTTGCGCGATGGCGGCAACTGCGATTGGCTACGTCATGTTGTTAACGGTCAGCAAGCGCCTTGAGTTTTCCGCGTCGCGCCGCCTCTTCGTTCCTGATTGGAGTGAACAGGAAAATCTTGCCGCGTTTGGTCCGGAGACCAACGCCCGTTACGGCACCGGGCGAAATTACGTCGCGTATTTCATTCTTTCGGGCGATCCGAATCCAGCGAATGGAATGCTGGTCAACATCGCCGAGATAAAAAAACGCGGTGGCCAGGTAATCGCGGCAAACTTCGATCACAAATTTTTGAATGAAGATCATCCGGTATTTAGAAAAACTGTGCCGACGACGGAAAACATTGCCCGTCAGCTTTTCAATGAGTCAGAAGCGCAATTCGCTGACTTAAACGCGACGCTCGCCGCTGTTCATCTCGTTGAAACATCGGATCGGAGCTCGACCTGTTATAGTGATGGAACTACAGAGGCGAACTACTGGTTCGATTTTTCCGCCGCGCGCCGCACCATGTCGCCGCACCTCAGTCCGGAGGAAAATGAAAAGCTCTATGGCATCTCGACGTTCCTTCACGGACACAATTACCGCGCGCGTCTGACCTTTCGCGGCGAGGCGACGCCGGTGGCGAATTACGAACTGATCGAAAGCTGCATCGGCGGCTTGCACCAGGAATTGGATCATAAGAACTTGAACGCTGACGTTGTCGGCCTAACGAATCGACCTATTACAACTGAGAGTCTGGCAAACTATATTTACGAACGTGCCAACGCCACGTTGCCCGTTCATCGCGTCCGCCTGCATGAACGCGACGACTTTTTTGCGGAATACTGGAACGATGGAAATTATTTCTTCGCCATGCGCCGACGATTTAGCGCGGCGCACCGATTGCAGATTGGCGAGCTCTCCGAACAGGAAAATATTTCGTTATTCGGAAAATGCAGCAATCCGCTGGGGCACGGACATCTTTATGAAGCGGAAGCGACAATTGGTGGTCCTTACGACGAACGTAGCGGTGCGCTTTATGATTTTGTCGCGATGCAATTCGCTCTGAAGGAGAGTTTGCAGCCATGGGAAAACAAACATCTCGATCTCGAGACGGAGGATTTTCGCAAAATGCCGTCAACCGGAGAAAATATCGTGCGCAGGCTTTGGGAGCGATTGAATCCGCAGCTGCAAGACAGACTCGTTAGGCTGCGCCTGTGGGAGACACGGAATAATCGGTTCACCTTACGAAAAACATGAGACGTGGCGTTCTGATCCGGGAGCGCACGCGCCCTCGCGTGCTGGCGATGGCGTCCTCGGCATCGCGAACTTTGTTTTTCGACAGAAGGTATTTCGGCGAGGCGCCGAAACAAGCACGCGAGGCGCGTGCGCTCCCCAGATTCCATGAAACGCATACTCGTCACGGGCGCGAGTCGTGGAATCGGACGCGCGATTGCAGAGAAACTTGCCGCACCTGGAGCGATCTTGTTTCTTCACGGACGCGATCCCGACGCGCTCGTTGAAACGCGTCGTGTGGTTGAAGCAAAAGGTGCGAAAACAATCCCGCTGCTCCATGACCTCCGCGATGTTGCGCAGGTCGAAAAATTAGTCGACGCGATTGGTTCCGAAGCGATTGATGCGCTCATCAACAATGCCGGCATCGCCATCATCAAACCGTTCGAATCACTTTCGCTCGATGAATGGAACAGGACCGTGGCCGTGAATTTGACGGCGCCCTTTCTGCTCACGCAGAAGTTGAGCAGAAATATGAAAGCCGGCGCGTGTATCGTGAACATTCTTTCCATCGCTGCGAAAACCGGCTTTCCAAATTGGAGCAGTTACTGCATGAGCAAGTTTGCGCTCGAAGGTTTCTCGCAATCGATCCGCGAGGAACTGCGTCCACGCGGCATCCGTGTATTGAACATTTATCCCGCAGCCACCGACACGGAAATTTGGAAACCGATCGAAGGCAATTGGCCGCGGGAAAAGATGATGTCGCCTAACGAAATCGGCGAAGCAGTTGCCTACGCGCTTTCGCGTCCTGCGGATGTGGCCGTGGAAAATATCACCCTGACGAGAACGAGCGGCGCGCTGTAGCCGCGGCGTTCTGCCGCCGCGCCGGCATTAATCTGGAAAAACGCCCCGACAGAGCGGGGCGCCTACATTTCTAGTTGCCATCCCAACCGTTGGCCGAACAATCTCTGACTATGCTTGCAGCCTTCGGTAGCGATGTCGTCGTTAATGTTGTCGCATCGATCATTGCGTCGGCAATTTTTCTGGCGGTCGGTTTTGCGTGGGGGAAATATCGGGAACGAAAGCATTTTGGAAGGAACCTGGAGGAATACGATTTCTATCCGTTCACGATCAACCGCGACAACATTCCCGAATTCAATCTGAAAGATTTCCGACTCGGGATGCATTATTTCCTCAAAAACACCGATCACACGGCCGCGCGACAATTGATTTTCATCGGCGAACAGAACAACGTCCGCGATCAACTCGAACCGGCCGAGCAAAAAGAATACGCTAAACTTTTCGCAAAGTACGATGGCGCAAAAATCGCCGACGACACAAATGAGTATCTGGAGAATTACATCCGACTTGTTCGTCTCATCGGGAAATCATTTCCGAACACCGGCATCGAAATTTTACTGCATAACCTGGCGGACCCGTCGCATTCACTGATCGCGCTGGAAAACAACGTGACGGGAAGAAATTTGCGCGACGGCACAACGAACCTGCTCATCGACCTGAAGAAGCGACAGCTTCTGCAAGAGGACAAACTCAACTACGAGCTGAACATTGGTTCGCGGCGGTTCAAGTGCACGACCATCCCAGTCATTCGCAAGGAGTACGGCGTCGTCGGCGCGATCTGCATCAACATCGACACAAATTACATCACCGAGGAAGTGCTCAAGCAGCAGGAGCGGATCGAAGCGTGGTTCAAGAATTTTCTGCGCACCGACATGCAGTTGGACGAAAATATTTTGAGCAAGGACGAATACGCCAAAGCGACAAAGGGCAAACGGCATTTCAAGGACGAGCAGGTTTGAAGATCCGTCCGCTCGTTAGGGCAATTCTATTTTGCGGCCTGGTTGCCGCAAAAGGTTCTGCCGCGGAGCCCGACCGGAAACCTGATCTTATCGTGGCTCGCGATGGAAGTGGTGATGTGAAGACGGTGAATGAAGCGCTGAGGCGAGTCCCGACAAATAACGGCAAGCGCTTCATCATTTTCATCAAACGCGGAACTTACAACGAACAGATCACAGTTACGGCGAGGGATCTGTCGCTGCTCGGTGAGAATGCCGAAGAGACCAAAATAACCTCCAGTGTAAACAGCGCGGCTGGCGGTGCGTCCTGGCCGCCGCGGTGTAGCGTTTACATCGGCGCGGACAATTTCCACGCCGAGAACATTACGTTCGAAAATTCGTTTGGCCCCGGCGCGCAAGCGATGGCGGTCGTCGCCAATGCCGATCGTCTTGTTTTCAAGAATTGTCGCTTTCTTGGCTCGCAGGACACTCTCTATGTGAAATCCGGCCGGCAATATTTCCAGAACTGTTACATCGAAGGTTCGCGCGATTTTATCTGCGGACAAGCCGCCGCCGTCTTTGAAGATTGTAGTTTGCATAGCAAAGGCGACGGCTACATCGCTGCGCCGATGCGTTTGTCGTCATCCGAGCCGGGCGCATTAATTTTTTTTCACTGCAAAGTAACGGGAGAAAAAATACGTAATGGTGTTTTTCTCGGCCGTCCATGGGGGCCTTACGGTCGCGCGGTTTTTCTCGAAACAGATATGGGAGCGCACATCCGGGCCGAAGGGTGGAACAATTGGGACAAGCCGGCGAGCGAGAAGACGGCCTACTTCGCGGAATACAATTCGCACGGTGCGGGCGCGCGACCCACAGGCCGCGTCCAGTGGGCGCATCAATTGAGCACAGCGGAAGCCAGACAATTTGAACCGGAAAATTTTCTGAAAGGCAATGACGGTTGGAACCCCAAAGCTAACCCACGATAAATGACGCATTCTGGTCATGTCGAGCGAAGTCGAGACATCTCTTACAAAGTGGGAGGGACCTCAGTGTCCCGATCGTCGCGGCGCTGAGGCCGCTCCCACATTTAAAACAGTGAGAGATTCCCCGACTTCGCTTCGCTCCGCTCGGAATGACAAAGCCGGAATGCGCGCTGCCGCGCCAGGAACGATTGACCTCGCGGAAGAAGTCATCAACGCCGCAAAACGGGTGCGCGAGGCGGTGGCGAAACTGCATTTCGCTGCGCCCGTTACCCACGTTTACAACCCGCTCGATTACGCGTGGGCACCGCACGAAGCATATCTGCATCGTTATGCGAATACGAAGAAGCGTGTTGTTTTTCTCGGGATGAATCCCGGTCCGTTTGGAATGGCCCAGACGGGAGTGCCGTTTGGTGAAATCAACGCGGTCCGCGATTGGTTAGGCATTCAGGCCGATGTGCGGCAACCCATGAATTTTCATGCGAAACGGCCGGTCCAGGGTTTTGATTGTCCGCGCAGCGAAATTAGCGGGCAGCGGCTCTGGAAACTTTTCGCGGATCGATTCGGAACGGCTGAGAAATTTTTCGCGTCGCACTTTGTCCTGAACTATTGCCCGCTCGCGTTCATGGAAGAGAGCGGTTGCAATCGCACGCCAAATAAATTGCCGCCTAACGAACGCAAGCCGCTCTTTGCAGCGTGCGACGAGCATTTGCGCAGAGTCGTGGTGGCGTTGCAACCGGAATGGTTGATTGGCGTGGGTGATTTTGCTTTCAAGCGAGCGCTCGAGGTATTCACGAACCCTCCGCCGAAGATTGGGCGCATTCTGCATCCGAGCCCAGCGAGTCCGGCCGCCAACGCGAACTGGGCTGCAATCGCAACCGGAGAACTACAGAAACTCGGAGCTTGGTAGGGCGCGACAGCTCGTCACGCCAAAACTTTGGGACGAGGTTCGCCTAACAAACAACGACTTGCTGCCGCGACGGGGCGTCGCGCCCGACCGAAACGTTACTTGGGCGACGCGTGAAACGCCGCCTGATATTCCGGTTTCTTATGATACTCCACCAAACGGAATCCCCAGCCGATCAATGTCGACAAATCTTTGGTTGTCTCTTTCTTCTCGTTCAGGAAATCCGCTACGCGCTTCTTCAGCTCTGGCTGCTGCTCGGTCTCGTCGAGAATCTCGAAAATCTCCATCGACAATAACCAGTCGTTAGGGTGCTCCGCCTGCTGCGTTTCCCAAATTTCGCCGAGCCTTTCGTACCCAACCTTGTTCTCGCGGATCTTGCGGACCTGTGCGTAAAGATTCTCCAGCTTCTTTCGTTTCGCGTCGGACGGAACCTTGATCGTGCGTTCTTTCGGCACGAGCGCGACTTGATTGAACGCGTCTTTATCGGCAGCGCCGTTGAAAACCGAAACGATGCTGGCGCCAATCGCCATGTCGTAGGTTCCCCAATCCGGATCGAACAAAACGCGATCACCATGTTTTGCGCGACAATTTGAAAACGTAATCAGCAGCAACTTATCATCGCGGCGCAAAATCTTTTCGACTTTGCCTTCAACGACAACACCGCTCTCGAATTCGAGCTTCGCGTTTTTCCCTTCGCTGATTTCGGTTTGTTTCCAATTTCCGATCGGCGAACCGAATCCGTCCTTGTGGTAATCGCGACCGTGACCGGGCAATTCCTTGTCCTTATAGGCGAGAGCGCTGGCTCCAGTCGTACGCAGATAAATCGGAGTTTTTTGCGCGTCAGTGATGACTTCCGTGAAAAGTCCGGATAGTTGCAGGCCACTCGCGTATTCGCAGGTCGACGTATTCTTGCACTCGATCGCTTTGTTGATTCCCTCCAAACCGCCAACACGAAATGCCATCCTGCTCGCGAATTCCTCGAGCACATCACTGAGATGCTTGAAATCGCGACAAACAAAAAGTTGCGGCTGTTTCGTTGTGATATCGAACGGCTGATTCGCAGCATCGAGCGAATACCAAATCTTCTTCACGTGCGGCTCAAGACACGAAACCGATTCGCCAATCGATGAGAGCAGGCCGGCACCGTAAATCTTCGGATTCTCGAGCGTGCCGATGAGTCCGTATTCCACCGTCCACCAATGCAGGCGCGACAGCAGCGCCATCTCCGATGGTTCGCCGAGATTTTTCTGACGATGTTCGACCTCGCGCGTCGCTTCTTCGACCTCCTTCGGATCGGAGTTTGGCAATTCCTTCAGGATCGAGAGATGCCGGATCGCTTCATACAACTCGAAATCTTTTTTCGACGACATCGCTCTCGCGCCGACTTCTCCAAAACGCTGCAGGTAATTTGAATATTCGCGATCGACAATGATCGGCGCGTGTCCGGCCGCTTCGTGCACAATGTCGGGCGCCGGCGTGTATTCGATGTGATGAATCTGCCGCATGTCACACGCGATCACGAGAACCTTGTAGGCTTGAAATTCCATGAACGCGGCCGGCGGAATGAATCCATCCACCGCGACCGCGCCCCAGCCGATCTTGGCGAGAATGTCGTTCATTTCCTGGATGCGCGGAATGCGCTCAAATGAAATGCCGGTGTCGAGCAGTCCCTGGAAATAAACTTTGTGCGCGTATTCCTTCAGGAAAAAAATGTTCTGGCGCATGATGAAACGCCAGACCGCGTGATCGACTGGCGTGTAATCGTCGTAGCGCTGATCGACCGCGAATTGGAGAAGATGCTTCGGACAGGACGCAACTGCCGCGTTGTTCGTCGGGATTCCGCTTTCTGTTTTCATCGCGCCGTTACTCCTATGTGATTTTATGGCTTAACCGCCGGAGCGGCAAGCGCGATTCAGCCACGCACATCTTCAATGCGCCCCGACTGCGGCGTGCAGGTTACTTCGTGCTCGGCGGTTTTACGTTCGTGTAGACGAACCGCGCCGACATGTGCGTCTCGCCGCCATTCGATTCCACCGCTTCGCGCACAATGAGGCCGCGCGCTTTTGAAATCCAGATCTCCGCATCTTCCACGCCGTCTTCATTCTCGCTGTGAGCCTTGTAGACCGCCGTCATGTCACCATCGATTTTTTGGTCGCGGTCATAGCGGCAATTGTAGACGCGCGCGCTGCGAATGTTCTCCTGCTGTTGTCGCGCGATCTGTTTCGGCGTCATCGGACCGGCCGTCCATTTACCCTGGACCTTGATGTAGGCAATGTCGCCCACGCAAATTGTCTCTGCTTCGCGCACGCCACCTCCGCCCGCAGCGCTTGTTATGACCATGTATTGACGATTCGGCGTCTCACCGAGTTTAGCGAGAGCATCCATGACCGGCTGACATCCCGAATCGTCCGCCGCCTGCGCTGACGTTATGGCGAGAACCAAACACGCTGCGCCGCAACCAATCAAAATGCGTTTCATAAGTGATGCGGTTAATTTGCCGCACATGCTCTTCAGTTCAATAGTCGACTGAGTCGCGCGGGCGGTCGTAAAAAGCTACAGCTCATCGAAGCGAGCTTCTTCGTCGAGAACTCGTTTCGCTTCATCAAAAATGGCGCGCGCTTCTTCAGGCGAATTGCCGACGGCAGTCAGGCCGAGGCGTCCCGCGCTGCCGAGCGCGCTCAGCATGTGAAAGACAACTCCGGTTTGCCGGACCTGGCCGAAATGCAGGCCTCGCCTAACGACCAGATCGAAAAGGTCGTCCGGTGTGAATCCGCGATAGCGCGGCGATTCTACATGATCGCTGGCGACGAGATGTTTCTTCTGTCCGTTCGGCGCGAAGAACGTCGCCTTTTCTCGCGTCATAGGTTCCGCCGGTGAGGAATTGCAGAGTGAGAAACGGATGCGTTGTTCCGCCTTTCCGCAGATTGATCTCGATCGCATAAGTTTCCCATGCGGCTTGGTCGTTCGCGCGCGTGACTACGAAATCGAGCGCGAAGCGGCCAATCACGCCCGCGTCTCGCAACAGATCCGCAACTTTGGCGGCGTCGTGCGTGATCGCGCTCGCGTAGGAAGGATCGGCCGGAAAAATGCAGCCGAGATAACTTTGCCCGCTCGGACCGCCCAGCATCTGGTCGTGCGTGGAAAGAAGCTCCACTTTGCCTAACGGCGTGATGCGCAATTGCACGCTCGGGCTGCGCAATTCTTTCGCGCCAACGCCCACACGTTCTTCAACGATACCGCCGCGCTCGCGAAACTTCGCGATGTAGTCGTCGAACTTCGTTGAGCGCAGTTCGAATTGCATGTTGCGGACACGCTCGGCGATCGCGCCATCGCCTGGTTCTGGCAGGTTGCTTAGGTCAACGGTCGCGTTTCCTTCGCCGGACACGCCTTCGTTCAATTTCACGATGGCTTGCGCAATGGTTGGTCGTTGTGCGCGCATGCGTCCAAGCGCGGCGACGACGCCTTCAATACTCGTTAGGTTATCGAAGCCAAGCGGATGATTGATCCCCGCGCGCGCGAATAACTGCCGACATCCAGTTTTTGTTCCAAACGAAAGATGACGCGGATCGGTTCCATAAAGCGGAATTCCCAAGCGCAGAGCGAGATTCCTTTCCAGGAACGTTGTGTTGTAACAAACAAGATGCGCCCGATCCTTGTTCGCGATACCGGCTTCGATTCGTTCGAGCAGACGCGGCCGCTCCAGCAATTTCAAACTAAGTGGGCGAGGGGAGTCGTCGTAAGGCGAAAGCAACGTCAGCCGTCGCATGGCGTGACTCGGGATCACGCCGGAAAGCAGATCGAGATAATATTCAATCACGCTCGGGTGGATCGCCTGCGACGTGACATAAGTCAGTCGCGCTCGAGGTTGAGCCAGCAGGAGAAGAAGAAAAAGAAAACGTTCCTCGTAACCTTGCACCTCAAAACCATGCGCCGACAAGTCGACCGACATCGACGGCACGACCAC
>CAVTRW010000003.1:0-22622 GCA_963737195.1 uncultured Verrucomicrobiae bacterium
GCACTCGCTCTCGACAGAACCGATTCAGTTTAGCAACTCGATGGAATCGCCTTTGCCAATCATTCCCTCGGTCAGCACAGCGCCGTAAACACCAGCCATACCTTCGTGGGCCTGCGCGACCTGTTTTAATATCGCCGGTGTTTTCTCCGCCGTATAGGGATCGAGCGTGATCATCATGCAACGCGGATCGCGTTCGATAATCGACACGACAACCTTCGGACCGATGCGCATAGAACGACCAATGAATTCGTTTTCCGCGAAACCTTTTGAAGACGCCATGTCGAGATAAACATTGGCGCGAAAACGCCGCTTATCGAGGGCGATGCCCGTCTCTTCGCCCAGCTGGCTCAGGGTTTGCAGGCTGAAAATCGAAAGAGGACGGCAATCAGTCATCGCTTTTTCGGAGCGTAGCAATGTGAGTTCGTGTTTCTCATCAGCGCCGGCGCGGAGTTTGTCGATTAATTCCGGGTTGTCGATGGCGAGCGTTTTGCCGTCGGGCGTCTGCACATCAATCATTAACTCGGCCGGACTGGCTGAGATTGGATTTATTCCTGGCCCCAGTTTTTCCGCCTCCGTCCAATTGATCGGCCGCGCCGCCTTCTTCGGATTACGGAAACGCGGCTGATATCGGATCATCTGGCGCTGCTCGCGTCCGGTGAAAAAGGGAAACCCTTTCGAGCTGGCAGAACTTTGGAAAGCAAACAATCGATCGCCGTAAACGCCGGCGTAGCCGGCAAAGATTTCCTCCATCTCTTCGCCGCGCATGCTTTTAACCGGATAGCGCCAAAGGCTCTCCACTGTTCCAATTATGTTCACGGGTGGATTCGTTAGGCGTGATGGCCAACAAAAGCGAAACAGATCGACTGAGTGAACGCCAGCTTAAACTTTCAATGCGTGCCGGGCTTGCTTCGGGTTCAGGTTTCCTGCCAAGCGACACGGTTGCGGCGCGAGCGCGTTAACGCGACACGAAAAGAAAGGCGAGACCAACAGCGATCAAATCTTCAACTAGAGCGACAAGGATGTCGCGCATCTTTAGATTAATGACGAGACGACGTCGGATTTCGTAACCGGCAAACGCGCCCGTAACTCCGCCGATTCCACCGCAAATTGCGCCGATCAGGATTGATTGACCAGCGGATGCACAAAGACACGCACCGCAAAGACCGCCGAAAACAATGCGCGCGATTAACGGGAACGCTGCCGTTCGTTTCGGAATTTGCGGGAGCTTGTCTGCGATCAGTTCGCCGATCGCGCCCAGCGAAAATAGTGTCACGGCCACAGTCGATCCCATGAAAGCGAAAGGGGATGCGGAGAGTTTCAACCACCCGAGCTTCGCCGCCCACGCTACACCAGCCGGCGCCGTCATCGATCGCAAACCGGAGACGACGCCAATTCCGAATGCGAGCAGGAATGCGTAGTTCATATGGAGTAACGCAAAGTTTGGGTCAGGGTTGATAGTGCAATCGAATCAGCCCGGGCTTTTCGCCGAGCTGCACGACAAACAAATCGTCATACTCGTTTTCGCCAATTGCGATTGGTGTTGTGATTCCGAGGGCTTTGATCAGATCGGGAATCGTGTTGCCATGACCAACGACAAGCGCGTTTCCGTTCTCATCATGTAACGCAGTTACCAGCCTTGCAGAATCATTCGCCGCTACCGATTTCACTTCCAACCCGAGAATTTTTGCCAACGGCGCTGCGGTTTCTTGAGTGCGTTTGAATTCGGTGGCGAAAATGCGCGTAATGCCGGCGTCCTTCAGCATGCGTGCCAGAGCTTGAGCGCGCGCGTTTCCCGCTTCAGACAAATCGGGATCCTTGCTTTTGCTATCCGCCTTCTCCGCGTGGCGCACGATGAAGACGGTTGATTGCGCATTCGCGGCGGAAATCAGCGCAAGAAGGAGGATGGAAAAGACGAAAGGTTTCATGGCTTTGCGGCCTCAGCTGTGTCGTGGGTGATGCGCGAAAATTGTCGCGACAACAAATCGGTTTGCGAAATTTTACTCGATCTTTTCCCAAAACCCGCGGCGATTCGGAATATTCGGAAAGACGAGCTGGCCTTCGTAAAACGTGAACGGTCGCGCGTTTTCGTTTTCGCCGAAGACAAGCTTCAGTGTCTTACCTTCCGCGCTCCAATGTCCGGTGACGGGCGCGGTGCGATCGGTTGCGGTCACGACCCAATTCTCGGCTGTGCCATCGGCGTGCAGCACCAGATGCTCGTCGCGTGGACTTCCAAAAACGATGGTGGTTTTGCGCCAGTGCCCAACAAGCGTGCTCGGATTTTCCGAAATTGCTTCCGATGCAATTTGATAGAGCGGGATGTGTTGCGCTGAAACGTGAAGTGCAGGCGCGGTCGTTAGGCCAACAGAAACCAATAGAAGCAAATTGATCGGCCGTTTCATATGATGAATCCTCCGTTAGAAGTCTCTTCGCATCGTCACTGATTTTGCATTTTCATGCGCAACTCTGAAGCCGAAGCGTTCGTAAAGACGAACTGCCGGACTGTTGGGACCCACGCGCAGCGACACTTCCGACTGCTCGGGATTTGCCTTGACCCATTGAGTCAGGAGCGCGGCGCCAATTCCATGTTTGCGATAGCCGGGCTTAACCGCGAATGCGAGTTCCGGCTTTGCGTCGCCCGCGGGCGGACGAAACCAGACGGCGCCGAGCAGTTCATGCTTGTTCGCATCGTGCACGACAAAACCGGCATCGCCCTCGCGGCCCCAACCTTCGACGTAACGCGCGTACTCGGGCCGCCGCACAATTTCGCGGGAAGGCGGCATTTGCGTCTCGGCAGTCTGCAACGCCTGATATAACATCTCCCAGAGAATCGGTTCGTCTTGAGCGGTGAGCGGCCGGATCGTGTATCCATGTGGAGGGCTTTGGTTAGGAAAGATTGCCGACTTTTAAAAATTTTGCCAGCGCGATTGATTGGCTCGAGGAATCTCGGGAAGCGCTCTAATTGCGCGCGCTGAATGCTTCATAAAGTTTCGCCGATGGAGTGCTATCGGCAAGAGCTTCGAACACGCCGTTCTTGGCAATGCTCCTGGCGGCTGCGATAAAAGTCGTCCACGTCGCGGTCGCCAAAGCCGAACCAACTGAGATGCGTCGAGCGCCGAGATCTGCCAGTTGTGCGAACGAAAGCTCGTGATTGAAACCGGCGACGAGCACGTTCACCGGTTTCGGTGCGACCGTCTTAACGATCTCGGCAATCTCGTTAGGCGCTTTGACGCCTGGCGCGTAAAGACAATCGGCGCCTGCGTCGGCGTAGGCGACGAGCCGGTCGAGTGCAACGCCTAACGAATTATCTTGTTCAACCAGCCACGTCTCGCAGCGTCCTGTCAGCACGACCGGAATTTTTGTTTCGTCAATCGCTGCGCGCGCGGCGCGGATGCGTTCGATGGCCAGATTTTTTTCGTAAAGCGGCACGTCGTCGCGTCCGGTGCTGTCCTCGATCGACAAACCAGCGACGCCCATCGCCACGCAGAGCTTCACGTTTTCTGCTACCTGTTCCGGATCGTCAGCGTAGCCGTTCAGGAAATCGGCGTTCACTGGCAACGGCGTTGCGTTCGCGATCTCGCGAATGTGCGCGAGCATTTCATCGCGCGGAACCGCGCCATCTTTCAACCCGCGCGTGAAAGCAAAGCCGGCCGAAGTCGTGGCGAGCGCTTTGAAACCGAGATGCCGCAAGTACAGCGCGGTTCCGATATCCCAGGGATTCGGCAAAACAAAGCATCCGGATTGATGCAATTGGCGAAATGTCGCGACGACGGATTGTTGATTGGCGTTCGTGTCCCCCATGCGGAAAGTTAAACGCGCAGATTAAACGGGAAAGGACCATTTCGATGACTGAGCAATTGACGAAAATCTTGGAAAAAGATTCTGGCGTAAAGAGCAAGTATCAGCATGCGCCGAAACGCGCGACGCCCGGCGATGCGATCGAAATATCGGGCGCGGTCTTGAAATGGTACGCCGTGCATCCAGAAGCGGAGCCGGTGCCTAACGAGATCACGACGCTAGCGCGATCATTCCTCATGAGGACCGAGCTCGAAGCGAAAGGACTCGGGTTTGTCATCCTGCACCGGTGCGGCAACGATTTTTATTTTCTCATTATAAATACCTGGCGCGGGAACAACGAAGTGTGGGAGACGGTCCTTTATAAGGATGGCGTACGCATGAGTGACTTCGCGCTTTGGCCGCGCGAGGGAATGCACAAGCCAACCTTTTGTGTGTGGGAACTCGCGCCGGTCTGGCATGAGAAAGAAGCGTGGGAACGTTTTCTTTTGTCGTCACGCGATGAGCCGGCTGGTCGCGCGTGGTTGCAAGATCGCTACGCGGGCAAAGCCTAGATCATCGCTGGGTCAACAGGTTTGCAATGCGGATGGTGCGTCGCAGCGCCGTGATGAGTGTGCCGGCAAATACGATGCACATAGCCACGAACAAGATGCGCAATGGCCACGCCAGGAAAATTTCGACGGCGGACAAAATGCACGCACACGTCAATACCGCCATGCGCTGCTGTTTCGCCATCGGGCCGCAAAAATCCTGCGGCAAACCGACGGAGCCGCCGAACACTCGGACGTACGCAGTGAGCACAGATCCTACTGCGCAAGCCCAGCCTAACGAGATCGCCCACGGCAAATAGGAAACGCAATATCCGGCACAAACGAACAGGACAACATCGGCCACGCGATCGGGGAATTCGTTAAAGATTTCGCCGGTCTTGGTTTTCTTCCCGCCTTCGACGGCCATTAATCCATCGAGCAAATTGCAAACGAGTCGAAGTTGAATGCAGATGGCGGTCGCGATGAAAAACAAGCAGGCGATCGTTCGCGATTCCTGTCGCGAGATCAGGAGCAAACAGATTGCGCCTAACAAAGAAAAGACCAGACTCGCCACCGAAATTTGGTTTGGCGTGAAACCTTTTCGAACAAGCGCGAAAGCGATTTGGCGCGGCCAGTTTGCGGAGCGTGATTTTAGCGGCCGTCGCGCGCCTTCGTGTTCCATTGGCGGCGCAGAGTAAAAGAGCGAGTCGAGGTTGTCACGATTCTTACGATCGGAGGGACGTGCTTCCGCACGTCCTCTTTTCTTCCGTGCAGTCTGACGAAAGACCCCGGACGTGCGGAAGCACGTCCCTCCGAAACAAGTGCGGCGGTCATAGACCGCCGCTACAAATTCAGCGTCCGATATCCTCGTTCCAGAGCTGCGGATTTTGCGCGATGAAGGCGCGCATCATCTCGACGCACTCGGGCAGATCCAGGTCGGTAACTTCAACGCCGTGCGAGCGCATGAAGTCGACCGCGCCGGGAAATGTGCGGCTTTCACCGACGATTACTTTCTTGATCCCGAACTGCACAACGGCGCCGGCGCAGAGGTAGCACGGCATCAGCGTTGAGTAGAGCGTCGTATCGTGAAAACTGCCAAGTCGTCCTGCACGGCGTAAACAATCGATCTCGGCGTGCGTCATCGGATCGTTGTCCTGAACGCGACGATTGTGGCCCGCTGAAATGAGCTCGCCGTTTCGCGCGAGGACAGACCCGATGGGAATGCCGCCTTCATCGCGGCTCTTTCTGGCCTGCGCGATGGCGGCCTGCATGTGTGGATATTGCTTTTCGCAGCTCATTGCATGTAGTCGCCCCGCTCTGTCGGGGCGCAGTTCCAAATCCGGCACGGCGACAGAGCGCCGTGGCTATACCTCAAAGGGATTTGAGGTATTCCATCAAATCGCGCTTTTGTTCTGAAGCGAGTTTAGTGCCGTAGTCGTGGCCGGTATTGGCATTGCCGGAACTGGCTGTGTCAAAAGGATAGGTGCCTTCGTCGGTGTAACCCATCTGCTCCGGATCGTAGACGCGCGAACCGCGACGAAAAGTCTTCGGCCGCTTGTTAGGCGGGGTGAGCAATTCCGACATTGTGCGGACCGATCCGTTGTGCAAGTAGGGCGAACGCGCCCAGACGCCATTCAAGGTCGCCGCCCAATATTTTCCCGTGCTGCGAACGCCAACTTCCTTCGGCGCCTCATAACCTTCCGACTCCAGCTCAGCGAGGAACTTGTTGAAACCATCCGCCAATTTTTGTGTGAACATATCCGCCCGATGCGGATCGGTTCCGACTTCGGCAACCGAATACAGGCGCTTATCGCTCTCCGGTCCGCCGTGGCAGGAATTGCAATTCGCCGCGAAAAGTGAAGCTCCGCGTTTCGCCGCAGCCTCATCGATTTTGAATGGGTAATGCGGCGGACGAATTTTCTCCGACAAGTCGGTCTGCCGTTTCACCGTCGCGAATTCCAAGTCGCCATGTTTTCCGTGCATGGGTGCGCCCAGGCCGAGCGAGGCGAGAAGATTGCGCGCAAGCGGAGATCGCGTGTTCCCATCCCAGTGCACCCAGGTGCGTTGATCGATATTCCAGACCAATCCGAATTTTATCGGTGAGTACGGTTGCGGCAATTTCAAGAGCGAAGCGGCAAGAAGACCGAAAGCATCATTGCGTCCCGGGCCGGACGCCGGCGGCGGCTTGTCCGGCGGCTGATCCGGAACATGCAAAGCCGCGCGCATATTATGAAAAAGTTTCAGCATCGCATGCGCCCGCGCCGCAAGATCGTCATCATGTCCGAATGACGTTTGCAAAAATTTCTTGTCGATCTGATGCAGCTCGCCCGGTGCGATCTCCTTCGCGCCAAACGGATCCTCTTTCATCGTCGCCGCGATTTTCTCGCTTTGTGCGCTCCATGCTGTTTCAACCAATTTCGGATCAGCCTGGAGATAGGCCGCGAGAAAACGCTTCATGTTTGCCGGATCGGACGTTTTGAATGTCGCCACCAGGACAGAGCCGAAAAACGCTTCGACATTGAAATGACTCGTCGTCCCAAGAATGCGGATCGGCTTGGTATCGGTTGTCGAGGTAATCTGGGCGACGTGACACGACGCGCAGTTGATTCCGATTGCGGAAAGTCCGCCCAGATGTTTCACATTTGCGCGACTGAAACCAATCGGCCATCCAAAGTCGGCATCTGGAATCATTCCAAGATGAGTGAGGTCCGCTGTCGGAAACAAATCCGGATACGTCTTGATAAATGCGCGCAGCACCGTCTCCGGCACGACCTCAGTGCTCATCGAGCCGTGCAGGAAGAAATCCATGTCCTGTTGCGACCATGTCGGCACCTGCGCCTTTGCCACGGCATTTTCTTCGATGAAGTTCGCGCTACTCTGCTTTGTCGAAGTCGCGCGCGTTGCCAGAAAAACCAACAGCACCAGCGTCATCAAAACCCCGGGGATATTTTTGGGTTTCATTTTCGCCGGAATCTAAAGAAATCAGACAAAATTTGTAAAGCGCGCGCGATTATGTGTGAAATTGAACGAGTCAATCGCTTCGTGCTATATGCGGAGAAATGAGTAACGAGGGAAAGCGGGTCGATAAACCGGAGCCGCGCTGGCAGGCGGCACTCGCCTTCGTCGCGGTTGCGACGATTTACCTGGCGCTGCCCAAGAACCTGATTGTCGGACCGGCGTGGCTTTTGCCTACTCTAATTGCGGTGCTGCTCGTGCCGACAGTCGTTAGTCATCGGATTGGTAAACTTTCGCTCAATCGTTATCTCGGTTTCCTCATCAGCTCGCTCATCACACTGGCGCTGATCGGCTCGGTGATTTTGCTTGTGACGACACTGCCTTCGCACAAAGAACCGCCGCTGAAACTTTTGTTCTCTGCCGCAATGTTGTGGCTAACGAATGTGATCGTCTTCGCGCTCTGGTATTGGCGAATCGACGGTGGCGGACCAACCCAACGCCAGGACCACTATGAATTTGGCAGCCACAGTTTCCTCTTTCCGCAAATGCAGATTCCGCATGATGAACGCGGAGATTTTGGGTGCACGCGCTGGCGACCGCACTTCATCGACTATCTCTTCATCGCGTTCACGCAAAGCTCGACCTTCGGCCCGACCGATGCGCCGTTGCTCGCGCGCTGGGCCAAGGTGCTGGCGATGATTCAGGTTTTCATTTCGCTGTCGATTGTCGTGCTACTGATTTCGCGCGCTGTCGGTGCGTTGTAGAAAATCAGCGCGAAATCTTTACGCGGATTAGACCGGTCGATCCCGCGTGGGTCATGAATCCGCTCGCCCATCCGTCGCGCGGATAAAAGTATTGTTCGTAACGCCAGACCATCTCGAGTTTTTCACCGGAAGCCTTCTGCCAACGAAGCTCATAATAGAGATTTCTTCTCCACGATGATGAATGGCCGGTCATGAAGTTGACCTCGAATGGTGTGGGCCAGTTGAGCACGCTTCGTTCAATGACGAATGAAACTTTATCTCCCGCAGCAGGAAGAATTCGGAGCCTGCCCGCGCGATTTGAAACTGGTCCGAGGATGCAAGATTTTTCGCCACGCGTGACAACGAATTGATTTAGCGAGTTCTGACGAAGGGTTAGCGGAAAGGCGCTGCCATTCACTCCTATCGTGTTGAAGAATGACCCGCCGATCTCAAAAGTTCCACCGAGTTCGTTTCCATCGTAACCGATAGAATCGATCGGGTGTGATTCCATTTCGGCGGTGCGGAACTGATCGACCAGCAGCGTGAGGTAGCGTCCGGCCAGGAGCCAGAGCAGCATGACCGCGGCAAGGGCCGCAATAAGCAGGGCGATTTTAAGCAGGAGTCGTCGCATCTTCGTCACGATGGTTGCCCCTAACAGGCTTCCCGCACAAGTTCCAAGGCGAATGACTGAACAGGCGGAACCGTTCGACCTCGACGCGTATCTGGCACGCATTGATTATGCGGGAGAACGCGGTGCCAGTGCAAAGACTTTGCGCGCCGTTCATCTCGCGCATGCGACACACATCCCATTCGAGAATCTCGATATCCTGCTCGGCAAATCGGTTCTGCTCGATTTGGGAAGTTTGCAGACCAAACTCGTGCGCAATCGGCGTGGCGGATATTGCTTCGAACAAAACGCGTTGCTCGCGGCGGCGTTGGAGCGGCTCGGCTTTCCCATCACGCGTCTGGCTGCGCGCGTTCGCTTTGGCACAAATGAAGTTCGACCGCGCACACACATGGTGTTGAAAGTGGACGCTGACGGAAAATCATGGCTGTGCGATGTCGGCTTCGGCGGTTGGGGTTTGCTCGAACCGATCGAACTGGTTGACGGCGCGGAGTCGAAACAAGGCGCGTGGAGTTTTCACCTCCGCTATGAGAACGATCACTGGATACTCTCCTGTCCGCAATGTCCGGTGGGCGCCGATCAGTATGTCTTCAATCTCGAGCCCCAGTTGGCGGTCGATTATGATCCGCCTAACCACTTTTGCTCGACCCATCCGCAGTCGCCGTTCACGCAAAATATCACGGCGCAACTGCCGACGGAAAAGGTGCGCTACATTTTGCGCGGCAACGACCTGACCATCGCGGACGCAAACGGCGTCAGGACCGAAGCGATCGAGAGCGCGACGCTGTTGAATCTTTTGCGTGAACGTTTTGGTTTGCAGTTTCCGAACGGAACGCGATTTCAATCGTCCAATGATCAAGCACGGCAAAGTCGATAAGCTCGATTTCATCGTGGCCGGGGCACAGAAGTGCGGAACAACTGCGCTGCATTATCAACTGCAGAAACATCCGCAGATCGCAATGCCCGATAAGGAGGAGCTGCACTTCTTCGACGACGAAGAACTTTTTGCAAAAGAGGTCAGCTACGAAAAGCTGCACGAACATTTCAAGCCATCTTCAAAAGCTGTCGTCGCCGGCGAATTGACGCCGATCTACCTTTATTGGCGCCCGGCGATGGAACGCATCTGGAATTATCGCAAAGGGATAAAGCTCATCATTTTGTTGCGCGACCCGGTCGAGCGCGCGTTTTCGCATTGGAACATGCAACGCGAGCGCGAATTCGAGACGCTCGATTTTCTCGATGCGATCAAGGCGGAAGAGGAGCGTCAGCGAAAAGTCGCGCCGTTACAGTCGCGCCGTTTCTCCTACGTCGCGCGCGGACTTTATGTCGAGCAACTGGAGAGAGTGTTTCAATTCTTCCCGCGCTACCTGGTCAGAGTCGTTAGGCACGAAGATCTGCGTAACCATTTTGCCGACACGATCAATTCCATCTTCGGCTTCATCGGCGTCGATTCATCGCGAACCATTCGCAACAAGGAACGAAACCCGATTCGATATGAACGTGAGATGACAGCGGAAGAGCGACGCGAAGTTTACCCACTGTTTGAAAAAGACATCGTCGAGCTGGAAAGCCTTCTCGATTGGAACTGTTCGGATTGGAAGAAAGTCTAATTGTGCGATAGCGCATTGGTCATCCCGAGCGCGAGCGAGGGACCGCGCGAACGTCCAAACGATTTTCGTGAGGTCCCTCGCTTACGCTCGGGATGACAGAAGTTTGAACTGCGCTTGTTTGGTCGCCTCATCCGCCAGCAGCGCCTTCGAACGGAAGATGCGCGCACCTTCGCTGCTCAACACGTCGCGCAGTTCCGGCGTAAAAAACGAACGGCCGTCGGCGCGCGGATTAAAGTCGAGGAGAATGCGGCCGTTCGGTTGCAAAACATTTTGCCGGACATCGTTGAGAAAAAATTTCCAATCAGCTGGTTCCCATTCGTGCCATTCGCCCGGACCGGTGCCCCAGCGCACCGTTTTTTGGAAACAAACACGGTGTCCCGTCACGAGATCGAATTTCCCTCCGAGATCGGGTAGGGGAGTTTGCGGTTCGATGCGAAAGATTACGCGGCGCACGCCGAGCAGCGCAGTCGTTTCGCGAAAGAGCGGTTGCTCATCGATGTCGACGCCGACGCCTTCGTGACCGAGCTGTTTGCAGACATAAAGAAAATATCCGGGACCGCAGCCGAGATCGAGAATGCGCAGCGGCGGGCTGCGATCGAGCCAGAGATCCTGCGCGCGTTCGATGTTGATCTTGAGCCAGTGATCGACATCGGAAAATCGATTGATGCGCGGCGCATCCGGCTGTTGCGGATAACGTGCGCGCAAATCATCCCAGGCTTTGCGATCGATCCCGCGCAAAATTTTCTGCTCGTCGACGGGATGAGTCCAGCGCTTCGCGTGATCGAAAAGGCTTTCGATAGCCTCAGCCGTAAAGAGCTTCTGAACTTTGCGCGCGAGATTCATCCTGATCGAAAAATAGACTTACAATCTGGAACCGTAAAATGGCGGTCGTCACTTCATCAACTGCCGTGCGAAATGTTCTGGGAGCAATGCGCCTCGCGTGTTGTTTTCGGCGCCCTCGCCGAAAATTCTTTCTAACGGCCGAGTTTTCACGTGCGCGATGAAAAGCCGTTCGGTGAGGCGCCGAACGGAGCACGCGAAGGCGCGTGCGCTCCCCGGAATCGATTTTGCCTAACGAGTCGATTTCGGCTTGAGATAAAGCGTGCCGGAATTGAAATCGAAAACGGCGGAATTTCTCCCGAGATATTCTGCGCCGAGCAGTCCTGCCATTTCCACATCGGTGCCGGTGGCGAGCAATTCGGAACTGAGATGCATAACGGCGGCACTGGCGCTTTTAATTTCATAGCTGCCGACACGCAGGCTCGGGAACTTCGCGATCGAAACTCGTCCGCTCGATGTGCCGACGCCTTCCGCCACCAGCCCGGTGCGAACGCCGCCGATGCGCTGCCTTCGCAGCCGCGGCGAAATCAATCGAAGTAAGAAATGCGCCGCTGTCGACGAGCAGGTGACAGGGGCAGCCATTGATGCTCGCGGCGACACGCAAATACGATCGCGCCTCGCTGAGTTCGACGGCCGTGTAACCCATCCGGGTCAAGATAGACCTTGCCGCCGCGCCGATTTCCTGGCTCGGACCCGCCGGCCTAACGAACAATAAACGATTGCCAAGATCGAGCACGGCGCCGTATTGCACCATCTCGTGCAGTCCCAGAAGTCCGTCGGAAGTTCCATACTGACGAAACACTCCGCTGCCTTCGCGGTCGGAAGCAACGGCGACGGGAACATTGAGCAGCGTGCAATTTCCCATGTTGAAGGAGTGGATGATCGCTTTACCAAAAAATTCGCTACTTTTGCCGAAGGCGCCGCCAGCGTGTAAGTCAGTTGCGGTTTCAGTGAGCGCGAGTTTTTTCAGACTGGCGCGAAAGACGACGGAAACGGGAGCGCCGGTATCGACAATGAGATCGCCCGCTTTGCCGTTCGAGTTAATGGGAAGACGATAAAAATTTTCGACGCGGACCAACTGCGCCCCGCCATAACCGTGCCCGGAGAGATATTGGCCGAGCGCGTTGAGCGCGACGGCACCGTCGCAATGGATGACGTGAAAAGTTGAGAAAAGAGCGGCCGAAACCGCGAGCGCAATCCTTCGCCGGAGGAGGCAAATTTTCACGGGTGCGCGTGTAGCAGGATTGATGCACGTGGTCAACGCCCCAACTTTGCAGCATTGAAATTTTCCCGGCGCCGAAGACGATGGCTCCGGTGCAAACGCAGGATTTGCGGCAATTGCTCGGTGCAGCGCGCGGATATTGGCTGACGCGATTCGTCATTCTCCGATTGCTCGGATTCATTTACGCGATTGCGTTTCTCGTCGCGGCGAATCAACTCGTTCCGTTGATCGGCGAGCACGGACTGCTGCCGCTCGGATTATTTCTCGACCGCGTGCGCGACGCGCTCGGTTCTTCCGCAGAAGGCTGTCTCCGGTTGCCATCGCTTTTTTGGATCAATCATTCCGATTCCTCGCTCGTCATCGTGGCGTGGATCGGCTTTGCGCTCTCATGCGTTGTTGTCGCCGGTTATGCCAACGCGATTCTGCTCGCGCTGCTCTGGATTCTTTACATGTCGATCGTGCACGTCGGTCAGGATTGGTACAGCTACGGCTGGGAAGTGCAGCTGCTCGAAACCGGATTCCTCGGCATTTTCCTTTGTCCTCTGCTCGATCCGCGGCCGTTTCCATCGCGCGCGCCGCCGCTCGTTATCTTCTGGTTGTTTCGACTTCTCATTTTCAAAATCATGCTCGGCTCCGGTCTCATCAAAATTCGCGGCGACGCGAGCTGGCGCGATCTGACCGCGCTTTATTATCACTTCGAAACGCAACCGATTCCCAACGGGCTCAGCCGCTGGTTTCATTTTCTGCCGCAGGGCGTATTGAAGTTCGGCACGCTGTTCAATCACCTCGCGGAGCTGGTGGCGCCGTGGTTTGTCTTCTGGCCGCGCATCGGCCGCTACGTCGCCGGAATTGTGATCATCGCATTCCAGATCGTGATCATTCTCAGCGGGAATCTTTCTTTTTTGAATTGGATCACCATCGTTCCCGCGCTCGCTTGCTTTGACGATCGCGCATTATCAAAAGTTTTACCGCGGATTCTCGTGCGTCGGGCCGAGCGCGCCGAACGCGAAGCGAAAATTTCGCGACCGATGGAAGGAATTGCGATCGCGATGGCCGCACTCATCTCGCTGTTGAGCATTCAACCGCTGCTGAACATTCTTTCCGCGCATCAGATCATGAATACGTCGTTCGATCCGTTCGATCTGGTGAACACGTACGGCGCGTTTGGAGCGGTCGGTAAGCAACGATTTAACGTCGTGTTTGAAGGAACCGATTCTTACTTTCCGGACGAGACCGCCACCTGGAAAGAATATCCCTACAAAGGATTGCCGGTCGCGCTCGACAAACGACCGCCGCAGATCGCGCCTTATCAATTACATCTCGACTGGCAGATGTGGTTCGCGGCGATGGGCACGCCTAACGAGTATCCGTGGACGCTGAATCTCGTTTGGAAATTGCTGCACAACGATCGCAAAACTCTCAGTCTCTTCGCCGGCAATCCTTTTCCCGAGAAGCCGCCGCGTTATGTGCGCGCGGTTTGGTATCACTACAAATTTGTCCGCGCGGGAAACCGCGAGGGCAAATGGTGGGAGCGCGATCAGAAACAGATCTGGCTGCCGCCCTTGTCAGTCGACAACTCGCGCTTCATTGAGCTATTGCAGAAAGCGGGATGGGTGAAAGAACATGAGAACTAATGCATAAGTTGACGACGCCAAAAGTCGCCGCTCCTTGAATGACTGACATCGCGCACAATCTCGAGCAGGTACGATCGAAAATCATCGAAGCCGCGCAAAAATGTGGTCGTGCGCCTGATGAAGTTCAATTGGTCGCGGTCTCAAAAACGCACGAGGCCGATAAGGTGCGCGCCGCCTTCGATGCCGGTCAGGAAATTTTCGGGGAGAGCAAAGTGCAGGAGGCTCGCGCAAAAATTCCGCTCCTACCATCGGCGGTGCGCTGGCATTTCATCGGGCGCCTGCAAAAGAACAAGGTGCGCCATGCTCTTCCGCTCTTCGAACTTTTTCACGGTGTCGATTCGCTTGCGCTCGCGGAAAATATGAACCGCATCGCCGAGGAAGATGGTTTGCGGCCGCGTATTCTGCTCGAAGTAAACGTTGCAGGCGAGGGTAGCAAAATCGGTTTTGCACCGGAGCAGTTGCGTGCGCAGTTTGAACAGCTCAATTCGTTAGGCCGAATTACGGTAGAAGGTCTGATGGCGATCCCGCCGTTGGCGGAAGAAGCGGAGGCGTCGCGAAAATATTTCGTGCTCCTGCGCGAGCTGCGAGACCAGTTGGAAAAGGAATTCGCGGTGAGCTTGCCGCAACTTTCCATGGGCATGAGCAACGATTTTACAATCGCGATCGAGGAAGGCGCGACACTGGTGCGCGTGGGGACGGCCATCTTCGGACCACGCACGCCGATGCGGCTGCGAGCGCAGCAAAGCATCGACGATTGACCTTTTTACCAAGGGACAATGCCACTCGAACCGAAAAACATTCAGCTGATCGGCGAGGAGCTGGCAATTGAATGGAGTGATGGCGTGGAATCCTATCTTCCGCTCGAACAACTGCGCCGCGCCTGTCCATGCGCAGCGTGCGGGGGCGAGCCGGATGTGCTCGGAAACATTGCGCGGCCCGATGTTAGCTACAATGACAAGAGTTTCATGCTAGCGGGATTCCAAATCGTCGGTGGATATGCGGTTCAACTACGATGGGCGGACGGCCATGACACCGGTCTTTATAGCTTTACTTACTTGCGCCGGTTGAGTCAGGCTTCTCGTAGCGGCTAACCTAACAAGTTCCGCGCTGTTGTGAATCGATCCGCGAAAATTCTGGCGCTTCTCATCTGCGCAGCGATCTGCGCAATCGGCGCCCTTATCTCGCCGAGTGAGCAACCCAGTGAACACCGAGCGAAGAGCGACGTCGTTCCGGTCAAGAACCAGCAGCCGCATCGCCCGGGCTGGTTGCTCGTGTAATCGCCAATCATTCGGCGATTGCTTTTACGAGACTGGATTGTTCAGAAATGGTGCTCGCATCATTCATTCAAAGCCCACCCTCTGGAGATCCATTATGAAAATGAAATCTAAGAAACAAACGTACCGGCTCGCCCTTACCACAGTGCTTCTTCTTTTGTCAGTCACCCTGACATATGGACAAAAGACAAGGGCGGAACAGACGTTGCGCGATCTGGACACGGAATGGTCTGCCGCTGCTGGCGCGAAGAATCTCGACAAGACCGTTTCCTATTACGCGGAGGGCGCGCTTGTAATGCCGCCGAATGCGCCCGCTGCCACGACAAAGGATGCGATCCGTCAAATGTGGAAGGAGTTAATCGAGAGTCCCGGCGCCACCATTAGCTGGAAGACAACTAACGTGGAAATAGCGCGCTCGGGTGAGCTGGCTTATTCGAGCGGCACCTATGAGTTCACGATGAACGATGCCAGTGGAAAACCGGTTCCTGATCACGGGAAGTATCTCGAGGTTTGGAAAAAGCAGCCGGAGGGAGACTGGAAGGTGGTAGCGGACATCTGGAACTCTGACGTTTCTGTGCCGGCGCGGACGGAGAAGAAATAATCGCCTTTACCAGGAGCTGCGACCGGAATTCGCCCGCAG
Organism: uncultured Verrucomicrobiae bacterium; assembly: GCA_963737195.1. GTDB lineage: Bacteria > Verrucomicrobiota > Verrucomicrobiia > Chthoniobacterales > UBA10450 > JBBQFI01. The sequence continues at coordinate 15,866 of CAVTRW010000003.1, forward strand.
CGAAGTTTTTTTAAAAAAAGACTTGCCAGTGCAATAGTGTTATAGTCAAGTATAACACTAGATGACAGGCAGCAAGCAAGCCAACAGCTCGGGAAGGCGGTCCGGCGCACAGAATGAGTCGTGAGTGGAACGATGCTCAGCCCATTTATCGCCAGCTTCGCGATCGTGGGGTTCATATGATCCTCGACGGCGTTCTCAACGAAGGCGATCCGCTGCCATCGGTGCGCAATGTCGCCGCCGAATACCGCATCAATCCGCTGACCGTTCTCAAAGCTTATCAGCAAATGGTTGATGAAGACCTCGTCGAAATGAAACGAGGCCTTGGCATGTTCGTTAAGGCCGGCGCGCGCGAAATGCTGTTGCGCGGCGAACGCCAGAAATTTCTTACGGAAGAGTGGCCGCGCGTCGCGGAAAAGATCGAGCGGCTCGGGTTGACGCAGAAGGAACTCGATGCTGCCGCGAAACGCGAATCGCGGTCAAAATCAAAGGAGAAGCGTTAGACTTATGGCCACGATCGAAGCCCGCGGTCTGCGGAAAGTCTATGGCACAACCGTCGCGCTTGATAATGTCGATCTGCGCGTAAACGAAGGCCGCATTCTTGGACTGATCGGCCCTAATGGCGCGGGAAAAACGACGGCGCTCAATGCCATCCTCGGACTCACTTCGTATGAAGGAAGCCTAACGGTGCTCGGACGGGATCCATGGAGTGCACGTGAAGAACTCATGCGCGATGTCTCCTTCATTGCCGATGTCGCGGTGTTGCCGCGCTGGATCCGCGTTACGCAGCTGCTCGACTACGTCGCCGGCGTGCATCCGCGATTCGATCGCGCGAAGGCGGAAAGTTTTCTGGCGAAGACGACGATCATGCGCACGAGCAAGGTGAGGCAGTTGTCGAAGGGTATGGTGGCGCAACTACATCTCGCGCTCGTCATGGCGATTGACGCGAAACTACTGGTGCTCGACGAGCCGACCCTTGGTCTCGACATCCTGTATCGGAAACAGTTCTACGAAACACTCCTCAACGACTATTTCGATCGCACTCGCACCATCGTGGTGACGACACATCAAGTGGAAGAAATTCAGGAGGTCCTCACCGATCTCATGTTCATCGATCGCGGCCGCATCGTGCTCGAATGCAGCATGGAAGAATTCGATGCGCGCTACCTCGAAGTGATGGTGAATCCAGAACATCTCGCGGCGGCGCGCGCGCTTAAGCCAATGCACGAACGCCCGATGTTCGGCCGCAGCGTTTTGTTATTCGACGGGATCGATCGCGAACAGCTCGCACCGCTCGGCGAAGTGCGTCGGCCGAGTATTGCCGATTTATTTGTGGCAATGATGAAACCGGAAACCACAGCTGCGGGAAGGACGAGCTAGATGACTGCGGAACCAAATCCACGACCGTTATTTTCAGGAAATCGCGAGGTGAGTGGGCTCGCCCATGACGGTGCGCCGACACGTCCGTTATTCTGGTCGGTGCGGCGCGAATTATGGGAGAACCGGTCGATCTACCTCGCGCCGTTAATCGTCGCGGCGGTTCAGGTGTTCGGCTTTGCCGTGAGCACAATTGGCATGGCGGAGCGAAGGCGCGATGTGTTGTCTTGGACCGATCCCGCCAAACAGCGAGCGATAATCGAAATGCCGTACGACGTCGCGGCGATGATCATGATCTTCGTCGTGTTTATTGTAGGCGCGTTCTATTGTCTCGATGCGCTGTACGGTGAGCGGCGCGATCGCAGCATCTTGTTCTGGAAATCGCTGCCAGTCTCGGATCTGACCGCTGTGCTCTCGAAGATAACTATTCCATTAGTTATTCTGCCGTCGATTGCTTTCGCGTTCGTCGTTGGCGTGCACATAACCATGCTTTTGATAAGCAGCGTGAATCTCGCGAGCCACGGGGTGAATCCGGCTACGACCTTAGCTCACTTCCCGGTGGTGCAGAACTGGTTGGTGCTACTATATGGACTCATCGCTATCGCGCTGTGGCATGCGCCGATCTATGGATGGCTGCTGCTGGTTTCCAGTTGGGCGCGACGCGCAACATTTCTCTGGGCCGTGTTGCCCTTCATCGTCATTCAAATTTTCGAGAGAATTACGTTCGGTACCTCATATGTCGCGAGGCTGCTGCAAAATCGGTTAATGGGATTCGCGCCACACGCGTTCGGCTTTCACGGCCAGGACCATCCTACCATCAATTCGCTGTCCCAGCTCACGCCGGGACAATATCTGAGTAGCCCAGGCCTTTGGATCGGGTTGTTAGTCGCAGCAGCATTTCTGTTTGGTGCAGTCCGCCTGCGCCGGTATAGCACGCCACTCTGATTTATCTTTCGCCTAACGATTAATAAAGAACAATCATGCATCCAACCGACAAGGCAGCGCGCATCGCAGGCGCCGTGTATTTATCAATGGTACTCACCGCGCCGTTCACGCTTTTGTACGTTCCCAATAAACTCATCGTGGGTGGAGATGCCACTGCGACTGCCAATAACATCCTGGCCCACCAGACGATGTTTCGTCTGTCGATCTTCGCTGATCTCGTTACGGCTGTGATTTTCATTTGTCTGGGCATCGCGCTATACCGGTTGCTGAGCAGTGTAAACAAGACATGGGCCATGCTCATGCTTGCATTCGTCCTGATCTCGGCAGCCGTTGGATTTCTCGACACGCTGAACAATGCCGCTGCTCTCATTCTCTTTCGTGGGGCCGACTTCCTCTCGGTATTCAACAAGCAGCAATTGAACGCGCTGGGGTATCTTTTCATCCGCCTGCACAGCCAGGGAATCTTCATCAACGAACTCTTTTGGGGTCTATGGCTCTTCCCTTTTGGCCTTCTCGTTTTTCGTTCCAGGTTCCTCCCGCGATTCATCGGCGTCTGGTTAATGATCAACTGTTTTGGTTATGTGGCCCTAAGCGTTATTGCGATATTCTTCCCGCCTTTCTACAGCGCCGCGTTTCGCTGGGCGCAGCCTGTCTTGTTTGGAGAGCTCGCGATCATGCTCTGGCTTTTGATCAAGGGCGCGAAGGTACGATCGCAGGTATCTTCCATAACGCCGCGCAACACACTTGATCCAATAGCCGGTTAACGAGGTAGGAAATCATGAGCTGTTATGAAGCAGCGGTAAGTTGCCATCTTGCATATCGTTAGGTAGATGAAACTGAAGCGCATCGCAAAGTGGGCCGGGGTCGCGATTTTACTAGCATTCTTGCTGGCGCTCTTAACAGGGTTCGTCGCTTACTGGAGATCGACTAACGACTGTGACCACATGACTGCTCTGAACGTTCCGATGAAAGCTATTCGCTTTTGCGAGTATGGTTCACCTGACGTTCTCAAGTTTGTAGACGTTGAAAAGCCTGTTCCGAACGACGATCAAGTCTTAATCAAAGTTCGCGCGGCTTCCCTCAATTTTATTGATCCGGGTCTCATGCGAGGCCCGTTTTTACTTCGCCTAATGTTAGGGAGCGGGCTGCGTAAACCAAAAAAGACACGGTTAGGTAACGATATGGCCGGCCAGGTCGAAGCGGTTGGCAGAAGTGTGACGAAGTTCAAACCAGGTGACGAGGTGTTTGGGGTGGGCCGTCCGACTCTGGCGGAGTATGCATGTGCTCGCGAGCGAGGAGTGGTTATCAAGCCCGCTAATGTGACCTTTGAACAAGCGGGCTGCGTCGCATGGGCGGGATTCACCGCTCTGCAAGGTCTTCGAACCGGAAAGATTGCGGCGGGGCAAAAGGTCTTGATCAACGGCGCGTCGGGCGGCGTCGGCACGTTTGCCGTTCAAATTGCGAAAGCTCTCGGCGCCGAAGTCACGGCGGTGTGCAGTACGAGCAAGGTCGATCTTATCCGATCAATCGGCGCGGACCATGTCATTGATTATACGAAAGAGGATTTCACCAGGAGTGATCAGCGTTACGACCTGATCTTCGATAACGTGAACAACCATTCGCATGCCGAACGTCAGCGGATTCTCACGCCTAACGGCATCTGCGTTTTAGCCGGCATCGGAGGAGCGGGCCTGCACGAAGGTCAATTGTCCCGCATCGGCGGAAACTTCATGGCATTCCTCGCGTCGCGCTTTTCGCGGCAAAAGTTCCAGATGTACGGGACGACGACAAAGCAGGAGGACCTGGTGGTGCTGCGCGATTTGCTGGCAACCGGAAAGGTGACACCGGTTATCGACCGCACTTACAAGTTGAGCGAGACCGCGGAGGCGATGCGATATTTCGAAGAAGGACACGCGCGGGGGAAAGTCGTCATCACCATTGAATAATCATGACAACTGACATCGACAATTCACAACGTAACGCGGCGAAGGTCGCGGGAATCGCGGGCCTTCTGTCGTTCGCGCTCGTTGTGTTCGGCAACTACGTTTTGCTCAACCCGCTCATCGTTCCGCGCAACGCAGCCGACACCGCACAAAATATCCTCGCGCACCAAACGCAATTTCGTCATGGCGCTCATCTGCTTCATCACCTACGGCATCGGCGCGATCGTTCTGCTCACCGCGTTGTATGTCGTACTCGCACCGGTGAATCGCGGACTCGCGCTGGCCGGCGCGTTGTTTCGTCTTGTTTTCGCGATGTTGTGGCTCATAGCGCCGCTCAACAGTCTGGCGGCGCTTCGGCTTCTCGGCGACGCGAGTTACCTGAAGGTTTTCGAACCCGACCGCCTGCAGGCACTCGCGCGGGTGCAACTTGCGGGGAGTTTCGATGATTATTATGTCGGCCTCCCGTTCTTCGGATTGGCCGCGACGGTTTGCGCGTGGTTGTGGTTGAAGTCGAACTACATTCCGCGGGGATTATCTATCGTCGGCGTAATCGGCTCCGCCTGGTGCGTCTTCTGTGCCGTTGTCTATCTGATCTTTCCCAACTTCAACAAGATTGTGAACGACTACATCTTTGATTCACCGATGGCTTTGTTCGAGTTGGCCGTTAGTTTCTGGCTGCTGTTGAAGGGATTGAAATCAACCGAGTCATTCAACCAACCCGCAAATATTCGTTAGGTATATGAAACTAAGACGCATTCTGAGCCGCATTTTGAAATGGACTTCAATCGCAATATTGCTTCTGCTCTTGCTGGGAACAGTCCTGGTCTTTATCGCCTACTGGCGATCGACCAGCGGCTGCGATCGGCTTACTGTTTCACAGGGGGATACCATGAAAGCTATTATCTACTGTGACTACGGCGTTGCCAATATTAAGCTGGAGAACATTGCCAAACCTGTGCCTACTGACGATCAGCTTCTGGTCAAAGTTCGCGCGGCCTCAGTCAATCCGTATGACTGGCACTTTATTGAAGGCACACCGAAGTTCATTCGGCTGATAGCAACCGGGCTGCGTAAACCGAAGGATCCGCGACTCGGCGTTGACTTTGCCGGTACCGTGGAAGCGGTTGGCAAGAACGTCACCCAATACAAGCCAGGTGACGATGTTTTCGGCGGGAGAGGCGGAGCTTTTGCGGAATACGTTTGTCCGCGCGCAGATCGAGCGGTCGCGATCAAGCCGGCGAACATTTCGTTCGAGCAAGCAGCCTCCGTTAATATCGCGGGCATCACGGCATTGCAGGCCGTGCGCGATAAGGGGAAGATTCAGCCCGGCCAGAAAGTCCTGATCAACGGCGCGTCGGGAGGTGTGGGGACTTTTGCGGTGCAAATCGCCAAGTCGTTAGGCGCGGATGTGACCGGCGTTTGCAGCACGCGCAATCTCGATCTTGTCCGTTCGCTCGGCGCGGATCACGTCATCGATTATACAAAAGAGGATTTTACAAAGGGCGACCAACGTTATGACGTAATCCTGGATAATGTTGCCAACCATTCATTGTCCGAATGCAGACGAGTTTTAACTCCGAATGGTAAATACGTTATGATCGGCGGCGGTGGAGCAAACGAGCAGGGATTCTTCGGCGTGATGACGCGTCCGCTCAAAGCAATGGTGATGGCACCGTTCGTTAGTCAGGAGATGGGAATGATGATGGCCGATATGAATCACAAGGACCTTAGCGTGCTCGCCGATCTGATGCCGTCTGGAAAAATCAAACCAGTGATCGATCGGACCTATAAGTTAAGCGAAGTTCCTGAGGCGGTCCGTTATGTGGAAGAAGGCCACGCTCGCGGTAAAGTCGTGATCACGATGGAATAGCTCGCCCTTCGAGCGGACTCATGCGGGAAGTGCAATTCGCAGCAGCTCGCTCCCGGGAGCAGGGTGAATCATTCGATTCTTTGCCGATGCCGGCAGCAGGAAAAAATCTCCGGCTGAAATTTTTGTTCGCCCGCATGTCAGTTCGCCGGCAAGACAAAAAATAATAGCGAACTCTCCGGCCGGCGCCGCTTCGCGTTCCGCGTCGAGATTCCATTTTTGCACTTCAAAATGCGAATCCCTAACGAGCAGTTCGTGTTGGGCATTCGCCAGTGCGGGCTCGCAATCGTCAAAATCAATGCAGCGCAGTGATTGCTCAACATGGAGCGCGCGGGGCTTTCCATCAGTTCCTTTCCGATTCCAATCAAAAACGCGATACGTCGTGTCGCTGTTCTGCTGCACTTCGACAATGAGATTGCCGCCGCCGATCGCGTGGACGCGGCCGCTCGGTAAAAACATGGCGTCGCCGCTTCGCACGAAAATGCGATGAATGTGATCGGCGACTTCGCCTGCCTGCAAAGCTAGCTCAAACTTTTCCCGCGTGGATCCCGCGCGCAGACCGACGAAGAGTTCCGCGCCGGCATCGGCATCGGCGATGTACCAAAATTCCGTTTTCGCTTCGCCGCCC
>CAVTRW010000004.1:0-478721 GCA_963737195.1 uncultured Verrucomicrobiae bacterium
ACGGGAGTCGAACCCGTGCACCAGCCTTGAGAGGGCTGTGTCCTAACCACTAGACGAACGCGCCGTGGAATCCGGGCTGCATGCTATCCGCGATTCAGGAGTGAAGCAAGGCGGCCGATGCGACATCGACATCACTCGTTAGGCGAATCGCTTTTCTCTTTGTGCGCGGTCGGACTGCTTTCCGGCGTCGGGCTGGTTTCCGGCGTCGGGCGCACCCGGGGTTGAGCGAACGCATCGAGATGCGATTGTTTCATCGCGTCCAAATAGCTGACCATCGCGGGGCCTGAGGCCAGGGCCCGCATTCGCGCGTAGAATACGTCATAATAAGTGCGCAAACGATTCCGCTTTTCCAAATCTGTTGTCGCTGCTTCCGCGGCCGCTTTCGCCGCAACCACCGCCGGGTCGTTCACTGTGCGATTTTTTAGCTCGCGCCATTCAACGTGCGCACGGTATTCGGCTGCTTCTTTTCCGGGCAGCGTCTGTTTGAAAATCTGATCGAGTTGCGAAAGATCAGGCATGCTCGGCGGCGGAAGCGCGGGAGTGCCGGCGGGTGGGGGAATTAATTCGAACGAAGGTTGCGGGATCGGCGTTGGCGTGGCTACCGCACCGGGCGCACTCGGCGACGATGACGGCAGCGGCGCGGGCGTTTCATCGTGACGGGGCAGTTCCTGCCCGAGGCACGCGAGTGCCGGCCAAAAGATGGTAAGAAAAATGAACTGACAAGCTTCGCCGTTTCATGGGTTTTACTCGAGGTGAGTCGCCGCGGCGACAACCTGCGGACCTGTCGCCGCGGCGACCGCTCAGGCCAAACAATCGATCGAGTTCATCACGGCCGCGACCGGTTTTGAAATAGCGTTCTCGCGCGCAAGCGATAGCGCGGGTGGGCAATCGTTCTTCGTAAATGAGAGTCCACGGTAATCCATGCTTCGTCGCAGGCGACTCGCCGGCATTGTGTCGCTTCAACCTTTCGGCGAGATCTGCACAGGAGCCGACATATCGGCGACCGGTCTTGCCGCTTCTGAGGACGTAAACCGAAAACATGGTCGTTAATTTAATCGGGGTGAGTCGCCGCGGCGACAACCTGCGACCTGTCGCCGCGGCGACCGCTCAGGCCAAATAATCGATCAAGTTTATCGCGTCCGCGACCGGTTTTGAAATAGCGTTCTCGCGCGCAAGCGATAGCGGGGGTAGGCAACCGTTCTTCGTAAATGAAAGTCCACGGTAATCCATGCTTCGTCGCAGGCGACTCGCCAGCATTGTGTCGCTTCAGCCTTTCGGTGAGATCCGCACAGGAGCCGACATATCGGCGACCAGTCTTGCCGCTTTCGAGGACGTAAACCGAAAACATGGTCGTTAATTTACTCGGGGTGACAGGATTTGAACCTGCGACCTCGTGGTCCCAAACCACGCGCTCTACCAAGCTAAGCTACACCCCGTATCAAGCGTCTGATATCACGAGAAGAGGTGGTGTGCACCACAAAGATTGCGAAGGCGACCTGTCGCCGCGGCGACCGCTTTACCAAGCTAAGCTACACCCCGGTAGTTGGAGAAGCTGTTTACCACGCGACCAACCCGCACGCATCTAAATTGTAGTCGGAGGGACGTGCTTCTGCACGTCCTTGAATGCTGTTGTCCGGCAAAGGCGGACGTGCGGAAGCACGTCCCTCCGGAGTGTGTGCCAAATATGATGCCGCCGGGCGACTTCAATAGCCGAGATTGGGCCCGAGCCATTTCTCAACCCACTCGTTAGGCATTGTTTTGCGCGTCGCGTAATCGCGCACCTGGTCGCGATCGATTTTGCCGACAGCGAAGTACTTGGAATCCGGGTGCGAAAAATAAAGGCCACTCACGCTCGCGCCCGGGTGCATTGCGAAGGTTTCCGTCAATCGGATGCCGGTGTTCTTCTCCGCATCGAGCAATTTGAACAAAGTCTGTTTCTCGGTGTGGTCCGGCGATGCCGGATACCCCGCCGCCGGCCGAACGCCGCGATACCGTTCCTTGATCAGTTCCTCGCTTGTTAACTTCTCTTCGGCGCCGAAGCCCCACGCAATTCGCGCCTGCTTGTGCAAATATTCAGCGAAAGCTTCGGCCAGCCGATCTGCCAGGGCTTTCGTCATGATACTCTGATAGTCGTCGTGCTCCTTGGCGAATTTTTGCGCGAGCTCGTCTGCCCCCAGGCCGGCAGTCACGGCAAAACCGCCAATGAAATCGGCACGCGGGGCAACCGTCTCGCTTGTCTTTGTTTGACTCGCAAGCTGGAAGCTTGCGCCACTTTTGGGTGCAATGTAATCGGCGAGGCAATGATTGAATTGATCGGCGGGCTTCTGCATTTGCTGCCGCAGAAAATGAAAAGTCGCCATCACGTTCTTGCGTTCCGCATCCTGATAAAGCTCAACATCGTCGCCTAACGAGTTCGCGGGCCAGAACGCGAACACGCCGCGCGCCGTCAGTAATTTTTCCGACACGATGCGCTGTAGAAGTTGTTGAGCGTCATCGAATAACTCGCGCGCCTGTTTCCCTACGGTCGGATCGTCGAAAATGGCGGGATACCGTCCGCGCAATTCCCATGTGTGAAAAAACGGCGACCAATCGACGTAATCGATGAGCGTCTCAAGCGATGGTTCCTCCATTCGAACGCCGGTAAACTCGGGCACCGGTGGCTGGTATTTACTCCAATCAAATTTCGGCTTTCGCGCCCTCGCCTCTTCCAGCGGTAATAATTTCTTCTCGGTCGTCTTCGCGGCGTACTCCTCGCGCAGCCGTTGATAGTCCGCGCGAATCTGCGCGGTAAAATCTCCGTTTGCGTTCGTGTTCAGAAGATTGTTTACGACGCCAACGGCGCGTGAGGCATCAAGCACATGCACGGTGCTGTTCGCACGATAGTTTGGCTCAATCTTCACCGCGGTATGCGCGCGACTCGTCGTCGCACCGCCGATAAGCAGTGGCAGACTAAATTTCTCGCGTTCCATTTCCTGAGCCACATGCACCATCTCATCGAGCGATGGCGTGATGAGACCGCTCAACCCGATGATGTCCGCCTTTTTCTCACGCGCGGTTTCCAGAATTTTCGCCGCCGGCACCATCACCCCAAGGTCGATGACCTCGTAATTATTACATTGCAGCACGACGCCGACGATGTTCTTCCCGATGTCGTGCACATCGCCTTTCACCGTCGCCATGACGATGCGTCCCTGCGGTTTCGCGCCCGCCGCTTTCTCCGCTTCCATATAGGGCATCAGATACGCGACCGCCTTTTTCATGACGCGCGCGCTCTTCACGACTTGCGGCAGAAACATTTTTCCGGCTCCAAACAAATCGCCCACGACACTCATCCCGGACATGAGCGGCCCTTCAATGACATCGAGCGGACGCTTCGCTTTCTGACGCGCTTCTTCCGTGTCCGCGTCGATGTAATCGACAATCCCTTTCACCAGCGCGTGCGAGAGCCGCTCCTCAACCGGGCCATTTCGCCACGCTTCATCTTTGACCGCGACTTTGCCGGCCGCTTTGACTGTCTCAGCAAACTCAACGAGACGCTCCGTCGCGTCATCGCGGCGATTGAGCAGCACATCTTCGACACGTTCGCGTAACCCCGGCTCAATCTCTTCATAAACTGCGAGCTGACCGGCGTTGACGATTCCCATGTCGAGCCCGGCGCGAATGGCATGATACAAAAACGCCGAGTGCATCGCTTCGCGCACGGTGTTGTTTCCGCGAAATGAAAACGAAATGTTGCTGACGCCGCCGCTCACTCGCGCGTGCGGGAGATTCGCTTTTATCCAGCGCGTTGCTTCGATGAAGTCGACCGCGTAGTTGCGATGTTCCTCGAGGCCGGTGGCGACGGTGAGAATATTCGGATCGAAAATGATATCGTTAGGTGGGAACTTTGCGCATTCGGTCAGCAGCTTGTAGGCACGACCGCAAATTTCTATGCGGCGCTCGAGCGAATCAGCCTGTCCCTTCTCATCGAACGCCATGACGATGACGGCGGCGCCAAAACGCCTAACGATCGCGGCCTGCCGCAAAAATTCTTCTTCGCCATTCTTGAGCGAGATGGAATTGACGACGCATTTTCCCTGCACGCATTTCAAGCCGGCTTCGATCACGCTCCATTTCGAGCTGTCGATCATGATCGGTATGCGCGCGATTTCGGGCTCGCTCTGGATGAGATTGAGGAAGCGCGTCATGGTCGCTTCCGAATCGATCATTCCTTCATCCATGTTGACGTCGAGAATGTTCGCGCCGCCGTTGACCTGCTGGCGCGCGACCGCGACCGCGGCATCGAAATCGCCGCCCAAAATCAGTTTCGAAAATCTTGGCGAGCCCGTAATGTTGGTTCGCTCGCCGATGACAACGAATCCCGTGTCAGGCGTAATGACGAGCGGTTCGAGACCGGCGAGACGCAACGGCAGCATCATTATCAGGTAGGGATGGCTCTCCGAGCCGGCCGAATAATGGGACGTTTCGGAGAAACGTCCCTACCTGCAGTGGGAGATTCCCCGGTCCGGGCCGGACTGGCGTATTCGCTCGGAATGGTAGAAGAAGCAGGTAATTCGCGTGGCGGAAATTCGCGCACCGCCTCTGCAACCTTGCGAATATGTTCGGGCGTCGTCCCGCAACAGCCGCCGACAATATTGAGCCAGCCGTTCTTCGCCCATTCGCGCAATTTCGGCGCGAACGTTTCCGGCGTTTCGGGAAATCCAGTTGGTGACAGCGGATCGGGCAATCCAGCGTTGGGATACGCGGCGGTGTAAGTCGGGGCGTTGCGCGCGAGTTCTTCTACGTACGGTTCCATCTCGTTAGGCCCGAGCGCGCAATTGAGACTGAGCACGAGCGGTTGCGCGTGCGCGGTGGAGATCAGGAATGCTTCGACCGTCTGCCCGCTGAGCGTGCGACCGGAAAGGTCGGTCACGGTTCCCGAAATGATTAGCGGAACTTTTTTGCCCGCGCGCTCAAAAACCTGAGTGATGGCGGAGATCGCCGCCTTCGCGTTGAGAGTGTCGAAAACTGTTTCGACCGCCAAAAAATCGACGCCGCCTTCAACTAAAGCCGCGGCCTGACCCGCATAGCTTTTCTCGAGTTGATCGAACGTGACCGCGCGAAAACTCGGATCGTTCACATCTGGCGAAAGCGATGCCGCGACCGGAAGCGGGCCCATTGAACCGATAACGAAACGTTGCTGTCCGGTCTTGTTTGAAACGCGATCGGCCGCTTCGCGTGCGATGCGCGCCGCAGCAAGATTAATCTCATGCGCGATGTCGCAAAGCTCATTGTCGTCAACGACGCGCTGAAAAAACTCGATGTCTTTGCGATCGCCTTTTGGTTCGCCTTGAAAAAGGAAATCGTGCAGACCAATCGTTGTTCCGCTGAAAGTGTTGGTCTCGATCAGGTCGGCGCCGGCATCAAGATATTGCGTGTGAATTTCGCGGACGACATCCGGTTTGGTGAGCAAGAGAAGCTCAAGACTTCCTTTGAGATCCTTGCCTTTCCAATCGCGAAAACGTTCGCCGCGATAATCGGCCTCGCTCAGTTTGTACTGCTGGATCATCGTGCCCATCGCGCCATCCATGATGGCGATGCGCTGATGCAGAATTTTTTCTAGCGGGTGGGATTCAACCTCTGACATGACGGAGCATTAAACGACAGTTTTGCCCTCATATCAACTGACAAATTGACGTATCATGATGCGTAGATATGTCCGTTGCAATGACGAAGCACGAAATCCAAATGACGAAACAGGACAAGCGTGCGGGAGACGTAGAGTCTTCAAGGAGCGGCGACTTCCCAGTCGCCGTGGACGCCTGGCAGAGCGTCCCTCCTTAGTTGCAACTCTTTTAGGAACGCTTCGTCCTCCTTCTGCAATCTCTCTTCCAGCTTGCGCGTGCAATCGCAATCGCAGCACGCCCACGCTTCCGTGCCATTTTCGTGCCGGCAATTGCGGCGAGAGTGCGCGTCTTTCACGCTCAACAGTTCAAAATATTTTTCCCAGTACGGCCGCTCTTCCGCCAGCGGCGGATCGCAAAAACAAGTTTCGACCCAGCGCGTCGTTCCATCGGGTGCGATGCGCGCTTGTTCCATGTCGTAGCGATATTCGTCGCCGGCGATTGACCCGCGGCCAAGCGTCTCGTCTTCAATAGCGCGAAGAAGAGCACCATGTTTTCCTTCCTTCACTTTCGCCTTAACGAGATAGCGCATGATTGAATTTAGCAGCGTCGTTGCATCTGTCATGGTGAGCGGAGCGAACCATCTCGCGAATGTCCGAAACATTCTCGCATGAATAGAACGTGTTCAGTGATTCGCGAGGTCCCTCGCTGCGCTTGGGATGACAACGGGAACAGCGCAATGCTCGGGGTGATGCCGAATTCTAGCAGGTAGGGACGCCTCTCCGAGGCGTCCCTTAATAGTGGGACGGCTGCGGAGAGCCGTCCCTACCTGCGAGCCCACGAGATGTGCTCGACTTCAACCGACATGACAATTAGGTGACGAGCAGTGGAAGCGTTGCGTCTTTTCAAATCGCTCAATCACGATCAACGCAACACTTTCGTTGCCTGCTTTCTCGGCTGGTCGCTGGATGCGCTCGATTTTTTCCTGCTCACTTTCGTGCTCAGTCCCGTGGCGGGCGATTTTCAGCGGTCGATTCCGCAGGTCGCATTTGCGATCACGCTGACGCTGATGATGCGCCCGATCGGTGCATTTATCTTCGGCTTGTTAGGCGACAAGTTTGGCCGGCGCATCCCGCTGATGGCGGACATCATCTTTTATTCGCTGATGGAATTGCTGACCGCGTTTCGCGCCGAATTTCACAATTTTTCTTTTGCTGCGCGCGCTCTACGGAATCGGCATGGGCGGCGAATGGGGACTGGGCGCGTCGCTCGCGATGGAATCGTTGCCGACGGAAGCACGTGGATTGTTCTCGGGAATTCTGCAACAGGGATATGCGTTCGGGTATCTCCTCGCCGCGGTCGTTTATTGGATTGTGTTTCCGTTTTTCGGATGGCGCGGGCTTTTCATTGCCGGCGCACTACCTGCGCTGCTGGTGATCTTTATTCGCGCGCGCGTCCCGGAATCACCGGTCTGGCAGCGGAACCGGAAGCGAACCAAACGCACTCGCGTCGATATTGTCGGACTCGTTAGGCAACATGGTCTGCTCTTCATCTATGCCGTGTTGTTGATGACCGCCTTCAATTACATGTCGCACGGCACCCAGGATCTCTATCCGACATTTCTTGAAAAGCAGCGCGGCTTCGGCGTGAGCGCGAAATCGATCATCACGATTGTCTACGCGTTCGGCGCAATCTGTGGCGGAACAATCGTTGGCTTTTATTCGCAGCGCTGGGGCCGCCGTCGCTGCATTATCCTCTGCGCCCTTTGCGGCATCGTGCTGATTCCTCTTTGGATATTTGCGCCCACAACGGCGCTGCTAATCATCGGCGGATTCCTCATGCAATTCATGGTGCAGGGCGCATGGGGAGTTGTACCGGTTCACTTGAACGAACTCTCGCCGCCCGAATATCGCGGAACTTTTCCCGGTCTCGCATATCAGCTGGGAAATTTCGCGGCGGCCTACGCGGCCCAGCAACAGGCCCGGCTCGCGCAACATTTTCACGACGCCAACGGTCATGCGAATTACGCGCTGACGATGGCGGCGGTCGCGCTCGCGGTTTTCATCGCGATTATCGTTCTCACCGCGATCGGAAGGGAAGCGCGCGGGATCGAGTTCTAACGATTCATCGAACCGAGGGGCGGCGCCTTAGGCGGCAAGGGGGTGTTAGCGGAAGCGGTGGATGCTTGCTCGACAACCGACTGCGCACCGCCCTGATAGGCCCCAGGACCATACCGCATCTCGACGATCGCTTCGGCAATCTTGTCAGCAAGATCGTCGCGATGATCGGAGTTGCGCGCCGAACCTCCTTCGAAGCGATTACTTAAAAATCCGCACTCAACGAGTACAGCGGGATACACGGCGTTGCGCAAGACACGGAAATTCGCCACATGCACCCCGCGATTCACCGCATTCGGCAAAGTCAGAAGCTTACTTTGGATTCGCTGGGCCAGGTCGTACGCTGCCGGCGAATGGTAGTAGGTTTCGAAACCGTGAATCCCGCGCCGCCGCGAATCGTTGAAATGAATGCTGACGAAGACCGAATTCTTCTGTGCGTTTTCGATGGCGACGCGCGTATCGAGCGGGATGAAAACGTCACCCGTTCGTGTCATGACAGTTTTGATTTGCGATTCGCGCAGCTTCTTGTCGACCCGCTGTGCGACATCCAGAGCGACGATTTTTTCCGGTGGACCGTAACGGCGCACGGCTCCGCTGTCTCTTCCCCCATGTCCGGCGTCGACGACAACAGTGGAAAACGAGCGCGAAGTATTCTTGATCGCATGCATTCTTTCTGTCGCGCAACCAGCCAGCGACAAGAGCAACCCGGCTGCGATCAAACGTAAAAAATGCGAGCGCATTTAGTGGCTAATTGGTGAAAGCATTTTATCTGCCACCATTTTTCGCCGTCGCAAACGCGCGCGACGAAAAAGCGCTTGTTTTTTGTTCGCTCACAATTAAAGGCCTTAACGATATTATGCTTCGACGAATTACGCTTCCCTTGCTCATTGCTCTTCTCGCGTTTTCCGCGTGTAAGAAAGGTAGCCTCATGCTGAGCAAGAACTCGAAAGCGGAGGCGAGCGCGACACCTTCGGCCACGCCGACAGCGACCGCCACGCCGTTCCCGACGCCGAAGAAACCGCTCGTCGATCAAAACGCGGAGGTCGTCGTTTTCGGTTATCACCGCTTCGTGAACAAAGTGCGAAGACCCGATACCGAGATCACTCCAGCTGCATTTGAGGAGCAAATGAAAACCCTGAAGGATCGGCAGATTCCGGTCATCGGGATGCAGGATTTTCTGGCGTGGAAACGGGGCGAGAAAAATATTCCGCCGCACGCCGCCATCATCACTTTCGATGACGGCTGGAAATCTCAATACGAGGTGGCGTGGCCGATTCTGAAAAAGTACGGATATCCTCTGACGCTGTTCATCTATACGGAGGGGATCAGGCCGGGAAAGTACAGCGGTGGCGAGTCGATGGGCTGGGAACAGCTCGGAGAACTTCGCGATGCTGGAGTCGATATACAAGCGCACAGCGTTACGCATCAGGATTTGCGCAAGCCGCCCTACGATCGCTTTACGAAAAAGCGCCTGCCGCAAAGTGAATACGAGTCGTGGCTGGAGAATGAAGTCGGCGGTTCGAAGCAAATCATCGAGCAGAAGCTTGGAGTGAAAGTGAATTGCTTTGCCGTTCCATACGGATTTTACAACGAGCATGTGAAGGAAGTCGCGATGAAGGCTGGGTACGAAGCGCTCTTCACGGTTTACGGCCAAAAATTAACTTACGGGTCGCCGCTGGACTCGTTAGGCCGATACATGATCGAAGGCAACAAGCCGAAAGTCTTTGCCGACGCCATCGACTTCGGCGGCATGACCGTTGGCGGCAGCGCACCGACCGCGGAAGTGAGTGCGGTCACGCTCGGTGTTGTGCCCGCGGATGGCGAGACGATTAAGACTGCGACGCCGTTGATCAAGGCGAACCTCGCCGGATTCGGCGCGATCGATCAGGGATCTGTGCAGATGCGCATCAGCGGCCTCGGATTGGTAAGCGCGAATTACGATCCGAAGACGCAGAATATTTCCTACCAGGTTCCGCAGAAAATTAAGGACAAGGACTGCACCGTCATCATCGAAGCAAAGTCCGGCGACAAAAAGGTCTCGACGCATTGGAGTTTCATCGTGGATGAAGGCGCGGCGAAAACGACGGACTCGCCGGCTCCGGCTGCAACATCACCGACTCCGAAGAGATCGTGATCATATTGTCCGGGGAGCGCGCGCGCCCTCGCGCGCAGTTTTCGGCGCCTCGCCGAAAACACTCAGTAAATTTCAACGAAGATCGCGATCGCGAGGGCGCGATCGCGTGCGTGCGAGGGCGCACGCGCTCCCCGGACAATATGGCGTGCAGCTTTGGCTCGTTAGGCTCGGATTATGTTCTCGCAACTCGGCGATAGGCTTCAGGACATCTTCAAGGATCTTCGTGGCCATGGCACGATTAGCGAAGAGAACATCAACGATGCGTTGCGTCAGGTCCGTCTCGCATTGCTCGAGGCCGATGTCGATTTTCAGGTCGCAAAAAAGTTCATTGCGCGCGTAAAAGAAAAAGCGCTGGGCGAAGAAGTCCTGCGCAGCGTTACGCCCGGCCAGCAGATCGTGAAAATTTTTCACGATGAATTAAGCGCCCTGCTTGGCGGTGATGCCGCGCCGTTAAATCTGGAGAAACCGGCGCGCATTTTGATGGTGGGATTAAATGGCGCGGGCAAGACGACATCATCGGCGAAGCTGGCGAATTATCTGAAGAAACAGGGACGGGCGCCGCTTTTGATCGCGTGCGATTTGCAGCGGCCAGCGGCGATTGAGCAATTGGCCACACTCGGACAACAGGTAAATGTGCCGGTGTACCGGCCTGCGCCTAACGAAAAGAATGTTCGGGCTGCCGCTGCTGCCAGCATCGATTGGGCGGCGCAGCAAAATGGCAATGTGCAGATCTTCGATACCGCTGGTCGTCAGGAAATCGACACGGCATTGATCGAAGAGATCAAGCAGTTGAAGGAGTTTTTGCAGCCGCAGGAAATTTTGCTCGTGGCCGATGCGGCCACGGGACAACAGGCGGTCAGTGTTGCCACTCACTTCAATGACGCACTGCAGATTACCGGAATCGTTTTAACCAAACTCGATGGCGACGCGCGCGGCGGCGCCGCTTTATCGATGCGTGAAGTCACGCAACGTCCGATCAAATTCGCCGGCGTCGGCGAGAAGCTCGATCAATTCGAGGCATTCGTGCCGGACCGGCTAGCAGGCCGCATTCTCGGGATGGGCGACGTCGTCGGCCTGGTCGAGAAAGCGGCGGAAGTCATCGACGAAGAGGAAGCCGCGCGGCTGGAGAAAAAACTGCGCACAGCGTCGTTCGACTTCAACGATTTCCTCGCCCAGTTCAAGATGATGCGGAAGATGGGGCCGCTGGAGAATATACTTGGCATGTTGCCGGGAATGAGTAACGTCTCCGGCCTCTCCGTTGACGAGAAGCAGCTCAAGCGCACGGAAGCAATCGTGCTTTCGATGACTAACGAGGAGCGCTCGCGGCCCGACATCTTGAATGCGCGGCGTCGTCAGCGCATCGCGCGCGGGAGCGGCTCGAGCGTCACGCAGGTAAATGATTTGCTCCAGCGGTTCAATCAAATGCGCAAGCTGATGAAGAACACGGGCAAAATGAAAAGAATGATGGCGCAGATGGCGCGAATGAAAAATTAACTATGGCAGTTTCAATCAGATTACGCAGAGAAGGTGCGAAGAACCGCCCGTATTTTAAAGTCGTGGTGGCGGACAGCCGCAGCCCGCGCGATGGAAAATTCATCGAAATCATCGGCACCTACGATCCGAAAAAACCGGGCGACAACAGCACGCTGAAAATGGATCGTGCGGAATACTGGATCGCGCGCGGCGCGCAACCGTCCGATACGGTGAAGAGTTTGATCAAGAAAACCAAGAAGAGAACAGCTTCGGCTCCAGCGGCTGAAGCGGCAACGGCAACCGCCTAACGAATCATCGGCAAAGCGATGAAGGAATTTCTCGAGTTCATCGTGCGGGAGCTCGTTGAGTTTCCCGATGAGATCATGTTGTCGGAAATTCCATCGGGCAAGATGACCATTTTCAAATTGCAGATGCGCCAGAGCGACGTCGGCCGCATCATCGGCCGTAATGGGCAGACCATTCAGGCGATCCGCGCGCTTCTTTCCAGCTCCGCTGCGCGTCACGGACAAAAGGCGACGCTCGAAATTGTTGAGTAGAGCAAGCTTCAAGCTTGCTTGAATTTAGATCGCAAGCTGGAAGCTTGCGCCACTTTGATGAAGATCGATATCATCACGCTCTTTCCCGAGATCTGCCGGGCGCCCTTGAGCGAAAGCATGATGAAGCGCGCGCAGGAAAATGGCGCGCTTGATTTGCAGATCCACGATCTGCGTCAGTGGACAACGGACAAACATCACGTGGTCGATGATGCGCCGTTTGGCGGCGGCCAGGGGATGGTGATGAAACCGGAGCCGATTTTTGCCGCCGTGGAAGCGCTACGACAAAAGAACAGCGTTGCCGTCGCGATGACGCCACAGGGACAACGCTTCACGCAAAGCGTCGCGCGAGAATTCGTAGAACGCGATCACTTGATCATAGTCTGCGGGCATTACGAAGGAATCGATCATCGTGTGATCGAACATCTGGTCGACAGGGAAATTTCGATTGGCGATTACGTGCTTACGAATGGAGCGATTGCCGCGGTCGTTTTCGTCGATGCTGTTGTTCGTCTGCTGCCGAATGTTCTCGGACACGAACGTTCCGCCACGGATGACAGTTTTGCCGATGGCTTACTGGAAGGACCGCAATACACGCGACCAGCGGAGTTTCGCGGCTGGAAAGTTCCGGATGTCTTGCTGTCCGGGAATCACGCGAAGATCGCTGCCTGGAGAAAAGAAGCAAGCGCAGCGGCGAACGCGCGAAAGCCGTCCGGATTTGTTAGGGCCTAACGAATAGGCAAATCTGTCATCCCGAGCGAATGCGAGGGACCTCACGAACTATGACACGGGTGATAACTTGCGAGGTCCCTCGCATTCGCTCGGGATGACCCGCGATGTGGGACAGGCCATTTATTTCATGCGCCCGAGGACAACGCACGCGTTGATTCCGCCGAAACCGAATGAATTGCTCATCACGTAATCCAATTTCGCTTCGCGTCCGTGATTTGGAACGACGTCGAGATCGCACGCCGGATCGGGGTTGGCGTAACTTAACGTCGGCGGCATCCACTGTTCTTCGAGCGCTAGCGTGCAGATACCCGCTTCAACCGCTCCAGTCGCGCCTAACGGATGTCCGGTGTAACCCTTTGTTCCGCTAACCGGAATCCGACGCGCGTAATCGCCAAACACTTGTTTGATCGCCATCATCTCCGTGCTGTCGCCCAATTGCGTGGAGCTGCCGTGCGCATTGACATAATCGATTTGTTCCGGTGCGACGCCGGCGTCGGCGAGCGCGTGTCGCATCGCGGCGACACAGGATTCGCCGGAAGGCAGTGGCGAAGTCATGTGATACGCATCGTTGTTCAAACTATAGCCAAGCAACTCCGCATAAATATGCGCGCCACGTTTCTGCGCGTGTTCAAGTTCCTCGACGATCAACGCCGTCGCGCCTTCGCCCATGACGAAACCGTCGCGCATTTTATCGAATGGGCGACACGCCAGCGCGGGATCACCGGACCAGCGGCTCATCGTCTTGATCAAATCGAATGCGCCGAAAGAGAGCGTGGCGAGGGGCGCTTCGGCTCCACCGGCGACGACGACATCCGCGAAATCGTCGCGAATGTAACGCAACGCTTCGCCGACGGCGACGGTTCCGCTCGCGCAACTGTTCGAGTTCGTTGTGCCGACACCGCGAAAACCAAATTCAATCGCGATGTTCGAATGCGCCGAACCGCCGAAGACCTGGAGCGCCAGTGTCGGATTCACGCCGTGCACGCCCTTTTTCAAAAAACGAATGTGCTGATCTTCCGCCTGGCAGACTCCACCGAGCGCAGTGCCGAAACTCACGCCTACGCGAGGCTGCGGATTTTGCCGGAGAGTAGGGGATGCCAGCATCGTCCAGCGCCATTTTCGTCGAAGCGACAGAAAATTGCGCGTAGCGATCGAGACGCTTCAGTCGGTGCGGCGGGAAAAAGTCTTCCGGCACCCAATCGCGAATCTCTCCCGCGCAACGCGCGTGAAAGCCGCTCGTATCGAACGTGGAGATCGCGACGATACCGCTTTTCTCTGCGCGGATTCCGCGCCAGAAATTTTCGCGCCCGCGTCCGATGCATGTAATCGGTCCAATTCCGGTGATGACCGCTCGGCGTCTGCTCATTGGGCCGCGACCATTTTTCCCTGCGATTCCAAATAAGCCTTCATGCAATGCAATGTTTTGTTCGCGATGTTTTGGATGAAAAATTTGCCGATGATCAATTCGGCAATGGGTGCGAGCAGCGGGATGCGGAACTTCAGTTCATGCAAAATTTCAACCAGCACACCGTCAGATATCGGTTTGAAAGTCCAGACCACGCGCATTCCTTTTGTCCACGCCTTGAGATGATGGAAGCGCACTTCAAAATGTTCCCGATCGATAATTTCTTCGGAAGTCCATGTAATTGGAATGCCGGAACGCGTTGCCGCCATGACAACTACGTTTCTTTCTACGCTTCGTTCGAGATAACGGATGTAGCGATAGTGAGGAAGAATTTTCGGCCAAAGTTCGAGATTGGCGGCGGTTTCAAAGATTGTTTCGCGCGGCGCGTGGATGACAATGGAGTTGCCGGTGTGCACGAATTGATGGAGTGAGGTTGCTCGCGCGGCATGATAAGCTGTCGCGCAAAGAGAACAATCGAAATGGCGCTGGAGATGAAAGATCGCTGCGAAAAGTGCGAAAAAGCCCTGACGACTAGCGCGGCGGCATTTATTTGCATTTACGAGTGCACCTTTTGTCCGGATTGCGCCGAGCAGCTGCAGAACATTTGTCCGAATTGTGGCGGGGAACTCGTTAGGCGGCCGCGCGCCGGGAAGAAGACTGGCAGCGCCACTCCAGCTTAGCGCGGCAACGCTAACGCTTTAGACGCCGGTTGCGTCGCCTTCAACGGTCCAAGCGACCGCGTGAGCTCGAATCGGACTGTCGAAACCCTTGAGCGAAATCTCTCCAAGATCTTGGAACGAGAACTTTTTCCCCAAGCACAAATCCGCGATCGCGTTCGACACGAGAATTTGTTCCGGAAGTGCATGGGCGCAGAGCCGGGCAGCCAATTGAACGGTAGATCCGAAAAGATCTTTATGATGCTCGACCGGTTCTCCCGCGGCAACTCCGATGCGAACCTGGATTGGATCAGCATTCTTGTTCTCTCGCCGTTTTGCCAACGCGCGTTGAATCTGGCTCGCGCACCGCACCGCCGCGGCGCTCGACACAAATGACGCCATGACGCCGTCGCCAGTGTGCTTGACCTCGCGACCGCCGAAAGCGCCGAGTGCGTCTCGGACAATAGTGTCGTGCACTTCGAGCATCCCCATGGCCGCTTCGTCGCCGATCGATTGCGTAAGAGCAGTCGAGTCGACGATGTCGGTAAAGAGGATGGTGCGAATTCCGGGATCACGAGTGTCGGATTTGCCGCCGGGAACTAAAGCCGCTCCCATTGGACTTATTTCACCGCCACCAAGAAATGCCTCCGCAATCGCGGGCTCTACTTCGATGATCTTTTCGGCGAGAAGGCCGTGAGCTTCCTGATGCACGCGCACGGCGGCTTCACTATTTGGCGCGTCGCAGATGCAGAACACTTTACCGGCGCTCTCGTTCAGCCAATACTTGTGGTATTCGACGCCGTATTTCTTTTGCGTCTCCATATCGGCCGCATGAGCACTGGCGACATCTTCGAGAGTTGTCCCAGCCGGAAGTTTGTGAATGTCTATGTAGAGCGGCATATCGGCGGTTCAGACAGTACCGAGGTGTGGCACTCCGTGCAAGCTTGGCGGCCGCGGCAACACCGCCGAATCTACGATGACGCAACTCGATGTTTGACGTCGATAGTGGCAGGCTGACGAAGTGTCTGATAGACGACGCAATATCGTTCCGTCAGACGAAGCAGCGTCGCCACTTGCTCTTCGCCGGCGTCCGTTTCCAAATCGAATTGCAGGCGAATGTCTTTGAAACCGACGGGAACATCTTTGGAAACTCCCAATGTGCCGCGAAAATCAAGATCCCCTTCGGCGCGAATGGTTGCATCGCGCAATTGAATGTCCAGAGCGGTAGCGACAGCGCGCAGTGTGACACCGGCACAAGCGACTAACGCCTCTAATAACATATCGCCCGAACAGGCGCTCAGCCCGTCTCCGCCGGTTGCGGGATGAAGTCCTGCTTCGGCCAGGGAACGGCCCGTTTCCAATTTACAAGTGACGCCTTCGCCGATTCGTCCTTCGGCTCGCAGGGTAATCAATGCTGTCTGCGGGCGTTCCCGATATTTTTCTTTTAGCGGCGCCTGCAACGATTTCAGTTCGCCCGCGTTCATCAGGCTCTACCTGCTGCCTGCAGTCGGCCTGATGTTTTGATTCACGCGAAAGAAATTTTTTGGGTCGTATTTATTTTTGATCGCAACCAGGCGCTCGTAGTTATCGCCGTAAGTGGCTTTCACGCGTTCCTCTCCCTCGTCCATCATAAAATTTACGTAAGCGCCGCCGGCGGAATATGGGTGCACCGCGTCATAATAATTCTTCGTCCACGAAATAATCTTTTCGTTGTTTGCGGGATCGGGATCGACGCCCACCATCACTTGCGCCCAGGTCGCGTCACGATAATTCCACGCGGTTTCGGTCTTGCCCACGCGCGCGGCGGCGCCGTTGATCGGATAAAGGTGCATGGTGGAGTGCATGGAAGGAAGAGCTTTCCCAAACTCGATGTTCTGGTTGATCGCAGCGTCGCTCAATTCATTCACGAAATCCGCCCGCCAATACCACTGCAAACCCGGGGGATACAACGCATCGAACATGCTTTGCAAAGCGGGTTGCGGCAGTGGACCGACGAGATCCAGCGCCGGTTTTTTGAACGCGCGAATCGGCTTGAATGCCTGTTCGGCATCCGCGAGTGGGCTGGTGCAAGCCCACACGATGCCGCACATCTTTTTCAAATGAAGGTGCTCGGGGAATGGAGGGCCGGGCGGAACTGTCAGGAAAGCAAAAAAGCCACTCACATCATCAGGAGCCGTCTTGATGAACTCGCGATACCACTTCATCACTTCCGCGGCTTCGCCCAGCTCGTACAGCATTGGACCGCCATAGATCATGTCGATCTCGTGAAGCTTGAACGTAAACGAAGTTACGATCCCGAAGTTTCCGCCTCCCCCACGAATGGCCCAGAACAAATCAGAATTTTCCCCATCATTTGCGTGGACAAATTTTCCATCGGCCAAGACCACATCGGCTGAAAGAAGGTTATCGATCGTTAGGCCGCATTTACGAGTGAGATGGCCGACGCCGCCGCCCAAAGTTAATCCGCCCACTCCGGTCGTGGAAATAACTCCGCTCGGTGTCGCCAATCCGAATACATGCGTGGCGTGATCGACATCAGCCCAGGTGCATCCTCCCCCCACTGTGACTCTGCGCGCGGCTGGATCCACTCGCGTGTACTTTATCGGCGAGAGATCAATGACGAGGCCATCATCGCAAATCCCCAGTCCTCCCGCGTTATGTCCGCCACTGCGAATTGAGAGAAGGAGATCACGATCTCTCGCAAAATTTACCGATCGGATTACGTCGGCCACGTCTGCGCAATACGCAATCAAGCGCGGCTTCTTGTTTATCATCGCGTTGTAAACTTTGCGGGCGTCGTCATAGCCTGGATCGTTTGGCTCGACTACGCGGCCTCGCAGGTTTGCTTTGAATTCGTTGATTGAATTTTGATCGAGCGTCTTACTCATGGGAAATGGGCATTGTGGGTTGAGCGGAAACTTGCGCTTCGCCCGCGCATTCGTCAAAAAGCGAAACCTGATTCGAGGTGTGACGTGCGTCCGCGATCGCGGATTTCCATGAAAGATTGTTTCGGTGAGACGCCGAAAGCAACACGCGAGACGCGTGCGCTACCCGGATCTTTTGCGATTCATGATCCGGTAGGTCAAAAAACATTCGTCGCCGATAACGCGCATTTGTTGAAGCGAGCAATGAACGCTGTTCGGCAAAAAGTCTTTGCTCAAGCCCGTGAGCGTTGGTGCGTTCGCTCCGCCAAACAGAAACGGCGCGATCGTCACATTCAGTTGATCGACAAGATCGTGCTCCAGCAGGCTGCGAAAAAGCTCCGCGCCGCCTTCGCAGGCGACGCGACGCACTTTGTAGTCGCGCCGTAATTGTTGCAGCATGGCAACGAGATCGACGGAACGCGTTCTCGTTAGGCAAAGCGTTGTCATGGCGCGTAACTTATCTTGAAACTTCTTCGGCATTCGCGCCGTCGAAAAAATCAGGATGGGCGAAATGTTCGACTGGAAAATTTTCAACGCCGGATCGATGCGACCCGAATTGGAAACAATAACGCGGATTGGGTAGGGGGTTTGTCCGCGCCCGACGCGTTCGTCGCGCAAATCCGTTCCTGGTAAACCCAGCCGCACATTGTCATGTCTCAGCGTCCCGGCGCCGATAAGAACGGCGTCGCCTAACGAACGTTGATGGAACAGATGTGCCTTGTCTTCGCGGGAGGTGAAATCAATTGGCGAGAAAGTGCGCGTGGTAATTTTTCCATCGACCGTCATGGCGAACGTGGCGACAACAAATGGACGGCAATTCGGAGGGACGTGCTTCCGCATGTCCTTTTTTTGTTTTCGCGAGACGCGAGCACGCGGACGTGCAGAAGCACGTCCCTGCGGACTTATTCCGTTTCGGTGATTTCATGCTCGAGAGTCGCGACTTCCTCTCGCATTTCGCGCAACTTCACATGCCGGCTCACACCACTCGGCTTGTAGAAGATGTAGACGAGGCCGCCGGGCAGGCAGGCAAAAACCATCACCAGAAAACTCATGGAGCCGATAAGAACGGCGACGGCTTCCGGCACTCCGCACAAGCCATTGAGCATCACCTGCAAAACTTTCTCGCGCAGACCGACGCCCGCGAAGCTGATCGGGAGTGACGAGATCGTGCGTTCAATCGGCATGACGGCAAAAAAATTGACGATCGGAACATGAGCGCCAAAGGCGTATGCGACGAACAGGAACGTCACAAACGTACCGAGATGCGTGAT
Source organism: uncultured Verrucomicrobiae bacterium (assembly GCA_963737195.1). Classification (GTDB taxonomy): domain Bacteria; phylum Verrucomicrobiota; class Verrucomicrobiia; order Chthoniobacterales; family UBA10450; genus JBBQFI01. The sequence goes on from CAVTRW010000004.1 coordinate 18,870, forward strand.
GAGAGAAGCGATGTAAGCGGCGAAAGTCGTCGGCCAATGATGAGCGTAAAGATGATACGTGGCGGAAAGCTCGATCAGTTTTGCGCGCATCGGGAAATGCGCCGGAAGTTTGTCGAGCAATTTGAAACCGGTGATAACAAAACTTGTCACCAGAGCGAGCACCGCGCTGCCAAGCACAGCAAGCAATCCCCAGACGAGACGCTTTGTTTCAGGTGTAGTGGTGAGCCAGTTGTAACGTAACGCGATTAACGCACCCGTTATGCTGATCAAACCGATGAGGCCGATCAATCGATCGAACAGAACGGCTAGTAATGCGCCGGTTTTTTTGCCCGGCGTTTCTTTAAGCAGAAGATAAGTCTTGATGATGTCGCCGCCGGTGCCGCCGGGCAGGAACTGGTTGTAGAACATGCCGATGAGAAACAATCCGGCCAGCCGGAAAATTCCGAGGTGAACACCTTGCACCTGGAGCAGCATGCGCCAGCGGATGGCGGCGGCGACTTCGACAATGACGTAAGCGAAAATTGCGGCTGCGATCCAGCGATAGTCGGCGCGGCGCAACGCTTCCAGCATTTGTGTCGCGCTTCTCGGGGTCGTGAAAAACCCAGTAGAGAACGCCGATCGTGACCGCGAGCTGAATCAGCGTGAGAAGAATTTTCTTCACGAACCGAATCGCTCCTTCCAAATCGCAACCGATTTGCGAATTTCGTCAGCCGTTTTGCGCGGACTCAATTCCCAAACATAAAGGCAATCGGCGGGAAGAAGCGGCACCAGCTTTTCCAAATCGACATCGCCGGCAAAGGGCGGTTGGTGATCCTGCCCCGGCCAGATGCAATCCTGCAAGTGACAGCCGATCGCGCGCGGGCCGATCGCGCGCAGCCATTCTTCGTGGTTGAGGAAGCCGAGATTTTCTTTGATCTGAATGTGTCCCATGTCGTGCCAGTAACCGAGCGCGGGCGAATTGATTTCATCGAGCAATGCCGGCAGTTCGCGCTCGTTAGGTATTTCTTCGTAACCGCGCCGCCCTTCCACGCCGAGCCGGATATTCTTTTCGACAGCGTAATCGGCCACGCGCTTCAAACAATCTTTCGCGCGCTCCAGATAAGCCGGCGCGGAGGCCTCGCGTTTTTTCACTGCATCGATTTTTTTGCGCACATACTTGCGCGAATACAGCTGGCCACTTTTGGCGAGAGCGATCAATTCGTCCGTGATCGAATTCATGCGCACTTCGCCGAGATGAAGCACGACGAAGGGTGCGCCGAGCCGCTGCGCGAAATCGATCGTTTGGAAGGTTTGTTTTACCGCGCGCTCGCGTTCCTTCAGGTAGGGAGAAGAAAATTTGTAGCAATCGGGCGACGCACGCATCACTTCGACCGGCAGACGGACAAAAATTGTGCAGGCTGCAAAACCGGACTTTGCCGGCGTCGTAGAGCTTTTGAATTCCGGGCATGAGCGAAATACGGATGCCGTGTCCCAACTCGACCAGGTCGAAGCCAAGACGCTGAATCTCGAGCAGCATTTTCTCGCCGTCAGTATGCCGGCCCGAATTCCAACAGGTGGAAAACGCAATCATGCGTGCCTAACGAATTGGAAAGCTCCAAGTGCCAAGCTCCAAGCTCCAGGGAAGCTCCAACCTCAATCTCCAAACAGCAATTCGATGGTATTTTGGAGTTTGGTAATTGGAGCTTCCCTGGTGCTTGGGATTTGGAGCTTGGAGCTTTAGAAACGCCGCCGGCCGAAATGGTCATCATATTGCCTAACGAACCAGTTACGGAACCACCACCGGCTCTGATTCCGGTTCCGGAACAGGTCCCGAAGCCTCCTCAGATTCGCAGGCCTTTCGTCCAGCGCGGCTGAGAACGATAAATGCGCCGATTCCAAAAATGATTGCGGCCACGCTCAGGGCGGTGCGCATTCCAATGAGATCAGCCAGGCCGGGAACGCCAAGGCCCGCGATGGGCATGAGGCCGAAAAAGCTGAGACCAAAAACGGCCGAGATGCGGCCGCGGAGTGCGGAGGGCGCGCGCTCCTGAACGATTGTATTGGCAAGCGCGAAATTCATGGAGAGCCCGATGGCAAGAAATCCCATCGACGCCGCAGTGAGCAGAAAGCTGCTCGAACGCGACATGCAGAAGAGCGCGCTCGCGACCGCGATCGCGTTTGCCGTCATCAGCCGGAAACGATGGTCGCGTGAGATAGTCAGGAATCCGAGCGAACCGGCGAGTGATCCGCTGCCGGAAACCGCCATGAGCAACCCAAGCTTGTCGGGACCGAGATGAAGGAGATTGCGCACGTAAAGCGGAAGCATGACCGAGATAACGGGGAAGACGAAAATGGTCGTTAGGGCGATGAGTGCGATCATCAGGATCATGATCCGATCCGATTTTATATAACGGAACCCTTCCCCCATCCCGCTTCGTCGTTGTTCCTCTTCTTCTTTTGTTCCAACCTTGCGCGGCGGAATTGAAATAATGGCAATAATGAGCGCGATGAATGACGTGGCGTTGCCGAAAAATGCCGCAGCCGCGCCAAACCTGCTCACGAGCCAGCCCGCGAGCGAAGGACCGATCAAACGCGAACCGTGAAAAACCGAGCGGTCGAGAGCGACGGCAGCTCCGATCTGTTCGTGCCTAACGAGTTCGGGAACGAAGGCGGAGATGGCCGGCATTTCAAATGCGATGCAAACGCCGAGCAGGGTCGCGGTCGCGATGATATGCCAGATCTGGATGCGATGAGTCAGCACCAGCCAGCCAAGGAGAATCGCGAGGCCAATCTGCCAAATTTGGGTGGCGACAAGGATTTTCCGTTTGTCGTAACGATCCGCTGCCGCGCCGCCGTGCATGGTCAGTAAGAGCGTCGGGATTCCGGCAAAAAGATTTACGAGACCAAGCAGGATCGCCTTGTTCGTCAACGTGCTCATGACCCAGGCCTGCGCCATGACCTGCATCCACGTGCCGGTATCGGAGATCAGCGAGCCGATGATGTAACGGCGAAACGGACCTTCGCGTAAAAGATCGAGGGCGCTTCGTCGAAATGATTCATCTGCCGATTTCATGGGAGGAACTGATACGCGGGCCCGCCCGTTACTGCAATCGACACGCGAGGAATTGCGCTAGTGCGGGCGAAAATGATTGGCGATAACGAGAAGGCTGGCCAGGACCAGCAATGCCCCGATGATAACCGCGAGTGCTTTTGGTGTGTCGTTTGCCATTGCGGCGAAGATTGCAATGAAAACGCGCGCGCGTCCAGCCTGAGATCAACATCACTTTGGGGTCATCCTGAGCGTAGCGAAGGACCTCACTGGTTATGACGCGGTTTCGTTGTTCGCGGGATCCCTCGCATCCGCTTGGGATGACAGGCGCGGGTATTTGGTACCAGTTGTCATTGCTCCTGCGCTTTCTATTTTGAGAGATGCGACCGGACCGTTACACGCAGAAAATGCAGGAAGCGCTGCAAGCGGCGCAGGCGATCGCTTCCGATTTCAATCAGGCCGAAATAACGAACGACCACTTTTTGCTCGCGCTGCTCGACCAGACCGATGGCGTGACGCGGCCGTTGCTCGAAAAAATTGGTGTGTCGGCTAGCGCATTGCAAACGCGGCTGCGCGAGGATCTGAATCGCCGGCCGAAAGTGCAGGGCGCTGGTTATGAAGCGCGGTTGAGCAACGAATTGCGCGCCACGCTCGAAGATGCGGAACGCGAGATGTCGAAGCTCAAGGATGAGTTCACCAGCGCGGAGCATTATCTGCTCGCGCTCGCCGCAGAGAAAAATGACGCGGCAAAAGCGCTCAAGGATTTTGGAGTCACGCGCGATAAGCTGATGCAGGCGTTGCAGCAGGTGCGCGGATCGCAGCGCGTCACGGATCAGAATCCGGAAGGCAAATATCAGACGCTGGAAAAATATGGACGCGATCTCACCGAGATGGCGCGCCGCGGCAAGATCGATCCCGTCATTGGACGCGACAATGAAATTCGCCGCATCATGCAGGTCCTTTCGCGCCGGACAAAAAATAATCCGGTGCTGATCGGTGATCCCGGTGTTGGCAAAACGGCGATCGTGGAAGGTTTGGCGCGCAGAATCATTTCCGGCGATGTGCCCGAATCGCTCAAGCAGAAGCGCATTATCGCGATGGACATCGGCTCGATGATCGCGGGCGCAAAATATCGCGGCGAATTCGAAGATCGCCTTAAAGCGTTCCTGAAAGAAGTGACCGATTCGCAAGGCGAGATCATTCTTTTCATCGACGAGCTGCACACGATTGTCGGCGCGGGCGCGAGCGAAGGCGCGGTCGATGCGTCGAACATGTTGAAACCGCAACTGGCGCGCGGCGAATTGCGCACGATCGGTGCGACGACGCTCGATGAATATCGCAAATACATCGAAAAGGACGCGGCGCTGGAGCGGCGCTTCCAGCCAGTCATGGTGGATGAACCGAGCGTGGAAGATACGATCGCGATTTTGCGCGGATTGAAGGAACGCTACGAAGTGCATCACGGCGTGCGCATTCAGGATTCGGCGCTGGTTGCGGCCGCCGTCCTTTCCCATCGCTACATCAGCGACCGATTTTTGCCGGACAAAGCGGTCGACCTTGTCGATGAAGCGGCGTCGCGTTTGAAGATCGAGATCGAGTCCATGCCGACGGAAATTGACGTGATCGAGCGCGACATCATGCAGCGCGAGATGGAGCGCCAGGCGTTGAAGAAAGAGAAAGACCCGGCGAGCAAGGAGCGCCTGAAGAAGTTGGAGAAGGAACTGGCGGAGCTGAAAGAGAAATCGACCGCGCTCAAGGCAGAATGGCAGAAGGAAAAGGCGTTGCTCGATGAGCAACGCAAACTGAAAGAGCAGCTCGATTCGCTACGAACGGAACTGGAGCGGGCGCAACGTCGCGGTGAACTGGCGACGGCGAGTGAGATTCAGTACGGACGAATTCCGGAAGTGGAAGGAAAACTCAACGAACTCGCGACCAAGACCGCCGACGGAAAGAATCAGCTGCTGCGCGAAGAAGTAACCGAGGAGGATATTGCCGAGGTTGTCTCGAGCTGGACCGGAATTCCGGTTTCACGTTTGCAGGAAGGCGAACGCGAAAAACTCGTTAGGCTGGAAGAGCATTTGCATCAGCGCGTGGTCGATCAGGAAGTGGCGATCAAGGCAGTCTCAAACGCTGTGCGCCGCGCGCGCGCCGGTTTGCAGGACGAAAATCGTCCGATCGGTTCCTTTATTTTTCTCGGACCGACCGGCGTCGGTAAAACCGAATTGTCGCGCGCGCTCGCGGAATTTTTGTTCGACGACGAGCACAACATGATTCGCATCGACATGAGCGAATACATGGAGAAGCACACGGTCGCGCGGTTGATCGGTGCGCCGCCGGGATATGTCGGCTACGAAGAAGGCGGCCAACTCAGCGAAGCCGTGCGCCGCAAGCCGTATTCGGTTGTGCTCTTCGATGAAATCGAAAAGGCGCACCAGGATGTTTTCAATGTTCTGCTTCAGGTGCTCGACGACGGGCGCATCACCGACGGGCAGGGGAGAACGGTCGATTTCAAAAACACAGTCATCATCATGACGTCGAATATCGGCTCGCAATACATCACGGAGGAAGAATCAAGTGCGGGCCGCGAGCGTTTGGTTATGGATGCGTTGCGCCAGCATTTCCGGCCGGAATTTTTGAACCGGGTCGATGAGATCATTATTTTCGATCGGCTTGAGCGAGGATGACTTGAAGAAGATCGTCGAGATTCAGCTCGCTCGCCTAACGAAACGTCTGGAGCAGCAGAAAATTGTCCTGAAACTCAGCGATGCCGCGAAAGCATTGATCGCGCGTGAAGGATACGATCCTGTTTACGGCGCCCGCCCTCTCAAGCGCGCCATACAGAAAGAGATTCTTGATCCGCTCAGTATGCAGATTCTTGAAGGAAAATTTCGCGAAGGCCAAACGATTCGGGTCGATGCCAAAGAGAAGAAACTGACATTCGACGCGCAGTAGCGCTGCGGATTTCGGATTCAGCGTAGCGCTTCTAACAGCAGGTCGACGTGCTCTTCGGGTTTCACTTTGCGAAAGATTTTCGCGAGTCGGCCGTCGCCATCGATGACGAAAGTGCTGCGCTCGGTCCCCATGTATTTTTTGCCGTACATGTTTTTCTCAACCCAGACGCCATACGCTTCCGCCATTTTGTGCTCCTGGTCGGAAAGAAGCGGGAAGGGGAGTTGATATTTCGTGATGAACTTTTCATGACTCGCGACCGGGTCGGTGCTGACGCCGAAGATTTCCGCGCCGCCTTCGAATTGTTTCCATGCATCGCGCAGGCCGCACGCCTGCGCCGTGCACCCCGGCGTATCGTCTTTCGGATAAAAATACAGGACCAGTTTCTTCCCGCGAAAGTCGGCGAGCGAAACTTCGCGGCCCGCTCCGTACTTTCCACCAACAGCTGTTGCGCGAAAGTCCGGCGCCTTATCTCCGGTCTTCAGTTCAGTTGCATCAGCAGTTTTGTTTTTCATCAAACTGTTTCCTCCGAAGCCAGACTGCACTCGTGCTCGACGGTCTCGAATTGAATCGTGGTGTGGTGAATCTGAAAGTTGATGCGTAGCTCCCGCGCCGCCTGGTCGAGCAACGAACAATCGCAATCATCCACGTCGCGCACGAGATGCGCAGTCAGGGCCGTTTCCGTCGTGCTCATCGGCCAGACATGAAGATCATGAACGGCGGTCACATGCGGCAGACTTGCCAAATACGCGCGCACGGCTGGCATCTCGATTCCTTCCGGAACTTTCTGCAACGCGAGATTGATCGAATCGCGCAACAAACCCCACGTTCCCCAAATAATCACGACCGCGATGAACAGACTCACCGCCGGATCGATCCATTCTCGTCCCGTTACCAAAATTGCCCAGCCTGCAAGCACAACACCAAGCGACACCGCCGCGTCCGCGGCCATGTGCAGGAACGCGCCGCGAATATTGAGATCCTGTTTTCGTCCGGAGAAAAACATCAGTGCTGTGACGGTGTTTATCACAATCCCGATGAGCGATACCCAGATGATGGTCGTGGCCACGACCTCAGGCGGATTTTGTAAACGGCGCACCGCTTCCCATGCGATCGCGCCGACTGAAACCAGGAGCAGGATTCCGTTAAAGAGCGCAGCGAGAATCGAAGAACTTTTCCAACCATACGTCCGGCGCTCGGTCGGCGCGCGCCGCGCCAACGCCGCTGCGCCCCAGGCGAGCAACAAGCCCAGAACGTCACTGAGGTTGTGACCGGCATCGGCAATGAGCGCGAGCGAATGCGCAAAAAATCCAAAGGTGACTTCGACGACAACGAAGGCAAAATTCAAACCGACACCAACGGCAAACGCCATTGTGAACGACGCAGCCGCGCTCCCATGCCCGGAGGAGCAGTCGTGTGTGTGATTCATTTCTCGAACAAAATAATCATCACGCCGATAAGGCCAAGTAATACGCCGATCAAACCGCGTTCATATTTTTCGAGCCAGCGAAGTTGAATGCTCCTCGCGCCCAGGAGCGTGAGCCAGGTAAAGACGACCATTCCTGCAACTGCGCCGACGGAAAGAATCGCCGTGAGCAGAGCGAATCCGATCCAACCATAACGGACACCAGAAGCATAGATCGGGCAGAAACGCTTCACACGGCGAAAAAGTCAGGAGAGCGAGGAGACTCATGATGGCGACGCGATCTGAACTCTTCCGGCGCGGCGCAGTCGCTTCGTGTTCGCCCGCCACGCCGTAGGTCGCCGCGGCGACCGAAGGCGGGTGCTCATGCTCATGCGGATGATCGCCAATCAAATGATGATGCGGCGCGCCTTTCGTGACGATTTGCCGAAAAATATAGAAAGCGCCTAACGACAAAAGAACGATGCCAGCGATCCGCGGAAACCAATCGCCAATCTTCTCGTTCAGCACGATGCCGAACCAGGCAATGAACAATCCGAGCAGCGCCGTGAAGAGAACATGGCCGGCGCCTGCGATCGCCGTGATAAATAAAGTGCGCGTGTGGTTCCAGTGTTGCACTCTCGCGGTGAGAACGAACGGCAGCCAATGCGTTGGAATTGCCGCGTGAAAGAAGGCCACGCCGAATCCGGTGATCGCGATCGTCGTCAGAACGGCTTCATTCATCGCCTCACAATGTGGCGGGCAGCGCGTGCTGCCAATCGCTAACTCATGCCATCTTCGAATCGCTGAACGAAACCGTCGGGCTGCAGGGATTTGAACCCTGGACCTCCTGCACCCGAGGCAGGCGCTCTACCAAGCTGAGCCACAGCCCGTCACGAAAGCGCCACTACTTCGCGCATTTCTCGCGTGCCCGCAAGGCGTGATTAGGGCAGCGAGGCGCCGCTCTTTGATTTCACCAGGGAAACATCGGAGGCGTTGATCGTTCCATTTGCGGTCACGTCAGTTCGCGCATTGGCGTTGGTCACCATGTGACCCGATTCTGCTTTCGTTTGGCTAACGTCCGATGCATTAACGACACCGTTGCCCGTTGTATCACCGACGAGGACACGCATCTCAATGTCCAAGTCAGGTGGCCCTGTGCTTAGATTTTGCAAAAGGACGTGGATGGTTTGAGCGTCGGTGACGTTGGCTAAATTGATGATCGCAACGTTTGTGCCGCTACCTGAAACATTGGTGACAGTACCGTTACCGGAAGAAAGTACAGCTCCCGAAAACGTAACTGGGTTTAGGAACCTAACGACAAGTTGATATTCATTGTTAGGTCCACTTGTGCGACATTCGATTGGCGCAGGGGACTCTGGCGCCAGATAGATATCAAACATTCCAGCGGCATTGCTTTTTCTAGAAAAAGCTAACGGGCCCGTAACCAGCAATCTTCCAGTGCCGTGAAGCTGACTTAGAGGATGTTCTGCATCACTCGCAGCGCTTCCATAGATGCCCGGGATCTGTACCTATGCCATCGATAATTAATGCATAGATGCTGTCAGTGCCAAAAAAGTTCAGGTTCACGGTTGAATCGGCGACAAGACTTAGGGTGGCTCTATCGTAGATGTAATCGTTATTCGCACCATTTTGTAAAGTCAAAGTGGTACCAGTCGCGACAAGTTTGACGGCACCGGCTCCCAAGGCATTGTCATGTAGAGCTTGCAAGCCGCCGTCGGCGACTATCGTGCCACCGGAACGATTGCTTGAACTCAAAAGTGAGAGCGTTCCTGTCCCGATTTTCCTGAGCGAATCCGAGTAAGTTGCATCTTCAATTGTTCCAGAGAAACTCGTGTCTAGATTGTTGCTGCCGACTTCCAAAAGCCTAAGCCCGACATCAACGATTCCATCTCCTTCCAGAGAACCAATTGTCACACTGGGTGGATTGTGGTTTGCAATATGCAAAACGCCATTTCCGAAAAGTTTGACGCGAGCGGTTCCTCCCGTGGAGTCATTTTGAAAGAAAATTGTACCTGCGTTTCCGATTAGCGTAGCATTTCCTGACGTTGAAGATTCACGAAATGCGACGATGCCTGAAGTTGTTGCGCCTTCAACCGTGATGATGGCGTCAGCGGCAGTAGAAGTATCGTAAAAATCGGCCCTAGCTCCGGCTTCGATGGAAATCGGTACCTGCTTCCGGCGCTCGATGCGTCATCGAATTCCATCGAGCCACCGCGGGAATCAGTTCCGGGTCCTTGAAATGGAGAAGCTTTGTTTGTGAAAACGCCATTGCCCGCTGTTGAGTTCTCGGTGAAAATTGTCCTTCCGCCGAAAGCGCCGCTCACAGTGGCATTACTGTTATTGAACACTGCGTTTGCGGCCGTTGCTATGCCGCCAAACTGTGTCGTGCCGCCCAATCCTCCATTAGTCGTCCCGGGATTGTTCGTAAACGTCGCACTACCCGCCGTGGACGCGCCATTAAGAAAAGTGAGTCCGCCAGGCGCGTTATTTGCGGTGCCACCATTGTTGGTAAAGGTCGCGTTTGCTCCATCGGCGTCGAAAAGGCTAACTAGTCCTTTGCTGCTGGACGAAGCGTAGGCACTTCCATTCGCAATGAAACTCGCGTGATCCGCAGTCGCCGAGAACAGATAGGTTTCGCCCCCGAAACCGCCTGAAGCGGCCGCCCGCTGAGATGTGAAAGTCCCATGACTTGCGGTTCCTTCGATTATGATTGATCCGTCTCCAGCACCATTCACTATTCCGCCATTAGCAAAAAAGATCGCATGGTCTGCATTCGAACCAGGTTGTAGGTTAATGACGCTTGCGGCAGCACCGGGGGCAGTGGCTCCAGCTGCTGTGTATGTTACCGAATGGCCGGCTGCTGCATTATTGGAGAAAGTAAGAGTTGTAGATCCTGCTGCCGCGTTGTTTGAAACGATAACGTTTTGCGAAGAACTCGAATTATTTGTCACGCCCGTTCCATTAATCGTAGCCTGCAATGGCGCGTTGATTGTAATAGTATACGGGCTTGCATTAGCTAGGAATGTTATTCCACTCAATTGCGTGGTCGCAGTTATCGACAGCGCGGTTTGATTACTAACGGAAAAACTGGCTGTGTCAGACGAGCCGTTTGGCGGTCCGCCGGCAGTCCAATTGGCGGCGCTGTTCCAGTTGTTGCCAGGCGGAGAGGCCAGCCACGTTGCACTTCCTGCGTGAGCTGATGATGCTATTATGGAGCATGCGAGCGCGCGACAAAGCCACCACCGTATCGAGCCTAAAGTTGGGGTCGTCATAAAGGGCCGAACCGGCCGATTAGACCGGAAAAGAAATAGTCCATTAAGCGTACAAGATGTCTTATCGCATTCGCAAGCTATTTGCGAGAGTTTGCTGATGAGTTCGGGTCTAGTTGCGATTCGTAGACACGGATTTCTTTTCGCAATGTTTCCGCGAGGCCGCGGTTACCTTGGCGTTCGGCTAATTGCAGCCCGCGGTTTGCGACTTCGAGGGCCTTAACGTTCTGGCCGCTCTCCCCGTAGGCCGTTGAGAGCGTGTGGAGAATCAGGGAACTTTTTCCGTTCGCAAGTTGATCGGCTTCTTCGGCAAGCTGGATTGCGCGCTGAGTGTCGCGGAGAGAAGGATCGGCACAGGTCGCGAGCAGCCACGCTAGGTTATTTCGGGCGACGACGGAGCGAGGCGTAAGGCTGAGCGTCTTTTGGTATTGCTCCTTCGCTTCGGCGAATCTGCCTGAGAGAAGATAGGCGCTGCCCAGGTGACTATAGCCCTCACCATAGTCCGGTCGGATACTGATTGCTTTTTGAAAATGGCCGATCGCTTCTGACACACGTCGCTTGCGCAGCAAGACGTCGCCGGCAGCGATGTGCGGCTCCATATCATCAGGCTGTAGTTCGACCGCCCTGTTAGCGAATTCTAATGCCTTATCAAGATTTCCCTTTGCGAGAAAGATGGTGCTTAGATTGTTATAGGCCAACCAACAATCTGGGTTGCGGTTTAATGTCGTTAGGTAAAGCGTTTCCGCATCTTGATACGCGTGTGCCTGCTTCCAACCCAGACCTACGAAAAGAACGATGACGAGGATCGGAATAAGGTAACGCAGCGTTGGTTTTTCTTGCGGTAGTTTTTTTAACCAGAGAACCAGACCGGCTGAAGCGAGCACTATGATTCCGGTGCAGGCCAGGTATTGGAAGTGGTCTGCAACGTAGGAATAAACGAAAGGATAAACGTTCACGAAACCAAGAACTGGGAAAAGCATACCGCCAAAAAACAGAAAGGCCGCGAGCGGGCCGCGGGAGCGCTTGCGCACGCTCCAAAGGATCACAAATAGCGCAATGGCCGCGAACACGAGCAGATATTGCCACCAGATGCTTTGGCTAATATGCCACCGCGGATAGATGAAGGTAAGCTTTGCCGGCCAAAACAATTTCGCGAGGTAGAACCAGAAAGCGCGTCCAGCTATCAAACAGCGCTCGATGAACGACAGCGTAAACTGATGGCCGTGCGCACCGATCTGCGTTCGTTCCATCCATGCGGTGAACAGTCCGGAACTGATGCCAGCGACAAAAAAGGGAAGAAGCGGGACAATCTCCTTCTTCCAGTCAAGCCGTCCGCGTTTCCACCAAAAGACGACCAGTAGAGCAGGTGGAAGCGTTGCGATCACGCTCTTGCTCATTAGACCTAACAAAAACAGGATAAAAGCGAAGGCGTAATCCGCGCGGCTGCGCTTTTCGTCAAACTTCAGGTAAAAGAACGCGGCTGAGAAAAAGCAAAAGCCCGATAGCGTGTTCTTGAGTTCGGAGATCCACGCTACCGATTCCACCTGTACTGGATGAAGCGCAAAGATCGCCGCTGCCAGCCACGCCCCGGGAATTTTAAGCCGCAGGAGAATTCGCCAGAGCAGAAGCGCGGAAGAAACATGCAGAAGGATGTTGAGCAAGTGGTAGGGAACGACGTTATCGCCCCACACCTGGTGCCCAACCCAAAACACGCTGTGGACTAACGGATAATACTGCTGGGTAGCTCCCGGTTCAGTCCAGATTCGGGTGAGTCCGTTGAGTGATTGGAGCTCTGGTTTGGTTAGGTGTGCGTCGTCGTCCCAGACCGGTCGGCCGTTCCACGCCGGATTGTAGGTTAGGAGAACAACGATCAGCAGTCCCAAAGCAAAGAGCCATCGGTAATCAAATGACGCCACTGGCGGCGGTAGTGGTGGTTCGGCCTTCCGTTTTTTTCTCTTCGCCATGCTAGTGAGCGTCTTGTTGCGTCTGTGCTCGTGCGATCTTCTTCTCAATCAACGCACCGAGCTCGGCGTTGCCGCGAGCAAGGGCGAGGTCGGATGCCGTCTTATACTGAATGACCGCTTGCTTTGCATCGCCCTTTTCTGACAGGGCATCTCCCAGACCTATGTAAACTTCGGCGCGATTAAAGCCTGCCTCCAAAGCGTGATGGTAGTGATCAATTGCTTCGTCCGGCTTATTTTTTCGGACGAGCGCATTGCCGAGATTGGAATGGGCTTCGCCGTAAGTTGGACGGATCCGCAGTGCCTGCTCGTAGTGCGCGATAGCATCGTCTACCGAATCCTTTTGCATCAGAGCATTGCCAAGATTGTTGTGTGCTTCGGCGTAATCGGGCTGGATCGCCAGTGCACTTTCGTAATGAGTGACGGCCTCGTCGGGCCTGCCGGTTTGCAGGAAAATGTTACCGAGATTGTTATGCGCCTTCTCGTATTGCGGCCGCAACTCCAGGGCCCTTTCATATTCTTTGATGGCATCATCGGTTCTGCCTTCGTGGCGCAGGGCGATGCCAAGGTCATAGTGTGAGCGCGGGTTAGTCGGACGCAATGCGATGGCTTGGTGGTAATGCTCGATCGCTTCATCGAATCGACCTTGAGCTACCAGAGTTACTCCGAGGTTATCGTGAGCCATCCAGCAAGCAGGGTTCTTTTGTAACGTCGCGCGGTAAAGAGTCTCCGCGTTACGGTAGATGCGCGACTGCCGATAGGTTAAAACGCCTAACAAGCCGAGAATCGCGAACGAAAGGGCAACGACGAGGCGACGATGCCGTGGCCAGCGAAAGGTAAGGAGAGCGAAACCAGCGGATACGAGAACAAAGATGGCAATACTGGCGATGTATTGGAAGTGATCCGCGACAAAGGAGAAAACGAACGGATAGACATTAAAGAAACCGAGTGCGGGAAAGAGCATTCCGCCAAACACCAGCAATGCGGCGAGCGGACCGCGTGCCTTGTTTCGTGCGAGCCAAAGAAGACCTGCAAGTAAGAGTGCAGCGGCGGGAAGGAGGTATTGCCACCAAATCGCCTGGCTAACATGCCAGCGCGGATAGACAAAAATAAGATCGCGCGGCCAGAAGAGCTTGCTCAGATAAAACCAGAAAGCGCGTCCGGCGATAAGACAGCGCTCGACGATCGAGAAATTAAAATCAGAACCTTCTGCGCCGATGTAATTGTGTTCGACCCATGCGGTAAACAGGCCGGCGCCAATTCCCGCGATGAAAAATGGAATCAGCGGCATCACATCCCGCTTCAAAGAAAGCCGGCCGCGTTTCCACCAGAAAATTACCAGCAGCGCCGCTGGCAGCGGAGCGATCGTCGTTTTCGAGCCGAGACCGAGCAGGAACAATCCGAAAGCAATAAAATAGAACAGCAGTCGTCGGTTTTGATTGAACCGCAGGTACATCAACGCGGCGGAAAGACAAAAGACGGCTGAAAGCGTGTTCTTCAATTCCGAAATCCACGCGACCGATTCGACTTGGACGGGATGAAGAGCGAAAATCGCGGCAGCGAACCAGGCGCCGGGAATTGCCAGCATCGACAGAATTCTCAGCAGCAGAAAAGCCGATGCGAGATGCAGCGTGACGTTGAGCAGGTGATAGACAAGAAGCTTGTCGCCCCAGAGCTTCTGTTCCAGCCAAAAGACGCTGTGAGTTACAGGATAATATTGCTGGGTAACCTCGGGACGGGTCCAAATCTCCGACAGACCGTGGAGCGAACGCAGTTCCGATCGAGTAATATGCGCGTCATCATCCCAAAGCGCCGTGCCATTCAGTGCCGGCGAATAGGCAACCAATGTCGCGGCGATCAGTAACAGCGCGTATCGCCAGGTGTTTTGTGATTTCGTCGGAGTGGCAACGTCGGTTTGCGTTTTTGCCCTAACGACTCCACTCTGTCGATCTGATGTTTTCTTCTGTTTTTCTCCCACGTAATTGCCCGCGCAAAGCCCGCCGCGGCGCGAGCTTCGATTCATTTTTGGGGCGTGATCGTATCGTGGCCGACGACAATTAACAAACCGTTTGACAAGTATGCGCCTGAACCGCAAAGTCCGGGTTCTCTTTTGTCCACGATGCTCGCCTCACAAATTTCGCCATCACCACTCGCAGGCAGCTCGCCGACGATTCTGCAATTCCCAACGGAGGCGATCCGCGCCGCCCGTTCTCTGCGTAATATGACCACTCAACTCCTGCAAGAAGCGGCCCAAGTGATCCCGAACCAGCAACTCCTGATCAACGTCGTTTCCAAGCGCGTCCGCCAACTCGGACTTGGACATCGTCCCTTGGTCGAAGCCAGCCCCCGCGCTTCGCTCACCGACATCGCGCTCAAGGAAATTATTGCGGGCAAGTTGACCTTCGAGAAGATCGAGGAATCCGCCGACGGCGAATAGAGCGAAGCGCGATGGCCCGTTGGGCTAATTGTCTCGCACGAAGTTCACGACGGTTCGCAAAGGAGCCAAACACGGTTTTTGCCACTTTTGTGGCGGCCCGTCGTGGACCTTTGTGTCCTTGGTGTGAAATTTGATCGCCATGCCGACCGAATCGATTCTCAATCGCAAAGCGCTTCGCGATTTTCACATTCTCGAGCGCTACGAAGCGGGCATCGAGCTCAAGGGCAGCGAGGTCAAATCGATTCGTGCCGGCAAAGCAAACATCAACGATGCATTTGCGCGCATCGAAAATGGGGAGGCGTTTCTTTACAACGCCGATATTCAACCGTACGAGCGGGCGAGCCACGAAGTTCCTGCGCCGAAGCGTGTGCGCAAACTGCTGCTTCATCGCGCCGAGATCGACAAGCTTTATGGCCTAACGAACGTGGGCGGGCGCACGATCGTCGTTCTAAAGCTGTATTGGAAGAATGGGCGGTTGAAGACCGAACTCGGGGTTGGCCAGGGAAAGGTGGCGCACGATAAACGACAGGATTTGAAAAAACGCGCGACCGATCGCGAGACGGCGCGCGAAGTCGCGCGCTTCAATCGCAAACATGCTTGATACTCTTCCTCTTCCTTTTCCTCTTAGTCTTATTCTAAATGATTAGAGTCAGAGGAAGAGGAAGATTGAAATGAATGATGATGATGACGGCGTAAAGCGTTCGTGGGTTTTTCTGTTGGCGGGAGTCGCACTTGCGGGCTGGGTGGTTTCGCGCGCTTTACGCAAGGATTTCTCGTTTGCCGGAAAATCGGTGCTGATCACCGGCGGATCGCGTGGGCTCGGGCTCGTCATGGCGCGGCGGATTTGTGGGGAGGGTGGCCGTGTCGCATTGCTTGCGCGTGATGCGAATGAGCTGGCGCTCGCGCGCGATGAATTAACGAAGCGCGGCGGTGAGGCGATTACCGTCGTCTGCGATTTACTCGATCGCGCTCAGATCGATGCGGCGGTTGAAAAAGTGATCAATCGTTTCGGCACCCTCGATGTTTTGATCAACAATGCGGGCGTGATCGAGGTCGGGCCGCTGGCTCACATGCAACGCGAAGATTTCGAGCGCGCGATCAATCTCTCTTTCTGGGCGCCATTCAACCTGATTCGCAAGATCGTTCCGCATATGCGTCGCGCCGGCGGCGGGCGCATCGTTAATATCACATCGATTGGCGGTAAGCTGGGCGTGCCGCATCTCGCGCCCTATTGCGCCGGCAAGTTTGCCATGGTCGGACTTTCCGATTCCATTCGCGCCGAACTCGCGCTCGACAAGATCCATGTCACCACTGTCGTGCCGGGACTGATGCGTACCGGTTCGCACGTCAACGCGAAGTTCAAAGGCAATCACTCCGCCGAATATGCATGGTTTTCGGTCGCGGCCTCGTTGCCGGTCGGGACGATCAGTGATGAAAGTGCTGCGGCAAAAATCATCGCCGCATGTCGCACAGGTCAGCCGACGTTAATCATGCCGTTGCCGGCGCGTGTCGGGATCATCGGTAATGCTTTGTTTCCAAATTTAACGGGTCACCTGATGAAGCTGGTGAACCGCTTTCTGCCGCGCGCAACCGGCGCAAGTGGGAATCAGTTGCGTTCCGGAAAGGAAAGCCGCGGCGCGCAACCGGAATGGATTTCCCGTTTCACCGATCGGATGGCGCAGCGAAACAACGAATCGTAGCTTCGATTCGTTAGGCGAAAGGCAGGTTCGCTTTGATTCGCGCCATGTCGGTTTTGTCGACCAGGCCCGCCTTGCTCAACTGACGTTTGCGTTTCGCATTTTTGGCCGAGAGCAAATGCCGGCGCGACGCATGCGCGCGCAAGATTTTTCCTTTCGCGGTGATCTTGAATCGTTTGGCGACGGATTTGCGGGTCTTGCTGCGCGCAATGGATTTCGGCATAAGGCGCGAAAGATAGATGCCGAACGAATTCTGACAACTCGTTTGTTTTGCAGCTGGTCATCCCGAGCGAATGCGAGGGACCTCACGAACCATGTCCCGTGTTATAACCTGCGAGATCCTTCGCTTCGCTCAGGATGACCGCGCGATAGCCTGCGTCATTGCATTGTCTCCGGTCGAGACACAAACCATTTGCCGCTGAGGACAGCGGCCTCTACATCTTTGGCCATGGAACTCGCGGACGAACAACAGCCGCACGTCATCATTGTCGGCGCCGGTTTCGGCGGTCTCGAAGCCGCGAAAAAACTCGGTTGCGAGCCGGTTCGCGTAACGGTAATCGACCGCACCAATTATCATTTATTTCAGCCGTTGCTTTATCAGGTCGCGACGGCGGCGCTTTCCCCGGCCGACATCGCCGCGCCGATCCGCGCGATTCTGAGTAAATGCCGGAACCTGGAGGTCGTCCTCTCCGAGGTTCGCTCAATTGATGTCGCAGCGCGCAAGGTCATGACAACGGATTCTGAATTCTCCTACGACTATCTTGTTCTTGCGACGGGCGCGCGTCATTCCTACTTCGGCCATGATGAATGGGAGAGGCTCGCGCCCGGCCTGAAGAGTCTCGAAGACGCCGTGGAAATTCGGCGACGGATTCTGATGGCGTTTGAGTACGCCGAGAAAATCACTGACGAAGCGGCACGACGCGCGGCATTAACTTTCGTTGTCATCGGCGGCGGGCCGACCGGTGTTGAAATGGCGGGAGCGATTGCCGAGATCGCGCGCTATACAGTCGCGAAAGATTTCCGACACATCGATCCGGCCAGCGCGCGTGTCATTTTGGTTCAGGGCGAGCCACGTGTTCTGCCGGCGTTTCCGGAAGACTTATCCGAGAAAGCGCTCGAGCAGTTGCGCGACCTCGGCGTCGAAGTAAAAACAGGCGTTCATGCCACGAACGTAACGGAAGCCGGGCTCAACGTCGGCGATGAATTCATTCCATGCCGCGTGAAAATTTGGGCTGCTGGAAATACGGCATCGTTTGTCGGCCGCTCGTTAGGCGTTCCAATCGATAGGGTTGGTCGCGTGTTGGTCAATAATGATCTTACCATCCCCGGCCATCCGGAAGTGCAGGTCATCGGCGACCTCGCCAATTTTCCATATCAAACCGGCGAACCGCTCCCTGGTGTTTCCCCCGTC
Organism: uncultured Verrucomicrobiae bacterium; assembly: GCA_963737195.1. Taxonomy (GTDB): domain Bacteria; phylum Verrucomicrobiota; class Verrucomicrobiia; order Chthoniobacterales; family UBA10450; genus JBBQFI01. The sequence continues at coordinate 37,048 of CAVTRW010000004.1, forward strand.
GCGATGCAGCAGGGCCGGCACGCCGCCAGCAATATTCTGGCGATGATCGATCATCGGAAGCCGCAGCGTTTCTGGTATTGGGACAAAGGCAGCATGGCGACGATCGGTCGGAACAAAGCAGTGGCCGATTTGAACCTTGTCCATTTTAGCGGATTGCCGGCATGGCTGGTCTGGCTGTTCGTCCACATTGTTTTCCTCGTTGGTTTCCGCAATCGCCTCATGGTTTTGCTGCAATGGGCGTGGGCGTACATCAGTTTCAACAAAGGCGCGCGCTTGATCACGCGGAACTTCCAGGCTGAGATGCGTCCGCCGGCGTGAGTGAATTGAGCGTTTCCATTTTCGTTCACAACCGGCAGCGCGCGATAAAGCTCGACGTGGCGCAGTTGCAAGCATTCGCGGAGCGCGCGGTGGCTGATGTTTCGAAAGTGAAAACGTTAGGTGTATCCGATATCGACGTCGTTCTCATATCGGACAAACGCATGAGCGCGCTTCATCGCCGGTTCATGAACATCACAGGCCCGACCGATGTGATCACGTTTCAACACGGCGAGATCTTCATCAGTGTCGAAACCGCGCGGCGCCAGGCGTGTGAGCATGGTACTTCGATCATCGCAGGAAATTGAACTCTACATCGTGCACGGCTTGCTCCATCTCGCCGGTTTCGACGACAAGACCGCGGCAGGCGCTCGTGAAATGCATAAGGTGCAGCAGCGAATCGTGCGTCGTGCCAGGATAAGCTGACAAGGAGGGGCGATTTCCAAATCGCCCTTAAATAAACTCGGCGACTTGGAAGTCGCCGCTCCTTGCGGACTTGGGAGAGCGCCACACGAAGCTTTCACCGGACAAGATGGTATGTTATTTTTTCCCCATGAGCTGGCGGCCAGGGGAGGGGATTATGATTGCGCCAGAGATTATGATTCCGCGCTCAGGCGCGGTAAAAAGTCCGGAACTAATCGAAGAAACCGGCACCGAAGAAGCGATCGATCTCCCGTGGCAAGTGGTCGTGCATAACGACCCGGTTAATCTTATGACTTACGTCACGATGGTTTTTCAGAAAGTGTTTGGTTATCCGCGCGAGAAAGCCGAGCGGCACATGCTCGAAGTCCATCAAAAGGGGCGCTCGATTTTATGGAGCGGTATGCGCGAGCGCGCCGAATTCTACGTCCAGCAACTGCACGGATACCTCCTGCTCGCTACGATCGAGCGCGTCGTCTGATATGGAATTCCGGCGCAGCGGCGACGTTCTGGAACTTTCCGAACTCGATCCTTTTCTCGCCGAACTTCTGCGCCAGATTCCAGCAAGCACGAAATGCGATGATGCAACGATAGCCGAGGAGCGCATCTTCAGCGCACCGGCTCAGCCTAACGAGAAAGAGATCTGTGACGAATGGAAGCTTTACGTTCAGCCGGGCCTGCGTCGCCTGTTTGAATCCGCCACGGAAACGGTCGCGAGCGATCTCCAGCAGTTGAACGGAAACCAGAAGCCCTTCGCCAATTGCACGCTGCGCATTCCGGTCGAACACACCGAAGCATGGTTGAACGCATTGAACCAGGCGCGGCTGGTCATTGCGGCGAAGAATAACTTCAATGAACGCGAACTATGCGATCACTATCGGTCGCCCATCGGCTCACGGCGCGATCTCAGTCTGTTCCAGATAAACTTCTACGGATTTCTGCAGGAGTTTATTCTGCGGGAGGTCGAAGGATAGGGTTGGAGCCTTCTCGCCTAACGAGTCGTTTCTAAAAGCCTACGCGCCGTCCCGGTTTTTGCGGTCCCGCACCATTTTCATGAGACGGTCCTTCAGGGCCGCAGAACTTTTTGCCGGCTGCAGGCTCAGGGCGAACGCTTCATGCAGTGCGTAACATTGCGCAATCGTGTCCTCCGCTTTTTGTCCAAATTGCCGGCGCGCCGTTTCGAATTCTTCCGTCTCTTCCGGCTCTAACGCCCCGATCACGTATAGCCGTGCCTGATTTTCGAATTCGTCAAAGCTCATCTTTCAACTCCTTAAGGCCATCGTATATTTTCTTCAGGCCCAGTTCGAGGCGGGTTTTAACCGTCCCCAAGGGTGTATTCGTATTGGCAGCGATTTCGCGCTGACTCATGCCCCGAAAAAATGCGAGCTCGATCGCCTGCTGCTGGGCCGGCGGCAGCGAATCGATCACGTTACGAACGATTACGCGCGTGTCGGCAAAGTTGATTTCTTCCTCCGTGGAATTGTGCACCCACGCCTCCGGCTGTTGCTCCGTCTCCGCCTGTAAACGCTCTTCCGCACGGGCGTAAGCCTGCTTTTTACGCAAACCGTCGATTGCGCGACGTCGCGCCAAAGTCACCATCCAGCCAAGTGGTTTGCCCTTTTGCGCGGAGAAATTTTTGGCTTGGTTCCAGATCTCCATGAAAATTTCCTGGAGCAAATCTTCGGCCTCAGCCTCGTTATGCACGACACGCAGGATGAGCGCCTTAAGGATGCCGTTGTAGCGATCATAAAGCTGCGAGAGCGCTTCAGGGTCCTCGGCCTGAATCGCCTGCATTAAGTCTAAATCGGTCGGAGCGTCCGGCTCTAATTGAGGGGGCGACGCCGGCAAATGCTCTGGGTTATCAACCCCTTCCCCAAGCCTTATCCCGTCTTTCATTGCGGCGGACAGATTAAGTGCAAGCGGCACCTTTCGTCCAATTCAATTAGATTACATACGACCCTTGACGCAGGCGTGACCCCGAAAAATACTTCCGGCTCGCTCGGGTTATATTGTTCCTCAGCGGGATCGGGATGAAATTTTTTCTCTGCACTTTTTTGTTCGCGAGCTTTGTCATCGCGCCATCACTGCGCGCGCAGCTTGCACCGAGTCGTCTTCGTAAAGTTCCCCCAACGGATATCCCGATAGAACCGACACCGCTGCCAAAAATAGACGCGACTCCAGCTCCCACGCCAGCGCCCGAACCCCTATCGAGTCCGGCTGCAACTCCAATGGTCGAGGTTTCTCCCTCAGTTTCCCCGACCGCTACGCCAACTCCTGAAGAAAAAGTCATGACCAAATCCCGGTCGAGACGCGGGCACACGAAGCACGTCAGCGCCGAGGCGACACCCCCCGCTCATGCCGAAGCGCCGCCTACTCCACCTCCCACAACAGCCGCACCGATAAAAGAAAATTCGTGGTGGGAAACACGCAGCGCTGCGTCGGAACTAAAAGCTCTTGAGAAACAATGGGAAGCTGCCTTCAACGATCCGGCTGTGATCGAAAAATGTGTGGCCGATGATTTCGTCGGAACATCGCCGGCGGGAGAACTCATGAGCAAGAAAGACCTTCTGCGCCAGGCGAAGGAAAACCCGGGCACGCCGCCACAGACAACCGCGCGCGAACTCGATGTCCGCTTTCAAGGTGCCGACCTCGCCGTCGTTACCGGCGCGGCCGATCAACTCAACCGCAACCGCGCTGGCCAGGTAGTCGTGCACCGATTCCGTTTTACCGACACCTGGGTGAAGCGCGACGGCACATGGAAATGCGTCGCCAGTCAATCAATCCTCGCGTCGCGATAAGTCAGACTCGTTAGGCTGCGACTCGAGTCGTGGGAGTGCGTACTTGATCGCATTGGCACTAACAACAGATCGTCAATTGCGTCGCACCAATTTGTGCGCCAAGAGTTAGCCTCATGCAGTTGGCCGAGGACGAAACGCAGAGCGATCCGCTTTGGTACAAGGATGCAATCATCTACGAGCTGCATGTTAAAACGTTTCACGATAGCGACGGCGATGGGATAGGGGATTTTCGCGGCGCGATGGAGAAGCTCGGCTATCTGCAAGAGCTTGGTGTGACCGCGATCTGGTTGCTGCCGTTTTATCCATCGCCGCTGCGCGATGATGGCTACGACATTGCAGATTACTTCAATGTGCATCCGAGCTACGGGAGGCTGGAGGATTTCCGCGCCTTTCTTGATGCGGCACATGCGCGCGGGCTTCACGTCATCACCGAGTTAGTAATCAATCACACCTCCGATCAAAATCCGTGGTTTCAGAAATCGCGGCGCGCCGCGCCCGGCTCGCCCGAGCGAGAGATATATGTCTGGAGCGATTCACCAGAGAAATACAAAGACGCACGAATCATTTTCAAAGACTTCGAGACATCGAACTGGGCGTGGGATCCAGTGGCTAAGGCGTATTACTGGCATCGCTTCTATTCGCACCAACCGGATTTGAATTTCGATAACCCGGCCGTGCACAAGGGGGTGCAAAAGGTTCTCGATTTCTGGCTCGCGATGGGCGTGGACGGTCTCCGGCTCGATGCGGTCCCTTATTTATATGAGCGCGAAGGAACGATCTGCGAAAACCTGCCGGAGACGCACACATATTTGAAAAAATTGCGCGCGCATCTCGACGCGAATTTCAAGAATCGCATGCTGCTCGCGGAAGCGAACCAGTGGCCCGAAGACGCGGTCGCCTATTTCGGGACCGGCGACGAGTCGCACATGAATTTCCATTTCCCGCTCATGCCCCGCATGTTCATGGCTCTGCAAATGGAGGATCGCTTTCCGATCATCGATATCCTCGATCAGACGCCGCCGATTCCGGACAATTGCCAATGGGCGATGTTTCTGCGCAATCACGACGAGCTCACGCTCGAAATGGTGACAGATGAAGAGCGCGATTACATGTGGCGCGTTTACGCGAACGATCGCACGGCGCGCATCAATCTCGGTATTCGGCGCCGTCTGGCGCCGCTGCTTGGCAATAGCCGACGCAAGATCGAACTGCTAAACATCCTGCTCTTCTCCATGCCGGGCACGCCGGTGCTCTACTACGGCGACGAAATCGGCATGGGCGACAATTTTTATCTTGGCGATCGCAACGGCTGTCGCACGCCCATGCAGTGGAGCAGCGATCGCAACGCCGGTTTTTCGAAAGCGAACCCGCAACAGCTCTATCTACCGATCACGATCGATCCCGAGTATCACTACGAAGCGGTCAACGTTGAGAATCAGCAGAAGAATCTTTCGTCACTGTTGTGGTGGATGCGGCGCGTCATCGCGATGCGAAAAAATTTCAGGGCATTCTCGCGCGGCTCGATCGAATTTCTGCTTCCGGAAAATCCAAAAGTGCTGGCCTTCCTGCGGCAGTATGAAGGCGAGACGATTCTTGTGGTCGTGAATCTTTCGCGTTTCGCGCAACCGGCTGAGCTCGACCTCTCACGGTTCGACGGTTCCGCGCTCATGGAAGTTTTCAGTCAGAATTATTTTCCGCCAATTAAGAAGACGCCATATTCGATCACGCTCGGCCCGCACGCGCACTACTGGTTCCTGCTGCGACCGCAAACCGCCACCGCGCGCGCGAGCGATAAACGTGTGGTGCCGACGATTCGCATCGAACCTAATATCGCGACGCTGATCGCGAATGAGCAGCGCGCTTTATTCGAGCGCGAAATTTTACCCGACTACATACGCGGTTGCCGCTGGTTTGGAGCGAAGGCGCGGACGATTCGCGCGGTGCAAATCACGGAAGAGATTCCGATTTCGAGCGAAGCAAACTCGGCGCGGGTGTGGTTTCTCGAAGTGAGTTATCTGGAAGGCGCGACCGAAAACTACGCGTTGCCTGTCAAGATTACGTTTGGCGCAGGTGCGAACTGGACGTTACGCAATGCGCCGCATGCGGTCATTGCGCGGTTCAGCCGGGACGCACGTTTCATTTTGCAGGACGCTGTGTGGGACGATCGATTTCGGGAAGAACTTTTCCGTGCACTGGCCACGCAACAGTGTTTGCAAGGAAAGCGGGGCGATCTCTGCGGCATCGCCGGCTCGAACTTGCAGAACGTTGAAAGCTCCGGCCTCGAGTCGCAGGTGCTCAATGCCGAGCAGAGCAACACGTCGATGATGTTCGACAACTCGATCTTCGTAAAACTTTATCGCAAGATCGAAGACGGCGTGAATCCGGATGTGGAGATCACGCGATTTCTCACTGAGCGCTGCCATTTTCCAAATGTGCCCGAGTTTCTCGGGGCCGCGGAATATCGCCGGCCAAAAACGGAGCCGACAATTGTCTGTCTCGCGCAACGCGCCGTGCAAAACGAAGGCGATAGCTGGCAACTCACGCTCGATCAAGTGGCGAATTACTATGAGCGCGTCCTCGCACGAAAAGCGGATTTCCAAACTGCTGCGACACCACCAGCCGCGGTGCTGGAGGAGTTGATTGGCGGCATCTATCCGGAGAAAGCCGCCCTGCTCGCCCAGCGCACGGGCGAGTTGCACATCGCTCTGGCCTCAGACACGGAAGATCCCGCGTTTGCCCCCGAGCCGTTCAACGCGATGGCGCAGCGTTCGGTTTATCAAAACATGCGCGCGTCGTTGCGCCGCACATTTGCCCTGTTGAGAAAAAAAATTGTCGATATTCCCGAGCAACTCCGTGGCGAAGCCGAAGAAGTCCTTGGGGCGGAGAAAGAAATTCTCGCCTACGAACAGCGCATCCTCGAACAGCATTCCGGCGCGGCCAAAATTCGTATCCATGGCGATTATCATCTCGGCCAGGCGCTCTATACCGGAAAAGATTTTGTCATTCTCGACTTCGAGGGCGAACCAGCGCGTCCGCTGAGCGAACGGAAACTGAAACGTTCCGCGCTGCGCGATGTCACCGGCATGATGCGTTCATTTCAATACGCTGCCTACAGCGCGCTTTGGCAGCCATCCATGCGCCCGGAGGATATTCCGTTTCTCGAACGCTGGGCCGACCTTTGGTACCGGCAAATCAGCAGCATTTTTTTGCAGCGCTATCTTACGACCACGGACGGCGCGGTTTTCATTCCGCAGAGCACAGCCGAGCTGCAGGTTTTGCTCAAGGCGTGTTTGCTGGACAAAGCCGTCTATGAAATCGGCTATGAGCTCAATCATCGTCCGGCCTGGGTGGTGATTCCGATTCGTGGCATCAAACACATCCTCAAATCAGCCTAACGAGTGAAGCGTAGCCTAACGAGCAGCGACCAAGGAGCGGCGGTTTTTAACCGCCGAACTAACTAAAACGGCGCTTGAAAAGCGCTGCTCCTTGATGGCGCTGGCATTTGCAACGTCGCACATGATATTCGAAGGAGATGAGGCTGGGGATTTTTGTGCTTCTTTCTTTCTTCGCGGCGTCAATTTGCGCTGCCAATGAATTGCGTTTCCAAAGCAGCAATCAACAAACTGCGCTGATCGAGCTTTACACTTCAGAAGGATGCAGCAGTTGTCCGCCAGCCGAAGCCTGGCTGAGCAAACTGAAATCCGATCCTGGGTTATGGAAAGATTTCGTGCCGCTGGCGTTCCATGTTGATTATTGGGACCGGCTCGGGTGGCGCGATCGTTTCGCTTCCCGGGACTGGACCGCGCGGCAATACGAATACGCGTCGCTGCTGCGAAGCAGCTCTGTCTACACGCCGCAGTTCGTTCGTAATGGAGAAGATTGGGCCGGCTGGTCTCGTGGTGGGCAATTAACCAGAACTAACAACACGAATGCCGGCGTCCTGTCTGCAACGACGACGGATGAGAAAACATTTTCGATTTTTTATCGCACGGATGCGCGGATCGATTTCGAAGCGCATCTCGCGCTGCTTGGATGTGGAATCACAAGGAAGATCGGTGGTGGAGAAAACAACGGGCGCCAATTGCAGCACGACTTTGTTGTTCTCCATCAACAATCTCAGGTTCTGCGCAACGATGCCGGTACACTCATCGCCACCATTACAACTGATTCGTCGAACAATGATATTCCGCAGAAAGCGGTCGCGATCTGGATCACGCGCGAGAGACAACTCGCACCGCTGCAGGCTACGGGAGGCTGGTTAGGAAAGATTGCGTCAGCTAAACAAACGAAATAGGGTCGCGCTATGAACACGCCGCTTGAACTGATCGACCAGCAAATCTCCGCAAAGCATCTGCTCACCCATCCGTTTTATCTTGCGTGGACCCGGGGCGAATTGAGCAAGGCCGCGCTGGCGGATTACGCGCAGCAGTATTATCACCACGTCGCCGCGTTCCCGACTTATCTCTCCGCCGTTCACGCGCATTGTGATGATCAGCCGGCGCGCAAAGAAATTTTAAAGAACCTGATTGATGAAGAAGCGGGCGAGCCTAACCATCCGGAGCTGTGGCTGCAATTTGCCGAAGGCCTTGGCGTTTCGCGCGAGCGAGTTCAACAATCGGAAAAGCGCGCGGAAACATTGAACTTGATCGAAACGTTCCGCTCTGTTTGTCGCGACAGGTCGACGGCTGAAGGTCTGGCCGGGCTTTACGCTTACGAATCTCAGATTCCAGCGGTGTGCGAATCGAAGATCGATGGCTTGAAAAAACATTACGCGATTACCGATCCGGAACATTACCGTTATTTCAGCGTTCACATCGAAGCGGACACGCAACATGCAGCGGCCGAGCGTGACATGCTTGCCTCTCATGTGACTGCGGATAATGCGAACGTGGTTTATCATTCAGTGCAACGCGTGCTGGATGCATTGTGGGAAATGTTGTCCGGTGTTTGCCGTCGTCACGCTATCGCCTGTGCAGCATAGCGCGCATTAGTATTTCTTATGCAGGAACAGATCCTCGCCGGGAAAACCGGCGTCGTTTTCGGCGTCGCGAACAAACGCAGCATCGCGTGGGCAATCGCGAAAGCTTGGGCGGCGGCCGGCGCGAAATTGATCTTCAATTATCAAGGCGAGCGTCTGAAGGAAAACGTAGAGGAGCTTGTCGCCGAATTTGGCGAAAGCACGCCGCTTTATCCGTGTGACGTCTCCAAAGACGAAGAGATCGCGGATTTTTTCGGAAAAGTTCGCGGACAAACGGAGCGACTCGATCTTTTGCTGCATTCCGTCGCATTTGCGCCGAAGGAAGCGCTCGAGGGCGATTTCGTGAGTACAACCCGTGAAGCTTTCCGCATGGCGCACGACATCAGCGCCTACTCGTTAGTCGCGCTTGCGCGCGAAACCGCCCCGATGATGACAAACGGGGGCAGCATGGTAGCGATGACCTATTACGGCGCGGAAAAAGTTGTGCCGCACTACAACGTCATGGGCGTGGCCAAAGCGTCGCTTGAAGCGAGCACGCGTTATCTGGCGTACGATCTCGGTCCGAAAAAAATTCGCGTGAACTGTATCTCCGCCGGTCCGGTGCAGACGCTAGCGGCGCGCGGGATCAGCGGCTTCTCCCAAATGATGAAGCATTATCAGGAGCGTGCGCCGCTGAAACGCAGTTGCGAACCGGCCGAGCTTGGGGCGATGGGAGTCTTTCTCGCGAGCGATGGCGCGGCGGCCATCACCGGCCAGGTCATCTACGTTGATGGCGGTTATCAGATCATGGGGATGTGATGATTACACGTTTCGTCACCAAGGAGCGGCGGTTTCCAAACCGCCGTTACTTGAACAAGGGCGCTTGAAAAGCGCCCGTCCTTGATTGCTTATGGCCCTAACCAGTGAACTACGCGACTTGTTAGGCGACAAGGTCGTTGCTGAGGATAACGAGACACGCGCAGCACATTCCGGCGACAAATGGTTCGCGCATCACGAACCGGATGTTGTCGTATTCGCAGAATCGACTGAACAGGTCAGCGCGCTACTTAAATTCGCGAACGAAGAAAAGATTCCCGTTACAGCGCGCGGTGCGGGTTTTGGTTATGTCGGCGGTTGCGTGCCGGAGCGTGGCGGCATTGCGCTCTCGCTCGTGCGGATGAACCGGATCAAGGAAATCAGTTTTGATGATGCCATCGCCATCGTCGAGCCCGGCGTCATCACGGGACAACTGCAAGCAAAGGTGCGCGAACAAAAATTATTTTATCCGCCGGACCCTGCAAGTCTGCACGATTGCAGCATTGGCGGAAATGTAGCGACGAACGCGGGCGGGCCGCGCTGTTTGAAATATGGTGTGACGCGTCACTACATCATTGGTCTCGAAGTGGTGCTGGCTAACGGCGACGTTCTGCGCACCGGCGGCCGCGTGCATAAGAACAAAACCGGATTCGATCTGATCGGTCTGTTTGTCGGCTCGGAAGGAATGCTCGGCGTCGTAACCGAAATCACGGTTCGCCTGCTGCCATTGCCGCCGGCGCGCGCGACACTGTCGGTTTCGTTTGGATCGATGCCGGAGGCTGCCGCGACGGTGCAGAAGATTTTCGCGGCCGGATTTCTACCGTCTTCGCTGGAGATCGCGGATCATTTCACACTTGAAGCAGCGCGACATGATTCCGCGGCGGGAAAAGTTCCGCCAGGAAACGCTCATTTGCTGGTCGACCTCGACGGGCAGGCCGAAACCGTGCAGATAGAAATGGCGAAGTTGCGGGAACTGGTGGCAAGCAGGAATCCAACGGCGCTCGAAATAGCTACAACCGAAGCCGATTCGGAAAAGCTTTGGGCGCTGCGTCGCGAATTTAGCAATTCATTACGCGCAACTGGCCTAACGAAACTCAACGAGGATGTTGTGGTTCCGCGGAGTCGACTCGTCGATCTGATCGAGTTTGCCGAAACGCTTTCCCAAAAGTCCGGTTTCCCGATCGCGTGTTTCGGTCATGCCGGTGATGGCAACATTCACGTCAACATCATGGCCGATCGCTACAATCGTGAGGCCGCCGTTCGCCAGAAAGTTGAGGGCGCGCTCGATCAACTTCTCGCGCAGGTCCTCACCTGGGGCGGCGTCATCACTGGCGAACACGGAATTGGTCTGGCAAAAAAGCGCTGGTGGCCGGAGGCAACGAGCGATGTTTCGCGCGAGCTGCATCGGGCGCTCAAGCACACTCTCGACCCTAACGACATTCTCAATCCCGGAAAATTTCTGGATTAAGGCAACGCGTGACCTGAGTTCGCCTTCACCTGCGCGGCGTCGGAGGCGTTAATGGTCCCGTTCACATTCGTGTCGCTGCGGAAGTTCGTCGTGTCCAGCACCGCACCGGATCGCGCCTTCGTTTGCGCAACATCGGATGCATTGACCGCCTTGTTTCCTGTCGTATCGCCGAGAAGAATATTTGCGCTTACGGAGGTGATCGGAAGGGCGATTCCGCTAGCCGACATGACATTGGTTAGGGTAACGGTGATTTTTTGCGCATCAGCTACGCCTGCCAGATTCACCGTCATCGTCTTTCTCGAAAACATCGGTGTCCCGGAGACATTGCCAATTCCGCCCGTGACGCTCGCGTTACCACTCGCGACATCACTGTTGAAGGTAAAGACGAACGTGAAGCCGGCGTCGTCGCGGCGGCATTCCACAGCGGGATCCCCGGCGAGAGGTAGATTAATGTCAAAGGGCGTTCCGTTGTGTATTTTGCGTGAGGCCGCGCCGAGCAGATCGAAAACTAATAGCTTCGTGAAAAAGCAATCAGTGCCGATTTGGTGGGCCTGATACTGATTGAGTTTCGGAAAATTAGTGGAGTTGGTTTGACCTGCCAGGTAGATATCGCCCGATCGTACGGCAACAGCAGTGGCGTATTCACTTCCATCTCCACCGAGGTAACTCGAAATCAGCAGCCCCGCTGTACCACTTGTCCTGGTATCAATCTTTGCATAAAAAGCGTCGTCTCCGGGTTGATTACCCTGAGTTGAATTCACCAGCGGAAAATCGGTGGAGGTGGTTAACCCTGCGACAAGCACCTTTTCATCGAAATCAATCGCGATACCAAAACCGTAATCGGCTCCGCTACCGCCAAGGTAGGTTGAGTAAAGAAGAGAAGGCACGCCCGTAAGGTTCGGGTTGAACTTAGCGACAAAAGCATCCAGCCCCGGTTGATCGCCTTGATACTGATGAAGCAGCGGGAAATTAGTCGAGCTTGTCTGGCCGGTAATATAAACGTAACCGTTGCCATCAACGGCAATTGAGTTGGAATCCTCAACATCGCTTCCTCCGAGGTACGTTGAATAAAGAAGCGAGCCTGCTCCCGAGAGAGAGGGATTGATCTTGGCGACAAAAACGTCCGAATTCCCTTGATCAGTTTGATACTGGTGAAAGGTGGGAAAATTTGTCGATGAGGTCGAGCCGGTAACGTAAGCCACGCCATTACCATCAACCGCAATCGCATTGCCGAAATCGGCGCCGTCGCCACCAAGGTAAGTGGAATAGAGCAGTGACGCTGCACCGCTTGTGTTGGGATTGAGTTTGGCTACGAAAACATCCGTGCTGCCCTGGTTAGTTTGATATTGGTTGAGCGTGGGGAAATCAGCCGAGTCAGTCCAGCCAGTGACGACAACATTACCTCCTCCGCCAACGGAAATGCCGGTAGCAACTTCGTCACTGCTACCGCCTATATAGGTAGAATAAACTAACGAGGCTACGCCAGTTGTGTTGGTGTTAAGCTTGGCCACGAAAACGTCCATCAATCCCTGGTCGCCTTGATATTGATTAAGGACCGGGAAATCAGTTGAGGCAGTAACACCGGTGACAAACGCGTTGCCGGATGCATCCACCGCTATGGCATTCCCATTCTCAACGTCGCTGCCACCGAGATAGGTGCAATAAAGAAGCGATGCCGCTCCACTCATGCTTGGATTGAACTTTGCTATGAAAACATCGGTGCCGGTTTGATCTCCCTGATACTGACCGACAGTTGGAAAGTCGGTAGAGCCGGTATTTCCGACAATGTAAGCAAACCCATTTGTATCTACGGCAATCCCAGTTGCGCTATCTGAGCCATTGCCGCCGAGGTAAGTAGAATAACTCAACACCGGCGGATCGATCACAAGCGGCGCTGAGGCATCGTAGTCGCCGAGCTCGAAAACAACTCTCCTTTGAGCTTTGACCACATAGCGACTTGCTACTTCGCGCCGTTGACTGTTCACGATTTGATAGGCGACCGGGCGACGCTGTCGAAGTTCGCCGCTGCTGTTGAGTTTCAAGACCAAGGAACCATCCTTGTCCACGCGCAATCGGCGCACTCCCTCATACTGCAGCGTGATTTGTTTCGGGTCGGCGCCGGGAGCCAATTCAAAATCATATTCCAATTCCTGTTGCTTCCCGTGATAAAGCAAATCAATGCCGGGATAAACGCTTTCACAACGCACTTGCTCGTAGGTCGCCGCCGTGTGCCACTTTGTCGGATCATTGCCGATGAAATAACTGGTGGATGTGGCCAGCCTGGTTTCACCCCGAAAAGTCGCTGCGCGGTTTGAGCCTTCCACTCGCACTCGCACGAAATCCGCATGAGTTTTTGGTGAAGCGATGGAGCGGTTCTTCCCATCAGAAACCGTGGAGTCCTGTGCTTCGGTCTTCCGCACGCTAAGAACTGTTTCGTTAGAAGTAATGAAGAGTGTGTAGCCAGGCCCGCGAGCAAGGTATTTTACACGTGCGTCCGAGGTTCCGTTATTTTCCTCAAAACGCAGTGGGAGGTTAAGGAAGGTTTGCCTCGCATTCTGGGCGGCGTGAATGCCGGACGCTCCCACAAGTAGAAAAAGAAGGGCGATAAGGCTGGGTCTGTTTGAATTCATATGGTTATCGTTTGTTGTTCAAGGTTCCGGAAGTTGGAAGACTGCTTCGGCTGCACGATGATCCGGTAGGCGCATCGATTCTTTAGGCATGGCCATATCTCGCGTTGGATTCCGAATGGTTTTCAGGTAGCAAACGCGAAGCCACGCGGCGGGGAAACTTTCTCAGCCGTTTTTAGAAGTTCTGGATTGAAATAGAGGCGTTGAAGACGCAGCATGCGCTCATTGCTTCAACGCGTTTGCGCTTTTTTTCATAAACTTCTACGGCATCTCATGAGCCAGTATCCGCGGCCAAACTACCATTTCACCGTACAATGGGGCGGCACGCGACTCGGCGTGATGGAAGTGTCGGGGCTTGAGGCTGAGATAGTCGTTATCGAGCATCGCGAAGGCGGCGATCCGGAAGCGACGCCCCGAAAAATACCAGGCCTGCGCAAGTTCGGAAACATCGTGCTCAAGCGCGGTCTTGTCGCGGGCGATAATGAATTCTTCGAATGGTTCAATAGTGCGCAGATGAGCACAGTTCAGCGCAGAGACATCGTCATTAACCTGCTGAATGAAAATCATGAGCCGATTGTTGCCTGGCGCGCGCGCAACGCTTTCCCGTGCAAATATTCCGGCCCGCAATTGAAAGCGGATGCGAACGAGGTGGCAATCGAAACGCTCGAGCTGGCGCACGAAGGATTGTCGGTCGTGGAATGAGACGCGCTCGTTAGGCAGGCACTCCGCCTACTTTGAAGCAGGCGGCAATTCAAATGTGGCTTCGATCGCGCGGTGATCGCTGGATTGCGCAGACGTGTTGAGAACAGCGGCTTCTTTCAATCTGAGCCCACGATAGAAAATGTGATCATCGCAGGCGGGTGGGTAACGTCGATCGGGTAAACGCGTGTAGCGTTTTGCGAACGGAACATTTTCCCAAATCCAGCTGAAACCTTCTCCGCGCAACGCCGGCATCGTTTTTTCCGCGGCGAGTTTGACGTTGTCCGGTGACGTATTGAAATCGCCGCCAACAATCCAGGCGAGGCGGCCCAGTTTGCCGTAGATGTCATTCATCGCGCGTATGTGCAGAGTGAGCTGTCGGATCGATTCCTCTCGCATGACGATGTTTTCCCGCAACGGTCCGCGATTGCTTTTCAGATGCAGCGCGTAAACGAGCAACAGTTGTTTCGGCGCAATGTCGTACGCCGCAAACGCGAAACCGCGCGGTGGAAGAATTTTCCCGCCGGTTTTCCAGAATTCCGACCACGCACTATCCGCTTGTAGTCGACTGGCAATCGCAACCTGTTGCCCAGATTTCTGATCGGGACGTGGCGGAAAATTTGAGCAAACGTCGACTTTGAAATTTTGCAGCGGCTGCACCGCGATCCCCGCCTGGCAAAGTTGCGGACCTCTTCCATTCCGATCACATCGGCGTCGATTTTTCCGATATCACGGTGGACTGATGCGATCTGTTTCGCTTCCTGGCGCCGTGTTGCGCTCGGCCCGCCGCCGGGAAACCATTGGATATTCCAAAAGACGACTCTGAATGTGCGTTGCGGTGGCGAAGATAACGGCGGCGGTTGCGCGAACAATTCGATCCCGATGAATCCCGCGATGAGTAGACAGAGAACGGGGATGAGGCGCCTCAGGATCATGTGGCAGCTTAAATCCCAAATCCCAAACCCCAAGTTCCAGGGAATTCTCAAATCCCAACGCTCCAACTATCGATCACCCACGCGCCAAGACCCGCTTGGAATTTGGTGCTTGGGATTTGCCATTTATCCGCGACGAATGATGTTTTCGAGCTGATAACGGACGGCTTGCTCGGCAGATTCTTCGCCGTCAAATCCGGCGGCGATCAGCTCAAGCATTTGCGCGCCGACATCGCGGCGACCTTCACGCACCGCGCGCAGACGACCCGAGGCCGTCCAATTTTCCTGATTGATCGTCGCGGCGTTCGGGACGGTCCCGTCCCAGTAGCAATAAAAAACGTGAAACGACATTCCGTTGTTTTCGAAAACATACGAGCGAATGGGCAAGGGGACACCGTTCACGGTTAGAAGTTTTCTCTGTTCCGTGCCGACCTGTTTCATTCCGCTGGCGGGCAGACAGATGTCGGGCCGATGATTTTTGATGAAGAGGCCGGCGGTCCGACCGGGTAGCCACCGGAAAAAATACATGCCCCATTGATGGCCATCGCTCGCTTTCCATTCTCCCCCGCCTCCTTCGTTGTATCGCAATAATTCCTGCGCCTGCTCGGCGACCGGCACCGATTTAAAGTTGAGTGCGTGCGTTGGCCATGTCACGCTCCATGCCGGCAATCGCGATGACGGAGACTCATGCAATCGGTACCAAATCTGTGTGCCAATTTCTGCGGCGAGCATGCACACGCAAGTAAGCCGAAGAGCACGACGCGCGGGATTGGGAAGACATTCGATTCAACAGGAGAAATGCTGCCTGCCCCGCTTTCGCTTTGGCGAAGCAACATGCTGAGTCCCCAAAGCGCGAAGAGGCAGATCAACAAAATCGAGAGACCAGCCGGGTCGTGCCACCGCTGAATCGCCGCGACGCCGCGTTCTGCGCCGACAAAGACGAGCAGAAATGTGCGAACGAGATTACAAACAAACGCAACGAGCGCACCGACCATCACGAGGACGAAACGCCGCCCGACGCTAAAGTCGTAGAGCTCTCCAAGAAAAAGCGAGACCATAAACGTGGCTTGAAGTGAACGCACACCGGTACACGCTTCATCGATCCCGACGAGACCGGTACCGACCTCGATCACATTTCCCATTTGCACGGCGGCGATACCGATTGCGTTGAGAATTTCAACATTGATCGCGGTGTCGATTCGCATCAGGCCCTGAATAATGAACTGCTCGAATTGCGTCGGCCACGGAACTGCGACCAGAAAAAATAAAATTGGAAACGCGAAATGGCGCAGCCACGGAAAGCCGCCTGCGAGATAGAAAACCGCGAACGTGATGAGCGCTACCGCTCCCGCCATCGCCCAACTCATCAATCGCCAATCGGGATTCGCTTCTTCAATCAGGCGAACCGGTATGAGCGAAAGCGCACTTATGATGATGGCCGCCACTGGCAAAATTTTCACGCGCGCGCGTGTGGCGTTCGGCGCCGTTTGCCATCGTCGCCAAAAGATGAATGCGGTTAGGAATGGAACGGTCCAGCCATAGCCGTATTGCGGATTGATCGACCATTCGAGACGCAACCGCGAAATCAGTTCCAACCAAACCAGGCCGACAATCGCGATGGTGAACCAACCAATGGGACGAACAGAGCGGGTTTTCGCCGTTGAAGCGACAGCGGATTCGGTCATCGAAAACGAACGTGTTTGAGCAAATGACGAGCCGTTACCGAGCAAAGCGCGATGTGCGCAGGCACGGCAAGCGCTTGTTTAATCCGAAAAGTTAGCGCGTCGGAGCAAGCAAAGGTGATTTGCACTTTGACGCGGTTTAAGAAAGCTTGAGCAAATTGGAACAAGTTCATGATAAAAGCGAGCGAGCTCTTTTCAAGATCCTGCTCTGGATCATTGGCCCGCTCGTTCTTTTTATAGTGCTTGCCGTTGTTGGCTACCATCAGGTTCGCAATTGGCAGGTGCGCCGCTTGACGGCCGAGGCGAACGCGCTCGTTGATCGTGGCGATTACAAACGCGCCGGTCTCGACGCACGTCGCATCCTCCAGATTAATCCCGAAAGTGTAAATGGCATGCGCGTTCTGGCGCGAATCGCGGAGCGGGTGAACTCGCGCGCAGCGGTGGAATTGTGGCAGCGCGTAGTCGCGACGGATCCGGGTGGAACGGAAAATTATTTTTCGCTGGCGAAAGTCGCGATCCGGTTTGGCGATTTGAAAACGGCGAGCGGCGCGCTGGAAAAACTCGCTGCGACATCAAAAAATACCGCGCGTTATCACGAACTCGAAGCGGACTTCGCTCTCGCCAAACGCGACGGCCCAACAGTCGATCGCGAATTGAATGCTGCGGCACAACTTGATCCCGGAAACAAAGAATACACTTTTCGTCTCGCCACGCTTCGACTCGGCGCGAGCGATGCGGCAATGCGGGCGCAGGCGCAGCAAACGCTCGAACAATTGCAGAACGATAAACAATTCCGGCGCCAGGCGACGCGGCAGCTGGCGAATTATGCGTTGCGAAATGGAAACACCGCGGGCGCGGTGGCGCTTGCGCGCCAGTTGGACGGATTTCCGGAAAGAGATTTTCGCGATCGCGTTCTGCTTTTAACTGCGCTCTACGAAGCGAAAGACCCTGCGCTGCAAAGTGCGGTGAGCAATTTGGAAGCGGCCGCGGCGCAGGATCCTGATGCCATCGGGACCATGATTATGTGGCTGAACACGCACGGCATGTCCGCGGACGCGATCAGCTGGAGCAAAAATCTTTCGCCGCAATTACTCTCGCAAAAATCCATTCCACTCGCATTGTCGGATTCATTCATTACCGCGCGTGACTGGAAGAGTCTCGAGCGCCTGACAAAAGATCGTAACTGGGGCGAGTTGGATTTTCTGCGTTTGGCTTTGTGCGCGCGAGCTTTTCGCGAGATGAACGATATGACGAACTTCGGCGCGCAGTGGAATGAAGCGGTCAGAAAAGTGTCGGCCGACCCGGACAAGGCAATGATGTTGTCGGAAACAGCGGCAAAGTGGGGCTGGCGAGGAGAGGCGATCGATTTGCTTTGGGTCGTGGCGAAGGACCCGGCAAAAGGCGAACAAGCGTTGCAGAACCTTTATAGTTATTTCATCAAGTCCGGCGACACGCAGGATCTTTATCGCGTGCTCATTCATCTAAATGAGCGGCGGCCCGACGATCGCGATATCGAGAACAACCTTGCACAGGTTTCGCTCCTGCTCGGACTCAATACGGACCGCGGCCAGGAGCTGGCGCGTGATGTTCATGAGAAGGATCCGAAGAATGCGACCTATGCGTCGACATATGCGTTCGCGCTTTATGCACGCGGCGAGCCAAAAAAAGCGCTCAATGTTTTTTCCACATTTTCCGAAGCGCAGTTGCGCGAGCCCACGGTCGCGCTATACTATGGCATCATACTGGCTGCGGTAGGGGATAGTGAGCGGGCCGCACCATTCCTGGAGCTGGGCCAACAGGCAACTCTCCTGCCGGAAGAAAAAGCGCTTTTGGAAAAAGCCCGCCGTACTCCGGCGCAACCATAACCCGTCGCTGCAGATACGCGCGACAAACTATTCGGACTCGAATTATATGATGTCTCATTTCTATTTTGCGCGACCATCTTTGGTCACGATCTCGACGTTATGAAACCCGGCACTCTTCTGCACACCATAGCCGTTATGCTTTCCTCAGTGTCCTCGCTCTTTTCTGCGACGGCTCCAGCGCAGGCGCCGGCGACCAAGGTTAAGCTGAGTAAGAAAACGAGCCGCTTGACGGAAGACGTTCTGTTGAAGGTCGATCCGATCGCCTACACGCCACCGCCGTCGACCAGCAGGTCGAAACCCGGCGAGCGCTTTCCGTGGAAAAACGACATCGTGACAACGGTGTTTTGGATCGGCGAAGACGCGAGCGGACATAATCCCGTGCCGAATCATTCGAGCTCGTGGGACAAGCATTGGGGCCAGAGCTACGGCGGTTTCGATGATCCAAATCCATCACGGCGCGTTAATTACTCGCCGGTTAAATTCACACCACGCCAAAATCCATTTTATTGCGCGTTACCGTACAACGATAAGGCAAGCACCGGACATCGTGCGGAAGCGCCGCAAGTCGTGCCGTGGTTCAAGGAAGCGTATCAGGGTCCAGCGGTGTCAGTTTGCAAAGACCGCTGGGTTGCGATTCGCAAAGGCAACCGCACCGTTTACGCGCAATGGGAAGACGCGGGACCGTTTCGCACAGATCACTGGCAATATGTTTTCGGCAACGAGCGACCGAAACCGAACTTGAACAAGGGCGCAGGCCTCGATGTCTCGCCAGCGGTGCGAGATTACCTCGGCCTGCAAGACACGGATGTGACCGACTGGCGCTTTGTCGAATTCAGCGAAGTGCCGCATGGTCCCTGGTCGATGCTCGGAAACAACAACACATTTGTTCAAAACGCGCGCAAAGGACAAAAACAGATTGCGGAGCAAAAGCGGCAAATACAGAGCGTTGTTCGCTAAAGCGCGGCTCGTTAGTATTTGAGGAATGAGACAACGGGAATCGGCGAAAGTTTTTCGCGACCGCTGAGGAATTCCAGCTCGATCAGGAATTGCGCTTCCAGCAGTTGGCCGCCCACTTTGTTGATCAACGTGGCGGCCGACGCGGAGGTCCCGCCGGTGGCGAGTAGATCGTCGACGAGGACGACGCGTTCACCAGGTCTGATGGCATCGACGTGCAATTCCATTTCGGCTTCACCGTATTCGAGCGAGTAGCGTGCGCTTTCAGTCTTGTAGGGTAATCGGCCCTTTTTTCGCAACGGGACGAAACCAATTCCCAACTCGTAGGCAACCGCCGAGCCGAAGAGGAAACCGCGCGCATCGATGCCGACGATCTTGTCGATTTCCATGTAGCGGCAGCGGTCCAAAAACGCATCGATGGCAGCGCGAAACAATCTGCCATCGCCGAGAATTGGAGTGATGTCTTTGAAGACGATTCCGGGTTTCGGGAAATCTGGAACGTCGCGCACAGCCGCGCGCACCTGATCGATCAAATCCGCCATCGGAAGTGGAGGCTAGCGGTTGCCCAAGAAACGTCAACGTCACAGCGAACAGGCATTTTCCCGAACTGTGCCGCCGAAAACCCGTAGAAACTCCCAGAAGTCGGAGTGTGACGGGTCAGCCGGTGCGGTCGGTAGCGTGGCGTGGTTCTCCCTCGGCCGAAAGGCCAGCGTCATGCGTAAATCCGGCCGCATCGGCCTTTTCATTTTCTGTTTCCTTGATGCGCCTTGGGTTGCCAATCGGAGAACGTCCTTCTACACTCGACCATCGCGATGGATCGCTTTTTGATCGTTCTCTCGACCGGCTGTTATTTTGCCGCAGTTGTCCGCACTGCATTAACGTTGCGCAGCGGACTTTTGCACCGCGGTCACTTCAACGTATTCGCCGTTGCTGCGGGTTTCGTTTTTCAAACCGCGTTTCTTTCCATCCGTGGCCATGCAATTCATCGATGTCCGATCACGAATTTGTTCGAGGTATTCATCTTCCTCGCGTGGTCGGTCGCGCTTATCTATTTAGTCATCGGCCCTGGCTATCGGCTTTCGCTCATGGGCGGGTTCACGGCGCCGCTAATTTTTTTGATTCAATTTTGTGCGCTTCTCGCGCCGATTGATCGATCGCACCCATCCACGGCGCCAGTGAATCCGTGGCTCGAGATGCATGCTTCGATTTCCATCGTTGCCTTGGGTATCTTCGCGCTCGCTTGTATCGCCGGAGTTATGTACCTGGTGCAGGAGCGGCAACTCAAGACGCGCCAACTGCATTCGATCTTTTATCATCTTCCACCTCTGACCGACCTGTTCGCG
Organism: uncultured Verrucomicrobiae bacterium; assembly: GCA_963737195.1. GTDB lineage: Bacteria > Verrucomicrobiota > Verrucomicrobiia > Chthoniobacterales > UBA10450 > JBBQFI01. The sequence continues at coordinate 57,924 of CAVTRW010000004.1, forward strand.
GCCATCACGCGCTTACTGTGGATGGGTTTCATTCTTTACACTTTCGGGCTGGCAAGCGGGTTTTTTACCGGGCAGCCTTTGCCGCAGCTGAAAACGATCTGGGCAATTGGAGTTTGGATTTTTTATGCGGCGATTTTGCTGGGTCGTCATTGGCGACGCCTCGCCCCCAAGCGCGTGGCAGCACTCTGCGTCGTTGCCTTTAGCGTCGCAGTGTCCGTTCTCTGGGGAATCACCTTCGTTTCGCAACGATATCCCGCGTGATGAATCTCTTCTGCGTCGGCATCAGCCATCACACCGCGAACGTGGAAACACGCGAGCGTTATGCGTCGGAAAGCGCGCGCATATTGGCGGCGGATGTGGCGGGCTGCGCGGAAACGATCGTCCTCAGCACTTGCAATCGTGTGGAAGTCTATGCTGCATCTAGCGGGCAGGTATCCACGAAAAAGATCATGCATTTGCTCGCGGGCGAATCCGTCGATTCTAATGAGGACGCATTCTACCGCTACGAGAAAGAGGAGTGCGTGCAGCATCTCTTCCGCGTCGCTTCCGGACTCGATTCCATGGTTGTCGGCGAAACCGAGATTCTCGGCCAGGCTAAAAAAGCTTACGCGGCCGCGCGCGAACGCGGAACAGCCGGACCATATCTGCACCGGCTTTTTCAGCGCGCCTTTCGGGTCGCGAAACAAGTCCGCAGCCGCACCGAGATTACGCGTGGCGCTGTTTCAATCGGCTCGGCTGCTGTTGATCTTGCCCAGAAGATTTTCGGTGAATTGAATGGACGCAAAGTCCTGATCGTCGGTGCTGGCGAAAACGCCGAGCGAACGGCGCGCGCGCTTGTTTCCCGCGGTGTGCGCGACTTGCGCCTAACGAATCGTTCCGACGAACGCGCTTCAATTCTGGCTGATTTTGTGGGCGCCCGTCCGATTCCGTTCCATGCCTGGGTCGACCAATGTGGCGAGATCGACATTTTGATTTCATCTACCTCCTCAAGTGAACCGCTCCTCACGCGCGAAAAAATCCACCCGATTCTTTCTGAGCGCGTTGATCGGCCGCTTTTCATTATCGATATCGCGGTGCCGCGCGACATTGCGCCGGATGTAAACGAGATCGAGGGCGTTTACCTTTACGATATCGATTCGCTGCAAGCGGTGGCGGAGCAATCGCTCGCACTGCGGCGGCAGCAGATCGCTGCCGGCGAAGCGATCATCGCCGATCATGTGACGAATCTTTGTGCGACATTGTTTGGGGAAACCCAAATTGCCGCAGCCTCGCGCGCGCCAGCGGCAATAAGCGAATCGCTGCGCGTTTCGGAATCGTAACGAGCGACTTCCACCTGCAATGCCGGGAAACAAAATCGTGCTCGGCACGCGCGGGAGCGAGCTGGCACTAGCGCAGGCCCGTCTTGTGGAAAAGGCGTTGCGAAGCGCCTGGCCCGATCTCGCTATTGAAACGCGCGTTATCAAGACGAGCGGTGATAAATCGCCTAACGAGAAGCTAAATCCGCGTGCGGGAAGGAAGGGTCTCTTCACCAGGGAAATCGAAGACGCATTACTCCGGGGCGAGATAGATGTCGGAGTGCACAGCGCGAAAGATTTGCCGAGCGACTCTGCATCCGACATGAAGATTTGCGCTGCCCTTCCTCGCGCGAACGTTGAAGATATTCTTGCGATGAAGAGCGGGACAACCCTCGATGCTCTGTTACCCCAAGCAAAAATTGCGACCGGAAGCGTGCGCCGAAAATATCAGCTGCTGTGGAAACGAGCAGACCTGCGCATTGTTGATCTGCGCGGAAATGTTCCGACGCGTTTGCGTAAATTCATGGAGAGCGAGTGGGATGGGATCGTTCTGGCCAGAGCCGGACTTGAGCGCCTCGGCTATGATCTGTCTGAACACAGTTTGGACTTTAAAGAACAACATTTATCCATCCAGTATCTGCGACCGCCTGATTTTTTGCCGGCCGGTGGTCAGGGTGTGATTGCGTTGGAAGTGCGGCGAGGGGACGCCATGACAGGCGAGATTGCCCAAGCGGTCAATCATCAGCCGAGTTTGTCGTGCTTGCGCGCGGAGCGAGAATTTCTGCGCCTTCTTCAGGTCGACTGCAATGCGCCGGTTGGAGTGATCGCGACGATCGAATCAGGAATGATGACATTGCGAGCGCAGATTTTCAGTGACAGCGCGAATGAACCAAAGACCGGCGAAACGCGCTTTTCCCTGGAACAACATGAGCCGGAAGCAATCGCGGTGTCGCTTTATGCAATGATGTATGGCCAAGTCTAAAGTTGGAAAATGTTTCCTCCTCGGGGCGGGACCGGGCGATCCCGGCCTTGTGACTTTGCGCGCGAAGGAATGCATCGAGGGCGCGGACGTAATTATTTACGATTACCTGTGCAATCCCGAAATCCTGAAATGGGCGCGACAAGATGCTGAAATTATTTTCGCCGGAAAAAAGGCGGGCGCGCACACGCTGAAGCAGGATGACATCAACGCATTGCTTTTGGAAAAAGCGAACGCCGGTAAACAAGTCGTTAGGCTAAAAGGCGGCGATCCATTTCTTTTCGGGCGTGGCGCAGAGGAGGCGCTCGCTCTGTCGTCCGCGCGAATCCCTTTCGAGATTGTGCCCGGCGTTTCTTCCGCCATTGCCGGTCCTGCTTATGCCGGAATTCCGGTGACACATCGGGAAAAAGCATCGCATGTCACATTTTTCACCGGACACGAAGATCCGCAGAAGGAAACAAGCTCGATTGATTTCAAAGCGCTCGCTCAACTTGGCGGAACCCAGGTCATGCTCATGGGAATGGAGCGACTGGATACGATCACGCGCGAACTCTTGAATCACGGTGGCTCGTCCGAAATGCCGGTTGCCCTGATTCGATGGGCAACGACGGGCCAGCAACAAACGCTCGTCGGCACATTGCGGGATATTGCAGCAAAAGCGCGCGAACAGAATTTTGCCGCGCCCGCTATCGCCGTATTTGGCGAGGTCGTTTCATTACGCGAGAAATTGCAATGGTTCGAGAACCGCGAGCTGTCCGGCAAAAGAATCGTCGTCACGCGAACTCGAGCGCAGGCCGGTGCATTGAGCACACAATTGAGGGCGCTGGGTGCCGACGTGTTTGAGTTACCGACGATCGAGATTCAACCGCCGACCGACCTGCGCGCATTTGCCGAGTTGGTTCAGGACGCCCACTCCTACGACTGGATCGTCTTCACAAGTCCCAATGGCGTGACGGCATTTTTCGATCTCTTCTACAAACTCTACGATGATGCACGCGAGATCGGCGGCGCTCGTATTGCGGCGATTGGGCCAGGCACCGCGCAGCGCGTGAAAAGCTTCCACCTGCACGTGGATTTGGAGCCGGAAGAATTTGTGGCGGAAGGACTTGTTCGCGCATTTCAGGAACAGGGAACGATCGAGAACCTGCGAATTCTCCTCGCGCGCGCCGAGCAGGCGCGGGACGTGCTTCCCAAGCAACTTACAAGGCTGGGAGCAATTGTGGACGAAGGTTTCGCTTATCGCACGGTGGCGGAAACGCGCGACGTTACAGGCGCGCGGCGCCGGTTCGTGGACGAAGGCGCCGATCTCATAACTTTTACCAGCTCCTCGACCGTGGAAAATTTTCTCGCGCTCGGTCTGGAATGGCCAAAGAGCATGCAGGTCGCAAGCATTGGGCCCATCACTTCGAGAACGGCACGCGAGCGCGGCCTAACCGTCGATATCGAGGCGCGTCGCCACGATATTTCCGGCTTGGTTGAGGCGATCCGAAACTTTTACTCGAAAGGGAAATAGTGTTCGAAGCCGAAGCCGAAGCCGAAATCGAAATCGAAAGCACCATCGCGGGCGAATTCGCTTCTGCGATGCAGGAGTTGAGCGCAGAAGCGGAAAAAAAATTGCCGGACACTCCAGGAAACACTGGCGCTATTAATGCGGCCGTGACGACGCTGCTCGCACAAATTGCGCGTGAATTCTACGCGTTGAACAGTCGCATCCACGACATGGAAACGACGCTGGCAAAGCGGATGGAAGAGCTGGCCAATCCGCGCCCGATAACGGACATCTTTGATCTGGCGCGACAATTCAAACGCATCGACGGCCAACTCGATGCGATTCGCAACGCCGAAGGTGTAAATCAACGGCTGTTCGATTCGATGCATCACGAGTTGAAAAAATATCGCGATAATTTTCTGCACGAATCGCTCCAGAAACCGTTCATCCGCGACCTGATTGTTTTGTTCGATGATCTGAGTTCGCTTTCCGCGCAACTTACAGCCGCGGGCAAAGGCGATGCTAAGCGCGCTTCACTCAAGCGCCTGGCGGACAATCTTGAAAACACAATTCACGGCCTGATCGAGATATTGCATCGGCTGGAGGTGACCGAGATTCCGCAGAAGGACGTCGTTGATTTGGCGCTGCACAAAGTGGTCAGCTACGAACCAACTGATTTCGCGGAGGAAGATGGTCGAATCGTTATGCGACTGAAGCGCGGCTTCCTCTGGCGCGACGGCGTTTTGCGGCCCGAAGAAGTGATTGCGAAGCGTTACAACTAACTATGATTCACGCGATTTTTTTCCAATTCGATTTCCTCTGCGTTGGGCATGGAAACTGCACTTGCAGTCGCGAGAACTTGATCGGCGTTTTTGTTAAAAACATTTAATCGACCTCTCTATGACGCATCGAAAAGCAGTAGGAATCGACCTCGGAACGACATTCTCAGTCGTGGCGCACATCGATCCCTACGGCAAACCGCAAATCATTCCTAACGCGGAGAGCGAACGCATCACGCCGTCGGTTATTTTGTACGACGCCGGCAGCGTCATCGTCGGTACGCTCGCGAAAAATAATTCTGTCGCGGAGCCAGAGCGCATCGTTGATTTCGTTAAGCGCGAAATCGGCAAGCCGAAAGAACAATTTCATCGCGAATTCGACGGCAAGGTTTATTCGGCCGAAGAACTTTCGGCGCTCATCATCAAAAAGCTCAAAGCCGACGCGGAAAAATATTTGAAGGAAACGGTGACGGACGCAGTGATCACCGTTCCGGCATATTTTAATGACGCGGAGCGCACCGCGACCATCACGGCGGGCCAGCTCGCCGGACTGAATGTTCTCCAGATTATTAACGAGCCGACCGCAGCAGCGCTGGCTTACGGCCTCGATAAACTGGACGAAGACCAGACTGTTTTCGTTTTCGATCTTGGCGGCGGCACGTTCGACGTCACGATCATGCGGATCCACGATCACAAGATCCAAATGATCGCGACGAACGGCGATCATCGGTTAGGCGGCAAAGACTGGGACGACGTCATCGTTAATTATGTGGCGGAGGAATTCGACCGTGCCCACGGCGAAAATCCGTTGCTTGATTTGCAGAGCTATCAGGACCTGCAGAGCCGCGCGCTTTCGGCCAAGATCCAGCTTTCCAGCCGCGATCGCACCACGATCGTGGCCAACCACAATGGCAAGAGCGTAAAGGTGGAAATCACGCGCGCCGAATTCGAAGAGAAGACGCGACATCTCATCGAGAAATGCAAAACGATCTGCGAAATTGTGATGCAGGAAGCGAAGATGAGTTGGGATCAGCTCGACAAGGTGCTTCTCGTTGGCGGTATGACGCGCATGCCAATGGTGCGCGAGATGATCTCACAACTTTCGGCGGCGCCACTTGTCGATAATGTAAATCCCGACGAAGCCGTCGCCATTGGCGCGGCAGTGCAGGCGATCCTTTCGCTTCTGCATGAAGAAGATGTTTCAGGAGAGAAAATGCTGCCTGACGACACGCGCCAGCAATTTTCCTCACGCGAAGGCGGTTTAATTCAGGTAACGAACATTACGTCGCATACGCTCGGTGTTGTGCTTTGGGATGAGGCGAACCTGGAAGAATATGTTTTCCCGATGATTCGTAAGATGAACGCCATTCCGGCTGTCGCGCGAAATTCATTCGGGACGGCAAGCGCAAACATGCAGCGCGTGATTGTGAAGATCGTCGAGGGCGAAAGCACAGTGCCGCAGGAATGCACGCCGCTCGGTATTTGCGATGTCGAGTTACCTCCGTTTCTGCCAAAAGGTTCACCGGTTGAGCTTATTTACCAATACAACACGAATCAGGTTCTTGAGGTTGGTGTTACTGCGGCAGGCAACCAAAAGAAGGTCACGATCGAGCGTAACGTTGGTCTGGCGCCGAGTGAAATTGAAGAGGCCGCGACCGGAATCGGAGAGATGCATGTTGCATAGCGATGATCAAATGCGACGTCCATTTCCCCATTCCTTTGCCGGACGATCCCAGGAAATGGGACGGATGGAATCGGTATAAGTCGAAGAACTTATACGAGCGTCTTTGCCTCGATCCAAACACCAACCCCAGTAACGAACTGATCGAGGAGCATTGCCGCGAGCTGTTGCGCTGGTGGCAAAAGAAACTGCCGCTCAAGAATCAGCCCAGTAATCCGCTGGCGCAGATGTTGCGCTCGGGTTTGGAGGAATCGTCGCGTTATCTTACGCAGGCGCGCGTTGAGCTGCTCGACCCGGAGCGGCGGCGCATCCTGGATGAAGAGTTGGCCGAGGAAGCGCATCAGGAAGCAATCGTTGAATTTCAAAAGTATCTTGCGTTTGCCCTGGGCAACCACGTCCTGCGCACCGACGACGAGCGCCACCTCATTGCGTTTGGCGGCGAACTCGGATTGAAAGAGGATGAGATGGTCGCCTTGATCGAGACGGAACTAAAAGATTCCGGCGCGAAACGAATCGATCCGGATGAAATCGGTAAGACCCAGGAATCGAATGGTGCGGCAAAGCCTTCGCTGAACAAGAACGACGATTTCATGCGCATGCTTCGCCTCAGCGGTTTGGATAGCGATGCCATGACTGATGACCAGCGTGATGCTTTTATAAACATGGCCGAGAATCTCGGTATCGAGCCCGGCGACGCCGAGGATATGGTCGATGTTTATCTCGAAGAGGTGGAAGAAAAAGCCATGGCGACGCCGGTTCCTCCGCCTGTAGTTCGTAAGGTTACTCCGGTCACGGCGGGCGCAGCACAGACTGCCGAACGTTCTGATGCAGCACCGAAACTTGTTATCGACGTCAGAGCGGAACGCGCGCGTTTTTCCAATTTCGACAATTCCATCGGCGAGCAGATGGTTTTTATTCCGAGCGTCGAGTTTACGATGGGGACTGAGTCAGTCGACGCTGCGCCTAACGAGCGGCCGTTGACGAAAGTAATGGTAAGCCGTTTTTATATGTCGCGGCATCTCATCACCAATGCGCAGTACGAGCAATTTGATCCGGGTCACGTTCGCAAACGTGCCGCCGCGGTGGGGGATCGGCATCCCGTCATTTATGTAAGCAGTTTGGATGCGATGAAGTTTTGCCAATGGCTAAGCGCGCGCGAGCGGCGCAAATATCGATTGCCGACAGAAGCCGAATGGGAATACGCCGCCCGCGGCAATGACGGCCGGAAATATCCGTGGGGCAATCACGCCGGCAGTGCGAACCTGGCGAATTTTGCCGACAAAAATACGGTGTTTGCCTGGAGTGATCGCACCCTCGACGACGGTTTCGCTGAGACTTCTCCGGTGGGCTCGTTTCCCGAAGGGGTTAGCCCCTTTGGTATTGAAGACATGGCCGGAAACGTGTGGGAGTGGTGCCTTGATTATTACGAACCGTACAAGGGAGCGCCGAAAGTAAATCCGCACGGACCAGCAAACGGAACCAAGCGAGTGATGCGCGGAGGGAGCTGGAAATCGCGCTTCCATAGCCTGCGCACGACGACGCGCAGCTCAAATGCACCAAACTACAGCTGCAACGATCTTGGGTTTAGGATCGTGTGCGAATGCGAGTAGGTAGCTGCCGCTCTCTCAGCGGCAGGGCAAGCACACAACTGCCCCGAAAGCTTTCGGGGCAGCTACATTACGAAGGATTGAAGCGAAACTTCGGGCGACCGCGTTTCGCGTTAGCCTTGGCTTTGCGCCGGCTCTTTTGATTGGGAGTTTCAAACGCACGCAGCCGACGGACTTCCTCCAGTATTCCTTCGGCATCGAGTTTGTTCTTCAAACGCTTCAACGCCCGGTCCACCGGCTCACCTTTTCGAACGATTACCTCTGGCATGAATGTCTCCTGGATTGGAAATTTAGAAAGTTTACGAGCGCCGTGATCCTACCACCAGCCCGGGAGGCGTCAACTATTGTGAATAAAACCCTCTAAAAAGGCTTTTTTGGACCCAGAATCAGGCTGTCGGGTTCGCGGCCGCCGCCTTTTGTGCGATTTCGCGGCGCAAATTCGCAGCGCTTCCACCCCGGGCTCGAGTCCACCAAAGGACGATGGGCGAGGCGATGAAAATCGATGAGTAGGTTCCGACAATGACGCCCACGAGAAAAGAGAAGGCGAAATCATTCAACACCGGACCGCCGAAGAAATAGAGCGCGAGCACGGTGAGTAAGACCGTCCCGCCAGTAAGAATCGTGCGTGACAGCGTATCGTTGATCGCCTTGTTCATAATTTCTGCAACCGAACCGCCGAGCGATTCGCGCAGGGCGCTGCGGATTCGGTCGAAGACGACGATTTTGTCATTAATTGAATAGCCGGCGATCGTCAGGATCGCAGCGACCATGATCAACGACAGCTCGCGCCCACTGAATGAGAAAATCCCGAGCGTGATAATTAAATCATGAGCAAGCGCTACAAGTGAGCCGACCGCGAAAGAGGTCTCGAAGCGAAACGTTACATAGACAAAAATGCCGGCCAAACCGAGCGCCAGCGCGAAAGCGCTTTTCGTTGCCAGCTCTTTGCCGATGAGAGCTCCGATGTGGTCAGTCTTTTCGAATTTCAGTCCGGCATCGGGCATCGCCTTTGTCAATGTCGCTTTAATCTTATCGGCCGAGCCGTAATCACCGCGGATGCTGATCAAATCCCGGTCAGCTACGCGTTCTGACTGGATCGTGCTGTTCTCCAATCCCGTGTTAGCGAGAGCCGTACGGATCTGATCAGGCGTAAGTTTCTGATTCGCCGCGAGAACAAGAAGGTCACCACCTTTGAAGTCTGCGCCGAAGTTGCGTTGCCCGCGGTATGCGAACACACCGATGCTCAATACCACCAACGCGGTTGAGATGAGGATAAACGGCCGCGCATTGCCCAGGAAATCGAATCTTTTCGCGCGAATGAGATGCAGCATCGTGACGCGCTTCATCAAGTCCGCCGCAAACGCCCATTGGAAACAGGTGTAAGTGATTAGCAGCGACGAAAACATCGAAGCGACGATGCCGATCGTTAGGGTAAGAGCGAAACCTTTAACCGGACCGGTCGCGAGCCAGTAGAGAATTGCCGCCGTGATGAACTGGGTGACGTGCGCATCAAAAATCGCGCTGAACGCTTTTCCATAGGAAGAGTCGACGGCGGTTTTGAGCGACTTCCCGAGATCGAGCTCTTCGCGCAATCGTTCGTAAATGAGAACGTTCGCGTCGACCGCGATACCGAGGCTGAGAATCAATCCCGCGATGCCCGGCAGCGTGAGCACGCTGTTAAACATCGCCATCGCGCCCAGCACCATTATGCAGTTGATCAGGAGCGCGATGATGGCGATGAAACCGACGAGCCGGTAGTAGAGAATCATGAACACGGCCACGAGAATGATTCCCGCGATCGCGGAATACACACCGCTGCGGATGGAATCGCTGCCGAGACTCGCCGACACCTGCCGTTCCTCTTCAATTTTTACCGGCGTCTGCAACGGATTCTCCAGCACGCTCGCGAGATTTCGCGCTTCCGTTTCACCCATGCGGCCGCCGCTGATCTGCGCGCGACCTCCAAAGTATTTGGCGTTAATCGACGGCGCTGATTGAACGACGCCATCGAGCAGAATGGCGAAGCGTTCGTGGAAGTGCGCCGCTGCGAGCTCGTCAAACTTTTTCGCGCCAACCGAATCGAATTCGAGGCTGACTTGCCACTCCTGCGAATACGCCGCGAACGCGTGAGTGATGTGTTCGCCAGTCAAATCGGGCCGGCGATGAACGAGCAATTTCTCTTCCACCTTCTTTTTATCGCCCGTGTCGATTGTGTAGGTGACCAATTTATAATCGGGCGGGATAATTCCTCGGCCGGCCTCAATCTCCGCTATCAGCTGATTATTTTGCGGATGGACGAGCGCGAACTCGAGCTTCGCTACTCGCGAAAGCTGGTCGCGCGCCTCCTGGATTTTCGCCGCATCGAGACCGGGAATTTGGACGAGAATACGATCCGGATACGTCGGTGTGATGACTGGCTCGGCAACGCCAAATTGGTCGACGCGTTTGCGAATGACCTCCACGGCCTGGTCGACCATCGCCTTGGTGATTTGTTTTTCGCCGCCGACCAGCCGAATCAGAAACGCCGTGCCGCCTTGCAAGTCCAGACCGAGCCGGATTTTTTGCTTCAGCGGCTGCAACGAGAGCAGGCACATGATTGTGACCGCAATCGTGAGGACGGTTCCGAGCATCCGTTTCCGAAATGCGTTGTCGGTGCCGAAATACCAGCCTAACAAAACGAGCAGTGCGATGCCGGCGAAAAATGTAATCGCGGGAGTCATTGGGCGATCGCGGTGAAATCCATTTTCATCTCTGGCGTAGTCGGAAAGCGTCTCATGACTTTACCGCTTCCGGTTTCATGACGGTGCCGACAGCGGACTTTTCAATTTCGATTTTCACGTTATCGGCAACTTTCAAAATAACGGTTGTCTCTTTCACGTTCGAAATCAGTCCGTGGATGCCCGAAGCGGTAACGACTTTATCGCCGGTTTTGAGCGCCGAAATCAATTTCTGCTGCTCCATTTGTCGCCGGCGCTGTGGACGGACCATCACGTAGTAGAAGATGATGAAGATGAAAACGAACGGGAGAAAACTGACGATGCCGCCCATGGGATTCGCCGGGGCGGGGGAGGCTGATTGTGCTTGCGCGAGGAATACCTGTAACATTTGAGAATTTAAGCGAGCGGGAGCTTAAGCACGAAAGCGAATGTGGCAATCCATTAATCACTCCCTTAGCGGGCGTCACTCAGTTTGACGCCGGCCAGATCGGTTTCGCGCGTTCTGTAGTTACCGACAAATTGCTTGCGAAATTGGCCGAACGTTTGCGACTCGATCGCGGCGCGCGTCCGGCGCATCAGGTCGAGATAAAAATGCAGATTGTGCAAGGTGATCAAACGCAGTCCCAGAATTTCCTCCGACTTAACAAGATGACGGACATAACCACGACTGAATTCGCGGCAGGCTGGGCACGCGCATCCTTCTTCAATAGGGCCTTTTTGCATTGCGAATTCCGCATTCTTTAGATTCAACGTACCCTGAGCGGTGAATGCGGTTCCGTTGCGCGCGAGACGTGTTGGCAGAACGCAGTCAAACATGTCGATACCGCGCGCGATCATTTCGATCATTTGTGGCGGTGTGCCCAGTCCCATGGCGTAACGCGGTTTATCGTTAGGCAAAAACGGTTCGCTCGTCTCGACCGCGCGAAACATCTCCTCTTCCGGTTCGCCCACACTCACCCCGCCGATGGCATAACCGTCAAAGTTCATTTCGACAAGCGCCTGCGCGCTTTCCTTCCGCAGATCTTCAAACGTCGCACCCTGCACGATTCCAAAAACCAGCTGCTTTGGTGTAGTGGCGGCCGTGCCGGCCGCAGTGCTTCTAATTGCGGGCGACACGCCCGCCACTACATCTTTGCATCGCTTGGCCCAGCGTGTCGTCATTCTTAAACTGCGCGCCGCATAATCGCGATGACATGGGTAAGGCGGACATTCATCAAGGACCATCGCGATATCGCTGCCGAGCGTTGCCTGGATTTCCATGGCCGTTTCCGGGGAGATGAACGTGGGCGTCCCATCAAGATGGTTTTGGAAATGCACGCCTTCCTCCGTCACTTTGCGCAGCTTCGCGAGCGAGAAAATTTGGAAGCCGCCACTGTCCGTCAGGATCGGGCCCTTCCAGTTCATGAACTTGTGCAAACCGCCGAAGTGCCGGATGACTTCCAGTCCCGGCCTAACGAATAGATGATATGTGTTTCCCAGAATGATTTGCGCTTTGAGCTCAGTCAGTTCCTGCGGACTGACTGCCTTCACGCTTCCTTGCGTGCCGATCGGCATGAACACCGGTGTTTCGATCACCCCGTGATTGGTCGTTAGGCGACCGCATCGCGCTTTCGATTCTCGATCGCGCGCCGTGATCTCAAAGATTCTTGTCACAAAATAGGTTTCCCCTCACTGTGAGCGCTGACAAGTTCCTCGTGAAAATTTCCGGCCGCGTGTCTGCCTTCAGATCGCCGCGTCTTCGAATGGACCGTCGATGCGTGAGCGCATGAGATCGGCGCGACCGGCGCGACGGAGTGCTTCAATCACTTCGGGTCCGGACCGAATTCCTTGGTAGTTGGAATTGATACTCACCTTGGGACGGCTCTCATTCACTTTTCGCTCGACCCATCCGTCCTGGACCATGACTTCGAGGACTTGAAGATGTTGCGAAAGCAAGAAGTCGCGATTCTCTGGAGACGCGCCCGGGAACTGCCACAGCGTTTTGTCGAGAACTTCAATGATTTTGGTGAAGTCGGAGGTCTGTCGCAGTGCTTCAATTGTTCGACCGAAGAACCCGGTGGCGGGGAGACGGCGGCCATCGCGAAGGTAACATGGCTGGGCGTGAATCCGGCCGCCTTCCAAGAATCCGACGCGCTCAATTTCGGCGCCGCGCAGATCGAGTTTGAAAACATTGTATCCGTCGATCAGCCAACCCGCTTTGCGCCCCTTGGTATCGAACAACTCCAAAAGCTTTTTCGCCATTCCGGGATCGAACGTGCCGGCGCACGCAATCGTTTCCGATTCGTTCGCAAAACCGCCCTGGCTCAGCCAGTCCCACGCTTCCGGCGGATGAGAGATCGAGACCAGAATCGCGCGCGATATTGACGCAATGATCTTTTAGATCCGTGAAACAACTATTCGCAGCATACCAATATTGGGCGAAGCGAATGTGCTGGCGAATCGTTCCGCGATTCTTTTCGTCATAGCGTTGCCGTAGCCACGTCGAATCGTGCTCGCTGCGGCGCAGTTCGAGAATGGTGTAGGCAGCTTCGCGGGCCGAGTGGTGCGCGAGAGTCATTCCGGCGGAAAGAATCGGGTCGGCAAATCCCGCGGCTTCACCACAAAGAAACCAATTGTCCCCCACAATGCGATCAGCCAGATGCGACCAGTCGCGGCATGTCACGACTTCGCCTCGCGGCTTGGCATTGTGCCAACAATCTGTGAATGTCCGGCTGAGGCTGGAGAGATTTGTCATACAGCTCCTCGGCGCTAAGGCCGGCATCTTTATAATATTCAGCGGGACAGACGAGCCCGATACTGGTTCGATCCGAGCCGATCGGAATAAACCAGATCCACCCGTAAGGGAGACTGCGAATCTGAATGCGCGTTGCATCTTGGGCCAAATTCCACGGCCCAATCGGCGCCGGCCCAATAATCCCAGACGGCGATGTTTCGTAATTCGAGATTCGGATCAATCCCAATGCCCAGCGCACGGCGAAGCATAGCGAATGTGCCTGAGCCATCGATGTAATATTGCGCCGTGATTGTTTCGCCCGTCTGGAGCTTTAATCCTTCGATGCGATTACCGTTCACGAGCACTTCATCTACCTTCACTCCCTGACGCACTTCGGCTCCGCAAGATTGAGCATGATCGAGCAGGATGGTGTCGTATTTCGCGCGATCGACTTGAAATGCTGTGTAACGCCGCTGGCCTCGAATATTGCGCTGGTCGCGGTTCATCGCTCCATTTTTCAACGGGATAAAAATCAAGATCCCAGCGATCGTTGTCGCGTCCCCACGTGTATGACGCGCCAATTTTGATCGGAAAGTCAGCCGCTTCCACCGCATCCCAGACTCCCATTTCGTTCAGGACCGGACCAATCGTGGTCAGCATGGCTTTCGCCGATGTGATCGCGCGGAAAAATTTCCTTCTCCAGCACGACGACGCGCAATTCTGGCGCGTATTTTTTTAGAAGGGTAGCGGCCGTGCTGCCGGCTGGCCCACCTCCAATAATCGCAACGTCGTAGTTTCCGTTAGTCGCAGCCATGGTCAGTTACGAGCATACGTTAGATCGTTAAAATTTTGAATTGTTGAATTTCTAAATGGCGCACACCTGAAATGCTGTGACGTCTCAGATTGAATGATAAACATTCCTAACTAATCGGTGAATCGGCTGCGGCGTTTCAAGCGCAAGAGAGTCGCTTAGCTTCTTCACGATGACGATCCGCAAGGTCGGAGCGGCCGATTCGCTCATAAATGCGTCGAAAGATAACGGTGCGCCAGGACAAAGCCGGGCCGCAGTCGCAGAGAGAACTCGAAGGCTTGCACCGCGCGCTCGATACCAGCCGAGTCGTGAAATCAACGCGCCAAGCTGGAAATGCGCCTCCGGAAATTCATGGCGCAAGCCCCACCGCCAGCAACGCATGATCGATTCCTTGTTCGACAAAATTTTGCCTCGGTAACGCCACGCTTAATCCGTAGTGAGCATCCGGCTAGATCGGGATCGAGTATCAAGCGCCCGCCGAAATGCGCGCTCGGCCTCGTTCCATTTTCGCTGACGCAAATACATTCGGCCCAAGATAGGTTTGCGTGGTCGCATCGTCTAGGCGCGATTCGCTCCGCCTCATGGAAAGCCTCCGCGCATGCTTCCAGGTCGCCCGCATTCCCAGGCCAGTACGCCGCGCAGGACAAGCGTTTGTGGCGCGTCAGGCTGCGTACGTTCCAGCGCTTCCAAAGCCGGTTTCGCGTCTTCCGGTGTTTGCGAAGCCAGACATGCGTGTGCGAAAGCCATCCAATATCGCGGCTGCGGTTCGTCTGGTTTTCGCGCGATCAGTTTCGCGAGCATTTCCTTTCCTTCGCGTTAGGCGGCCGGCTTCGCACAAACTTGCCGCAACATTGAAATCAGCCTCTGCTTTGACCAACGTCAATCGTGCGCAAGAATTCATCGGTAGGCGCGGCGATGTAGCCAAGCTCGACGAGCTGGCGCAGCGCCGCTTGCGCCGCCGCCGGATTTGCATCTTCGATTTCAGTCGGCAGACGTCCGTCTTCGCCCTCAACATTTTCCCACGACGGAATCCGCTCGATTTGCGGCGATTCATCGAATGCGCTGAGAATCACTTTGCCTTCCATGTCTTCGCCGACCGGCAGTCCGAGCAACGTCAGCACCGTTGGCGCGATATCGAGCAGAGTTGCGCCTTCGATTCTCGCGTCGGCGCGGATGCCCGGCCCTTTCAGCACGAAAATTCCCTGCGGCCGGTGCCACTTTGCCGGCTCAATTGGCCCACGTGGCCGCCGATTTCCGCTTTCGAATCCGTGATCCGAAACAATCAGGATATGCGTGTCTGGTCCCGCTAATTCGAGCAGGCGCCCTAACATCAAATCGTGAAAACGATAGATGCCCGTCATGACATCCTTGTAGAATTCGAATTCGTTTTCCGAGATTTCCGGCAAACGCGGCGGATGAAATGACATGAATTCGTGGCCGACCTGGTCGATGCACTCGTAGTAAATCGCGCCGAAATCCCATGGCTCATTTTCCAGCAGCTCGGTGGCGACGGCATGCACACTGATCACTTCGGCGAGGCGGCGCGCCAGAAAACCGAGCCGGTGCCTAACGAGTGGATCGGTCTGATCGAGTTCGGCCGCGCGCGGAATCAATTGTTGGAGCGGTGGGGCTTCAATCTCCGACGGGTGCACGCGAAGGTCGGCCAATTTTTCGGCCAGTGCCGGTGGTTCGACACTCGCTGCGGGAATCGGCCACTCGTTAGGCGTGGCGTTTGCCGGCGGCACGCAGAAAAGATTCGAGACCATCGCGCCGCGAATCGGTTCTGCCGGATGACTTGCCTGCCACCCGCAAACAACGCTGGGCCGGCCAGACTGCGAAAGGATATTCCATAACGCTTTGCATCGGCGCGAGCGCGTGCCGACTGGCCTGATGCCGGATTGATCGGGCAGCGGTTCGGCAAAACCAGTCACGCCATGCGTGTAACAGCGTTTTCCCGTCGCGATGCTCGTCCAGAGGATCGGCGAAAGCATCGGAGAGAGCGATGCGAGATTGCCGATTGTTCCCGTGTTGATGATCCCTTCCAAAGTGGGCATCAAACCGGCGTCGACAAGAGGGTGGATGACCTGCCAGTCCGCCGCATCCCATCCGACGAGGAGCAGACGACGGCGATCAGGTGCGCTCAGCATCGAACAATCTTAGCAGAAACGAAAAACCCGCGCAGATTTTTGTCTGCGCGGGTTTTCGAAAACGAATCCCAAACGATTATGCCGCTTTGCGCTTGCGCCATTGACGGACGCCAAGAGCACCAGCAGCCATTACGCCAAGAAGCGCGAATGTGGACGGCTCAGGAATTACCCGCGAGGATGCAGCGCCTGAATCGTCATAGGCATACTCGACGATGGCGCGCGGTTGAGAGCCGGATGTTGCGCCGAGCGAAATTCTGATCCAGCCGAAAGATGCAGGTGTTGGCGGTGCTTCAATGAAACGGAATGCCGACGAGGTTGTTGCTAGCTATTCAGGTTGAAAGCCGTAGATCCCAGTTGTTTCGATACTGTTACTTCTGACCGTAAGCCCAGGCTGCCGTCGATTGAGTGTGCAAAACGGTAAATTATCACAAAGAGTGGCGGACGAACCTCCGGTAAAATTCTGACAACACCATCGTCGCTTCCGCGGAATTGTTGGCCCAACGTTAAAAAGGCCAAGGCACTGCATCCCACGGGTTCACATCCCAGCCAGGTGCACCAGCGCCGGAGTGGTGCGAAGACTCCGCTGACAAGGTTCAAATAAATGCCGGCCGTTGTGCTTGGGATATTAATGTTAACGAGACCACTACAAATAATGGTGGCATCGGCATTGGGGATTGCTGGCGCGGCAAGCGCAGCACCCGCAAGTGTTGCGTATGCAGCGAGACGGCCATCGATTCGATTTAATTTTTTGTTTAGCAGGCTCATGTGGGGCTCCCCTGGGTAGTTGGTTTCATATCGTTTGCCAAATTTCGACCAGCAATGCCAATGCTAACTTACGGATTCCTGATTTTTTTATGAATATTGTTTCTGGATATGAACGCGGTCCGGAAGGTCTTATCAGGAAACAAAAAACCCGCGCAGATTTTTGTCTGCGCGGGTTTTCGAAACGAGATTTATCTCGTTAGGCGGCTTTGCGCTTGCGCCACGCGCGAACGCCAACGAGCACCCGCAGCCATCACGCCAAGAAGCGCAAGGTTGAAGGCTCTGGAACGTCCGGCCAGGATGCCTGCACCCGAATCTTCATAAGCGTATTCGACAATGGCGCGGGGTTGTGCGCCGGAGGTCGCGCCCAAGCGAAATACGCACCCAGCCGAATTCGAGTGTGCTGCGTCACTGAGTTAAAGAAACGGATACCAAAGAGATTATTTGAACTGTTGAGTGCGATAGCCGTGAGCCCTGTGGTTTCGATGCCGGCGCTCCTCCCGTAAGTCCAAGTGCCGTCAATAAGCGTTCCGAACGGCAGATTATCGACCAGAGTGGCGGAATGCCTCCGGTAAAGTTGGTAACGACGCCGTCCATTGGATTGGCGGAGTTATTTGCCCAAAGATTGAAGGGGGTGCCGCCCCATGGGTTCAGGTTCCAGCCCGGCGTGCCGGCCGGGAGTCGTCGAGAACATGCCATTCGCGATGTTGAAATAAATGCCTGAGGTTGTGCTCGGGATATTGACGTTAATCGACACCACTATAAACAATATTGGCGTCGGCGTTCGGGATTGCTGGCGCGGCAAGCGCGGCACCTGCAATTGTTGCGTATGCAGCGAGACGGCCATCGATTGGAATTAGTTTTTTGTTTAATGGGCTCATATGGGCTCCTTGGGTAGTTTAGGTTTCACTCCTTTTGCCAAATTTCGACCAATATTGTCAATGCTTGATTTATGAGTTCGTGATTTTTTTATGGATATTGTTTCGGCATATCAACGCGGTCTGAAAACTTTTAAGCAGGAAACGAAAAACCCGCGCGGGTTTTCACCTGCGCGGGTTTTCGAAACAGACTTATTTCGTTAGGCGGCTTTGCGCTTGCGCCATGCACGGACGCCAACAGCACCCGCTGCCATCACTCCCAAAAGCGCGACCGTAGACGGCTCAGGAACGTCGCCGGCAAGGATGGATGCGCCTGAATCGTCATACGCGTACTCCACAATTGCACGCGGTTGAGATCCGGTTGTGGCGGAAAGCGAAATTCTCAGCCAACCGTAACAGGTTGCTCCACCGTTGACGGTAGCTTCGACGAAACGGAAACCGACGAGGTTGTTGGAGCTGTTGAGATTAAAGGCCGTAGGTCCCGTCGTTTCGGCATTTCCCGAGCCGTACCCACTGGCTGAGCCGATCGAATACGCAAGATACGGCAGGTTATCGGGCAGAGTCGCGGACGTTCCGCCTGGGGCATTGACAACATAAACGCCACCGGTAGGGGTCGAAGGATTAAAAAAGGCCAAGGCACTGGCATTCCACGGATTCACATCCCAGCCGGGAGCAGAGGCCGGTGTCGAGCTGAACACACCAGTCACGACATTCAAATAGACGCCCGAAGTCGAGCTCGGGATATTAATACTCACCGGGCCACTCCATATTATAGTGGCATCGGCATTCGGGATTGCTGGCGCGGCAAGCGCGGCTCCGGCAAGTGTCGCGTATGCGGCGAGACGGCCGTCGATCGAAGTTAGTTTTTTGTTGAATGGGCTCATTGGGGCTCCTTGGGTAGTTTGGGTTTTCGAATGGTTTGCCAGATTTGAAACATCCCTGTCAACTATTTTTTTACGAGACCGCTATATTTTTCAACAAGCGAGCGCCTGAAAGGATCATGTCGTTGGCGAAGCCGATTCATTTTCAGAAGGCAAAGGGCCGCGCTGCTGTCCTCTTTCCAATTGGATTTGTTGCAAGGCGTCGCGGGCTGGGCCGAAATCGGGTTTCATTCGAAGAATTTGCTGCAGTTGAGCGATGGCTTCATCGAAATCGCCACGGCCGGCCAACGCCCGGGCAAAATACGTTCGGGCCACGATGCGGTTAGGCGCAGCTCGAGCGACGGGGGCCAATTGCGCAATTGCTTCATTCCAGCGCCCGAGTTTCACGAGAGTCATGCCGTAATTAATTACAGCAGCAAGGTTATCGGGATCGAGCTTAACGGCGGTTTGAAAGTAATTTGCGGCGTCGTTGATTCGTCCGTCGATAAGCATGATGGAACCCATACTGTTAAACGCAGTAGAAGACTGTGGGTTCAGATGTATCGCGTACCTCAATTCCGCCAATGCATCTTCGTTGCGTTGTTCCTGGAGCAACACATTAGCGATGTTTTCGTGAATCTTGGTTTTCGCATACTTCGGCCGTTCATTGGCAGAGAGCCGGTATAATTTGAGCGCACCATCGAGGTTTTTTTCAGCCTCCAGCGCGTTGCCAAGATTCTCATGGGCGATGTAATTGCCGTGAGTGACACGTGCAGCGTGCGCAAACAGCGTGCGACTATCTTTCCAATAGGAAGCCTGTTGCCAACTTAGGACAGAGAGTGCGGCAACAATCGTACAGACAATTACAATGAGTGCACGCGTCGCGAAGACACCACCCGTCGCCGGAATACTCCATGCAGCCATAATAAAAATGCCGATGGAAGGGACGTAGGTGTATCGATCAGCAATCGATTGCCAGCCGATTTGGATCAGGCCGATAACTGGAATAAGCGTAACGATAAACCAGAGCCAGCCAATGAGCAGCCATGGAAGTTGACGACGATACAAGATCGCGACCGCAGTGGTGATCAAGAGCAGGAGTGCGCTCAGGGCAACAACAGTGAGTCGCCAATGGCCGGGATGAGGATAGAAGACCGCGAGCTTCACCGGCACGATTAACTTTTCCAAATACAAAACGTACCCAACAATCGCATTGGCAACGCGACCGGAGAACGGAAGTGCTTCGCTGTTGGAGATGTTCTTTGCAGCGCCTTGTGAGACAAACGCAATAACACTGAAGATCGCTGCAATGATCAGCAGTGGGACCTTCTCCACCAAAATACGATTGGTGGGCTTCGGTTCCAGAGCGACTGCTTCTTGATCATCGATTCTCCAAAGTCTCCATCGCCGAAGGGGCCAAATGTCGAGAAGCAATAGGATGAAGGGAAAGCTTACCAACATTGGCTTCGCCATTAGCCCCAGCACAAACAGACAGACCACGAGCAAATATTTTTTGATTGAAGGTGCGCGCGCATATTTGGAATAAGCCCAAAGCGCGAGCAAACCAAAGAACGTGCTCAGAACATCTTTGCGTTCCGCGACCCAGGCGACTGATTCAACGTGCAACGGATGCACAGCAAACAGAGCTGCGACGAGCGCACTGCGCCACATGCCGCCGGTCATTTGCGAGAAAACAAGAAACAACAACAGCGTATTCGCCGCGTGCAGGATCATGTTTGTGAAATGATGCCCGCCGGGCTTGCTGCCCCACACAGAGATATCAGCCATGTGTGAGAGCCAGGTCAGCGGATGCCAGTTGCCGCCCTTCGCCGTCGTGAACGCCCAGGCGATGCTGTCGAAGGTCAGGCCTTGCTGCACATGCGGATTTTCGGAAACATACAAGATTGTCATCATAATTGACGAAATCGTGGCCGAGCGTTTGCAAATACGGCAACACCGCGAGCGTGATTAACAGTGCGATCGCAAGCCGATCCGATGTTTTTGCTCGCGCAGTCCGGTCGCACTCATGAGGCGATCACATGCAAAACGAAGAATCATCTTTATGCCCGACTCCAAGTCAGAAACGATGTTGGGCAAGACGCAGTGTGAAATGCATTTCCGAAAAACAAAAAGCCCGCGCGAAACTTCATCCGCGCGGGCTTTCGAGAAATACTAATCCGTGATCAGGCGGCTTTGCGTTTGCGCCATGCGCGGACACCGAGTGCGCCGGCCGCCATCACACCGAGAAGTGCGAAGGTGGTCGGTTCTGGGACCTGGCCCGCCGTGATTGACGCGCCACTGTCCTCATACGCGTAGTCGACGATTGTTGCCGGAAACCCGGTGGTGCCGGTTGTGTTGAGATGAACCCATCCGTAATTGGTGACGTTAGTCATCGAGTTTGTTAGCCGTACTCCAAGGTAAAGGCTCGAGCCCGCCTGCCAAGCCGCCGTCGCGGTAGCCGATGTCGTGTTAAGATATGTATTGCCGGACGTAATGGGAGTGCCGAATGCCAGCGTCGCGTAAGTGCTGGCGTCCAGGCTAAGTCCGCCGTTCATCCCGCCGTTCCAAAAGAATTGCAAACTTCCGCCATCGTACGGGTTGAAGTTTGCCCCGGGGACATCGCCGCTAGCTGTGCCGGTCGCGCCGGTCACGAAGTTGATGTAAAGACCGTTGAAATCGTCATTGATGGAGTAATTCACGACGCCGCTATAAACAATGGTAGCGTCTGCGCTTGGGATTGCGGGCGCGGCAAGCGCGGCACCCGCGAGAGTTGCGTATGCTGCGAGACGGCCGTCAATGGGAGTAAGTTTTTTGTTGAATGGGCTCATATAATGGGACTCCTTGGGTGGTTTAGATTTCCGATGGTTTGCCAGATTTAATGTGTCCGTGTCAACTATTTTTATACGTGAGCGTTATATTTCATGAGAGATACCAGTAAAGGCTGGGTTTTTCTCAAGTCAGCGCGCCCGCCGAGTTTTCGTCATTTGGCGGCAATTTGTTTGGTCGACTTTATAAGATCAATGGTCCACCGTAACGTCGTATGCGTCTTATGAGGAAAACATTGCTCGCTCTCAGTGTCATCAGTTTCGTCGCTTTCCATTCGCACGCGGCCGAGCCCGAGGTGTTATTAACCAAAGACATGGCTCGCGGCGCGATTACCGTCTTTCGCCAGGATACGCTTTCCCCGCGCGGGCGCGCCGCCGGCGAGATTGTGCGCCGATTCGCCGAGAAAAACGATAGCGTGATAGTCCAAATCACTGAGAAGGTGGTGCCGTTCCTTAGTGATCTGAAAGTGATGAAGGAAGATCGAGCGCTTTTGCTCGATGCGTTCGTCGTGGGCGATGTCGACGCGCAATTTCTACGGAACGAAAAGAAAGACGACCCGTATTCCGGGGTAACGGAAATGATCGAAACTTACAAGCAGATGAAAAAGCGAAATCCAGCGCTGACCATTCCGGACGTCGAAAAGTTTATGGAGATGGAAAAACAGGGCGAGTTGAAAAAATACCTCGCGGCGCCGTAGATTGTATCGCTGATTTAGCGGGAATTTCATCTTCGGTGATTTAACTGCCGCCGCGTGTTTCGCGACGCGCTAAAATATTGTTGCGACAGTAAAATTCGCCCCTATAGTGACGGCTCACCGCATCGGGCGCGTGACAGTTTAATACGCGTGCTGTGCGGCTTTTTTGTCGCTCAAACCCTCACCGGTTCGGGCGGCGCTTTGTTTAGAAAATGCCAACGATCAATCAGCTTATTCGGAAGGGACGACGCAAAGTTTCGGTGAAATCGAAATCACCGGCGCTGACTGATTGTCCGCAGCGCCGCGGCGTTTGCGTGCAGGTGATGACGCGCACGCCGAAGAAGCCAAACTCCGCTCTGCGCAAAGTGGCAAAAGTGCGATTGACGAATGGCCAGGAAGTGATTGCCTACATCCCGGGCGAAGGGCATAACCTGCAGGAGCATTCGATCGTGCTCGTGCGCGGCGGACGGGTGAAAGATTTGCCGGGCGTGCGTTATCACATTGTGCGAGGCACGCTCGACTCGTTAGGCGTAGATGGACGCCGGCGAAGCCGATCGAAATACGGCGCGAAGCGTCCGAAAGCGGGCGCTGGCGGTGACGCGGGGAAGGCCGCGGCAAAGGACGCCAAGAAATAACATTTTGATTAGAACGAGACATGTCACGGAGGCGGAAAGTTTACAAAAAAGAAGAGCGCGTCGATTCCCGTTACGGGAGTCCGGCGGTCGCGCGTCTTATTTCCACCGTGATGAAACGCGGCAAGAAATCGCTCGCGGAACGGATCGTTTATACCGCGATCGATAAATCGCGCGAAGGTTCAGACGCGGTTGATCCGCTCGAAGTGGTTAACAAGGCGCTGGAGAATGTCCGGCCGCGTCTCGAAGTAAAATCACGCCGCGTCGGCGGAGCGACCTATCAGGTTCCGATGGAAGTGGCGCCGGCGCGTCAGGTTTCTTTAGCGATGCGTTGGATTGTCCAATACGCCGACAATCGTCGTGGCATGCCGATGGCCGCTGCACTCGCGCAAGAATTGAAAGATGCCGCCGCCGGCCAGGGCAACGCGATCAAGAAACGCGACGACACTCATAAAATGGCGCAGGCCAATCGCGCCTTTGCGCATTTCCGCTGGTAATTTTATGGCGACCGCGACGATGGAACCGAAGAAAGCATCAGCGAATCCGAATTCGCCGGATCGGAAATTCCCGCTCGAGCGCACGCGCAACATCGGAATCGCGGCGCACATCGACGCCGGCAAAACAACGATCACCGAGCGCGTTCTGTTTTACACCGGCATGATCCACAAGATGGGCGAGGTGCACGAAGGCACCACCGTGACCGACTGGATGGAACAGGAACGCGAGCGCGGCATCACGATCACGTCCGCGGCGACGACATGCAGTTGGTCGCAGAAAAAAGAAGAAGGCGTTTACAAAATTTTCGAAGGAATCAAGCAGCGCATCAACATCATCGACACGCCGGGTCACGTCGATTTCACGGCGGAAGTTGAACGCTCGTTACGCGTTCTTGATGGCGCGATCGCGGTTTTCGACGGCGTCGCAGGCGTGCAGCCACAATCGGAAACAGTCTGGCGTCAGGCGACGAAGTACAACGTCCCGCGGCTCGCATTCATTAATAAGATGGATCGCGTCGGCGCCGATTTCGAGATGTCGGTCAAGAGCATTCATAATAAACTCGGCGCCAATGCGTGGCCGGTTCTGTTACCGCTTGGTCGGGAAGATCAGCTGCGAGGTCAGCTCGATGTTATTAATAAGAAGGCGATCATTTACTCCGACAGCGACC
Organism: uncultured Verrucomicrobiae bacterium; assembly: GCA_963737195.1. Taxonomy (GTDB): domain Bacteria; phylum Verrucomicrobiota; class Verrucomicrobiia; order Chthoniobacterales; family UBA10450; genus JBBQFI01. Next base: position 81,959 of record CAVTRW010000004.1, read on the forward strand.
AGCTCGGATCGACTTACGAAGTGACGGATGTTCCCGCGGAACACGTCCAGTCAGTTGAAAAGGCCTACAACGATTTGGTGGAGCAGATTTCCAACATTGACGACGAGGTAGCTCACGTCGTCCTCGAGGAGAAACCGGTTACGCCGGAAATGCTGAAAGCTGGCATTCGTCGCCAGACGATCGCGAATAAATTTGTGCCGGTGATCGGCGGTTCGGCATTGAAGAACATCGGAGTGCAGTATCTGGTGGATGCCGTCGTCGATTATCTGCCAAGCCCGCTCGACATTCCCCCCGCCAGAGGAATGGAGCCCGACACGCACGAGCCAATGCAGGCGCCGACGGACGACAACGGGAATTTCTGCTCGCTCGCCTTCAAACTGTGGAGCGATCCATTCGTAGGCAAACTCGTTTTCTTCCGCGTCTATTCCGGCGCACTTTCCAAAGGCGATACGGTTTACAATCCGCGCACGAACAAACGCGAACGCATCTCGCGTCTCATTCAGATTCAAGCCGACAAACGCGAAGACATCGAAACGTGTTACTCAGGCGACATCGCCGCGATCGTCGGCATCAAAAACATTACGACGGGCGACACGTTGTGCGATGAGGATCATCCGATCCTGCTCGAGCCGCCGACGTTTCCTGATCCCGTCATTTCAATGGCCATCGAGCCAAAGACAAAATTGGATCAGGAAAAAATGGGCATCGCGCTGCAACGTTTGGCTGAAGAAGACCCGACGTTCCGTGTTTACACGCACGAAGATACCGGACAGACGATCATCGCCGGCATGGGCGAATTGCATTTAGAGATCATTCGTGATCGCATGTTTCGCGAATTCAAAGTGGACGCGAATGCGGGCAAACCGCAGATCGCTTACCGCGAGACGATCACGAGCAGCGCGCACGGCGTCGGCAAGTTGATCAAACAATCCGGTGGTCGTGGTCAGTATGGTCACGTCGAAGTCGACGTTCGTCCGACCGAACGAGGCAAAGGTCTTGTCGTTAATAACAAGATCGTCGGCGGCATCATTCCAAAGGAATACATTCCGGCGGTCAAGAAAGGTATCGAGGAAGCGGTGCTCAACGGTGTCCTCGGCGGATATCCTGTCGTCGATGTCGAGGTCGATATTGTTTACGGAAGCTTCCACGAAGTCGATTCGAACGAACTCGCATTCAAGCTCGCCGCGATTTTCGCGATGAAAGACGGTTTCAAAATCGGCAAACCAATTTTGCTCGAGCCGATCATGAAGGTGGAAAACCTGACGCCGGAAGAATATCAGGGAGATATTTGCGGCGACTTGAGTCGGCGCCGCGGCAGTATCCACAGCATTGAAACGCGCGGCAACCTAACGATCGTGCATGCGGACGTTCCGCTCGCGGAAATGTTTGGCTACGCGACCGCGATTCGTTCGCTATCGAAAGGTCGTTCGAGCTACTCGATGGAGCCGTCGCATTTCGAACCGGTGCCGGGAAATTTGGTGAGCGCGATCCTCGACCAGAAGGAGACGAAGTAATTTATGGCTGATGGTCAACGCATACGTATTCGCTTGAAGGCGTTCGACCATCGAATGCTCGATCAATCCGCGGTCGACATTGTGGAGACAGCGAAACGCACCGGCGCGCGCGTCGCCGGCCCGATCCCGCTGCCAACGTTGATTGAAAAATTTACCGTGAATCGTTCTCCTCACGTCGACAAAAAGTCGATGGATCAGTTTGAAATCCGCACGCACAAGCGCCTGCTCGACATCATCGAGCCGACCGCGAAGACGGTGGATGAATTGAAAAAGTTGAACCTGCCTGCGGGCGTGGACATCACGATCAAGATTTAAACCTTTAACCCGTCATTCTGAGCGAAGCGAAGAACCTCACAAATAACATTGGGCGTCATTGCGGGATCCTTCGCTGCGCTCAGGATGACAAAATAAGCGATCATGAGCATCGGATTACTCGGACAAAAAATTGGCATGACCAGCGTCTACGACGCCAATGGCAAGATGCGTCCAGTCACCGTGATCGCGGCAGGCGATAACGTGCTCGTGCGTCGCCTAACGAGTGAGAATGACGGTTATTCTGCCGTGCAGGTTGGCTTTCATACACAAAAGGAATCGCGCTTGAACCGAGCTTCGTTAGGCGGGTTCAAGAAAGCGAACGTTGAGCCGAAGAAGTTTGTCCGTGAGTTCCGCCTCGGGGTTGATGTGCCGGAAGGCGATGTCGACTTAAGTGTGACGCAATTTAAGCCGGGCGATTTTGTCGACGTGATCGGCCGCTCGAAGGGCAAGGGCTTTCAGGGTGTGATGAAGAAGCATAACTTCCACGGCCAGGGCGCGGCGCACGGTTCGAAAACGCATCGACGTAACGGCGCAATCGGCAATCGCTCCACGCCAGGTCGGATTTGGAAGAACATGGGCATGCCGGGTCATTTAGGTGACGAACGTGTGACAGTGCAGAATTTGCAGGTCATGCAGGTGCGCGAGGAGGAGAAAATCATTCTGGTTAGTGGCGCCGTGCCGGGTGCCAACGGCAGCTACGTTGTCGTTAGGCCGGCGATCAAGCATCCGGAAACAATTCGGGCGGCGCACGAAGCGCACAGAAAGCACGACGAGGCCGAGGCGGCGAAGAAGCCGGCGATAACCGTCCGATAAAATGAGCGCGAAAGCTTTAACGAAGGCCGCGGCGAAAGAAGCCAAGATCAATTTGATCGAAGGCGGCAAGGGCACACAGGCATTGCACGAAACGGTCGTGGCGATGCGTGCGGCGCGTCGTTCCGGTTCCGCGAGCACGAAGACGAAAGCGGAAGTTGCTTTCTCCGGGGCGAAGCCGTGGCGACAAAAGGGAACTGGTCGTGCGCGTGCAGGCTACAAATCATCGGTGATCTGGCGCAAGGGCGGTGTCGTTTTCGGACCGAAGCCGCGTGATTACTCAAAGAAAATTTCGAAGACAGTGCGACGACTCGCCTTTCAAAAAGCGCTGAGCGAACGAATCAGCGCGGGCGATGTGCTGACGATTGATACGTTCGCGGTCAAGGAAGTTAAGACCAAAGGCTTTGTTTCGTTAGTCAAAAAGCAGACGGACGCGAAAAAAGTTTTGGTCGTCTCGGATTCGTTTGACGACAATACCTACAAATCGGCGCGCAATGTGAAGCCGGTGCGATTGGCGACGGCCCGTGAAGTGAATGCGGAGCAGTTGCTCGCGTTCGACAAAATCATCGTGACGGCGAAGGCGCTCGAACATTTGGCAGAGAGGACGAACGGGAAATGAACGAACCGTACGATTTGATCCAGAACGCATCGCTCACTGAGAAGGCGACGCTGTTGAGCGAGAAGCACAACAAATATGTTTTTCGCGTCAATCCGCGCGCGAACAAGATTCAGATCAAGAAAGCGATCGAGCACTTATTTCACAAGAAGGTGATCGACGTGAATACGTGCAATTACGCCGGCAAAAAGAAACGCGAACGTCGCGCGGATTACGGACGCAAAGCGCACTGGAAAAAGGCGATCGTGACTTTAGCGGAGGGCGAGAAGATCGAGCTCGTTTAAGTTATGGCTCTCAAAAATTTCCGTCCACTCACGCCGGTGTTGCGGTTCAAGTCGCTTCCTGCTTTCGATGAGATCACGAAGTGGAAGCCGACGAAGAGTCTGATCGAGCCGAAAAAGAAAACGGGCGGTCGCAATCATTACGGGCGGCTGACTTCGCGTCACATCGGCGGGGGACACAAACAACATTATCGCAAAGTCGATTTCAAACGTCGCAAGCGTGGCGTGGCCGCTGAAGTGACCGCGATCGAATACGACCCGAATCGTTCGGCGCGCATCGCTCTTATTAAATATGCGGATGGCGAGCTAAGCTACATTCTCGCGCCGGATGGATTGCGAGTCGGCGCGCATGTGATGGCGGGCGAAGATGCGCCGCCGGATCTTGGTAATGCACTTCCGATGCGCGTCATTCCACTCGGCGCGAACATCCACAATATCGAGCTCACGCCCGGACGCGGCGGACAGATCGCGCGTAGCGCAGGCCAACAAGCGACGTTGAACAACCGCGAAGGCGGTTACGCGCTCGTGAAAATGCCGTCCGGCGAAATCCGCAGAATTTCTGAAGAGTCCTACGCGACCATCGGTCAGGTTGGGAATGTCGATCACATGAACGTTGCGAGCGGCAAAGCTGGGCGCACACGCTGGCAGGGCCGACGTCCGCATGTGCGCGGCATGGTCATGAATCCGATCGATCATCCGATGGGCGGCGGCCAGGGTAAATCAAAAGGTGGCGGCGGGCGTCATCACCCGGTGAGTCCGTGGGGACAGCTCGCGAAAGGTTTCAAGACGCGCCGGAAATACAAACCGAGCAGCCGTTTCATTATGGAACGGCGCAAATCCAAGAAGAAAGCCTAACGAGGCGCATTTGACTTTATGGCAAGATCGTTAAAAAAAGGACCCTTCGTCGAACCGAAGCTTCTCGAGAAAATCGACAAGATGAATTCATCGGCCGCGAAAAAGCCGATGAAAACGTGGTCGCGCCGTTCGATGGTGACGCCGGATTTTGTCGGCCACACGTTTCTGGTGCACAACGGCAAGATTTTTATCTCGGTCTTCGTGACTGAGAACATGGTCGGCCACAAGCTCGGCGAGTTTTCGCCGACGCGCATATTCAAGAAACACGGTTCGCACACGGCGAAGGTGACGAAATGATTTCAGATTGAAGATTTCAAATTTCAAATTTGTAGCGGTGGATTGGCGACAATCTGCAATCTGCAATTTGAAATTTGCAATTGGGTGCGTGGTTGCCGCTTCGGCGGTATACGCGCAAGGGAATAGTTCTTTGTCAGAATCCAAAAAGAGTGAGACCGCGGAAGCGAAAGTGACCGCGAATGCGTTGTTGTCGCAAAACGAAGAATTGCGCCGGCAGCTTTCGTTGCAGCAGGAATCGGTGCGGACGTTGACCGACAGCCTGGCGCAATCGAACGCCGAGGCGGAAGAATTTCGAAGGAAATTTTCCGACTTGCAGTTGCGCATGGAAGCGCTTGGGCTGGCGTCGGCCGATGAGGACCGCGCGAAACTCGAGCAGCGACTGTTGAACGCGGTCAGCGATCTGAAGTTGTTCGAGAAAGAACGCGAACAATATCGCGATCAGATGCTGCGATTGAGTGAATCGGTTTTGCGTTTTTTGAAAACGGCCGAAAGCAGCGATGCGAAAGCGCGGATGGACTTGGAGGCGCAATTGCGGAGCATCAACGATTTGATCGCAAAGTCGGGCGAGACGACGGAAACGCAGCCGAGTTTGATGGACGGCAGCGTGATCAGCGTGAAGGAAGAATGGTCGCTCGTGGTCGGGAACATCGGCGAACAGCAGGGCGTCAAATTGGGAATGCCGCTGCGGGTGATGCGAAACGATAAAGTGATCGCGACGTTGCGAGTGGTGGATGTGCGCCAGAAAATTTGTGGCGCGGTCGATTCAGGAAATGGATTCGAAGAAGGAACAGATAAAGGTGGGCGATCGGCTCCAGGTCGATGCTCGCCGCGATGTGAGTTTAAAATAAATGGAAGTTCAATCGACATATCGGTATGCGAAGATTTCGCCGTTCAAGGCGCGCGAAGTCACGCGTGCAATCCAGGGACTGCCGGTTTCGGCAGCGCTCGACATTGTTGCTTTCAGTCCGAAGAAGGCGGCGGCGATGATCAGCAAGACGTTGAAGAGCGCGGTCGCGAATGCGGAGAACAACGCGAATCTAAAGGTCGACGGCCTGGTCGTGAAGGAAGCGATCGTGGGCGAGGGGCCGACGATGAAGCGGATGATGGCGCGCGCACGTGGAAGCGGCAGCCGGATTTTGAAACGGAGCAGTCACATTCGCATCGTGTTGACGGACGAGATTCAAATTCAAAATCGCGAGACAAGAAAGGCCGAGCAGAAGAAAGCGAAGAAAGAGGCGGCGAAAGGAAAAAGCGATAAGAGCGAAGCAAAGCCGGCTGCAAAAAAATCCGCGAAGAAGGAAGATGCGAAGCAATAATTTTATGCGTTGTCATTCTGAGCGGAGCGAAGCGGAGTCGAAGAATCTCTCGATCGTTCGACAGGTGATGAATTTGGAGTGCGCTGGGACGTTTGTGAGGTCCCTCGCTGCGCTCGGGATGACAGCTACGATCGCGACGAAAGTTTAGGAACATTTTATGGGACAGAAAGTTAATCCAATTGGATTTCGCCTCGGTGTGAATCGCGACTGGCGTTCGCGCTGGTACGCATCGCCGCAGGAGATGCCCGCGTTTTTGCACAGCGATCTGGAGATCCGCGATTACGTGAAGAAGAAGCTGCAGTTCGCCGCTGTTTCAAAGATCATCATCGAGCGCGCTTGGAACAGCATCCGCGTCACAATTCACACGGCACGGCCAGGAATCGTCATCGGTCGCAAGGGCGCCGAGATCGAAAAGATGACGGAAGAAATTTCCAAGATGGCGCAGGGCAAACAGGTGAAGATCGACATCCAGGAGATCAAGACACCTGAGCTCGACGCGCAGTTGGTCGCGGAGAATGTCGCGCTGCAAATCGAGCGCCGTATCGCTTATCGACGCGCGATGAAAAAAGCGGTGCAAACCGCGATGGATTTTGGCGCGCAGGGGATTCGATTGCGCAGTTCCGGCCGGTTGAATGGCGCGGAAATTTCGCGTTCGGAATGGTATCGCGAAGGGAAAGTTCCACTGCACACGTTGCGAACGCCGATCGATTACGGCTTTGCCGAAGCGAACACCGTTTACGGAAAAATCGGCGTGAAATGCTGGCTTTGTAAGAAAGAAGAAGCGCCAGCCGAACCGGCGACACCTGCTCCCCCTCCACCGCCCGAGCCGGCCGAAGCCTAGAAATTTTAGCGAGGATTTGTTATGCCATTGATGCCGAAACGCGTGAAGTATCGCAAGACCCAGCGGGGTAGCCGCAAGGGGACTGCGTCACGCAATCTGCGAATCGATTTCGGCGAGTTCGGGCTGCAAACGCTCGAGCGCGCATGGATCACGAACACGCAGATCGAAGCCGCACGTGTCGCGCTCACGCGCAACATGAAGCGCAAAGGAAAATTGTGGATCCGGATTTTTCCGGACAAATCGGTTACGGGACGTCCGCCGGAAACGCGAATGGGCAAAGGCAAAGGCCAGCCTGAATACTGGGTCGCGACGGTGCGACCGGGAAATATTTTGTTCGAGCTCGATGGCGTGACGGAATCAGTCGCGCGCGAGTCGTTGCGATTGGCCGCGGACAAGCTGCCGGTGCGCACGAAATTTTTAACGCGGCATCACGTCGCCGCCTAACGAATAGTATGAAGATCAAGGAAATTATCGAAATGAGCACAGATGAGCTGCTGACGAAGCGGCGCGATCTACGCCAGGAAAGTTTGCATCTGCGTTTGCAGCAGCAGAGTGGTCAGCTGGAACAGCCGAGCCGGTTACGCCTGTTGCGCCGCGATGTGGCCCGCATCGAGACGATACTTTCGAACCGAAATAAGGAGCCCGCGAAATCATAATGGCTGAAGATATTCAAACGCAGGAAACAGCAGTCGCACCGACCGCGGAAGAAAAGCGCGGGACGCGCAAGACACGCGTGGGCGAAGTTATTTCGAGCGACATGAACAAGACCATTGTGGTGCGCTCGGTTACGCGCGTGCCCCATGCGCGCTTCGGCAAGATCGTGAAGCAGATGAAAAAGTTTTACGCGCACGACGAAGAAAACAAGGCGAAGGCCGGCGATACGGTTCGGATCATGGAAACGCGGCCTCTGAGCAAGTTGAAACGCTGGCGCCTGGTTGAAGTGGTGCAGAAGTAAAGAAAACAGAGGACGCACATATGGTTTACTTAAGATCAAGACTCGATGTCGCCGACAACAGCGGCGCGCGCATGGCGACGATGATCGGTGTGATCGGGCAGGGGACCGCTCAATGTGCGGGGATCGGCGATGTCATCACCGCGAACGTAAAAGAAGCGAGCGCGACGGGCACCGTAAAGAAAGGTGAAGTCGTGCGCGCAGTTTTGGTGCGGACGAAACAACCGATCCGTCGTGATGACGGGTCGCTTCTGCGTTTCGACAACAATGCAATCGTTATCATCGACAAGGATTTGAATCCGCGTGGCACCCGCATTTTCGGGCCGGTTGCGCGCGAGTTGCGCGAGCGGAATTTCATGAAAATTGTCTCGCTCGCACCGGAGGTTTTATGACGGAACATAGACATCTTGTCTGTGTGCCCAATGGGTATTTTACCCGTTGGTTCTGCAGCGAGTTTGAAACTCGCTGGGCGCACAGGCTAGAAGCCTATGTTCCACTGCGATTACTATGAATCGAATCAAGCTACACGTTAAGAAAGGCGACAATGTCGAGGTCATTTCCGGGAACTTTCGCGGTTCCTCGGGAAAGATTCTTGAAGTGTTGCCGCGCAAGCAGCGTGTGCTGATCGAAGGCGTGCGCATTATCAAGCGCCACCTGCGTAAATCGCAGGACAATCCCGAGGGGAAAATCGCGGAACGCGAAGGCCCGATTCATATTTCCAACGTGCGATTGCTTGAGCGCGGCGAGAAGGGTTCGAAGAAAAAAGGCACCGAAGCGAAAGGGAAAAAAGAGAAGGAGAAGAAGAAAAGCTAACGTGGGTCATCCCGAGCGCAGCGAGGGACCTCACAAGCAACGCCAGGCGTAATTTGAGAGGTTCTTCGCTTCGCTCAGAATGACAAAGAGTTTGAGAATGAAAACGGACAACGAATTTTATCGCGAATACAAGGAGCGCGTGATGCCGTCGCTGCAAAAGCAGCATGGCTACAAGAACCCGCACCAGGTTCCGAAAGTGGAGAAGGTTGTGATCAACACTTCTGTGGGCTCGCAGTCTGATGTGAAGCAGGCGCTGGAAGATGCGAAGACGGAGCTCGCTTTGATCACGGGCCAGAAGGCGGCGGAAACGCGCGCGAAGAAGAGCATTTCAAATTTCAAATTGCGGAAAGACCAGGCGATTGGCGCGAAGGTGACGTTGCGCGGCGATCGCATGTATGAATTTCTCGAGCGCTTTATCAAGGCGGCGCTTCCGCGCATCCGCGACTTTCGTGGCGTCTCGCCGCGCGGTTTCGACGGCAACGGTAACTACACGCTTGGCGTTTCCGACCAGTCGATTTTCCCCGAGGTTGAGCTCGATAAAATCAAGCGCAACATCGGTTTTGATGTTACTATCGTCACCTCCGCACGGACGAACGAAGAAGCGAAATCGCTTCTGAGCGAAATGGGAATGCCATTCAGCGATCGCGCGAAGAAACCGGCCGCGCCCCAAACGCAGGCTGCCTAACGAATGAGCACTGTTACCGATCCTATTGCCGATTTTCTGTCACGCGTGCGCAACGCTACTGCGGCGCAGAAACCGGAGCTTTTTGTTCCCTATTCCAAAATCAAAAGCGACCTCGCGCGGATTTTGAAAGAGGAAGGCTACATCACGGATTTTTCGCTGGATACTGAAGCAAAGCATCCGCGCATTAAGATTACGAGTAAACTGGCGAATCGCTCGAGTGCGATCACCGGGTTGAAGCGCGTCAGTCGCCCAGGTCTGCGCCGTTATGTTGGTGCGAAGGAAGTCCCACGTGTCCTTGGCGGAATGGGCGTGGCAATTTTATCGACACCGCGTGGCGTACTCTCGGGTCGCGAAGCGAAGAAGCAAAACGTCGGCGGGGAATTGCTCGCATATGTGTGGTAGCGCTAAACAATCTAAGCGGCACCGCCGGAACATAGACATCTTGTCTGTGCGCCCAACGGGTATCTTACCCGTTGTTTGTGCAGCGAGTTGGAAACTCGCTGGGCGCACAGGCTACAAGCCCATGTTCCAGCAGAATGCCTAACGAGTTATGTCGCGAATTGGAAACAAACCGGTCGAGATTCCGGACAAGGTAAAGGTGAACATCACCGATGACGGCGCTGTGGCTGTGGAAGGCCCGAAAGGAAAGCTGAACTGGAATTTACCGCGTAACATCAAAGGCAGCGTGAAAGATAATCGCGTCTCCCTCGTTCGCGGCGCGGAAACACGCAGCGTGAAAGCCTTGCACGGTTTGTCGCGCAGCCTGGTGCACAACATGGTGCAAGGCGTGAGCGAAGGTTTCACGAAACAACTCGAAATCGAAGGCGTCGGTTTCAAAGCCGCAGTGCAGGGTCAAAACCTGAACCTTTCGTTAGGCTTTTCTCATCCCATTTTGTTTCCGATTCCAAAGGAAATCAAAATCACGGTTGCGGATAACACGAAGCTAACGATTCAGGGCATCGATAAGAAATTAGTGGGACAAGTCGCAGCCGATATTCGCCGCTACTACCCGCCAGAACCTTACAAGGGCAAGGGTGTCCGTTACGCAGGCGAACAGATTCGGCGGAAGGAAGGAAAGACGGTGCAGTAATGATTGCGGCGACCGATCGACGAAAAATCAAAACGCGAATTCACAAACGCATCCGCAAGCGCGTGAGTGGAACGGCGGAACGTCCGCGTCTCACGGTGAATTTTTCCGGCAAGCACGTCTACGCGCAGGTAATTGATGATGACGCCGGCAAGACCCTGGTCGCAGCTGCGACGACAGAAAAAGATTTTCGCGGCAAAGGAAAATCAGCAGCGAACCGCGCGACGGCGGAGCAGATTGGCAAGACGATTGCGGAACGACTCAAGGCAAAGAAGGTCGACACGGTGGTTTTTGATCGTGGCGGATTTCTGTATCACGGCAAAGTGAAAGCGCTGGCGGATGCGGCGCGCGAAGGCGGATTAAAATTTTAGAGAATTTTCATGGCACAACAACACGGCGGCAATAGACGAAGCGCAGATCGCAACACAGACAAAAGTTCCGCGGCGAGAGGGGATACGACCGAGAAAGTCGTATTCATCAATCGTTGCGCGAAAGTCGTGAAGGGCGGTCGCCGGTTTAGTTTCAGCGCGCTCATCGTCGCGGGCGATCACGACGGCAGCGTTGGCGTCGGATTTGGCAAGGCGAATGAAGTGGCGGAAGCGATTCGCAAAGCTTCGGAAGCTGCGCGCAAGGGCATGGAAAAAGTTTCGCTGCATGAGAACACGATTCCGCACGAAACGATCGGTGAATTTGGCGGTGGTCGCGTTTTGTTGCGGCCCGCGTCGCCGGGAACCGGCGTCATTGCCGGCGGCGGAGTGCGCGCGGTTGTGGAAGCGGCGGGAATTCGTGACGTCCTGGCCAAGTCGTTAGGCTCGAGCAATCACGCGAATGTAGTCAAGGCGACGATTGAAGCGCTGCGCGGATTTGCGCCGACGCGATGAAATTTTGAAAGTGCGCGGCATTCGCGCGAACGACGGAAAGGCTGAACAGCAACAGTCATGATCCGGTTACATAATTTGCGACCACGTCCCGGTTCCCGTCACCGTGTGAAGCGGTTGGGCAGCGGTGAGAGTTCAGGCCACGGAAAGACCAGCGGCAAGGGGCACAAGGGCCAGAAGGCCCGTTCCGGCGGAAGTCTGCGTCTCGGATTTGAAGGCGGACAGATGCCGCTCATTCGGCGTTTGCCGAAGCGCGGATTCAATAATGCCGCGTTTCACAAGACCTACGCGATTGTGAATCTGGACTCATTGAACAATTTCAAAGCGGGCACGACGGTTAACGAACAACTGCTGCGCGAATCGAAATTGATTCGCGGAAATTTTGTCGGAATAAAAATTCTCGGTGATGGCGAATTGAAGCACGGGCTGAAGATTGAGGCCGATAAGTTTAGCGAATCCGCCCGGGCGAAAATCGAGAAGGCAGGCGGAAGCGTGACCATTCGCGAAGCGCGACCCGCCGCGCCGGATAGCGCAAAAGAGAGTGACGCGGAAACGGCAAAGCCGGTTGCGAAGAAACGCGCCGCGAAAAAGCCCGCGGCCAAAAAGAAAACGCCGGCCGCGAAAAAGAAGCCGGCGAAGAAGCGCTAACGCGTGCGGGGAGTTAGCTGATGGTTTCGGCGTTTCTCAATTCGGTAAAAATTCCGGAACTGCGCCGGCGCATTTTATTCACGCTGGCCGTCATTGTCATTGTTCGTCTCGGCGCCGCAATCACGACACCGGGCGTCAATCAGGCGGTTTTGCAGGAATGGTTTCGCAATGCGCTAACGGAGAAATCCGGCGGCAGCGTCGCTGCGCTCTTCAATTTGTTCAGCGGCGGCGCGCTCGAGAACTGCGCCATCTTCTCGTTAGGCATCATGCCTTACATCAGCGCGTCGATCATGATGCAGTTGCTGACGGCGGTAATTCCGCGGTTGGGACGACTGGCGCGCGAGGATGGTGGCCGTCAGAAAATCATGCAATACACGCGTTTCGCGACGGTCGTGCTTTGCATTTTCCAGGGCTATCTACTCGCCGTTTCATTCCAGCATCCGGAGTCGTATCACACGATGTTGCCCGGGATCACGGAGACGATGGCGAAGCTGGGGATTCCTCTCGTCGACAATCCCGGACTGTCGTTTCGTTTGATTACGGTTCTTTCCCTAACGACCGGGACTTTGTTTTTGATGTGGCTGGGCGATCAAATTACGGAGCGAGGAATTGGCAATGGGATTTCGTTGATCATCACTGTGGGAATTGTGGCGCGCCTGCCCGCGGCATTGGCACAGGCGTGGAAGACATTTGTTCCTTCGGCTGAAACCGGAGCCAGCCAGGTCAATCCGGCCATTCTGGTTCTGATGGTAGCGTTCTTGTTCATCGTCATCGCCGCGGTCATTGCCGTGACGCAGGGCGTGCGCAAAATCACGGTGCAGTACGCCAAGCGTGTCGTCGGTCGAAAAATGTACGGCGGGCAGACGCAATACATGCCGCTGAAAGTGAATTACGCCGGCGTCATGCCGATCATTTTTGCGTGGGCGCTCTTACTTTTCCCGACGACGATTGTCAGCGTCGCTTTCAAGAATAGTCCGACTGCGGCCGCGATCGCTGCCGCGCTTAACAATGGCTGGCCGCACTACGTGATTCTGGCGGCGATGATTTTCTTCTTCAGTTATTTCTGGGTGGCGACGCAATTTCAACCGTCGCAGATCGCCGACGATTTAAAGAAATATGGCGGCTACATTCCGGGCGTTCGCCCCGGCAAACCGACCGCGGATTTCCTCGATTATACAATGACGCGCCTCACTTTTGCCGGCGCGCTATTTCTCACCGCCATCGCCGTGCTGCCTCAGCTTCTGAGTCACGGTCTGAACGTTCCGACCATCACCGCGCAATTTTTCGGCGGCACCAGTTTGCTTATTATCGTCGGCGTGATGCTCGATACCATGCGGCAGGTCGAGACACATTTGATCCAGCGCCACTACGACGGATTTCTGCGCAAAGGCCGCATTCGAGGACGCAGTTTCGACCGCGCTTCCTATAGTCGCGGTGAGGCGGCCGGGCAGGGAATGCTGATGTGGCTTTATGTCGGCATCGCCGTTCTCGTTATCGGCGGCGTTGCGATTTTCCTCTACGGTCGCTAGTGAAACGACGACTCGTGCTTCTGGGTGCGCCCGGTTCCGGCAAGGGAACTCAGGCGGAGATGATCACGCGCCAGTTCGGAATTCCGGTAACTTCGCCCGGTGCGATTTTGCGGCGCGAGCGAGACCTTGGCACCCCGCTCGGGTTGAAAACAGCGGAGACGACTCAGCATGGCGGACTCGTTTCCGACAAAATTATTGTGGGCCTGATTGAAGACTGGCTCCGCCTGCACGGCGGTTACGGTTTTGTTTTTGACGGATTTCCGCGCACGCTGCCGCAGGCGCGCAGCCTGCAGAAAATTCTCGAGCGCTTGCACACGCCGCTCGATCTCGCGATCTGGCTCGATGTATCGGAGGAAACGGTGCGCAATCGCATCGCCAGCCGTTTGCAATGTCAGGGCTGTGGATTCACCACCAGCGTGACGAGTGGAAAATTTGCAGAACGCTCGGTCTGTATCTATTGCGATGGGCCACTCGTTAGGCGCAGCGATGACGACGCTTCAGTTTTGCAAAACCGGCTTGTCGAATTCAACGCCAAGACGCAGCCGCTAGCCGACTTTTATCTAAAGGCCAGTTCGCTTCGTCGTATCGATGGCAACCGCGAGCGCGATGCGGTTTTCGCCGATATTTCACGTCTGATCGAACAGAGTTCGTCATGATCCCGATCAAGAACAGTCGGGAAATCGAGAAGATGCGGCGAGCATGCCGCACGGCGAGCGAAATTCTCGATCGTGTCAGCGAACTCATTAGGCCCGGCATTACGACGAAGGAAGTCGACCAGGCCGCGGCCGATTTCATGGAAGAGGCAGGCGTGAAGAGCGCATTTCTTGGCTACCGGCTCGGGCATCGCGTTTTTCCTGGCAATATTTGCATTTCTCTCAACGACGAAATCGTGCATGGGATCGGGAGTCAGCGACGAGTCCAATATGGCGATATCGTGAAGCTCGACATCGGTGTGGTGGAGGACGGTTGGGTAGGGGATACGGCCACAACGGTCCCAGTCGGAGTAATCGATGACCGCACCGAGCAGCTACTGCGGGTGACGGAGAAGGCGCTCGCGCGCGCAATTGCGGCCGCATTTGAAGGGGTCCGCCTCGGCGATCTATGCGCCGAAATCGAAGAGGAAGCAGTGCAGCATCACTTCAATGTTGTGCGCGAATTTGTTGGTCATGGCGTGGGACGGAAGCTGCATGAAGAGCCGCAGATTCCGAACTATGGGAAACGCGGGAGCGGCCCGAAATTGAAAGCAGGAATGACTCTGGCGATCGAACCGATGATTAATTTGGGCACGGCCTCCGTCAGATTGCTTGATGACGGGTGGACAGTTTGCACGGCGGATGGAATGCCGTCGGCCCATTTCGAGCACACGGTTTTGATCACCGACGACAAGCCAGAGATCCTGACATGGCGCGGAAAGACGCAATTGAAGTAGAAGGCACGGTTGTCGAACTTTTGCCAAATACGATGTTTCGAGTGGAATTGCCCAACGGTCACCGCGTCCTCGCTCATATCTCGGGAAAAATGCGCCTGCACTTCATTCGCATCTTGCCAGGCGACAAAGTTATGCTAGAGATTTCACCCTACGATTTGTCGAAGGGGCGGATTACTTTTCGCCAGAAGTGACAACGCGGAGAAACGGCCTCCGCGTTTTTGTTTAAACCGACAACCGATTTATGAAAGTGCGACCATCAGTGAAAAGACTTTGTGAAGCGTGCAAAATCGTGAAGCGCAAGAATGTTGTGCGCGTCATCTGCAAGAACCCGCGCCACAAACAGCGCCAGGGCTAGAATTTTATGCCACGACTACTTGGAGTTGAGATTCCGGCGGAGAAACGCATCGAAGCGTCGCTCACTTATATTTATGGCATCGGACCGGCAATGGCGAAACGGATCCTGGAGCGGACCAACATCGATCCGAATCTGCGCGCAAAAAATTTGACGCCACAGCAGGTCAACGAAATCATTCAGACGATTACGGCAAGTAAGACCAAGATCGAAGGTGATCTGCGGCGTGAAGTGCAGGGCAATCTGAAACGGTTGCAGGCTATTAACTGCTATCGCGGCATTCGACATCGGCGCGGGTTGCCAGTGCGCGGTCAGCGTACCTCGACGAACGCGCGCACGCGCAAGGGGCCGCGTAAAACGGTTGGCGTCATTCGTAATAAAGATGCGAAGGCCGGCAAGGTGTAATTGGATAGCCTAACGAATAAAGACAATGGCTGAGAAAGATTCAAAAAAACCCGCGAAAGCAGCGGCGAAACCGAAACCGGCGAAAGCCGAAAGCTCCCCGAGTGACGGCAAAGCCCCGGCGGCAGAAGAAACGAAAGCGGCGGCCGTGACAGAGGCACCCAAGGCTGAGAAAGAGAAGAAACCGGCGAAGACCAAAGACGAAGCGCCAGCCGCCGAAGCTCCGAAAGAGAACCTGACGCTGAACCCTGATGACGTTGAGAAGCCGAAGATCATCAAGGCGAAAGGCAGCAAGAACGTTCATACCGGCATCGCGCATGTGCTCTCAACTTTCAACAACACGATCGTCACGATCACCGACTTGAAGGGGAACGTGATCGGCTGGTCGAGCGCGGGCAAAGTCGGGTTCAAGGGGTCGCGCAAAAGCACTGCTTATGCAGCGCAAATGGTGGCGCAGGATGCGTCACGACAGGCCATGGGTCATGGATTAAAGGAAGTGGAAGTGCTCGTCAAAGGACCCGGCGCAGGCCGTGAATCCGCCGTGCGCGCGCTGCAGGCGATTGGACTTGATCTCACCGTCATTCGGGATGTAACGCCCGTGCCGCACAATGGTTGCCGGCCGCCGAAACAACGCCGCGTTTGATACATCATTAGAATTTCTCATGGGCAGATATACCGGACCAAAAACTAAAGTCAGCCGCCGTTACGGCGTTCCACTCTTCGGGCCTTCCAAATCTCTCGAGCGCAAAAATTATCCGCCGGGCATGCATGGACCAAAAGGTTCCCGGCGCAAACAATCGGATTATGCGATCGCGCTCGGCGAGAAACAGAAGCTTCGCTACCAATATGGTCTGCTTGAGCGCCAGTTCCGCCGCATCTTCCAGAGCGCTTTACGCAAACGCGGTGTGACCGGCGAGACGCTGCTGCAACTTCTGGAAACGCGACTCGATAATGTTGTTTTTCGGTTGGGACTCGCAAATACGCGAAGCGCCGCACGTCAGCTCGTTTCTCACGGGCACGTGCGCGTAAACGGCAAGAACGTGAATGTCGCTTCCTACAATGTGAAAGCCGGCGACGAAGTTACGATCAAGGACAAACCGAAATCGCGTCAGCTCGTTCTTCGTAATCTTGAGCTTACCCAGATTACTCCCGTTCCCGATTGGCTGGTGGCGAATCGGGATGCGTTGAGCGGCAAGGTCACGCGCATTCCGTCACGCGAAGAAATGCAACCGATGGTTAACGAGCAGTTAATCGTTGAATTGTATTCGCGGTAGCGCCCCGTAATCGCAAGCTAGTCGTTAGGCGGATCCAGCGCGGCGCCCTCTAGTAAGGCGAGGGCTTTGCCGTAGCTGCAACGCTCAAGGTAGTGTCTTAATTGTGGATTGGTCGATGCAGGTAACCGCGCCGCGAGTGCATTAATTTTCTCAGAGACGTCCCGTAGACGCTCCGTGTGGCGTTGCGAATCGCGACGGCTATCTTCATCCGCGACGATTGCGAGGCGCTCGCGTAAAGCCACAGTAAGCTCATTCATTGCTTCGGGCATGCGTAAAACCTTGTGAAACTAAAACTTGAAACCGCAACGTGTTTGGCGCAAGCGTCGAATCGGCGTGAGCGCAACACCGAAGCGCATTCTTGTGGTAGATGACGACGTCGGCCTGATGCGAGTCATGCGCGAGGCATTGACCTCGTTTCTGAACTGCGAAGTCGATTCTTCTCCCACGCCCGAGTACGGCTTCGAGCTGGCCCTGAAGAAGCAGTACGATCTTTTCATCTTCGATTTCTCCATGCCGATGATCGACGGCTCGATGCTATTTCTTCTCATTGGAAAAGTTTACAGCAATGCCCAGCCTCCTCGAACCGTTCCGCCGGTGGTTCTGGTATCGGCAAAAGGGGACGACAAACGCGCGCAGGAACTTTTGCGCGAGGCGGGCGTGCACGGCCTCCTGCCAAAGCCTTTCGCGATCAACCGGCTTCTGCAGAAGGTAAAGGAATGCGTGCCTGAGATCGAAACGATCGCCTGAGGACACTCTAACCTTAGCTCAGCGGCAGGCCAGCTTCTTCAAAAAGCTGCCGTTTCGCCTCGAGCCAGTCACTGTGATGATCACCTTTAATCGAAAGCTGTGCGCGGCGTTCCGCGATGAAATAGGCGCGCGTCCGGATCTGTTCGTCAGACGGCCGCATTAAATGAGCTTGCGGCTGCTGCTTCTCGGTGGACTTCTTCGTCCTCGGTTTCTTCGCGGCAGGTTTTCGGCGTGATGCTTTCTTCACAGGCGAACGGGCACCGTTCGCGTTCTCAGTTTCAACATCTTTGGATTTTTTTGGCACGGTTTACGGTAAAATTGGAGAGCGAATTTCCTGCCACGGAAAATTTTTCGCAAGCGGTTTCTCGATTAGTGCTGAAAAATCGCGCCTGTTCATCTAGCTTTCGCAAATGCGACACTTCATTTTTCGCTGGATACTGACGACCGATCAGCGTGGTGATCGCTGCAACAGTTCTTAGCGGCATCCGATACGATACCGTGGGCGCTTTGATTCTGGCGTCGCTCTTGCTGGGCATCTTGAATGCATTTGTGCGGCCGGTGTTATTGATTTTGAGTGCGCCACTTATTTTGCTCACACTTGGGCTCTTCATCTTCATCGTTAACGGTTTGATGTTGTACTGGGTATCGGGTCTCGTTAGCGGATTTCACGTCGATAGCTTTGGCAGCGCGTTTTGGGGAGCGATTCTTATTAGTATTATCAGCTGGGTGCTGAGTGCATTTTTCCGCGGCAGTGATGGCCGCGTGCACGTGCTCACACATCACACGCAGATCCGGCGTGTTTCCGGCCGTGTCATTGAACCACGCCGATGACTTACTGCCTCGGAATGCTGTGCGAGCGCGGCGCTGTTTTCCTGTCGGATTCGCGGACGAGCGCCGGCATGGATAACATCACCATGCGCAGCAAGATGCGCATTTTCGAAAAACGCGGTGACCGCGTGATCTGCATCATGAGCTCAGGAAATTTGTCTCTCACGCAAGCGACGCTCGCGCGCATCGATGACGATCTCCTTCTGGGCGCTAAAGACCCGGAGCGTCCAAACCTTCTGAACCGACAAACCCTTTACGAAACGGTGCGCTATGTTGGGACGAAAGTGCGGGAGGTTGAGAAACGAGACCGCGCGGCCTTGGAAGCCGACGGCTTCGATTTCAACATCCACCTGATCGTTGGCGGACAAATTGCGGGCGCGAGGCCGGATGTGCACCTCATCTATCCGCAGGGCAACAGCATTCATGCCACGCGGGATTGCCCTTTCCTGCAAATCGGTGAGACCAAGTATGGGAAGCCGATCCTTGATCGCGGTTTCAGTTACAAAACAGATTTAAGCGACGCATTGAAGATCGGAGTCATTTCCATCGATGCGACGATGAAGAGCAATGTTTCGGTAGGCCCGCCCATAGATATTCTTTGTTACGAGGCGGATTCGCTGCACGCCGAACGGCGGACGCGGCTCGATGAGGATGATCCATATCTTCAGGAAATTAGCGATAAGTGGCAGGATGGCCTGGTGCGGTTGGTCAACGAAATGCCGTCGCTCAATTTCAGCAAGCCGGGCAGTTTTGTGGCCGCGGCGTAGGTCTGGCGAACTCGGTCGCGAAATGCGCGGAAATCGAGGCCCATAAGTCGCGAGAGAGGCTGGTCTGCTTCCTGCTTTAATGCAGTCGCGGTCATCAACTCTGGAAAAATATGGGAAATTTGTTGAAACAGGTGGTCTTCGGCGCAGTGGTCGTCTGCGGACTCAGCGTTGCCGATGCGCAGGAAAAGCAGCCCGCTCCCTCCTCGAACTCAACTCAACGCTCGACTGCGCCCGCTGTCATCCCCCCGCAAAGCGCCCCGGCGACAACTCTGGGCGGCACCGCCCCCGGCAACTCCAAAGATTCTTCGATGGTCCTGGTCCAGGCCGCATCTGGCGCAAGCCCCGCTGCCAAACCAGTTGCTTCACCTGCCGCGACAGAAACGGAAGCGAGTGTTGCGGATAACGGCGGCGTTGGTGTCCGTGAATTTCAAGGTGATGATGTCGGTCAGGTGCTGCGATTGCTTGCGCGCCAGGCCAAGATCAACATGGTGGTTAGCGAAGCCGTTGCCGGCACGGTGACGATGCGGCTGGAAGATGTCACTGCGCTCCAAGCGATCGCGATCATTGTAAAAGCGAAGTCGCTCTTCATGGACAAGATCGACAGTGTCTACTACATCAAGACCGCTGCTGAGCGAACTGCGGAACCGACTGAGAGCGAAAGTTACCAATTCAGTTATTCGCGCGCGAAAGACATCGCACCGTTGATCGCGTCTCAGCTCGCGAGCAAAGACGCGCCCCAAGTCGACGAGCGAACGAACATGATTTTCTATCGCGAAACGCGCAGCAATCTCGACAACATCCGCAAGATGCTAGCGCAAATCGATAAGCCGACCAAACAAGTCATGATCGAAGCGCGCCTCGTCGAAGTGAACGCGAACCCGAAACAGAGTTACGGAATCAATTGGGCGGGAACATTTGGGAGCTCAACCGAAGCAAAAACGTTTCGTTACGGTGGCAGCAATCCCGCCGGTGCAGCTACTACCAGTATAAACCCGGTGACGGGAGAAGTGACGACGGTCCCGGGGACACCGCCATTCTTTAAGTTTGACGACTCCACGGGACAGCTGTTGCCGCGGGATTGGTTCCTCAATGCGTTGCCTGGTGGCGGCTTGAATGCGCTTGCTGGTCAGTTCGCAATTCTTTCGGTGCCCCAAATGTCCGTAACGATGCGATTGCTCAATGAAGATTCCGATGCGGAGTTTCTCGCTAATCCACGAGTGGTTACGGCCGACAATCAACAGGCCAAGATTGAGGTGACGCGCAACCAACCGGTGCCGCAATTGAACTTCAACGAACAAACTGCGACT
This sequence comes from uncultured Verrucomicrobiae bacterium, assembly GCA_963737195.1. Lineage (GTDB taxonomy): Bacteria > Verrucomicrobiota > Verrucomicrobiia > Chthoniobacterales > UBA10450 > JBBQFI01. Next base: position 102,502 of record CAVTRW010000004.1, read on the forward strand.
GCGGTGTTCGGTGGGTTTCAGGATAAAAAGTTCGGCAACACTTTGATCGTTAGGCCATCAGTCAATAAGGACAATTTTATCACGTTGAGCGTGAAACCAGAGATCAGTAACAAAGTCGGCGACCTTCCCTTCACTTTCGCTGGCGCGACTGTTACCAGTCCGATCATTGATACGCGGACACTCGACTCAAATGTCCTAATCAAAAGTGGCGATACTTTGGCCATCGGCGGCTTGATGCAGGACGAATCTGCCAAAGCGCGAACAAAGGTGCCGATCCTCGGCGACCTTCCGATTCTCGGCTACCTCTTCCAAGAGCGCTTGAATGCTCGCACCAAGCGCAACCTTCTCGTGTTTGTTACGCCGACAATTCTGGACCAGCACTACGGCACAGGTTTGGAAGACCAGGTGAGCGGCCTACACCACAGCGGCGAAGAATATGCGGATCCGAACGGCTGGCGAAATAATGCTAAAGGCGCGATCCGGCTTGTCCCGACTTCGCAGCGCCAGCTGGCGGCAGATTATCCGAAGCCAGGCATTCCGCCTGCTCCAGCAGATTCGGGACGCAACGTGCGGTTTATGAGCACGGCAAAGGATCGCGATTTTTGAAAATTTAGAGAATGTGGGGTTGAGAAGGGGGCGGATGCTCGCAAGACGTTCGCCCTCTTTCCTTTTAATCGGAGCCGTCGTTGGTTAGGTCTGTTTTGGTTGCAACTAGTCCGGCGCAGTGCATCATAGCTGCGCTCGGAAAGGCACAGCGAATCTAATGAATCATTCCTTGATCCCGGATGAACTTCTGCCGATTGCGGAGAAAATCGAGAACCAGCAGCGGATCTCCGAGCAGGACGCTCTAACGCTCTTCAAATCGAATGATCTCAACGCGCTCGGAATCATGGCGAGCGCAGTACGCGAGCGCAAAAACGGCAACTACGCCACTTACATCCACAATCGTTACATCAACTATTCCAATATCTGCATCCTTTCCTGCCAGTTCTGTGCTTTTGCGGCGAAAAAGCGCGACGCACACGCTTTTGAATATGCTATTGAAGAAATCGTGCGCGTCGTCGACGAAGCGCTCCGGCTCGGGATCACGGAAGTGCATATGGTCGGCGGGCTGCATCCCACTTTGAAAGGCGATTGGTATCTCGACCTAGTCCGCCGCGTGCGGGCGCTCGGTCCCGATCTCCACATAAAGGCTTTCACGGCGATCGAGGTGCGGCATCTGGCCCAGCGCGTTTTTCGCATGCCGATCCGCGAGACACTCGAGTTGCTTCGCGAAACGGGCCTCGGCTCAATCACTGGCGGCGGCGCTGAGATTTTTGATGCCGGCGTACGCGACCAAATTTGTCGCGGCAAGGAAAGTGCGGAGGAATGGCTCGAGGTGCATCGCACCTGGCATCAAATGGGCGGCCGCAGCACCTGCACGATGCTCTACGGCCACATCGAGACGCTTGAGCAGCGCGTTGATCATTTGCGTCAATTGCGCGCGCTGCAGGACGAAACGGGCGGCTTTACCGGATTCGTGCCATTCGCGTTTGAACCGCAGACGACAGTGTTGGCCCATATCAAACGTGCGTCAGCTTTCGAGCAGTTACGAAACCTCGCCGTCAGCCGGATTTATTTCGATAATGTCGATCACCTGACCGCCTACTGGGTGAGCATGGGACTGCCGCTCGCACAGATTTCGCTCAATTACGGCGTCGACGATCTCCACGGCACCATCATTGAAGAGAAAATCTTTCACATGGCGGGCGCGACCACACCGCAACAGCAAACTGCGGCGGCCTTGGAACACGCAATTCGTGAGGCGGGTCGAGAGCCCGTGCAACGTGACAGCCACTACCGGCACATCACGCCGCATGCTCATTTAAAGGGAACAGAAGCGGCGCCCGAAGCCGAGCTCGCTTGCGCCTAACGAGTGGAGCAGGCGCAATCGCTCCGTGTTGGTTGCGTTCGCTACCTCAATGCCCGGCCGTTGATCCGCGGCTGGCCGGGCGAAGTTGTTTTTGATCACCCGGCGGTACTAAGCGGCCAACTGCAGCGCGGCGACCTCGATGTTGCGCTCGTCTCCAGTTTCGAATTTCTTCGGCATCCGGTTTATCGCGTTGTCGATGGAGTTTCGATTGCGGCCGATGGTCCTGTTTACAGCGTGATCGTCGCACATCGTGGAAAAATTTCCGACCTCCAGGAAATCGCACTCGATCCGGCGTCAGTGACATCAGTGGCGCTACTGCGTGTGTTACTGAATAAACTGAATCTGCATCCGCGCCTCATTCCTGCCTCGGCGGAAGATGCAACGAACGAGCGTGCAATGTTGTTGATCGGCGATCAGGCGATTCGCTTTCGGCAAGCTCATACAAACGATTTTGAATTTTGGGACCTGGCGGCAGCATGGAAGGAGGGAACCGGCTTGCCGTTTGTTTTTGCGCTCTGGCTCGTTAGGCCGGAAGTGTCGAATGTCGAAGAGATCGCCGGGCAATTGCGAAAACTACGCGACAACAATCTTCGCGATATCGATCGCGTCATCGCGGAGGAAGATGATTTTGATCATGAATTTTGCCGCCGCTATTTCCTTGATCACCTGCGATTCAGCTTTGGCGACAGGGAAAAAGAAGGTTTGCGAACGTTCGCCAAACTATGCGCAAAGCAGGGGCTCATTCCAAAGCGCGATCTCGCGCCAAATCTCGTTTAGAGATTCGCATTGGCATTTCAGGATGGAATTACAAACCGTGGCGCGGCGTCTTTTATCCGCCTGATTTACCGCATCGGCGCGAGCTAGAATTTGCCAGCCGGCAATTCAATTCGATCGAGATCAACGGTTCGTTTTACTCGCTGCAGCGGCCGTCGAGTTACCGGCGCTGGTACGATGAAACTCCGCCGCACTTTGTTTTCAGTGTTAAGGGCGGGCGCTTCATCACACATATGAAACGTCTGCGTGACGTTGAGGTGCCGCTCGCGAATTTTTTTGCATCGGGAATTCTATGCCTGCGCGAGAAACTCGGACCCATCCTGTGGCAATTCCCGCCGATGTTTCGCTGGAACGAGGAGAAATTCCGGAACTTTTTCAAATTGCTTCCGCGAAACACCCGCGAGGCCGCGCATCTGGCGAAGAAACATAACGACAAACTCAAAGGCCGCGCTTCGACAAAAACCGACAAGTCGCGTCCGATTCGTTACGCGATCGAAATCCGCCACGACAGCTTCATGGCGCCGGAATTCTTTTTCCTGTTGCGCAAACATCGAATGGCATTCGTCTTTTCCGACGCGGCGGCGAAATGGCCCTACGCGGAAGATCTAACCACCGATTTCGTTTATTGCAGGCTCCATGGCGCCGAGGAGTTGTATGCGAGCGGTTATGACGATCGCGCGATTGAAAAATGGGCGCGAAAAATCGAAAAGTGGCGCGACGGGAAACAGCCACGTGATGCCAGGCTCGCGATGTCTCGCGCCGACATGCCGGAAGGTTCACGCGACATCTATGTCTATTTCGACAACGACGCGAAAGTACACGCGCCATTCGATGCGCTCCGACTCGTTAGGCGGTTAAGCGGTCGACGCGGCGCCGCTTGATTGTCGGTCGAATCCGCAGGAATAACTTGGCCAGTGGAAAAACGGTGGATTCTGGCCTCAACGCAGCACGCAGATAATAATTCCATTTCCTGGGACGAAATCTGCGATCTGCCCTGTATCGTCAGTCTGCTTGCGCGCAAGGGGTTTGCCAGCAAAGACGATGTTCAGGGTTTCCTGCAGCCACGTCTTCAGTCGCTAAGCGATCCATTGTTGCTGCCCAATTTAAAAGCCGCCGTCGACCGCATCCTGCAAGCGATCGATCGCGCCGAGCGCATCGTTCTTTTTGGCGACTACGATGTCGACGGCGTCACGTCACTGGCGCTTCTGGCGGAGATGCTGCGGGCATATGGCGCCGCGCCGGAATTATTTCTGCCATTGCGCATGGAAGAGGGATACGGGCTCAGTCGCGAAAGTATCGAGCGCTGCTGCCAGCTTCATCGACCGCAGCTCCTAATTGCCGTCGACTGCGGAACGTCATCTGTTTCCGAAATTGCAGAACTGAAGAAATCCGAAATCGATGTGCTTGTCCTGGATCATCACGAACCAAAGTCGCAGCTGCCTGATTGCATCGCAGTCGTGAATCCGAAAGCGGTACCGGCACATCCCGCGACCTATCTTTGCAGCGTCGGCATCGTCTTTAAATTGTGTCACGCGCTTTTGAAAACGCGCCCAGTGCCGGATTTTGATTTGAAGAGCCGGCTCGATCTCGTCGCGCTCGGTACCGTCGCTGACATCGTGCCGTTGCATCTTGAAAACCGGATACTCGTTAGGGCGGGAGCACGGCAGATCGCGCAAACGCGCCGCCTCGGCTTGCGAAAGCTCATGGAGATCGCCGCCGTGCGTCCGCCGATTGCGACCGAGGACATCGGATTCCGGCTCGGCCCTCGGTTGAACGCGGCCGGCCGGCTTCACACCGCCGAGAAAGCGCTGCGTCTTTTGTTGACGCAAGATGAAGCCGAAGCGACCGAGCTCGCGCAACTTCTTGATGCGCAAAATCGCGAACGGCAGACGGTCGAAAAAGAAATCTTTCTCGCAGCTGATACGGTGGTCGCAAAGGAGTTTGATCGGACGTTGCACGCGGCCATCGTCATCGGCGAGCGGGACTGGCATCCCGGCGTCCTTGGAATTGTCGCATCGCGCATTGCACGGAAATATCATCGGCCCGCAATCATTGTCAGTTTCGATGGAGATGATGTTGGAAAGGGGAGTGGGCGAAGCATCGAAGGTTTTTCGCTGGTCGCAGGCTTGAACCGATGCAGCGAACTGCTGGAGAAATTTGGCGGTCATGAAATGGCTGCCGGCCTAACGATTCGCAAAGATAACTTCACTGCATTTGCCGAGAAATTTCGAAAGATCGCGCGCGAGATGTTGTCCGACGATCTTCTTCAGCCGCGATTGCGGATTGATCACGAGCTAACTTTTTCCGAGTTGGATCTCGACCTTCTCGATTGGCACGAAGCGCTGCAACCGTTTGGCAGCGGTAACGTGCAGCCATTATTTGTCGCGCGCGAAGTGGAGCCCGCCGTGCAACCGACAATTCTGCACGAAAAGCATCTCGTTTTGAGATTGCGGCAACGTGGACGTTTTCAGCGCGCGATCTTTTTCGACGGCGCCGCCGAACCGCTTCCGCCTTCTCCGTGGGATGTCGCATTTCAAATCAAGCCGGACGAGTACCGACGGGATCACTCGCTTGCAACTGCATGTCCAGGCATTGCGCACGGCCGCTCCACTGGAATGATCGACCTCGCACAACCGTTGGCCGAACTGGACTGGGTGCCGCGCGCCAAACTCACGCCACTGCGCCGGCTGGAAATCGAAACCGTCGAGGATTTGCTCACGCATTTCCCGCGACGGCATGAGGATCGCCGCGAGTTCCCACGTTTTCCTCACGAAGAATCGACGCAGCCAGTCTGCCTGTGCGGAGAAGTGGTGAAGACGCAACTGCGCCGATTCGGGGGCTGGAAGAAAATCTTCGAAGCGACGCTGGAAGAATCGCAAGCCAACGCGCTTAGCCAACCGATTGTCTGTCGCTGGTTCAACCTGCATTACGTGCAGAAGATGATCGCGACCGGGCAGCGTCTCGTCATTTTTGGAAAACCGAAACTGCGCGGGAAACGGATTTGCATTGATCATCCCGAATTCGAGGTCATCGAAAACGACGAAGAGATTTCCATCCATTTCCGCAGAATCACGCCGATCTATCCCGCGACCGAAGGTTTGTCGCAGCGCGTCTTTCGCAGTTTGATTTACCGCAGCTTGCAGGAACTGGACGACGCGTCTGTCGAATCGGTTTTGCCTAACGAATTGAGCAACGAAGCGCGGTCGGTGGCGTTGCGAGAAATTCATTTTCCGGAGAGCATGGAAATCCTGGCGCGAGCGCGCGAGCATCTGGTCCTATCGGAATTTTTTGCCATGCAAATGGTGATTGCGTCGCGACGCTTCGAATCGTCGACCCGCACGGGTGAGTCGCATTGCGGTTCCGGGAAACTGCTGGAGAAGTTCTTGCGTCGCCTGCCGTTTGATCTGACGGCTGCGCAATTGCGCGTGATCGAAGAACTGCGTCACGATCTTGAATCGTTGCAGCCGATGAATCGCCTCTTGCAGGGTGATGTCGGTTCTGGAAAAACTGTCGTCGCCATTGCTGCGATTTTGCTGGCAGTCGAAGCGGGATTTCAAACCGCGCTGATGGCGCCGACACAGATTCTCGCCGACCAACATTACGAAGTGCTGCGAGGCTGGTTGGAACCGTTGGGCGTTCGGTTAGCGCTGCGAACAGCTGCACGCACGGAAGAGAGCGGACCGTTGCCACTGTTTGCTCTGGGGAGCGCACGCTGCCAGCCTGTCGTCTCCGGCAACCTGCCGGAGACCTTTTCCGGAATAACCGAGCCACAATATCATCGCCGCCGACTCCCGCATTTCGAACGTCCGTGGGCCAAATACGCAATCACGTTTGCAACACGTCATCGCCGAATCCTTTCTGAAAAAGCGCGCGACATTGTTCTCGAATCAATCCTTAGTTGGAAAGACAAACGCTATGAACTGTTCGCCGCATGCGTCATGCCGGATCACGTTCATTTGTTGATCGAACCGGTGATTGATGGCGAAGATGAAACCGGCAATGCAACATTCTTTCCGCTGTCGAAGATTCTGCACACCATCAAATCCTTCACCGCGAATCGAATCAACAAAGCCGAGAAAACGAGCGGTCCGGTTTGGGAGAACGAATCGTTTGATCGACTGATCCGATCCGAGACCGATCTGCAGGAGAAATTTCGATACATCACGCGAAATCCATGGGACGCGGAAGTTGTGGGACGCAGCGAAGATTATCCCTGGGTTTGGTATGCGGAGATCGAAGGAGACTTCGCGGCAAGCTGCCGCGAAGCACAGGCTGGCAGCCTGCGCTCCCCAGAAAGGACTGACGCGCCGCACGTCATTGTCGGCACGCATGCTTTGCTTTACGAATCGGTTTCTTTCGAAAATCTCGGTCTCGCCGTGATTGATGAGCAGCATAAGTTCGGAGTTGCGCAGAGGGCGCGCCTAACGAGTCGGGAGCCGGCGCCGGATGTTCTGGTAATGACGGCGACGCCGATCCCGCGCACGTTGACGATGACGATCTACGGAGATCTCGATGTTTCGACGATCGACGAATTGCCGCGCCACCGCGGGAAGATCGTCACGGCGCGCCGCGATAACTCGAAGCTGCCGGAAGTGCTCACTTTTCTGCGCCGCGAATTGGAAGCAGGACGCCAGGTTTACGTTGTTTATCCGCTGATCGACGAAAGCGAAAAATTGGATGTGAAAGCAGCGACGACAGAGTTCGAGCTCTGGCGGGAACGACTTCGTCCGTTTCGTTGCGAGCTCCTGCATGGGCGCATTCCCGCACCGGAAAAGCAGGGCATCATGGAAAGCTTCCGTCGCGGGGAAACGAGTGTTCTGATCAGTACGACGGTGATTGAGGTGGGCGTGGATGTTCCCAACGCCACAGTGATGATTGTCGAAAATGCGGAGCGGTTCGGTCTCGCACAATTGCACCAATTGCGTGGGCGTATTGGTCGTGGCGAACATAAATCGTACTGCATCTTGCTAAGCAATGATGAGTCACCAGAAACGCAGGCCAAACTGGGAGTGCTGGAAAAGACTAATGACGGGTTTGCTGTGGCCGAAGCGGATTGGGACCTGCGCGGACCGGGCGATTTACTCGGCACGGCACAAAGCGGTTTGCCGGTCCTTAAGCTTGGAAATTTGAAAACGGACGCCGCATTGATGCGGAAGGCGCGCGCGGCCGCGATGCGCATCTTCGAACGGGATCCCCGACTGGAAGCCACGCAAAATCAACGTTTCAAGCGATTGATTGTCGAACAAGAGGGACGAACCTTTTCCCACGTAAGTTAATGAGAAACCTATTCAAATTTTTCCTTTTCGTAGCTCTGTTGAGTCTCGGAATTTCCGCGCTCTACGATTATCAGCTTAAACACGGCCGCTTGCCGATGCTGGCACAAATGGGGCCGGAAAAATACACCTTGGCAAGCGAATCAAGCATTGATCCAAAAACCATCCCGACACTGGCCGGATTGGACCGTGAGCGGCGCGCGCTCGTTAGCTCAGTCATACCATCGGTCGTAAGTGTCAAGACTTCGAAGAAGGTGGCTATTCGCCGGCAGTACGCGCTCGATCCATTTGAATTTTTTAATCGCAATCCGCGTGCCTTCCGCAATCCGAATGACGAGGCCATGGTGCAGAATTCGTTAGGCTCTGGCGTGATTGTAACTAACGAGGGCCACATCATCACTAATAATCACGTGGTCGATCAGGTGGACGACATCGAGGTGCAGCTGAGCGATGGGCGCACGAAAAAAGCGCGGCTCGTTGGCGCCGACGCGGAAGCGGATCTTGCCGTTCTGAAGGTTGATGACATAGGAGCGAAGCCGCTCAAGCTAGGTGATTCCGATTTGGTGCAGGCGGGCGACTTCGTTCTCGCCATCGGCAACCCGTTTGGCTTTGAAGAAACGGTAACCGACGGAATTATCAGCTCAAAGGGGCGACCGAACCGGATGGATGGTTTCGGCGATTTTTTGCAAACCAACGCCGCCATCAATCCCGGGAATAGCGGCGGTCCGCTCATCAATCTGCGCGGGGAAGTGATCGGTATTAACACTGCAATTATTTCGCGAAGCGGTGGATCGCAGGGAATCGGTTTTGCCATTCCGTCCAATACGGTCCGCGTTGCGCTTGAAAGTTTGCTGAAGAATGGTCGTATCATTCGCGGTTATCTCGGAATTCTATCGCGTGCAGGCCAGCCCGGACAGCCGCCACGAACCGAGGAGGGTGTAGTCGTAGATAACGTTGTCCCCGGATCGCCCGCAGCCGAAGCGAAAATGCAGCCCGGCGATGTCATTCTCCGGTTCGACGGTCACGATGTGAAGAATTTTCCTGAGCTGCGATCGCTGGTATCGCAAGCGGAGTTGAACAAGAAGATTGAGCTGGAGGTGCAACGGGACGGCAAACCACTGAAGCTAACGACAGCTATTAAGGAACAGCCGGAGAATTATCAGCCGGCGCGAGTCGTTCCCGTGCCTAATCAACCAAACCAACCCCAGATAGCCCCGCAACAACCTAACGAGCCATCGGACGAAAACGGTGGGCTGCGCTCGGTTGAAGTTACGGAGCTTACGCCTGCGCTCGCGCAGGAACTGGATCTGCCGAGCAATGTCCGCGGCGTTGTCGTTTCCAAAACAGATTCGGACAACAGCGAGTTGCAAAAGGGAGACGTGATCGAAGAGGTAAACCAGCGTCCGGTTCGGTCGGTGGAAGATTTCAAGAAGTTGGTGAACGGCCTCGATCCAAATCAGACTCAGGTGTTGTCCGTTTGCCGGCATCGCACGCGATCATTCGTCGTCGTGCGGCCGCAATAGGTTTCCATTTTTCACTTCATCCGACACGCGCACTCGGCGCGGAGCGTCCGATTTCGGATTGGCGTGAATAATGGCTGGGGCACGCAAGTCTAAAACGGAACTGTATGAAAAAGATGAAACGAATTCTCATGGCATTAGCGATCATGACGATGTCGCTTCCGATCGCGCAAAAGACGCGCGCGGATGCAGACGTCTCGGTCGATTTCTTTTACAACAACCTCAACGACGGCAACTGGGTTGAGGTAGCAGATTATGGCTACTGCTGGCAACCAAGCGTCGCCGTTAGTAACTCCGACTGGCGACCGTACGCGGACGGTTATTGGGCCTACACCGACGTTGGCTGGACCTGGGTGTCTAACGAAGACTTCGGTTGGGCCACTTATCACTACGGCCGCTGGCTTCGCCTGGAAGAGCAGGGCTGGGTTTGGGTGCCCGGATACGAATGGGGACCGGCCTGGGTTTCCTGGCGCACAGGCGGCGATTATGTGGGCTGGGCGCCGCTACCGCCGACACGCGGACGTGTTTACGAAGGCCGTCCAATTACGGGACATGTTGATATCGAATTCGATATCGGGCCGCTTTATTACAACTTTGTCGACGTGCGCTACATTGGGGAGCCGGTTTTGCGCGAACGCATCGTGCCGCCAACTCAGAACATAACGGTCATCGAAAAGACCGTTAACGTTACCAACATCACCTATACCAACTCGGTCGTTTACAACTACGGACCGGATTACAATCGTATCAGTCAATATTCGGTTAGGCCGGTCCAGCGTTTGACGCTGCAACGCGAGACGAACGCGAATCTAACGAGCGGAGTGACCGCTCGGAGTGTGACGAAAGTCGAAGGGCAAAAGCTTGTTATCGCTGCGCCGCAGAAGATTCAGAAACAGGCTAGGACCGTCGCGCCAAAAAATATCAAAGCGAAAGTGGCAGCGGCGAAAGTAGAGCGTGGTTGGTCTGGCATCAAGGATCCGAAGGTGAAGAATCAACTGGTGCAAAAAATGAAGGCGGAAGATTCGAAGAACGTTCCGCCGCCAGACATTCAGCCTAACGAGCAAGCGGCGGGCGGTGCGTCACCGGCAGCCGGAGCGCCTCCAACTCCAGCGACGAATGCTTCTCCTGCTGCTGCCGAAGCGGCAGCGACTCCTGCTGCAAAAACGCCTGCATCGACTGCAACGCCAGGAAAATCAACTCCTGCGGCTAGCGCCACCATGACGCCGCAGAAGGGCAAACGCGGGAGAGCAGCGGCAGCAGCGGCGGCCGGTGCGGCAATCAACGAACAGAATCAGGCAACTCCAGCACAACCCGAGCATGGCAAACATGGGAAAGCTGCTGCGCAACCGACAATGACGCCATCCGCAGAAAAGAGCGCCACGGAACAAACTCCGCCCCAGAGTCGTAGAGAGCGAGTCAAGGCCCGCCGTGGACGCGGACCTGAGGAGCAGAGTCCAACACCGAAAGAGACTCCAAACGCCCAGGAGCACAATGCTGCTGCCGGAGTCGCGCCCGAAGACCAGGCGGCTGGAAAGAAAGGCGGGCATAACGCGACAAGTCAGGGTCAGGGGCAGGGGCAGCAGCAGCAGGAGAACGAGCTGGCACCGACTGGCCAATCAGCAAATGCAGAAATGCATCAGCGTCACGCCAACAAGCCCCATGTGCAGGGCCAGCCTCCAACCACTGAAGGAACTCAACAGAGCGGGCACAAGAAAAAAGGCGGTGAAGAATCGCCCACCCCGAAACCGCAGTAACAACGATTACAGAACTCGAGCGGCCTCGGAAGAATTCCGGGGCCGCTTTGCTTTTCGGATCTGGTCGAATGATGAGACGAAACGCAGAACGAATAATCCTGCACATTGAAATTCAAGGTCATCCTGAGCGAAGCAAAGGACCCCGCGAATTTTGTAGACGGCCTCGCGTGATATTTGTGAGATCCTTCGCTCCGCTCAGGATGACGAACGATTAAAGAAGTTCGGCGATTTGCACGGCGTTCAGCGCCGCACCTTTGAGAAGCTGATCGCCGGAAACCCAAAAGGACAGCCCGTTATCAAAAGCGGAATCGCGTCGCACGCGGCCGACCTGGCAATTATCCTTCCCCGCAACTTCGAGAGGCATCGGGTATTTGTTTGCGCGCGGTTCATCGACCAGTTCCAAGCCGGGCGCTTTTGCCAAAACTTCGCGCGCCTCTTCTACAGAAACCGGCCGCTCGAATTCGGCGCTGATAGCGACGGAATGCGCGCGATAGACCGGAACCCTCACGCATGTCGTGGAAACGCGGAGATCAGGATGGTGCATGATCTTGCGCGATTCGTTTTCCATCTTGCGCTCCTCTTTCGTGTAACCGTCGTCGAGGAAAACGTCGACGTGAGGCAAAACATTAAACGCGATGGGATGGGAGAAAACTTCTACGCGCGGTGCGCGATTCTGGGCAGCGGATTCAATCTGATGTTTTAGCTCCGCGATCGCGCGCGCGCCGGCGCCCGAGACTGCCTGATAACTGGACGCGAAAATCCGGCGCACCTGAAATGCGCGATGCAAAGGATACAGCGCCATCAAGGCAACTGCTGTGGTGCAGTTGGGATTGGCGATGACGCCATGATGCTGCTGAACGTCAGCGCCATTTATTTCGGGAATGACCAGTGGCACATCCGGCTCCATCCGGAAGACGGAGGAATTATCGATGACGATGGCGCCGGCGTCGCGGCGCAAGAGGAACGAATCGGCGCGACGTTTCACCGCCAGCGCTGAAAAATGCGATATCGATTCCCTCAAACGAGGTTTCCGACAACTCCTCGACGGCCACGGTTTTTCCCTGGAAATCCACGGTCCGTCCAGCCGAACGTGCCGAAGCAAGAGCCCGAATCTGCGCAACAGGAAACGAGCGCCGTTCCAGAACACGCAACAACTCCGCGCCCACCGCCCCGGTCGCGCCGACAATTGCGACATTGTAACTCTTGTTCATCGGCTGCGGCAGTTTATCGTCGGCTCAGAGCGATGCAAACCGGGTCGGGCAGAAGCGTATACATTTCGGTTCGCGAACAGCGCCTCACCGTAAAGGAGGGCGAAAATGCGGTTCGCAGCTTCGCGATCTCGACGTCGCGTTTTGGCCTTGGTTCGGAGGAGGGCAGCTGGAAGACCCCAATCGGCGAATTCCGCATCGGACAAAAAATTGGCCATAACCATTTGCAAGGAACGGTCTTCAAAGGCCGCAAACCGATCGACAAGACCGGACAAAGCTCGCCAGACGAAGATTTGGTAATGTCGCGCATTCTTTGGCTGCACGGAGTGGAGGAAGACAATGCGAATACGCGCGACCGTTACATCTATATCCATGGAACAAATCACGAAGAGGAGATTGGCCAGCCCGCAAGTCGCGGCTGCATTCGGATGACCAATGCCGACGTGATTGAACTTTTCGATTTGGTGGACGAGCAAACCCCCGTCCTTATCGAAGCTTGAATCCGTTTTGGTTAGGGGAAAAAGATGAGAAAAAATCGTTGCGTTGATCATCTTCCCCGCCTAAAAGACGGCAGCAACTTGCTAAGAAAGGAGGCGAAAGTTAATTGAAATTACTCAAAGCGATTATGATCGTAGCGGTGTTGGCCGGTGCCCTGAGCTTGGGCGCTTGCGCACAAAAGAAAGAAGCTCCGGTCACAACAACTGCGACTTACTCGAAGTAACTCGCGTCGTCCGTTTCTGGATAACTTTAACCTAAAGGCCAGGCTGTTTCATCGGCCTGGCCTTTTCTTTTCTTCGGAGGGCATGGTTCCGCATGTCCGCCACTCTGTTAGGGTTCATTCTCAGGACGTGCAGAAGCACGTCCCTCCGTCTCTATTGTCCTTTCTTTTGCCTGTAGTATTACAATCCGATGCTCGAACTGAATGGCCAGCCGCTGTCTCTTTCAGAGATCGCCGCGGTGGCAAACACCCGCGAGCCAGTCCGGGTTTCTGCCGCGGCGCGACCCCGGATCGAGGCGTCACGCCGTGTCATTGAAGAAATCGTTGCGCGGGACGACGTCGTTTATGGCGTTAGCACCGGTTTCGGAAAGCTTTCCGAGATTCACATTGCGCACGATCAGCTTCGTGATCTGCAGCGGAATTTAGTGCGAAGTCATGCGTGTGGAGTTGGCGTGCCGCTTTCGGTCGCCGAAGTCCGCGCCATCATGCTGTTGCGCGCAAATGTGCTCACGCTCGGCTTTAGCGGGATTCGATTCGAAGTGATCGAGCTGTTGACCGAAATGCTCAATCGCGGCTTGCATCCGGTCGTGCCGGAAAAGGGTTCGGTCGGAGCGAGTGGAGACCTCGCACCGCTCGCGCACCTGGCACTCGTGCTGATCGGCGAAGGCGAAGCATTTTATGACGACAAGCGGTTAGGTAGTGATGAAGCGTTGAAGCAAGCCAGGCTTCAACCGGTCCAGCTCGAAGCGAAGGAAGGTCTCGCCCTTCTGAATGGAACACAGGCGATGCACGCTGTTGGCGGTTTGGCCCTGCACCGTGCGATTTCCTTGACGCGAATCGCCGACATCGCCGGCGCGATGACTTTGGAGGCACTCAAAGGAACGCCCGCGGCCTTTGATGCGCGCATTCACAATGCACGACCACATCCGGGCCAACAGGCGGTCGCTGCGCATCTCCTCGAACTTTTGCGCGGAAGCGAGATCCGCGAATCTCACCGCAAAGACGACCCGCGCGTGCAGGACGCTTACAGCCTCCGTTGCATGCCGCAGGTTCACGGCGCCGTCCGTGGCGCGCTCGACCATTGTGACAATGTCTTACGCATTGAAGCCGGATCCGCTACTGACAATCCGCTCGTGTTTGCCGAAAATGGCGACGTCATTTCCGGAGGAAATTTTCACGGTGCGCCGCTTGCGCTCGCGCTGGACTACGCGGCGATCGCAATGACCGACCTGATGAGTATGAGCGAGCGGCGCATCGATCGACTCGTTAATCCTGATTCAAATGAAGGATTGCCGGCGTTTCTCGCGCGCCACCCGGGAATTGAATCCGGTTTTATGATTGCGCACGTGACTGCGGCAGCGTTGTTGAATGAAGCAAAAGTTCTGGCGCATCCCTCGAGTGTCGATAGCGTGCCCACTTCCGGTGGAAAAGAAGATCATGTTTCCATGGGAATGACCGGAGCACTAAAGTTTCGCACCATCGTGGACAACGCAGAAAATGTGATCGCAATTGAATTGCTCGCCGCCGCGGAAGGAATCGAACATCGGCGGCCGTTGAAAGCGGGTGAGGGTGTTGAGCGCGCCTTTAATGTGCTGCGTTCAATCGCACCGGCCCTGACGCAGGATCGCGCGTTAGCTAACGACATCGCGCGAGTCGCCGCTGGCATACGCGAGAGAAAATTTTCATGAGCACCAATCGAGTGATACATGCGCCGCGTGGGAATCAGTTGAGCTGCAAAGGCTGGCATCAGGAAGCCGCCATGCGGATGTTGATGAACAATCTCGATCCCGATGTGGCGGAAAATCCGGGAAAGCTGATTGTGTATGGCGGCACCGGTCGCGCCGCGCGCAGTTGGGAAGCGTTCGATGCGATCGTGCGTTCGCTCCAACAATTGGAGAATGATGAAACATTGCTGGTGCAATCCGGCAAGCCGGTTGGGGTTTTCAAAACGCACGATGAAGCGCCGCGCGTTCTAATTGCGAACTCCAACCTGGTCGGGCAGTGGAGCGAACTACACCGAATTCAACAAACTCGAACGCCTCGGCCTAACGATGTACGGCCAGATGACGGCGGGTTCCTGGATTTACATCGGCAGTCAGGGAATCGTGCAGGGCACCTTCGAGACTTTCGCCGCCGCGGGCGTGAAACATTTCGGGGGTTCGCTCGAGGGAAAATTTGTCGTTACCGGCGGGCTCGGCGGAATGGGCGGCGCGCAGCCGCTTGCCGCGACGATGAACGGCGCGCTTTTTCTTGGCGTAGAAGTCGATCGCGCACGAATCGAGAAAAGACTGGCGAGCGGCTATTGCGACAAGATCGCCGAATCGCTGGATGAGGCGCTCAACCTAATCGAAGAAGCGCGCAAGAAGAAACAGGCGGTGTCGGTCGGTCTTGTCGGAAATTGTGCGGACGTTCTGCCCGAGATGGTGAAGCGGGATGTCGTGCCCGACATTCTCACCGACCAAACGAGCGCGCACGACGCACTCAATGGATACGTGCCTAACGGAATGTCGTTGCAGGACGCGATTGCATTGCGCGCGAAAGATCCCGATCAATACATCGAGCGTTCAATGCAGTCGATGGCGTTGCATGTGCAAGCGATGCTGGCTTTGCAGCGTCGCGGCGCGATCACGTTCGATTACGGGAACAACATTCGCACGCAGGCAAAAAAGGCCGGAGTTGAAAACGCATTCGACATTCCCGGTTTCGTTCCGGAATACATCCGACCGCTTTTTTGTGAAGGGAAGGGGCCGTTCCGCTGGGTCGCGCTCAGTGGCGATGCCGAGGACATCGCTCGCACTGACAAACTCGCGCTCGAAATTTTTCCCGAAAACAAAATCCTCTCGCGCTGGATGAAGCTGGCGAAGGAACGAATTCATTTCCAGGGTCTGCCGGCGCGGATCTGCTGGTTAGGCTACGGCGAGCGCGCGGAGTTTGGCGTGGCCATGAATGAACTCGTTAGGCGCGGCGAGATCAAAGCGCCGATCGTGATCGGACGCGATCATCTCGACACTGGCTCCGTTGCATCGCCCTTCCGCGAAACGGAAGCGATGCTGGACGGCAGCGACGCGATCGCTGATTGGCCGCTGCTGAATGCTCTCGTGAATACGGCGAGCGGCGCATCGTGGGTTTCCCTTCACAACGGCGGCGGTGTTGGTATTGGCTATTCACAGCATGCCGGCATGGTCGTGGTCGCGGACGGAACGGATAATTCCAAACGGCGCCTGGAACGTGTCCTGACGAGTGATCCCGGCATGGGCATCATCCGTCACGCCGACGCTGGTTATTCGCGCGCGATCGAATTCGCCAAACAACATGGTCTCAAAATTCCAATGGAGCCAAGCGCGCGCGATTGATCATGCAAAAACTGATTGAGTGCGTTCCCAATTTTTCCGAAGGCCGCGACACGGCTATCATTGGCGCGATTACTTCGGCGATTGAATCGGTCGATGGCGTTTCTCTTCTCGACGTCGATCCCGGCGCAACGACGAACCGCACTGTAGTCACGTTCGTTGGCAATCCGGACGCGGCGGTGGAAGCGGCGTTTCGTGGAATTCAAAAAGCGGCGGAGCTAATCGACATGCGCAAACATAAAGGCGCCCATCCCAGAATGGGTGCGACCGATGTTTGTCCATTCATTCCGGTGAGCAACGTCAGTTGGGAAGAAGCGATCGAATGCGCGCAGAAACTTGGAAAGCGCGTGGGCGAGGAGCTAAAGATTCCCGTTTATCTCTACGAGCGTGCCGCGAAAGATCCGGCGCGATCGAATCTTTCGATCATACGCGCTGGCGAGTACGAAGGTTTTTTCGAAAAGATAAAAGAACCGGCATGGAAACCGGATTTCGGTCCCGCAACTTTCAATGAAAGGGCGGGGGGCACGGTCATCGGCGCGCGCGAATTCCTGGTCGCCTACAATGTGAACCTGAACACGAAGTCCGTGCGCCGCGCGAACTCGGTTGCCTTCGACGTAAGAGAAAACGGACGCGTGAAGACGGAAGACGGCACGCCGACGGGGAAGCCCGTACTCGACGAAAAAGGCGAGCCGGTGCGCGTTCCGGGAATGTTGACGAACTGCAAGGCGATCGGCTGGTATGTCGAGGAATACGGCATCGCCCAGGTTTCAATTAACCTAACGAATATTGAGGAGACGCCGGTTCACGCCGCATTCGATGCCTGCAGCGAGTCGGCGAGCAAACGTGGCCTGCGCGTTACCGGTTCGGAAATCGTCGGCATGGTTCCAAAGAAATCTCTCCTTGATGCCGGGCGGCATTATCTGCGCAAACAAAAATGGTCGGAAGGTGCATCGGAAGAGGAACTGATCGAGATGGCGATCCGTTCCATGGGACTAAGCGAGCTGAAACCATTCGATCCAAAGGAGAAGGTGATCGAATTCAAAATGGAATCGACCTCGGCAAAGAAATCACTCGTTAGGCTGAATCTGCGCGAGTTCTGCAACGAAACCCTTAGCGATTCGCCGGCGCCCGGCGGCGGCTCGGTGGCGGCGTTAATGGGCGCGCTCGGCGCCTCGTTAGGCGGAATGGTGGCGAACCTTTCCGCGGGCAAGCGCGGATGGGAAGAGAAGCTTCCATTTTTCAGCGAATGGGCGGTGAAGGCACAGCAACTAAAAGACGAGCTGCTTTTTCTCGTGGACGAAGACACCGCCGCCTTCAACAAAGTGATGGCGGCTTTTGCGCTGCCAAAACAATCCGCCGAAGAAAAGACAGCGCGCACCACCGCGATTCAATCGGCGAACAAATATGCGGCTGAAATTCCACTTCGTGTGATGGAGACCGCGACGCGGTCATACGAACTACTCGCGAAGATGGCCGATCAAGGTAATCCCGCTTCAGTTTCCGACGTCGGTGTCGGTTTGCTGGCAACGCGCGCTTGCATTGAAGGAGCAGGAATGAATGTGCGCATCAATCTGGGTGGCCTGAAAGATGAGAAAGTGAAATCAAATCTTTCGCAGAAACTTCAGAAGATCAGGACCGAATCCGAAGCACGTTTCAACGAGATCATGAAGATGGTCGAGTCCAAGCTCGGCTAACAGCGATGCTGGCTGTTCTTCACGCATCGCAACTGGTTACGCTGGCCGGACCGCAACGCCCGCGCGTGGGCGCAGAACTGAGCGAGCTTTCGATTGTCCGCGACGGAGCAATGCTCGTCGATGAAGGGAGAATTGTTGCGGTTGGGCCTTCAGCTGAGATCGCAAAGCAAATATCGGCAACAACGGAAGCGATCGATGCGTCCGGCAAAACTGTGTTGCCCGGTTTCGTTGACGCGCACACCCATCCTGTTTTCGGCGGCGATCGCGTCGACGAGTTTGAGATGCGATCGAAAGGCGCGACCTACGAAGAAATCGCGGCCGGCGGCGGTGGAATTCGTTCAACCGTTCGCAAAACACGCGCCGCAACCGAAGACGAGCTTTTGCAACATGCGTTAAAGCACGCGCATTGGTTCCTGCAAAATGGAACGACGACGGTTGAAGCGAAATCCGGTTACGGTTTGTCAGTTGAGGACGAGTTGAAATTGCTGCGCGTTATTCGAAGACTTAACGCGGAAAGTCCGATCGAGTTCATCCCCACATTTCTTGGCGCGCATGCCGTGCCCGAGGAATTTCGCAACGCCAAGGAGCAATATGTCGCGCTGGTCATTCATGAAATGTTGCCGCGTGTGGCGGAAGGACAGTTCGCGGAACATTGCGATATTTTTTGCGAGAAAAATTATTTCGAGATGGCCGACGCGGAAAAAATTCTCGGCGCGGCGCGCGAACATGGCTTGCGCCTGCGCATGCATGTCGATCAACTGACTGATTCCGGCGGAGCCTTTCTCGCGGCACGGTTGCGCGCGGAAACGGCGGATCATCTCGAACAGACAAAGTCAGCCGGAATTGCGGCGATGGCGGAAGCGAAAGTGCAGCCGGTGCTTTTGCCTGGCTCCGTTTACTCGTTAGGCAAAGAGCGGTATCCGCGTGCGCGAGAGATGATCGATGCGGGCCTGGCAGTTGTGCTTGCGACCGATTTCAATCCGGGATCTTCGCCGACACCGTCCATCCCGATGATTCTTTCGTTCGCGTCGACGCA
The DNA here is from genome assembly GCA_963737195.1 of uncultured Verrucomicrobiae bacterium. Classification (GTDB taxonomy): domain Bacteria; phylum Verrucomicrobiota; class Verrucomicrobiia; order Chthoniobacterales; family UBA10450; genus JBBQFI01. The sequence goes on from CAVTRW010000004.1 coordinate 121,741, forward strand.
GATGAAAATGTCGCCGGCGGAAAGCCTCAGCGCCGCGACAATCAACGCGGCTTACAGTCTGAATCGCGGTGACAAGATTGGATCGCTCGAAGCGGGGAAGCGCGCGAACTTTTCCATTTTCGATTGCGAGGATTATCGCGAAATCGCTTACTATTTCGGAACTTCCCTGACGCATTCCGTTTACATTGGCGGTAAGCGCGTTTTTCCCTCGTAAAATTTGCGCATCGTATCGCGCGCCGTTACCGTCGGTGCCTCATGAAAGTGGAAGTGGAACATCAGCCGCAGTCGATGGCGACATTGCGCATCGAATTGCCGGCCGAACAGGTTTCCAAAGAATTTAATGCGATTGCAGACAACTACGCGCGACACGCGCGCATTCCCGGTTATCGCCCCGGCAAAGCGCCGCGGAACGTGATCGAAGCGAAGTTTCGCAAAGAGATTCAGGAGGAGCTGGCGAAGAGAATGATCTCGCAGGGATATCGCGACGCCGTCGCGCAGGAAAAACTGCGCGTCGTTTCCCTAACGAATGTGGAGAACGTCGAGTTCGATAAGGACCACAGGCTCACCTTTCGCGCGACGGTGGTAACGGCGCCGGAATTCGATTTGCCCGAATACAAAAAGATTCCGGTGCAGTTACCGGATGCGAATGTCACGCCGGAAGCTGTCGATGCAGCACTGGAACGATTGCGCGATCAATCAGCTGATTTTGTCGATGCGCCGGATCGCGGATTGCAGATGGAAGATTTCGCCGTCATCGATTTCGAGGGCAGCGTCGACGGAAAGCCGATCAGCGAGGTTGCACCGGATGCGAGCAAGAATTTGCAGGGCGGGAAAAAATTCTGGCTGCGAATGGCCGCGGATAATTTTCTCCCCGGCTTTTGCGAACAGCTTGTCGGCCACAAGCGCGGCGACACGCTGCTCATCCAGCTGAAGTTTCCGGAGGATGTCATTGCCAAGGAGCTTGCCGGCAAAACAGGAAACTACGCTGTCACGGTGAACGAAATTAAGATCAAGGTTTTGCCGGCTCTCGATGATGCGTTCGCGGCAAAAGTTCTTCCGGGCAAAAATTTGGAGGAACTGCGCCACACCGTGGAACACGATCTCGAACACGAAAAGGAACACGAGATAGATCGCGCGAAGGAAAATCAGATCGTGAAATTCCTGAACGAAAAGGTTCAGTTTGATCTGCCACCAACCTTGCTGACACACGAAACGCGGCGTGCGCTGAGTGAACTGGTGCAGAGCAATCGTGCCCGCGGCGTGCCCGATGAATTGCTAAAGACCAAGGAGAAAGAACTCGTGGAAGGCGCAGGCGGACTCGCAGCGCACCGACTGAAAACGAACTTCATTCTTCATCGCATTGCCGAGCAGGAGAAGATCCAGATCACGCGCGAGGAATTGGACAAAAACATCCGTGAACAGGCGGCGCACTACAACGTTTCGGTCGAAAAAATGCGCAAACAACTTGAAGAAAATGATGGCTTAAACGGCCTCGCGGAGCAGCTCTTGCTAGGTAAGACCCTTGATTTCCTAAAGGCGAATGTTACCATCGAGCAAGCGGAAAAACCGCCTGCGCAAACGGTTAGTTCCGAACAAAAAACATGACGACATCGAACCAAAATCTGTCCCAGGGCGTGCTTATTCCCATGGTGGTTGAGCAGACCGGGCGAGGCGAGCGCAGCTACGACATTTATTCGCGGTTACTCAAAGACCGCATCGTTTTCATTGGCACCCCGATCGACGATCACATCGCGAACCTGGTGATAGCGCAGCTGCTTTTCCTGCAAATGGAAGACGGCAAGAAGGACATCAACATTTACATCAACTCGCCCGGCGGCTCGGTCACGGCCGGGCTCGCGATTTACGATACGATGCAATTTCTGACCTGCGATACGACGACGTATTGCCTCGGGATGGCGGCGAGCATGGGCGCGGTGCTGCTTTGCGCGGGCACAAAAGGCAAGCGATTCGCGTTGCCCAACTCCGACATCATGATCCACCAGGTCTCGGGCGGCGCACAGGGCCAGGCGAGCGATGTCGAGCGTCAGGTTGATTACATGTTCAAGCTGAAGAAGCGCCTGATCAAAATCATTTCACAGCATACCGGCAAACCGGAAGAGCAAGTGAGACTCGATTCTGATAGGGATTATTATATGTCGGCCGCGGAAGCGAAGACCTACGGGTTGGTCGATGAAGTGATCAAATCACGCAAGGAAGTAAAGCTGTTGGACGGGGCTGTAGCGGATCGATCTACCGCCATCGCGGAGGCTGCCTTACCCAGGAAAGTGGAGGAATAGGAACTGCTCAACTAGGGCCGAAATTTATGGCACGCGCCTCGAACCTGACGATGTGCTCCTTCTGTGGCAAGAGCCATGCCGAGGTTCGAAAACTCATCGCCGGTCCCGGTGTCTACATTTGCGATAGCTGCATCAACGTTTGCAAAAGCATCCTCGATAAGGAGCTGAATGAAGATGCGCGGCGGCAATCGTCGACCATTCGCGTCCCGAAGCCGGTCGATATTCGGCGCTCGCTCGACCAATACGTAATCGGTCAGGACGTTGCCAAGAAGACTCTCTCGGTCGCGGTTCATAATCATTTCAAACGCGTGTTGCAAACCAGCACGGCAGCTCCGGCAGACACGTCGGCGGTGTTTCAACCGGACCCGCTCGCTGAAGTTGAAATCGAGAAGAGCAATATCTTGCTGATCGGACCGACAGGTTCAGGAAAAACGTTGCTGGCTAAGACACTGGCGAAAATTCTTGATGTTCCATTTTGTATCGCGGACGCGACGACGTTGACTGAAGCCGGCTATGTCGGCGAAGACGTCGAGAACATTATTCTGCGGCTGCTGCAAAATGCAGACTACGATGTGAAGCGCGCCGAGATCGGCATCGTTTACATCGACGAGATCGATAAGATCGGACGCAAGACAGACAACGTCAGCATTACGCGCGACGTTTCCGGTGAAGGCGTGCAGCAGGCGTTGCTGAAAATTCTCGAGGGCAGCACCTGCAACGTTCCGCCACAGGGCGGGCGCAAGCATCCGCATCAGGAATACATCCAGGTTAACACCGAGAAGATTCTTTTCATCTGCGGCGGTGCGTTTGTCGGTCTCGACAAAATCATTCAGAAGCGAATCGGCCAGAAAACGATGGGTTTCGGCAGTCCCACGCTCGAAGTCGAACAGGCGCTGGCGAAGGAAGCGATTCGCCACGTCGAGCCCGAGGATCTGCTCAGCTTCGGAATGATTCCCGAATTCATCGGGCGATTACCGGTAGTGAGTGCTCTTGATGCGTTGACCGAGGACGAGATGGTCTTGATTTTGACCGAAACCAAGAACGCGATGGTCAAGCAATACACGAAGCTTTTCTCCATGGAAGGTGTGCGACTGACGGTGACCAAAGACGCATTGCGCGCTCTTTCCGCTCAGGCTGTGACAAAGGGAACTGGCGCGCGAGCGCTGCGTTCCATGCTCGAGCGTATCATGCTCGACATCATGTACGACGTGCCGAGCCGGGAGGATATCGCGGAGGTCACTATTAATCGCGCGGTTGTCGAGGGCAAAAAGCTCCCGCTCATTCGCAAGAAGCAGGACAAGGACGCAGCCTAACTGGAGGGCGCCGCGCTGTCGGCGCCACAGTCATCAGGGACACGGCGGCGCGTGTCGATCCATTCTGGCGAGTTGCCATTTAAGCAACGCAACATTCGTCACCAGAGATACGAAGGTCGCCAGAAGGTAGCTGATTGGAATACCGAATCGAAGGAGCGACCCACCCACGACCAGGAAAAAGACCGCGAACGCGAACGAGGCTACCACGACACTTCGCAACACCAGTTGCGCGTCGCCCGCACCAAAATGCCGATGCGCGAAAATCGCAAGGACGCCGCCGAAAACCGGGAATGGCGAAACGAGACCGGTCATTTGCGGTCCGAGTTTTGCGGCGACAGCGGTGAGCAAAAACACCAGGCTGGTTGCGATTGCCATGCGCAATGGCAGGTCCCATTTGGGATGAGCGCGAGTCGCGTTTGTCACAACGCTGTTTGCTTTTGGCATAACACCGAAAACGATCGCAAGAAGCAAAACGACAGTTGCAAAGGTGGCGATCAAACCGAGTCGTGCGAAAAGCAACAGCAATGTAACGACAAGGAAGGCGAGAGTTCCGGCCAGCGCACTGGTAATCCAGTTTTTGCGCGAAGCCATACGGGCGTATGTCAGACAAAATGCAGCTACGGCAATCAGGCCCGCGAGGGTTCCGATCGCGGCGCGCGCGGCAAAACTTTTTCCCTGTTCCAAGGCGAGAAACACAGACACAGGTCCGGACGTCAAAGGCAGGCCTGCGATTGCGCCACTGACGGCTGGTCCCCAACGGCGACCAATCAATGTCAGCGACGCGATCAGCAGCGGCGTAAGGAGCAATTTGAGAGCGAGAATGGTCATCGACGATGCGATCCGAAGAAGATTTCAAGGAGCGGCGATTTCCAAATCGCCGCAACAAAAAGAGGGCGGTTTGGAAATCGCGCCTCCTTGGTAGATTCAGGGTGAGGCATGACAACAGTCGTTATTAATACGGGGACAGAAATCCTGCTGGGGGATGTAATCAATACACACTTGAGTTTTATCGCGCGCGAAATCTTTCCGTTAGGCTTGCGCATCGATCGACAAATCGCCGTGCCGGATGGCAACGCCATTCGTCAAGCGCTGAGCGAATCGCTGGACGCTGATCTGACTTTTGTGACCGGCGGCCTTGGCCCGACGACTGACGATGTAACGCGCGAAGCGATCGCCGAACTGCTGGGACTGGATTTCGAGGAGAACGCAGAGATCGCAAATGCCATTCGCCATCGCCTAACGAGTCGCGGCTGGAAACTTACCGATCGCATTCTGCGCCAGGCACTGGTGCCGAGAGGCGCGACAATTTTGCCTAACCACCGCGGCACCGCGCCCGGTTTGTATTTCCCGAAAAACCCGGCGACCGCATCGCCGCATATCTTCGCGCTGCCCGGTCCGCCGCGCGAGCTTCACCCGATGTTCGTCGAATCGGTCTTGCCGATCCTGCGCGACATCGCTTCGGACAAAGCGCCGGATGAGTTCCGCACCTACCGCATCGCGGGAATGGGCGAGTCGCTCGTGGAGGAGGCGGTCGGCGCGCAGATTCTCGCGATACCCGGAATCGAGCTCGGTTATTGCGCGCGACCAGGTGAAGTGGATTTGCGTTTGATTGGCGACCGTGAGTCCATCGCGCGAGCGGACGCAATCCTGCAATCAGTTCTGAGGAATTCCATCTTCTCATTCGAGAAAGAAGAACTGGAGCACGTCGTTGTACGCATGTTGACACAGCGACGCGAAACGATCGCAACAGCGGAATCGTGCACAGGGGGCCTGCTGGCCCATCGCCTAACGAACATTCCCGGCGCGTCTAAAGTTTTTCCTGGTGGCTTTGTTGTTTATGCGAATGAGGTAAAAGCCAGCGCGCTCGGCGTTGATTCAACCTTGATCGAGAAAAACGGAGCCGTCAGCAAAGGAGTCGCCGCGGCGATGGCGGAAGCTGTGCGCGCGCGCACGGAAGCGACGTACGGGCTCGCGACAACGGGAATTGCGGGCCCGGCCGGCGGATCGGCCAAGAAACCGGTCGGCACCGTCTACATCGCGCTGGCATCGAATCGCGCTGAAACACTCGTTAGGCATTTTAACTTTGCGAGCGATCGCGAGACCTTCAAACAGATGGCGGCCCAGGCCGCTTTGAACCTTCTGCGCGAACAGCTGCTCGAGCGCGACTAAGGCTGCACTTCGACCGGCGTGCCGACTTTAACGTGCGCGTAAAACAATTCCGCTCCCTGTGACGGCATGCGGATGCAACCATGCGACGCGGCATAGCCGGGCAGAATTCCCACATGCATGCCTACGCCTTCGCTCGTTAGGCGCATAAACCATTTCATTGCCGCGCCGGCGAAATGCGTGCCGCTTGGTGCCGAATCGATGCGCGCGCTCACGCCGGCTCGCACGATCCGACCTTTCGAGTCCACAAAATCGCCATACAAACTGGAGTGATGGTTTGGATCTTTTTCCATGACGCTGAATTTACCGTGCGGCGATTCGTGCCCGCGTTTGCCGGACGAGATCGGGCTATCGATGATCACTTGCTCGCCCGTCATCAGATAAGCGCGTTGTTTTGGCAGTGAAACAATTACGTGAACGTTGTCCGGCGAAGCTTGTGCCAGCAATGCCTGATTAATACTGACGGGATCTTGCCGGTGAATCAGCTCGGTCGGTTTGCGCATCGGTTGCGCCGCGCTGCGCATCGGCTGGACGGCAGCGCGCGTTCTCATCGGCGGCGGCGTGGGAGAATGAAACCTTCGTATTTGCTGCGGCAGCGACGATTGCACCCCGGCGAAAATAAGCGCCGCGACGAGGCAAAGTCGGATCAGAACGGGATACACAATCATTCTTTCGTATAGGAATGAACCCGATTCAACCAGCCGGAAAGCCAGCGCGCTTCGCCACGCTGCGGCGGCGAATTCTCGACCCGGCGTCGCAGGACCGTTTCCGCGGCCCGGGCAAAATCGGCAACCGAAGATCCCTGCATGGTTTGCAGGACTTGCAGTAAGCCCCAGCCCTCCCCGTGATAGCGTTCCGTCGGCAAAACTCCTTCGCCCTTAAAATTAACGTAATCGACAAGGGCATAAGTACCCGCAGCCGACGTGCCAAGGTCATTGAAGCGTTGTGTAATTTGCGGGCGTTGCGCGGCGAGCGCCTGCTCGAGCATTTTCGACAGCGAATCCTCCAGCCGCTCGACCATGAATTGCGCCTGCAGATCAATCGTGTCGACGAGGAAGCGGCGCAACTGCAACATCGGCTTGCTATTTTGGGCCGCGAGAAATTCCGCGCGCGTCTTCCATGGGCAGAAGGACTCGTTAGGCGAGAGCAGAAGTGCGGGAAGTTTGGCGCCGTGGCGGGAAATGAAGTTCACGAGTTTGGGAAAACTTTCGTCAAAAGGGCCGCGCACTCCTTTTGGATACCAGATAAAGTGCCCGATTCCAAGCGAAGCGAAGTTTTCGCCTCCGTTCCAGGAGGTAAGCCCGGCAACGGTGCCGTTGCATTCGTTCTGCCAAATCTTGTGCCCAATCCGCTCCGCCTGTGCAGAGGATATGGTGAACGCGGCCGAGCCGTCGGCGCCGCCGAAAAGAAGCAGTCCGGTGGCGGCCAGCCTAACCAATAGAACGCTCCGCCGCCTGCTTGACGTCCGCCGCTTCTCTACTAGCGTGCAGGTCTTCGCCGCCTCGCCCTGCGAGGCCGGCGCCCATTTTCCACCACTTATGAAAACGTTATCCATCGCCCTCAGCGCACTTATTATCTGTTCTGTCGCGTTTGCGGAAGACAAACCGACATTGAAGGACGCAAAAGACAAGGTCAGCTACAGCATCGGCCTCGATATCGGCACGACGCTGAAAAAACAAAAGATCGACATCAATCCGGACGCTTTGTCCGCCGGTGTTCGGGACGCGGTTTCCGGCGCGAAACCGCAAATGACCGATGACCAGATCAAGGAAACGATGACCACGTTCTCGAAGGATTTGTCCGAGAAACAGGCGACCGCTTCGCGCGAAGCAGCAACGAAAAACGCAGCTGCCAGCGAAAAATTTCTCGCCGACAACAAATCGAAACCCGGCGTGAAGACCACCGCGAGTGGTCTGCAGTACAAAGTTCTCAAGGAAGGTTCCGGCCCTTCGCCAAAAGAAACCGACACCGTTGTGACCAATTATCGCGGCACGCTGATCGATGGGACGGAGTTCGACAGTTCCTACAAACGTAATGAGCCGGCGACTTTTCAGGTCAATCGGGTGATCAAGGGTTGGACCGAAGCGCTGCAGCTGATGAAGAAGGGCGCGAAATATCAGCTCTTCATTCCAGCTAACCTTGCATATGGTCCGCAAGGCGCCGGCGCTGAGATTGGGCCTAACGCTGCGCTGATTTTCGAGGTCGAGCTTGTCGACATCAAGCCGTCGCCTACCGCCGGGGCTAGCCCCGCGGCCGCGGCCAGCGCGTCGCCGCAACAACCGAAGAAGCCCTAGTCGCTGGCGCGCATCGCCGTTTCCAAGCTGAGGCGCGGCGCATCGCCCCAAAGATCTTCGAGGCTGTAGAACTCGCGTTTGTCGCGGTGAAAGACGTGGACCACGACTTGTAGATAATCGAGCACGATCCACTGGCTTGCCGGAAAACCATCTACGGCGGCGGCACGGATCCCGTGATCTTCCTTGAGCCGTGTCTCGATCTCACCCGCGATCGCTTTCAACTGCGGCTCGGAACCCGCGGAACAGATCACGAAAAAATCCGTGAAGGTCGAAATCTCGCGCAGATCGAGGACGACGATGTTCTCTGCTTTCTTGTCGGCGGCGAATTCCGCGCAAAGCCTGGCTAAATTTTCAGCTTCGATTATTTCGACTCCTTGTATAACTCTTCGCGCCTGATGATTTCTTCGACCGCATCCGGTACGAGATAGCGAATAGAGCGTCCATCGGCAACTCGTTTCCTAATTTCGGTTCCGGAAATGTCGATATGGCGCCGGATAACCCGGTAAGCCGTCTTGTTATCGAAACCGCGCCGATCGAGTATAACAAACTCCACCATCGTTTCGAGTTCCGCGAAGCGATGCCAGCTCGTTAGGCTAGCCACGTTGTCTTCACCGACAAAAAAGAAAAGTTGCGCATCGGGCTCGCGTCGTCGCACGATCTCGACCGTATCAATGGTGTAGGAAGGCGGTGGCCGACGCAGCTCGCAATCGTCGACGGCAAAGCGCGGTTCCTCTTCGATCGCCTTTCTTACCATGGCCAATCGGACTTGGGCGGGCGCCGCGGTTTCGTTCTGCTTGTGAGGCGAACAGGCCGCGACGATGAAAATCATTTTCTCCAGATCAAGCGCCTCACAGGCTTCGCGCGCGAGAATGAGATGACCGTGGTGAATCGGATCGAATGTCCCGCCGTAGAGTCCGATCTTTTTCACTGTCTGGTCACAATCGCTCCTCGTTCGTGGTCATCCCGAGCGAATGCGAGGGATCTCCCAAACTATTGCGCGCGTCATTACTCGTGAGGTCCCTCGCATTCGCGCGGGACGACGGAAGGGGACGGCCGATAACATTCCGACTAGTGATAGAGCAAATACGGCTCTCGTGCATGGCGGAAACTTCGCACATTGTCATTCCACCCCGCGACGATGCGTTCCGGCGCCACACCGCCCTCGATTTGTGCGCGGATCGATGCGCTGCCATAGACCTTGTAAAAAATGTCGAGCTTGCTCCGCGGCGTTCGGCGAAACATGTTCGAATGACGATTCATCTCCGCCAGCATGTAAATTCCCAGCGCGGTGAGGTTCGCGCCCGCGTCCGGCTGGATCGTGAGCGCCGTTCCGTGAAAAATCGGGCGAAACGAAACGCCCGGCATGTCGAGCGAGCGCAAATAGCGCGTAAAATTCTCCGCGTTCAGAAATCGCGCCGACATGCTTTCGAATGGGGCAGACGATCCGATTCCACATTCCGGCCCGCTCAGTTCGCCCACGATTCCGGTAACGACATAATAGAGCGGCGAAGTTCCGTGCGGAATGTTAGGCGAGGTAGGAATCCAGCGTAATCCCGTGCTTCCCCAGCTGTAATTGCGCGACCATCCGCGCATCGGGATAACCGTAAGATCGCAGCGCGCCGCCATCCAGCCTTTGGCGTTCACCATTTTCGCCAGCTCACCCACGGTCATGCCGTGCACATAGGGAACGGGAAATTGTCCGACGAACGATATCCAGCGCGCCTCAACCGATGGTCCTTCGATTCGGTTTCCGCCGAGCGGATTCGGCCGGTCGAGAACGACAAAGGGAATATGATTTTCGCCGGCGGCTTCCATGCAGCGACCCATCGTGCTGATGTAGGTATAACCGCGACAGCCGATGTCCTGCATGTCGAAGACGAGCACGTCGATCCCGCGCAACATATCGGGCGTTGGCTTGCGGGTGGGTCCGTAGAGCGAATGCGCGATCAATCCGGTCACACGATCGCGTCTCGACTTGACGTAACGCCCGGCCTTTTCCGTGCCATCGAGTCCGTGCTCCGGCGTATATAGCGCGACCAGATTGCAATGCTCATGCAACAGGACTCGGGTTCGCGTCCCATTGGAATCGACGCCGGTTTGGTTTGTGATTAGTCCGACACGTTTACCGGCAAGAATGTTGTATCCCTGCTGCTTGAGCACATCGATGCCAAGATCGACTTTCGCCTGCGCCACTGCGCAACAGCCGAGCACGACGAATAAAATCAAAATGCTTTTTTTATTTTCCGCGGCCATAATTAAATCTAGTCTGGCGACAGTATGAATGACGATTCGTCCGGTCAACTAATGCTCAAGTGTGACGTCTGATTCTTTAGGCCAGCTCATTCTCACCGGCGTGCCCGGAACCGAACTCGATCATGAAACCGCGGATCTGTTTCGGCGGGTTCAACCCGGGGGCTTCATTTTGTTCGGGCGCAATATTAAGAGTGCGCCGCAGCTGCGCCGCCTCATCGACGATCTGCGCGCGATCAGCAAGATCGAACCGATCATCACGATCGACCAGGAAGGGGGACGCGTCTCGCGCCTGCGCATGATCGGCAACGAACCGCCCAATGCGCAACAGCTGCGCGAGAAAGGGGACGTCGCACTCGTTAGGCAACATGGCGACATCACGGGCCGCCTCCTTCGCCTGTTTGGATTCAATCTCGATCTTTGTCCCGTGCTCGACATTTCTTTTGATGATGACGCCGACAATTCGCTACGCGGCCGCTGTTATGGCACGACGGTCGATGAGGTCGTTAGGCTGGCGGGTGCGTTCAATGACGCGATGCGCGAGCGGGGGGTCGCAAGCTGCGGAAAACATTTTCCCGGTTACTCAGCGGCGACCCTCGACGCGCATCATGAGCTGCCGAAAATTGAGCGCACGCGCCAGCAGTTGGACGCGGAGGAGTTGGCCGTCTTTCGACAGTTCGCGACCAAAGTCGACAGCATGATGATTTGCCATGGTTGGTATCCGGCGTTTGAGCCGCGGAAAATACCTGCGTCGCTTTCCCGTCGCATCATCACGGGATTATTGCGTGACGAATTGGGCTTCGAAGGTCTCGTCATGACTGACGATCTCGACATGGGCGCCATCCTGAATGACTACGAGCTGGACGAGACGATCCAGCTCGCGCTCGCGGCGGGGAACGATATGGCCATGATCTGCCATCGCGTGGCAGCGATCGACAAAGTGCATTCGGAACTACGGCGGTTGCCGCACGCGCAAACCGATCGCGCGCTGGCTAGTGTCGCCGCCTTTAAGGAGAAGCTGGTAGAGCCGGAGAATTTCTCCGAAGAGGCATTTCGAAAAATAAACGACGAGATTTGGGATTTGCGTGTTGCGGTTCTTGGGGAAGCGCTCGCAAAAGAACGCAGCGCCGAAGACGGCAAACGTTCGCCGGTCGAGATGTATTGATGCTGGACGGAGTGGACGTCCCCCCATACTCTGGCGCGCCTCGCGTAAAAAATGAAACGCGCCTGTCTCGCTGGAACCATCCTTGTAGCTATTGCTGGCGCTTTTGCTCAGCCTCAACCGCGCGCGCAGACGACACACGCGTGGGATCTCGCCGTTGTTGATCGGTTGCTCGCCTCATCTCCGACGAATTCTAAAACGGTGAGGGCGGGGGACATGATTTTGCGGCGAAGCTATGTGCAGGCGGCGCGCGATTGGTTGGCGGCGAACGGGACGCAACCGGAATCGGCCTTTGGCGGCGGTGTTACGCTCTGGCCCGGCGGCGTGGTTCCCTATGTCTTTGATGCGGGCGTGTCCGCACTGCATCAAAAAGCGTTCCTCGATGCGGTGACTGATTGGGCGACGTTCGCTAATGTCAGTTTCGTCGCGCGCACGAGTCAGGCGGATTACGTTTACGTGCAGGAAGGAGCTAACGGCGATAATTCGGCCGGCGTGGGCAAACTTGGTGGACAACAGCTGCTCACCGTCTCGGCCTGGACGCGCAACGTCATTTGCCACGAGATCGGTCACACGCTCGGCCTCGTGCATGAACATCAACGTTCCGATCGAGATAGCTTTGTCACGATTCAGTCGCAAAACATTCAGCCGGGATTGGAATTCGCGTTTGCCATTTTGCCGAATTCCAACAATCGCGCTGCTTACGATTTCCTGAGCGTGATGCATTACGCTCGCAACGCTTTTGCGACCGATCCAAGCCTCGACACCATCGTGCCGAAAGCAGGTTTTACTCAATACATCGATGTGATGGGCAATGATTATGGCCTCGAGCTAAGCCAATCGGATCGACAGGGAATGGCGTCGATCTACGGAACCGGGCCGGTATTGGGTAGTATTGTCACGAATACGAAGGACAGCGGTGTCGGCAGTCTGCGCGCGGCGATTTTCTACGCCATCGATCACGCGAATACAACGGTTACCTTCAATATCGCGACAAATGATCCCGGGCATGTCGGCAGTGTTTACGTAATCCAGCCAAGCGACGTCATGACCACGCTGGGACCGGGTACCATTATCGACGGCAGCACGCAGCCGAACGGTAATCCGGATGGACCATCGATCGTGCTCGATGGATCGGTTGGACCGCAACCGGACTATCCCGCGCCGGCATTTTATCTTAGCGGCGCGAATGCAATGATTCGTTCGCTGTCGATTTGCAATTCGCCTGTGGACGGCATTCAGATCGCGGGCGCTGGTGCCACGGGCAACACCATCGCCGGTTGTTTTTTCGGCCTGGATCCGACAGGAACGATTGCAGCGCCGAACACGTATTCGAACGTCAGCTTAACGAATGGCGCGCATGGCAACACGATTGGCGGAACAACCCCGGCGGCGAGGAACATTCTGAGCGGCAACGATACCACCGGCATTTTCGTTGCCGATGCCGCGACAACGAACAACATCGTTACCGGCAATTACATCGGCACCGATCGTACTGGGACGATGGCGGTGGGAAATAATTATGCCGGCGTCATTATCGCGAATGGCGCGCACGGAAATGTCATTGGCGGAACGAACGCCGGTGCAGGGAACGTAATTTCGGGCAATGATTCCGGCATCACGATGTCCGATACCGGAACCAATCAGAACAGGGTCGAGGGAAATTACATTGGTCTGGACCCGACCGGGACACTGCCTGTGCCTAACGAGAGCACCGGAGTGACGCTCTTTAGTGGCGTGCAACAGAACAGCATCGGCGGAACTGCGCCTGGCGCCGGCAACGTTATCTCGGGTAACGGCGAAGACGGTGTCGTCATCGTTGATGAAAATACGAGCGGAAACATTGTGGCCGGTAACCTCATCGGATTGGATGTGGTCGGCACCAGTGAAAGGCCGAATGGCGGTTCCGGCGTTTACATCTTTGGGGGCGCGCACGACAACATCGTTGGCGGGACGAGCGCCGGTGCGCGTAATTTTCTTTCCGGCAACGACGGCGATGGCGTGACGATTAGCGATAGGCGACACGAACAACAACCGCGTTCAAGGAAATACGATCGGCCTGGGCCCGGCCGGCGGGAGGGGTGGCCAATGGATTTCGCGGCGTAGTCATGCAAGCCGGCGCGCAAAATAATTTGATCGGCGGCTCGACGACGGGCGCGCCCAACATCATTTCGGGAAATACCCTTGAAGGAATCGCTTTGTTTGGAAACGGCACGACCGGAAACACGCTGCAGCGCAACGACATTTTCGGTAATGGCGATCTAGGAATTCGCCTCGATTCCGGCAGCGGCGCGCCTAACCACTTGCAAGCGAGTGCGGTTCTCACAAGCGCGGTGCTGGACATTAATAATACGACATTAGTGGGGACGACGACGATTAGCGGCAACTTCACCAGCGCGGCGAGTAAGAGTTTCCGCATCGAATTTTTTGCCAATGCCTTGACTCATCCTCCCGGTTTTCGCGAAGGACAATTTTATCTTGGCGAGACTACCGTGAACACAAATGGGCTCGGTCATGCCGTGTTTTCGTTTCAGGTTCAAACGGCGGCGCCCGTTGGCGAAGACGTTTCTGCCACGGCGACCAACATCTCGACCGGGGATAGCTCGGAATTTGCCGACACGATGAGCGTTAGCGCGACCGATTCCAATCAAGACGGCATTCCCGATGCCTGGGCGACGGCGCATGGATTTACGATTGGCGCCACAATTGCCAATACCGACAGCGATGGCGATGGCCTGACGAATTTGCAGGAATTTTACGCCGGACTTGATCCGAGAGATGCGAATAGCATTCTGCGACTTAAGAACATTGTCCGATCTGGCAGCGATATTCAGCTCACGTTTCCAAGCGTGCTCGGGCGCATCTATCGATTGGAATGGTGTAGCGACCTGACTACCGGCGATTGGCAATCGCTTCTTGACGGAATTGTCGGCACCGGATCGGCGATGCAACTGGTCGATGCGCAGGGATCGAGTGCCGGTCGACGCTTTTACCGGCTGCGCGTTCTGCCGCCCTAACGAGTAAGGTCGTAATCATCATGCAGGCAGAAGTGATTGGAATTTATATTTCCGCCGCAGTACGAAACGTGCAAGAACGATGAGTTTCCAGCGCTCGGGCATGAGATTGAGCGCTACGAAAAGGAGATTCAGCAGATCGAGGACCAGGAGCTCGAGCTAATGCGCAGGCGGACATCCAGGCGAAGGGCTCGACACTCGAAACGCGGTTGCAGGAATTAACGAAAGAACGCGCAACGATTGCCGAAACAATTGATGATTGCGTCTCGACTTGTCGGCGGCGGATCGAATAGATTGCGCAGGTTCGCGCAAAGATGATTCGACAGGTCTTCGCAGGAGTGAGCCTGGTGCTCGCCGTTGTTACTACTTCGCCCCGCGCCTTGTCGAAATCGCCGCACTCTTGGGACGCTGACATCTGGGGACGATTGCTTGCTTCGACGCCAAAAGACGCGCGCACCGTCCGCGCCGGAGACATGATCTTGCTGCGTTCCTACGTCGAGGCGGTACACGATTTTTTGAGTCATCAGGAAGTGCAACCGGAAGCGGCGTTCGATGGGAGCGTAATTCTCTGGCCCGGGGGCGTTGTTCCATATGTTTTTTCTAACAACGTCACCTCGCCACTGCATCAAAAAGCGTTTCGCGATGCCGCCGCGGAATGGGCCATGGTGGCAAACGTCCATTTCATCCCGCGCACTAACCAGACTGATTACATTCTTGTGCAAGAGGGAGCGGGTGAAAATACTTCCGCGGTCGGCATGATCGGCGGGGAGCAGGCGCTGACCGTCTCGGCCTGGACGCGCAGTGTTATTTGCCATGAGATTGGCCACGCTCTTGGTCTGGTCCACGAGCATCAGCGATCCGATCGCGACAATTACGTCACCATCATGACGCAAAATATCCAATCCGGTTTTGAGTTCGCCTTTGCGCTTCTGCCGGATTCAAATAATCGCGCCGCTTACGATTTTCTCAGCGTCATGCATTATACGCGCGATGCCTACGCAAACGCAGAGGGTCTCGACACGATCGTACCGAAGGCAGCCTATGTGCAATACATTGACATCATGGGCAATAATCTCGGACGCGAATTGACTCCGCTCGATCGCGCGGGCGTCGCGAGTATTTATGGGAGCGGAGCGGCGTTGAGCAGCGTCGTCACGAACACAAACGACAGCGGCGTTGGCAGTCTGCGCGCCGCGATTATTTACGCGCAGGATCATCCGAATACGACGATCACCTTCAACATTCCGGCGAACGATCCGGGACACACCGGCAGCATTTATTTGCTACAACCGACCGACACGATGCTCACGCCGTCGTCCGGCACGATCATCAATGGCAGCACGCAGCCGAATGGGAATCCGAATGGCCCGTCGTTCATGCTCGACGGCGCGAACGGACCGCAGCCGCAATATTCGGTTCCCTTTTTTTATCTGAACGGCGCCGGCGTCACAATCAGTGGACTCGCTTTTCGGAATTCTCCCGCGAGCGCAATTCAAATCGACACGGCGAACGCGACCGGCAACGTCATCAAAGGTTGTTGGATTGGACTCGATGCGAGCGGAGCCGCCGCCGCGCCCAATGCCTACGCTGGAATTAGCCTAACGAATGGTGCGCACGGCAACACCGTCGGTGGCCTAACGAGTAGTTCGCGGAATGTCATTAGCGGCGGCAGTTCGGAAGGTGTTAACATTTCCGATCCGACTACGACTGGAAATGTCGTCATCGGTAATTTTATCGGACTCGACAGCACCGGCACAACTGCGCTTGGCAATACCTACTCGGGTGTCTCCATTACGAACGGCGCGCACGATAACATCGTCGGCGGGACTAGTGCGGGTTCGCGAAATTTCATCTGCGCCAATGGTTTCGATGGCGTTTCGATGAGCGGAACTGCCGCGAACAACATCGTGCAGGGGAACACTGATCGGCCTGAATGTCGTGGGAAATGCGGTGC
The DNA here is from genome assembly GCA_963737195.1 of uncultured Verrucomicrobiae bacterium. Lineage (GTDB taxonomy): Bacteria > Verrucomicrobiota > Verrucomicrobiia > Chthoniobacterales > UBA10450 > JBBQFI01. Next base: position 138,188 of record CAVTRW010000004.1, read on the forward strand.
CGAACCTTTTTCGCGGCGTCACGATGTCTGACACGGCTTCGGGAAATTTGATTGGCGGACCGACTGCTGGCGCGGCCAACATCATTTCCGGAAATGCCGATGAAGGCATCGTTGTGTTCGGCGACGCGACGCACAATACGTTCCAGCGCAATCTGGTTTTCAATAATCACTTTATCGGGATTCGCTTGTGGACCTTCGATCCGGGAACGCCTAACGATTTGCAGGCCGCGCCGATGCTCACTGGCGCGACGCTCGGCATTAACAATTCGACGCTGAATGGCGCGACCACGATCAATGGCAGGCCTAACGAGTGCGGCAGGAACGACTTTTCGCATCGAATTCTTCGGCAGCGCCGGCCCCGACGCGGACGGGGCGATCGAGGGGCAGTTTTTCCTTGGTGATACGAATGTGACGACAAACAGCGGCGGCAGCGCGAACTTTTCTTTTCAGGTGCAGGAGGCCATTCCGGTCGGCTATGCAATTTCCGCAACCGCAACGAATCCGGCCGGGAGCACGTCGGAATTTTCACAGGGCTTCAACGTCGTGTCTTCCGGAGATTCGAATGGCGACGGGATTCCCGATGCGTGGGCCACCGCGCATGGATTTTCGATTGGCGCCACGATCGCCAATCTCGACACCGATGGCGATGGCCTGACGAATCTGCAGGAATTTTACGCCGGGCTCGATCCGCGCAGCACGCAAAGTTTTCTGCGCCTAACGAATGTGGTGAGGCAGGGGAGCGGTGTGCAGTTCAGTTTCCCGAGCGTTCTCGGTCGCGTTTATCGGCTCGAGTTCCGCAGCAGTCTGACGAGCGGTAGCTGGCAGCCGTTGCTCGATGGAATTGTCGGCACCGGCGCGTCGATTCAGCTAAACGATGCACCTGGTGTGAACACGCGCTTTTACCGGGTTCGTGTCGTTCCACCTTGAGAACTGATCGGCCGGCTTGCAATGCGTTACTAGTTTGAGTATCAGCGTCACGTGAAACGAAGTTGGAACCTGTCTCTCTGGTTCGGTTTCGTTTTCGTAGTCCTCGGTTTTTTTAGTTACCCGTTTTTCATTCGGTTCCCGGCGACCCGTGATTTTCCATGGGCGAACTTTGTTCTCTTCGCCGCCGGCACAGTTTTGCTGTGGATCGGATTAAAGCGCGCCTTCGGAGTATCCGCCGCCTACCGCGGCAAAGTTTTCGGTTCGATTTTCGCTGTGCTGAGTCTGTGTTTGATCGCGTTTTTCTCCTTCCTCTTCTTTCATGAACTCAAGCAATTGCCGGAATCGAAGAACGCGCCGCGAGTCGGAGAGAGGGCGCCGGATTTCATCCTGCCCGATCTGGACAATAAGCCGGTTGCTTTGACTGATTTAATTTCTTCATCGTCTGGGAAACCCGGTGCTGCGGTATTGATTTTCTATCGCGGGTTCTGGTGACCATTCTGCAACTCCGAGTTGCGGAGTTTTCAACAACGGCTTCCCGATTTCGAGCGACGCGGCATTCGCGTCGTTGGTATCAGCGTGGATTCGACTGAGATCAACAAGCGGCAAAGCCAAAAGCTCGGCTACACATTTCCGCTGCTCTCCGATGCGAACACAGAAGTGATTCGCCGATATGGGCTGCTGCATTCCGGTGGCGGCCCGCATAAGGAGGACATTTCGCGACCCGGCGAATTTCTGGTCGATGCAACGGACGCCATGCGCTGGCGGAATTTAACCGAAAGCATCGGAGTGCGTGCGCGACCGGATGAAGTCTTAAGAGCCTTCGATAAATCGATCGCCGCAGGGAATTGACGACTCGCGGTGCGCCAACGAAGAAGAGAGCTGAAGCACGGCTCTGCCGTCCATGAACGAGCGAGGAAGAGTCATCGGAATTTACATCGCACCGAAGGCGGAAGAATTGCCGCACTCGGTGGAACGTGCGCGCGCGTTGCCGAATCAAGGGTTGGAAGGCGATCGCTACGCAAAGGGGATTGGGACATTCTCCAGTCACAAAGGACAACGCGATGTTTCGCTGATTGAATCGGAGGCAATCGAGGCTTTCGAACGCGAGTCGGGCGTATCGCTCAGCGCGGCGCAGATCAGGCGCAACGTGCTCACGCGCGGCGTGCGACTGAATGATCTTGTCGGCAAGGAATTCAACGTCGGCGCGGTGCGCATGCGCGGTCTGCGTTTGTGCGAACCGTGCACGCATCTGGTGCGATTGACGCATCCGGCGACCTTGCGCGGACTGGTGCATCGGGGCGGTTTATATGCCGCGGTTCTGAATGAGGGCGAGATCGCCATTGGCGACTCAATTGACGGGTTCGGACACAGCCCATAACATTCGCGCGTGCAATCGGAACTGGAGCAACTGCTCATACTGCAAGATCGGCAGCAAAAGATCAGACAAATCCAGAACGAAACGAGAACGCTTCCGTTGCAAAAGAAGCAACTCGAGGAACAACTCGCCGCCAGCGCGGCCGCATTGGAGGCGATCAAGGACAAGGCGCGCCACGTTGAGGTGGAGCGAAAGAAGATGGAGCTCGACGTCGGCACGCGCGAAACGAGCATCGCGCGTTTAAAGACGCAGCAGTACGAGACGCGCAAGAACGATGAGTTCCAGGCGCTCGGGCACGAGATTGAGCGCTACGAAAAAGAGATTCAGCAGATTGAAGATCAGGAGCTCGAGCTGATGGAGCAAGGCGACAAGTTGAAAGCGGAAATTGCCGCTGAAGAAACGAAAGCTCGCACGACGAAGGAATTGATTACGCGGCAATTGTCTGATCTCGAGGAGAAGGGCGCGACGCTCGAAACGCGGTTGCAGGAGTTAACGAAAGAACGCGCAACGATTGCCGAAACAATTGATGAGGATTTGTTGTCGCGCTTCGATCGCTTATTCGCGAGCAAAGGCGACGCAGCCATTGTTGCGCTCGAGCACGAAGTTTGCACCGGCTGCCACATGAAGGTGACGACGCAAACCGCAGTGCGGGTCAAAGGCGGCAAAGAAATTGTCAGCTGCGAACAATGCGGTCGGATTCTTTACGTGGCGGAATAGACTCTTCCTCTTCCGCTTCCTCTGAATCTCAATCTCTCAAAATAGAATACAGAGGAAGAGGGAGAGGAAGCGGAAGAGATCAAACATTGAATCGAAATTCGATCACGTCGCCATCTGCGACGACGTAATCTTTTCCTTCAATCCGGAGTTTGCCCGCCTCGCGCGCTTTCGCGATTGAACCGAGCGCGGCCAGATCGCTGAAGTGCACGGTCTCGGCCGCGATGAATCCGCGCTCGAAATCGGAATGAATGACTCCAGCCGCAGCCGGCGCTTTGTCGCCCGAGTGAATGGTCCAGGCGCGCGTTTCTTTTTCGCCAGTCGTTAGGTAGGTGCGCAGCCCGAGCAAATGATAAACAGCACGAATCAGCGCGCGCACGCCGCTCCCGGAAACACCGAGATCGTGCAGATAATCGCGCGCTTCTTCTTCACTGAGATCGACCAACTCGCTTTCGATCTGCGCGCTGATGACGACTGCTTCGGTCGCGAAATGATTGCGCGCGTAATCTTCGACTGCCTTCACGTTTTTTGCCGCCTGCGAATTTTCGTCGGTTGCGATCGCCGCGAGATCTGATTCCGCAACGTTGCAGGCGAAAAGAGTCGGCTTCGAAGTGAGCAGGAAAAAATTGCGCGCGATCAATTTTTCCTCCGGCGTCATTTCGAATGTGACGGCTGGCTTTCCCGCGTCGAGATGCGGGATCAAACGCTCGCCAAGTGCGCTCTCAGCTTTCGCTGTTTTCGATCCGGCGCGCACTTCTTTCTGCAAACGATCGTGACGTTTTTGCAGTGACGCGAGATCGGCGAGAACGAGTTCCGTGTTGATCACTTCGATGTCGCGGATCGGATCAATCGTTCCGCTGACGTGATGAATATCGCCGCTCTCGAAACAACGCACGACCTGCACGATGGCGTCGACTTCGCGAATGTGACTGAGGAACTGGTTGCCCAGTCCTTCGCCCGCGCTCGCGCCTTTCACGAGACCGGCGATGTCGACAAACTCGATCGCGGCCGGAATGATTTTTTGCGAGTGCGACAACTTCGCCAGGATTTCCAATCGCGGATCGGGAACGGTGACGACGCCGAGATTCGGTTCGATCGTGCAGAAGGGATAATTTTCCGCCGGCGCTTTATGCGTGCGCGTGACGGCATTGAAGAGCGTCGATTTCCCGACGTTTGGCAGACCGACTATTCCAGCGCTTAACATATCAATCTTCCTCTACCTCTTCCTCTGCGCTCTGTCCGTTATCATTTGCGATTAAGATTAAGAGGAAGCGGAAGAGGAAGATTGAAACTCGGGCTGGCGGGATTTGAACCCACGACCTCTTGAACCCCATTCAAGCGTTCTACCAAGCTGAACTACAGCCCGTTCGTCGCGAACTATTCACTAACTGCGTAGATTCGCCAGAATCAAGCGCCACCACCTGTCGCCGCGGCGACCGCACTACCAAGCTCGCCACGGCGAGTCCGTCCGGTGGCGGACTGTGCTACGGCCCGATCTGATTTAGCGGGTGCAAGTATCTAGTCGGTCGACCAGTTCGTCAAAAAGGTGTCGATTAGTTCCGGCAATTGATCGCTGTAGCCGCCTTCCAGAATTGCGCCGGTCGCGACGCCGCATTCGCGTAACCATTTTCCAAATGTCGCGAAATCTTCGGGCTCCAAAGTCATTTGCACGAGCGGATCGCCGGAATAGGCATCGAATCCGGCAGAAACGAGCAACAGGTCAGGCTTGAAATCGAGCAGCGTCTGCAGTGCACGTTCGACTTCGCGGACATGGGTCGCGCGAGCGGTGTAGGGTGCAACTGGGAAATTGTAAATGTTGTCGAACGAACGTTCACCGGTTCCGGGATACGCGGGATATTGATGAATGGACGCGAACGCGATTTGTTGGTTATGCGCCACGATCGCTTCGGTGCCGTTGCCGTGATGCGCGTCGAAATCCCAAATCGCAACGCGGTTCGCACCATTCGTTAGGGCATCAAGCGCCGCGATGGCGATATTACTGAAATAACAAAAGCCCATCGCGCGATCGCGGGTCGCGTGATGTCCCGGCGGTCGCATGAAACTAAATGCCGCGTTTTCCTTGCAATGCGCTTCTCGCCACATCAACGGCAGCACCCGCCGCGCGCAGCGCGTAATCGTAAATATTCGGATACGCGGGAGTATCGACATCGAAATCTTCCGCTGCGTGCCCGAACTCGAGCGAGATGTTCCAGCGAATGTGCGCGCAACAGCATTTCGTCGGTCGCGTCGTTAGGCATTCGCCATTCCCAATCGTCATGTCGTCGCTTGAGATAAGGCGCGCTTTGCAAAATCCGCTCTGGTCGCTCCGGATGCCCGGCGCGCGAGTACTCCGCGCAGGTGGGATCGTGAAAAATGATCATCGTGTCGATTGTCGTCGCGAAGAAGTTTTCGATCTAGAAAAGAGTTGTGATCGCGACACAATAAGCCGCTGCGGCGCTCACTTCTTATTGGAAAAAAGGACTTGACCTCGTTAGGCGGTGTTGCCGACGATCGATTTCTCCAAAGGAGTTTTATGTCATCGGCCAACCGCATCTACAGAAGCGAGGCTGTGATTACTCCAAGGGCGGCTACGACGCCGGCGGCTTCCGACGTCACGGGTATTGGAAGGATTGGGCAATGGTCGCAGAACGGCCATCGCATTCCTTCGCAACCGAAATACAGAAATCAGAATCCCTTGAGGGATTCGCGGAGGCCTCATGAAGTACTCAAAAATTCTCAATGCGTTTGTTCTACTTAGCATCTGTGCGCTGGTCGCGCCGGAGTCGCAGCGCCTTGTTGCCTGCTCCGGTAGCAGCGGCTCGGTCTGCACGGTAACGACCACGACCTGTCTCAAGTCGATGGTAATGGCAAAATCGACCCTTGGTGTGGTTCTATTGCCGCCGATAACTCAGGTCACGTTCAACGTCCCGATAAATCTCTACCTCATTGCCAACAATCCCGCTCCGGGATGCGGCCCTTGCACGACACCGGTCAGTCCTACTTCGGCGAGGATCGATATCGAACTGGTGTCGCTCTCGCTTCAGAGCGTTGCCGCAACAACTATCAGTACGGCTGATGCCACCATGACTCTGCCCACGGCCTCGCCCGGCGGTAGCTTTAACAGCTATTCGGTTCCCATCACCGTGCCAGCGGGCACTGCCACTGGGCTTTACCAGGCAATGGCGAAAGCAACCGTAAATTTCTCGGATGGATCTTCGATTAAACAGAGCGGCAACACGGTGGTTTGTCTCGTCGATCCGGCTCCGGGCAACCCGAGCGTGCCGCGGCTTGATGTGCAACTGCTCAGCCCTCCATCACCGCGCATGGCTGGAGGCGACCAGCACACAGCTACGTATCGCATCACGAATAACGATCCGGTCAACGCGGTAACTCTTACTGCGTTCGCTACTGGCAAGCAGGTTGCCGTGCGGCCGCAAGGCGCAAACGAACAGCAGGGTGTCTTTGCCATCGCGAATCAGTTTGGCGACGATTTTCCAATTGCGTTTGGTCCAACGTAGCTGCCTTCCGTTGCCGGGGCATCCTTACACGCAGCCAGAGATCATGATGGCGATTCCGCCTATCGCAGCCGAACTCGTTCTTTGATGTTTTTGTGGAAATCCGATCCTACGGGATGTGCGCATCGGGCTCCTGCACCGAAAGCACATTGCGCGTGCAGGGCACCTTTGCCGATAACTCTGGGGCGTTCGCTTGTGCCGGCATGGCTCTGTATGTCGATTCTTCGCAGCCGACGGTAACTTGCCTTCCGCGCACCGACGACTGTAACGGCAACAACATTCCAGACGCGCTGGAGATTGCCCAGGGCGCTGCGCAAGATCAAAACTACAATGCTCTGATCGACCAATGTGAAGAAGGTAACGCCCCCATCATCCCAAGTCCCGGTCAGATTAACCCACCCATGGTGCCGCCGGGCCAACCGATTCTAGTCATGGTGACTGCATTTCCTGACTTCGGGATGCCGACGACACACGTTATCACCAACGTTTTCGCCAATGGGAATCCGCTCAGTAGCGGCGATGGTTTTCACTGGCAGGGAACGATGCCGGCCGATACGCGTCCCGGGCCGCAGACCGTTTACTTTCTGGCAAAGGAGAACAACGGCGCGATTGCCACTCACATCGGCGTTTATAATGTCATGCCGGCGCCGCTTGCGCTGACATCCGCTGTTTCGCGCAAGGCTCACACAGGGGCCGGAAGCTTCGACATAAATCTCCCGCTTTCTGGATCCCCTGGGGTGGAATGCCGCAGCAGCGGTGGAAATCACAAGCTGGTTTTCACCTTTAACAATCCGGTCGTCGGCGGCAACGCAGCGGTGACCAGCGGCACGGGCAATGTGTCTGGCGCTCCTCTCTTCAGCGGCACCAGCAACACGATGACAGTAAACCTGACCGGGGTTACCGACGTGCAAATGATCACCGTTACCTTGAGCAACGTAATGGACAGTTTCGGTCAGACTCTGTCGGATGTCGCAGTCAACGCGAATATGCTGATCGGCGATACGAATGGAAACAAAACCGTGAATGCTTCCGACGTTTCGCAAGTTAAAGCGCAGTCGGGATTGCCGGTGACCGCGAGCAATTTTCGCGAAGATGTAACGCCTAATGGTGTAATCAACGCCTCGGATGTGAGCCTGGTAAAAGCGCATTCGGGGTCCGGCTTGCCGTGATTCGCTAAAGTCGGCGAAAAATTCGGGCAGGGCGCAGTGCGTGATTCCACGCATCTGCTAAACTGCTCGCGTTCGCGAATCGTCTAATGCAATCCAACTACGACGTCGTCATCCTTGGCGCCGGGCACAATGGGCTCGTTGCGGCGACGTATCTTACGCGCTCAGGATTGAGCGTGTTGATGTTGGAGAAGAACGATTACATCGGCGGCGCGACGACGTCGCAGAAAGTTTTTCCGGATTACGACGCGTATTTATCGCGCTATTCCTATCTCGTTAGTCTGTTTCCAGAAAAGATCATTCGCGATCTGGGTTTGAATCTGGAATTGCGGCGGCGCGCTACGGCATCATTCACGCCCTACAAACAGAACGGCGAGCACAGAGGTTTGCTTCTGAGCAATGTTTCTGAGGAAACGAGCCGGCAATCGATTCTCGAATTGACCGGCAGCGATACGGAACACGAACAGTTGAAAAAGTTCTATGGGCTTTCGCGCGCCTTCGCAGAAAAAGCCTGGGACACGATGCTCGAGCCGCTCGTGGCGAAACAGGATTTCCGACGACGGTTCGATGACAACGACACTGATCGCGAAGCCTGGCGAAGTTTGGCGGAAGAGCCGATCGGAGCGGCGATCGAACGTTATTTGAAGAACGATTTGCTGCGCGGGCTTGTCCTGACCGATGCGAAGATCGGTGTCTTCACCTATCCGCATGATAAGTCGCTCCTGCAGAACCGTTGTTTCCTTTACCACCTCATCGGCAACAAAACCGGCGAATGGAAAGTGCCCGTTGGCGGAATGGGAAACGTCGCGCGGGAATTGGAACAGGCGGCGCGCAAAGGTGGAGCGGAGATGTTGACGAATGTAAATCTGCACCGGCTCGATTTGGATGGGAAAAAGCAGACGGTCGAGTTCGCGCTGGATGGAAAAACGCAAACGGTCGATGCGCGTTTTCTCCTCGTAAATTTCGGCCGCAATATTCTGGGGAGGTTTGTCGGAAGACCGTATCAGCCTGAAGCAGTCGACGAAGGCTCGGTGTTCAAGATCAACATGCTTTTGCGTCGTCTGCCGAAACTAAAAGCGAAGCGTTACTCAGAAGCCGAAGCTTTCGCAGGCACGTTTCACATCGATGAGGGTTACGAGGAAATGAATGCGAGTTATCAGCAGGCGGCGCGTGGTCAGTTACCGGCGAAAGTGCCGGGCGAAATTTACTGTCATACTTTGACGGACGACAGCATCCTCTCGCCCGATCTGCGCGAAAAAGGCTTTCATACGCTCACGCTGTTCGGCTTGGACACGCCGTGGAGCTTGTTTTCGCGCGACAACAGGGGAATGCGAAAACGCGCCGAGAAAAAGTTTATCGAAGGTTTGAACAACTGGCTCGATGAACCGCTGGAAGACTGCCTCGCGGTCGCGCGCGATGGGAGCTTGTGCATCGAGAGCAAAAGTCCGGTCGATATTGAAGACTCGTTAGGCATGTATCACGGCAATATATTTCAGGACGCGCCGAGCTTTCCTTTTGCCACAAAAAAGGAACAGGTCGGCTGCTGGGGCGTGGAAACCGAGTTCGAGAATGTCTTCCTTTGCGGCTCCAGCGCCTGCCGCGGCGGCGCGGTCAGCGGTATTCCCGGGCATAACGCGGCAAAGAAAGTACTGGAAGTTTTGCAGCCAAGTTCGCGACAATAGTAACGCTGTCGGCGGATTTACCTTGTTGCCGCCCCAGAGAAACGCTACAGGAAACGGACTCACTTTATGACAACCAACAGCAATCTCTTTCCATTCTGGCGCCGCTTCCTGTGCACGCTGCTTTTCGCGAGCGGTGCACTTGTGCTGCTCGGGGCCATCACTTCCTTGCGCGCGACTGATAAAGGCGACGGCAAATTTTCAAATGCAGCGACCGCCAAGATCGCGCCGTGGTTTCTCCAGCGCGCATCGGATGGGAAGGAGATTGAGTTTCTCGTTGTCCTATCCGACCAGGCCGATCTCTCCGCCGCAAAGAACTTCAGCGCGAAAGCGGACAAGGGACGTTACGTGCGAGATACTTTGTGGGCTAAGAGTCAGGCGACGCAGCAGCCGCTTTTGCAATTACTCCGCAGTCGCGGCATTCCGCATCGCTCCTTCTACATCGTCAACATGATCTGGGTGAAAGCGAACCTCGCTCTCGCGACGGAGCTGGCGGCCCGGCCTGACGTTGCTCGCATCGAGGGAAATCCGGTGATTCATAATATCGAGAATCCTCCTCCGGTCGTTGAAGACGTCAAAGCACCGAATTCTCCGCAAACCGTCGAGACAGGTGTTAACTACATCCACGCGCCGCAAGTCTGGGCGCAGGGTTTCACGGGACAGGGAATCGTTGTGGGTGGGGCCGACACCGGTTATCGCTGGACGCATAACGCGCTCAAGAATCATTACCGCGGTTGGAATGGCACGACGGCTGATCACAACTACAACTGGCACGACAGCATTCACGACAGCACCGGTAATCCCTGCGGTAATGACGCGACCGCGCCCTGCGACGACCAGGGCCATGGCACGCATACAATGGGCACGGCCGTCGGCGACGATGGCGGAACAAATCAGACTGGAGTAGCGCCCGGCGCAAAGTGGATTGGCTGCCGAAACATGAACCAGGGCGATGGCACACCAGCTCGCTACATGGAATGCTTCGAGTTCTTTCTCGCGCCATATCCAGTTGGCGGCACACCCGCGCAGGGCGATCCGACCAAAGCTCCTGATGTTACGACCAACTCCTGGAGTTGCCCGACATCGGAAGGATGTTCGGCCTTAACGCTGCAAGCGGGAGTGGAAGCGCAACGTAACGCCGGAATCATGATGGTCGTGGCGGCACAAAATTCAGGGTCCGAGTTGCTCGACCGTGCTCGATCCTCCAGGAATTTATGATGCGGCCTATTCCATTGGGGCGTTGAATACAGGCACAGACACCATCGCTTCTTTCAGCAGTCGCGGACCGGTCACGGCCGATGGCAGCAATCGCATGAAACCTGACATCAGCGCTCCGGGCACGAGCACGCGTTCCTCTTACAACACCAGTGATACGGCCTACGCCAGTCTCAGCGGCACGTCGATGGCCACACCACACGTCGCTGGTGCGGTCGCGTTGCTTTGGTCGGAACGTCCGAGCTTGCGTCACGACGTCACGATGACGGAAAACATTCTCAACGATTCCGCCGTGCACATTACTTCGACGGCATGCAGCAGCTCCGGTTCGCCTAACAACACCTACGGTTACGGCCGCATCGATGTTCTGGCCGCCGTTAATCATTTGTTGCTCACCGGCGCGGTTTCGCGCAAAACGCACGGCGCGGCCGGCACATTCGATATTCCATTGCCACTTAGCGGTGAGCCCGGCGTGGAATGTCGCGGGACGGATGGAAATTACTCACTCGTTTTCACATTCGATAACAATCTCATGAGCGGAACCGCGAGCGTCACAGCAGGCACAGGCAATGTTGCTGGAAGCCCAACGTTTTCGGCGAACACGATGACCGTGAACCTCACTGGAGTAACTAACGCACAAAAGATCAGCGTTAGACTAAGCGGCGTGACCGACACGCAGGCGCAAACGTTAGCCGATACGACCGTAAGCATGAACGTGCTCTCGGGAGACTCGACCGGGAACAAATCGGTTAACGCTTCCGATGTTTCGCAGATCAAAGCGCAATCGGGCGCGACGGTGACGGCGGCGAATTTCCGCACCGACATCAACGCCAACGGCTCGATCAACGCTTCGGACGTCAGCCTCGCCAAATCGCGCTCCGGCACGAGTGTGCCCTAACGAGCGCTGCGCCTTCGCAATTGCACGGCCGATCTGATTCGCGAACGCGATTTTCAGTCGTGAGATATTTTTTGCTCGTCGCATTGTTTGTTTGTGCGAGCGTCGCTGCTTTTCCGCGAACGGCTGACGCGACGATTCCGGGAAACTTTCAACAAATCGATTGCGATGGCGGTGGCTGGTTCGAGCAAATCATTCCGCACAGTTCGGGTCGCCTTTACGGGAGAACCGACATCGGCGGGATGTATCGCAGCGACGATCACGGTGACACGTGGCATTTCATCAGCGGTGACTTGCCGTATCTGGCGTCTTACTTCGTCCAAGGCGTTGCCATCGCTGCGGGGAATGCGGATGTCGTTTATCAAGCAACCGGAACTTCCTACGCCGATACCGATCCCGGCCGCGGTATCTGGAAAAGCGTCGACGGGGGGACGACGTGGACGCACGTTTTAACGAACGTTAATTTTTCCGGGAACGATGCGGAACATTGGGGCGGCGAATGCCTAACGATTCAGCCGGGTAACGATAATGAAATTTGGGCTGGCTCACGCGGCGAAGGCTTATGGCACTCGACCAACGCGGGAGCGAATTGGACAAATTTCGCGCCAGCCACTTTCGATACGCCAAACGTGATCATTGCTGGTGTCGCGATTCATCCTTCGGCGCCGGACACGATTTGGGTTTACGGCGATGGCGGTATCTGGGTCAGCACAAATCACGGTGCGAATTGGACGCACAAGACAGCGACGATCATTTACCGGGTTGTTCTCAAAGCTGACGGCACTGCTTTCGCCGCGGGCGTGGATGGCGGCAGCAACGTTCTTTATCGGATGACCGCCGCGACCGTTTTGTCGCCGACGAATCTTTATCAGAACTATCTCAACGCTTTGCCCTACGCGCCGGGAAGCGATCTGGCCACGGTGCAACTGCTCGCCAACGGCGATGTGTGGGCGGCGGATCTTTTTGAATTTACGTGTCGCAGCACGAGCAACGGAGCTTCCTTCACGCAAATGCCGATGACGCTGACCGGCCCGTTGCCCGGTTGGGTCGCTCCTGGCACGACCACGGTGGTAGGCGGTCGAAACAGTCTCATTCAAGACCCGACGAATGCGAACCGGCTTTTTCTCGGCGGCGGTTATGCGCCATTTCGCAGCGACGATAACGGCGCGACATGGCGTTACATTCAGAAAGGAGTTGGTGAGACGGATGCCTGGCGCGTCAGTTTTCATCCCACCGATGCGAACCGCATCTGGATGCCATTGGCCGATCTCGGTGCGACGACGGTAAACGATGGCGGCGCGAGCGGAACGAGTAGTGGATACATCGCGCCGCATTTTCCTTTTCCTGACGACAACGTGCTATTCACTCATCGTCCTCTCGTTAGCGCGTCGAAAGTGATTGCGCCCGGTGGCGAACAAAGCACTCATCGCGCGCGTATTTATCAGACAACCGACAACGGCACTACCTGGAGCAAACTTGCCGGAACCGGATTGCCGACGAGCAACGATCGAGAACTGATTGAAGCAGTCGATTCCGCCGATAACGCGAACGACTTCATCGTTTTCACCGCGAGCGCGCTGACCGCGAGCGAAGGCGGCATTTATCGAACGACCAACGGCGGCGCGAATTTCACGCGCGCGACTGGTCTTCCTATCGGCTACGATCCCGGCGCGGAATTTTATTGGAACGTTTCACTCGAGCGCGATGCGACGGACAACAGCATTCGCTACGCGCTCCTGCGCAACAATGGTTTTTGGAAAAGCACAGATCGCGGGGCTTCCTGGACGAAACCTGCTACGCAACCTGGAAATAACTTTGGCCGGTTGCGCGTCGATCCCGTCTCGGGCCGTGTTTGGGTCGGGCACGTTATCGGTTTGGAATATAGTCCGGACAAAGGTGCAACGTGGACGCCCGTAACTGGCCTAACGAGTGTGACTGAGCTGGACGCATATAATGGCCGCATCGCCGTGATTGGTCGGAAAACTGGAGACGACGCCGATCACATTTACTATTCGTCGAACGACGGCGGGACATGGGACGAGATCACGCGTTCCGGTCAACGATTCGCTAATGCCGATGCAATCGCGGTCGATCCGTGGCGCGTGGGTACCGTCTGGATTTCAACAGGTGGACGCTCGATCGCGCGTTTTACGCCCGGGGCGGCACTGCAATTGACCTCTGCGGTCTCGCGCAAAGTGCACGGCGCGGCTGGCACATTTGATATTCCATTGCCGCTTAGTGGCGAGCCCGGCGTTGAATGTCGCGGGACGGATGGAAATTACACACTCGTTTTCTCGTTCGATAACAATCTCATGAGCGGCAACGCGAGCGTGACAGCAGGCATCGGCAGTGTTGCTGGAAGCCCGACGTTTTCGGCGAACACGATGACGGTGAACTTGACCGGCGTGACCAACGCGCAAAAAATCAGTGTTAAATTAAGCGGCGTGACTGACACGCAGGCGCAGACGTTAGCGGATACGACAGTGAGCATGAACATGCTCGCAGGCGATTCGACCGGAAACAAATCGGTTAACGCTTCCGATGTTTCGCAGATCAAAGCGCAATCGGGCGCGACGGTGACGGCGGCAAATTTCCGTACCGACATCAACGCCAACGGCTCGATCAACGCTTCGGACGTCAGCCTCGCCAAATCACGCTCGGGCACGAGCGTGCCCTAACGAGAGACTTCGCCGATTGCTGAGTTACTGAGACGCTGTCTGAGTCGGCGGTTCGTCCGCTTTTTTCTGCGGCTCGTAATCTTGCAACCACGCCGTCAGGCTCATGTTTTCCTTCCAAAGAAAGGTGCTGTCTTTGCTCACCGGCCACCAGCAAAGCCGTCCGGCCATGCGCCAGGCATCGATGATGTATCCATCGTTGAAAGGCTGGCCGCGCGCGGTCACGACAATGCAATTGCTTTCCAGTCGCGTCCCTTCGTCGGAGGCGCCCCAATGCAACTCGAGTGTTTTGAGCTTCAGTTCCTTCAAACGCACACCGATATCTTGCGACCAATGCCAACAGTAGCCCTTTTCCCTCATCCCCATATGGATCAGGAAATTTTGGAATGGCGGCGGGCCGACTACGCGGTAGTCGTGCGCTAGTTGCCGCGCCATATGATGCGAAATAACTGAAACCTGTTCCGCCTCGACCGGATCCACCGTGGGCGAAAGCTTGATGATCGCTTCGGTGAAACGCTTAATGGATTTTTCATCCTTCGCCGACGCGGTTTGTACGCAAACTGCAATCGCCGAAGTAAGGACGAGTAGCTCGAAAATTCTGCGTGAGTTCAAAATGTATTGTGTGGATTAAATCATGGTGCGCGATGCAGGGTTCGAAGCTGTACCAGCTCTCCTCATCGTCAAGCAATTGTGTGGCCTCAATCCGCATTAGAGGATGCGGGCGAGATAGATTACCGTCGTGGCCTAACACTGTACGAATGTGGTTTGTCCCTGCTGTCGTGTCGTCGGAAACCCACAAACAACATAAAGCGACTAGCGGAGTCGGGAGCACCTGAACGGCGAGTCCCTTCGAAATTTAGTTCAATGTCACCGATCCACAGGATCCATTCGTTCGCGGGAAAACCACTGCCGTGTTTTTGTCACTCCCATCCCCAAGAGATGACCTAACTCGAATAGCCGCTGCACATGAAACATAGTATGCCGCTCTCGGAGCTACAAACCCCGCTTCGACCTGAGGTTTCTTGAGATCGGCCAGCGACGCATTTCTAAGACATGAGGTCACTCGTTAGGCCAATTTTGCTTTCATAGAATTAGCTTAAGGACGAAACCCGATTCGTGGTTTAGGAGGGGCTGGAGGAAGCGCCGGTGGATCGATGATGTCCATCACCCGTTGCAGTATCGTGACGATTGCCGCTTCGTGAACATTGAGGCGTTCTTTCAATTCCTTTTCAAGAGCATCTAGTTGCTTGGCCAAGTCGCGTTTGTCGCCCAGTAACGATCGCATTTTTAGAAAAGCGCGCACAACGAAAACGCTCATCTGGACAGCACGCGGACTGTTGAGGACATTAGCGGCCATAATCGCGCCGTGCTCGGTGAAAACGAACGGCAGATATTTCCGATGCTGGCCGCGGCCGGTCTTTAAGGTCGCAATTTGCGACCTTAAAGCGTCGTATTCGGTGCGAGTAACCTGAAAGGCGAAATCGCGTGGAAAGCGATCAATATTGCGTCGGACCTGTTCCAGCAATCTTTTCGTCGGCACGCTATAGATCGCGGCAAGATCGGAATCCAACATCACGCGTTCACCGCGAACTTCGTATATCAGCCGATCGAGATAGCTATGAGTTTCTTGTTCTGTGGGTTCGCCATTGCGCAAAACTCTAGCCTTCGCGACCCGAATGCCAGCGCGATATGAATTTTGAAGCAAAAAATACGCGCCTCTAACACGAGCGCGAAGTGGTGCGCGATGCAGGATTCGAACGTGCGACTTGTCGCCGCGGCGACCGCTAAACCACTGAGCCAATCGCGGCGGGCACGCGATTTTGCAAGGTATTTGCGATGGTGCGCGATGCAGGGTTCGAACCTGCGACTTCTTGCGTGTGAAGCAAGCGCTCTACCACTGAGCTAATCGCGCGATGAGGTGAATGTCCGCTAGATTTAGCGTGCTCCCCCGCGAGGGCAACTTTTTTGATCCTGCGACTTGTCGCCGCGGCGACCGCTCTACCACTGAGCTAATCGCGCGATGGAAGCCCGTCTCCGCCAAGGTTACGGCGTGGGCGGCGAGTGATAAGTGACGAGCAAGAGGCGCTGAGTCAAGATGTCGTTGTAGCTACCGCTGCCTCGGTTGCAATATTGAATGCTGCATTCCCGTCTCTTTAGAATGGATAAAACGCTACAAGCGTGCGTTCCTCCCGTCGATTCCTAAGACCACAACACTTGCCTGACAACATTCATCTTGACTTACATCGTTAGTCTGAAAAACACTGCGCGTTATGAATACGCTACGCTTTTTTCGGCTTCCCCTTGCAGTAATTAGCGCGTTGTTCTTGTTCTCGGCTGTTGCTCCTACAGCAGAGGCAGACATCATTCTTTACGGCTCCAGTGGAGGTGACAATGGCAGCGGTGGCGGACGATTGTTCCAGATCGACGTCACCACGCAGATCGTAACGCTGATCGGGAATACCGGCTTCGGCCGCCTCGGCGGCATTGCGTTCGATGCCAACGGCGTTTTGTACGGTGCCGCTGGGGGAAGCGCCGCCCAGACCACCTTACTAACCATTGATCCAATGACCGGCGCGGCGTCCGTCATTGGACTGGTCAACGATCCCAACGCAGCGATCGATTCACTTCGATTCAATTCTCAAGGCGTGCTCTATGGCAGCGCCTTCAACAATAGCATCGGCAGCGGCATTCTCGTTACGCTTAATCCCGCGAATGCAAATGTCCTTAGCTCGCTTACCTTGATGGGCTCCGGAAACTCCTTCTGCCCGGGAATCGGGTTTGATGCTGTCGGGCTTTTGTACGGATCGCGTGGCAACTCGAACGGTCGCACGGAAGATCTTGAGCTTATCAACCAGATTACCGGCGCCCTGACCCCGATCGGAGGAATGGAGGCTATTATCTCCGATATCGTATTTGATGCGACCGACACGCTGTATGGCAGCTCGCCGAACGGCGATCTTTACTCGATCAATCCAATCACCGGCTCTAAAACGCTCTTATTCAATACCGGTATAACACAACTCTCAGGTTTGGCCGCGCCGGTTCCGGAACCGTCCGCTGCCGTGCTTTTCCTAATTGCCGCGCTCACTTTTCTCCTGGTGACATGGCGTGTTAAGCAATCTTCGCGTTAGCTAGCGCGGCGACCGCTGAACCATTGGGCTAATCGTGCAATTAGCGAAGTAGCAGGTAACGCGTGAACAGTTGGACGCCGCAAGTGGCGGCGGCGGCTCGTAACGGCGACAATGGCGCAAGCGTTTCGCTTGCGCAGCGACGCGGGCTCTTTTCCTAATAATCCCAAGAAAGCGCAAGCGGGACGCTTTACGCCACTCTTGTCAGCGCACTGCGCGCATTCTATTAAGAGGCATGTCCGAACACAAAGTCTCTCTTCGTTGGGAACGCGGCGATGCTGCTTTCGAATATCCAAAGTATCCCCGCAATCACACCTGGAAATTCGACGGCGGCCACGAGATGACGGCAACAGCCGCGCCCGCATATCTGGGCGATCCGAAAAATGTCGACCCGGAAGAAGCATTCGTTGCCGCGATCTCCAGTTGTCACATGCTCACGTTTCTGGCCGCGGCGTGTAAGAAGAAATTCGTGCTCGATGAGTACGTCGATGACGCGGTCGGTCACATGGAGAAAAACGCCGAAGGGAAATTGGCAATTACAAAAGTGGAACTGCATCCGAAGCTGAAATTTTCCGGCGACAAGCAGCCGACCGATGCCGATCTCGAAGACATGCATCATTTCGCACACGAGAATTGTTTCATCGCCAACTCGGTCAAGACGCAGGTGACCGTGGAAAAATAGGATCGGGGATTTCCGCAGATCGAAACGGTCTGGTGTTTTTCTACGGAAGCACCATGCGGTAGAACCGCGTGCCCGGCAGTCCGCCGGTCTGCGAGCCGTTATCGAGCCACGACATGGTTGAGCCGGTTCCGATAAAGTCCGGCGAGATCGATTGCCAGGTTTCGCCGATGAGTGCGTTCTTCCATTGCATGCGATAAGCGACACTCGGTCGCGAATCCCAGCTCAACATGCAGCCGTTCGCCTGCAGCGTAACTGAATTGATCGTTAGGCGATCCGCATTGGTGATGGCGTCGTCTACAAAAAGATCGCCCAGGTCCAACGCGTTCGCGGCGCCACCGAGGAACGGCCGCACATCGAAAATCTTTTGCAATGTGCGCAGCATCGAGCTGTGGGTGTAATGGATTGAATTGTGATAGCCGCCGCCTTTGGCAAATGGCGAGAGCACAATCATTCCAATGGGCCCATCGCTGGTTCCGGTGCCTTCATCGAAGGTGATGACGATCAAGCCGCTGTTTTGATAGGCCGCGGAATTCAAAATCATCGGCAGATTCGCCGCCAGCCAATTGTCGCCCTGTTTCACGCGATTGTTCGTCGGCGCGCAGGAGTCGTGCATGTCGTTGCAAATGTTCGGCGTGATGAAGTTGTAGTGGGCCAGTGTCTGATTGGCGATGTCGCCGGCCAATTCCGTGAAGGGCCGCATCACACTGGTGCAATTCGCGCTGGTCACGTCATCGAAGAAGGCGAACGGATTATGTTTCACGTAATACGGCGGCGCGTCCGTCGTCGGACAGGTCGCACCGGTGATGCTCTCCTGGTACGCTTTCCAAGAAATCCCGGCATTCGTTAGTTGCGTAACGAAATGGTTCGTCGTCGCCTGATGATTGTTTGCCGGGGGATTGTCATTGAGGATGCCGAAATTCGTTCCGGCTTCGAGCCAGAGATAATTTGGCTCGCTCGGATGAAGATTGGGCGGGTTGTAATACTGCTCGCAATAGCTGGCCTGCGGCAACAGCGTGTTATTGATGTAGGGCGCGCTCGAGCTGTTCTTGATGGTCGACCAATTGTGATTCTCCATCAGAATGACGAAGACGTAGCTGTTGGCATCGAGTCCGGCTCCGGCAGCGCTGAGCATCGCCGCGCACGCCAAACAGAAGCAGGAAATAATTCTTTTCACGCCCGAATTTCAGAAGACGAAAGCGCCGAACATTAGTGCGCGATCTCGCGTGCGGTCACGACGAAAATCTCTTTTAATCCGCGCAATCTGCGTAATCTCCTCTCTTCGATGAAGGCAGCATCCGACCGCATGGAAAAGATCGTGAGCTTGTGCAAGCGGCGCGGATTCATTTTTCAGTCGAACGAAATCTACGGCGGATTAAATGGCGTGTGGGATTACGGACCGCTCGGGGTCGAGCTGAAGAACAATCTCAAGCAATACTGGTGGCGCGTCGTGGTGCGCGAGCGCGATGATGTCGTCGGAATCGATGGCTCAGTTCTGACCGGACGCGCCGTGCTCAAAGCAAGTGGTCACGAAGATACGTTCAGCGATCCGATGGTGGATTGTCGCACGTGTAAGGCGCGACTGCGTGCTGATCAGATTCCCGAAAAGAACGGAGTGAAGCAGTGTCCGAACTGTGGCGGAAAAGATTTAACGGAAGCGCGGCCGTTCAATCTCATGTTTTCGACGCAACTGGGTGCGTCCGCTGATCCAGAATCGATTGCTTATCTGCGGCCGGAAACTGCGCAGTCAATTTTCGTGCAGTTCAAGAACGTACTCGACACGTCGCGCAAGAAATTGCCGTTCGGCATCGCACAAATCGGAAAAGCGTTTCGCAACGAGATCAATCCGCGCAATTTCACTTTTCGCTCGCGCGAGTTCGAACAGATGGAGCTGGAATATTTTTGCCGACCGGAGCAGGGGATGGATCTGCTGGCGTATTGGTTGAAGGAACGGCTGAAGTTTTATCAGGACATCGGGATCAAGCGCGAACATCTGCATGTTCTCGATGTGCCGGAGGCGGAGCGGGCGTTTTATTCCAAAGGCACTTTCGACATTGAATACGAATTTCCTTTCGGCCGGCAGGAGTTGGAAGGTGTCGCTTATCGCACCGATTACGATCTGATGCAGCACCAGACGGCGAGCGGCAAGTCGCTCGAATATTTCGATGAAGAGACGAAGCAGAAATTTATTCCGCACGTGGTCGAGCCGAGCGCCGGAGTCGATCGCACTGTGCTCGCTCTTATTTGCGAAGCGTATGCCGAGGATGAAGCGCCGGATGAAAAGGGGAAAATGGAAAGCCGCATTGTGCTGCGATTCCATCCGCGCATGGCGCCGGTGAAATGCGCGGTGTTCCCACTCTTGAAAAACAAGGAGCCGCTTGTAGCGAAGGCGAAGGAAATTGTGGGGTTACTGCGCCCGCACATGAATGTCTTTTACGACGAGAGCGGCGCGATCGGGCGGCGTTATCGCCGGCAGGATGAAATTGGGACGCCGTTCTGTGTGACGGTAGATTTCGAGACGCTCGGCGAGAGGGAGGAAGACGCGGCGCTGATCGATACGGTGACTTTGCGTGAGCGCGATTCGATGAAACAGGAGCGTATTGCGATTGCCGATTTATCCAGCCGATTGTTGAACGCTATCGCCTGAACGACTCGCCTGACCTTCGCAGACATTCGGCGAGCATGACGGAACTGAAGACTTCCGGAACGGAGCGGTGGATTATCGTAGTCCTGTGCGCTGTCGCCGCTATCCGGGTCTTTGTTTACGCAGCGGCGTTTCCGTTTTTCTCCAATACTGACGAATCAGCCAAACTGGATCTGATTGTAAAGTATTCACATTTCAAAATTCCGCGTTCGCTAGATCCTGTTCATCCTGAATCGGCGCTTTATCTTTCGATTTTTAGCAGCCCGGAATATCGGTCAGCTCCTTCAGAATCTGAGCTTGAACCTCCCCCATGGAAAGAGCCTCCGGAAAAAGTGAGTGAAGAGATAAAGGATAAACAGATTTGGTGGAGACAGCATTTGAACTACGAAGCGATGGAGCCGCCCCTTTACTACACGCTTGCAGGCTTATGGTTAAGAGCTGGACGGGCGTGTGGAATTGAGGGCGGGCTCGCGCTCTATTGGCTTCGCTTTCTAAACGTTGCTTTGGCCGTCGCGCTAGTCTGCATTGCATTTGCATCGACCAAAACGATTTTTCCTGACCGATTATTTTTTCGAATTGGGATTCCGTTCCTGGCGGCCATCTGGCCACAGGACGCATTTTATATCATTCAAAGTGATGTTCTCTCGCCGATCTGTTTTGGGTTTGCCATTCTTGCGCTAACGCAACTTTGGCGGAGCGAGATGTCGAGCGCACCTTCCGCAATTTTTGCGGGCTTGGGTTTGGCGGCAACGTTTCTCGTCAAAGTCAGCAATTTGGCCTTGGTTTTGGTCAGCCTCAGCGCGGTCGCGATTGGCACGTGGCCGTTATCGCGAAAGAAAACGGTGCGACAGTTTTTGCCGGTCATCGGATTGTTCTTTGCCGCGGCTGGCGTGCCGATCGTGCTTTGGTGCGTTCGCAATTATTGGATCTCGGGTGATCTAACCGCATCCGCCGCAAAAATTCACTATCTTGGTTGGACATTAAAACCGGTGAATGAATGGTGGTCGCATCCGATCTTTGGCCTCGCCGGCTCGTGGACGTTTTGGTCAGAGCTTCTTGCGGGTTTTTGGAGAGGCGAATTAGTGTGGCGGCAGCAAAAATTATCGTTCGCCGCGATCGATATCTTCTATTTCATTTCGTCGGCCGTGTTTGTGGGAAGCGCAGTCATCGCCGCTTGCCAGCGAAGACGTGTTCTGAACCGTTTCCAGCGACAATATATTCTTTTCGCATTTTTCAGCCTTGCCGCGTCAGTTCTGTTGCTCTGGATCCTCTCTATCATCTTTGACTTCGGCGCTTCTCTCTACCCGTCCCGTTCATATCCGTTTTTCGCCAGCGGGCGACTCCTCAGCGGCTTGGCAATTCCAATAATGACACTTTATGTTTTTGGTCTCGATTACTTGCTGCAAGGCTTTCGAAATTGTTGGATTCGATATTTCGTCTTATTCGCCATCGGCCTGCTGATGACGGTCTCCGAAGTGGTGCTCTCACGGCCAGTTTTTTCCAGCCCCTACAATTTTTTTCATATGTAAATGGAGCCAACGCGATTGCGTGATTTCATTTGTAGCGGTGGTCTCTAACCATCGCGCTAATTCCGAGCCACATTCGCAGCAGAAGAGTGCGACGGTCGGAGACCGCCGCTACAGGAAAACACATGAACTTGGAATCCTTCCGGGAATATTGCCTAACGAAGAATGATGCGACGGAGGGCATGCCATTCGGAGAGACAGTGATCGTCTTTAAAGTTGGCGGCAAAATGTTCGCTCTCGCTGCGCTCGATGAAATCCCGACGACGGTGAATTTGAAATGCGACCCCGATCTCGCGCTCGAATTGCGCGATCGCTACGAGCAGGTGCGGCCCGGGTATCACATGAACAAGAAGCATTGGAACACGGTCGAGCTCGGGACCGGCATTCCTGATTCGGAAATCCGAGAGATGATCGACCACTCCTACGAGCGGGTCGTGCGGAGTTTGCCGAAAGCGCAACAGGCAAAGTTGAAACGTTTCGGAACTTAGGCTTGCGGCCTGAGCGCCCAGCGAACTTTCAGCTCGCTGTCACGGGCTGAAAGCCCGTGGGGCGCACAGCCAAGATGGCTATGTTCCGTGGGCGCGCAGCTCGATCTCGCCGATCTCCAACTTCAAAGCGTCGCGCGCGACGTTGAGAAAATTATCGGCGGCGTCGGTAAGCGCGACGCGGAGATTTCCCGCGACCGAAGATGTCGATCTGAGCGATTGTCGATCTAACAGATTCCGGACGGCGGTCGCGCAATTTTGCGCTGAATCGACGAGCTTGATTTTGTCGCCAAGCGCACGGCCGATTGCGCCAGCGAGCAGGGGATAATGGGTACAGCCGAGCACGAGCGTATCGATTCCGTCTGTCATCATCGGATCGAGGTAACGACCGATCGTTTGATCCGTTAGGCTGTCGTTGAGCAATCCTTCTTCGATCAACGGCACGAGCAGCGGACAAGCCTGGCTCGTCACGCGCACGTGAACGTTGAGCGCCCGCAAAGCGTTTTCGTAGGCGCCACTGCGAATGGTCGCGCGTGTGCCGATCACGCCGACGTGACGATTCCGCGTAATTGCTATCGCCGCCTGCGCGCCGGGCTCGATCACGCCAATGACCGGGACTTTGACATGCGCCCGCAATTTCGGAATAGCGACTGATGAAACGGTGTTACACGCAACGATAATCACCTTCGCGTTCTCCGCGGTCAGAATATTCGCCAGCTCAATCGCGTAACGTTCGACCGTTTCCGCGCTTTTGTTTCCATACGGAACGCGCGCGGTATCGCCGAGGTAAAAAATGTTTTCGTTAGGCAAGAGATCGCGCAACGCTTTGACGACAGTGAGTCCGCCAATTCCCGAATCGAAAACGCCGATCGAACGCGCATCGGAATTCGACGCGCCAGGCTGTGGGCTCTGTTCCATGGCGGCACCTTGTTTTGTCGCGCTACTCACCGCCGCTGATCGAGATTGAAGGTTTGTCGGCCTGATTGGGCGTGATGTCATCGCGCAATGGCTCCGTGATCGAATGTTCGTGCGGAGGCAAATTGGCCGTCGCCACCGACAGCGTGGCGCCGGACGAACGAAAGTTTAGGGCGGCGTCGTAATTCTGCACCGCCTGCGCAATAGCGAGGCCCAGCTGGCGGCGATACTGCGGCGTCGCAATTCGGCGCCCTTCTTCGTGATGACTGAGAAAGCCACCTTCCAACAACACGCCCGGAATCCTGATGTTTCGCAAAACGTGAAAACGCGCGTGATGCACTCCGCGATCAAAAACAGAAATACGCGCCAGCACCGCGCCCTGAACCGCGGCGGCCAGCGCGATATTTTGTTCATCCTGTGCGTTGCCGCCGTACGCTTTCGTGTCCGCGAAAGAGGCAAGGCTTTCCGCGCTTGCGTTGGAAGGCACGCCGGCCGGCGCGAGCGCGTAGCTTTCTATGCCGGCGCCGCCACTGCTCGTATTGAAATGAATGCTGACGAAAACCGCGTTTGTGAAACTGTTCGCAAAGTTCACGCGCTCGTCCAGCGAACGCGGAACATCGGTTGATCGCGTCATTGCGACTTTGAATCCCGCATGCTGCAATTGTTCGCGCGCCGTCAGCGCAACGTCGAGCGCAAACGCCTTCTCCGTTCCCCATTCACTGGCGGCGCCCTGGTCGTCACCGCCATGGCCAGGATCAAGCACAACAGTGTCGACTTTATGCGCGTTGCGGATCCGGTTAGGCCGAAGGATCGGGTCGATGATCTTGCTTACGTCCATGGCGGACACGAGCGTTTCGTTGGCGTCGGCGAGAATCGGAAAGTCGGTGAAGAAGCGCACGCCATTGATGTCGAGCTCGCTCGTCCCCGCCTGCGCGCGCAATCCGCGGCGATCCTTGCGCAGCGAGACATCGCGATTAACGCGCGTGTATTCCGGAAACTGGTAGAACTGCGCGACGTTGGCGAAGGAAACGTAATCGCGATTCTGCAAATGGACGACATTCCAATCGGAAGCGATCGCACCGCTTGCCACAAACAAGAAGTGCGCGCAGAAAATTATTTTTAGAATTTCGCGCATTCGCTCGCAAACGTCACCGCAGCGAGCGCACGCTGCAAGTCGCCGCAAACTTGCAATCGCGTCACGCTCTCGCATGATGCAACGCGATGGCGGAACTCCCAAAAAATTACGACCCGGTAAGCGTCGAACCGAAGTGGTATGCGCTCTGGATGGAGCGTGGCGATTTCCGCGCGGATGCCCATTCATCAAAGCCGGCATTCTCCATTGTCATGCCGCCGCCGAACATCACCGGCGTGCTCACGCTTGGCCACGTTCTGAACAACACAATCCAGGATATTCTGGCGCGTCGGGCGCGCATGCAGGGTTACGAAGTTCTTTGGCTTCTGGGGATGGATCATGCGGGTGTGGGGACGCAAACGGCGGTCGAAAAATATCTCCGCAAGACAGAGAAAAAGACGCGCCACGACCTTGGTCGCGAAGAGTTTCTGCGTCGAATGCTCGAATGGCAAGACAAGTATGGCGGCATTATCATTGATCAATTGAAACGCCTCGGTGTTTCAGCCGATTGGTCCCGTCAGCGCTACACCCTCGACGACAAATACGCGCGTGCCGTGCTCGAGGTTTTCGTCCGGCTTTACAACGACGGCCTGATCTATCGCGGCCGTCGGATGATCAATTGGGACCCGGCCGGGCAGACTGCGCTTTCCGACGAGGAGGTCATCAATAAACCGCAGAAGGGAACATTGTATCAGGTCCGATACGAAATCGTGGACGAGCCCGGTCGCTTCATTGAAGTCGCGACAACGCGTCCGGAAACAATCATGGCAGATACCGGCATCGCAGTACATCCCTCAGACAAACGGTACGTTGGTCTTATCGGAAAAGAGGCATGGCGCCCGCTTGATTGCGCGAAGATTCCGATCGTTGCCGATGAAGCAATCGATTCTGAATTCGGCACCGGTGCGCTCAAAGTCACCCCCGGGCACGACAAACTCGATTTCGAAATCGGTCAGCGCCACAACCTGCCCGTGATCGATGTTCTGACGCCTGATGGCCGCATCAATTGTCCGGCCGTTCCGGAGTTACACGGGCTCGATCGATTCGAAGCGCGCATAAAGGCCGGCGAGATGCTCCAGGCGCGCGGCGCGCTTTCAAAATCGGAGCCTCACGAAAACAATGTTGGTTTTAGCGATCGCAGCGATGTGCCGATCGAGCCGCGCATCAGTGAGCAATGGTTTCTGCGTTATCCGAAAACGAAAGAAGCGCTCGCTGTCGTCCGCGATCATCTGATTCGTTTCTTCCCCGCACACTGGGAGAAGGTTTACGCGCAATGGCTCGAGAACATTCAGGATTGGTGCATTAGCCGGCAAGTCTGGTGGGGTCATCGCATCCCCGCGTGGTATCGCGGTGATGAAGTTCGTGCACAGATTGAATCGCCCGGTACCGATTGGGTGCAGGATCCGGATACGCTCGATACATGGTTTTCTTCGTGGCTTTGGGCGTATGAGACGATGGATGAAGAGACACGGAAGAAATTTTATCCCACTAGCGTTCTCGTCACCGGCCCGGACATCATTTTCTTCTGGGTGGCGCGCATGATTATCGCGGGACTTCAGTTCAAGCCGGGAAATTCCGAAAGGACCGAAGCGAACATTCCGTTTCGCGCTGTCTTCTTCACCGGAATCATTCGCGACCACAAAGGCCGCAAGATGAGCAAGTCGTTAGGCAACTCGCCTGATCCGCTCGACTTAATCGGAAAATACGGCGCCGACGGTTTGCGCTTTGGCTTAATGCGGATCGCGCCGACTGGCGCGGATATTCGTTTCGAAGAGAAACAGATTGAAGAAGGCCGCAACTTCGCAACCAAGCTTTGGAATGCGGCGCGCTTCCGTCAGATGCACGGTCCGTCCGCGGCCGAGCCGGCGCTCGCCAATGAATCGCTTTCGATTTACTCGATCGAAGTGCTGGCGCGCCTGAATGAAACCATCGCCGATGTCGAGCAGGCCTATCGCGAGTACAAGTTCAACGAAGTCGCGCAGCGGCTCTACGATTTTTTCTGGAGCAACTATTGCGATTGGTTTGTCGAAGCGGCGAAGACGGAAATCTTCGGCAATGACGATGCGAGCAAACAATCCGCGCTCGCGGTTATGGATTATGTTTTGTCCGCGGTGGTGCGGCTTCTGCATCCCTTTATGCCGCACATCACGGAGGAGTTGTGGTCACTTCTGGGCTTCGGCAAATCGTCGATTCAATTTACCGCTCCACCAAAGGTCGCCGAGCTGACGCGACCAGATATCGCTGAGAAACGCGCGCTCGCTTCTGCGATTTACGATGCAGTCCAAGCTGGCCGCAATCTGCGTGCGGAATCAAAAATTCCTTCGAATAAAAAAGTGCGCTTCGTGTTGCGCACGCCTAACGAAACGTTACGCGGTGAATTGCCGACGATGGCGCGACTGCTGAACGCAGAAGATATTGCGCTCGATTCCAAGCACGAAGCGCAGCCAGGCGTTCCAGTCGCCGCGACGGCGTTAGGCGAATTGTTCCTCATCATTTCAGAAACTGACAAGGGATCAGAACGCGATCGATTGGAAAAAGAGATCACGAAACTCGAAAGCGAATTGCAGAAGGTGAACGCCAAACTCTCCGACGCATCATTCGTCGCAAAGGCTCCGCCAAAGGTGGTCGAAGAGCATCAGCGCCGAAAGGCGGATTTCAGCGAGCGGCTGGCGCAGCTTCAGCGAGCGCGCGAGGTGCTTGATTGAAAATGATGCGGTGACTGAGTACCTGCGCGCCGCGTTTTTCGAAAAATTCTTTCAACTCCGGCGTGTAGCAGGTGCCGTCGAACTCGCGGTTGAGCTCGAACCAGATGCGTCCGCCCGGCGCGAGGAAACGTGAAACATCATCGAGGAAAAAATCCCATTCTGGCACGCCCCAGAGTCCCGGCACCTTGTGATTGTTAAAACAAATCATGTGCGCGGTGATGAGATCGAATTTTTTTCCGAGATCGGGGAGGGGAACGAATTTCTGGATGCGCCAAACGACACGATTCACGCCGAGCAAGGCGATCGTCTGATTAAACATCGGCATGTCATCGACATCGAGGCCGACAGCGTCGTGCCCGAGCAATTTGCAGATGTAGAGAAAATACCCGCTGCCCGACCCGATATCGAGCACGCGCCGCCGCCGGCCGATATCAAGCTCGAGATCGCGAATGCGTTGCAGGTTAGCTTCGAGCCATGTCGGAAGGTCGAGATACTTCGCGGGCGTATCGCCCGGGTCCTCAACGTGAAAACGTTTCCGTATTTTTTCGAACTTCTCGTGATCGATCGTTTTGATAATCGCGTGTGCATCGAAGTCGCGCGGCATGCGTTTTTTCAAAGCAAGACGGCGCAGGCGGTGACTTCCACTTTTGAACGCGGTGCCATTCAGCAGTTTTCCGATCTTGTGAGAAAGTTCCACGGGAGAACGAGCCTCGACGTGTCGCTGCTGTCAACCGCAGTGGCGCGTGGGAAGCTTTGATATCATAGTCAGCGTCGTCGAATTCCTAATGAATCTGTGGAAAAAATTGCTTTGGCTGGCCGTGGCTGCAATCGGCGCGTTGTCTGTCGCCGTGCTGGCGATGTCGCGCGGCGAACCGATTAGCGCGCTTTGGATCGTCGTCGCGGGACTGTGTACCCTCGCCATCAGCTATCGTTTTTACAGCAAATGGCTGGCGACCAAAGTTCTTGTCCTCAACGACGAGCGCGCGACGCCGGCCGTCGTTCAGGCCGATGGCAAAGATTTCGTCCCAACGAATCGCTGGATGGTTTTTGGCCATCACTTTGCCGCGATCGCGGGACCTGGACCACTGGTCGGCCCGGTGCTCGCCGCGCAGTTTGGTTTTTTGCCGGGAACACTTTGGATCCTGATCGGCGCAACGCTCGGCGGCGGTGTGCACGACATGATCGTGCTTTTCGCGTCGGTGCGGCGCGGTGGCAAGACGCTTGGCCAAATGGTGAAGGAAGAAATCGGCGGCGGAGTCGGCTCACTCGCGCTCGTCAGCGTCCTCGCCATCATGATTATTTTGATGGCGGTGCTCGCGCTTGTCGTCGTGCAAGCACTCGCGAAAAGCCCGTGGGGTGTGTTCACAATCGCGATGACCATTCCGGTCGCGTTCATCATGGGCGCGGCATTGCGCAGCGGAAAAATGAACGTGACTGCGATCACGATTTTCGGATTGGCTGGACTGGCGTTCGGCGTCTGGGGCGGTCAGTTCCTTTCCCATTTTCCTGCAATCGAGAGCTGGTTCCGGCATGACGAAAAGTGGATTGCGTGGGCGATCATGATTTACGGACTGGCTGCGTCGATTCTGCCGGTGTGGATGCTTCTCACGCCGCGCGATTATCTCAGCACCTTTTTGAAACTTGGCACCGTTGCTGCGCTCGCCGTCGCGGTGGTTTTGATTCACCCGGTTATGCAAATGCCGGCGATCACGAAGTTCGTCGATGGCAGTGGACTTGTTTTCGCCGGGCCGGTTTTTCCTTTTGTCTGCATCACGATCGCATGCGGCGCGGTTTCCGGTTTTCACTCGCTCATTGCCTCGGGCACGACGCCGAAAATGCTGTCACGCGAAATTCGGATTCGCGACATCGGTTACGGCGCGATGGTGGTCGAGATGATGGTGGCGCTGATGGCGATGGTAGCCGCGTGTGTGCTGCAGCCCGGTCAATATTTCGCCATTAATACGAAGGGAACTCCGACAGAAGTCGTCGCTAAAGTCAGTGCTGCCGGTTTTCCCGTCACCGAAAATGAAATGCAGAAACTGGCGTCGGATCTTGGCGAGAAGACCATGTTCAATCGAGCCGGCGGTGCGCCCACATTCGCGGTCGGAATGGCGCACATGTTTGCGCGCGTGACATCGAGTCCGACGGCGCTCGCGCTCTGGTATCACTTCGCCATCATGTTTGAGGCGCTTTTTATTCTTACCACGCTGGATGCCGGCACGCGGGTCGGAAGATTTTTGCTTCAGGACTTGTTAGGCAATTTGTGGCGACCGCTCGGAAACACGCGTTCGTGGCCGGCAAATTTCCTGTGCAGCGTGCTGCTCGTCGCGGCGTGGGGTTGGTTTCTTTATCAAGGCGTGATCGATCCACTCGGCGGCATCAACACGCTCTGGCCGCTGTTTGGTCTGGCGAATCAATTGCTTTCCGTCATCGCGCTTTGTTTGGGGACGACGCTTCTCATCAAGATGCAAAAAACGAAATATCTTTTTGTCACTCTCCTGCCGCTCGCGTTCATGTGCGTGGTTACATTTTCCGCCGGATATCTCAAAGTTTTTTCACCTGATCCAAAGATTGGCTTCTTGAGCGGCGCGCAATCATTGCAAAACGCGGCCGATTCAATGACCGACCTGGCCAAGGCGTCGGACGCAATTCGACAGGCGGCGGTCTGGCGGCTTGATGCAATTGTCGCGCTCTCGTTCTTACTTCTTGTATTCCTGATCGTGGCCGGTTGCGCGCGCGAGTGGTGGCGTCTGCTCCGCGGCACAAAACGGATCGTGTTGCACGAAAGCGAATTTGTGGCGGTTAACGCGCTCGAGCTGGCGCGAAACTAAATTATTTCCGCCGCAGGGGCACGACGATTTCCTCGTCGCGTCGCGAAAGCACGACCTGGCCATCCTCGATGGACTTCACCGTGATCTGATAAGTCTGGTTGCCCAGTTGCAATCCGAACTGCTGTCCTTCCTGCATCACCTTGCCATTGATAATCGCGAAACGCTCGCCCTCACCGCCAAGTGTAATCGAGCTAACGAGAAATGTGCTGGGCGGAATCGTTGGTCCGGCGGAGGTATCAACACTGGCTTTTGTCACCGGCTTCCACCCGATGGGCCAGAATGGATTTCGTTCCGTTGCTTCGATGGTGAAGCTCGACTTATTCTTTTCATCGACCAAGGGGACGTTGCTTGCAGGAGACGCGGCCTGTGCATCGGTTGCCGGAGTTTCATCGGCGGAGCGAACGCTGCCGGCGCAGGAAAGAATGAGGATGGCGAACAGCGAAAATCTTTTCATCGTTTCACCAGTGTAGTGGCCAGCGCCATTGTGACCTGTTGATACTGCGGCTCAGCGGCGCTCGCATGAATGCCCAACTTAACGATTGAGATCAGCGGCTCGGTGTTTTCCAATTTGGCAATCGCGTTTCCGAGCGTGGGAAAATCCGTTTCAGGAATTTCGATTGTCCAGGAATCATTGATCCAACCCGATAACTCCGGTTGCGGGAACGCTTCGCTCGTATCGAGCCGCACATTTGCCTTGTCGATGTTTTCGTTCGCAAAGAAGCTCTTGATCCGCGGCGGGAACCACGCGATGGGCGCGCCTTCCGGACTCAGTGCCTGCAACGCAGCGAAGCGAGTCGTCGCGTCGCTCGCCTGTTGCTCGAGATTCTTGACCTTTAGTAAATCGTTCTTCGAAGATGCCATCTTGCCTTGCAGGTCGGCAATTGTCGCAAGCATGGTGTTTCGGCTGCGGTTGAGTGGGCCGAGAAAGAAACTGAAGTAAACGTAAAGCAGGATGAAAAAGCCGATCACACTCAGCGCCATTTTCTGAATCTGGTCCTTGCTGAACTTCTTCGTCAGACTGATTTTCTTCATGACTTTTTCTTGCGCGTCGGCGCAGGAGTGGCTGCGGCGCTGGCGGCTTTTGGTAAATTGAAGCTGAGCGTGAGAACGAAACGCGCCATCGGCATGTTCGCGCCGGCGACATTCACGATCGTATCGAGATCTTCCAGCGTTTTGAATTCAACCTTCACTTCGGTGTAGGATTTTCCGAGTTGCTCCAAAACGAGTTGACGCAAATCCTCTGCGGCCGCGCGCGGTTCGCGACCCGCCGCCACGCCTTCAATGGAAACGTGGATCATCTTGTCATCGCCGATGCTGCCTTCGATTCCCGTGAGCTGCGTGTTTGGTGCAACGCAGCGCGCGACCCGTTCCATGAACGGTGCCCAATAAAAACGGTTCGCGATCATTTCATCGAGCACGCGAGTAGTGTTGATAGTGCCATCGAGCTCAGCCGATTTCTTTTGGGCGGCGACAATTTTCGGTTCGACTTTGGCCCAGTCGGCTTGAACGGCGGAGAGCCGGCTCTTTATTTCCAGCGTCCGGTACGCGTTCCACATGTAGTAGAGGAATAGTACCGCGCCGAACCCGGCCAGAACCATCATCCCTATCTTGAGCGGATCACGCTGGCGCTGGCGCTGTTCCGAGATCTCCTCGTGCAGAAGGTTTAGATGCAGCGCCATGACCGCTAATTCTTCAAGTATTCAAAAGCGGCGCCGCACGCCACGTTCAGAGAAACAAATTCGTTCGGAAGCGCCTGCCGTTTTGCGGCCGGCAACGCGACTTCACACATTTCCAGCGGATCCCAAATCTCACAGGGCAACCCGAGCTCATCACTGAGTGTTTGCAGGATCGTTTCCACGCGCGCCAGTCCGCCCGAGACAAAAATGCGGTGAATGCCTTCCTCGCGCTGTCCTTCAAAAAATCCAATCGAGTTGCGCACTTCCGTCGCCAGGCGCGTCAGCGAATCGCGACAGATTTCCGTCATGCCGGCATCGCCTTGATCGACCATGAGGCGCGCCGCTTTCGCATCAAGCGCGCCCTCGGCTGTGAGCGCTTCGTTGAGCGCCTTGCCGCCGTATTCGATGCTGCGAATGAGGACGAGTTCTTTCTTGCTTCCAATTAACACGGTGCTTTGCAGATGCCCCATGTCGAGCAAGAGAAACGCTTCGTTCGCGAAAATCTCCGGATAAGCGAATTCAAAGGCGTTAAACGAACAGACCGGCGCGAGCTGCAAAAGTTCCGCGGTCATGCGCGTTTTGCTGACCGCTTCCGATATTTGTTTTACAACGGGCCGCAACATTCCGCCCACGAGATACTTTGCTTTTGTTGCGACCATCGTGGTTTCTGAACCGCCCTGGGCAGCGTCAGCAAGGGGGGCAGCTTCGAGCCGGTTCGCCGCGACCGGCGCACAGTCGAGAACGAAATCTTTGCATTCCTGGTTGAGAACCGCGAGGCCGTTGAGGCGCAGTGCATTGCGCAAAAGATCAACCGGCGTGTGCGGTTGCTCGATGATGCGCAGCAACGAATTTGGATCCGACACGGCGAGCGCACATCCCTTCGTGCTCCCGCCAATTTCCTTCACAAGCAGCTTGATCTGCTGCGCTAAGTCGTCAGACGTCACGATCTGTTCGGGAACTTCGCGAGAGGCGTAACTCGTCAGGACGAAACGATCGTCGCTTTTGCGTTGCAGCAATACTCCCTTGAAAACGTGTTTCCCTAGGTCGATGCCGATGACAGAATTTCCACGCCTCGCCATGATGCTGTAATCCCTGTAGCGGGAAACGTGCCGACACACCGCTTTTTCTGGGCGAGCACGACCGAGACCTGCTGGCGCGCCCGCGGCGGCAGACGGGATTTACGCAGCTTTTGGCGGCTGATAGCCGAAAAACTGGCGCTCTTTTATGATCTGTTTCACTTCGGGCGGGACCATCGTCTCCCAATCGCTGTCGCCCGCCTGCAATTTAGCCAGCGCGTCGGGCGGAAAAATGCGCAGATATTCGCGCTGAAAATCGGTGATCTCTATGATGAAATTGTTATCGAGCAGATAGCGATAGAGGCACTGCAAATGCGGCGCAATCTGGAGTTTCGTCGCCGTTAATATCTCGCCACTCTTTTCTTCAATCATCGGATAGACCAGAAGCTTCAGGTTGGCTTTGAACATGCGCCCCAGCGCTTCAAGGATGCCGCCTTCCAGGTTGCGATAGTATTTTTCGTCAAAGATCTCCATCACGCTCGGCACCCCCATAACGAGACCGACAATCTTGTTCGTGTAACGCGTGAGATAACTCGCGAGGCGATAGTATTCGCCAAAACGCGAGATCAACACCGTGCGGCCGAGCGCGCCCAAAATATCGACGCGCGCCAGAAAATCCGCATGGTTGAGCTGCCCCTCGGAAAGGAGATTTTCCAGCGTCATCTCCATTAGCACGACGATGTCACTCGCAGTGGCTTTGCCCTGTGCCAGGACTTTGCGCTGCGCTCCATCGAGCATGTCGTTCGTCGCGTAGGTAACCGGGCGAAAGCTTCCACGCTCGACCAGAATCGATTTTTTGTAGAGGACCTCCGCCGGTTGCACGGTTTCGCCATCGGCCGTGAACATCACTGCACTCGTTAGGCCCTGGCTTACCAATTGCAGACTCATCAGGCGATTGTCGACACCGGGAAAGGCCGGCCCGGAAAACTTGATCATGTCCACCGCGAGCCGACCCGGTGCGAGATTTTCGTGGAGCGATGAAATTAATTTCTCCGGCTGGTGATAATAGAACGCGCCATAGAGCAGGTTCACTCCGATTACACCGAGCGCTTCCTGTTGCGCGATGTTTTCTTCAT
This sequence comes from uncultured Verrucomicrobiae bacterium, assembly GCA_963737195.1. Classification (GTDB taxonomy): domain Bacteria; phylum Verrucomicrobiota; class Verrucomicrobiia; order Chthoniobacterales; family UBA10450; genus JBBQFI01. Next base: position 172,222 of record CAVTRW010000004.1, read on the forward strand.
CCAGCATGCGCACATGGATGATGATTTCGGAGGGTTCAGACCGCGTCTTGTTTTGAAAACGGACGCCAAGCCAGCCGTGCGATTCGTTGTGCTGTTTGAAACTTCGCGCCGCGACGGTGTCCGCGAAAACGAAAAACGTTCGCTCGTCGCCGATCTTTTTGTCCAAACGCTCGATTAACAATTGGTACTCGTGATCGAGCATGGTTTGCAGGCGCTTTCGGCTAACGTAGCGATCGGTCGGACCGTAGATCGCGTCGCTGAACTGCATATCGTAGGCGGACATCGTTTTCGCGACTGTTCCTGAGGCGCCGCCGACGGTGAAAAAGCGTCGCGCTACTTCCTGACCCGCGCCGATTTCGGCGAAAGTGCCGTATTTCTTCGCATCGAGATTGATTTGGAACGCTTTCTTGTTCGTCCCAACGTCCATCTCTGCATTCATGCAAATTCTCTAGCGGCAATCTCGAATCGCCGCAAATCGCCAGGAGGAGCGCGCGCTCTTACAGCCTAACGAGTTCGGCGCTGCTGGTCGGAATCCAGCCCCGCAAATTGTTTGGCAAAGCAGCGTAACTCCAATCGCCGCGTGTGCTCAACACCTTCACCTCGCTCCCGGGCGGCAGCGCGAGGACACTGTTCGCATTATCCGCGGTCGCGAGTCGTGCCTCGATGTTTTTTCCGAGAATGATTGCGAGCAATGCTCCGCGGTTCCCGTTTTCGATGGTATAGACCGCATAGATCGCGCCGGCGCAAACTGCAAAGGCGCAAAGCGTCACGGCGACTTTTGCTGCCGAACGGCGGAACAAAAACAGCACCAGCGAAAAGAGGCCAACCCAGAACGCGACGGCCGCGATCCATGTATAACCGGCTGGTTTGATCGCGGACAGAAACCGATCCGGCCACTGCGGCGCCAGCTCGAGAGCGCGCGCCTGATCGCGCACGAGCTCCAAATTTGCTCTGGCCTCGGCATGATGCGGATCGAGGGCAAGAGCTCGTTCGTAATTGAGAATCGCGCGCGCACGATCGCCGCGGCGATACCAGGCGTTGCCGAGATTGTAGAAAAGCGCGGGATTCGTCTGTCCGGCACGGACCAGAGCTTCGTAGCCTTCCGTTGCCGCCTGATAATGCTCGGCCGCATACTCGCGATTCGCTTTTGCAAAATCGGCCGCGCTGTCAGCGAACATTGCTTGCGCACCGAGAATCAATGTTGCCGCTATCAGGGAAAGTAATTTCATGTTCGAAGGTGATCGATTAGTTCCAGCACTTCGCGTTGCTCGTTAGGCGAAACCGTATTCTCACCATTTCGGCCTCCGCTGTAGCGCAACTCATCCTTGTGCTGAAACAGTGTCTCGAGCTGATTGCGCATCGCTTCATCCAGCTTGAATGCGGCCGCCGCGGCACGTGCATCCACCACGTTCGGATTCACGTTCTTGGCCAGGGCCGTTTTTAACTGCACCGCCCGCGCCGCTTCCGCGTAATATTCGTGCACCGGCGCATCGCCGCGACGTAGCTTTCGTTGCAGTTCGGCGGCTTCATGTTGCAAATTCGCGCGGCGTTGCGCCTCGCGATCAGTCGACCTTATTTGACGCACTTTCCATCCGATGAGACCGAGCAGCGCCGCCAGCGGAATAATCTGCGCGAGCCAGAAATTTCTCTCCGTGTATAACGGCGAAAACGTTTGCACCGAAGCCGGCCACTCATTGATCTGATAAAGGATGTCTTCCGGCTTCGATTGCGGTTTGGGCGTTGCGGTCGCAACGGCGGTTGATGCCGTCGTCTCTGCCGGTTTCGAAGCAATCGCTCCACCTGTGATTCGCACCGGGATTGGCTTCGTGTGCAGGGTCACATATTTCTCGCTCACCGGATCGAAGTAGGAAAAAACCATCGGCGGCACGCTTGTTTTCGACTCGTTAGGCGTGAGCACCGTCTCGAAAGTCTTCGTTCCGCTGATGCCGACGTCATCGTCCTGCTTGAAACTCGAAGACGGCGGATACTTATGCCATCCGCGCTCGTCCTCGATCGTTGGAGTATTTATGCGATCAAAGTTTCCGCGTCCGGAAATGTTTGCCGTCACGGTGATCGGATCACCCACCTGCGCCGTTTTGGGTTTGGCTTCCATCTCCATCGTGAAATTCCCCACCGCTCCCGGAGAAATCCGGTGGCGCGTCGCCCGGCAACGGTTTCACTTCCAGCGTCGCCGGCTTACTTTCGAGTTCGATCTCGCGTTTTTCCAGGAGACCGCCGAACGGATCGTTGAAGAATGGATCCGAGAAAGGATCGTCCATGTTAAAAATGTCGAACGGCGAGCGACCGCCTCCACTTCCGCGCTGTCGCGGAACGGCCACAACCGCCTTGGCTTTGACCGGACCGATCTCGAATTTTCCGGGTCGCGCCGCCGCGATCGCCGTTTTGAAAGTGATCACGTCGTATTGCTGCCCGCCGACGTTATCCAGCGTTTCGGTCGGCTTCGTCAATTTCTGCAGCGTAAAACCCTGGCCCGCCACCTCCGGTCCGTCGGTCAACTGGCTTCGGCTCCGCGTATTAAAATAGAGGCGCACTTCTGCCGGCACCATTTCGCCCACGTAGGCGCTGCTTTTAGTAACGACGATCTCAGCAAACGCGAGTCGGCTTTCTCCCATGGATTGATTCCCGCGTCCGCTTCGTTGCTGCGAGCGGGTCGCGTAATCAGTCACGTTCAGCGTCAATTCCGGCGTACGTAACGAATTACTGCCCGCCTGAATTCTTTGCGGCGGAATCCTGAATGTGCCCGTCCGCTGCGGCATGACCGTGTAGGTATAAACAAAGCTGTAGCTGAACTGGAAATTGCGTCCTTCGACCATCTGCGATTGTCCGCTGTAACGAATATCGAGGCCGTCGACGCCGATGAAATCCGGCGGACGCGCGCTGGCCGAGCCGGTAATTTTAATTTGTAACTGCACCGGTCGACCAAGCACAGTTTGCGAGCTCGTCAGTACGGCGGTGGCAGATGGCTGCTCCGCCAACAGGCTTCCCGCAAAAAGAAACGACGCCGAAACCAACGCCAAAAATTTTCGTTGCGCCCGAAACATCACCAGTCCTTATAGACAGGGCGCACGGCCCTGCGTTCATCGAGCTGCACGCGCTGTTCCTCATCTTTCATTGATTGCAACAATCGCTCCGCTTGCTCCGGTGTCATCTCGCCTTCTTTTACCGGCTCTACCTCGCCAGCTTGCTCCGATTTCTTCTTGTCCTCATCGCCTGTGTTTTTAATGTCACCCGCAAATTTTTTCTGCGGGGACGCACTTGGAGATGGGGTAGGAGATCCGCCCTCGGATTGTTCTCCTTCGCCCGGTGTGGGTGAAGGCGATTGATTCTCGTTCCCGGCAGTTGGACTCGGCGAAGCGCCCTGTTGGGAATTGCTGTCCTTCTTTTCATCTTTGCCTTGCTCTGGAGAAGGCGAGGGCGTTTCGCCCGGAGACGGGGAAGGCGAGGGTGACGGCGAACCACCCTGCTGCTGTTGCTCTTGCTGCTGCTTATCTTTACCAGACTCCTTGTTCTGATCCTTTGATTGTGACTGATCTTTGTCCTGCTTTTGCTGCTGGTCGTTGCCGCCTTTTCCCTGTTGATCCTTTTGTTGTTGCTGTTGCTTGTCCTGTTGGTTCTGCTGCTGATCTTGATTTTTTTGCTTCTGATTTTTATCTGATGGAGACGGGGTCGGCGTTGGAGTAGGTGTCGGGGTTGGTGACTGCTCCTTCTTTTTCTTCAGCTCATCGATCTTCTTCTTAACGAATTCCCAGTTGTCCTTCGCCTGCTTGTTCTGCGGCTGAAGCCTTAGAGTTTCCTCGTAATGTTGCAGCGCATTCGTCCAATCCGTTAGCTTCTTGTCGTCACCCTTCTGGGCTTCACCACGCTCATAAAGTGTGTTGCCGAGATTATAATGACTGCTGCTTTGCAAATCGGGATCCTTTGACAGCAAAGCCTGACTGAAAGATTCCAGCGCTTTCTTGTAATCCTTCATTTTGTAGGCGGCCGCGCCGGAATCGAACTGGATTTTATCGGCCGCTTGTGTTTGCGGATGCGTTTGCAATGTTTTTTGAAACTCGCCGTAGGCTTCGCCGAACTTTTCCTGCTGGTAGAGATCCAGACCTGGCGCGTTCGCTTTCGCGCCCATCGTCGTCAGTAGCAGAATGCTCGCGGCCATTGCTACAGATTTTGGTGCGCGTCCAGTCACCCCAGTTCGTCGCGGTTTTTTGCGATCGTTGAGCAACATTCCTGCGCTTAGCGCGAGAATCGCCGCGCCTAACGGCCACTCGTAGCGCTCGATCGGGCGACGAGATAAACGCACATCGATATCACCCGCCTGCATTTTGCTTATGCCCTGGTCGATGAGTTGCCTCATCGTTCGCGGCCCGTTTTCCAAGTGCAGATAAAAGCCGCCGGTTGCTTCCGCCACCTCCCGCAAACGTTTCTCATCCAATCGCGACTTCACCACCTGGCCCTTGCTGTCTTTGACGAACGCCGTTCCACCATCATCGCTGGTGACGGGAATGAGCGAACCTTCCGGTGTGCCAACACCGATTGTGAAAATGCGAACGCCACTGTCCGCTGCTGCTTTCGCCGCTTTCGCCGCATCGCCACTCAACTCTTCGCCATCAGTAAAAATAACGAGCGCGCGATTTCCGACTGCGCTTTTGCCGTAGGTTTGAATCGCGAGATTAATCGCTTCCGAAATGTTGGTTCCGCCTTCCGGAATCGTTTTCGTATCGAGATCATTGATCGAATCGATCGCGGCTCCGTAATCAATCGTTAGCGGCGCCTGGACAAACGCGCGGCCGGCAAACGCAATCAGTCCCACGCGATCGCCTTGAAGTTCATTTACCAAATCCTGCGTCGCGAGTTTGACGCGTTCCAGCCGGTTCGGCTGGACATCGTTCGAGAGCATGCTGCGCGAAGTGTCGACCGCGAAAATGAGGTCGAGCCCTTTGCGCTTCTTTTCGTCGTAGGTATAACCCCAGCGCGGTTGCGCCAAGGCGACGAACGCGCAAGCGAGTGCAATCAAAAGCAGTGCATACTTCAGCAATCGCGCGAAGCGATTTACCGTGCCGGCCAGTTGCGAAAACAATCGCGGCGATACGAACGTATGCAGGCGTAACGCGGCGCGTCGTTCTGCGCTAAAAAAGAGCAGACCACAAATTGGGACAAGCAACAAACCCCACAACCACATTGGTGCGCCGAAACTCATAGGGTGGATCGCGCGCTCCGTCGCGCGATGTTAAACGTTTGCGACTTCGTCGCCACTTTAGCATCGAGCGCGGAGCGCTCGATCCACCTCAACGTATGAGACTTCATGGCAGTTTCTTCCAAATCGTTTGCGACAGAAGGACCTGACTAACGAGTAATACGCAGCCGGCCATGATGCACGCGGGGAACAGGTCCCGGTATTCCTGGTATTTGTTCACCGTCACTGTCGATTTCTCCATCTTGTCGATATCGGAATAGATTTCTTCGAGCGACTTGGTATCGGTCGCACGATAGAATTTTCCATCAGCTATCTGCGCAACCTGGCGCAGTCCGGTGTCGTTGAAGTGGACCGGCACGTTTTCATACAAAACGTTGCCAACTGTGTCGGTTACCGGATTGCCCGTGCGCGGATCCATCACGGGATAGGGGGCTATGCCGTTAGTGCCCGCTCCAATTGCATACAGATGAATGTGCAAAGCCTTGATCGCTTCTGCGGCGGTGTTCGGCGGAATCCGGCCCGCGTTATTTTCGCCGTCGGTTAAAAGCACAATCGCGCGACTCTTCGAATGTTTGTCATTCAACCGATTGGCCGCGGCCGACATGGCAGACCCAATCGCGGTGCTGTTTTCCACCAGGCCAATGCGAACGCGCTCCAAATTTTGCATAAGCCAGTCATGATCGAGCGTCATTGGACTAACGACATAAGGCCGTCCGCCAAAAGCGATCATACCAATCCGGTCGTTAGGCCGCGCCTCGATGAACTTGCGCGTCACTTCGCGGATCGCATCGAGTCGCGTTGCGCGATCTCCGCCGATGGTGAAATCCTTCGTCAGCATCGAGCCCGAGACATCGAGCACGATCATGATGTCGATGCCGCTGGCCTGCACCTGACTCAACGTTTTCCCGAGCTGCGGACGCGCCAGTGCGATCACGAAAATCGTCAGCGCGAGAAGCAGTAACGATTGCAAAAATTTTCCCACGCGCGATGCGCTCGCCTTGCCAATCCCGCGCAGCACAGTTGTCGATGAGAAAATGAGCGATGCGGCGGGTCCGCGATGGCCGCGCAAGTATGCAATTACCGGCAGGGCGAGCAGCAGCAGAAGCATCCACGGCCGTGCGAACGAAAAACCGGAATCGTGCGACAGCCAATCAGGCAGGTTCAAGCTGTCCTCCTTTCACAAAGCGAAGGGCCTCTTCCAAAAGCAGCTCGCTGTCCGCTGTCGTGGCTTCGTAACGCGCGAACTTGATCAGATCGCAGCGATTCAGAAAATCAGTGAGCAGCGATTTGTCGTCCTCGGAAAATTCCGAGCGCCGGGCCAGTGCCGCAAGAAATTCAACGGATGTTTGTCGTGTTAGTGGCAGATGATATTGCTCGGTAACGAAGCGCCGCAAAATGTCGGACACGCGAATGCTAAATCGGTAGGGCGTCTCGCGATCGATTTCGACGCGCGCTGCTTCTAAACGCTCAAGCGCCATTTCGCGCGGCGAACGGACAACGATCGATTTGCGACCGCGGCGTTTCCATAACCAATAGATAATGGCGCCGATTAAAATTAGCGCCAGCAGTGCGACACTATAAATGACCCACGGCGGGACTAACGAGTAATCAAGCGGCGGCGCGATGTCGTGAAATTCCTGGGCGAGAATTGTCTGCATGGCGTCTTAACGAACAGCGAGGCGGCGCTCGCGTTGTTTGAAGAAGGATCGCAACGCCGGCAGGTAGTCGTCGCCCGTGCGCAGCGAAATCGAGTCGATATTGTTTCGCCGTAATGTGCGCGCGAGTTCTTCCTGCTGCGCCTCCGCAATGTGCGAGAAGCGTGCGCGCGTCGATGCATCGCGCGTGTTGATTTCGATTTGCTCGCCCGTTTCCGCGTCTTCCAGCGTGATGATTCCGATGTTAGGCAAAACACGTTCGCGTTCATCCTCGACATGGATGGCGATAAAATCATGCCGTCGTCCGCTCACCGCGAGAGAACGCGAGAAATCGCCCGTCTGAAAATCCGAAATGAAAAAGACGACCGCGCGTCGGGTTACGACCTTGTTCAGGTAATCCAGCGCCAATGCCGGCTCCGTGCCTTTTCCTTCCGGTTGGAAAAACAAAATTTCGCGAATGATGCGCAGCGTGTGCGAACGGCCCTTTTTTGGCGGAATGAAAAGTTCCACGCGATCGGTGAAGAGAAGCAGACCGACCTTGTCGTTGTTGCGAATGGCGCTGAAGGCGAGCAGACACGCGACTTCCGCCGCGAGTTCACGCTTCGACTGCGAAACGCTACCGAAACTTCCCGACGCGCTGACGTCCACCACGAGCACGACGGTAAGTTCGCGCTCTTCCGTAAATTTTTTGACGTAGGCAGTGCCAAGCCGCGCCGTCACGTTCCAATCGATCGCGCGAATTTCGTCGCCCGGTTGATATTCGCGCACATCTTCGAAATTCATGCCGCGCCCCTTGAAGACGCTGTGGTAATCGCCGGCAAACGCCGTCTCGACCAAACCTTTGGTCTTAATTTCAAGCGCGCGGATCTTCTTTAAAATCTCAGCTGGTGTTTTTTGTGTCTCGTCCATTGAAATCAAATTTACCGAACGCGGTCATCCCGAGCGCTCGGAGGGACGTGCTTCTGCACGTCCTGGGACATGCGGACGCATGTCCCTCCGGAAGCGTTCTGCTTTCGTGAGATCCCTCGCATCCACTCGGGATGACCGCAATTTTCCGCGTTGCTCTTATTGCGAACCGAAAACAACTCACGGCACCGGCAGTCCCGCAAAAATTCGCTCGATGATGGTTTCGCTCGTGATCGATTCCGCTTCCGCTTCGTAACTAACTATAATGCGATGACGCAGGACGTCGCCGCCAATGCTCTTGATGTCCTGCGGCGTGACATAACCGCGTCCATTTAAAAACGCGTGGGCACGCGCGGCGAGCGCCAGATAAATCGTGGCGCGTGGTGATGCGCCATAGCGAACCAGTCCTTCCAATCTTAAATTGTAAGTGGCCGGTTCGCGCGTCGCCCAGACGACATCGACGATGTAGTCCTTCACGCGATCATCGATGTAGATGCTGTTCACGACCGAACGCGCTGCGATGATTTGTTGCGGATCGACAACCGCGCTCACCGTCAAATCCGGCGCCGATGTTGCCATCAAATCGAGAATGCGGCGTTCCTCGGCCTTCTCGGGATAACCGACGTTCAGCTTCAACATGAAACGATCGAGCTGCGCTTCCGGAAGCTGGTAGGTGCCTTCCTGCTCAAGCGGATTTTGCGTCGCCAGCACAAGAAACGGATCGGAGAGGGGATAAGTCTTTTCGCCAATCGTGACCTGGCGTTCCTGCATCGCTTCGAGTAAGGCGCTCTGCACCTTCGCCGGCGCACGATTGATTTCGTCCGCCAAAATCAAATTCGAAAAGAGCGGCCCGAGCTTCGTCGTGAATTCGCCCGTGCGCGGATTATAAATGAGCGTTCCAATTAAGTCCGCCGGCAACAGGTCAGGGGTGAACTGCAAACGTTGGAACCCGGTTTGAATAGCGGAGGCGATAGTTTTGACGGTGAGCGTTTTCGCGAGACCCGGCACGCCCTCGAGAAGAATGTGGCCATTGGCGAGCAAACCGAGCAGCAGCCGATCGACGAGATATTTTTGTCCGATAACAACATGTCCAACCTGTTCGCGCAACGCCGGGATCCAGCGGCCGAGTTCCTGGACTTGTTGTGTGATTTCCTGAGTCGATCTCATAGGTTTTTTGAGACAAAAAATGTGCCGTTGCGTTCGAACTAAGCTAGTGGGTTGCCCGCTTTCGGGGAGCGCACGCGCCTCGCGTGTCCGCCAGTCGGACGGACTCGTCCCGTGGCGAGCGGCGATGACGCCCTCGTCATCGCGGACTTTTCAGCGGACGATTGCGGCGAGGGCGCCGCAACCAGCACGCGAGGCGCGTGCGCTCCCCAGAATTTCTGCGCGCGGTGCTCTTATATAAATGAAAGGATTCTGGTTCCTACGCAAGCAGGCGCTCGAGGGAATCTACGCAAATCTGCGACCACGTTTCCAATGCGTCGCGCCGCGCTTTCAATTCAGCGGCTGACAAAAATCCAAGATTCGTAATCATCGCCTCGCGCTTCTGCACTTTCGGCTCGGCCAGTTTGAAAACGTGCACGATCCCGAGATGGACGCGGCCGACTTCCGTTGTGTCGTCGTTCAGCAACGCCACAATACGATCCTCGAAAGGCGACTCGATTTTTATTTCCTCATTCACTTCGCGTTCCACGCCCGCGCGATAAGCGTTTTCGTCGAGCGCGAATAACGATTCATCGGCATCGTTCATGTGCCCGCCGATGCCGATCGAGCCCTTCGCCACGAGCCGTTGTTCGCCGGCTTTTTTCCCGCGCACGTAATGCAATACCGTGTCGTTATGCGCGATGATCGCGTAGGGAATGATTTGCTTGTGCGTCGGATCGTTTTCGGCCTGCGCGCGTGGAAGAAAGAGATTATTTTCGCGTTTGAGGAAGGCATTGAGATAACGCTCCGGCTCGAAGCTCAATCCGTGAAAGCTGCCGAGCTCGTCAAAGAGACTTCGCCTAACGACTAAAACATTTTCGCTTGGCGGATTCATTGCGCGTTGCCGGTCATCCTGAGCGAAGCGAAGGATCTCACAATGCTCTCGCCGGGATCGTGAGATGTTTCGCTTCGCTCAACATGACAGGCATGAAAACTTCCCGCTCTTGCTGTTTCAAAAGGAATAATTAATCCCAAGCTGCGGGCCGAGGAGATTCAAACTCGGATTGGGATCAGTCTGGCCGCCATTGGAGAGATGTTGATAAAGAACACCAATGTTCGCGCGCCAGTGCTCATTCATTTTGTAAGCGACGCCCGCGGCGGTGAGAATGTTGAAGGTAAAATCCTGACCCTGCGCGCCAAAGACATTGGCGTGGCTATCGATAAATCCGGCGCCGACGCCACCCGATACATACGGAATCAGACGCGCGCCCGGCCTAACGAAATTGTAGCGCAGCCCCATTGAGATGCCGAAGTAGTAATTCTCCGGTCCGCGAAATATCGGTTCGGCCATGGCCAGCAGATAAACCTGATTGAAACCGCGCAGCCAGCCATCGCTATGCACCGCCCCCCAACGAATGCGCCCGGTCAAAAACTGCGCGCCGATTTCGTAGCTGTTGGGATTACCAATGATGCCCATGAGGTAGGAAGATTCCGTTGAGATTTCGAAACGCGGCGCATCAAGATCATCGGTCATGGTCCCAGTCGCGGTCTCACTGCCCGCTCGCGCGAAGTTGAGAAGCGTCAGCAGAACAAACGCGACGCAAAGAAATCTCTTCATCAAAGCGCGAAGCATATGAAGGCGCGATGGAATTGCAATTTCCGGGGAGCGCACGCGCCCTCGCGTGCTCATTTCGGCGCCTCGCCGAAATGAAAAAGTTCGCGATCGCGAGGCGCGATCGCCAGCACGCGAGGGCGCGTGCGCTCCCCGGATGATCAGTCGCCCCGCCGAATCCAAATTTTCAAATCTTCGGGCAGCGGACTGGTCCACGATTCCCCCGGGCCGAGAGTTAAGCGTGACGAGTGCAACGCATGCCGTGGCAGGAGCAATTTGCGCTCGAGCTCTGGTGTGTAGCCATTCGCGATAAATTCGAGATAGCAGTTCTCATCCGGCCCATAAATCTTGTCCCCTACAATCGCATGCCCGAGTGAAGCGAGATGCACGCGGATTTGATGCGTCCGGCCGGTGCGCGGGATGGCGCGAACGATGGCATAGGGTTCGCCGCGACGCCGAAACTGTTCTTCAACGATAAACTCCGTTGAAGCGGGCGCACCCTGCGGATGAATGGTTTGCTTGAGCCAGATGCGAGATGGACCATGCACACCAGCGCGCGCGAGCGGCGCATCGACCGTTTTGCGTTCCCAGTTCGGCCATCCGAAAACGATGGCGCGATATTCCTTGCCGATGCGTTGTTGTTGCATAAGGAGACCAAACCGTCGCGCCGTCGCCGCGTTCTTCGCGATCAGGACCAGGCCGCTGGTCTCGCGGTCAAGGCGGTTTACGATTGAGACCTGTCCGCCGTTGGCGATTTCGAATGCAAAGAGCTGGCGCAGTTCGCTCCACAGAGTGCGCGGGCCGTTTGGTTTAGTCGGATGAACGAGCAGGAATGGCGGCTTTTCGACGACGGCGTAGTCCTCGCTTTCCGCGACAATTTCAAAGTTCACGCGGACTTCTTTCTGCTCTTTTTCTTCGCCGGTTATTATGTCCAATACCGTACATCCGACTGGACACCCTAACCGATTTTTTCTACAAACGTGCGCCGTATTCATGCCTCCCGCTAGACTATCAGCCTTACTGCTGGCTTTGCTGCTTTCGCCAATTCTTCCGGCGTTTGCGGTCGGCATCGAACCAGAAGCGAGCCCAAGCGCGACAACTCCGGGCCCATCGCTCTCGTTGCCGCAGATGTTGCCTGATACTCCTAATGACGCGGGGTTGAAATTAGACAGGGGCGACGCCGATTCGAATAACAAGGTCGATGCCACCGATAGCCTAACGAATGATCAGCCTGCTATTGGCAAGGGCTCGGCGATGAGCGATCAGGGCTGGGCCCTTCTTCTCTCGGACAAGGACAAACCCGTGAGCTATCCCGACGACTCCCGATACCAGGTCACACTGGAGGGGCTCGCGATCAGCGAAGGATTTTCCATGCCCGATCCGCCCGTGCTTATTGCTATCGGGACAACGGCTTCGCTCTTAGCATTGGCGGTGCTGGTTTATCGGCATCTCTCACGGACTAAGCGACGACAAATGCGCTTCGGAGTGCTTTGGAATGGTTACCGAAAACCACTGTGCGTGAAGTGCGATAGTCCGCTTCATGTGCTGAATGATTATTCGTTTCAATGCCCAACTTGTCGGGTCGAATTGGGAGCAATCGGCGATAACGGTCGAACCATTTCTCCGCACGAAGCGCTCGAAAAAGTTCGCCTCAAGGAATATTGGTCGCCCAACTGAGCGAATTTGGCGTTCGTTCGTTTGCTTGACCTGACCGGTAAAACCGCTTTACCTAACGCCGCAGCTTCGCCGGAGGACGTGTTTTGGAACTAAAAGATATCAAAGCCATCATCGATTTGATGAAGAAAAACGATCTCTCGGTCTTCGAGATGGAGAAGGATGGCTTCAAACTGAAGTTGCAAAAGGGCGCTTCGGAAAAAACTGTGCTCACGCCGGTCGCGACTTCTGTGGCAATGCCGGTGGCGGCAGTTGCTCCCGCACCAGCGAGCGCTCCCGTTGCCTCCGCTCCCGCAGCGTCTCCGCCGAAAGCACCAGCCGAGAACCTTCGCGAAATTGCCTCACCGATGGTCGGCACGTTTTATCGCGCGGGCTCGCCCGATGCCGCTTCCTTTGTCGATGTGGGCAGCGAAGTCGATGAAGAGACCGTGGTGTGCATTATCGAGGCGATGAAAGTGATGAATGAAATCAAGGCGGAAACCAAGGGTGTCATTGCCGAAGTTGTCGCTGAAAATGGAAAGCCGGTGCAATTCGGCCAGGTGCTTTTCCGGGTGCGATAACGATGGAGCGCTCGCCGCGGCGAGCGTTTGGATTAATCTCGTAAGCTAGAGGTTGCGCCACTTTCATGTTCGAAAAAATTCTCATCGCGAATCGCGGCGAAATTGCGCTCCGCGTCATCCGCGCGTGCAAGGAACTCGGCGTCCGTACGCTCGCCGTTTATTCCGATGCGGATGTTGATTCACTTCACGTGCAACTTGCCGATGAAGCGATCTGTATCGGCGCGGCCCCGAGCACGGAAAGTTATTTGAAAATCGATCGCATCATGAGCGCCGCCGAAGTTGGCGACGTCGATGCGATTCATCCGGGTTACGGTTTTCTTTCCGAGAACGCGCACTTCGCCGAAGTCTGTGAAAGCTGTCGCATCAAGTTCATCGGGCCGCCGGCGAGCGCGATGTACGCGATGGGCGACAAAAATTCCGCGCGCGCTTGTGCGCGCAAAGCGGGCGTGCCGGTTACGCCCGGCAGCGATGGCATCGTTGAGACCGACCAAGACGCAATCAAGGTCGCGAAGAAAGTCGGTTATCCCGTGATGGTAAAAGCAGTCGCCGGCGGCGGCGGCCGTGGAATGCGTGCCGCGCATAACGACGCAAGCCTGGTGCAGGGATTTCATGCGGCGCGCAGCGAGGCGGAAAAAGCTTTCGGAAACGGCGCCGTCTACATCGAGAAACTCATTCTCAATCCGCGCCACATCGAATTTCAAATCGTGGCTGATCAGCACGGACACACTGTGCATCTTGGCGAACGCGATTGTTCGATCCAGCGGCGCAATCAAAAAGTGATCGAGGAATGTCCTTCGCCGTTCATGAAAGCGGGGTTGCGCAAAAAAATGGGCACGGCAGCGGTGCGCCTGGCGCAATCCGTCGGATACCAGAACGCGGGTACGATCGAGTTTTTGGTCGATCGCGATGGACATTTTTATTTCATCGAGATGAACACGCGCATCCAGGTCGAGCACACGATCACGGAGGAAGTTTACGGTTGCGATTTGGTGAAGGAACAAATTCGCATCGCCGCCGGCGAAAAAATTTCACCGCATATCGCGCGCGCCGAGCCGCGCTTGCACGCGATCCAATGCCGCATCAATGCCGAGGATCCCGCGGCGAACTTTCAGCCTTCGCCCGGTCGAATCTCGTTTTATTACGCGCCGGGTGGACGCGGAGTGCGCGTCGATTCGCACGTCTACACCGGCTACACCGTGCCGCCCTATTATGATTCACTCATTTCGAAGCTGATTACGGTTGGCGCTACGCGCAACTCGGCGATCGCTCGCATGCGTCGCGCGCTCGATGAATATTTTATCACCGGAATAAAAACGACGGTGCCTTTCCACAACGCCATTTTGCGCAGCGCTGAATTTCGCAATGGTGTTTACGACACGGGCTTCGTCGCTCGCGTCATGGCGGCCGACACGTTCGAATTGCGCGCGCCACGAATGCACGAGCAGGCCTAGGGCCTAACGAATTTGAGCGATCTAAGCGAGCGATTGCTCTACGGCATTCTCGACCTGAATTACGTGGATGCCGTCAACGCGCCGAGCGTTGTCCGCTCCATGCTCGCTGGCGGCATCGATGTCGTTCAACTCCGCGCCAAATCTTACGATCTCGAAGCACTGACGCACCTCGCCGCGGAATTGCATTCAATCACTTCAAAACAAAAAGTGCCGTTCGTTATCAACGATCACGCCGCTATCGCGCGCGATGTTCCGGTTGAAGGACTGCATCTCGGTCAGGACGACATCTCCATCGCTGACGCTCGCGCAATTGTCGGTCGCGATTTGTTGGTAGGAAAATCGACGCACAGTTTCGAGCAGGCGCTGGCCGCACAGAAAGAGGGCGCCAATTACATCGGTTTCGGCCCGTTGTTTGCGACGCCGACCAAGCCGGACTATCCGCCGATTGGTTTGAGTGACATCGGAAGAGTTCACGCTGCTGTGCACATTCCGATCTTTTGCATCGGCGGCATCAAGGTGGAGAATCTCGATTCCGTCATCGCCGCTGGCGCAAAACGCGTCGTCATCGTATCTGGCTTACTGAAGGCGCCGGATATCGCGGAATACGCTCGCGCTTGCAAAAAGCTTCTGACGCGCTGACTTCTTCCTTCTTCATTCCGCCTTCTTACTTTCCCACATGTCTGTTCTAGTTGTTGGTTCCATCGCGCTCGATACCGTCAAAACGCCAGTTGAAGAACATGCCGACTTGTTAGGCGGATCCGCTTCCTACGCCGCGCTCGGCGCCAGTTTCTTCGCGCCCGTCAAAATGGTCGGCATCGTCGGCGACGATTTTCCGCAGTCGGAATTCGAGTTTTGGAAATCGCGCAACATCGATGCTGAAGGCGTGCAGCGTGTGAAAGGGAAAACGTTTCGCTGGTCCGGCGAATACGCATGGGACCTGAACACGCGCGAGACGCGCTCCGTCGCGCTCAACGTTTTCGAAAAATTTCAGCCCGATCTGCCGGCGTCATATCGCAAGACCGATTTCGTTTTGCTCGCCAACATTTCGCCCGAGCTGCAATCGCACGTGCTCGATCAAATGGAGAAACCGCGCTTTGTCGTCGCCGATACGATGGATCTGTGGATTGAAATTGCGCGACCGGCGCTCGATGCGCTGTTGCCGCGCGTTGATCTTCTCATTCTCAACGACAGCGAAGCGCGCGAAATGACGAAGGAGACAAGCCTGATCAAGGCCGGCCGAAAGATTCGCGGCTTCGGCCCGCGCTACGTCGCGATCAAGAAAGGCGAGCACGGCGCGCTGCTCTTTGGCGAAAACGAATTCTTCAGTTGCGGCGCCTATCCGCTGGAAGACATCCACGATCCGACCGGGGCAGGGGACACCTTCGCCGGCGGCATGGCCGGTTATCTTGCCGGCAAAGTCAAAGACGAAGTCGCGCTTCCCGCATCTGCGCGGCGCCATGATTTACGGAAGCGTGCTCGCCAGCTTCAATGTCGAAGCGTTCAGCATGGAACGTTTGCGCAGCCTAACGAAACAGGAAATCCAGGACCGCTACGAAGTTTTTCGCATGATGAGTCAGATCGATGTGATTGGCTGAGAATCGACAGGCCGACGGCCGAGGGCCTGCGCGCGACACGCCCGATAAGATCTCATTATGTCCGGGGAGCACGCCCGCCCTCGGGCGTTCTTTGCGGCGCCTCGCCGCAAAGCTGTGTTCGTTTCGGCCGCTCGGCGAGGGCGCCGAACGGGACGCGCGAGGGCGCGCGTGCTCCCCAGCCAAAGCGACGCTCCAAGTGCATCGAACAACATTTCGAAAAACCATCCGTTGTTGTCCGGAGCGTCACCAATTAACACCTGCGCAGCCTAACGAAAGAAGAAATCCAGGACCGCTACGAAATCTTTCGCACGATGAGCCAGATCGATGTGACTGGGTAGCGAACAAACCTCGTTAAACTAGGTGACGCTTTGTTTTTTGCGCCTTTCGGTCTACTAATCAGGAACATAGCAACTCGTTAGGTGAAAACACCGTTTATCGAGTAGCAGAACTGGAATGGCCTGGCTAACCGTAATAGATACCACGTCACTTTCCGGTCCATCGCCGAGGGAATTGCGGCCGACGACTTTGAAGTCGAGGGTTTCGCCCGGGTGCGGCTTCGCGGTATCGAACGTTTTCTCGATGATATCTTCAGCGACTTTCGTGTAGTCGGGATCGGCTTCCAGTTTGTGGAAGACGTCAAAACTGGTGGCGTGCGGACAATCGAACGTAAGGTGAACTACTCCATCATCGGAAGCAGTGATCTGGCTGATGACGGCTTGGCTCTCAACAACGCAAAATTCGCGATTGTAGTCGGCAGGATCGATTTGCTAACGTCTGCGACTTCGACTGCTGCTCGTTCGTCGGAAAATCTGCTTCGATATCCCAGGGAGAACTCAAAATGAAAAAGAACCATCTCAGGAAATACGACGAAGAAATCATCGGCGCGAGCGAGGCTCGTTTTTGGCGCCTTCTGCGTAGTCGCAGCAGTCACTCTGGTCGGTGTCGCTTTAGCGGCTGGCCCCGAGCACCTGAGTGCCCGAAGCAGCAAATCGCGGATTGCTGCGGAGAATCCTGACGCTTCAAACAAGCACGATAGCACGATGAGTGACATCGACACGACAACCGGCTCTGTCCACTCCCAGGCAGGAATCGGCAAGGATCCAATAGCCGAGAAGTACAACACGCTGGTAATGCGCGTCTACTTCCGCGACCGCGCCGAGCGCGACCAGTTGGCCAACGAACTTAACCCCGAAGAAGTGCCCACCACAGGAGGCTATCTCACCGTAATCCGTGATCGCGACCTCTACTATGAGCTAACGGCGCGCGGCCTTCGTGTGGAGATAGACGAGACTAGCAGTCACAACCTCAGTGACCCTCAAATCATGCAAGACACTTTCTACAGCGGCTACAAGTCGGTGGAAGAAATATACGCCTTCCTCGACCAGAAGGTGGCGCAGTTCCCCGATCTGGTAGAAAAGATCGACATCGGCGACTCCTGGTGCAAGTCCCATCCCAGGCGCGTGCACCCTGCCAAGTCCCTTTAACGGTTACGACCTGTATGTGCTACACATCACGAACCGCAACATACCAGGCCCTAAAGCCGGTCTTCTGGGCGGACGCCGGCATACACGCACGCGAGATCGCTACACCAGAAGTCATCATGCGCATGATTGACTACCTGCTCAATAACTACGATACCAATGCCGATGCTCGCTGGCTCGTGGACTATCACGACATCTGGCTTATGCCCACCGTTAACCCCGACGGCCACCACATCGTCGAGGCAGGCGGCGGCGGCAACAGCCCGTACCAATATCGCAAGAACGGCAACAACACCGGAGGCGGCGGGTGCTCCTGGCCTCCGACAGCATCTAACCACTTCGGCGTAGACGACAACCGCAACTTCCCGTTCCACTGGGGCTGCTGCAATGGTTCGAGCGGCCTTGTGTGCGACCAGACCTATCGAGGGGCGTCGTCCGGGTCTGAGCCGGAGCAAGCGGCTATCGTCAACAAACTTCGTACTCTCGTGCCGGACCAGCGCGGCCCTAACGACACCGACGCGGCGCCTATCACTACCACCGGCGTTTACCAGAACATCCACTCCGATGCGGCAGTCAACCTTTATGACTGGGGCTGGAGTTCCACGCCGATGCCTAACAACGCCGAGACGCGCAACATCGCCGCGCACATGACCGCGGCGAACGCGGGCGGTAACGGTTATCCCTATGGCTCGATCATCGGAGAATTGTATCCGGTAGATGGAGGTTCGATTGACTGGGCCTACGGTGAGCTGGGCATGGCGGCCTTTTCCACTGAGGTGAGCGGCCAGAGCTTCCTCCCCACCTACTCGTGCATAGATAATCCAGGTTGCGGCTCGTCGCAGGGTCTCTGGCCTGAGAATCGTGGGATGCTCCTTTACCTGGCGAAGATAGCGCGCACGCCTTATCTGACTTCGCACGGACCAGATGCCAACACCGTTGTCACCAGTCCGACATCAGTGCCGCAAGGCATGCCATCACAGCTAACCGCCAGCATTACATTCGCATGGTCAAACAACGCATTCAGTCAGAACGTAGGCGCAGCAGAATATTACATCGACACGCCTCCCTGGGCCGGCGGCACGGCCATCCCAATGAACGGCACGTTCACTTCTACTACCGTGGCCGTTAACGCAACGATTAACACTGCCGGCCTATCGGGAGGCCGCCACGTTATTTTCGTGCGTGGGCGCGGCGTGAACAATGTCCAGGGCTTACAGACATGGGGGCCGATCAGTGCGGCGTTTTTGGATGTGACTGGAGTGGCTACAAACCTGGTTAGCGCAGCCTCGCGCCTGACTCATGGCGGGGCGGGGACATTCGACATCGCGATGCCGCTGACTGGTACCTCAGGCGTGGAAGATCGCGCTTCCGACACTTACAATGCGGCCTTCACGTTTGATGGAGCTGTCACCTCTGGCGAGGTTCTGGTTGTCGGTGGCACCGCTACCGTTGGTCCAATCTCTTTCAGTGGCAACACCATGACCGCACAACTAACTGGTGTGACAAGTGCGGAAGTCGTCACGCTGCGAGTGCAAAACATCAACGGCGACGGCCAGCCACATGGCGACGTTCCGTTTGGTTTCCTCACGGCCGATGTCAACGGCAATCGCACGGTAAACGCAAGTGATGTCGCGCTGACGAAATCGCAAAGCGGTCAACCAGTTGACGCAACAAACTTCAAGTCTGACGTCAATGCCAACGGCAGCATCAACGCGAGCGATGTAGCCCTCGTAAAGTCGAAGTCAGGAACGGCGCTGCCGTAACGCTGCAGGCGAGTACGGGCGAGAAGGGAGTTCAATTATGAAGGATGAAGTGAAGGCAAGAGCCAGCGAGCGCTTATCTTTGTTTCGTTAGGTATATGAAGTCGCCTCGAGGAAGATTTCGTATTTCGAGCAGGGCGATTCAGCAGAGCGTAGCGGCCGCGGGTGTGATCGCTTCGCTCGCCTTTGTCGGAATGCAGATTCGGGAAAGTAACCGCCAGGCGCGCGCGGCGGCCTATCAGGCGATCGGCATCGCCACGTCGGAATTTCACCGAAGCTTCACCCCCCGGATGAATCGATTGATGACTGAATCGAGTTACCCGGAGGCGGTGAAGCGGTGGAACCTGGAGGATTGGGAAACCGTAGAGCGGATAGAAACCGCTGACCTTCGGATGCTGGAAACGATCCTGCTGCAGGTAGAGCAGGGCCTGCTACCACCCGACGCTACGGCTCGACTCGGATACAACTGGGGACCGATCTTGAGTAACCCCGCAGTGGCATGTCTCTGGCCCGACCTGCGAATCCATGTCGGGCCCTCCGTGCGCAAGTTCATCGAAGACTCTACCCCCGCGGACAAACGCGCGGCTTGCAACTTTGATCTTCAGGGCCTTTGCGACGAGACCATACTTGGCCGGAAGAAGGAGTAAGCCCACCCACCAATTAGCCTCTCAGATGCGCGTCCTATCCGCTCTGCCTGTTCCTCATTCTTCTGTGACTGAGGCAGAGTGCATTGCCACGTAAAGTCTTGCTTTTCGGGATAGCAATCCCTTATATCGAACCCACGCCCCGGATTCATTTTATTTCGGGGCGAAATCTACCGCGCCTCAGACTAAAAGAAAAAATCCCCTTATGAAAAAAGGACAGAACACCTCCCAAGGCGCAACCGCGCTACGAAGCACAATCTCAGTGATGCTAATGCTCGTCTCAGCGGTCCTGCTAAGTCTGGCCGCAACACCCGGGGCAAACCGAGTCGGCCACAATGGCAGCGAGAGTACGGACAACGTCAAGACGAGCCCCGGCTGGACTGTTACCGGGAGCCTCAGCACCGAACGTCACAATCACACGGCGACGCTGCTGCCCTCCGGCAAGGTGCTCGTGGTGGGAGGAGCGAATGGCCCCCCTTATCCGATCGGCTGGTCAAATCCCAATTACTTGAGCAGCGTGGAGCTGTATGATCCTGCGACAGGAAGCTGGAGCAGCACTGGGAGCCTTGGGGCCGCACGCGCCGATCACACAGCAACGCTGCTGCCCTCTGGAAAGGTCCTGGTAGTGGGAGGACGGAATGAGAATACTTCCTTGAGCAGCGCGGAGCTGTATGATCCTGCGACGGGAAGCTGGAGCTTCACCGGCAGCCTTCATACAACACGTACAGATCACACGGCGACGCTGCTGCCCAATGGCAAAGTGCTCGTGGCAGGAGGAGGATTCGATAGCAATGGCCCTTTGAGCACCGCGGAGCTATATGATCCGGCGACGGAAAGCTGGAGCAGCACCGGGAGCCTCTACACCGGACGCTGGCTTCATAGCGCGACGCTGCTAGGCTCCGGCAAGGTGTTGGTGGTAGGCGGACTCACTGGCTTTCTTGATGTAGTCTTGAGCAGCGCGGAGTTGTATGATCCGACGACGGGCACATGGAGTAGCACGGGCAGCCTCGGCACCGCACGCTACGAACACACGGCGACCTTGCTGCCTAACGGCAAGGTACTGGTGGTGGGAGGGCCCCATGATCCCAATAATTTCTTGAGCAGCGCAGAACTGTACGATCCAGCGACTGGAAGCTGGAGCAGCGCCGGCAACCTCCAGGCCAGACGCGGCTTTCACACAGCGACGCTGTTGCCTTCAGGTAAGGTGCTGGTAGCGGGAGGCGCGAACAGCTACGGTGGCTTCCCCCTGAATAGCGCGGAGCTGTATGATCCGGCGACGGGAAGCTGGAACAGCACTGCCAGCCTCGGCAGCACACGTGCGGGGCACACGGCGACGCTACTGTCCTCGGGCAAGGTGCTCGTGGCGGCAGGATCGGGTAACACTAACAGTGGTTGGTTGAGCAGCGCGGAGCTGTACGACCCGGCGGTGGGAAGCTGGAGTAACACAGGGAGCCTCAGCACCGCACGCCGCAGTCACACGCTGACGCTGCTGCCCTCTGGCAAGGCGCTGGCGGCGGGAGGATTCCTCAACTTTGATTACTTGACTAGCGCGGAGTTGTATGACCCGGCGATGGGAAGCTGGAGCAGCACCGGCAGCCTCAACACCGGTCGCACGGGTCCTACGGCGACGTTGCTGCCTTCCGGTAAGGTATTGGTTGCCGGAGGATTTGGTGGGGTCGACTTTCCTCCCCATGATCTGAATAACGCGGAACTGTACGACCCGGTGAGCGGGAGCTGGACGCCGGTAGCAGGCAGCCTCAACTACAGACGCGTGTCACATACGGCGACGTTACTGTCCAACGGCAAGGTGTTGGTGACAGGGGGTTATGATCAGTTCGCCGTTCCCAATCCCCGTCTGAGCAGTGCGGAACTGTACGACCCCGCGAGTGAGAGCTGGACGCAGACGGGTAGCCTCCACGACCCGCGCGAATCTGCCACGGCGACGTTGCTGCCCAACGGCAAGGTGCTGGTCGCAGGAGGATATGGTGGTAGCATTGGTTACCCAAGTAGAACGGAACTGTACGACCCCGCAAGCGGGAACTGGACGGTCACGGGTAGCCTCCATACCGCGCGCACTTCTCATACGGCGACGCTACTGCCCAATGGCAAGGTGTTGGTGGCAGCGGGAGAAAGTAACACCGGCACCCTTAGCAGCGCGGAGCTGTACGACCCCGCGAGCGGGAGCTGGACTGTTACGGGCAGCCTCAATACCGGGCGCTATGGTCATACCGCGACGTTGCTTCCCAATGGCCAGGTGCTCGTAGCGGGAGGAACCCCTAATATTGGTGGTTGTGCGAGCTGTGCGGAGTTGTATGACCCGGTGGCGGGGGGCTGGACGGTCAGTAGTAGCCTCAACAATCCGCGCTTTTTTCACAGCGCGACACTGCTCGCCAACGGCAAGGTACTGGTGGCTGGAGGACTAGGTAATGGTGTTACCGAATTGAGCAGCGCAGAGCTATATGATCCGGGCCTTGGCTTTGATTCCGCCTGGCAACCTTTACTCACTACGGTCTCGCCCTCTATTCTACTGGATGGCAGCGCGCTCACAGCTTTCGGTTCCCGTTTCAAAGGCATTTCCGAAGCTTCCGGAGGCAACACTCAGAATTCTTCTTCCAACTATCCACTGGTCCAATTACTGAGCCTGACTAACGAGCAAACGCTTTTCCTGCCCGTGGAGGCGATGGCTGGCTGGTCGGATAGCTCTTTCACTTCTACGCCAGTTACTCTAATGACTACCGGCACGAGCGGCTTCCCCATTGGCTACGCACTCGTGACTGTCTTCACCAACGGCATCCCCAGCCAATCTCAATTCGTAGAACTGGGGCAACCGACATTACCCGATCAGTGCACGGTTTGTCACAAGCACATGACGACGCTAAACCTGCCATGTAACAGCATGGAGTATCGAAGACATCTGGATCATGGGGACACCGTGGGCGCGTGCCCGCCTTCGAAAAATCCATCCGATCAAACTGACTCGTTAGGTCAGGATTAACCGCGTCAGACTAGACCAAAGAAATCCCCTTATGAAAAAACGACAGAACGCCTCCCAAGGCGCAACCGCGCTACGAAGCACGATCTCGGCTGTATTGATCGCAATTTCTGTTATCCTGCTCGCCTCGAGTTTCAAGGCCGCTCCGCCGGCGAGCGGACTTAGTGCCGCCATCGTGCTGCCGTTTGAAGGTGATCATGGCACGGAAAGCGGGAACTGGACGCTGACCGGCAGCCTTAATACTGCGCGCGTTGACCACACAGCGACGTTGTTGCCGAACGGTAAGGTGCTGGTGACAGGAGGATTTTCATATAGTCCCGTCTACGTCAATCTTAGCAGCGCGGAACTGTACGATCCGACAAGCGGCACCTGGATGGTCACGGGCAGCCTCAACACCGCGCGCAATGCTCACACGGCGACGTTGCTGCCCAGTGGGAAGGTGCTAGTGGCAGGCGGGTTCTCCTCCGACCCCAGCCCGTATTCTAGCAGCGCGGAACTGTACGATCCGACAAGCGGCGCCTGGATGGCCACGGGCAGCCTCAACACCGCGCGCACGTATCACACGGCGACATTGCTTCCTGGCGGCAAGGTGCTGGTGACAGGGGGATTTGGTTACTACCCCCCTGGCATGACAGTTAGCGACGCGGAACTGTATGACTCAGCGAGTGAGACCTGGACAACCACGGCTAGCCTCAACACCACGCGCGTGTATCACACGGCGACCTTGCTACCTAACGGGAAGGTGCTGGTAACAGGGGGCGTTTCCGGCGTCTACCTTTCACCGGGTCTTACCAGCGCGGAACTGTACGATCCAGTAAACGGAAGCTGGACTTTCACAGGCAGCCTCAACATCGGGCGCTTTGATCACACGGCGACCTTGCTGCCCAACGGCAAGGTGCTGGTGGCCGGGGGATACTCGCAAACGATAGTTCCATCAATCCTTGCTAGCGCGGAACTGTACGACCCAGTGAGCGGGATTTGGACTGTCACGGGCAGCCTCAACGTTGCGCGCGGTCAATACACGGCGACGTTACGGCCTGACGGCAAAGTGCTGGTGGCAGGCGGATACAATGGCGATGGCAGCGCCGGTTCTAGCAGCGCGGAACTCTACGACCCAGCGAGCGGCAGCTGGGCGCTTACGGGCAGCCTCAACAACGCGCGTGATCTTCACACGGCCACGTTGCTGCCCAACGGCAAGGTGCTGGCGGCGGGAGGGGTTGGCACCGTAGGAGGTAGCACCGTCTATTTTAGGAGCGCGGAACTCTACGAGACGGAGGGCAAGTCGTGCATCATCTGTCACAAGCACACGCTTACTCTCTCACTGGAGTGCGGTAGCCTGGAGTATCAAAGACATTTGGATCATGGGGACACCGTGGGGGCGTGCCCGCATTCGAAGCAGCCGTCCGATCAAACCGACTCGTTAGGTCAAGACTAACCCGCCTAGACTAGAATAAAAATCCCCTTATGAAAAAACGACAGAACACCTCCCAAGGCGCAACTGCGCTACGAAGCACAATCTCGGTAATGCTAATGCTGGTCTCAGCGGTCTTGCTGAGTCTCGCCGCAACACCCGGGGCAAACCAAGTTGGCCATAATGGCAGCGAGAGAACCGACAATATTAAGACAAGTCCCGGCTGGACTGCCACGGGCAGTCTCGGGGCCGCACGCTTAGAGCACACGGCGACACTGCTGCCCAATGGCAAGGTGCTGGTGGTGGGAGGACTGAATGACTCTGGTGGTCCCCACACAGGCGCCTTAAGCAGCGCGGAGCTCTATGACCCGGCGACGGGAAGCTGGAGCAGCACCGGGAGCCTCCACACCGCACGCGGAGATCACACGGCGACGCTGCTGCCTAATGGCAAGGTGCTGGTGGTGGGAGGATACAATGGTGGTCCCTTGTTGAGCAGCGCGGAGCTATATGATCCTGCGACAGGGAGCTGGAGCTTCACCGGCAGTCTCAATACCGGTCGCTACTATCACACGGCGACGCTGTTGGCCAATGGCAAGATCCTGGTGGCGGGAGGATACGGCAGTGATGCCGTTCACAACTTGTGCAGCGCGGAACTGTATGATCCTGCTACGGGGAGCTGGAGCAGCACCGGCAGCCTCAATACCGGACGCGGACTTCACACTGCGACGCTGCTGTCCAATGGCAAGGTACTGGTGGCGGGAGGATACTCGGGCTTTTTGGGCGACATCTGGAGTAGCGCGGAGTTGTATGATCCGGTGACGGGAAGCTGGAGCAACACCGGCAGCCTCAATGCCGCACGCGAAGAGCACACGGCGACGCTGCTGCCCAATGGCAAGGTGCTGGTGGCGGGAGGATACGATGGTTTTACCTTGAGCAGCGCGGAGCTTTATGATCCGACGACGGGAAACTGGAGCAACACCGGTAGCCTGGGCACCGCACGTCGATTTCACACGGCGACGCTGCTGCCCTCGGGCAAGGTGCTCGTGGCGGCAGGATACAATGTTGGTGGGTTTAGCACCGCGGAGCTATATGACCCTGCGACGGGGAGCTGGACCAACACGGGGAGCCTTGGCACCGCGCGTTCCTCTCACACGGCGACGCTACTACCCTCCGGTAGAGTGCTTGTGGCGGGCGGATTCGGTGTTAGCGGTGGTGTCTTAAGCAGCGCGGAGCTGTATGATTCGGCGACGGGAAGCTGGAGTAGCACGGGCAGCCTTAACATGGCACGTGCAGATCACACGGCGACATTGCTACCTTCCGGCAAAGTGCTGGTGGCGGGAGCAGGAACGATATCCGCCTTACCGTTACCGTCACCGCCGCCTGGGGGAGCAGCGCGCAGCTGTATGATCCGGCAACTGCGAGCTGGAGCGGCACCGGCAGCCTCAACACAGCACGCGGCCATCAGACGGCGACGCTGCTGCCCACCGGCAAGGTGCTGGTGGCAGGAGGATACAACCGCGTTAGTGGGATTCATTACTTAAGCAGCACGGAACTGTACGACCCCGCGACGGGAAGTTGGAACAGCACGGGCAGCCTCAACATCGCACGTGTGGATCACACGGCGACGCTGCTGCCCTCCGGCAAGGTGCTGGTAGCGGGAGGAACAAATGACTCCAGTTACTTGAACAGCGCAGAGCTGTATGATCCCGCGACTGGAAGCTGGAGTAGTACCGGCAGCCTCGGCACCGCACGTCGAAATCACACGGCGACGCTGCTGCCTTCCGGCAAAGTGCTGGTGGCGGGAGGATTCAATAGCTTTAGTCACCTGAGTAGTTCGGAACTGTATGATCCGGCGACGGAAAGCTGGAGTAGCACGGGCAGTCTCCAAGCTGTACGGTATGATCACACGGCAACGCTGCTACCCTCCGGCAAGGTGCTGGCGACAGGAGGAATTGGCGGTAATGTTAGTTACTTGAGCAGCGCGGAGCTGTATGATCCGGCAACTGGAAGTTGGAGCTAGCACTGGTAGCCTCGGTACCGCCCGCTTCGACCACACGGCGACACTGCTACCCTCCGGGAAGGTGCTCGTGGCGGAGGGAATAGTGACAATGGTTCATTGAGCAGCACGGAGCTGTACGACCCGGCGACGGGAAGCTGGAGCAGCACTGGTAGCCTCGGCACCGCACGGTTTGGTCACACGGCGACGCTCCTGTCCTCCGGGAAGGTGTTGGTGGCGGCAGGAGTGGTTCAGTTCGACAGCTACTTGAGCAGCGCGGAACTATATGGTCCGGGGCTTGGCTTTGATCCCGCGTGGCGACCTTTACTCACTACTGTCTCGCCCTCCATTCTGCCGAATGGGAGTGCGCTGACAGCTTCCGGTTCCCGTTTCAAAGGCATCTCCGAAGCTTCAGGCGGTAACGGCGCGCAGAACTCTTCTTCCAACTATCCGCTGGTCCAACTGCTGAGTCTAGCTAACGAGCAAACACTTTTCCTGCCCGTAACTGCGATGGCAGGCTGGTCGGACACCTCTTTCACTTCCCAGCCGCTTACCATCATGACGACAAGTTCAAGCGGCTTTCCCGTTGGCTATGCTCTGGTCACTGTCTTCACTAACGGTATCCCGAGTCAGTCGCAATTCGTGTTGGCTGCACCTAATTCTTCAGGCGAATGCACAGTATGTCACAAGCACACGACGACGATTACGTTGCCGTGCAACAGCATGGATTACCGTCGGCACCTCGATCACGGTGATAGCGTAGGCGCATGCACAGCGGAGAAAAGTAGGAATTAGAAATTAGAACACGGTGACGCTGGGCACGAGCAGGGTAGACGGTAAAGCGGCGTTGGGTGGCGGTGACTGAGTCGGGAGACGAAGGCACCAAAGTAGAAGAGACAGAGGTTCGCCACGGCGAATCCGTCCGTTGGCGGATCGGAGGTCAGAATTGGGAAACTGGCCGCGCTTGTTCCGACAAGAAGCTAAAGAACAGAATTGACTTTGCAGTCTCCGATTGGGCAGACTCGTCCCAGGCAAAGCAGGCAGGTTCTGCTGAAAGCCCGATATCATCCTTATGAAATTCCCCATACCCCGAATACAAACAGTCTGCCAAAAGACCAAAAAACAATCCACGTGGCTGTTGCCGCTAGCTGGGCTGATGGCCGTACTCACTTTTACCGCAGCTTCGCCGATGGGAAGGCGACCAATCGGATTGGATGTAACGCCCACC
Source organism: uncultured Verrucomicrobiae bacterium (assembly GCA_963737195.1). Lineage (GTDB taxonomy): Bacteria > Verrucomicrobiota > Verrucomicrobiia > Chthoniobacterales > UBA10450 > JBBQFI01. Next base: position 199,542 of record CAVTRW010000004.1, read on the forward strand.
CTGGGTAACTATCCGGGCACAACGATAGTATTGAGCGGTGACACGACAGTTACTCCCGATGTTGCTCCAACGGATGCGACGAGCATGAATGTTTCCACATCGACCGATTTCAAAGGCAAGCTGGAAGGTAATCCGACGACCGGTGTGGTGCGGGTGACTGATGCGCATCCGGCAGGGACGTACCTAGTCACAGTTAAAGCTTTCAGTAGCACTGCCGACAGTACGACCGCCACGTTCAAGTTGACAGTAACAACACCGGAGACATGCAATCCGGTAAGCTTTGGCGCCCCGACAAACTTTGGCGTAGGCGATCGCACTGTCTCAATGGTAGTTGGAGATTTTAATGGCGATGGCAACCAGGACATCGCTACTGTTAATAGCCCCACGAACAACCTGTCAAACGTGTCGATCTTGTTAGGCAATGGCGCCGGCAGTTTCAGCGCCGCGACAAACTTTGGCGGAGTCGATGCTTCTCTTTTAGCGGTATTAGCGGTGGGCGATTTCAATGGCGATGGCAAGCAAGACCTCGCCGTGGCCAACAACTCGTTTACCGTCGCGATCTTGTTAGGCGATGGCGCCGGCAGTTTCAGCAGCCCGACATCCTTCGCTGTCGGCAATTTTCCTTATGGCATTGCGGTAGGAGATTTCAATCGGGATGGCAAGCAAGACCTCGCGGTGGCCAATGGACATAGCGCCAACGTGTCGATCCTGTTGGGCAATGGGACCGGTGGATTTAGCGCCGCGACGAACTTTAATGTTGGCAATCTCCCTTTCCGAGTGGAGGTGGGGGATTTCAATGGGGATGGCAAGCAAGATCTCGCCGTCCTCCACATAAACTCCCCAACCGGCGTGTCGATCCTGTTAGGCGATGGTATGGGCGCATTCAGCCCCGCGACCCACTTTAGTGTTGGCGACAGTCCCACCTCACTGGCAGTGGGAGATTTCAATGGCGATGGCAACCAGGACCTCGCAGTGGGCAACGAGTTCTCAGACACTGTGTTGATCCTCTTGGGTAATGGGATTGGTGGATTCAGTACGCCGACAAACTTTGACGCTGGCGGTATTCCTGACTCAGTGGTGGTGGGAGATTTCAATGGCGATGGAAAGCAGGACCTCGCTGTACCCCTCAGCGGATTCTACATGTCGATTCTGTTGGGCGATGGATTTGGCGGATTCAGCGCCCCGATGAAATTTGGCGAGGGCGACGGTGTTTCTTCTCACCCAGTGGCGGTGGGAGATTTCAATGGCGATGGAAAGCAGGATCTCGCTGTAGCCAGTCCCAGTACCGACTAATCTGTCGATTCTGCTGCGCGTCTGCCCCTCCGATCAATGCACGGTTTGTCACAAGCACACCACGACACTCACTCTTCCATGCAACAGCATGGAGCTTGTAAGACATCTCGCCCACGGAGATACTCAGGGTGCATGCCCAGGGGACAAAGTAGGAATTAGAGATTAAGAAGTAGAAGAGACAGAGGCCGGAGGTCAGAATTGGGAAACTGGCCGCACTTGTTTCCGCTAGGAGCTAGAAGATAGCGTTGACTTTGCCGCCTTCGATTGGGCAAACTCGTTCCCAGGCAGAAACAGGTGAGTTCTGCTGAAAGCTAGATATACATCCGTATGAAATTCCCCAAACCCCGAATACGAACAATCTGCGAAAAGACCAAAAAACCGTTCGCCTGCCTGTTGCTGCTCCTTGGGCTCCTCGCGGGAGCGCTAACTCTTACGGGAGCTACACCTATCAGAATCGGGCCAATCGAATTGAATGTAACACCAACGCTCGGTAACTATCCGGCGACATCGATAGTATTGAGCGCCAATACGACAGTGACGCCGGATGCCGCGCCGACCAATGCGACGAGCATGAATGTTTCCACCTCGACCAGTTTTCAGGGTAACTTGGAAGGTGACCCGACCACGGGTTTGGTCCGGGTGACGGATGCCCGTCCGGGGGGGACCTATACAGTCACTGTAAAAGCTTTCGGCGACAAGGGGTCGACTGCAACCAAGACGTTTGAGCTGACGGTAGAGTCTCCCGTAGCATGCGAGGCGTTGAGCTTTGTCCGAGCGGGATATCTCGGCGGCGCCTTCGATGTGCTCCACGTGACGATAGGCGACTTCAATCGTGATGGCAGGCAAGACTTTGTGGTGGGCAACTATATTAACGAAGCCGTTTCGGTCTTCTTAGGCGATGGCTTGGGCAATCTGAGTGCCCCAACCAACTTCGGACTTATCCACCCATTTGCGCCTGGATCCGCGGTTGGCGACTTCAATGGCGATGGCAAGGAGGACTTGGCCGTAGCCAACTACTGGGATTTCAGCAGCATGTCGATTTTGTTAGGTAATGGGGTTGGCGGTTTCTACCAAACCACTGCTTTCGAATCGGGGCGTGGCCTTTTTTCTGTCGCGGTCGGTGATTTCAATGGTGACGGCAGGCAGGACCTCGCCTTCGCCAACACCTCACCCGTCCTGTGGATCATGTTGGGTGATGGAACAGGCAATTTCAGCACCGCGACCAGCTTCCCTGCAGGCACTGGCACGTACGATGTTTACAAGATTGCCGTGGGCGATTTCAATGGCGATGGAAAGCAGGACATCGTTGCGGCGAACACCGGCGAGTCCTGCTGTGCGCATGCCGGCCATGTGTCGATCTTATTAGGGAATGGGGCGGGCAGTTTCAGCCTCCCTACCAGCTTCCCTGCAGGCACCTATACCTATGATGTTGCCGTAGGCGATTTCAATGGTGATGGCAGGCAGGACCTTGCCACGGCCAACTCCGACTCGGACAACGTATCAATTTTTTTGGGCGACGGTGCGGGGCATTTCAGTGGCCCTACGAATTTTGCAGCAGGCAGATCCCCTAGCTCCATCGCGGTCGCTGATTTCAATGGCGACAGCAAGCAGGATCTCGCGGTAGGTAACGAATATTCTCACGACGTTTGGATACTTTTGGGCGATGGGGCAGGCCATTTCGGCTTCGCGACCGCTATCGAGGTTGGCGGTTATTTTGACGGTTCTCTTACAGGTATAGCAGTCGGCGATTTCAATGGCGATGGCAGGCAAGATGTCGCAGCGATCAATTACCACAATGTGGCCATGTTTTTGAACGAGTGCGGGACCGGTTGCACAGTTTGTCACAAACATACGACGACACTCATCGTGCCGTGCAACAGCATGGAGTACCGCCGGCACCTCGATCACGGTGACACCATCGGAGCCTGCCCGAGCGGCGCGGGGCGGAAGGATTGAGCAGCAACATCGGTAGCCCTTCGCACCAGCGTTACTTCGAATCGGCTCAGGGGTGAATCGAGCTCTCGGAAATGCCAGTCCGGTCGAAGACTCGCCGTGGAAAGCTCGGACCGATGGTAGCCTGGCGGCGACGCAGCATTACTTTAGCATCGCCGCATTATTTAGCATCGCCCGCGGAGCGGCCGATCCACCTCTCTAGCATCGCCCGCGGCGCTCAGGATGACCCCGAAAAAGCGAGCCGGTGAAGATTCAAGACTTCTGATCTGAGGTCAGGTGCTGTATTGAAATGGACCGGTGAAATGGCTTTGCTTATTTGCGGCATCGTGTGCGTTCCTCGCCGGTCATGTTTATGCTCAGGCGCCATGGGTGACGCTAAGCGACTGCCGATATTTGCCTAACGATTCGAACGACGGTGACAGCTTTCACGTGCAAGCCGGCGAGAAGGAATATGTTTTCCGTCTGTATTTCGTCGACGCGCCGGAAGTCGAGTCGGTCAATGCCGCGCGGCTGGTGGATCAGGCAAAGTATTTTGGGCTCAAGGTTCCCGACGTAATCGAAGTGGGACGCGAAGCGAGTGAGTTCGTGCAGAAGGAACTGAGCAAACCGTTTTCTGATAACGACGCGTTTCGCGCATTCGATGGCGCGCGGCAAAGCCGAACGCTTTCTTGCATTCGTCCAGACAAAGGACGGCGATCTCGGCGAACAATTGGTCGCAAACGGTTACGCTCGCCTTGTCGGCAAGTCGGCTTCGCCTCCGGGAATGACGAGCTCGGCAGTCGAAGCAGAAAAACTGAAGCGTCTCGAGAACGAAGCGAAGGAAAAACATACCGGCGGTTGGAGCGGGAAAGTGCAGCTCAAAGTTGCACAAGAATCGCCGATGCCACAGCCAGTCGCGACGACGCCGCCCGACGGTGGCAAGCTTGATGTAAATAACGCGACGCGAAAAGAACTCGAGAGACTTCCCGGAATCGGACCCGTTCTCGCGCAGCGCATCATCGCCGCACGCCCAATGAAAAGCGCAGATGATCTTGAGCGAGTCGATGGAATCGGCCCGAAAAAATACAAGGAGATCCGTCCCGTTTTTTGAGTGAAGCCGATGTTGATGCATCTTCGCTCACTGCTTCTGCTTGGCGCGTTGTGCGTGGCAATTGTCGACGCGCGCGCGCGCGAACCATGGGTGACGCTGAACGACTGCCGTTACGTGCCTAACGATTCAAACGATGGCGACAGCTTTCATGTGTGCTGCGGTAAAAAGAGTTACCTGTTCCGCCTCTACTTCGTTGATGCGCCCGAGACCAACCTGGAGTTTGGCGAGCGGGTGAATGAGCAGGCGCAATATTTCGGCATGACATTGCCCCAGCTTCTGCAAGTGGGAGAAGCGGCGAAGGATTTTGTGCGCGTGAAGCTTTCGCATCCGTTCACGATCCGGACGTGTAAACAGGATGCGCTCGGTCGCAGCAAGATGGAACGCTTCTACGCGTTCGTCGAAGTCGATCATCACGACCTGGGCGAGGAACTGGTCGCGAATGGTCTTGCACGTTTGCACGGCGCGGAAACGCATCCGCCGGGAATGAATTCCGTGGAAGTAGAGTGGGGGAAGCTCGAACAACTCGAGCGAACAGCCAGGGTGCAGAAGGTCGGGGGCTGGGGAGTAAGCGTGGGCCGGTTGAACACACGTGTGGAAAACAAGGACCAATACACCGCCGATTCTTTCGACGCGTTCTTTCATCCGGAACGGTCGCGCGCGATGCCGACGCCCCTTCCCGCACAGGCTACTCTTCGGCATCGGACTCCGGCGAATGCCGCGGTCACCAGCTCTCAAAGCAAGCTCGATGTGAATAGCGCAACGGAACGGGAGTTAGATGGGCTGCCCGGCATTGGATCGGTTCTCGCCGGAAGAATCATCGCGGCGCGACCGTTCAAAAGCGCGGACGATCTTCGCCGTGTCAAGGGTATCGGTGCGAAGAAATACGAGAAGATTCGGCCGTTCTTCAACTGACGCGGAGTGGTCGGACAAGCGAGGCACTCTTTTTACGGAAATTCCAGTAACCACAACTTTTTGATCGACTAAATCGGGGCGCTTGCAGTAAAACGTTCCATCGTTTCAGCCTCTCACCCCGCACTTTCCAGCACCGATCGGAAGTCGTTCGCCATTGTGCGGTCGATTTTTCGTTTCATTGCGCAGATCTCGCTTGTGGCAGCATGCGTCCTCCCAATTTCCGCGGCGCAAGCGCAGACGCCTGCGACGGTCGGACAATGGTCGGCCCCGGTAACCTGGCCATACCTGGCAGTGCACGCTCATGTTCTTCCCACAGGCAAGGTGCTATGGTGGCCTTCCTTCGACAATGGGGATAATCCGACCGAATGGGATCCCGCAACGGGCACGAACAGGGCACTGCCTCGCTTAGGAGCAAACGTTTTCTGTGCCGGCCATTCCTTTCTGGCTGACGGAAAGCTTTTCGTGGCCGGAGGACACATATTCAACTGGGTCGGCTTGCCCAATGCCTATACCTATAACTCCACAAACGGTAGCTGGACGCGGCTGCCTGATATGAATGAGGGTCGATGGTATCCGACGAATACTACACTGGCGAACGGAGACGTTCTTGTGGTTAGCGGTTGGGTTGATATCGGAACAGGGGTCAATGTCGAGCCTCAGGTATGGCAGACGGCAACGGGCTCCTGGCGAAACCTCAGCGCCGCCCATCTCGTACAACCTTTTTACCCGTTCATGTTTGGCGCGCCCAATGGCAAGGTCTTCTGCGCCGGACCTGCCCGGCTCACCCGGTATTTGAACGTCTCTGGCACTGGAGCCTGGAGTTCGGTGGGGAATAGCAAGTTCGGCACGCGCAACTGGGGATCAGCCGTCATGTACGATAACGGCAAGGTACTGCTCATGGGAGGAACGCCATGCGACCCTTACTCCAGTTGCAATACATCTCCGACAGCGACCGCAGAGATAATTGACCTTAACAGCGCAACTCCTGCCTGGAGCTACACGGCGTCGATGGCGGGCGCGCGCAAGCTTCATAACGCTACGTTGCTGGCGGACGGAAAAGTGCTGGTGACTGGCGGCAGCCGGGGAAAGGAAGATCCCAATTCTCCATCGACCAATCCGGCTTATACGGCCGAGATGTGGGATCCGGCAACCGGCACGTGGTCCACCATGGCAAGCTTCACGGTTTTTCGAGGCTATCATTCGACAGCGCTTTTGCTGCCTGACGGGCGGGTGTTGTCAGCAGGCGGTGAAATTGGAGGGCCTTCGGCGGAAGTTTACTCGCCTCCCTATCTGTTTAAAGGCTCGCGGCCAACGATCAGTTCTGCGCCCTCAAGTGTTGCCTACGGACAGTCGTTTTTCGTGGGCACACCCAACGCGACGAGTATCTCAAAGATCACGCTGATCTCGTTAGGTTCAGTGACCCATGGCTTCAACATGGGCCAGCGAATAGTGCGGCCGGCGTTTTCGCAAGGTAGCGGGGGACTGAACGTGACGGCTCCTGCCAGTGGCAACGTTGCGCCGCCGGGCTATTACATGCTGTTCATTGTGAATTCCTCGGGCGTCCCATCTGTAGCGAAGATGGTTCAAGTCGGTAGCGTTGCTGCCCCAACACCAACACCAACACCAACACCACTACCTACTGCCACTCCGACACCAACTCCAACGGCTACTCCGACTCCAACCCCTACTGCCACGGCGTCACCTACCCCTAGCGCGACACCTACACCTACACCGTCACCGACAGGGACGTTTTATCGTGCGATCAATCTCAATGGTCCGGCCATGGCGATCGATGGCCATAACTGGGAGGCTAATACATCGACCACAGCCAATTTCACGACCAATGGCACGGCTTATAGCAATTCCAACATCGTCTTTAATCCGCCCCTGGATACCGCCCACGCCACCATGCTACGAACGTTTCGCGATAACGGTGATTTGCAGTGTAATCTGACCAGTGTGCCTAATGGCAACTATGATGTCTACGTGTGGACCTTCGAGGACGACCGATCTTTGAACGCCACTTTGTCGATCAGTGGAAACGTTGTTTTGGCTAGTTACAACAGCGGCTCCGCCGGACACTGGGACCGCCTGGGGCCGTACTCAACGACGGTGAGCAATGGGACCATACAAATCGAATACCGGTGTAATACCCAGGGCGATACAGGCTTTCTCAGTGGAGTAGAAGTGTGGCTTAAGACAGCATCAACTCCAACTCCAACTCCAACGTCGACGCCTACTCCCACCGCAACCCCAGCAGCGACACCAACACCCACATCTACACCGAGCGCAACACCGACCCCTACACCAACTCCGACTGCAACTCCAACTCCGACACCGACATCGACTCCGCTTCCCTCGCCTAGCTTTTATCGTGCGATCAATCTCAATGGTCCGGCCATGGCGATCGATGGCCATAACTGGGAGGCTAATACATCGACCACAAACAATTTCACCACCAATGGCACGGCCTACTACGATCCCAACGTCGTCTTTAATCCGCCCCTGGATACCGCCCACGCCAGCATGCTGCGGACGTTTCGCGATAACGGTGATTTGCAGTGCAATCTGACCAGTGTGCCTAATGGCAACTATGATGTCTACGTGTGGACCTTTGAGGACGACCGATCTTTGAACGCCACTTTGTCGATCAATGGAAACATTGTTTTGGCCAGTTACAACACCGGCTCCGCGGGACACTGGGACCGCCTGGGGCCGTACTCAACGACGGTGAGCAATGGGACCATACAGATCGAGTATCGGTGTAACACCCAGGGCGATACCGGCTTTCTCAGTGGAGTAGAAGTGTGGCTCAAGACAGCGTCGACCGTCAGCCCATGAGAACGATGGTTATATCAATACGTCCGTCCCATCTGCCTGCCATGTTGGTTTTGGCATTCTCGCTGTTACTGGCAGAGATCCTTTCGGTGGAAAATTCGTTAGGGCAAACCGCTGCATATACCGTAGTGGAGATCACGCCCGCTGGTGAAATACCGACTCGGCTCAACAACCTTGGCGACGTTGTCGGAAGAGGAGGTGGTTCCGGCCAGGCTCAAGCCATGTTTTGGTCCCGTGGTAACATCGAACCCAGGCGTATGGGCGCTTTGCTCACGGGCGACTATAGCTCCGCTTCGGCCATTAATGACGCAGGAGAAATAACCGGACTCTCAAATACCAGCAGGTCAGTCGTTCCATTCATTTGGAAACCACAGGGTGGCTGGCAACAACTTCCTTTGCTACAAGGCGATAACGGCGGCCAGGGACTGGGCATCAACAAATCCGGTGATGTCGTTGGATATTCCTCGGGTCCCAACGGGACTAGAGCGTTTCGGTGGACGCGACGGCAAGGGATTCGCAGCCTTGGTTGTCTACCAGGAGGGAATTACAGTCGAGCTCGCGCCGTTAACGATTCAGCACAGGTCGTCGGCATATCGGGCAGTCCCGTCGGCAAGCGAGCCGTCTTGTGGACAAAAGACGGCCAGGTCCGCGACCTCGGGACGCTGGCTGGAGATACTGCAAGCGAAGCTATTGCAATTAATAATCTCGGCGACGTTGTTGGATACTCGAAAGGTTCATCTGGTTTGCGTGCGTTCATCTGGACGGAAGCGACCGGCATGCAAAATATCGGAACGCTCCCCGGCGCCAACGCGAGTCGAGCTCTGGATATTAATGACGCAGGTTATGTAGTCGGTAGTTCTTCAACTTCATCGGGTGATCATGCGTTTCTGTGGACGAAAAAAGATGGTATGACCGACCTGAACAGCGCTGCCTCTGTGGGTCTGGGTGTGGTTTTCGCGGAAGCGCACGCGATCAACAACGCTGGTCAGATCCTTATTCTCGGTAAGGCAATGCCCGAGGCCGACTCGAACGGAAGAACCGCTCAATCCCACCACGACTGCGCCGTGGCTCCGGCAACTGCCTTCCTGCTTACACCTGCTCCGGCTCAGTAGCGATTTCCGATAACCTGGGATCGGAATCCGCATTGACAGGGCGAATCGTCGCAACGCGACCAGTCAAAAGCGCCGATGATATCCAACGCGTGACGGAATGGTGCGAAGAAATTCGAAAAGATCCGGCCTTATTTTGACTAATTACCCGCGCGTTCCTCGATGCGCGCACACTCTCGATGCCATCACAACTCTCCGCGCGCGCTAAACTTGACGCTTAAAGCCGTCAAGTTTGAAAGCCAGCTTGTGGAATAGTTGTTGTTTTACTTCCCGCGTCCTTGGTTCTTCGTAATGGCGACTCCAGGTGTCGGCGCAATGGTGGTGCGTGGTGACGACGGTACCGATCTCTTTGTACGAGCCGCGGTTTCCGCGAGAGCGCTTTAACTCGACGGCTTTAAGCCGTCGAGTTTTGAAGGCAACGATCGGGAGGTTTTGAGCATTGTATGCGGTTTCGTTTCAGTCTCGGTTGAGGCATGTTCGTGTATCTCGAAAATCTATTGGCGTGACACACGCGGCAGCGCGTGCTCACAGTTCAGAGAGAACTGGCGTTTCTCCCATGGCTCGCACAACTAGGCCCAAATCTTCGACAGCGTCATCGGCGCGACAATGGCGACGCTTGCGCGGTTATGCTTTCGATCCGGGATTGTCGCAACAGTTCGAAACAGCGGACATCAACGAAATCGTCTTCCGCGTGCCGTGGGAGGAACTCTCCGCTGGACCTGTCGGCGAATATGTCGAGGTGGTGGACTTCGATCCGGCGAGCGACGCCTATTATGAGCCGGTCGATTTGAATGACGCGCTTTTGCTCGGCTCGGATGGACTCGCGCCGGACGAAGGCAATCCGCAGTTTCATCAGCAATTCGTTTACGCGGTGGCGATGACCACCATCCGAAATTTCGAGGAAGCGCTCGGTCGCAGAGTTCTCTGGACGCGACGCGATGAAACGCGCCCGCACGGCAAATGGGATTCATTCGTTAGGCGGCTGCGCATTTATCCGCACGCCTTCCGTGGCGCCAACGCGTATTACAGCCCGGAGAAAAAGGCGCTGCTCTTTGGTTATTTTCCGGCATCAGCGTCGGCCCGCGGCGCGCAGCTTCCAGGCGGAATGGTCTTCACCTGTTTGTCGCACGACATCGTCGCGCACGAAACAACACACGCGTTGCTCGATGCGATTCTTCCGAAGTTTTTGCAGCCGACGAATCCCGATTCGCTCGCATTTCATGAAGCGTTCGCCGATATCGTCGCGCTCTTTCAACATTTCAGTTTTCCCGAAGTGTTGCGGCATCAGATTGCGAAAACGCGCGGCGATTTGGCCAGCCAGAGTTTGCTCGGAGAACTGGCGCAGCAATTCGGTCAGGCCACCGGTTTGTATGGCGGATTACGCGAAGCCATCGGCCGCATCAATGAAGAAGGAAAATGGGAGCAGCTCGAGCCCGATCCTGCGGCCTACGAAACGCAGACGGAACCGCACGAGCGCGGTTCACTGCTCGTCGCCGCCGTCTTTGATGCGTTCCTCGCCATCTATCGCTCGCGCGTCGCGGACTTGATGCGGATCGCGACGGGCGGCTCCGGCGTTTTGCCGGCGGGCGCACTGCCGGATGACCTAACGAATCGGCTGACAAGCGAAGCGGCAAAGTCGGCGCAGCATATTCTCGGCATCTGCATTCGCGCGCTCGATTATTGTCCGCCAGTCGATCTCACTTTCGGAGATTATCTGCGCGCGTTGATCACAGCGGATGCCGATCTTGTTCCAGACGACGAACATCATTACCGCGTGGCACTGATCGAAGCGTTTCGTCGCCGCGGAATTTATCCGCGAGATTTGCGCACGCTTTCTGAGCAATCGTTGCGTTGGCCGCAGGGACAGGAACTCGATGAACGGGGCCGCGAAGCGATTCTTTTTCTGGCAAAACATTTGCGCCCGCTCGCCGAACAAAGCCGTTATTACGCTCCACGCCGCGATGTTTTCGACCTCTGGCTGAAATTCAGGAATAAAATTCACGCCATCATTACGCCCAAGATTCAAAAAGTGATTCTGGGAAATCTCGACAAGATCACCGGGCTTGTCCTCGATCCGTCGCGCAAGATTCGCGACATCACGATGTCGAAAGGTTTGCCGAGCTTCGAAGTGCACTCGGTTCGTCCGGTGCGACGGCGCGGACCGAACGGCGAAGAGGTCGATCACGTTGTGCTCGCAATTACACAGCGCCGATCACTCATGATCAATGGCGACAAGATCGAGTTTCCTGGCGGATGCACGTTGATCCTCGATCTGGAAACGCTCGCGCTGCGCTACGCGATTACAAAGCCGATCATCGATCCGGAGCGCGAAGCGAATTTCCGCGACTGGCTGGAGCAGGATCCGACAGTCGCGCTGCTGGCGCGTGTTCGCGAACCGATCGCGCATCTTCATCTCAATGCATGACGAGACTGTTTTGATGACCGCGACAAAAACAACGAGGGGAAAGAAAAACAGGGTGCGCGTTCGCACTTATCGTCACGGGTTAGGCGACTGCCATCTCGTGAGCTTCGCTAAACCTGACGGCTCGCAATTTCATCTTTTGATTGATTGCGGAGTCGTTAGCCGAACACAAAATCCCGGGCCGTTGATGACGGCGGTGGCGAAGGATATTGCAGAGCAAACGGGAAAAACGCTGGACGTCGTCGTCGCGACACATCAGCACACCGATCACCTTTCCGGTTTCAAACAGGCCGACGCTGTGTTTCGCGTTGGCAACATCGAGATGAAACGGCTTTGGCTGGCGTGGACAGAAGATCCGCGAAATCCTCTCGGGAAAAAAATTCAGCAAGAGCTTGTTCGCAAACTGGCAGCAGTGCGTGCCGCTGCTGCGAAGCTTACCGCGCTAGATCGCGCAACTGCCGATCGGGTTCGTTCGGTGCTCGATTTTTTTGGGCCGGCCGCAAGTGATTCATCCTCGACGCAGGCAATTCTCAATTCGCTGCAAAAACGAACCGACGTTGAGATAAGTTATTTTAGCCCCGGCGACGTCTTTGCTCTTCCCGAGGTGCCGAATGTACGCGTCTATGTTTTGGGTCCGCCGACCGATCCGGCGCAGTTGAAAATCACCAATCCACGGAAATCAAAACGGGAAGGCTACGAGATTGCCGCCGGCGCGACAGGATTCATCGACGCGTTGGAGCCTAACGAGGAACGGAATCCGGATCTGAGTTACCCATTCGAGAAGTGGTACCGCCACGACGTCGCGCGGATGAAGCAGGCGAAATTTTTCGAGCAGCATTATTTCGGTCCGGATGAAAATGGAATCAGCCAGAAATGGCGGCAGATCGACACCGCATGGCTTGAAACCGCCGAAGAAGTGGCGCTCGCGCTCAACGATTTTACCAACAACACCAGCCTCGCTTTGGTTTTTGAATTTATCGATTCAGGTGAAGTCCTTCTGTTTCCTGGCGACGCACAAATCGGCAGCTGGCTTACGTGGGATAATCTGATTTGGAACGTGACTGATCCGAACGGCGCGAAGCACGAGGTTCGCATCGCCGATCTGCTGCCACGCGTTGTTTTTTACAAAGGCTCGCATCACGCCAGCCACAATGGAACACTTACCGGGTACATCGCCAAAGACGGCCTCGGATTGGAACAGATGACGCATCCCGATCTGGTTTGTGTCGTGCCGGTCGATCGCGAGATGTCGAAAAAAATGGGATGGGACCGCACGTTACCGTGGGAGCCATTGCTGAAACGCCTGGAAGAAAAAACGCGCGGCCGCCTCGTCCTAACCGATCGAAAAGAGAAACCGCCCGACGCAAAAAAGCTCGAGACACTTTCGGCAACAGAACGAAAACGTTTCGCCAAACAGGTAGTCGTAACCGACAACTGGGTGGATTACACTTTGTGAGCGAACGGTGTGCGTGGTGATGAAGCGCGCCCGTGAAGATTCGAACTTCAAACCTTCTGATCCGTAGTCAGATGCTCTATCCAGTTGAGCTACGGGCGCTGCGAGGAAAGCTAATTAGCGGAAGCTGCGCGAACCGTCAAATTACGGCGTGACGATCTTTGTTGGATGCGGTTTCGCGGCGAAGTATCGCGAGGGCGGGGGAAATTTTTCGGTGCCGCTGCAGTGGATGCTCGGTTTGCGGCGGCTGAGGCTCGATGCGATCTGGCTCGAACATCTGCCGGCGACCAACGACCGCCGCGCGGATGAAGCTTGCATCCAAAATTTTCAGCGCCAGGTGCGCGCACATGGTTTGGCGGGGCGGTACTGCTTGCTTTACCACACGCCAGCTTCCTCCGAGCACGAACTGGCGTCGATGCACTGTTTTGGCCTAACGAGACGACAATTGCTTGATCGACTGGCCGGGCCAAACACAATTCTGAATCTCAGCTACTCGTGGCATCCGCCGTTTTTGTTGCAGTTCGAGCGCAGAATTTTCTGCGATCTCGATCCGAGCGAAATTTTTTACTGGATGACGAAAATGGAGCTGGGCCAATCGTATCATCAGGAGTTCTGGACGATTGGACTGAACGTGCATGGACGCGATTGCCGTTTGCCGAAATCAGCGCTGAAATGGCGAACGTTTTATCCGCTCGTCGATACGAGATTGTATTCTGTCGCTCCGGCGCCACGAGAGGCGAAATTTACCACGATCGGACAATGGTATTGGAACGGCGCGGTGGAAGTGGATGGGGAATTTCCTGATCTCTCCAAGAAACATGCGTTCGAACGCTACCTCGATCTGCCGAAGCGAATTCCATCGGCTCGATTCGAATTGGCGATGAACATCAAACCCGACGATCCCGAACAGCAGCGACTCATTTGCCGAGGATGGCGCGTTGCCGATCCGCATATCGTGGCACGCACGCCGCGCGCATATCGCCGCTATATCGCAAACGCGACGGCGGAATTTACCGCGATCAAAGGCGTTGATGTGAGCTGGAAGACGGGGTGGGTGAGCGATCGCGCGGCCGCGTTCCTCGCGCGCGGCCGGCCGGTCGTGACCGAAGACACGGGCGCTGAGAGGTATTTGCCGGAGAATAGCGGTTTTCTTTTTGTACGTGATGAAGTGGAAGCGGAAGCGCGTCTCAACGACGTGCTGGCGGACTGGCGGCGTTTATCAAAAGAAGCGCGCGCGTGCGCGCACGAAGTATTCGAAGCGACTAACAACCTGCGAAAAATCCTCGATCTGTAGCCTTGCTGACTCGGCAAAAAAAGCCCGACGATTCGGCGTTGCAAAACGATTTTGGGGTGTTACTCGTTCCCGGTTATGGCTGATTTGATGAAATCCGATGAGGCGAAGACGCGCCTCAAAAAAGTCCCGGAATGGGAACTCGAGAAGAAACATATCGAGCGCACGTTTGAGTTCGATGACTTCTCTGAGTCGATCGACTTTGTGAACTCGGTCGCGGAAGTGTCGGAGGAAGAGGAGCATCATCCTGACATCGATATCCGCTATAACAAGGTTCGCCTCGTTCTTTCGACCCATAGCAAAGGCGGCCTGACCGAACTCGATTTCAACCTGGCAGAGCGAATCGACACGCTGGCCGAGTGAGCGAACCGGGCGATGCGGCGCGGCCGCCGACGCGTGCGCGCATGATCATCGCGACCCTGATCGTTATCGCAACGATCTTGATTGTGTGGCGAGTAATTGAATACCGGATGCAACCGCCTCCGCCGCCACACAAAGTCGGTGAAGGATTAAAGTAACGGTGTCCTCTATTTAATTTGATCGAGCGGCGGCAATACGCTGCGGCCTTCGTCAGCATCGATATAGACAAACATCGTTTCGATTTCGGAACGGCCGGCCATGCCGGATTCCTTCTTGCGCCGGACAAGAATCTCAGAGGCCTTATCGTTCCAGCCGTACTTCCGCATGAATTCATTCCAAATGTAGATCTCGTCGTCGGAAGGCTTGCGGCCTTTGTCGAAGCACCAGCGTAGGATTTCGTCGTCGCTACCGCCTTTTTCCACGCGCTCGACAAGGTCGGCGTAATCGACCCCCAAGAGTTTCGTCACGCGCTCGTCGAACCCTTTGCCGAGATTCGGCTGATATTGGGCCGGCAGCTCTCCTTTGGCCTGAAGTTTTACTTTGTCCAAGGTGCGACCGAAGAAGAAAAGTCCGCCGACTTTAGAGAAAGGACTGCGTATGGCTAAGTCTTTCGTCATCAATTCAGTTTGCGATTTTTCGCGTAAAATTTCAAGGATGTTAGCCGAGGCCGCCCTGCCTGCGGCTCAGCGCATTGTTGGACTAAGGTGAGATTTGTTATCTAATGGGATTAATGGATCGGATCGTCGGCCTCGAGACTGAATACGGTTGCCTGCTTAGCGCTGGGGATACGCAGGGGACTTCCGATGCCTGGCCGGTCAAAGTGAAGAACTACCTGTTCCGCAAGGCGCAGGTCGGAACAATCGATCTCCATTATCGCGATTACGAAGAGCCGCCCGGAAATGGCGGTTTTCTCTTAAACGGCGGGCGGCTTTATCTCGACATGGGACACATCGAATACGCCTCGCCCGAATGCCTGCACTTGCACGATATCGTGACTTATGACCTCGCCGGCGATGAATTGCTACAGGCGGCGCTTGTGGAACTCGGCGCGAGCGATCGCGTCAGCTTCATCAAAAACAATGTCGATCATCACACGGGCGCAACGTTTGGGTGCCACGAGAATTATTTGATGCGGCGCGAAGCGCAATTTACTCCGCCGGTGCTGGGAACGCTTCTCTCGTTTCTGGCAACACGACAGCTTTTCACCGGCGCGGGTCGGGTCGGTCAGGCAAATCCGCTCGCATTCGATTTCGAAATGCCGCAGCCGGAAACGCAGATCGATTTCCAAATCAGCCAGCGCGCCGACCACATCGTAAACGATATCTATCAATGGGTGCAGTTTAATCGCGCCATCATCAATGCGCGCGACGAGCCGCTGGCCGATTACCGCAAATATCGCCGGCTGCACTTGCTCATCGGCGATTCGAACATGAGTCCGTTCGCCACCGCGCTGAAAGTCGGCACGACGGCATGCGTGCTGTCATTGCTGGAAGATGGACGACTCCCGAAGAATCTTAGTCTCGCCGATGCGGTGCAAAGCACGCGCGACATTTCACGCGACACAACGGGGCGATGGATCGTGCGCCTGGAAAATGGAAAGACCATCGGCGCGCTCGACATTCAATGGCAGTTCTACGAACTCGCCTGCAAACAGCTCAGGGGAACGAACGAAGAGACCGATTGGCTGCTGGAGAGCTGGAAGTTCACGCTCGATGCCTTGCAGAAAAAACCGGAGTCGCTTCTCGGCGGTGTGGATTGGATCACGAAGAAGTGGCTGCTCGAAACTTTCATGGAAGAGGAGAAGATCGAGTGGGGCGATCCGTGGTTGCAGAGCCTGGACCTCGAGTACCACAACATCGATCCGCAGAGGGGACTTTTCTTTGGCGTTACGCCGCCAAAACGCATCGGCGAATGGAACGATCGTGTGCGACGAAAGGAAGCGACGTTGACTCCGCCGGCAAACACCCGCGCCTCAGGCCGCGCGCGCGCCGTCGCATTTTTCCAGCAGCGCCATCATCCTTACGTGATCAACTGGGATTCGATCGCTTGCGACAGTCGCGATTTTCTCGTGATGGGCGATCCGTTCAACGATTACAACGAAGAGGTTGGCCGGTTTCTTTCCCGCGCCGGATTTACGCAGATCGACAACTAGAAGGCACGCGGTTCGTCGCTCCTTATTAGTTAGCGCGTATCCCTCTCCCCGTGGGAGAGGGTAGGGTGAGAGCCTGTCCGAACAACGTGTTGACCCTCACCTTAATCCTCTCCCTCAGGGAGAGGAAATCGTCGCACGTTGATCAAGTGTTGCGCCGACGCGCGTTTCTGCGCGCAAGGAATCCAGAACGAAAGGGGAATGGATTCAGTCCAGTCTCTGGAGCGAAGGCAAGCCGTAGTTTTGCTGTAACGCGCTCGCTTCGGCTTCGACCTGCGCGGCATCGAGCTCCAGTTGTTTCGGATCTTCCTCCGTTTCGATCTTGATGAAGCCATCAACCGGATGTTTCACCGCTTCAGCCAAATCGCCTAACGACTTAATCTCATGACCGTTCACTTTCTGCACGACGAGATAGGCAAGATCGTCGTAGCCGATCGTGCTGTTTGCTGGCAGCACCTGGCTAAGTATGACAAAATGACGATTGGATTCCGGAAACAGTTCCGATTGATAGCGATCGAGGTAAACGAAACGTTGCGGCGCGTCCTTCTGCCAGTTGCCGCCCCATTCGCGCAAATATTGTCGTGACAGTTCTTGAAAAATGAGGCCGCCCAAAACGTAATACGCCGGTGGTTGATCGAGATTGTAAGGCGGGATGACGTAATCTTTGGCGGCGCGATGTTCGAGCGTCACGTTCAAATCGAGCGGTTTTCCCTCGCGCTGGACATGGAATTGCAGCGTGTCGCCGACGAACGCGTGCGCGGTGATCAGATTGGTAAACTCAATCTTCCCGTAAAGCGGATCGACATAATTTCCAGTTTGATCGAGCTCGTCCTTTCCAATCGCGGTGATGATGTCGCCAACTTTCAATCCCGCTTTTGCCGCCGGCATTTCCGGTTGCACGCTTGTCACATAAACGCCCGCCGGTTTGCCGGTTTGTCCGGCATATTTGCGCAAATCGGGATCGCGCGTTGGGAAGAAGCCGAGTCCGACCTGCGGGAAACCGCGATAATTTTGCGTATCGGCGTCTTTGAGAAAATGCGCAATGATCGGCGCTGGAATCGCGTCGAGCACCTGCGTGCGCGGATCGTAGCGCAACAACAACGCCGCGAGCTTGTCCTTCTTCACCAGCGGCACGGTGTAACTGTTCTCGCGATACTGCATCGGAATGCTGAGCCGATAGGTGAGAAACTCGCCCACCTCTGCCGGATATCGCGTCATTCCAATCGTTGTGACGAGACCTTCGGTGACAACGAGCGCGCCGGTTGTTTCCAGTTGCCAGGCAGAAAGCCGATCGCCCACAACCGTATCGAGCGCGAGATCGAGCGCTTCCAATCCATCGAGGAATTTCTTATCCACCGGCTCGAGCAGCGCGAGATTCGCCTCGTAATCGACGACGGTGACGTTGGCCGCGGTCTTTTCGCCAGTCTCCGCGCGTTCCAGCTCGACATAATTTTGATTAGCCACCAAATCGGCCGTCACCAAAACACGCGAGTGGGGCAGAATTGCTCCGAGAGCGCGTTTCGTGAATGGTGCGCGCTTTTGCCATGGGCGAAAATAATCATAAGCCTGGCCGGTCACGTTTACCCTAACGAGTGCCAGTTTCGGTTTGATGTTGGTATGCGTGACAGCAACCGGCTTCGGCGGCGGCGCGGTCTTCTTCGCGTCGCTTGTCACGACTGACAGCGCCAAACAAATCGAAATCGAAGCAATAAGACCAGTTCTCATGATCGCTTTGGCTGTGGCGTGGGCGCGGGTTGTTCTTCGAGATTTTGTTCTGAGAGAACGTTGTAGCGCGTCTTGATTCGCTCGCGCGCTGCTTCCACCTGTTTCGGATCGAGAACAAGCGGCGGCCCGTCGCCGATCATGTTTATGACGAAACGTTCTGGAGTTTGAGCAAACACCTTCGCCAGATCATCCAGCGTGCGAATTTTCGTTCCGTTAATGTCATCGACAATGCTGTAACGGAACGGCGCGAGATAAGTGTTGATCGGGTCCGGCAAAATATTTGTGAGCACGATCACTTCCGGGTGCTCGCGATAGATTTGTTCTGTCACAAAAAAGTCGAAGAAGTGACGCAGCCGCAGATCGGTCGGGCGGTAAGCCTCGATCATGTCGAGTGAGAGCGGCTGAAAAAGCAATCCGGCGTAAACGACGTAGCGCGGCCGCACATCATAGTTGTGACCCTGCATGAAATAAGGCCACACCGTATCGAGCGTAACCTTGACCGTTAGCGGTTGCTTGTTGCGCAAAAGATCCAGCTTCACCACGTCGCCTTTGAATTTTCGCTCGACCACTTCGGGCATCTGCACACGGTCGCCGTCGATTTCGACATAGGCGTCGCTCGAAATCGGATGATCATCGATCGCGAGGAGCACATCGCCGCTCTGCACAAATTTCGCCGCCGGTCCGACGTCCGTGACGGTGTTGACCAAAACCCCGCGTCCATCATCCAGCAGACCAAGAAAACGCCGCTGTGCCGTGTTCTGCAATTTCGAGTAAGTCAGGCCGAGATCGACGTATCGGTCGTAGTGACCGTCTGAGATGTCTTTGAGAAAACGTTGAATCACCGGTGTCGGGATCATGTAGGCAACGCCCTGGGCGACGTCTCCGCTGTAACCTTGAAACGCGACGCCAACGACTTTGCCATTCTGCATCACCGGTCCGCCGCTGTTTCCCGGATTGATTTGCGCGCTGATCTGAATCGCAAGATGCGAATCGATCGAGGAGTGGGTGTAGAGCTGAAAGTCGATACGCGAAACAATTCCCGTCGTCACCGACATGCGTTCGCCGCCAATCGGATAGCCATAGGCGGAGACGGTTGACTCGAGAGGCGGAATCGCGCCAAGCGTCACTGGCACCATGTCCTTGAAGAAATTCGGCGCTTTTACATCAATCACCGCGAGGTCGCAATCGTGCGCGATAAAGCGGACCGTGGCCTGGTATTTGTTCGGATCGCCCTCGCGCTCGACCGTCAGGTAACGACTGTTGCTCACCACGTGCGCATTAGTCATGATGCGGTTGCCATCGATGACAAATCCGGCGCCGATGCCGCGCTGGATTGCGCCGGAATTCCAAGGCGCTCGGTAATCAGGTTCCACTTCCGTTGCCGTGATGCGAACGAGACTCTTCTGAATCTTCCCATTCGGTTGTGCCGGCAACGCTTCCACCGAAAGAAGCAGCACGCAGGTCAGCAGGGCAAGACGATTCATGAAGATGAAGCCGGGAAGATTAAACAGAAGCTCGATAAAGCAAATCTCACGCTATTCGGCTCACTTTGAGGTACGGCGCGCATTCCTCGTTCAAAAATTACCGGCACTTCTGTCATCCTGAGCGAAGCGAAGGACCTCGCGAAACCGGAACCGACATCCTGAGTTCCCTCGCTTTGCCCGGGATGACCGCTTAAAAAAAGCGGCGGCGATCTTGCGACCACCGCCGCCTCTACCCGCGAAATTTCCCGGACTTATTGGCCTCTCGCGTCGCGCATTTCTTTGCGCGCATCGCGCATGTCTTCATGCGCCTTTTGCATCGCATCGAGTTTCTGTTGCTGCTCCGGCGTCAAGAGCGGACGAATCTGCGCCATGGTGTTGTCCATCACAGCTTTCGTCTTTTGCATCGCCTCTTCATGGATCGCGCGAATCTGCGGCTTCGCCTGATCGACGATCGGCTGGACTTTGGCTTTTTGCTCCGCCGTCAAATTCAGATCGTCGCCTAACCGATCGAACATCATTCCGGGCTGATGAAAGCGCCCGCCATGATGTCTTCCCGGGCCAGGCTGATCTTGAGCGTTAACCGCGGCCCACGCGACAAGTGAGAGGACAATCGCTCCTGTAAGAGCCATTAATTTCTGTTTCATTGTTTTCATTGTTTTGTTGCGCGCACGCGACCGACGCACGCTTGTTTCTGTTACGGTTGACGGCGAATGAACCGGAGCGGTTACAAAATTGTCGAAAAATTTTTGTGCAGCTCAAATTTAACGCGTTAGGTGTAACCAAACGGCCGTTCGTCCCGTCATGTTATTTGGTGTGGACTCGTCCCTGCTTACATGTCGAATGAGCCGATTGCCCGTGCCCTGGTTGATCGGGCGCGGCAACAGGATGAACAGGCCGCACGCGAGCTGGTGCAGCGGCTGTATCCGCTCGTTTTACGAATGGTGCGCGCTCACCGCCCGCAACGCGCCGCCGAAGAAGACCTTTGCCAGATGATTTTCATCAAAATTTTCCAAAAACTCGATCAGTTCTCCGGAACTGTTCCGCTGGAGCATTGGGTCTCGCGCATTGCCGTGAACACCTGCATCAATCAAATCCGCGCCGAAAAAGCGCGGCCGGAGTTGCGCCACGCTGATTTGAGTGAGGAGCAGGCAGCCGTCATCGAGAGTCTGAGCACGGCGGAAGAGGAAACGTCGCCCGAACGCGCGTTTGTCGCGCGTGACTTGGTGGAGCAACTGTTAGCGGGACTGAAGCCGGCTGAGCGTCTCGTGATCGATCTGCTTTATCTTCAGCAGAAATCTGTCGCGGAAATCCAAAGCGTTACCGGATGGAGCGCGGCCTTGGTGAAGGTGCGCGCGTTTCGTGCGCGGCAAAAACTAAAAGGTCAGCTGGCGGCGCTGGAGGCGCGGGAAAATTATGGCCAGGCTTGATTCACATTTGCAGCGGCTGCTGAAGCTGGCCGCAACCGTGAAGGAAGAAGACATTGGTGCCGGCGCGCCGTTTGGGTTCGATACCAAAGTTTTGGCGAACTGGCGCGCGCTTCGAAGACCTGTGAACGGTGAGCTGGTTCGTTTTGTTCGCCGCGTTGCGCTGGTCGCGATCGCGATCACCGTGATCGGGGGTGCCGCAGTCTACCGGCAGATGACTGAGAACGATGACCTGACCGAACCCCTAACGAATGATTACGCCATGGCCGATTCCGTGATCGAAAGCCAACTTTTACAATGAGCTCCTCCTTGAAATGGAAACTGGCGCTGGGTTTTTTTCTCGTGTTCCTCGCCGGCGCGACGGTGGGCTCGCTGGTCGGGAACTGGCGCCGACATCCATTTCATTTCGGATCGGCGCACGCCGGCGAGATTGCGCAACGCATGACCCAACGGTTCCGCTCCGAGCTTTCCTTAACGCCGGAACAAACCGCCAAGATCGCGCCGATCATTGAAGCAAACGCGCGCAAGCTGGAAGCAATTCGAATGGAGACCGGTCGTCGCGTTCGGCAAACTTTTGTCGAGACACATCAGGAAATCTCGCCACACCTCACACCGGAGCAGCGCACGAAACTCGCGGCCATGGAAGAACGCCATCGACGTCGCGAGGGGCGGCGTCATCGCGATTTCAGGAAGGCGCCGTCTTCAGCGACCGCAGAATCCTCACCCGCACCTTGATTTTGTAGCGGCGGTCTATGGCCGCCGCATTTTTCAGATAAGATGCAGCGATGTCAGCGAAACGGTTGTTCGTGGCCATTGAGCTGCCGGACTCGGTCAAAGAACTTCTCGTTAGGCTGAACCCGGAGCAACGTGGTGCGCGCTGGCTTCCAGGCGAGCAAATGCATCTCACTCTCGGTTTTTTTGGCGACGTCGATCCCGTTACCGAAGAAAAATTGCGCGACAAGCTTGCCGCCATTTCATGGAGCGCGTTCTTTATTCCGCTGATTGGCCTCGGGACATTTCCGGCGAAAGGATGGCCGAAGATCATCTGGATCGGTGTTGGCACAGGTCATCCGCATCTCTTTCAGTTGCACAAGCGCGTGCAGGACGCGGCCGTTTCAGTAGGTCTGGAAGGTGATCTAAAGCCGTGGCATCCGCACGTGACGCTCGCGCGCTGCCGCGATGTTTCCCCGGAATCAGTCCGCCCATTTCTGAAAGCAAACGCCGACTTCGACGCCGGCATGGTGCACGTCGAATCATTCGGTCTTTATTCGAGCAAACTCACGCCGGCTGGTCCGATTCATACGCCAGAACTGGTCGTTAGGGCCTAACGACTGGAAAGCGGCGCGGCGATGTGCTCAAGTGGGCGCCGCTCGGCCGCAACGCCAAGCCATGCCTCGAATATTCCACCAATCAACATGAGCACCGCACCCACAAGATAACCGGTGAACAGCGCAGCACTCGACCCGGTGCCAATGATCCAGCCGAACAACAGCGGCGCGCCCACACCGCCAGTCAGCGTTCCGATCGCATAAAAGATGGCGATCGCGAGCGCGCGAATTTCCAGGGGAAAAATTTCGCTCACCGTCAAATAAGCAGAGCTGGCCGCGGCGGACGCGACGAAAAAGATCACGCTCCACGCCAATGTTTGCGTTTGGGCAGTCAAAACTCCGGCGTAGAAAAGACAGCCCGTGACTGCGAGCAGCGCGCCGGAAATGATGTATGTCGCGGTGATCATCTTCTTGCGCCCGATCGTGTCGAACAAATGTCCGAGGAGCAGCGGGCCAAGCACATTACCAAGTGCAAACGGTAGAAGATAACCGCCCACATTGTTTGCGGGCACATTGTAAAACCGCATCAGCACAAGTCCGTAGGTGAAAAAGATGGCGTTGTAGAAAAATGCCTGGGTCAGCATGAGCACGAAACCGAGAACGGAGCGCCGTCGATATTCGTGCACGATCGCATTCCAGATTTCACTCCATGGTGTGTGGGTGCGCGTACGAATGCGCGTCGCCGGAGTATCGAGCACCGGTAATGTTCTGCCGACGATACTCTGTTCCACTTCGCCAATAACTTGTTCCGCTTCGTGCTGCCGTCCGTGAATCATGAGCCAGCGCGGACTTTCCGGAATCCAGCGTCGGAAGAAGATCACGATCAATCCAAGAATCGCGCCGATTCCAAATGCACAACGCCAGCCTAACCACACTGGCAGGCGACGCGGATCGAGCAGAATCAATGTTGCCGTTGAACCAAGCGCCGCTCCAACCCAATAAGATCCGTTGATGATGAGAGCCACGCGGCCGCGCACCCGCGCCGGTATCAATTCGTCGATCGCAGAATTGATGGCAGCGTATTCTCCGCCAATTCCGGCGCCGGTCAGCGCGCGAAAAACCGCGTAGCTCACAAAATTCCACGAGAACGCCGTCAATGCCGTGCCGACGAGATAGACGCCAACCGTGATAAAAAACAATTTTTTGCGGCCGAGCCGATCCGTTCCGTAACCGAAGAGAAGCGCGCCGCAAACCGCACCCGCCAGGTAAACCGTCGCACTTGCACCGACCTGCGCGTCCGTTAGGCCAAGAGTTTCGCGATGTGTAAGAATTCCGCCTAACGAGCCGGCGAGCGTGACCTCGAGTCCATCCAGAATCCAGGTCGCGCCGAGGGCAAGAACAACGAGCCAATGCCAGCGGCTCCATGGTAACCGGTCGAGCCGCGCCGGCACATGCGACTCTATCCACTCTCCGGCGGCCATGATCAGTATCTCAAAAGCATCCCAAACAAGGCGCTGTCATTCCGAGCGCAGCGAAGAATCTCGCGAATTGCGCCAGGCGTTGTTTGTGAGGTCCCTCGCTCTCTGCTCGGGATGACAAGCGTTGCTTGCATTGTGAGCTTAGTAAGCCGCTAGACGCCGGCCCGCTCCAGCAACGAGCGCAAAACCGTTTCCGCTTCGAAAATTTCGCGCGCGATTTTTTTTGCTGCGGCAGCGTGAAGCGCATAATCGCGGGTTATCTTTCTCACTGCCTCGACAATTTCGCCTAACGAGTTGTAAACGAGCAGACCGGCGCCGCCGCCATAATAGTCCGTGAAGCCAGTCTCCTGGGTGATGACGGGACGGCCCGCCGCCAGATAACACGCGCTGCGATCGCTGAACCATCCCGTCTCCAGCCGCACATATTGATCCTTCGCGACCGTGAATTCGCCTTTCGATCGCCTGATGTAATCGCGGTAGGACCAGTAATCGACGCTCATCTCGTGCGGGAGAATAAAACGCCAGCCGTTGCGAAGAAATCTCTCGCGCGTCTTTGCGTCTTTGATGTCGGTTGCCATCTCGAACGTTTGGTGCGCCTTGCGCGGTGCAGAAACGAAGCGAAGAAACTCGCGCGACTTGCTCCAGAGAAATTTGTCCCCGCGCCAGACGATGTCTTTCAATCCGCTGGTCGACCAATTAGCGATCGTCGTTAGCACCGCGCCTTTCGCCGGACGGCGGCTTGTTTTCCAAAGATCGGTCACGATCGGCTGGCGCGTTGGAAGCCATTTGATGCCGTGCAAAGGAACGGGGAATTTCTTCGTGCCTACATTTTCGCCGAAAGTAAATAACGCGTGATGCGCGCGCAGATACTCGATGGTCGATCTCTTGCGCTGATCGACTTTGATTTGCTCCACGCCCGGATCACTCTCGACGTAGAGAAGCCGATCGCTGCGCCGCAGGTCGTCGTTCAGTTCCTGCGTACCGCATACATTGAAAATGGCGTCTGCTTCGCGGTAAAGCTGGCGGATTGTCTTTAACGGCAACCCAACGGTTGGTTTTTTTGGGAGATAGCGCGCGCAATAACTCCATCGGCGCTGGAATCCAAACTCGCGCGAGAGACACGAAAGAATTTTACCGGCGTAACCGTAATCGTCATTCGTATCGAAGGTTTGCGGATTGTAGGGCAGGCGTGCGGAATCCTCGATGTAGTAAACGTCGTGGCCAAGGCGATTCAGGCCGACGATGTAGTGAACGTGCTGCCAGATGACGCCGGCGATGGGACACGAACCCATGAAGCCCATGACGACGATCTTTTTGCGCTTTGCCATTTGCCTAACGAGTTATGCGTGCTCGCGCAATTCTTTCACGACGACGGCGGGATTTCCTGCGACAACGGTGTTCGGCGGAACGCTCTTGGAGACAACCGAGCCGGCGGCCACAACGGAATTCTCACCAATCGTAACGCCTTTGAGAATCGTTGCGTTCATCCCAATCCAAACATTGTCGGCAATAATGACGGGAGCGGTGCGGAGCGGGGGACGCGGTGGACGATTCTTCAAAAACGGCGCGAGGGCGCGCGCATCAATCAATCGTTGCGCCGGCTCAAGCGGATGAAAATCGGAGTCGGCGATCCCGACATTCCACGAAATCAAACAATACGATCCGATCTCAATCCGCTCCTCCGCCATAATGATCGCGCCATTGAGAAGAGTGAAGTCGCCGACTGTACACGTTCCTTTCTCGCCGATCGCAAACGAACAACCGGCATAACACGAAACATGATCGCCAAGTTTGACCGCGGCGGCGGCGCGATTGCGCAGGAAGCGAAAGATCTGCGCCGTCTCGCAGTAGAAGCCCTCGCCGAAAACGACATTCGGAGGAATCGGATGTTGCCACCAATCATCCTGCACGCGGCGTTGTTCGTCGACGTTGCTCATGAGGGGAAGTTGCCGGCCGAATAAAGTTTCGCGTAGACTCCTCCGCGCCTAACGAGTTCAGGACCCGTGCCCTGCTCGACAATGCGGCCATGCTCGAGAA
This sequence comes from uncultured Verrucomicrobiae bacterium, assembly GCA_963737195.1. GTDB lineage: Bacteria > Verrucomicrobiota > Verrucomicrobiia > Chthoniobacterales > UBA10450 > JBBQFI01. The sequence goes on from CAVTRW010000004.1 coordinate 225,828, forward strand.
CGACAATGCGATCGACGTTGTGCACGGTGGCAAGCCGATGCGTCACAATCATGGTGGTGCGGCCGCGCATAAGTTCCTTGATCGTTTCCATGATGGCCGCTTCGGTGGTGGGGTCGAGCGCCGAAGTTGGCTCATCGAGCAAAAGGATCGGCGCATTTTTCAAAAACGCGCGGGCAATTCCGATACGCTGGCGCTGGCCGACGCTGAGATGACTGCCGCGCTCGCCGACTGGACTCTCATAACCTTGCGACATTTGCAGAATAAATTCTTCGGCCTGCGCGCGTCGCGCGGCTTCTCTAATCTCGTCGTCCGTCGCATCCGGGCGCCCATACAAAATATTCTCCCGGATCGTGGTGGAAAAGAGGAGGGTGTCCTGCAATACAATCGCGATCTGGCCGCGCAGCGAGCGCTTGGTGATTTGACGAACATCAATCGCGTCGAGGTTCACCGTCCCGCTTGTTGGATCGTAAAATCTCGGAACCAAACTCAGCAGCGTACTTTTTCCAGCGCCGGTTCCGCCGACGAGGGCAACAATGTGGTTAGGTCGAATATCCAGATCGATGTCAGCAAGAATCAATCGGTCGGAGTCATAGCCGAAACTGACTTTTTCGAACGTAATGCCGCCGTCGGAACGCGTGATCGCAATCGCGTTCGGCGAATCGATTACGTCATCGCGACGATCGAGAACTTCGAAACAACGCTGCGCACCGGCCGTTGCACCCTCCATCGCCCAGGCCGTGTAGGTGAGCGATTCCAATGGTTGATACAACATCACCAGATAGGCGCTGAAGACGAGCAACGACCCAAGGCTCAACGTGCCCGCGATAACGTGAAGCGTGCCGACGTAATACATCGCTGCCGTTCCAATAACGATGAGCGTGCTTATGACGAGCGCGCTCTGTACATTCGTTAGGGTAAGCCGCAGGTTCGCGCGCAGACTCAGTCGTGCCTGCTGATGAAACTGGCGCACCTCGAATTCTTCGCGGCCAAACGCATGCACCATTCGGATAGAGCTTAATCCCTCCTGCGCTTGGGCGAGAACGGCGCTCTCGTATTCTTGAATCAGCGTCTGCTGCGTTCGAATACGGTTCGCAAAAACATAAATCGCGCCGACGACAGCAGGAACAATAGCGAGCGATAGAAGCGTCAGTAACCAGTCCAGCCGCACCATGATGGCGAAAGTGCCAATCAACGTGATGATCGACCCGAAAATATTCGTTAGACCTTTGTTGTAAATTGTCTGGATTGACTGCGAGTCATAAGCGACGCGGAAACTGGAATCGCTCGAACGACGCGCGTCGTGGTATTTGAGCGAAAGGGATTGGAGATACGCGTAAAGCTCGGTGCGCAATTTCAGCAGCGCCTGTAGTCCGACCTTAACGAAAAGGTAATTCGTGATGAAATTGAGAATGCCCCACAACAATTGGATTGCGATCAACGCGAGACATAAGGTTGCTACTGCCGCGCGTAGACTGAGCGGAGGAGAAAACACGATCCCGTGGAATTGGAATTGAAAGAGGCGTGTTTGTTCGTCCGCCGACTGGAACGCCGGCAGGATGCGATCGACGATTAACTTGAAGGGCCAGGGCTTAAGCAGATTCAGGCCAATGCCGATTACCGAGAGAAGCAAACCGAAAACGGTTTGCCCGAAATACGGTCGGTAGTAATGAAGGACGCGCCGGTAAATCGACATGGCAATTTAGGATTGCGGAGTTTGGATTTTGGACGAACTACGCGAAATCCGTCGCGCAGTCGAGATTCCTCGACTTCGCTCGGAATGACAATATGCATCATCTTCTGGAAATTTGGTCGGGCTGGGTTCTGCATTGGGGCTATCTCGGGATCGTTGTCCTGATGGCAATGGAAAGCTCGATCTTTCCCGTTCCAAGCGAAGTCGTGATTCCGCCGGCCGCCTTTCTCGCCGCGCAGGGACATTTGAATTTCTGGGGCGTTATCGTTGCAGGGACGGTTGGCTCCTATCTTGGCGCGGCGATAACTTACTGGGTTTCGCGTGCCCTTGGCCGCGCTTTGATCGTTCGCTACGGTCGATGGTTTTTTATCAGCCCGGAAAAACTCGAACGCGCCGAGATTTGGCTGAGTCGTTACGAAACCGGTGGCGTCTTTTTTGCGCGATTGCTGCCGGTCGTGCGCCATCTCATCTCGATTCCGGCCGGAATCGTGCGCATGAACTTTGTCGCTTTCAGCACCGTTACAGTCGCGGGTTCGGCGATCTGGTGCACCGTCCTCGCTTATCTCGGGCTGAAGGCATACCACAAGGAACCGCAACTTTTGTCGGATCCCGAAGCGATGGTTCATTTCATCAAAACGCAATCTTATTGGATCGTCTTAATTGTGCTCGCCTTGACGCTCCTTTACCTGGCGACTTTGCGGCTGACCAAGCCCTCTTCGAAATAAGCCGTGGTGTTCTAAAAGGCGACACGAGTGTCGTCGCTTCGTATATCTTGGGGTGACGGTTGAACGATCCGCAAGATGAAGTTGTCTCTTAAGCAGTGCTAAGAAGCTCCAGTGGCATTGGATTTGCTGAAAACTGCAGTGACATTGTATGAAAAAGAACAAACAAATTCTCAAGACCCGACCCAAACTTTCCCTTGGCGACCTGATTTTCGCTGTGGGCTCGTGCACGAAGAGCTCCAAAGAAACAGTGGCTGCCGTAGCAGATCTTCTCGGTAGCGGGCAGGTCCGCGTGCAAAATAACGGGCGGTTCATTCGCGCTCGCGTTTGCTAAGCGTTTAAGACAATTTCGAAACCATCGCCCCGGCAACGTAAATTGCCGGGGCGATTTTTTTGCGCACAAAACACTTCCCGCAATTGGAAGCTGCTTTTATGTTCCCGCGGTGATTGATCGCTATTCACGCCCCGCGATGCGCGAGCTCTGGTCGGATACGCGCAAATTTCAGATCTGGCTGGAGATTGAAATTCTCGCCTGCGAAGCGATGGCTGATCTCGGCCAGATTCCGAAAGAAGACGCGATAGAAATACGAAAACGGGCGCGCTTCTCGATTCCCGAAATCCTTGAGATCGAGAAACGGACCAACCACGACGTCATCGCATTTTTGGAGAACGTCGCGTTATCGGTGGGGCCGGCCGCGCGTTGGATTCATCAAGGGCTGACCTCCTCGGACATTCTCGATACCACGCTCGCGGTGCAATTGACGGAGGCTGCTCGAATTCTCGCTGCAGATTTGAAGCAATTGCGTGCCGAGGTCGCGAGTCAGGCGCGGAAATATAAAGCGACTCCGATGATTGGACGCAGTCATGGCATACATGCCGAACCAATCACGTTCGGACTGAAACTCGCATTGATGTATGACGAGTTTGGCCGCGCGGAGGAAAGGCTCGCGCAAACGACCGAGCGTATTCGCGTTGGGAAATTAAGCGGCGCAGTTGGCACGCACGCGCATTTGGATCCGGCGATCGAACGAGCTGTTTGCGAAAGACTCGGGCTCAAACCCGCGACTCTTTCCACGCAGATAGTGCAACGCGATCGGCACGCCGAATTTCTAACCACGCTCGCGCTGATTGCATCGAGTATCGATCGCTGGGCAACCGAGTTCCGGCACTTGCAGCGCACGGAAGTCTTGGAGGTGGAAGAATTTTTTGGGGAAGGACAGAAGGGAAGCTCCGCCATGCCGCACAAGCGAAATCCTATCACTGGAGAACGATTGAGCGGATTAGCACGCGTAATTCGCGGAAACGCAGTCGTCGCGCTGGAAAACGTGGCGCTATGGCACGAACGCGACATCAGTCATTCCAGCGCCGAGCGAATCATTCTGCCGGACTCTTGTATCCTGCTCGATTACATGCTCGACAAACTGCGCGACCTCGTCGGCGGGCTCCAGGTATATCCGGAGCGCATGATGCAAAATCTTGGCCTAACGAAAGGTCTTTATTGCAGCCAGTCGATCCTGCTCGCTCTCACGCGGAAAGGCGCCGAACGCAAAGCCGCATACGAAGCAGTGCAGCGTGCTGCCATGAAAACCTGGAAAGGCTCCGAGGGTTTTGCGGAAAACGCCAAGCGCGAACCCGAAATCACTGCGTCACTTTCTGCTTCAGAGATCGACCAGCTATGCTCGCTCGAAACGCATTTCCGTTACGTCGACGAAACTTTTCGCGCGCTCGGCCTCGGATAGCGCGCTGTGTTTCTTTTTGTCATGTCGAGCGAAGTCGAGACAACTCCTCTTTTCGAATAGCGAGAGATTCCTCGACTTCGCTCGGAATGACAAAGAAACGGACGACGTGTTCGTTATTCGTAGCGCAAAGCTTCAATTGGATCGAGGGCAGCGGCGCGGTAAGCGGGATAAAATCCAAAACCGATTCCGATCGCCGAACAGACAACAAGTCCGGCGATTGCCCAACCCCACGGAAAAATGAGATCGACCTTGAGCGCCAGGGCTAGGAGATCTCCGCCGATGACGCCGAGGAGGATTCCGATAATGCCGCCCGCTTCGGAAATGAAAACGGCTTCCGTCAGAAACTGTCGCAGAATATCGCGGCTCCGCGCGCCGATCGATTTCCGAATTCCAATTTCTTTGGTTCGCTCGGTTACGCTCACGAGCATAATATTCATGATGCCGATGCCGGCGGCGAGGAGCGCGATGAAACTGATGACAAAAGCACCGATGCTGACGACACCAGCCACCGAAGTGAAAGCGCTCTTCAGCGAGTCATTGGAATAAATCTCAAAATCATTCTCCTGATCCGCTTTCAAACCTCGCGCGATTCGCATCGCGCTGATGCCTTTGTCGAATGTGCGATTGTAAGTATCAGTCGAGAAGGCCTGGGTCGCGATGTTCACGGTGCGTTTCGCTTCGCCGTAGTCTTCGAAAAATCGCGTGATCGGCATGATGCAAACGTCGTCCTGACTTTGGCCGAACGCCGTCCCTTTTTCTGAAAGCACACCGATGATCGTGTAGGTGTGACCAGCCATTCTGATCACTTTTCCGATGGGCGTTTCATGTGGGAACAACCGTTTCTCAATCATCTTTCCGACTACGATGACGCGTCGCGAAAGATCGACATCTTCGTCCGTGAGATTTCGCCCATAGCCGAGCGTGTAAGCGTTAGCCGTGAGAAAACTCCGATTCGATCCAACAACGAGCAGACTCGGCGTCGTCTTTACGCCGTTGTAGACCGCCTGTCCTTTTACTTCATAGGCAAAACATTTGAGGCAAATTTCACGCGCCTCGCCCTCCATCAACCGGTAGTAATGCAATGCCTGCAGGTAAGTGATGTTGCGGCGATTCCGATATTTTTCTCTCACGTCACCGCTCGCGGCCACATTCGCCGGATATTTCGCGAATTGAAAAATGTTCGAACCAAGAAAGCTGATGCCATTCTCAATCGAATATTGCAGCGCACCCACTGCGGTCATGACCGAGATCACGGAAAAGACACCAATCGTGATCCCGAGCATGGTCAGGCTGGAGCGCAGTTTGTTCGCGCCTAACGAGCTCCAGGCCATTTTTATGATTTCGCTGAACTGCATGTGAATCTTATTCGTAGCGGAGCGCTGTTACCGGATCCAGACGCGACGCGCTCCATGCTGGCGCGAAGCCGGAAACGAGCCCGGTAAGGACGGAAACGATCATGCTCGCGATGACGAGAGCGAAGGAAAAATTGATCGGGAACGACGGGAACGCTTTCCCGATTCCGAAACACATCAGGTAAGCCAGCGAGAGTCCGATGAATCCGCCCAGCAAACAAAGCGCCGTCGATTCAATAAGGAATTGCAACAAAATCGTGCGGCGTCGCGCACCGAGCGCTTTGCGCGTCCCAATTTCTTTCGTGCGTTCCTTCACGCTCACAAACGTAATGTTCATGATGCCGATGGCGCCGACGAAAAGAGAAAGACCTGTGATGAACAGCCCCGCGACCGCTATGGAATTCTTCACGGGATCGAGTGTGCTTTTGAACGCCTGTTGTTCGTTAATTGAAAAATCGTCCGGCTTCTCCGGTGGCAAACCGCGAACGCGCCGCATCAATCCGGTCAATTCGTCCTTCGCATCCGCGAGTTTAGTTTTGTCCTTCACTTTCACCCGCACATCGGAGTCCGTTTTTGAGGAGAAATATTTGTTAAAGGCGCCGAGCGGCATGGCCACCATCGAATCCCAACTGAATAGACCGAGAAAAGTTCCCTGCCGCGTGTTTACGCCGATGACTTTGAAAAGCTGGCCGTTGATCAAAACGGATTTGTTGATCGGGCTCTCCGACGGAAACAAGGCATCCGCCACATCGTAACCGATGACAACAACACTGTCGCCACCGCGCGACTCCATCTCGCTGAAGAAGCGACCTTCCTTGCAATCAATAGTCGACGTTACGATAAAGTCCGAAGTCGTTCCGAGGACGAAGACGTTGTCCACCTGATTGCCTTCGTATTTGATCGAACGGAACAAATTCGACGTCGGTACCGCGACGATGAGATTCGAGTTTGGTGTCTTCGCGATCATCCGATTGAGTTTCTCGGCGTATTCGGTCTTGATCTTTTTGCGATCGCGGTAATTCCACCAATCGTCTACGCGCTTCCATGGCCACTGAGTGACGTAGAGGACATCGTCGCCGAGGACCGCCATGCTCTTATCGAAGCCGATCGAGATTCCGCCAATCGCTGTGCCCATCAGGGTAACCGCAACGATGCCGATGATGACGCCGAGCGCGGTGAGCGTTGAACGCGTCATGTTGGAACGCATTTGCGCCAACGCGATTTTCCAACTCTCGCCCAGTTCGTAGAACAAGCGTTTCATCTTCTGACTCTGGGGAGCGCAGGCTGCCAGCCTGCAGCATTCGGCAGCCCTGCCGAATGCATGTGTTCGGCGCCAACATGCATAGGAAAGTCAAAAGATGTCCGCGGCAAGCTGCCGCGAACTGCAGGCTCGCAGCCTGCGCTCCCCAGGGAAAGAACTTCGCGCGGCATCGTCATTGTCGTCCTTAGCTTGCAGTCGCCATGTCCATTTCCGGAATAAAGCCGGCGTGGTCGCTTTCGATTAATCCATCGCGCAAATGCACGGTGCGCCTCGCGTGCGCGGCAATATCGCGTTCGTGCGTAACCAGAATGATGGTGTTGCCGCGTTGATACAAATCTTCGAACAAGGCCATGATTTCTTCGCCGGTTTTGGAATCGAGGTTTCCCGTCGGTTCGTCCGCCAGGATAATCGAGGGTTGGTTTACGAGCGCGCGCGCGACAGCGACGCGCTGCCGCTGACCGCCTGATAATTCGTTAGGCTTATGATGAACCCGATCGGCCAATCCAACATCTGCCAGCGCCTGCATCGCACGCTGCTCTCGCGTTTCCGGATCGATTCCGGCGTAAATCAGCGGCAGCTCGACATTGCGTAATGATGTCGACCTTGGCAGCAGATTGAATGTCTGAAAGACGAAGCCGATCTCGCGATTTCGAATCGCCGCCAGCTCGTCGTCGTTCATCTCGGCCACGTTCTTTCCGTTAAACTCGTAGCGGCCGGATGTTGGCGTATCCAGACAACCGAGCATGTTCATCAGCGTCGATTTGCCGCTGCCGCTGGGTCCCATGATCGCGATGTATTCGTTCTTGTGAATTTTCAGCGACACTCCGCGCAGAGCGTGCACGGTCTCTTTACCCATCACGTAGTCTTTCGTGATGTTCTCGATGTCGATCACGACCGGACCGATTGGCCTCACGGAACCGCGCGTTTCCATCGCCAGGACCTACTTCGAGATTTCCTTGTCGTAAGAAACCTTTGCGCCGTCTTTCAATTTGCGGCTAATCGCGCTGTAGCTGCCCGAGATAACTTCGTCGCCCGGCTGAATCCCGCTTTTGATCTCCATGTAAGTGTCGTCGGAAATCCCGGTCGTCACTTTGACCAGACTCGCTTTGTTTCCCTTTTTCAAAAACACGACCTTGGCAAGCTTCTCGCGCTCTTCTTTCTGAGCCTTCTTTTCCGCTTTCTCGTTCACGAATTCGGCATTGTTGTCGCCTTTGTCGCGCGCTGCTTCTTTTTGCTTTTTCTTTTCAATTTCCTCCGGGCTCATGTTGCTTTCGCCGGTCCGGATGGTCACTGCCTGCATCGGCACTGCGACGGCGTCCTTTACCATGTTGGTCTCGATGTCCGCGGTGCAGCTCAACGCGGGCTTTAACGTGACATCGTGGTCTTCAATACGAATCTTCACCTCGAAGTTGGTCACTTCCTCCTGCGTCCCCGCGCCGGTCATCTTTCCGGTGTTCGCGATTTGATAAACATGGCCGCGAAATTTCCGATCGCCATAGGCATCGATCTTGATGTCGGCCTTATCGCCGACTTTCACATTCACGACGTCATTTTCGTTGACGTCTACGCGTGCCTCCATGTGATTGAGATCGGCGACGCGCATCACTTCCGTGCCGGCAAATTGTCCAGTCGCCACAATGCGTTCGCCAAGTTTGCTGTTTAGAATTGTTATCGTGCCGTCGATTGGCGAATAAACCGTCGTTTTGGAAAGTGCATCGCGCGCTTGGCTTGAGGCTGCTTCCGCGCGTTCAATTTCGTGCAGAGAGCTCTCGAAAGTGTTCTTTGCCACATCGTATGCAGCCTGCGCGGTATTGTATTCCTGAATCGAGATGGTCTTCTTCGCGTACATGTCGTCCGCCCGTTTCAAGTCTTGTTCCGTCTTCAACATCGATGCCTTTTGCTGAAGGTTCGTCGCTCTTGCCGAGCTAATGGCCGCTTCCTGCTGCTCGAGCAAGGCCTTGTACGAATCCGGTTTGATCTTCACCAGCAAATCGCCCTTCTTGACTTGCTTTCCATCCTCGACCGGCAATTCGATGATCTCACCTGCGACTTCCGGTGAAATTTTTACCTCCGTTTCCGGCTGTACCTTTCCTGTAGCGGACACTGTCTGCAGGATTGTTTTGCGCACCGCTTTCTCGGTTACAACTGGAATGGGCTTCTCGCGCTTGCTGTTGATTACCAAAATGATGATCAAAAGCAGGACGAGACCGATCGAGCCAAAGATGATGTAGCGCCTGCGGCGCGCACGCCGTTTGCGGGGCGATGGCGTGGTCTCAGTTGTTTGGAGCGGTTGATGCATGGAAGCGAGTCCCGGGGACAGGTGGGTGAGAAATAAATGCAGTTTAGACGTTTGCAAATCAAAAGCCGATCACGTTTTCCAGCTCTTAGGATGCAGTCTGGGGCACTTTGGATTCAACAACCTCGCCGGTGCGGCGAACGATTTGCTCGATCGCCCACGCGGCATGCTCGGCGATCAATGGTTCGGGATCGTGTTTCGCGTGTTCGAGCAATGCTAGATCGTCTTCCGTTCCGACGTTCCCCAAGGCCACACAAACATTGCGCAGGAAACCGCGGCGCTTGATTCGCCTGATGGGGGAATTGCGAAAAAGAGTGCGAAAGCCAGCTTCATCGAGCTGGAGAAAATCACTCAATTGCATTTGCGCGATCGCTGGACGGGCTGCGAACGCAATTTCATTTGAGGTGCGCGCGAATCGATTCCATGGACAGGCGTCGAGACAATCGTCGCAGCCATAAATGCGGTCGCCAATGAGCGGGCGAAGTTCGAGCGGAATCGAACCTTTCAATTCAATGGTGAGATACGAAATGCAACGGCGCGCATCGAGTCGATGCGCTTCAGTAATGGCACCGGTCGGGCACGCGGTGATGCAACGCGTGCAGGTGCCGCAACGATCGCGCTGCGGCGGATCGGGCGCGAGTTCGAGCGTGGTGAGAATTTCCGCGAGAAAAAACCACGTTCCAAGCTGCTCGTTGATCAACATCGTGCTCTTGCCGTGCCAACCAATACCCGCCTCGGCCGCGTAATCGCGTTCGAGGACCGGTCCGGTATCGACATAACATTTCTGAATGCCGCCGTACTCACGCAGCATTCTGTCAATCGCGGCAAGCTTCTTCTCGATTACTTCGTGGTAATCATCGCCCCAGGCATAACGAGCGATGCGGCCTTTTGGTGTAGTGGCGGCCGTGCCGGCCGCAGAGCCAGAAAATGCGGGCGACACGCCCGCCTCTACACCCTGAAAATAATTGAGCGCCAAAACAATGACTGCGCGCGCACCCGGAAGCACCAGCTGCGGATCAATTCGCTTTTCTTCGCTGCGTTCCATCCACTGCATCTCGCCTGCTGCTCCATCGCGCAACCATGCGCGGAATTCGTCGGCGTGACGCGGCCGCTCGCAACGCGCGATTCGGCACGCATCGAAACCCAGGTTCGAAGCGAGCCGCAATATCTCGGACCGAACATCGTTTGTTACACCCATGATCACTTCACTTTCCGGTCTTCAGTTTTTGGAGAATCAAATCGCAGACTTGGTTATGATCGAGGCCTGACGTGTCCACGGCAAGATCGGCGATTTGTTCGTAAAGCGGCACCCGTTTCCGGAGCAACTCGCTCATCGTTGCGCGCGGATTGTCCGTGCGGAGCAGGGGACGTGAACTTCGTCGTGAGATGCGGGCGAAAAGTGTGTCTTCATCAGCGTGCAGATAGACGACCCTGCCCAATCGGCGGATCAATTCACGGTTGTCCGGCTGCAGAATGATGCCGCCGCCGGTCACGATGATCGCGTCGACATTCGGATCCAAGACACGAAGCATTTCACCTTCCGCTTCGCGGAAAACATCTTCGCCATGGATTTCAAAAACCTGCGCAATCGGTAGTCCGAACTTTGCTGCGATCATCTCGTCCGTGTCGAAGCGCGGAAAACCGGTGCGCTCCTGAAGTCGCCGGCCCACGGAAGATTTCCCAGCGCCCATGAATCCGATCAGGACAATCGCTTGCCCGCGTTGCGTCATACAAAAAGCACTTTACAACGAGCGCCGCCGTAAGGAAGTGATGTCACCATGGCTGGATCAGAATCTTCTCTTGTCGCTGTCATCATGGGCAGCGCGTCGGATTGGGACACAATGAAAAATTGTGTCGACACCCTCAACGAGCTTGGCGTGCCTAACGAGGCGCATGTTCTTTCCGCGCATCGCACGCCGGAAGCTACGACCGAGTTCGCACGCAACGCGGCGGGACGTGGAATACAGGTGATTATCGCCGCGGCCGGCGGCGCGGCGCATTTGGCCGGGGTCATCGCTGGTCATACGCGCCTGCCCGTCCTCGGTGTGCCGATGTCATCGGCTTTAAATGGATTGGATTCACTTCTTTCGACGGCGCAGATGCCCGGTGGAATTCCGGTGGGGACGCTCGCGATCGGCAAGGCTGGCGCGAAAAACGCAGCGATTCTCGCCGCCAGTATTCTCGCACTTTCGAATGAGACGATCCGCGAGAACGTCGATGCGTTTCGCAAAAAACAGACGCAGGCCGTGCTCGAGCAGCGGCTCCCCACGTGAAAATGCGAATTCTTCCTGCACATACGCAGGAAGAGTCGATGCGCGCCGCCGACGAGGCGGCGAAGCTTCTGCGCGATGGCGAAATTGTCGCGCTGCCGACTGAAACCGTCTACGGCCTCGCGGCAGACGCGCTCAATCCATCCGCCGTCGCAAAAGTTTTCGAAGCGAAGGAGCGGCCGCGCTTCGATCCGCTGATTGTTCATTTGCCCGGAATGAGCTGGCTTGAACAGATCGCGGTCATAAACAACGAGACGCGCAGTGTCTTGGAAAAACTGATCGCGCGATTCTGGCCTGGGCCACTCACGTTTGTTTTGCCGCGCAAGGAAATCATTCCCGATCTGGTTGCCGCGGGACTCGAAACCGTTGCCGTGCGTATGAGCGCGCATCCGGTTTTTGCGGAAACGATTCGTGAGTTTGGACGGCCGCTGGCGGCGCCCAGCGCAAATCGATTCGGCCGCATCAGCCCAACAACAGCGGAGCATGTTCGTGACGAGTTGGATGGCAGAATTTCGCTAATCATCGATGCCGGCCCGACAACTCACGGCATTGAATCCACCATTGTTGCGATTCGTTCCGGCGAGCTGGAAATCCTGCGACCTGGCGCAATCACGGAAGAAGAACTGAGTGAGTTCGGGATCGTGCGTGCCACTTCAAGTAATGCCAAGCTCCAGGCGCCGGGCCAACTTCCATCGCATTATGCGCCAGCCACCGAGTTAGTGCTGGTGAACGAGCCGCGCACTTTTCTTCAGCCGAAAGACAAAAGGTGCGGATTGCTCGCGTGGCGAGCGACGCTTCCGCAATTTTGTGAAGCGCGCGCGCTGAGCGAAAGAGGCGACATGGCGGAAGCCGCAGCGAACCTGTTCCGGATCCTGCGAGAGCTGGATCACGCAAACCTCGATCTCATCATCGCTGAGGAAGTACCTAACGAGGGACTCGGTAAAGCAATCAACGATCGCTTGCGCCGCGCCGCACAGCGTTAGGCGCGTTTAGTTCGCTTCGTGCGCCAGACAAGCCTGGATGAAACCTTTGAAGAGCGGATGCGGCTTATTCGGGCGGCTCTGGAATTCCGGGTGATACTGGCACGCAACAAAGTAGGGATGATCTTTTAGCTCGATCAATTCCGCGAGCGTTCCATCCGGGGAAGTTCCCGAAATGGTGAATCCCTTTTCCTTCATCCGATCGCGATACTTCATGTTGAACTCGTAACGGTGGCGATGCCGCTCGAGAACTTCGTCGTTTCCGTAAATCTTTTCCGCGAGAGTGCCGTGCGCGATTTTCGTCGGCCATGTTCCAAGCCGCATGCTCGCGCCTTTGTTTTCAACCTCGCGCTGTTCTTCCAGCAATGAGATGACGGGCTCGGGTGCGTTTTTGTCGAACTCGGTGCTGTTCGCTTTTTCGAGTCCGCAAACATTGCGCGCAAATTCAATCGTCGCGACCTGCATGCCCAGACAAAGACCGAGGTAGGGAACTTTGTGCTCACGCGCGAAACGCGCCGCGCGAATTTTTCCTTCCACGCCGCGTTCGCCAAATCCGCCGGGGATGAGAACACCCGCGACGTCTTTCAGTTGTCCATCGACGGAGTTTTCAAGCGATTCCGCATCGATCAGCTTCAAATCGATTCCGCAATCCTGACTCGCGGCTGCGTGGGTGAGCGATTCGTAGATACTCTTATATGCATCCTGCAAATCGATATATTTGCCGACAACCGCGATCTTGACCTGCTTCTTTGGACTAACGACACGCTCGACAAATTTGCGCCAGTTCGTCAGATCAGGCGGCGGCGTCTTGAGCTGGAAAAGATCGCACACGACATCGTCGAGGCCTTCGTCGTGCAACATGAGGGGCATTTCGTAGATCGTGTTTTTGACGTCACGAGCCTCGATCACTGCGCGAGCCGAAACGTTGCTGAACATCGAGAGTTTCTGGCGCAACTCGGCATCGAGCGGATGCTCAGTGCGGCACAAGAGTACCTGCGGCTGCAAACCGATCTCGCGCAATTTGGCGATGCTTTGCTGCGTCGGTTTCGTTTTCAATTCACGCGCCGCCTTGATGTAAGGAACCAGTGTGACATGCATGTTCACGACATTCTGCGGGCCGACTTCGAGAATGAATTGCCGGATCGCTTCGAGAAAGGGCAGGCCTTCGATGTCGCCGGTCGTTCCGCCGATTTCGGTGATGACCACGTCGTATTGCGTCTCGTCCGAAAGTTCGCGGATGCGCGCCTTGATCTCATCGGTGACGTGCGGAATCACCTGCACTGTTTTGCCGAGGTAATCGCCGCGTCGCTCTTTCAGGATGACGCGCTCATAGACCTGACCGCTCGTTAGGTTATTATTGCGCGAGAGAATGCAATTGGTGAACCGTTCGTAGTGACCAAGATCGAGGTCGGTCTCCGCGCCATCGTTAAGAACGTAAACCTCGCCGTGCTGAAACGGGTTCATCGTTCCCGGATCGACATTGAGATAAGGATCGAATTTTTGAAAGACGACGCGCAATCCGCGCAGCTCGAGCAGTGTGCCTAACGAAGCGGCGGCGAGTCCTTTGCCTAACGAACTAACAACGCCGCCGGTGACGAAGATGTATTTCATCGCGCGGGCGCCTTTTCTCCGCGCGCGAGCGAGTTTTTGCTCCAGCGCTTTTGCATCCTGCGGCGTGTCTACGCCGGGCGATCCATGTTTTGTGACGAGCACATGAACCCTTACACCATTCTCAAGTGCGCGCAATTGTTCGAGCCGCTCCGCTCGCTCCAATGGTGACGGTTTCCATTTCACAAAGCGCAACAATGTTTCGCGCCGGAATCCGTAGATCCCTTGATGCCGATACGCGAAGGAACCGGAATACGGGATCGCCGCGCGCGAAAAGTAAAGAGCGGTGCCATTCAAATCGATTACGACTTTGACCTGATGCGGCGAGTTTGCGTCCGCCAGATTATCGAATGGATGCGCCGCAGTAATCATCTCGCAGTTGCGATCAGTGCGCAGTTTTTGCACAAATGAGTTGATGAGACCGGACTCGATCAACGGCTCATCGCCTTGGACGTTGATGATGTAAGCCGCGTTTCTGAGCTTGGTGGCCACTTCGGCAATCCGATCCGTTCCGCTCTTATGCTTCGGCGAGGTCAACGCAACCTCCGCTCCCCAATAGAATGCTTCTTCCGCGACCCGCATGTCGTCGGTGGCAATGATGACTGCATTGAGCGCTTTGGCTCGCCGAGTTCGCTCCCAAACGTGTTGCAAAAGCGGCTTGCCCGCAATCATGTGCAGAGGTTTTCCCGGGAAACGCGTTGATCCCCAGCGCGCGGGAATAATGGCAACGGCCCTCTTCATTTCGCTTCTCGGAGAATGATTTCAGCGGCGGCGGCCGAGGTTCTTCGCTGTCCACGTCGGGCTGCACCGGTTTGTTTCTGCATAGCCTGTTCGAACGAGGACCGTGCGCATACCGGCATTGTGTCCGCACTCGACGTCGATCGCCTTGTCGCCGACAAAAAACGAACGACTCAAATCCACGTTGTGCTCGCGCGCTGCCTCAAAGACCATTTCCGGTGATGGCTTTCGGCGGCTCGATTCATCGCCCGGCTTGTCAGGACAGAAGTACGTCGCATCGATTAGATCCGGGCCGAGCTTTCTCTCCACCTCCTTCTCCACCGCGCGATATTCGTTTTCCGAAAAATATCCGCGACCGATCCCGCTCTGATTCGTAATCACGAACAATTTGAACCCCGCTTCCTTCAGTCGCCCCAAAGCGTCAGTTGACTCCGTCGAAGATCTCCACCGCCTCGGGATCGGAACAAAAATCGACGTCGCGCATGATGGTTCCATCGCGATCAAGAAAGACAGCGGGGCGCAGTTCAAGCGGCGCTCGCGTCATTTTGAAAACTGGCGCGAAGTTCCTGCTTCGTCACCGTCGCAGTCCCAAGTTTCCCCACGACAACGGCACTTGCGTGATTGGCAATTTCCGCGGCCTCGATCGGCGAAGCGCCGCAACAGAGCGCGAGTGTAAAGAGTGCGATGGCGGTATCGCCGGCTCCGGAAACATCGAAAACTTGCTGCGCTTTGGTGGGAATGTGGTGTGGCGCTTCGTTCTTTTGAAACAACATCATTCCGTGTTCGCCGAGGGTGACGAGCAACGATTTCGTGTCCCACTTTTCGAGCAGGCTCGCGCCTACCTTCATCAGCGCGTCGTCTTTTTCGGGATGATCGGTCGAATCAGTGCACGGCAGACCTGCGGCCAGAAAAGCTTCGGCGCGATTCGGTTTCACTACCGTCGTGTTTCGCCAGTCCAGAGGATGATTTGGATTCGGATCCGCCGCGACAATCTTGCCCGCGGCTTGCGCCTGCGCGGAGATTTGCCTAACGAGTTCGGAGCCGAGAAACCCTTTGCCGTAGTCTTCAAAAATGACCGCGTCGATATCCGAGACGATTTTGTCGAAGGCGCTCGTGACGTTCGCCACTTGCTCCGCTGTCGGCGCACGAACTTGCTCGCGATCGACACGAACAACCTGCTGATGTCCGGCGATGACGCGCGTTTTCACGATCGTCTGCAAACTGGGATCCTCGACAATGGCCGCGGTATCGATGTTTTGTTCGTTAAGCAGCGTCCGGAGCTGGCGACCACCGCGATCTTTCCCGACAACACCAATGACAGCAGTGCGATCGACAAACTCTCGTAAATTGCGCGCGACATTCGCGGCCCCGCCTGGGAAAAAGCTCTCGCCCGTCACCTGCACCACGGGAACCGGCGCCTCGGGCGAGATGCGGCCCACTTTTCCCCAGACAAACTCGTCGAGCATGAGATCGCCGATCACAACGATGCGCTTGCCCGCGGTTTGCGAGAGGATTTCGTCAAGGCGCTTAAGTTTCATGACAGGTCTGTAAGCTGCTGCTTAAATACGGCCCTAGGCCAAAGGTCTTACGAATTAGGGAACTCAAAATCTTGACGTCTCGGAGTTTGTGCGATTAGCAGTTCTCGTTTACCACTTATCCTGAATAAGGACCCGAAATCAACAATCTAAGGTGCTGATGAATTTTTGTGCTCGCTCCAGCAAGGTCGCCCTCGTCGCGTCGATCGGACTCGCCATTTCCGCGCAGGCGGCTGATGCCCCGAAAAGGATCGATGTTAAAGAACTGTCGAAAAAGGTGGAGGACGTGGTTGTCCCGTTGCCTAACGAAGTCTTCGGCGCGCTAAATAAACTCGGCAGCGTCAACTGGAAGGAATACGTTCGGAACGACAAGGGAAACAATTTCACGGAAAGGCCGCGAATCGCTTTGCTTTTGGGAACTGTGATCGCCGATGGATTCATTGCCGTGCAGGCGGAGGATGCCCCCACCGTGAAGGAGATCGGTCAACGCGTGTTGAATTTGTCGAAGGGAATTGGCGTTGGCAGCTCAATCACGCCGCACGCCAAAGCCATCACGGAAGCGGCGGATAAACGTAATTGGGACGGTGTGCGCCAGGAACTGGATCGCACGCAGAACAGCGTGCAACAGGCGATGAACGAAGTGCACGACCAAAAACTTTCCCAGCTCGTTAGTCTCGGAGGTTGGTTGCGCGGAACGGAAGTGTTGACGGCGGTGGTGAACAAGCGTTTCTCCACCGACGGCGCGGAACTGTTGCATCAACCCGATTTGCTTTCCTACTTCCACGACCGTCTCCAGGCCATGCCCGAATATAATATGAAGCTGCTGCAGGACATTCAGTCAGCGCTCGTAGAGGTTCGCCCCTTGATTGATGTGGGCGAGGGCACCATTTCCGCCGACTCGGTCAAGCGCATTTACGAAATTACCGCACGTCTGGATCAGGCAATTGTAACGAAGGTTCAGTAACAAATGTCGACCCCGCTTTTCCCGAGACGATATCTGACCTCCGTCCTGCTCCTGACAATCGCGCTCATTGTCACCACGCGCGCGTCGGTCGACGACGCGCAATCGTTCGCCCTGCAAGCGGCGGAACCGTACGTTAAAGAAGGGTTCCAGGTGCGCGAAGATTACTGGGGCGGCGACCTTGGGGTGGGGGAGAAGAAGGCCGTGCGTCAGCAATTATTTAAGGGAAACGAATACTGGTTTTGGCTTGGGACCGAAGTGGAAAAGGCAAAAGTCTCCGTGCACATTTATGATTCAGAAGGTAAAATCGCGGAGCAGCCGGACAGTTGGGAAAAGGGACATTTCGCGGGCGCTCATATCATTCCAAATGCGACGAGCAGTTATTTCATCATTGTTACAGTGGAGGAATCGCCAGAAGAGCGCACACACTGGGCGCTGGTCTATGGTTTCCGCTAAGTAGTGAGCGAAACGCGCACCTTGCAGTTTGAGAGCGCTCGCGCTCTCCAGTCACTTTACGGTAACGATCTCAAGAATTTGAAGACACTTGAGGACTCGTTAGGCGTTAAAGTTACCACGCGCGAAGGCTGGGTTAAAATCGATGGCGAACCCGCGCAGATCGATCGGGCGGAACGCGTTTTCCAGCAGCTCGAACAGGCGCGGCAAAAAGGTGTCGACATCCAGAAACACGAATTCAGTTACGCATTGAATTCGGTGAACGAGGCGCGCGCGGAAGATTTTTCTGACGCGGTCGATGCCAAGATCGTGACCTCACCACGCAAACCCGCGATCGTGCCGCGCTCGCCGATCCAGCGCAGCTATCTCGAAGCGATTCAAAAACAGGACATCGTTTTTGCGATAGGTCCTGCCGGGACCGGCAAGACTTATCTGGCAGTGGCGATGGCCGTTGCCGCTCTGAAGAAGGAACGCGTGAATCGGATTATCCTGACAAGGCCCGCGGTCGAGGCCGGCGAGGCGCTCGGTTTTTTGCCGGGCGATCTGCAGGAAAAAATCACGCCCTATCTGCGCCCGCTTTATGACGCCTTGCGCGACATGCTTGAGCCGGATGAAATTGAGCGGCACATGGCGCGTCAGACCATTGAGGTCGCGCCACTCGCCTACATGCGGGGTCGCACCTTGAGCAACGCCTTCGTTATTCTCGACGAAGCGCAGAACACAACGACCGAGCAGATGTTCATGTTGCTCACGCGCATGGGCCCGAACTCGAAATGTGTCGTGACCGGCGACGTGACCCAGGTCGACCTCCCGACGAACAAGCGCTCAGGCCTCGTCGAGGCCTTGCAAGCCCTTAAAAACGTTACCGGTATTTCATTTATTTACTTTACGGAAAGAGACGTTGTGCGGCATGAACTTGTCCGCTCCATTATCAACGCCTATCAGGTTCATCGCTCTCCGGCGAACGCGCCATCACGGAAGTAAGCATGTTCGATTTCCTCAAACGCAACCAGCTGGTCAAACGCGGGCTCGCTTCCGGGAAGACACGCCGGCGTCGTGCGCCTAACGAATTATTGCGCAAACTGGAATACGCTTCCTACACCAAATATCTCATCTTCAGCGCGTTTATTGTCGGACTTGCCTTTTTGCTTTTCGGTGGGCAGCAACCGGAGCCGACAAAAAATTTCCTGATCGCACTGCTGTTTTTCGTTACCGCGATTACGCAACTCTGGATCAATCAGCCCAAAACGTTTTCGCGCGCGTCGCGGCTACTCTTGGTTTTTGGCGCAATTTTTATTCAGCTCGTTATCACCAAGGGATTGCTCGTTTTGTGCAACAGCGGAATGGTCAGCTTTCTCAAACCGGAAAACGGCGTGCTCATTGCGCCCTACGCCCTGGCGCCTCTCGTTCTCAGCGTTTTGCTCGGTCGCAACCATGGCTTGTATGCGGCCGTGTTCGTTAGTTTGTGGGGCAGCATTTTGTTCGGCAGAGTCGATGCGCCGCTACTTGTTTGCGGATTGATCAGTGGCTTCACCGCCGTTTACCTCACCATGCAGGTGCGTCGGCGCAGTAAACTCATTCGCGCTGGTGTTGGGGTCGGGCTCGCGATCTGGCTGCTGGCGCTCACCTTTGGACTCATCGGCCCGATCAATTGGTTTTCGCCCATGACTAACGATTGGACGATGCTTGGCGTGCAAAGCGCGCTTGCTTTCGGTAACGGAATTGTCACGGCCATGGTCGTTGGCGGTGCGCTGCCGATCCTCGAGCATCTTTTTCAAATCACGACCGACATCTCGTGGCTTGAGGCGTCGGACTTGAACCATCCGCTCCTGCGCCGGATGACGATTGAAGCGCCGGGCACATACCATCACAGTCTTGTCGTCGCGAATCTTGCGGAAGCAGCTGCGGAAGCGATTGGGGCCAACGCCACGCTCTGTCGCGTGTGCTCCTATTTTCACGACGTCGGCAAACTGGTGAAGCCGGAGTATTTCACTGAGAACATGAATTACGAGCGCAACCCGCACGACGATCTCGCGCCGACGATGAGCGCATTGATCATCATCGCGCACGTGAAAGAAGGCGTCGATCTGGCGATCAAGAACCATTTGAACCAGCAAATCATCGACGTCATCCAACAGCATCACGGCACGTCGCTCGTTTACTATTTTTACAAACGCGCTTTGCAGCAGCTCGAAGATGCGCGCGCCGGCGGCAAAATCATGAACATGCGCGAAGACGATATCTCCAGTGTGCGCGAGGAAAGTTTCCGTTACCCCGGCCCGAAGCCGCAAACAAAAGAAAGCGCGATCATCAGTCTGGCCGACATGGTGGAAAGCGCATCCCGCACTTTGGAAAAACCGACGCCGCAGAAGATCGAGCAGTTCGTGAACGAGCTTATCGATCAACGCATCGCCGATCGCCAGCTCGATGAATCGGACCTGACGCTGGCCGAATTGCGCATCATCGCCGAGCGCTTCCGTTTCACGCTCATGACGATGCTCCATACGCGTATCGCCTATCCGAAACCCGACACGAAAATGCTCTCACAACGCGAAGAGGGTTTTCGTCCGGACGTCATGGCCGCAACGAAAAAACCGGCTTCCGCACCGCCTGTTTCGGCAGCGTAACTCGTGAACGAGGACGCGGACCAACGTCTGCGCCAATGGCGCGCTCAGACGGCCGTCATTCTCGGTTCCGGATTAAACGCGCTCGTCGACGATGCAGCCACGGAACAGATCATTTCCTATTCAGCGTTCGAAGAAATTGCACAGCCGTCCGTGCCCGGGCATGCCGGCCGGTTTGTTTTTCGCGAAATTGGAAAACGGCCAATCATTTTCGCACAAGGGCGTGTCCATCTTTACGAAGGCCATTCGGCCAAAGAAGTTACCGCCATCGTTCGCGTGCTCGCGCGCGTCGGCATCAGGGAATTGATCGTCACCAATGCCGCGGGCACGGCAAACAAGGATTTTGCTCCCGGTTCGTGGATGATGATCGCCGATCACATCAACCTCACCGGCACCACGCCGCTCATCGGCGAACCAAACTTCATCGACATGAGCGATTGTTATTCGCCGGAGATGCGAGCGCGATTTCGAACTGCCGCAAACCAAATCGGCATGACTTTGCACGAAGGCGTTTACGCAGGGCTGCTCGGCCCGCAGTACGAAACGCCGGCGGAAGTGCGAATGCTCCGCTCGTTAGGCGCCGACGCCATCGGGATGTCGACCGTTCTCGAAGTGATCCAGGCGCGTGCGCTGGGAATGGAGGTTGCCGGTTTTTCCTGCCTAACGAACTGGGCTGCGGGAATCGGTGCCGAGAAACTGAGCCATGCCGATGTGTTGGAAACAGGCAGGATGTCAGGCGAGGTCTTCGCTCAATTGCTGCAGACAGCGCTTTAGCAGCACGATGGTCGTCCCGAGCGAAAGCGAGGGACCTCACGAAAAACTACGCGGGTTGTAAATTGTGAGGTCCCTCGCTGCGCTCGGGATGACAGAGAGAAAAACCACACTTCTTCATTTATTTTGCTGTAGTTGGAGCAAATGCGCGAAATCAAACCCTGGTGGATTCACGATCTCATCTGCGTAGCGCTGCTGGCTTTGACCGCGGCCGCGATCGCATATCCACGCTGGCGTTCAGGGATCGACTGGCGTGACGAAGGGCTGCTGGCCTACGGCGCGGTGCGTGTGGCGCACGGCGAAATCCCGCATCGCGATTTCGTAAGTCTGCAGCCGCCGCTTTCGTATTACGTCGCGGCCGGGCTGTTTCAATGTTGCGCCACATCGCTTGCAACTCTGCGCGTTCTCGGTCTGTCGCTCTTTCTTCTTCTCCCCGTTCTCGTCTACGGCATCGCACGCTCGTTAGGCGCGGGTGCGCTTCTTTCGATCGCAGCGGCGGCGCCGTTGTGTCTGCTCGGGATCCCTTACGTTTACTTTGTCCCGCTCGCGGTGTGGCAGGGGATTGCCGCTTCCTGCGTCGCCGTACTTCTTTTCATCTGCTCCACCCTAACGAGAAGAAAATGGCTCGCCATTCCTGCAGGAATCTTCACCGCCATCTCACTTTTTCTGCGACACGATCAGGCGATCTACACCGCCGTTGCAGTCTGCGCGCTCATGATCACATTGCATTTCTGCGCGGATGATTCGGTCCGGAAAACACATCTGAAGCGCACGATATTTTTCTGGCTGATTGGAGTCGGCGTTGTCGTTGTTCCGGCAATTGTCTTCTGGTGGGAAGTGGGAGCATTGCCGGAAATGTTCCGGCAACTGGTCGTCTTCCCAATCGCCACTTACCGCAAAACCAGTTCCCTTCCGTTTCCGAAAATTACCGCCGGCAAAACGGCGGCAGAAATAGCTGTGGTGCTACTGTATTACCTGCCGCCCGTGGTGCAGGCAATTGTCGCCGGTTATCTGGCGCAGTCGATTTTTCGCCGCCGCTTCGGAGTCCGTGAAACAGTGCTCGCGTTCCTGCTCGTCTGGTCGGCTTTGTTTTATTTGCAGGTCATGGTCCGATCAGACCAAACGCATCTTCTGATCACGTTGCCGCCGTTTTTTCTTCTCACTGCATTTTCCTGGAGCACGGTGCGATCGAAAATCGCGAATCAATATCTTCGCATCGGCTCGTCGGTAATTCTCGCGCTCCTGGTCGCTTCCTTCCTCTGGCTGCTCCATCCGATTCTGCTCCCCGATGTCTCACGCGCCACGGAAGTGCTGGCTCTCGATCGCGGAGGCGTGCGCATCGAACAGCAGCGCGTCGTGTCTGAATTCGTTAGGGGATTGCAGCAATACGTCCCGCCGACGCACTCGATTCTGGCGTTGCCTTACCAGCCCATGTTTTATTTTCTGAGCGAACGCCATAACCCGACCCGGTGGAATTATCTGTGGCCGGGCGACCAGACTGCGCAGGATCACCGGCGCTTTATCGAAGAAGCGGAGCACGATCCGCCGGCGGTAATATTGCTTGCGGAAGAACGCGAGTTCGATCGTTATGCGCCGGCCATCGCGCAATACATCGACTCTCATTACACCCGCACGAATCGTTTCGGGAACTTCGTCATCTACATTCGGCCCGAGCAGTAGGGTTTGCTTTTGGCGACGCTCACGTCACGATTCTTGACTGATGTCGCGACGGCGTTCCACGATTATTTCTCTCGCGCTTCTGCTGGCGCTGACACTCGCAATGTTTGCCGATGTTTTGTTCGCGGGCGGCACGCGCGTGCTCGGAAATCAAGCGAGCGATTTATTCCTGCAATATTACGCATGGCGGAATTTCGGATTCAGCGAATTGGCAAAAGGAAACCTCGCGCTTTGGAATCCGCACATTTTCAGCGGCGCGCCTTACTTCGGCGGCATGCAGGGCGCGCAGCTCTATCCGCCCAACTGGATCTTTCTCATTCTGCCATTGTCTGTCGCGATTAACTGGTCGGTAGCGCTGCATGTCTTCGCCATTGGCGCGTTCATGTTTCTTTGGATGCGACAACGCGGTTTGAACGCACCGTCGAGTTTCTTTGCCGGCGCGACTGTGATGTTTTGCGGTGCATTTTTCCCGCATGTTTTCGCAGGCCATCTGCCGCAGCTCTGCGCGATGGCTTGGGCACCGCTGATCTTTTGCGCGATCGATGCGCTGTTCGAAAACATCCGGCCCCGATCCGTGCTGCTCGGAATGTTCGCGGTCGCGATGCAACTACTCGCCGGTTTCCCGCAATACGTTTTCTACACCGCGATCATCGCGGGCCTTTATTCTCTGCTCAGATTGCTTTCCGATTGGAACTGGCGACGCGCAGTAGCGTTGCTGAGCATTTATCCCGGCGCCGCGCTCCTTGCCGCGGTGCAACTGCTGCCCGCCATCCAAACGACTGCCGAAACGCACTCGCGGACTGCGATTGCCGTTCGCTTTCGCTTCGATGGTCGCTTTCCCGCCGGAAAATTTTCTCACACTCGTCGCACCGAATTTCTTCGGCGAGATGGCGAAATACTGGGGACGCTGGTATCTCTGGGAGACGTCGCTTTTCATCGGCGTCGTTGCGTTCGCGTTGGTTGTTTACGCCATCGTTCGTTGCGAACGCAAAACGACGCTGCCGGCGATCATTATCATACTCGTTAGTCTACTGCTGGCCCTCGGCCTTTACACGCCGTTATTCAGTTTCCTCTACAACTGGGTCCCGGGATTCGATCGGTTCCGCAGCATTTCCAAATTCATTCTTCTCGCCTCGCTCTTTCTCATACTTCTTGGCGCCAACGGATTGGATCATTTGTTCCGACAGAAAAAAATTCCGCAGGGCTTTGCTATCTTTGTTTTCGCTTTGGCGTTGACGCTCGGCGCTGCCGTCTGGTGGACAAAAGGCACAACCTTATGGTCGACGTTATTGAATGCGAGTCGGGACAGTGGCCAGTCCTATCTGTTTCCGCAACTTTACAGCAGCGCCGATTTCATCGCGCAATCGCAACACCGAGGCGCAACTTCATTGTTCCTATCTGCCGGAACCGCCGCTCTTCTCGCAATGAACCTGGCTTTCGTTCGGCGCAAACTGAAAGCTCTTTACGGCGTGATCGGCCTGGCTGTACTCGAAATGTTCGTCTTCGCGCACGCGAACCGCGATACCTCCGACAGCGCAACTTTTGTTAATCCCGAGGAAAAGAGTTTTCTCGCCGAACACCCCGGCGATTACCGGATTATGAACGTCAGAAATCCGAACACTGCGATGATTCTCGGTGCGCAGGACATGTGGGGATATGACGCAACAGTGGTCCGGCGTTATGCCGAGTTCATGACGTGGACGCAGGGCGGCGATCCTAACGAAGCAATGTCCTACGTTAAGTTCACGCAATTCGATCCGCTTTTCGCGATGCTGCGACAGCAATACGTGTTTGCGGAACGAGCAGGAAAACTAGAAACAGCTGAGGCGCCGACGCCGCCAATGGCGCATCTCCAATTGATTTCAAAGTATCGCGTGCTCGAAAAACGCGATGCGATTTTCGATGCGCTTCACGGTGATTTTGATCCGACGCGCGAAGTGATTTTGGAATCGGAACCCGAACCGCGACCGTCGCCCGCAGAAAACGCGGGAACGGTTGAGCTTGTTGGATCATCGACGGATTCGCTTACGATCAAAGCCGACATCGATCAGCCGGCGATTTTGCTGATCACCGACGCGTTCACCAAATCCTGGCGCGCCGTCGCTCTGCTGGGAAGTTCGCAATCGAGTTATCAACTATTGCCCGCGAATTACATCCTCCGCGCGGTTCCACTCGCCGCCGGTCACCATGTTTTGCGCGTCGAGTATGCATCGAACGCGTTCACGATCGGCAAATGGATTTCAGTTTTCGCCATGCTTGCTTTCGTAGGCGCCTCGCTTTGGATTTGGCGACAAAGCCCGGCGAAAAACTGCGACCAGCCATCGATAAAAAAAGCGAAGCGCAATTCCAAAAGACATTTTTGATTCGCCGTGGGCGCGATCGTGAAACGCGATCGGAATCTCGCTGACGCGCAAAGTCGGGCCACCGCGCAGAATCGTTTCGAAAGCGATCTTGAATCCGACGGTTGGCGGGTTGATCTCGAGCAACCGCGCGCGCGCAATTGCGAAAAAACCGGACATTGAGTCGTGCTGTTTCGTTAGGGGATAAGCGAGGGCCGAACCCGCGCGCGATACAATTCGGCGCCACAGCGGCCACGCCGGAATCGAACCGCCTTTGATGTATCGGCTGCCGATGACCATGTCCGCCGTTCCGGCCTGCAATGGAGCGAGCAGATCTTTGATTCGATCCGGCGGATGACTCAGGTCCGCATCCATCACGACCAACAAATCTCCTTCAGCTGCAGCCGCACCGCTCATGATTGCAGCAGCCAGACCCGGTTCGTCGCGGTTCTGTTCGATTAAGCGAATCGGGTGACTTCGACTCAACGATTGAATCGATTCGCGCGTCCCATCGGTCGAATCATCATCGATGAACAAGATTTCCCGAAACGGGACGCCTTGCGCGGCGATCTGCGAAACGAGCGGGTCGATGTTTTCAGCCTCGTTGCGAGTTGGAACAATAATGGAAACGGATGGTGAAGACATCGCGGCGCTTTTCCGCATATCCCAAATTCGCTTCGTTAGCGACTCTGCGCTTCAAGCACATCAAGTGTTTCGCGCGCCATTGGCTCGTTAGGCACGAGCTGCAATACTTTTCGAAGATGAGCGATTGCTTCTGTGTTTCTTCCCAACCTGGCGAGAAGAATTCCCAGATTGCGGTGCACGGCCGGCTGGTTCGGTTCGATCTTCAGCGCTTTTTCGTATTCGTTAATTGCGTTTTCGTATCGCTGCATTGCAATTCTCCGATCTTCCTCGTTCGACGACTCGCTCAGATTGTTCGCCGTGAACGTCAACGCGTTGGCAAGATTCGTTCGCATTGTGGCGGTCGATTTCGTGTGCGCCGTGGAGGGTTTCTCTTCCTTTAACGCCAAACCTTTTCGGTATTCGGCGATGCCTTCCTCGAATCGTTCCAGCCGGCAATGCGCGAGACCGACCCAGTTGTAATTGTCCGCCAGCTCGGGCTTCAGTTCGACCGCGCGCTCGAAATGTTGCGCCGCTTCGGAGAATTTTCCCTGGTTAAAGTAAAGCTCGCCCAAACGATTGTGGCCCTGCCACGCGTCGGGATTCTTCGCGAAATTATCTCGCCAGAGGGTTTCCTCATTCTCAAAAACAGACGCTCGCGCCCAAGTGTAACTGACCATTGCGCCAACGAGCAGTAGAACTGCAACGCCGGTAACAATCCGCACAGCCTGACGTTTCGACGCCCAGAGACGCGCGACACCTGCGCTGAAAAGCGCGATCAACGCGATGTCGGCGAAATATTGCAAATGATCTGCAACAATCGTTCCGCTGCGCGCGTAGGCCATGCGCACTAAACCGACAACGGGAGCCAGAGCAACGATAAAACAGGCGGTGGCGAGGAATAAAGCGCGCCCGAAACGACTTCGCCAAAACCAAAGCGCGACCAGTGCGACGCTGAGCGCGATCAACGGCAACCATTCGATCAGCGCAGGCGAATCAAACCGCCAGCGCGGATAGACCGCCATCAATCGAACCGGCAGAAAAACTTGTTTCGCATAAAACCAGACAGCCAGGCCTGCGTTCGTTAGGCGCCGACTCAATGGCCCAAGAACGATTTCCTCTTCGCCAATTCCGCGATTCTGAAACCAGATCGTTACCAGACCCAAGACGACCGCGATGAGAAAGAATGGCAGCGTTCGAATGAAATCTTTACGAAGATTTTTACTCTCGTTTTCCGGACGTCGTGAGTTTCGCCACCATGCGCAGAGCAGAAGCGCAACAGGCAAAAATACGACCTGTGTTTTGGAGAGCAGCGCCAGCAAGAAAAAGATGAGCGAAGCAATGTATGCGGTCCGTGCACTCAAAATCCGCCGATCGTCGTTTTCGAAAAAGCACAGCACCGACAGCAGAAGAAAGAACATGGAGAGCACATTTTTCAGTTCGGAGATCCATGCCACCGATTCTGCGTGCAGCGGATGAATCCCAAAAATCAAGCCGGCCAGGAACGCTCCCGGTATCTCAAGCCGTCGCAGAACGCGCCAGACCAACAGCGCGTTGACTGCCTGCAGAAGAATGTTGACCACATGGTATCCGTCTGCGTTTTTCCCGAAGAGATGGTACTCAATCCAGAAGACCGAATTGGTGATCGGAAAATAATCTGCTGTTCTCGAGCCGGTCCAGATTTCGCCCAAACCGGAAAGACTGCGCAGCAACGGGTTCGCTGTCACCAACGGCTCGTCATCCCAAACAAAACCGGCGTGCAATGCCGGCCAATATGCGAAGCAGACGACGATGAAGATTGCCGCAGCTTTGGCGAAGAACTGCCACGAATGGGATTCTGGAGGTTGACGCAATTGCGCCTTAGCCGCTCGCCCTTTCATGGGCGGTAAGACAGCCACGAATCGGTCAGGTCTTCAAATGAAGAGTCCGCAGGAATTTCTATCACGTTCGAAAACGCTGCCTCTGTTAACTGATCGGACTCGGCGGGATCTTTGTCACCGCATCCATGAGACGCGGATTTTCGACAAAGAAACGCAGCTCGAGCAGCCAAAGCACCGTTTTCAAATCTCGCCATTCTGACAAGAAAGACTCGGAGCCGGTGAATAGTTTTTTGGCTTCTTCGATGCTGGCCCGAACATACTCGGACGTTGTCTTGGTCGTCAGTTCATTCTCAAGAGCATCGATGATTTGTTTGAATTCATTTCGGTCGAGCCAAATGCCCTGACAATTTTTGCAGTAGTCCACGGTGACCTTTGTCTCTCCGTAACGAATCGCGACCATTTCCGTTTGGCATTTCGGGCACTTCAAATGTCGCGGCTCAATTTCAAAAAGATCCGGATGTTTCCAAATTTCGAAATCCATCCAGTTCAGATCTTTGTCGGCGTGATCCTTTGAATGACGCAGTTCGTCCTTTTCAAACCAGATTCCTTTGCAATGCGGACACTCATCGACATTGATGGACAAAAGGGACTGGGCCCGCAGTTCCCGGCCGCAAGTTGGACATTGCTTCATATCACTAGAAGAAATTCTTAGTCCGCAGGACGCGCGCGCGGTTCGCGATCTTTGGATGTCGCGGTGCTCGGCAACGTGACGAATGGTCCGCCTTCCAATGGCGCGGCGGAGGTAAAGGCGACGTCCGGCATCTCGCTCGCTTTGCCCGCGAGCGGGAATTCCTTTCGCAGCGGGAAGAACGGATAACCTTCCCACATTAGAATTCGCCGCAGGTCCGGGTGACCTTTGAAACGAAGGCCCATCATGTCGTAAATCTCGCGCTCGTGCCAGTTCGCCGTCGGCCAGATTTCGGAAACTGTGTCGACCGTTTCCGCGTCTTCCGATACGCGAATTTTCAACCGCAAATGAACGGCAAGCGTCATCGAATAAAGCTCGTAGACAATTTCAAAGCGCGGATCATCGCCGAAATTATCGATGCTCGTGATGTCGATGAGGTAATCGAAAGAGAGATCGTCACGACAAAAACGCGCGACTTCTCGCAGATCTTCCGTGGCAATCGTGAATGTCAGTTCGCCGCGGAACTCGGATTTCTCCAGAATCTTTGCGCCGAATAATTTTTCGAGCGACGCGAGCAATTCGGTGCCGGTCATGGCAGCATCGGTTCCAGCTTGTCCATCAACGTACGTTTTTGCGCGGTGAAGGAGCGCTCGCCCGAAATTTTGTCCTGCAATCGCATCAAACCTGCGAGCAACGCTTCCGGCCGTGGCGGACAACCGGAGATGTAAACATCGACTGGCAACAGCTGATCGATTCCCTGGAGGACCGCGTACGATCGATACATTCCGCCAGTCGACGCGCAGGCGCCCATGGCGATGACCCATTTCGGTTCGGGCATCTGTTCGTAAATGCGCTTTACCGCGAGCGCCATTTTGTAGGTCACCGTGCCGGCAACGATCATGACGTCGCATTGTCGCGGCGAAAACCGCATCACTTCCGCGCCGAAACGCGCGATATCGAAACGCGAGGCAGCCGTCGCCATTAACTCAATGGCGCAGCAGGCCAGCCCCATCGGCATCGGCCACAGCGAATTTTTTCGCATCCAATTCATCGCCGCGTCCAGTCGCGTGAAGATGACGTTGCCCTCGATTTTCGAATCGTAAGCGGCGGGGCGCGTTTCCGGCATGGAGAAGATTAGGAAGGCGCATGCTGCGCGCAAGAGCGACGATCAAAGCACCAAATCCCAAGCACCAAGCTCCAGGGAAGCTCCAATAATCAAGCTTCAAACAACCAATAGCATCTGCTTCTTGAAGATTGGAGCTTGGAATTTCTTTGGAGCTTGGGGTTTGGGATTTGGTGCTTCACGTGCGTCCATTGCGACGCGAGCATCTCAATAGTATAGAACCGCTTCCGGACAAATGACTACACCTACGCGTAACCATCTAGACGCGCTTGAGAACCAGAGCGTCTTCATTTTTCGCGAGGCGTATCACACGTTCAAGAACATCGCCATGCCCTGGTCGATGGGGAAGGATTCGAACGTTCTAATCTGGCTCGCGCTCAAATCGTTTTTCGGAAAAATTCCGTTCCCGATCCTGCATATCGATACGACTTACGAATTTCCAGAGATGCTCGAGTTTCGCGAATGGGCGACGAAGCATTACAAGCTCAATCTCATCGTTAAGATCAACGAGGAAGCGCGCGCGCGCGGTATCGGTTACGAGACGCATGATCCGGTGACGGTGACGCATGAATTGAAAACGGTCGCGTTGCAGCAAGCGATCGCGGAGCACAAATGGGATGCGCTGATTACCGGGATCCGCCGTGATGAAGATCCGACGCGCGCGAAGGAGCGCTATTTTTCTCCGCGTAACGCGCAATCGGAATGGGACTACAAAGATCAGCCGCCAGAATTTTGGGGACAATTCGCCACTGCGAATGCGAAAGGCGAACACGTGCGTGTGCAGCCGCTGCTTGACTGGCGCGAAGTCGACATCTGGCGCTACATCCAGCGCGAAAACATTCCCATTCCGAAAATGTATTTCGCGCGCGATGGAAAACGTTTTCGCTCGTTAGGCTGCAGCCCGATCACCAAGCCGGTCGTAAGCAACGCGAGCACGATTGACGAGATTATTACGGAACTCGAAGAGACGCGGACAACGGAACGAGCCGGACGCGCGCAGGATCACCATGAGCGAAACGCGATGCAGAAACTTCGCGCAAAGGGCTTCTTGTGAAACAGGAAAGCGAAACGCTGAAGGTCGTTTTCGTTGGCCACGTTGATCACGGGAAGTCGACGTTGATCGG
This sequence comes from uncultured Verrucomicrobiae bacterium, assembly GCA_963737195.1. GTDB lineage: Bacteria > Verrucomicrobiota > Verrucomicrobiia > Chthoniobacterales > UBA10450 > JBBQFI01. The sequence continues at coordinate 256,220 of CAVTRW010000004.1, forward strand.
TCGAATTCTGCACGACACGAATTCGCTGCCGGAAGGAAAGATCGAGAGCATCCAGAAGGCATGCAAGGCAGAGGGGATGGAATTTGAGTATGCGTTTGTCCTCGATGCGCTCCTCGAAGAGCAGGAGCAGAACATCACGATTGATACGACGCAGATTCCGTTTCGCACAAGCAAGCGGCAATACATGATCATCGATGCGCCGGGTCATAAGGAGTTTTTGAAAAACATGATCACGGGCGCTTCGAGCGCGGATGCTGCCGTTCTCGTGATCGCGGCGAATGAAGGCGTGCAGGAACAAAGCCGTCGCCATGCGTATCTGCTCAGTTTGTTAGGCATTCGGCAAATCATTGTCGTCGTCAACAAAATGGACCTGGCCGACTACAGCGAGAAACGGTTTCGCGAAATCGAAACGGAATATCGCGCGTTTCTTTCGCAACTCGGATTGGAAGCGCGCATTTTCGTTCCCGCTTCGGCGAAACAAGGCGAAAACATCGCGCGAAAGAGCAGCGAGAAAATGAAATGGTACGGCGGCCCGAGTGTGCTCGAGGCCTTCGATCACTTGGCACCGCCGAAATCGCCGATCGATTTGCCGCTGCGCTTTTGCGTGCAGGATGTTTATCGCTTCGACGAACGCCGCATCATTGCCGGTCGCATCGAAACCGGTGTGCTCAGGGTAGGGGACAGTCTCGTTTTTTCGCCCGCGAACAAATCGAGCGTCGTTGCGACGATTGAGCGATGGAGCGCGGGGCCGATGGAGGAAGCGCAAGCCGGAGATTCGATCGGAATAACATTGCGCGAGCAGATTTTTGTCGAGCGCGGTTACGTCGCGTCACACGCCACCGCGACGCCGATCGAAACGAATCGTTTTCACGCCGATCTTTTCTGGATGGCGAAAGAGCCTTTGCGGCTCGATGCGCCGTACACAATTCGTCTCGCGACGCAGGAATTGAAAGGCCGCGTCGTCGCCATCAACCAGATCATGGATTCGGCGACGCTAGACACCGCGAACATCTCCGCGACGAGAAGTGGCGCGCAATGAAATCGGCCGCGTCACGATTCAAACGCGGGCAGCGATCGTTCTGGATAATCACGATCGCATCGCAAATCTCGGCCGTTTTGTTGTAATCGATGACGGAAGAATCAGCGGCGGCGGAATTGTTTTCGGCGGCGCTTACACCGATCGCACCGCGGTCAAAAGCAAAAATATCTTTTGGACCGAAGAAAAAATCACGGCGCGTCAGCGCGCGGTGACCAACGGACATCGTGGCGCGGTTATTTGGCTGACAGGTTTATCCGGAGCAGGAAAATCGACGATCGCGCAGGCTCTCGAAGGCGAACTTTTCAAACGCGCCATTCATACCTACGTGCTCGATGGCGACAACATTCGTCATGGCCTCAATTCCAATCTTGGTTTCTCGCCGGAAGATCGCGTGGAAAATATTCGACGCGTCAGTGAAGTGGCGAAGCTGATGGCGGACGCGGGCACGGTCGTGATCACGGCTTTCATTTCACCCTATCGTCGCGAACGTCGGCGCGCGCGTGAGATTGCGCTCGAAGGCAATGCGGAGTTTGTCGAGGTGTTTGTCGATGCGCCTCTCGCAGTCTGCGAGGAACGCGATCCGAAAAACCTCTACGCAAAGGCGCGCGCGGGAAAAATTCGCGACTTCACCGGAATCGATGCGCCGTATGAGCCGCCGGAAGACGCGGAGATTGTCGTGCGCACAGATCAGCAAAAACTCGATGAATCGGTTGCAACAATTCTGGACCAGCTTCTGCCGCGGCTGCGCCCGGAGGAGTTGTCCGCCTAACGAACAATGATTCGTCCTGCGCAGGAGGGCGATGCATTGCAGCTCGCTGAATTGATGACGCAGCTCGGTTACCCGACTTCGGCCGAGGAGATGGCGGGGCGAATGCACATGATTTCTCGCGACGAGACCTTTGCGACCTTTGTCGCAGCCGAAGGAAACGATGTGTTTGGAATGATCGGCCTGTCCGATTGCCCCAGTTACGAGCACAACGATCGCAACGGCAGAATCATCGCGCTTGTCGTGCGAGGAGATATGCGCCGACGCGGACTCGGACGCGAGCTCATTCGTTTCGCGGAAGATTATCTCGCGCAAAAAAAGGTTGGCCGCATCGTTCTCACCAGTCGATTCACGCGCGAGGACGCGCACAAATTCTACGAATCGCTTGGTTACGCCCGGACCGGGCTGCGCTTCATGAAGGAGCTGCCCGCTCGTTAGGCGGAAGCAGCCTGCTCCATCGGATAGTCCTGCACGGAATCGATTTGGTTCGCCGTGATGACATCGTGCACGATGCGCCCAAGCTCAGATGCCTCATACGGTTTTGCGATAACACCGCGGAAACCAAAATCCTGATAGCGACTCATGGTCGCGTCGGTCGCATAACCGCTCGAGACGATCGCATTCACCGTTGGATCGATCTCGATTAATTTCTTCAAGGCCTCCTTGCCGCCCATTCCGCCCGGGAGAGTGAGATCGAGAATGACGGCATCGAAACGTTCGCCCGCTTCGAGTTTTTCGCGATAGAGATTCACGCCTTCCTGCGCATTCTCTGCCTGCGCGACCTGATAGCCAAGGCGCGTCAAGGTGAACTCAACCAGCGCGCGAATCGCTTCTTCATCATCAACGATAAGGATGCGCCCGCCGGCCACGCCATCGCGCGTCATCGGCGCCGGTGTCAGACTCGCCGACTCCGAAGGCAACATCTGGTCCTTTAACGCCGGCAGATAAATCGTGAATGTGGAACCGACATGCAGCTGCGATTCCACCGTGATCAATCCGTTATGATTCTTGATAATGGAGTAGGTGGTCGCGAGACCTAGACCATTGCCGTGCGATTTCGTCGTAAAGTACGGATCAAAAATCCGTTTCAGATAATGTTCTGAAATACCAGTTCCTTCGTCCTTGATGCTGATGCGAATGTATTCACCCGGCGACAAATCGGAAACGGTCGGCTCAGTTTGTCCGTCGTAGATGAAATTATCGCAGGAGACGCGAAGCGTTCCGCCGTTAGGCATCGCCTGATCCGCGTTGACAACAAGGTTGGCAATGACCTGACTGATCTGGCCGGGGTCAATCTCGGCGGGCCACAAGTCTGCACCGAAATGAAATTCGCTGCGGCTGTGACTGCCACGTAGCGAGAAACTGACCGTGTCCTGGATCAGTTTGCCAATGGAAGCGGTCTTCTTAATCGGCGCGCCGCCGCGGGCGAAAGTGAGAAGTTGCTGCGCGAGATCGCGCGCGCGCAAAGAAGCGTTCTTGGCGTCGTTAAGCCGTGCCACCATTTCGTCGTCAGGCGGGAGCAACAGCGAAGCGAGCGAAATATTTCCAATGATGGCCGTGAGCAGATTGTTGAAGTCGTGCGCGATGCCGCCGGCAAGCAAGCCCAGCTGTTCCAGCGTTTCCGCTTTGCGCCGCTCGTCCTCGTTCTTCTGCCGCTCCGTGATATCGCGAAAGACGAGAACGACACCGGCGATTTCATTTTTGCTGTCGCGAATCGGCGACGCGACCTGTTCGATTACGCGCTCAACGCCCTCTTTGGAACGAAGGGTCGCATTCTCCGGCAGACTGAGCAGAAGCGATTGCGCTTCGGTGCGGAAACCGCTCTTCTGCACGCGGGCCTGCGCGGCGAGATCGATCGCAATATCGAAAACTGTTTTTAGCGGCTGTCCGATCGCATCGCGCGACGACCAACCCGTAAGGGTCTCGCCGGTATGGTTGATCATGATGATCTTGCCCTGCACGTCTGTCGTGATGACACCGTCGCCAATTGAGCGCAGCGTCACGGCGAGGCTTTCCTTTTCGGCGGCCAGTTCCTTTTCAAAGCGCTTCTGGTCCGTCACGTCGCGCACCATCGCGATGTAATGTTTCTGCTGATCGACCTCCATTTCGCTAAGCGAAATTTCAATCGGAAAAGTTGTTTGTTTACGCGTCCGTCCGACGGCGAGCGTCATGCTGCCGGTTCGTTGCGAAATATCTTCCCACGCACAAGCGATCGGCTCAGTGCCGGGCGCCGGCACATAGCATTTGGGAATCAACTTCGTGAACTTGTGGCCGACCATTTCATTATCGACACAGCCAAACATTCTTTCCGCGGCCGGATTCATGGTTTGGATCGTGCCTTCGCCGTCCACCACGATCATGCCGTCGAGAATGTTATCGATGATGGCGCGGATTCGCACTTCCGCGCCTTCCAATTTCGTCAACTGTTTGCGCGCCAGCGAGACAGTATACATGCTCGAAAAAATGAGCAGTCCCGCGGCAAACACACACAGGACGCCGAGCGCTACTGTCTTGATGATGCGCTGACGTTTTGCCGCCGCAGTAAGTTCTTCGTAGCCGTGGAGCTCATTGCGTTCGAAATTGCTGATGCTGTTCCGAATTGCGCCCATGAGCGCTTCGCTGCGATCGTTATCGGCGCGCGAAGGATTTTTTCCAGCGCGTTTTGCGTTCATGTCCGGCTTTGCCGAATTTTCGATCCAGTTTTCGACACGTTCGCGCAGATCGGCAAGCAAACCGGCCTGCTCGCTCGAATTGACAACGAGGGCCGTGAGGTAGCCATGAACCGTATAGAAATCAGCAACCGCGTGTTTGTAAGCCTCGGCAAAAGTGTTTTCACCGGTCAAAAGAAAGCCGCGCTTTTCCTTTTCCATTTCGATGACGGAGCGCTCAAGTTTGGGCAGGAAGTTTAACATCTGGCTCGATTGAATCGGCCACTCGTGAGCGAGCGTCTTGCGATTGAGCAGGATCTGCTCTTCATCCTGGATGGATTGCAGGTTTCGCCTTGCCTCTTCCAGAATCGACGCACCAAGAGACGCGCCATTTGTTCCGCGCAAACTGAAACCGGATGCTTTCCTCTTGTCCATCTCTGGACGACCGATCGTGTTTAGCCACTCGTGCACCGTTTCCTGCACCTTCATGATGCGTTTGCGTTGCGGAGAGCTTTCCAGGATCAAGGCGACCAAATCGTCTACCTGTTGTTGGATCTGGTCCCGTCGTCGTTCGAATGTCTCACGATACGCATCGTCGCCGGTCAAAAGAAAACCGCGATGTGCGCCTTCAAGCGCATCGAGGTCATTTTCAATCAGGCTCGAAAGACGGATGACTTCGATCGTGTGAGTACGCAGATTCGCCTGCTGATAATTTCGGACTGCAACAAAAAGAAAAATCCCGGCGAGAAGGACGATGACGGTCACGCCGACTGCGGTGCCGGAGAGCAACTTGAAACGAAAATGGCTGGGACTGAAAAGCCAGCCAGCGCCCTGTCCCAAAAGCGGTGTTTTGGAAGCGGCGACCGGAGTGGCGCGGGCCGCCGATTCCTGCGTCTGGTCCATTATAATTTCCACAAGCAGGTCCTTTGCCAATGCGCAGGCGATTACCGCTCGCGACGGCGCTGACGCTCGGCCGATTGGCCTAGTAGTGAATTCTAACGAGAATCAGGCCTTCGGCGGGAGCGACAAACCGCGTTGCCCTCGTCTCTCGCGGCGCGGTGAGGCGTTGGCGAACGCTTGCGAGAGAAATTTTGCCGGTCGCATGCTCGACAATCGCGCCGACCATCATTCGCACCATCTTGTAAAGAAAACCGTCGCCCGCGAATTCGATCACGAGAACTGCGCCCGATTTTCTGGCAGTCGCGCGGTGGATTGTCCGTGTCGTTGACGTCGGTGCTGTGCCACGATTCGCGGCGAAGCCCGCGAAGTCGTGTGTGCCGGCGAATAATTCCGTCGCACGTTGAACTTTTGCGGGGTCAACTGATTTCATCACGTGCCAGACTCGTCCGAGCTCGAATGGCGACAACACGGCGGCTGTCCAAATGCGATAGCGATATGTTTTTCTGCGCGCGGAAAACCGTGCGTGAAAATCGTTCGCGACAAAGCGCGCCCGCATGACGCGAATCTGCGGCGGCAGCAAAGCGTTTAGCATCCGTTGCCACTCGTTAGGCGAACGCGCGCGATCCGGCAGATCGACGTGAGCGCATTGTCCGGTGGCATGCACTCCCGCATCGGTTCGTCCAGCGCCGTGAACCGGTAAACGTTTTCCGACTACGCGTTTAATTGCGGCTTCGAGCCGATCCTGGATCGTGTTGCCATGTTTCTGGCTTTGCCAGCCGGCAAATGCGCTGCCGTCGTAAGCGATGATGAGCTTCAACCGCGCGGACATTATCGCGCCGGTTGCTCGTCACGCCGCAGTTGCAGATGATCGAGATAACCCTGCAGAATCATTTGCGCAGCGACCTGGTCGACCTGCCCGCGCGTCGTCCGTGTGGTGCGTCCCGCTTCCCGCAAGGCGCGATTTGCCGCGACCGTCGTGAGGCGTTCGTCCCATGTCACGACCGGACACGCGACAACGGCGCGAAGTTTCTCCGCAAATTGCAATGCCTGTTCCGCGGCCGGACCGAAACTGCCATCCATGTTTCGCGGCAATCCGAGAACGATCTGCTCGATGTTTTTTTCCTGAACGATTGTCGCGATATGCGCCATCAATTTTTTCTCGCTCTCAGCCGGAAATGTTTCCAATGGATGCGCAAGCAAACCGAGTTCGTCGGAAATCGCGAGGCCGACACGCGTCTGTCTCCAAGATCGAGACCGAGCAGTCGCTTCATCGGAGCATGAGTGCTCACTGCAACTCCGGCGGAATTTTGGCGACGAGGTCCTTGATCTTTTCTGCCTGATGCCGGTGACAAATGAGCAGCGCATCCTCCGTGCGCACGATGATCAGGTTATGCACGCCGAGCAGCGCGATATTCGCACCGTTCTGATCCGAAATGATGTTGCCTGTTGAATCGATCGCCGTGATCGGACAATTGCTCGCGTTGTTTTTCTCATCGCGCTTGAAATAATTTGCGACGGCCGTCCAGCTGCCGACATCGTCCCAGTCAAAACCGGCTTCCACTACCAGCACGCGATCCGCGCGCTCCATGATCGCGTAATCGAAGGAAATCTTCGGCAGCTTGCTGAAACGCTCGCGCAACATTTTTTCGAAATCTCCCGGCGCGCGAATCTGCGAAATGAAATTGGCCAGTTCCGGTGACTGTCGATTGAATTCGCTCAGCACGGTCGGCACGGACCAGACGAACATGCCGGCGTTCCAGCGAAAGTTTCCTTTGCGCAAAAATGATTCCGCCAGATCGGCATTTGGTTTTTCACGAAACCGAATGACGCGGTGGATTTCGGTTTCGCCCTTGGCCGAGCGCAGTTGAATTTTTTCGCCTTGCTCGATGTAACCGAATCCGGGACACGCCCACGTCGGTTTGATTCCGATCGTGACGAGCGCGCCTGTTTCCTCGGCGGCGCGCACTGCTGTCATTAACGTCTTTTGAAAAGCGGCGCGGTCTTTGATAATGTGATCAGCCGGAAGCACGAGCATCGTCGCGGAATGGTCGCGCCGCGCAACCCAACCCGCCCCGAGCGCAATCGCCGCCGCCGTGTCGCGTTTCGCCGGTTCCGCCAGAATGTTTTCTTTCGGAAGTTTCGGCATTAATTCCCGTACGGCCGCTTCCTGGTCCACGTTCGTCAGAATCACGATGCGCTCCTGCGGCACTAATCCGCTGAGACGGTTTACCGTTTCTTCCAAAAGTGTCAGATCGGAAACGAGACGCAGCAGTTGTTTCGGCCGCGCGCGCCGGCTTAAGGGCCAGAAACGTTCGCCGCTTCCACCCGCCAGGATCAACGCATAAATGGGATTTGGCATTTTTTCTCGTCGCGAATCGCGGCCACCGCGCTCGCAAGATTTCCCATTTCCTTTTCAGAAACGAGACGTATAAGGGTAGGCGATGTCCTTCCCGATATCCATTCCAAAAACGGCCGAGCAACTTCCGCTCGATGGTTTGCTTACACTCACGCGCACGGCCTTTGGCCTCGGGCTGGGAATTTTGGTCGCGGACAAAATGAAGCGCCCGGTGCGCACTGCCGCCGCCATCACGCTCGTTTCTGTCGGAGCGCTCGCGGCCGTTCCATTACTCGTTAGGGCAGCGCTTGAGCGCATCAATCGCCCCGAATCTGAGCGCGGCAGCCGCCGGCGATTGCGTTCCATTCGCGGTGACGGCGTTTACGGCTCCGAGATGGATCTTTATTGATGTGGAATAATGTGGGAGGGGCCTAAGCGCCCCGACTGAATTGTTCTTGTGATGTCTAAGACTCCTTCCGCTACAAGCGAGACTTTTCGCGTGCTTTGTCGCGCGATCGAGAAGGAAGAAGCGATTCTGCGCGAAGGTGGCGGTAAAGCCGGTCAAGATCGTCAGCGCAAAATGGGTCGGTTACCTGCGCGCGAACGTATTGCGCGTTTGTTGGACAAAGGTGCACCGTTTTTCGAGGTCGGACTTTGGGCCGCCTACAAAATGTACGAACAGTGGGGCACCGTTCCCGCCGCCGGCGCAGTCGCCGGGATTGGAAATGTTTCCGGCATTCCATGCATGATTGTCGCGAATGACGCGACCGTGAAAGCCGGCGCTTTCTTTCCGCAGACCTGCAAGAAATTGATTCGTGCGCAGCGCATCGCTTTCGAATGCGCGCTGCCGATCATCTATCTCGTCGATTCCGCCGGCGTTTTTCTTCCGATGCAGGACGAAATTTTTCCCGATGAAGACGATTTCGGTCGGATCTTCCGCAACAACTCCGTCATTTCCGCCGCTGGAATTCCGCAGTTCGCCGCGATTATGGGTAACTGCGTTGCCGGCGGCGCGTACCTGCCGGTTTTGTGTGACAAAATTCTAATGACGGAAGGGAGCGGTCTTTATCTCGCCGGTCCATCACTCGTTAAGGCGGCGATCGGACAAATTGTCGATGCCGAAGAACTCGGCGGCGCAAAGATGCACGCCGAGGTCAGCGGCACGGTCGATTTCTGGGAAAAGGATGACGAATCCTGTTTGAAACAACTGCGCTCGTTAGTCGCGCATCTTCCGGAAGCGGAGCATCCATTTTCGCCAATGAAAGGGAAAGAGCCGGCGAAAAAACCCGACACGGTTTACGAATTAATGAGCGTCGATGGACAAATGACCTACGACACGCGCGACATGCTGGCATGCATCGTCGATGCGGATTCAATCGACGAATACAAGGCAGACTACGGCAAGACGCTCGTCACCGTTTATGCGCGCATCGGCGGTCATTCGGTTGGAATTGTCGCCAGCCAGCGTTTGCAGGTGCGCACGAAAAAGGAAGGGATACAGATGGGCGGCGTGATCTATCACGATAGCGCTGACAAGGCCGCGCGCTTCATCATGGACTGCAATCAAACCGGGTTGCCGATCATTTTTTTCCAGGACGTAACCGGATTCATGGTCGGTCGGGACGCGGAGCAAAGCGGAATCATTCGCAGCGGCGCGAAATTGGTTAACGCCGTCAGCAATTCCATCGTACCGAAAATCACGGTCGTTGTCGGCGGTTCGTTCGGCGCGGGCAACTACGCGCTCTGCGGCAAAGCCTACGATCCGCGTTTCATTCTCGCGTGGCCGAATGCGCGCTATGCGGTCATGGGTGCGGCGCAAGCGTCCGACACCGTCTTCAGCATTCTTGCGCGCGCGCGCGATCGCGGTGACAAAAAATCCACGCCCGAAGAACTCGAACGTCTGCGCGAGAAAGTGAAAAAATCTTACGAGGAACAAACGGACATTCGTTACGGCGCCGCGCGCGGCTGGGTCGACGCCGTCATTCAGCCGCACGAAACGCGCGATGTTCTCGTTAGGCTACTGCAATACGTTTCACGCCCGATGCCGAAAGCGCGCTTTCACACCGGCGTCATTCAAACTTAGGTGTAGAGGCGGCCGTGCCGGCCGCAATGCTTCGATGCGGGCGACACGCCCGCCACTACACCGAAAATTCTGCGCTAATGGCAGCGTTTAATATCGCCACTTTCGAAAGATCAATCCGCGAATTCACGCCGCGTTGTTCCAACGCTCGCAAAACTTCCTCGGTCGGAATGTTGCCGACGAGTTCGTCTTGCGCGAAAGGACAACCGCCTAGTCCGCCCATTGCCGAATCGAATCGTCTGGCACCGGCATCGTACGCCGCCAGAATTTTTTCCGACCGCGCTCTCCCGCGTGCTGTGCAGGTGCACGCCCAATTCGATCTCAGAGTCGTCGTGCAGCACTTTCGCGACAACGCGTTGAATCAGTTCCGGGTCTGCCACTCCGATTGTATCCGCCAACGAAATGGAACGAATGCCAATGTCGCTGATCTTTTTCGCGGCGGCAGCAACCTCCGCTTCATTCCATTGATCCCCGTACGGATTGCCGAATGCCATCGAGATATAAACGACCATTCCCAGCCCGGCTTCATCGGCCATCGCCTTGACCCGCTTTAGTATCGTCTCGCTCTCGTTAGGCGATTGATTTTGATTTCGTCGCAGGAACGTCTCCGAAATTGAATATGGATAACCAAGCGTTCGCACCTTCTTCGTTGCGATCGCGCGCTCCGCGCCCTTTTCGTTCACAACGATCCCGATAATTTCCACCTCGTTAGGCGGCTGAAGCTCGCCGAGCACCGCTTCGCTGTCGGCCATTTGCGGCACCGCCTTGGGCGAAACAAAGCTCACCGCATCAATGTGCCGGAATCCAGCGGCGATAAGTGCGCTCAGGTACGCCACCTTGCGTTCCGTCGGAATCTGAATCTTCAGCCCCTGCCACGCATCGCGCGGGCATTCGACAATCTTGACGGAATCCATTATGCGAAGTTAATCCATCATCCGCTTTATGCCCGTTGTCCTTGTCGAAAAACAAAATCCGCACGTTAGCGTTGTCACCCTGAACAGACCTGAGCGTCGCAACGCTCTCACCGTCGAGTTGATGAAGGACCTCATCGCCGCAGTCGACTCGATCGGCGCGGATGATAAACAGCGCGTGCTGATTCTTCGTGGCGCCGGCAAATGTTTTTGCGCCGGGCTCGATCTGCAGGAAACGGCGCTGACGCAGGATGCGCACGCGGCCGCTGAAATCGTGGCGAAGACTTTGATTACGCTTAGCCAAACACGATTGATCACAATCGCAGCCGTGCACGGCGCGGCCGTTGCCGGTGGCGCTGGAGTCATGTCGACATGTGATTTCGTGATTGCCGAAGCGCACACAAAATTCGGCTACCCGGAAGCGAGACGCGGACTTGTCGCCGGCCTTGTTCTGACATTCTTGCGCCGGCAATTGCATGAACGCCACATTCGCGAATTAGTTCTTACTTCGGAACTGATCGGTTCGCAGCGCGCGCTCGAGATCGGATTGATCAATCGAATCGTTCAGCCTAACGATTTGGAGAAAGAATTGCAGAAGCTCGTGAACGACATATTACAAAACGCGCCGGGCGCACTTAGTAACACGAAGCGTCTGATTGAAGAACTCTGGTCTGCTTCGGTGAAACACGATGTCGAGCTTGCCCTTAAACACCATATGCAGGCGCGCGAATCGGCCGAAGCAAAAGAAGGCATCGCGGCGTTTCTGGAAAAACGTCCACCAAACTGGGCGCAATAAGCGCGCATTATGTCTTCGACGGCAGCGCGCGTTTTTCTCGTTCGCCACGGTGTCACAATCCTGGGCGCGGAGGATCGGTTTGCCGGCGCGACCGACATTCCACTTTCCGATGAAGGCCGCGAACAAACACGCCATCTCGCAAAACGATTGCGAACGGAAAAAATCTCGGCCGTTTATGCTTCACCGCTCGGCCGCACCATGGAAACGGCGCGGATCCTCGCCGAACCGCACGGATTAGAAGTGCAACCACGCGACGGTTTGCGCGAAATTTCCCACGGACACTGGGAGCAGATGACGCGGCGCGAAGTGGAAAAAAAATTCCCGGAAGAATGCGCGCAGTGGGAGAAAGATCCGTACACATTTGCGCCGGAAGGGGGCGAAAGCGGTCTCGCCGTCACTGCTCGCGCGCTGCCGGTGCTTGATTGATCTCGTCCGCGCGCATCCGACTTCGTGCATACTCGTCGTTTCGCACAAAGCGACGATTCGTCTGCTCCTCAGCTCATTGCTCGGTTTCGATCCGCGCCGTTATCGCGACAATCTCGATCAAAGTCCCGCAGCGCTGAACATCGTCGACTTCAAGGATCCAACACGCGCGCGCTTGACCTTGTTCAATGACACTTCGCACTACGCGGACGTCGGTCAGGCGATTCCGCAAGTTCCCGATGCGCGACTTTCGAAGTGGTGGAACGATAAAGTCGGAACATAGGGCTGTGCCCTGTGCGCCCAGCGGAGATTTTCTTCGCTGTATGTCGATTCAGCGAACTGCGAGGCGGCTGAGGGAATTTTCTCTACGCGGGTAAACGGTTTCGGCGCGTTGTATTCGGTGGGTTGCATTCGACGGATTGAAAACCCGCCGGGCGCACAGACTGGAAGTCTATGTTCCGACGGGCGCGCTCGCTGCGTTCGGAATCTTGAAATTCTCGATCTGTTGTTTGATCTCGTGCACGAAGTTGGCGGCACCGGCGCCGTTCACGACGCGATGATCGAAAGTCAGTGACAGCGTAACCACTTCGACCGGCTCACTTTTCTTGCCGTCACCAATCATTTCCTGGTGCGCGCTCCCGATAAACAATGTGCCAACGGACGGTGGCACAACGATCGGCGCTCCCGTCCGCACACCAAATGCGCCAAGACTGCTGATGACGACTGGCGCGTTGACCGCGTCGACGCGGCCGGTGCGAGTTTGCTCGACCGTTTCATTGTAACGTTGCACGAAGTCCGGCCAGTCGCGTTTGTTCGCGCGGCTAACGACGGCGGTCGCGAGACGATCATCTTCGAGCGCAACAGCGACACCGAGATCGAATTCATCGTTCTCGATGATTTGATCGTCTTCCATCATGAGTCGACGAAACGGTGCGTGCTTTTCCATCGCGCGAACGACGGCCCACGCAAGCATGACGGAAGGCGAAGGCGCGTTACTTCCGTTTTTCTTCTTTGCCGCATCGCGCGCTTTTCGAATCGCATCCCATTGCGCGTCGATCTGCAGATTGGCGGGAACAACGCGGTTCAAGCGCCGCGTGATTGTGGGCGAAAGCGCCGGCTCAATTCCATCGGACTTTCGCGGAGCAACGCGTTTCGTTTCGGCCGATCCGGAAACATCAGCGCCGTTCGGCTGTTGGTCGGAAGAAATTTCGGCGGCGTGCTCCATCTGGTCTTCGAGCGCGCCTTCTTCGCCTTCCACCAGAATCGTACCGAGTTCCTCGCCGATTTCGACGTTGGCGCCCACTTCCGTTTTCCATTCGCCCATTGTTCCGGCAAATGACGATTCGATTGGATAGACCGCCTTGTCCGTTTCCACTTCGCACAACGGATCGTCGTGTTGAATTTTGTCACCCGGCTTCTTCAACAGACTAACGACTTTGGCGGCGCGAATTCCTTCGCCCATGATTGGGACGACGATCTGTTGCGTGCGCGATGTCTGCGGACGCGCGGAAGCGCGTCCCTCCGGAGGGACATGCTTCCGCATGTCCGCGGCCGACACGGCCGCCACTACACTTGTTTTCTGCTGCGCGACAGAAACCGACTGCCTGATTGCGGCGACGATTCGCTCCACATCCGGTAGCGCGGCGTATTCATAGATCGGATTGTAACCGATCATGACGTTTGATTTCGTCACGAGCACCGGCGGACTAATCATCGAATTCCAGATGTCGCCTTGAGCCGCCAGATGCGAGATGATCATCTGACCGACACTGCAATTGCTACCGTCTTCCTGAACAACGACCACGCGCCCGGTTTTGCGCACCGATTCTTCGATCATCGCCGTATCCCAGGGCGCGATCGAACGCAGATCAATCAATTCGATACTCGTTTCATCGCCAATTTTCGCGATCGCCTCGAGCGATTTCTCGACCGTGTTGCCCCATGCGATCAACGTAATGTCGGAACCGGTTTGACGTTTCCGCGCATGGCCTAACGGAACAGCACGGATCGGTTGCTGCGATTCGCGTTCCGCCCAAAACATATGCTTCGGGATCAACACCAGCGTCGGATCTTCGGCGTGCATCGCGGTCCAAAGCAGACCGGCCGCATCCTCCGGCGTGCTCGGAACAACGACATTCAGTCCCGGATAATGCGCAAAGACCGACTCGTTAGCCTGACTGTGCCACAACGAACCGCCCGGCAGATACGCCCCGTACGGCGCATAAAACACAGCGGGACATTTCCAATTGCCGAAGGAGCGCCAGCGCAAAGTCGAAATGTTCGTCACGAGCTGGTTCATCCCGGGATAAATGAAATCGATGAATTGCAGCTCGAACACGGGACGTTTGCCATACGAAGCCAGGCCGCATGCCACTCCAAGAATTGTCGATTCCGCGAGCGGCGAATTGAAAACCTGATTCGGAAATTCGGTGGAAAGTTTTTGCGTGAGCCGAAACACGCCGCCTTTCGGATCTTCGACGTCTTCACCGAAAATGATGCGGTTAGAGTTTTCCTTCAGGCCGGCGCGCAGCGTTTGGTTCACCGTGTCGCCGATTCGATATTTCCCCGGCGGCAAAACTTCATCATCGAGTTCCGGCGCAGTGCCGCGCACATTTAATTCCAGCTCCTTCGGCGAAGGATCTTCCGCTTTTTCCGCGTCGGCATATTCTTTGCGAACGCGTTCCTTGATCTCGCTATCAAGTTTTTCGAAATCTTCCGTCGTGATGATGCCTTGTTCGATCAGGCGATCCTTCCAGACTTTCACTGGATCTTTTTTTCCCAACAACGCGATCTCATCCGCGCTGCGATAAAGTTTCTGATCGTCCGAACTGGTGTGACTGGAAAGCCTTTCCATCATCGCCCACAAAAACACCGGCCCTTTGCCCGCGCGCATGTGCGCGATTGCTTCCGCAGATACTTCGTAAACTTTCTCGACATCGTGGCCGTCGATGGTTTGCCAGTCGTTAGGCTGCAAAACATCGAGCGCGAGCGGATTGGTTTTGCGCGTGGGACTGCTGATGCCGTAAGCGTTGTCTTCGACGATGAAAAGCACCGATAGCTTTTTCTCCTTCGCGAAGCAGATCGCTTCGAAAACATCGCCCTGGCGCGAAGCCGCGTCGCCAACCGTCGTCACGACGATGCTGTTTTTTCCATCGAGCTTCATGCCCCACGCCATTCCGCACGCGGGCAAAAGTTGCGAGCCGGTCGGCGTTGGCACACTCCAGATATTCAGTTCGCGATCGCTGTAATGCGACGGCATCATGCGGCCGCCGCTGCCGGTATTGCGCTTGGCGAAATATTCGAGACCGAGTTCGCGCGTCGTCACGCCGCGACCAAGCACGAGTCCGCGATCGCGATAGTAGGGAACGACGTAATCATCCGGCTGCATTTGAATTGAAACCGCGGCCAGCGCTTCGTGGCCCATTCCGGAAACATGAAAGTGACCTTTGCCCTGACGATTCAGAGTTTTGCTCACGCAGATCCGCGTGCCGGCTCTCGAGCATGAGCGTGAGCAATCGCAGCTTCTCTTCTTTGGTTAGTGCGGGCATTGCGGAAAATTACTTCGTCGGCGAGAACCGTTGCTGCTAAGGGAAAGATGTGGCGGCACGCGTGTCAAACGCCGAAACAAAACAAGGCAAAGAGTGAAAACTTCGTGGCGGGGAAGGGGAGTGATCGAATCGTATCGGGAGTTTCTTCCGGTAACGGACGCGACGCCCATCGTTTCGTTAGGCGAAGGAAATACGCCGCTCGTTTTTTCTCCGACGCCTGAGCGAATTGGTCGGGCGCAGTTGCGAAGTTTTCTTGAAATGCGAAGGCCAGAATCCGACTGGCTCGTTCAAAGATCGCGGCATGACCGTCGCGGTTTCGCGCGCGGTCGAAAAGGGCGCAACACTTTTGCTTTGCGCATCGACCGGCAACACTTCGGCCTCGGCCGCCGCGTATGCCGCGCGTGCCGGTATTCGTTGCGGCGTTGTGCTGCCAGCCGGCAAGATTGCGCGCGGGAAACTTCTGCAGGCAGTCGTTTACGGCGCCACGATCGTGGCCATCGAAGGCAACTTCGACGATGCGCTTCGTCTTGTCCGCAAATTGGGCGAGCGCAGCGACGTCGCGGTGGTGAATTCGATCAATCCCGATCGAATCGCCGGACAGATGACGGCCGCATTTGAAATTGTCGATTCGTTAGGCGACGCACCGGCCGTTCATCTTCTTCCGCTCGGCAATGCGGGAAACATCACGGCCTATTGGGCCGGATACCGCGCTTTTCAGGAACGCGGAAAATCGACGCGATTACCCGCGATGATCGGAGTCCAGGCAGCGGGGGCGGCGCCGGTTTTTCGCGACAAGGTTGTCGAGAAACCGGAGACGGTAGCTTCCGCCATTCGCATTGGAAATCCGGCAAGCTGGGCCGGCGCGAAACGTGCCGTGCAGGAATCGCAGGGCGCCGTCGACATCGTGACGGACGAAGAGATTCTTGAAGCGCAACGATGGCTTGCGAGCCACGAAGGAATTTTCGTTGAACCCGCCAGCGCTGCGCCGGTCGCCGGTCTCTTCAAATCCTGCGACGCCGAACGAAAGCCGACGTACGCGTTTTCGAAGGTTGCGGCCGGGTCGCGAATTGTTTGCACATTAACCGGTCACGGATTGAAAGATCCCGATATCGCCGGCATGGACATGGAACAGAAGATCGTTCCACCTAACGAGTCAGACGTTTTGCGCGCCCTCGATTTGTGAGAGCGAATTTGACAGCGTCGGCACATCGGCGAAAAACCTTTCCGTTGTTCCAAGAACCGAAATCTTCGAAAATCCGGGGAGCGCACGCGCCTCGCGTGCACATTGCGGCGCCTCGCCGCAATGCTCTTCTCTTGAAAGTCCGCGATGGCGAGGGCGCCATCGCCAGCACGCGAGGCGCGTGCGCTCCCCGGAATAATTAGCATGCGACTGATCGTCCAAAAATATGGTGGCACTTCAGTCGGAACTCCCGAACGCATCCGCGCCGTCGCGCAACGGCTCATCGACACGCAGCGCGACAACTGCCGCGTCGTCGCCGCCATTTCCGCCATGGCGGGCGTGACCGATAACCTGATCAAGCTTGCGCAAAGTGTTTCGCCAAATCCGACGCAGCGTGAAATGGATATTCTCCTCGCGACGGGTGAGCACGGCTCAAGCGCGCTTGTTGCGATGGCGGTCAATGCTCTGGGCGGACGCGCGATCTCGGTCACAGGCGCGCAGGCTGGAATCCTGACTGATCGCGTTCACACCAAAGCGAAAATCGCGAACATCACTCCGCGACAGATTCAGGAATTGCTCGCGGATGATTACATCGTGATCGTCGCCGGATTTCAGGGACAGACGCCGGAAGGCGAAACGACAACGCTCGGACGCGGCGGCACCGATCTGACCGCGATCGCACTTGCCGGCGCGCTCGAAGCGGACGCCTGTCAGATTTTTACCGACGTCGATGGCGTGTTCACGTGCGACCCGCGCGTCGTGGCCGAGGCCAAGAAGATCGACGAGATCGCGTACGACGAATTGCTCGAGATGGCGGGCGCCGGTTCCAAGGTCATGCAATCGCGCGCGGTCGAGTTCGCAAAAAAGTTCGGCATTCCATTCGAAGTGCGATCCAGTTTCAAAGGCGAAGCGGGCACAATTTCAAAAGAGCAAACGACGAACATGGAAGATGTCGTCGTACGCGGCGTGAGCATCGATCGCAAACAAGCGAAGGTCACGATCACCGGCGTACCGGACCGCGCCGGCATCGCATCGCGAATTTTTTCCGCGATCGCCTCCGCCAACATTATTGTCGACATGATCGTGCAGAATGTTTCCACCCGCGCGATTACCGACATTTCATTCACGATTCACGAAGCCGATCTGAAACAGACAAGAGAATTGCTCGATCCCGTCGTGAAAGAAATCGGCGCGACTGAGCTGATCTCGCAGAGCGGAGTCGCCAAGCTGAGCGTCGTCGGCATTGGCATGCGTTCGCATTCCGGAGTCGCGGCGCGGCTTTTTCAATGTCTCGCGAAAGCGAATATCAATATTCAGCTGATCTCCACTTCCGACATCAAGATCGCGGTCATCATCGACGAGAGCGAACTGGAACGCGCCGCGCGGCTGACGCACGAAGAGTTCGGCCTCGCGCGCTTGGCGCCGAGCATTGGCCTAACGAGCGCCGCTACTTCTTCTGCTTGACCTCGTTGACGTAGAAATCGCGCGTGCCCTGGATAC
Organism: uncultured Verrucomicrobiae bacterium; assembly: GCA_963737195.1. Classification (GTDB taxonomy): domain Bacteria; phylum Verrucomicrobiota; class Verrucomicrobiia; order Chthoniobacterales; family UBA10450; genus JBBQFI01. Next base: position 274,346 of record CAVTRW010000004.1, read on the forward strand.
GCATCTTGTAGCCGAACATGCCCGCGTTATAAACCGCGACGCCGAGATTCTCCTGACCCGAGCCCATGATGTGATCGCTCCTCGTCGCCTGTTTCCAAACGCTGCCGTCTTCAAGCCGAATGATTGTAGCGCCGGTGAGCCCATTGAACGGTCCGACAACCCGGCTCACGATAACGTCGATCTTGCGCCGGCCTTCCTTCGCCGCCTTTTTCTCCGTCGCCTGCACCGTCTCCTGGCGAAAACCGTGGAGCCATTCGTTTAATTTTTGCAGCTCTTCCGCCGAAAGCTTGTTCAAACCCGCCGCCTTGAATTCCTCCGGCGACATTATTTTTTGAATGTCGCCCGATTCCTCCTGCGCCCGCACGACCGCAACCGCTGAAAACAAAATGAAAGCCGACAAAAGAATAAACCGATAGAGACGCGCGCGCAGTTTTCATGAGGCCGCCAGATTAACCGCCGAGGTTGGTGCGGTCAAGTTCTCCGCCTGTAGCGGCGGTCTCTGACCGATCAGCACTTATTGTCTGTAACCGCAGCCGCAAAAGCGAACGCGACATTCACTCACCGAGCCACCGTCTAACCAAACTCTTTCCACGGATCAAGGTGAGGGGAATCCATTCAGGTAGAACTCGACGAATTACTTCAAAGGGCACATCGAATCTTCCTCCAAAGACACTCGGGAAATCGTTGTCCGTTCTTTAGCATAATAATTATCGTTAATCGCTTTTTCCCAAGCTGAATCCGTACGGGTTGCCTTAATCGATCTACCGCCGCAAGAACCTTCTCCATCCGCACATGCTCGATCGCGCCAAACAAAGTATCCGCCGGACCGACAATGGTGTAACCGTGCTTGAGATAGAAAGGGATCGCGGGCTTACGCGCATTCAAGACAACGCGCGTCGCGCCCTGGGCCTGCGCACGCTTTTCAAGCCCGGCGAGGACTCGACCACCCAATCCGCGACCCGCGAGAGCAGGTTCAACCGCCATGTATCGAACCTGCGCCTCCGTCTGCGAGTTAAAATGCGCGCGTCCGATCGCGAGAGGGGTTCGGGAAGCGTCACAAACCATCAAATGAATGCTCGTATCCTCGCGATCATCGCGTTCGCTGCCACGCGGTTGATTCCAAGGTGCGCGCAGAACTCTCCAGCGCAGATCGAAATATTTCATCCAATCGGTCTCTGAAACAGGCTCGATGAGCGAAAATTTCGATTCTTCGTTGTCTCGAGTCATCTCGAACTGCATACGGGGGAAGAAGCAAAAGACAAGGCCCAACGCCATCCTCAAGATAGGTTTATTACATCATACAATATATGTCATATGAAATTACAGGTGTTGGGGTTGGATTTATTCGTTCTAAAAAGTCACGGCTATTCGAAGCGGCTGGTTGTCGCTGGTCGTGACAGATAGCTATCTCAAGTCTGTTCCGCGAAATGAATTGGTCAGCCATATTGGATACCCAACGAAAATGGGTCTCCGATTCGCCGCGCAATAATCCTTATTCCGGAAAAGATTAGATCAGCACCGAGGGATCGCGCGTCCGTCGCGAAACATGTGCGCGACCGACTGCGAAAAACGTAGCAGTGAACATGAAGGCGACACAAACGATGCAAAGCCACTCCGTTCGGTCGTGAAACTCTTAACGTGAATTTCTGACGCACCGACGCGTCAATAGACCTTATGAAACGCGAACGTTTAGATGAAAGCGCGGAGGAAATAGTCAAGTTCTGCGAACACCACGACATTACTGATTTCCAGGAGGTTCTTCAGCTCGCATTTAACAAATCGAAGAGTAGAAATGATCTTCGAGATTATGCGCAAGCACTTTCCGAATTTGCCGATTTTCTGCGAGAAAACGCGGTGACGCCAGACCGATTCGAGAAATGGGCTGAGGGCATTAAGCCCAGGCCCTTTTCGGGCTCAAGCGGCGGAGAAGCCCACTAGATTCCATCTGTTCCAATTACCGACCGACACCAAATCACCAAGAAGCCCAATCAACAGGCTTAATATTTCATGACCAGCGGCCAGCAATTATTTTGGCTTTTATGTTCATAGACCTCCTATGCCGCCATCCTGCAAAGTGAGACTGTGGCCACAGAACTGTGGACAGACTGGAAATGGAATTGGCGGAACTGCGACGGCCACACTGCGATGAACCGGCCGGGGTACCGTGAAAACACCCTGACTCAGCATCATCTTCGCGGTCCTCGTTAGGCGATCGTTAGGACTAAGACCTAGGTCCTACTATCGTCGCGGCTGGGAGGCGCGCAGAATCATGGGAGAAGGAGTAAGAAAAATATATGAAGATCAACAATATGGCAGCGTTTATTGCTGTCGCCGCGTCCGTTGTCCTACTGGGGGCTGTGGGCAGCGCCAGAGCTGACGATTGGTTTGTGATGGGCGAGCAGTCCATCAAGTCCGCCGATCCCAGCGTGGAAATCAAGACGCAAGGGGGTCGATGGAAGAAGGACGTCAAGCAGGTAAAGCTCTCTGTCGAGGGCGCTGACGTGGAGATCACAAGCGCCGTCTTTGGCTGGGACAATCGCAAGGACACGACGCTCAGCGTCGGAACCCTAAAGGCGGGAGGACAGACGGCTGGGACGGATGCTCCGGGACGCAAGGGGCGCCTCGCATGGGTGAAGATCCAGGTACAAGATCCTCGGTGATAAACCGACGGCCACAGTCAAGATCTGGGGACTTGATTGATCGGGGCGGGACGGCCAACCCAAAGCACTAGCGCGATCTGCTAGCAGCCGGATCCTCCCTGCGGTCGATGGGATCAGACCGTAGAGAGCCCGGCTCTTTGGAGATACATCTCGACCAGGCTGCTTCTTCCACTTAAGCATTTGCAAATGGCACAGAAGAAAGAGAGACCCGACACACCTGCACCGGATCCGCCGCCGGACCCGCCAACAGATAAGTAAGCAGCGGCAGAATTTCGCCGCAGTCTAATTTCTGTTAGGCACGGATGCGATTGTGCTCGTCCCGTCATTGAATATCACGCTCGAGCAGGTGACGCCGGCTTCGGCTTTTTCGAGTTCGCTCTGATTAATCGAGCGAACGTCGAAACCGTTCTGCTTGAGCTGCGCGCGAGTTTTCGGAAACGATTCGGACATGATGACAACACCGTTTACCAAAAGCGCGTTCCCAGCGTGTGATTCTTCGACTGGAACGTCGATCATTTCGAAATCGTGAAATGCTTTATCGTCGATCAGCGATCGATTGACCAGGATGGTGTTTTTGCCGACGAACGAGCACGCGCTTTTCAAATGCAGACACTTTGTGACTTCGATTGGCTGCACTTCGTAGCCGTGCGGCTGAAGAATCTCGCGTAGCTGCGCGATCCCCTGCTCGTTCGTTCGACTCGTTAGGCCGACGAATATCGAGCGACCAACGCGCATTACATCGCCGCCATCCAAAGTCGCGGGCTCGGTCAGAAATTTGATCGGGCGAAAACGTGAAAGCGTTTGTACGAGCGTGCGCGCTTCGGGGCGTCGGCTCGGCGCGCCCATGTTTGAAATGACCGCCACTTCATCTACGACTACGACCGGATCCTCGACGAAAACAGCGTCGGGAAGATCTGGTTCGGCTGGAAGCGAAATGACTTCGCAGCCGAGTTCAGCCAGGAGATTCTCATACGCTCTGTGCTGCTCGATCGCCTTCGCGACCTCGATCGGTTCGCGCCCGTGAAATGTCAGCTCGCATCTATTGATGCTTGGACTGACTTCGCGCGTAATTGCGATGAGGTTCTTTTTCATTTCGCCTCACAACTCATTCTCAAATGCAGCATCACTTCAAGTCTTCGCTCTCCCAGAACAAGTTCGTTGCGGCGAGGCGCCGCAACCGACACGCGGGGGCGCGTGTGCTCCCCAGAACACTTGACGGCTTAAAGCCGTCGAGTTTCTGAGTGCAGAAAATTTCAGTTTCGGTGAACACACCAGTCGAATCTAGGCGCAGCCTCTTCATCAGATGGGTCGAGGATACGTCTTATTCAGACGTTGCTGCCGCTCCATTTCAGTTTTTGCCTAACGACACTGAAGAAGGAGACCTCGGGCAGAACGGCCAGCGGCAAGGTGTTCTTCGCTTTGCGAATCTCAACAACCGAGCCCTGCTCGACGCGCAACGGCTGGCGACCATCGAGCGTGAGAAAGACGGGATAATCGGGATCGCTCACTTCAACTTCGATGACGGACGTGGACGCGACGATGATCGAGCGATTCGTGAGCACATGCGGACAGATCGGCGTGATGACAAACACGCCCGATTCGGGCTCGAGGATTGGGCCGCCGGCGGAAAGTGAATATGCGGTTGATCCGGTCGGCGTGGCGATGATCAAACCATCGGCGTTAAATTCCGTGAGCGTCTCGCCGTCGATCTTCGCCCGCAGGAGAACGAGACGCGAAAGTTCGCCGCGGCTGAGAACGGCATCATTCAACGCCATCATCTTGCCCGTTTTTTTCCCTCCGGTTTTCACAATCACTTCCAGAAGCGTGCGCTCGCTGAAGTTGATCCTGTTTTTCGCGATCGACTCGACGGCTTCGCGATAACCAGAGGAATTGGCGCAGGTCAAAAAGCCTAACGAGCCGACATTAATGCCGAAGATCGGCTTCACTTCTTCGCCGAGCTGGGTCGCGACACGCAGAATCGTTCCATCGCCGCCAAGCACGACGAGGAGGTCGGTCTGTGCTGCCAGCTGCGCGATGGACAATTCGGATTTCTTTCCGGCGATTGCAGCGGTTTCCTTCTCGATCAAAGTCGGCATCGAATATCGCGCGAACTCTTCCGCCACGTTGTTGACGAGATCTTTGACGCCGCGCTTCCCCGTGTGCGCGATCAGGCCGATTGTTTTCGGAGACATATGAAAAATTCCTGATTCCCATCTGTGCCGGCAAGTGTGGAAGGAACGACGCCTTCGACCGCGAGACGCGTTTCATTTTGCGCGAAGGCCACGATTTTATCCGTCGCCTTCTTATGCAAAACAGGATCGCGCACGATTCCGCCGCGAGCCACGTCGCCGCGCTGCAGTTCAAACTGCGGTTTGATCAGGGCGAGAATCACACCGTTTGCAGTTACCAAGTCGATGGCGTTCGGCAAGATCAAAGTCAGGGAGATGAATGAAACATCGATGACGCAAACGTGCACCAGCTCCGGCACATCGGCCTGCGAAAGAAAACGCGCGTTCAGTTTTTCGTAAACGATGACGCGCGGATCGTTGCGCAGTTTCCAGGCGATCTGGCCGTAGCCGACATCGATCGCGTAAACTTTGTTCGCACCGCGTTGCAACAAACAATCCGTGAACCCGCCGGTCGAAGCACCGATGTCGATTGCACTTTTGCCGCGCACCTCGAGACCGAAGTGGTCGAGCGCACCGACCAGTTTTAATCCGCCACGACTAACGAATTGAGGCGCGGCTTCGACTTCGATGTTTACCGTCGGATCGACGAGCAATGATGATTTCGTCGCGATCCGGTCGTTGACCTTGATCTCGCCGGCCATAATCGCGCGCTGCGCTTGTTCGCGACTGGGAAACAGGCCCTTCTGGGTCAGCACTGCATCAAGGCGCCATCTCTTTGGCATAGTCTAACTAATAATGTGGGAGCGGCCTTGGTGCCGCCTTTGACAATTTTCGGACTTTCGGGGCACTAAGCGCCCCTACCTGACTTTTTGGTCACTCACCGCGTAAACTCTCCTTCACTAATTTTTCGACAGACGCCAGGTCTTCCGCCGATGCACGGCGCCGCTGATATTTTCGGAAAATAATTTCGCGCAATGCCCGCAAATCCTCGAGCAACGGCTGATCGTAATAGGTCCATTGATCCTCATCCGCGCGCTTGGCTTGCAAGCGCCAGACGCCGCCGAACTTCGTCGCGCGCACTTCTCGCTTGCAGCCTTCGTCATCTTTTTCCGTCCATATGTGTTGACTGCGCATCGCAGCGCAACCTTACATAACAACCTTGAAAGACGCAGCGAGATTGCTCTCCTATTTTGCCGCCACACTGCTTGTCGGCGCGTTGCTCGCGCCGCCTTTGTTCTGGGCCGCGCAATGGCTCGCCGCGCATCAGATCTTCGCATTTCTTGCCGGCTACGATTTTGAAAAATTCTTCCATCGCGCGCTGCTCATCGCGGCGCTGCTGTTGCTCTGGCCATTGTTGCGCGCGCTGAAAATCCGCAACTGGAGCGAACTGGGACTTCAGCCTAACCAACATCGCGCCCGTGATTTGCTCGCCGGTTTCCTGCTCGCACTCATTCCCCTCCTCTGCTGCGGCGCGCTCCTGCTTGTTTTTGGCGGTTACTCGATTCGAAATTCTCGTTGTTTGTTGCTCTGGCCGTTGTTGCGCGCTTTGAAGATTCGCAGCTGGAGCGAACTCGGACTTCAGCCTAACGAGCATCGTTCGCGCGATTTATTCTCCGGTTTCTTGCTCGCAATCACTCCCCTGCTCTGCTGCGGCGCGCTCTTGCTTTTCTTTGGCGGCTATTCGATTCGGAATTCGGCACGCTGGTCGAACGCTGGGACAGTCGTTATCGCCAGCATATTCGTTCCCTTGATTGAAGAACTGTTTTTTCGCGGCTTCATCCTTGGAATTCTAATGCGAAGCGTTTCGCGTATCACCGCCGTCATTGTCACCTCCATTTTTTTCGCCATTATCCATTTCCTTAAGGCGCCGGAGGAAAGTTCAACCGCGGTGACGTGGGCCTCGGGCTTCATTTCGATGGGACACTCGTTTGATCAATTTCGTGAGCCGTTTCTCGTGCTTGGCGGGTTCACGACACTGTTCCTGCTCGCCATTGTTCTCGCCTACGCGCGCCTTCGCACGCGCTCGCTCGCGCTTCCGATCGGACTGCATTCTGGCTGGATTCTGGGTGCCGGATTTTTCAACATCATTGCGCGTCAACGCGGCATCGATCTGCCGTGGGTCGGGAAAAGCTTGCTCGTCGGCATCGTGCCGCTTAGCGTCGCGCTTCTGACGTGGGCGCTCCTGCGCGCCTGGTTAAACCATGTCGCTTCTCGCGCAACTTGAGCCGCTTCGCGCGGTCGCTTCGCTTTTTTATCCGCCGCTCTGCGTCATTTGCGCGGAGAATGTAGAACACGAAAAATATCTGTGCGCCGGTTGCGAGGAAAAAGCGCCGCGCATCCGACCGCCGTTTTGCGACAAGTGCTCGGAACAATTCGACGGCGCGATCAGCGGCAATTTTTCCTGCGCCAACTGCGCGCATCGGCGTCTTTATTTCGATGCGGCTGTTTCATGTTATCGCAGCCGCGGGATCGTCCGGCACCTCGTCCACCAATTCAAATACGGCCGGCAATTTCATCTGCGCCATCCGCTGGCCGATTGGTTAGGCGAAACGTTGCACGATCCACGCCTGCGCGATCGGCGCTTCGACATGATCGTGCCGGTGCCGTTACATCCGGCGCGCGAACGCGAGCGCGGTTTCAATCAGGCGCAAGTCCTCGCCGAATTGCTCATGCGCAAAACGTCCATTCCCGTTCGCACCGCGCTCGAGCGCATCCGCTACACGACGACGCAGACCGCGTTCGACCGCGCCGAGCGCATGGAAAATTTGCGCGATGCCTTTCGTTTACGGCCACGGGCGAACGTGCAAGATTTGCGCGTGCTGCTCATCGACGACATCCTAACGACCGGCTCCACTCTGAGCGAATGCGCGCGCGTTCTGCGCAAGGCGGGCGCGTTTTCCATTCACGCCGCCACCGCCGCGCGCGCATAACCATGGCCATTTTCAAAAAACCCGCGCTTAAAACGGACAATCGGAAGAAACGCGAGGCCATTCCGCAGGGCCTGTTCCAGAAATGTCCCGGCTGCAACGAAGTCATTCACGAAATCGAGCTGAGCGAGAATCAGCGTGTCTGTCCGCGCTGCGATTATCATTTTCCCCTCTCAGCGAAAGAGCGAATCGCGAACCTGCTCGATCCGGAGACGTTCGTCGAGATGGATGCAAACTTGAAGTCGATCGACACCTTGAAGTTTCAAGGTATGGCTTCGTACAAGGATCGCCTGCGGAAATATCAGGATAACACCGGACTTATCGACGCGGTCCTGAGCGGATACGGTTTGATTGAAGGCTACAAAGTTGCGATCGCGGTAATGGATTTCCGATTTCTCGCGGCCACCATGGGTTCGGTTGTCGGCGAACGTATCACGCGCACGATTGAGTACGGCACGGCCAACCGCGCTGCCGTCATCATTGTTTGCGCCTCGGGCGGTGCGCGCATGTATGAAGGCATGCTCAGTTTGATGCAAATGGCGAAGACAAGCGGCGCGCTCGCGCTGCATGCCGCGGAACGCTTGCCCTACATTTCTGTGCTGACCAATCCGACGACTGCCGGTGTGATGGCGAGCTTCGGCTCGTTAGGCGACGTTATCATGGCTGAGCCCGGCAGCATGATCGGTTTCGCCGGCCCGCGCGTTATCAGGGAGACGACGCATCAGGATTTGCCGGAAGGCTTTCAAACCGCCGAATTCCTGGAGGAACACGGCCTGATTGATTTGATTGTGCATCGCAAGAAAATGCGGCCGCAGATCGCGCAATTCCTGAATTACTTTTCTGCGACGCAGTGAATGTGGATGTAGAGGCGGCCGTGTCGGCCGCAGCGCCGCCACCCTTTGCCTCTTATAAAGAAGCGCTCGCCTGGCTTTACGGAACCCAGCTCTTTGGCATCAAGCTCGGTCTGGAAAATGTGCGTCGGCTTTTCGCTGCGCTGAACATTCCCGGTCGCGATCAGCGCATCATTCATGTCGCTGGAACCAACGGCAAAGGCTCCGTGTGCGCGATGATTGATTCGATCCTGCGCGCGCAGGGTTATCGCACCGGACTTTTCACCTCCCCTCACCTCGTCACTTTTCGCGAGCGCATTCAAGTTGATGGAGAAAAGATTTCGGAACAAGCTGTCGCCGCTGGCCTAACGAGTATTCGGTCACTCACCGCCGATTGGGAGCCGCATCCGACTTTCTTCGAAATCACAACCGCGCTCGGTCTTCTTCATTTCAAGCAATGCGACGCCGAACTTGTTGTCCTCGAAACCGGCATGGGCGGGCGACTCGATGCGACCAACGCCACGCAACCGATCGTTTCTGTCATCACGCCCATCGATCTCGATCATCAAAAATGGCTGGGCAATAGCCTGACGGAAATTGCCGGTGAGAAGGCTGGTATCATCAAACCGGAAACTCCCGTCGTGTCCGCGTCACAGTTGCCGGACGCGGAAGCAGTCATTTGTGCGCGCGCCGCCGAATGCGACGCGTCGCTCCAATTCGTTAGGCAGGCGTTTGAGGGCAAGGTTGCGCTCGAAGGCGAACATCAGAAACAAAATGCCGCGCTTGCCGTTGCGGCATTGCGCGCGGCGAATGTTGCGATTGAGCAAGATGCCATTGCGCGCGGACTCGCTTCGATCGCCTGGCCTGCGCGTTTTCAATGCTGGGACGATTGCATCATTATTGATGGGGCTCATAATCCCGCAGGAGCCCGCATCCTTGCCGAAACGTGGAAGCGCGTTTTCGGCGAAGACCGCGCGACCATCATTTTCGCCGGGTTGCAGGACAAAGACATCGTGGCAATCATTCGTGCGCTCGCTGCCCATCAGCGCGCGATTTTTTCTGCCGAAGATTCGCGCGATTCGTGCAGTGCCGCCCGAAGAATTGGCGGCGATCATCGAATCTGAAACCGGTAGGGCGCGACGGCCCGTCGCGCCAAAGATTTCAGCCGACGTCTTCGATAATTTTCCCGACGCCCTCGCTGCCGCTCGCGCTCACGCAGAAAAAATCCTCATCACCGGTTCCCTCCACTTCGCCGGCGAAGCCCTGGCCCATTTGCAAGGCGTCCCGCCGCTTACGAAGAATGTCTGCAATGATTGCCTGACTCCGAAGGTGGATCGAGCGCTCCGCGCTCGATGTTAAAAGTGGCGGCGAAGCCGCAAATGTTTGCCATCGCGCAAGGGACTGCGCGATCCACCTATGTTTCAATGCGCGGGAACAACGGCGTTGGTTTCCCAACAACATGTCCGTCCGGCAACTTCCCCCACTCCGCGTCGCCTAACGAGAAGCGTTCTTCCTTCCCGCTCAACTCCATTTGCCAATTGAGTTGATCGAAGATCCCATGTGCAGCTTTGGGCAAGAACTGGGAAAATCAAAACAGCCAATACTCGCAGAACCTTCAGCCATTATGTACAGCACTGAATTCAATGTTTCAGAAAGTCCTGCGATCTTTTGCCAATTTCCAAGGTGCCCACGCTTCAGCGAACCTATTGAGACAATCGAAACGAAATCGCAATTCCCTCCAGAGCGCGATCAACGCGATGATGTTTGCAAATCCTCGCAATATTCCGAAAGGTGATCATTGTTCGCAAAACTGCGAACTACCGAATCCAACGTTGGAACTGCATCGAGCATTTCGGGTGAGATGCGTAAATTTCTCAGTCGGATGGAGCGTTCCTTGCCTGTAGCGTTGCGCCATGTTCAATGTCCGGTTGAGGAAATTTCCCAGATTGTTAGCTAGATCAGCGTTGAATCGGGCTACAACCAATGCTTCTTCGCTAAAGTCAGCATCCCTTCCAGTGACAATGTCTGCTCATCAAATAATATCGGAGAGCTTCCACGCCATATTTGTCCGCCAGCACATCCGGATCGACGACATTGCCTAACGACTTGCTCATCTTCGCGCCGCTGATGTTCCACCAGCCGTGCACGAGAAGTTTTGGCATTTGCTCGTCGGGAAAACCGAGAGCGTGCAGCATGATCGGCCAGTAAATTCCATGCGCGGGACTCATGATGTCTTTGCCGATGACATGCAGCGCGGGCCACCATTTGCGGAATTCAGCAGGCTGAGCGTTCCAATCTTTCTTCGTCGGATCGTAGCCGATGAAGCTGATGTAGTTCGTTAGGGCGTCGAACCAGACGTAATTGACGAAGTTTGGATCGAACGGCAGCTCGATCCCCCAACTCAAACGCGATTTCGGACGCGAGATGCAAAGGTCGCCGGATAATTTTTCGACCGCATTGCGAAGTTCTCTTTGTCGAAAATCCGGCGTGACGAAGTCCGGAACATTGTCAATGTGCCGAAGCAGCCAATTCTTGTGCTGTTCGAGTTTGAAGTAGTAATTTTCTTCTTCGCGAAATTCGACCTGCCCCCATTCCGGACCGAACTCGCCATCCGGCCCGCGCTCTTTATCGGTTATGAATTGTTCCTGGCGGACGCTGTAGTAACCGGCCTGTTTGTCCTTATAGATCTGGCCTTCGTCGTAGAGACGCTGCAGCATTCCCTGCACACATTTCTTGTGCAGCGGATCAGTCGTCGCCGCCCAACGATCGTAGCGGACGTCGAGTTTTTTCCAGAGCGCGACAAACTTGCTCGGTTGTTTCCCTAACGAATTGTTCAGGCGAAACTCCCGCCTTCTCCGCTGACAGCTGGACTTTTTGCCCATGTTGATCGACACCGGTCAGGAAAAAAACTTCGTCGCCCTTCAATCGATGATAGCGCGCGAGAACATCGGCCAGGATTTTTTCATAAGCGTGGCCGATGTGCGGCGGCGAGTTCGTGTAATCGATCGCAGTAGTGATGTAGAATTTTTCCGGCATTGCGCGGTTGACAGTGAAGGAAGCGAGCGCGGTGCGCAACTCATCGGCGCGACGGGCCTTCGCGCCCTACCAATGTTCGTAGCGGCGGTCTATGACCGTCGCTCGAATCCGCCGCCCCAAGAACAAGTGCGACGGTCAGAGACCGCCGCTACACAAATCGGATCAATGATGCGCCCTGACAATTTTCGTGCGGGATCGCGACCCCGCGGGTCACGTTCTTCCAAGGATAGTTATTGGCCGCTCTTACTTTCCTCCTGAAGTTGCAAAATCAATTTTCGTGCTGACTCCGCCCGCGAACTTTGGGGAAATCGCGCAATGAATTCGCGCGCGATCGCTAAGGCCCGCGCCTTATCGTTCAGCACTTCGGCGAAGAGACCGGCCTGATTCAAAAGGCTGTTCTCGTGCTGCGGGTTTTCTCTTTGGGCGATCTCGGTACTGCTCGAGCGCTTTCTGCGGTTGCCCGACAAAACGAAAGCAATTGCCGAGATCCGTCCGCACATCGGGATTGTCGGCGCCGCGCGCGATCGCTTCCTGATAATGTTCGATCGCGTGTGGCCAATTCTTGCGATCGTAGTTCCAGTTCGCCAGTGTTCGGGCGGCATCGGCAGGTGTAAGCTGCGAAACGTCCGGCGGTTCCGCGGCTTCAGCAGGTGCAAGCTGTGAAAGGCCCGGCGATTCCGTATTCGGCGGCGGCGCAAACTGCTTGAACACCGGTTTCTCCGGTGCGCCTGACGATGATGTGCGCATGATCACCCACATCCCGCCCGCACCGAGCAGAAAAGCGGCGACAATCAGAACCGGCGTCGAAAATTCCGACCACAGGCCCTGAAGCTTTGCCTTTCCTGGTTGATTCGCCATTACAGAAGATCTTTAGAGGTTTACCTCGCAACAGCAATTTTTCGATGCTCCCTCTGCGCTAAAGTTCGATTCGTCGCAGGCGCAGCGCATTGCTGATAACGGAAACGGAGCTAAAACTCATCGCCGCGCCAGCAATCATCGGACTTAGTAGAATTCCGAAAAGCGGATAGAGCGCTCCGGCAGCGATTGGAATCCCAAGTGAGTTGTAGACGAACGCAAAGAACAAATTTTGTCGAATGTTGCGCATCGTCGCGCGACTCAATCGAATCGCTTTTTCGATTCCGCGCAGATCGCCTTTGAGCAATGTAATTCCGGCACTTTCCATCGCTACATCGGTCCCCGTGCCCATTGCGATTCCGATATCGGCGGCCGCGAGAGCAGGCGCATCGTTAATTCCATCGCCCGCCATGCCAACGATACCGTTCTGCTCGCGAAGTTGGCGAACGCGATCGCTCTTTCGCTGCGGCTCAACTCCGGCTTCGACTTCATCGAGACCGAGCTTTTTTCCGACAGCGCGCGCGGTCCGCTCATTGTCACCGGTAAGCATGACGATTTTGATCCCAAGTTTATGCAGATGGTCCACGGCGGCGGGAGTGGATTCCTTGATTGGGTCGGCTACTGCCAGAATGCCCGCCGGCCGATTTTCGATCGCGACAAAGATTACGGTTTGTCCCTGTTGCTGCAGCTCGGCGGCCTGGCGTTGCAACTCATCAAAACCATCGATGCCTTGCGCGCGTAAGAATTCGGGTTTTCCTACGAGCACGCGCCGGCCATTGACGCGAGCAATCACGCCGCTTCCGGTAATTGACTGGAATTCGCTCACTCCGAGTGGGTTTACTCCGCGTTCTTTCGCACCACTTACAATCGCGGTCGCGAGCGGATGTTCGCTGTTTTGTTCCACGGATGCGGCAGCAGCGAGCAGCTCCGATTCTGAAACGGAAGCTTCGGGGAGAATTGTCGTTAGGCGCGGCCGGCCTTCTGTCAGGGTCCCGGTTTTGTCCACGACGAGCGTGCGCACTTTTTCCATCAGCTCGATTGCTTCTGCTTTCTTGATCAACACCCCGGCTTGCGCACCGCGACCCACTCCCACCATGATCGACATCGGCGTGGCCAGACCGAGCGCGCATGGGCAGGCGATGATTAAAACGGCAACCGCATTCACTGTCGCGTAAGCGAAACGCGGCTCGGGTCCGATGAACGACCACACGACAAACGTCGTCACAGCAATCAAGATCACGGCCGGAACAAACCAACTCGCAACTTTGTCGGCCAATCCTTGAATCGGGGCGCGGCTACGTTGCGCCTCCGCGACCATCTCGACGATGCGCGCCAAAACCGTTTCGCTTCCCACGCGCTCAGCGACCATCATGAAACTGCCGGTTTGATTAACAGTGCCACCGGTCACCGTGTCCCCCTGCCCTTTCTCAACGGGCATCGATTCACCCGTTAACATCGATTCGTCGATCGAGCTTTTTCCTTCGATGATCCTGCCGTCGACCGGCACTTTCTCGCCCGGCCGGACACGGAGCTGATCGCCCGCGTGAACTTCATCGAGCAAAACTTCCGTTTCTTGTTCGCCATGAATAACGCGCGCTTTTTGCGGAGCCAGATCGAGCAGCGCTCGAATCGCACTGCCGGTGCGACTGCGCGCGCGAAGCTCCAGCATTTGTCCGAGCAAAACGAGCACGGTAATAATCGCAGCCGATTCGAAGTAGACGCCGATTCTGCCGTGCTCTTGAAATGACGGCGGGAATAGTTGCGGGAACAACATCGCAACTGCGCTGTAAAAATAGGCCACTCCAACGCCCATTGCGATAAGGGTGAACATGTTGAGCGAGCGATTGCGCACCGATTGCCAACCGCGCACAAAGAAGGGCCAGCCACCCCACAACACCACGGGAGTACTCAGGATAAATTGCAGCCATCGCGACGGGTCACCGCTTACCCACATCGGCGCGCGCGGAAGGAGATGCGCCATGGCCAGGACAAACACCGGCAGCGTAAGAGCGACGCTGATCCAGAAACGCCGCGTCATGTCGGCCAGTTCGACGTTCTCTTCCTCAACGCCGCCAACTGGCGTCTTCCGCTCAAGGGCCATCCCGCATTTCGGGCAGTCGCCAGGATGATCCTGCTCGATTTCCGGATGCATCGGGCAGGTGTAAATCATGGGCAGAGACGTTTGATTGCTCATGTGGCGAAAGCCGGCCCAGCGTCGGACGCAAACGAGACTGATTGTTTGGTAAGACGTCGTGAGCGCCAGATGAAAAAAATTGCGGGATATACGGCCAGCTCCATCAATGTTGATGTTACGACGCCGCCGATCATCGGTGTTGCGATGCGTTTCATCACATCGGCGCCTGCGCCGTGGCTCCACAAGATCGGCAACAAGCCGCCAATGATCACGGCCGCCGTCATGGCCTTTGGCCGAACGCGTTTTACCGCGCCGTGGTAAATTGCGTCGCGGAGATCGCTACTACTTCGCATTTGGTCTTTCGCGACCCATTCATTGTAGGCAAGATCGAGATACAGCAGCATGACAACTCCGGTTTCCGCATCAAGACCAGCCAGCGCAATAATGCCAATCCAGACAGCGACGCTCAGATTGTATCCGGCGAGATAGAGCAGCCCAAACGCTCCGACTAACGAGAATGGAACAGCGAGGAGAACGATTGCCGTTTTCACAAGCGAGCGCGTGTTGAGATAGATGATCAGAATAATGAGAAGCAGCGTAATCGGTATGACGATCGCGAGTCGTTGCTTTGCGCGCTGCATGTATTCGTACTCGCCGCTCCAAAAAACATTGTAACCGGTGGGCAACACAACCTGCTTGCGGGCGACCGCTTCATTCAATGCCCGCTTTGCCATCTGCACATAGGTGCCCACGTCGATTCCCTTAACGTCGATGTAGATCCAAGCGTTCGGGATGGCGCCTTCGCTCTTCACACCCATGGGTGCGCGCACCACATTCAGCGTCGCAATTTGTCCCAGCGGTATCTGCGCGCCAGTCGGCGTCGGGATGATGATCTGTTTTAGTGCCTCGAGATTTTCACGGAAGTCGCGATCATAACGCAGATTAATACTGTAACGCTCCAAACCCTCCACCGTCGTCGTTAGCGGCATTCCGCCGAGCGCCACTTCCAGCACTTCCTGCACATCGCCCAAGGCAAGACCGTAACGTGCGATCTCATCGCGGTTGATGTTGAACTCAATATAATTGCCGCCCATGACGCGTTCGGCGAAGACGCTCGACGTGCCCGGCACCTGCCGAATGACGGTCTCGATTTCTCCGGCGATGCGTTCCAATTGCGCAAGATCGGCTCCCGCGACTTTGATGCCGACCGGTGTCTTGATTCCGGTCGCCAACATGTCGATCCTCGTTTTGATCGGCATCGTCCAGGCATTGTTAAGACCGGGAAATTGGATCGCAGCATTCATCGCCTCGGTCAGCTCGTCCACTGTGCGTTTGCGATGCGCGATGGTCTTGCCGTTTTGATTTTTGATATCGACCGCGGGCCAGTCCTTCTCATCCTTCAGCATGATCGTCGTCTCGATCATGTCCATCGGTGCCGGGTCGGTGGCAGTTTCTGCGCGGCCAATTTTGCCGAAGACGCGATGGACTTCGGGAAAACTTTTGATGATTTTGTCGGTCTGCTGCAAAACCTCTCGTGCTTTCGTCATCGAAATTCCGGGAAACGTTGTCGGCATGTAAAGCAAATCGCCTTCGTAAAGTGGCGGCATGAACTCGGAGCCAAGATTCTGATATGGAAAAAGTTTTCCGACCGCCAGTGAAGCGCTGCGCAGCGGGCCCGGCGGCAGATAATTCGTCACCATCCGATTCCACGGCAGAAAAACCCACACCACGATCAGGGTGGCAATAGCAATGACGGCCCAACGCCGGCGAATCACGAAATCGATCACGGGATGATAAAGCCAGATGAGAAATCGATTGATCGGGTTGCGCTCTTCCGCGGGGACCCGTCCGCGGATGAAGTAACCCATCAGGATCGGCGCGAGCGTCACGGAAAGCAGCGCCGCTGCTGCCATCGAGTAGGTTTTCGTAAACGCCAGGGGCTTGAAGAGCCGGCCTTCCTGCGCCTGGAGCGCAAAAACCGGGATGAACGAAACCGTGATAACGAGCAGCGAATAGAAAAGCGTCGGCCCCACTTCGATCGACGCGTCGCGAATGATTTGCCAGTGCGGTTTCTTGCCGCCATCGCGCTCAATGTGCTTGTGCGCGTTCTCGATCATGATGATTACGGCATCGACCATCGCGCCGATCGCGATCGCAATACCGCCTAACGACATGATATTTGAGCTGATCCCCTGCTGATACATCACCGCGAACGCGATCAAGACCGCAACCGGCAAGATGATGATCGCAACCAGGGCGCTGCGGAAATGCAGAAGAAATGCGATGCATACGAGCGCGACGACGATGCTCTCTTCGACCAGCTTCCATTCGAGCGTCTTCACCGCGCGATCGATCAGGTCCGTTCGGTCGTAAGCAACCGTGTAGCTCACATCCGGTGGCAATGCTTTCATCGCCTGATCGAGCCGTTTCTTTAGCGTCGCCAATGACTTGGCGCGCATTTGCGCCGTAGCGCACGACGACAATGCCGCCCGACCGTTTCGCCTTCGCCATTTAGCTCGGCGATGCCGCGCCGCATCTCCGGCCCAAGTTGCACGTTCGCGACCTGGTCGAGCAAAATCGGAACACCATTTGCGCCTACTCCGAGCGCGACCTTTCGCAAATCGTCAACGCTTTGAACGTAGCCGCGCACGCGCAGGATAAATTCTTTTTCGGCCATCTCGATGGAACGGCCTCCGACTTCACCATTGCTCTTCTTGATCGCCATGCCGACATCGGCAATCGAGAGGTTGTAAGCGCGAAGCTTCGTGGGATCGACCGTCACCTGGTACTGCTTCACAAATCCGCCGATGGACGCGACCTCGGCAACACCTTCCACCGACGTGAGCTGATATTTCAGATACCAGTCTTGAATCGAGCGCAGTTCCGCCAGACTGCGCTTCTTGGAATTAAGCGAATACATGAACGCCCAGCCCACTCCGGTTGCATCGGGACCGAGCGTCGGCGTCACATTTTTCGGCAGGTCGCCGCTGAGAGAACTGAGGTATTCCAGAACGCGGCTCCGCGCCCAGTACGGATCGGTGCCGTCGTCGAAAATCACGTAGACGAACGAGAATCCGTAAAACGAATAGCCGCGCACCACCTTCGCACGCGGCACGGAGAGCATCTTCGTCGTGATCGGATACGTGACCTGGTCCTGCACGATCTGTGGCGCTTGCCCCTGCCATTCGGTGTAGATGATCACCTGCGTGTCGGAGAGATCAGGAATGGCATCGAGCGGAATGTTGCGAAGAGCGAAAATGCCGGCCAGCGTGAGTGCCAGCGTCGCCAGCAGTACGGCGAACCTGTTTCGCAACGAAAAGTCGATGATAGCTCGCAGCATCGGTTTCTAATGTTGATGTTCCGCTGCACTTGCAGCCGGCGAAGGTGTCGGGGCCGCGACCTCTTCTTCCGGTGTGGGAATGAGAGTCATGCCGCAGATCGGACACTTGCCCGGATGATTGTATTTGATATTGGCATGCTCAGGCATCGGGCAGATGAAGCTGCTCGGCGCTGGAACCGGTTGAGTTGAGGCGATGGCTGCCGATACCTCATGCGTCGAATGGTTTGTCGCCGCCACCGGTGCTGGCGTCGCATTCGGATTGACCATTTTCTGAATGGCTTCCCGAAGCTGGCTTTCGGAATCGAGCATGAACTGTCCCGATGTCACCACTCGTTCGCCTTCCTTGAGTCCGCTGAGGACTTCATAGGAATCGTTGTCCGCGCGAGGACCGAGCCTTACCTCGCGGGGCTCAAAATGACCGCCGTCGAGAGCGACAAACACCGTATTTTTCTCCCCGCTTCGAAGCACAGCGGAGTCGGGCACAAGCAGTGCAGCGGGCTTGAGCTCCGCGCGCAGCTCGACCGTCGCGAACATTCCCGGCTTCAAGAAGAATCCGGGGTTGTGAAATTCCATTCGCACCTGAGCAGTACGCGTCTTTTCATCGACCGTCGGATAAATGTAAGTGACGCGGCCGCGGAACTTCCGGTCCGGCAAGTATGAAAGGCTTACTTCCGCTTCCTGCCCCAACTTCAATAGCGCGAGATCCTGCTCGTAGATTTGTGATTGCACCCAAACGATCCCAAGATCGGCCAGGCGGTACAACTTCATTCCCGCTTCGACCATCTGACCCTGCACCGCCATCTTCTCCACCACGATGCCATCGATCGGCGCGTCCACTCGCAATGTTCGCTGCGCCTGCCGGCTCTTTTCCAGTTCGGCTATCTGATCTTCGGAAACATCAAACAGCTTCAGCTTTTGCCGGGCGCTTTGCTTGAGTGCGGAGGCGCCTTGATTCAGAGCAAGCACATACTCGCTTTGCGCACTGTAGAGTTCCGGCGAATAAATATCGAACAATGGTTCGCCTTTGTGGACCTGCTTTCCGGTTGAATCGACATACAGCTTTTCGATCCAGCCGCGAAATTTTGTCGTCACGTCGGCGAGCGCCGTTTCGTTGTAATCGATTACGCCGACTGTTCGAATAATTCGACGCAGCGGACCTTTGGTGACAATACCCGTGCGCACGTTCATCTTCTGGACGGTCGCGGGATCAACGCTAATCGTGTTCGTTTCCTCCGCGCCTTCGTAAACCGGGACCATGTCCATTCCCATGCTGTCCTTGCGAGGCGTCTGGCTGATCTCGCCCAGGAGCATGGTCGATTTGTAATACTTGATCTTGCGATTAGTTCCGCTTTTCGCCTCCTTGCTCGAAGCGGACGATGGCTGTTTGCGAACGGGGACGAGCTTCATTCCGCAAATCGGGCAATCGCCAGGATGATCCTGCACCACCTGCGGATGCATGCTGCAGGTATAGAACGTCTTTTCCCCCGCGTTGGCCGGAGCGCGCTTCGAGCAGGAAGTTGCGAAAAACGCGATAAACAATGCGCAAAAGAGTTGAAGGATTCGTGAATTCATTTTGAATCTCCCTGCTCGATTTGCCGCCTGGTTCGCCCAATGATCGCGTCGAGCTCCGCGACGGCCACTTCGTGGTCGATCAGATGTTGGAGTTGAGCTGAATCGGTGTCCTGCAACGTTCGGCGCGCGGTCACCAATTCGAGAAAACTTGTCTTGTCCGACTCGTAACTTGACCGCGTCGCTTCGATCGCCTGAGTGGCCAGCGGAGTGATGTTGTCGCGAAACAGGCGATAGTTCTCCGCGGAAGTTTCGATCTTCTTGAGTTGATCGCGAACAAGCCCCACCACTTCAGCGCGCGCGGCTTCGTATTCTCTTTCTGCCGCATCAAGACTGTTTCGAGCCTCTGCTACTCCGGCCGAGTATTTCGAAAAGTTTGTCCAGGGGACATCAAAGAAAATTCCGGTGTCATATTCCTGAATCCCGCCGGAATCCTTGAACTCGCGCGCTTCCACACGCAATTTCGGATCTGGAATCCATTGCCGGCGCGCGAGCTGAACCCGAGCCTTTTCTGCCTCAACTTTGTGTTGGGCGATTGCGATTTCCGGACGGTTCGACAACGCAAAGCTCTCGAGCTTCGCTTTTGAACCGGCCATCGGTGTGAAATCCAGGCCTGACGGGCGACCAAGCGGCGAGGAAGCCGGCCGGTTCATCAACACATTCAATTGTGTTTGCTCATCGGAGACGTTGCGTTCCAGCAAGGAGCGGATCTCTGACAGCCTGGCAAGATCAGTTTGTGCAATTAAAACGTCCGCCTGGGTTTGTGTTCCGCTTTCATACTTTGCCCGGCTGATCTCGGTAAACTGTTTCAACAGTTCCTGGTTGCGCCGATTGATCTCGAGTAGCCCGTAAGCCCCGGCCAGACGCGCGAAAGCAGCCTTCGCCCGACTGACAACATCCAACTCGATTCGCCGAACTTCCTCGAATGTTGCGAATGCTTCCGCCACCGCCACTCTTCCGCGCGACAGGTTCTTGCCGGAAACCGGAACGGATTGTGAAGCCATCCACTCGTTATCCGAGAAAGTGTCGAAGCGTGTCGTGCCCTTCCGCTCGACATCGACACCGATCATCGGGTCATCCCAGGATCGAGCTTGCGGGACCCGTTTTTTCATCATTTCCCATTTCGACTGCGCTGCCTTAAGTCGCGGATTTTCGCGCAGAGCGACTGTAACGACGTCGCGCTGCGACAGCCGATCAGCGGCAGTGGCGCACGACGCGCCTGCCAATATTCCGATCAATGAAATCAATGAGATTCGAAATTTCATGGCACTACCTGTTCCACGCCATCGGGTGTGACATGCGCGACGGCCGCAGCCGGAAGAAAAATTGAAAGCCGTACGGCAGGTCGTCGCCATAGTAACGCTGCAAATCGTTAGGCATATCGTAAATCGTGAACTGTCCCCCGAGACCGACATCGATCCCCTTCCCGTGCATTAGATCGTGCACATAGCCAACCGTGTAACCTGAAACAGTGAAGATTCTGTCGTGATCCACTTCATCGAGCACAAGCTCGTGTCCTGATTTTTCTACGCGTTCCCAACGCGCATACACCGTGTCGCGCCCGCGTTGGAAATTTGTTTCGGCCAAAAGTGATTGTGTCGCGCGTTCTCCGGTATTTCGGATTTGTCCCCAAACAAATGAGCTCGACCAGTTCGCATCGGTACCTAACGAGCGATTGTAAATGAGCGACGCGGAGGTGCGATGTTGGTTGATGTCCGGTTCGATCGATTCCGGGCTGTGCAGGTAACCATGTGAAACTTGCAGCGCAAGATCGCGCGTCGGGTTCCAGGAAATCCGGCCGCTGTAGGAATCGAAGCGCGGCTGATCGAAGTCGTAGCGATTTTCGTCCGGCTCGCGACCGGTGAAAACGCTCCCTTCAACTCTTCACATTTTTCCAGACAGCGCCAGCCGTCGCGACGCCGAAAGTAATATGCGTCGAATCCTGCCAGTGATGCGAGATCGGCGCGTCCGGATTATCCATCGCGCTCAATCGATGCATGAACGTTGGCGGGCCAAGCGCAGGTTCGCCCGGATATCCAAAATAGAAATAGCCCGACAAGATCATGCGCGAAACTTTTGCGAATACGTTACGGAGAGCTCATCGAACAAATCGTGCGGATGCTGACGATCGTGCAGCGGTTGATCGTGCCACGTTTCGCCGCTTTGAAACAATAAGCGGATAACCGCGGCCACCTTCCGTCAGCGGATCGAGACTCATCATGCCGCGAAAACCTAGCTGCGAATTTTCGCCTAACGAATGGGAAAACATCGCCATGAACCAGTTCGGCATGTCGATGCGATCGTCGCCCCGCGGCCGTGCTCACATTGGTGTAGCGCGGAAACGCGCCGCCATGCAGCATGAGCATGTCGTCGCCGAACATGAACATCTTGCCATACATCGGCGTCGAGTCCGGCACCCAGGCCGTGCCGGAACTTTCACGCGACATCGGATCGGCAATATCGATCGACGAATGCATTGTCATCTCATGCTCGCCTGCCACGCCGGAGCCATGCGAAGGCGGGTGATTATTCTCGTGGACGCCTCGGAGAGGCGTCCCTACCTGTTTCAAAACCAGCGTCATGCCGCACTTCGGACAATTGCCGGGATTGTCCTGCATCACTTCCGGATGCATGACGCACGTATACTTGCTCGCTGATTGCGCGAAGACGGGTACGCCGAGGGCAACCAACAGCGCTATACATAAAATTTGAATAAGTGATCTCAAAATTGTCTGCTCGTTAGGTGAATTGTGAAAGTGACGGATTGGAGGCACGCGAAAACCGATCGCGGCCTAACGACTGACGGTGACGCGGTTCACCGAACCCCGAAAGCGTTCGGGGTTGAGGTCAATCGCCCTACCTAAGCAGAAAGCGGTGGTGCGTGAGCAAGAACGCTCCGCTGCAACACAAGCTCAGAAAAGGAGATCGCTCGCGGCGGCCCAGTATCGAGCGCGATGAGAACGCGTGCCGGGCGGGAGATGACCGACAACGCTGCGTCTGCAAAAAACGGTCGCAGAACAAAATCGAGCATGTTCGCTGTCGTCGTTGTTTTCGACACCGTGATCGCGCGCAGCGTTTTGCAGCACGGCTGAGTCGCACCGTTTTCTTTCGGTGTTTTCTGCGATGACTTCGCGTGCATCGGGCAGCCTTTCGCAACCGGAGCGGGCCGCGCGCAGGCGCCAATGACGCAGTGATTCGATAATGCGAACCAGCTAACGAGCACCACAAGAACGGTGGCGATTCGACAAGCGGACGACGATGTTGCGCTACGCACGATTGTTATTTGTCGTCTACAACCCGCGCGCGTTCAAATCTTCGCAGAGGTTTTTGCGAAAAGAAAAAACGGCAACGCCGCCAGCTGCACTGCAATCGAGAAGAGAACGACCGCAAGAATCGACCGTTCATAAAGCAAACCCATCGCTGCGCTGCCGAGAAACCAGGCGATCCCAAATCCTGCGTCGAAGAAACCGAACGCGGTGCCGCGTTTCGAAGACGGAATCACATGCGTGACAAGAGCGCGCAGGACCGAGCCCTCCGCGCCCATTCCGATCCCCCACAGAATCATGCCGACGAGTGCGGCGGTCGCGTTGCCGCCAAAAACGAACGGCGCATATCCAGCGGAAAGAAAAAATGCGAGCACTGCGATCTTGCGACCGAAGCGATCGAACAAGCGTCCGAAAACGAGTCCGCTCAAGGCGGAGGTCGCCATCGCGGCGGCGTAGAAAATCGGAATGACATTCGGCGCGATGATATTGGCTTTTTGGAAATGAAACCCGATGAGCGAAAAATCGGCAAGGCCCGCGGCGATGAGCGCACCAGCGACAAGATACATCCAGAAAGGCTGCGTTAAATTCTTTGGCGACGCAGTTTCTGGTTTGCGTGTTTCGAGTTCGTGCGGGCGCGGATAAAGCAGACGCGCAATGACAACGGTCAGGAGACAAAGAATTGCCGGCACGAGAAAAACTCCAAAGCCCATTCGATAAGAGCCGTGGGATGAAAGGATGTAAGCGATGAGCAAAGGTCCCGCTGTTGCGCCTGCCTGATCGAGCGCTTCGTTTAAGCCGAAAACCCAACCCGCGCCGATCGATTCGCCCGCGTGCGAAAGCATGGCATCCATCGCCGGTTTACGAATCGCGCGACCGGTTCGCTCAGCGACAACTAGCGCGAACCGGTTTGCCAGTTTGTGACGAGCGCGAGAGCAGGAATGGCAAGTTGATTGAGCGCATAGCCGGCAAAGGCGAACGGCCAGTAACGATGCGTCTTGTCCGCGAAATATCCGGAGATCGAGCGCAAGGCGTATCCGACAAATTCACCAAAGCCCGCAACAAATCCGATGACGGCGGCGCTCGCGCCTAACGAGCCGAGAAATGGACCGACAACGGCGCGGCCGCCTTCGTAGGTAAAGTCGGCAAGCAGATTGACGATGCCGATGATGAGAACGAAGCGGAATGCGGACTTTGCCAGCGCACTCTTCATAGACTAATCACCGCGATTCCGAGTTGGATCGCAGATGTGCTGGCGTAAACCAAAAGATTTTCCCTCACCTTAATCCTCTCCCCGAGGGAGAGGAAATCGACGCACCTCTGCGCTCAGAAATTTCATCATCGATATGATTGCGGTCACTTCTCCTGGGAGAAGGTTAGGGTGAGGGCTCCTTCGAGTGATCTTTCAAAATGCAGTCTGCGAAAACTCCGGGCCACGATCACTTCGCGTTCGGCTTCTCGTGTCGGTAATGAATGACCTTGATCTTCTCGAGCGTGACGAGACCGCCGCCGATCATTTTTTCCAGATCGGGGAGAAATGCATTCAGCTTTTCTTCGCTGTCGACAATCTCGATCACGATTGGCAGATCCATCGACAGACGGAGAATTTTCGCGGTGTGAATGCGACTAGCCGCGCCGAAATCCCATCGGTCCGCGCAAGACGGTGGCGCCGGCGAGATGCCGCTCGCGCGCTTTCAGCACGATCGCTTCGTAAAGTGGTTGATGTTCCCACCGGTCGCTTTCGCCGATGAAGATCCGCAACAGCATCGCGTCTTTTGGAATTTGCATGGCGTCTTATTTGTTGATCAACGTTGCGCAGAAATGTCCGAGCCACACGGCAACCAGACAGAGAGCGAATGATAAAACGGAATTGGCCGTCGCGCGAAACCACTCGCCTTGCTGCGCAAGGCTTAGCGTTTGCAGACTGAACGATGAAAACGTGGTGTAGCCGCCGCAAATGCCGAGCATGAAAAATTGCCGGAACGACGGACTAACGAGCCAGCGTCCGTCGGGCGCGGTCAGTGTTGCGAAAATTCCAATCGCGAAAGAACCGCTGACATTCACGATCAGTGTGCCCCAGGGAAAAATTTCGCCGCCACGTTCGGCGATGAAACCGGAGAGCCAGTAGCGCGCCGCAGTTCCAATCGCGCCGCCGAGACTAACGAATAAGTAAGTGAGCATAATAAAACTTCTGCTGCGCAATGCTGCGCTAACAGGAGTCATCAGCTCTGACAAGTCAGGCGGTTTTCCTCTTTTGAGGAAGGCAAACTCCATTGCCGGCGATCAGTTAAATGCGAATCGCCTTTTGAGCAACAAACTCTTCGCTGGATGGCCCGGCTCCGCAGGTGTTCACACGAAGGCCACCGAGGATACAAAGGGACACAAAGCATTTTTATCTTCGTTGCGACCCTTCGCGAACTTTGTGTGAGATCAATCGCGAGCGACTTACGATTCCAGAACAATCATCGCCATCGCATGGTTGTCGGTGTGACTGAGCGTGATCAAAACTTTTGTCACGCCGCGATTGCCCGCGAGATCTTTGGCTCCGCCTTCCAGGACCACGAACGGTTCGCCGCTCGGTTTTTTGTGCACATCGATATCTTTCCAGCCCATCGCTTTTCCGATGCCGGTGCCGAACGCTTTTGAGAGGGCTTCTTTCGCCGCGAAGCGCGCCGCCAAATGGCGCGCCGGAAATTTCATCGATTGCGCGTAGGCGATTTCGCCATCGGTAAAAACACGATGGAGAAATCGGTCGCCAAAGCGATCGAGCGAATGCTGGATGCGCGCGCATTCCACGAGATCGACGCCGATGCCGAGTACGCTCATAGAGAAAAAAACTCCAAGCTCGAAATGCCAAGCTCCAGGGAAGCTCCAAGTTCCAAACAGCAAAAACCTGCTGTGCAACATGTCTTTGGAGCTTGAAGTTTGGAGCTTCTCTGGAGCTTGGAGCTTGGGATTTGGAGCTTTCCCAAGTTCATCCCTTATAATTTTCCATCGCCGCGAGCATCTCGCGCACGGCCGTTTCGAAGCCGACAAGCATCGCGCGCGAAACAATCGCGTGGCCGATATTCAGCTCGGTCAGATGCGGAATGCGATGGATCAATGCGATGTTGCGGTAATTGATTCCATGGCCGGCGTTGACCTGAAGGTTCAAACTTGCCGCATAGTTTGCGCAATCAACCAGGCGCTCCCGCTCGGCCGCTTCAATTCTTTCGGCAAACGCATTCGCGAGCTTGCCCGTATGCAATTCCACCATCTCCGCGCCCAGTTCCGCGGCGACGTCGATCTGTTCGCGTAACGGATCGACGAACATGCTCACGCGAATGCCGGCAGCGTGGAGTCGCTTCACCGTCGGCATCAGCTCGGCCTGGTGAGCGATGAGATCGAGTCCGCCCTCGGTCGTCACTTCCTCGCGTTTTTCCGGCACGAGACAAACTTCGTCCGGCACGATGCGCAAGGCGAAGTCGATGATCTCATCCGTATTTCCCATCTCGAGATTGAGTTTTGTCACGAGCGTTTCGCGCAAACGTTGGATGTCGCGATCCTGAATGTGTCGCCGGTCCGCGCGCAGATGCGCAGTGATTCCGTGCGCACCGGTGCGCTCGCAGATGCCCGCGATCGCGATTGGATCCGGTTCGCAGTTTTTCGATTCCGGCATCGTGGCGTAACGCGCCTGTCGCAGCGTGGCGACGTGATCGATGTTTACGCCGAGTCGAAGTGTTCCCATTGTTTTGTGAGATCCATCAGTTCCAAAATGCTTCTCTCAGGTAGGGACGTTTCTCCGAAACGTCCGACAACTCGAGGGACGGCTCGGAGAGCCATCCCTACCTGAACGGGGAGAGATTCCTCGACTTCACTTGGAATGACAAGAGAGGAGAGCGACTGAGGTGGCCGCGGCTCGGGGGAATTCTGGGGAGCGCACGCGCCTCGCGTGCTGGCGCCGGCGCCTCGCCGGCGCAGACTTTCCTGTGACGATGCGCCTTTCAACTTCGGCTCTCCCAGAACAAGTTCGTTGCGGCGAGGCGCCGCAACCGACACGCGAGGGCGCGTGTGCTCCCCAGATGAGAAGAGGAGAGTAGGTAGGTGGATCGAGCGCTCCGTCGCCCGATGTTATTTTGAACGCCGGAGGCGCAAACTGTTTAACATCGCCCGCGGAGCGGCCGATCCACCTCGCCTTGCGCGGAATCGTTAGAACCGAATCGCGATGCCGCCGCGGATGCGATAGTCGGGCACGACCTGCAACGCGGTATTGTCGATCGAGATCGGCAGATCGGCGCCCAGCTCGGCGCTGACTTTGCCTAACGAAGTGACGATGCGCGGCCCGACATACACGGATGTGATCCCCGTGTCTTCCGCTTTCTTTCCGCGAAAGCGATCGACATCCTTGTATTCACCCGACACGACAAATTGCAGCCCGACGATCGTGTGCGCATTACGAATGAAGTAATAGCCTGGTCCCCCACTCCAGGCGAGATCGTTGGCAAAATGATATTGATGCGCGCCATCGCCTCGCAGCGTGAATTGCACATCCGCTTGGAAGAAGAAGTTCTTGTAACGCAGCGAACCCTGCCCGCCGAAAATCCCATCGTACGAACCGGTGCCCGAGCGTGAGATCGTGCCCGTGAATCCCGCTTTCGGGCGCGCCGGGAATTTCGACTCCTTCGTTGAATTCTTCCTTAATGCGTTCGGTCGCGCCCGTTGGAAATTTCAGTCCGGTGAGCAACACAACTGACGTGGTGAAATCCGGTTCATGATCGATCGCCACCGGCGATTTGTTGCCCGGCTCGAAATGCATCTCGCGCCGACCGCCGGCGGTGATAATGAAACAAGACCGATTGCAGAAGGAGCGAAACATCGCCAAGTCCCGATACGTTTCCATTCGATCAATCGTAAAACCTTCCGGTCGTTGGATACGACCGGTAGATAAGCGGGATGTTCAGCTGCAGGGCAAAACGTGAGTTGAATTGCGTAACCGGTAACAAGCTGCGTGATCGAGCTGGCAAGATACTGGTCGGTCTCGTTCGGCACTTCCTGCCCATCCACCTGAACGGTGTTGAAGTAAGTGAATTGCTCGCCGACTGCGAAATAGAGCCGGTCGCGCCACGATTGCATCACCATGCCGGCTGGTTGGCCCGATGCCGTTTCCGGCGAGACCGGCGACACGTCTCCAGTTGCGGCGTGTAACAACCGCAAAGATCGCACGCGGAAGCATTCCACCCGGCCAGGCGAGTCAACATAAGTAAAATAAAAATCTTTTTCACGATCAGTCCCCGGTAAGAGAAACGCGTCGCAACAAGGCGACGGTTCTCGGTTCAAGTGTCGAAAACTGCGGTCCGTGCACACGCACGGCGCAGAATTACTACTCGTTAGGACAAGACCGCTCGCGGCGGCGGGACGGGAGGAGAGTTTGCGCGTTCGGAAAGTTGAACCGCGGTCTCTGCGTAATGAAAATCCTCGAAAAAAGAAATGATGCGAACGCTACGGGCCGTGCAAATCAGGTCCGGCTTTGCCGGCGATGGCTGCGTCGGTTGTTTCTTTTGCGAATGCTGCGCGCTGCTGATGCGTTTGCAGAGATCGCACGGATGTTGTCCATCGAAAGTGCGCGCGACCGCCTGCGCGAGCGACAATGTCTGCTGTGCATTTGTCACCAGCATTGTCGTCCAGGCCACCGATTGCAGGGCGACCCGATCGAGCCCAACCGCGAGGCAAACTGCGAGAATGACGAAACCGCGGCCGAGAACCGGAAGCACGACCGCAAACTAAGCCGGGCCGGGCATTCGGGTCAACCTGCGAGAGAAACAGACGTGTGCATCATCACGGCGCATTTCAAGGAATGCTTTGGCATTTCGACGTGACGTTTCGGTCGTTTTGTGATTTACTTCGGACCGCCGCGATAGGGGTCACTTGCGGCCAAAACCACCATGAAAATAGTCCGTATCTCTTGTGTACTTTTACTTCTAGCCACCTCCGCCGTCTTTGCTTCCGGCAGAGCGTTCGAGCCCAAAATGCGGCAATCCGCCTTGACGCATCAGAACCATCCAACGCCATCGAGCGCTCCGGCCATTTTCCCGCGCGAATTTCGCACGATTGATGGATCGAATAATAATCCGATCGAGCCTTTGCGCGGCGCAGCCAATACGCCGTTGCTTCGCACGACACAGATTGCCTACGGCGATGGGCATGGCACGCCAGCGGGTGCGGGCGAGAGAAGCGCGAGAGAGATCAGCAATTTGGTCGTCGCGCAAACCCAGTCGATCCCGAATGCGGTCAACGTCGCCGATTATCTGTGGCAATGGGGACAATTTCTCGATCACGATCTCGGTCTGACACCGAGCATCGATCCGGTTGAGCGGTTCGACATTCAAGTGCCGCAAGGGGATCCGCAGTTCGATCCCAACGGGACCGGCACACAGACGATCGAGCTGGACCGTTCGCTCTACGTGATGGTGAACGGCGTGCGCCAGCAGGTAAACGTTAACACCGCCTACATCGATGCGTCGCAAGTTTACGGTTCGGACGAAGCGCGGGCGCACGAGCTGCGCCGGCTCGATGGCAGCGGCAAACTCAAGACGAGCGCCGGTAATTTGCTTCCATTTAATGTCGATGGCTTCCCGAATCTGCCGGATGACACCGGTGGATACTTCATGGCCGGCGATTTGCGGTCTAACGAACAAGTAGGTCTCACCGCCATGCACACGCTTTTTCTGCGTGAGCACAATTTCTGGGCGGATGTTTTCCACGCCGCTCAACCGTACCTCGACGATGAAGGAATCTACCAGCGTGCTCGTGCCATCGTCGGCGCAGAGATTCAGGTTATCACCTACCGCGATTTTATTCCGAACTTGTTAGGTCCAAATGCGCTCCGTCCCTACCGCGGATATCGACGTGAAGTGAACGCGGGAATCGCGGATGTTTTTTCCGGAGCCGCGTTTCGCGTCGGTCACACCTTGCTTTCTCCGACGCTGCTGCGTCTGGACAATCACAATCACACCATCCCGGCCGGAAACATCAGCCTGGCCAACACCTTCTTTAATCCGGCGGAAATCATCGGCCCCGGGATCGAGCCCTATCTGCGCGGTTTAGCTAAACAACGGCCACAGGAAGTTGATTCCTATGTCGTCAGCGAAGTGCGCAATTTTCTCTTCGGCCCGCCCGGCGCGGGCGGGTTTGACCTTGCGGCGTTGAACATGCAACGCGGACGCGATCACGGTTTGCCGCGCTACAATCGGGTGCGGATGGATTATGGATTGCATCCTTATGCGACCTTCGCGCAAATGAATCCCGATCCGGTGATTCAAGCACGGCTGGCTTCAGCCTATGCTTCGCCGGATCACGTCGATGTCTGGCTCGGCGCACTGGCGGAAAAACATATGCCGGGAAGAATGGTGAGCGAAACCACCTTCACCATTTTGAAAAATCAGTTTGAACGAGCACGCGACGGCGATCGTTTCTGGTATCAAACCTACTTGCCGAAACCGCTCGTCTTTCTCCTTGAGCATCAACCGCTCAGCGCAATCATTCGACGCAATACCTCGATCCGCGGCGAACTGCAGGAGAATGTGTTTCGCGTTCCCAATTGATATTCGGCGGCGATAGGAGCGGCGCGCAGGACGGTGTCGGCCACGTAACAGCGAAGGAGCAGCGCCGAGTTGTAGCAGCGTCCGCCGCGGTGGACGCCGGAATTCCTGGTTAGGCGCGGCGGCGAGCGCGTTGTCAACTG
Source organism: uncultured Verrucomicrobiae bacterium (assembly GCA_963737195.1). Taxonomy (GTDB): domain Bacteria; phylum Verrucomicrobiota; class Verrucomicrobiia; order Chthoniobacterales; family UBA10450; genus JBBQFI01. Next base: position 304,809 of record CAVTRW010000004.1, read on the forward strand.
CAGGCAATCGCTAAAAGTTGCCGACGCAAGGAGAGCGGGCGCGCGCGCCTTTTGCTTCCATTCCGGAACAGATGGCTGGGTGTATCATTCAACCTTGAAGATTTCGCGGCTTTCTAAAAGGTGAAACGATTCCGGTTCGCGCTGACTTCATTATTCGTCGCGGTTTTCTTTTGCCCACGGTTCGCTATCGGGCAGAGCGCTGTCTCGTCTCAGGTGGTGGTGACAGGTGCAGAGCTGCCAGAATCGACCACTGCGCCGTCGATCGATGAGGCAAACAAGCAGAAGCAGGAGATTCCCGGCGGTTTCACGATCAGGGACGCGGATGAGATGAATCGCGGGCGCGCATCTAACTTCGATGACTTGTTGCAGAGAACGCCCGGGCTTTTCATGCAGACGGAGAACGGAGCCGAGGTAACAAAGGTTTCAATTCGCGGCTCGGGTGTTCTCTCGGAAGATGAGCCTCTTGGTGTGCAGTTCATGCTCGACGGTCTCACGCTCAATCAGGGCGACGGCGAAGTAATCCTGGAAGATTTCGACCTGGCGACGGTGAAGTATGCAGAAGTGTTTCGCGGTGCGAATGCGTTCAGGTACGGCTCCATCACGTTAGGTGGCGCCATCAATCTCGTCACCATGACCGGTTACGACGCCGATCCGTTCGTAGTGCGATTGGAAGGCGGGAGCTTTGGTTACTTTCGCGGACAGCTCAGCGGTGGCGGCGTCGCGGGCGCGTTCGATTACATCGGCTCGCTGATGGGCAGATATCGCGACGGTTTCCGCGAGCATAGCAAAGAAGATACCGAACGGTTCTTTGCCGATGTCGGTTACAAGGTCAACGAGCACGTGGAAAACCGTTTCTACCTCACGCTCGATCGCGTGCAGCGTTCGCTTCCGGGCGGCCTGACGAAAGAGGAGATGAACGACGATCCGCGACAGGCCGATCCCGCTGCGATCGCGGAGGATTTTAACAAACGATTCACCTTTATGCGTCTCGCGGATAAACTTAGCTATCGTGATGAATTTCATGAATTTGACGCCAGTCTCTTCTGGTTTCATCGCAATGTCGAAGAGCGCGGATTCTTCTCGGAAGACTTTCGCGGAGGCATCACTGCCTTCTACTCGGATAACTATGGACTGAACCTGAATTTCGTCACGCACGACGAGCTATTCGGCCAACGGAATCTGTTCACGATCGGGACAAGTCCGCAGTTGGAACGCGAAGTGGGGCAAAACTTTGAGAATCTGAGCGGCGAGCGCGGTGCGACCACGGCGTTGAACACCGGCATTTCCATCAATTTCCCGCTCTATCTCGAGAACCAGCATTATCTCACGGACCGACTATCGCTGGTTACTGGCATCCAGCTCATCTACGCCCAACGGCACTTTGAAGATGATTTCCTCAGCGACGAAGAAGGCGATCAATCGCACAGGCAGAACTTCTACGGCTGGAACCCAAAGTTGGGATTGATCTACGAAGTCGAGGAGAAGACACAGGCTTTCCTTAACTTCAGCGGGAGTTGGCAACCGCCATCCTTCGATAACATGGTGCAGTTCACGGAAGGCGAGAACTCGAGCGTAGTTTACACGCCGCTGCATGCGCAACGAGCATGGACGGTAGAGCTAGGCACGCGCGGCGAACACGGACGCTTTGAATGGGAGCTTTCGCTCTACCATTCCTGGCTCAAAGATGAGTTACTCGAACTGAACGACGCACAGGGCAATGACATTGGCGCAGTGAATGTTCCCCACTCTTATCATCAGGGAATCGAAGCCGGCCTCGATGTGCAGCTACTCGACTCTATTTTCTTCAATAACGACAAGAAAGGCCTAACGGATCAACTGACGTTAAGTCAGACCTATACCTTTAACGATTTTCATTTCGATGGCGATCCGGTTTACGGCGACAATCGCATCGGTGGTTTGCCTATTCATGTTTACGAAGCGGAACTGCTTTATCTCACTCCTGGCGGTTTCTACGCCGGTCCTAACGTACAGTGCAATCTCAAGCGTTATCCGGTCGATCAAGCGAACACGCTTTTCGCCGATCCCTACTGCCTGCTCGGCTTCAAGGTCGGTTATCGTGCGAAGAACCATTGGTCAGCCTTTGTCGAAGCGAAGAACCTGACTAACGAACACTACCCCGCTTCAGTCGATCCGATCGCGGATGCCAGCATCGACGACGATGTGCGCGTCTTTCATCCGGGCGATGGACGCTCCGTTTACGGCGGCGTATCATGGCGGTGGTAACGAAGGCCGAGTAGTCCGCAGGTCAAAGCTTACTGCCCCACGTCGTGCGCGGTTTGATTTTTTGAAGTTCAGATCGGGATTAGCCTCGCTTCTTGGATGCGTTGACTAGCGAACGAGGAGATCAAGGTTGCGCACGTCGAAGCCGGCCTCCCGATAATACTTCCGAGTCAGCTCGAGAAGAGTGAATCCATCCTCGTAGGCGGCGAAGCCACCATTCTCCGCTTTATCCAGATAGATGAGACCGCCTTCAACTACGAACATCGCAATCATCGGCTCGGGCGAGTCCTCAGTGATCACCAGCGTGTGCGCCTCGCCTGCGGGTTCGTAGATATACGTTCCCGGCTTTGCTATCCAGTCATGCTCCAAGTATCGCCAGTGGCCACGTATCGTATAACCATGGACAGTGCCAACGTGATAGTGCGTTCCCACCCTGGATCCAGGGAGACCTTTCAGAATGACGCTGAATCCTCCAGACGTAACGTTAAAGCAGCAAGGCTGAAACCAGACACCGTTCGCGTAAGGAACCCAGAGACGGTCATCTTCAAGATTGGTATTGGTAATGAAGTGTTCGCGGCTCCTTCGATTCGGCTCGAGTCCGTCGGTGAAACTGTTAAAGGCAGTGATCGGCATAGGTTCCCTTTTAACGACTCAATGGTCAGGTGTCGATCTCCGTTCGCAATCCTTGCCGAACTACGATAAAGAGATCATCCGCTAGCAAATACGAGCTTGCTTTCCTTTCATCCTTCATAATTCATAATATTTCCCTCACCATTTCTTCATTCGCTCCATCACATGGTTAGGCCGACGTAAATACAAGACAATCATACGCTAGACGATTCGTAGACTGATGTTCATCGTCCGGAACATCGGGCGCCCATGCAGCGCAACGTCACCACCAGTCGGAGAAAGACCGGGTTCCTCGTCGTCAATCGCGAGTCGATTCCATCCATTTTAGCCGCAAACACAATTCGGTGAAGCAGCATGCCGAGAATAATGGCGTGATTAACGAATATCCGCAATCATCTGCGCGGCTGGGTTCTCCGCGCTTACTTTCGCGCTTACCTTTTGTATTTGAGCAGCTTGTTCTTTCAACGCTTTGCTGAGCGCGCCAATCTCCTTCTGCAATTGCTGGATCATGGCTTCCAGTTGGCGTTCTTTGCGTCCTTGTTCTTCGACTCTGGAATGTTCTTTCAAGAATTCGTTGAGTAACATCGCGTTCACCGCTTCATAGCGCACCGTGTAGGGCTTGCCTTGCTCGTCATAGGCCACAAGGTTTGGATCGATCTTTTCGACTTCCTCAGCCACAAGGCCAAACTGCGGGATGCCTTGCGGATCAAGTTCGTTCCGATAACGGAAGGTAACCGGTTGGAGTGAATGAATAGTCTCACTCGCCTTATCCATCGGCTTAATCTCTTCCTTGTAGCGTGCCGAAGAAACAACCGTCCCGAGGTGCCCATTGGTATCGATGACCACGCTCACTCCGCCAGCTACCGCTACTCCGCTAATCCCTGCGATATAGGTGTTGGTGTGCATCCCATGGGTCCCAAGGCGAATCCGGCCCGACTCCCCGGCTACTCCGCGGTTACCAATATCGATGTTGTTACCTCCGGTAGTCAGATCGCCTCCCGCTGTAGTCCCTATTGCGATGTTATTGCTCCCGGTGGTGTTGCTATAGAGGGCGTTCAGGCCTTCGGCAACATTGTAATTGCCGGTCGTATTGCTGAACCCGGCAAAGGAACCGTTGGCCATGTTATAGAAACCGGTGGTGTTGGCATAGAGAGCGCTGGCGCCGGTGGCCATGTTGTTCACGCCGGTCGTATTACTATAGAGCGCAGCGTTGCCGTTGGCCAGGTTGCTGGTCCCGGTCGTATTGCTGAAGAGCGCATTGTAACCACTGGCGGTGTTGTAGTTGCCGGTCGTGTTATCATGGAGCGCAAGACGACCACTGGCCGTGTTGCCGCCACCGCTGGCGTTAAGGGCGAGCGCTCCCGAGCCATTGGCCATGTTGTTGGTCCCATTCGTGTTACTGAAGAGCGCATCTCTACCAGTAGCCGTATTAGAGCTCCCGGTAGTGTTGCCACGGAGTGCATCAACACCCGTGGCTGTGTTAGAGCTGCCAGTGGTGTTGTTCTGGAGTGCTCGGGAACCGTTAGCCCCGTTACTGCCGCCGCTCGTATTGCTCTCTAGAGTATGAGCACCAATCGCCGTGTTGTCGCTACCGCTAGTATCCAGATTGAGCGCGTTCGCTCCATCGGCCGTGTTCCGGTCGCCGGTCGTAATACTGACCAGCGCTCCCACACCCGTGGCGGTATTGTCGATCTGCGCGTTGACATACGGCACGCCCACGCTTGCGGACAGTGTCATGACTCCAATTATTGCCAGAGGCGACATCCGACTGGATATAACTTCCGATATCAGGTTCATGACCGTGATTAGACGTAATGGCATCCCCAATTTTCCAACGGCGGTTTGCTGACGTAGCGTCGCTTGATACATATCTCGCTTCCTTTCCCCGGAATGGTTGCACCTGCGGGTCGAAGGTCCGGAAAAAGGCACGAAGGCCCCGGGATAAGCGTTTGGGCCTATTCCAGATCTATGCGGTAACGCAACTTGTCGAACCCTATCGTTTCTTGTCAATGCTCTAAGGCTGAGTTTTCGGGAAAAAAATGGGAGCGGTTAATGGCTCGGCGCCAAAGCGATGACAGATCGCCGCGCCGCAAACAAAGCTGCGTTCCGCAAGCGTCGAAGCAAAGAACCTAACTAACGAACATTATCCCGCGTCCGTCGATCCGATCACAGATGCGAGCATCGACCGATCCTTGTGTCTTTCATCCCGGCGACGGGCGCTCGGTTTACGGCGGCGTATCGTGGACCGGGTAATGAACGCTCCGGTTATTCAAAATCCTTTTCCCCGCGAACGAGGTCGATAGATGTCTGCCGCTCGCGAACGAGGGAGAACTTTTCGCCGCGCACCAATACTTCCGCCGGAAGCGGGCGCGAGTTGTAATTTGACGCCATCACGAATCCATACGCGCCCGCGCTCATAATTGCAGCCAGATCGCCTTCGTGAAATTCCGGGTAGGTCGCGATCCTGCGCGAAAAAGTCTCCGCTTTCACAAACCGGGCCGACGACGTCGACCGTTTCGCGCGAATCGGATGCGGGCTGCCGCACGGGCACGATTTCGTGGTAGCTCTGGTAAAGCGCGGGCCGGATAAGATCGTTCATGCCCGCATCGACGATAACGAACTTCTTCTGGTCGGCCTGCTTGATGTAGCGCACGCGCGTGAGCAAAATGCCGGCGTTGCCGACGAGAAATCTTCCCGGTTCGAGCAAGACGCGCAGACCTAACGACTGCAATGGCGGAAGGACGGCGCGGGAATATGCCTCGACACTGAAAGCGGAAGGCTCGCCACCGTGCTCGTGCCACCACTTGCCGCTGCCGCTTTCGAGGGCGCGCTTATAAATAATTCCCATGCCCCCGCCGATGCTAAAAAATTCGATTCCGTATCGCTTCTTCAAATCGAGCGCGATGGGCGCGACTTTCGCGACAGCATCGGCGAAGGGCTGCGCTTCGGTAATCTGGGAACCGATGTGCATTTGCAGGCCGCGAATGGAGATGTGCGACATGCGCGCCGCCTTTTCATAAACGGCGGCGACGCGATCGAGTCCGATCCCGAATTTATTTTCACTGCGCCCGGTCGAGACATATTTGTGCGCGCCCGCTTCAATGTCGGGATTGATGCGCAAGGCAATCGGCGCGGGCACACCTTTGGCGCCGGCGATGCGATTGATGTAATCCAGCTCCGCTTCGCTCTCGACGTTGAAGCAGTAAACTTTCTCGGCGAGTGCGTACTCGATTTCCTCGCGCGACTTACCGACGCCGGCAAAAGTGCAACGCGCGCCGTCCCCACCCGCGGCGAGAACGCGAAATAATTCGCCACCGGAAACGATGTCGAATCCCGCGCCTTCGTTTGCAAGCAAGCGGAGGATGGCGCGATTCGAGTTCGCCTTGACCGCATAACAGATGAGGAAATCGAGATCGCCGAGCGCCGCTTTCAGACGACGGTAATGATCGAGGATGGTTCCGGCGCTGTAGACATAAAGCGGCGTTCCAAATTTCTGCGCGATCTGTTCGAGGTCTACATCTTCGCAATGCAGGTGGCCGTCGCGGTAATGAAAGGAATGCACTGGCTACATTACACTCGCTGATCCGGTTTCGATTCCAATAGTTAGGTCAAGGAAAAGCGATTAGTGGGACGCTTCGGAGAAACGTCCCTAAAGGTGGATCGGCCGCTCCGCGGGCGATGCTCAGTCGGTCGCCGAAGGCGCACATGGGGAACATCGAGCGGCGGAGCGCTCGATCCACCTTAAATGCCGGATCGACCTGGCAATGTAGCTTGCTTACTCGTGTAAGAATCTTCACTATCGAGCTGTGCCTTATAGTGGGTTTCCCTCCAAGTTGCACCACGACGTTCCGCACTGGGTTGAAACGGGATCGCTCTTTCATATTCGGATCGCTCTCCGCCGGGAAATCGCGCAAAGGCCATTGACCGATCAGTCGCTCGCACCGGACTTACTCGAGTCGGCTCGGTTTTACGAAGAGTCAGAGCGCTGGCATGTCATGCTTTTGCTTCTCATGCCCGATCATTTGCACGCTCTGATTTCTTTTGCACCGAATGCCTCGATGAGCAGCACTGTTGGCGACTGGAAGCATTTCCAGAATCATCATCACGGCATCGTCTGGCAGGAAGGCTATTTCGATCATCGTCTGCGCGACGATGAACGCGGCGAACAGCTCTCAGCCAAGGTCGATTACATTCGCCGAAATCCTGTCGTCGCAGGTTTATGCGCCGATGTGCGGGATTGGCCTTGGTGGATCGGGCGGTTTGCGGCCGACGGTACAGGTGGATCGGCCGCTCCGCCGGGCGATGCTAAGTGAGCGCGGCTGCGCGGCTATTCTTTTAACATCGAGCGACGGAGCGCTCGATCCACCTTGGGCTGCGCGGGCCATGCTAAAGTGAATCGGCCGCTCCGCGGGCGATGCAGTACGTGCGGCTGCGCCGCTACATTTAACATCGAGTCGGCGGAGCGCTCGATCCACCTTTCGTTGAACGACGCAACGCTCGATCCCCGCCAAGGACTTCGTTCCGACGTTTTCGGACTTCGGCAATAAGCGATTGCACGATGTGTAGAAACGTTTAGTCGTCTTGCCTGATGAAACGTCTCGCTCTTGCCGGCGCAATTGTTTGCGTGATCTCAGTCGCGTTCGCCGCGAATCACTTCACTTATCCGAAACCGCAAAAGAGTAATCAGACCGATAATTATTTCGGAACGAAAGTAGCCGACCCGTATCGCGGACTGGAGAATGCGGATTCCCCCGCAACGAAGAAGTGGATCGAGGCGGAAAACAAAATCACATATGACTATCTCGCGACCATTCCGGAGCGGGAAAAGATCAACAAGCGGCTGACGGCGCTCTGGGACTACGAGAAGTTCGGCGTGCCGTTTCGCGAAGCGGATCGTTATTTTTTCGCGAAGAACACGGGGCTGCAAAATCAAAGCGTGATCTACAAAGCTTCGGCGTTGCCGGGCGATGCGAGTGTGTTGATCGATCCGAACACGCTCTCGAAAGACGGCACGGTCGCGCTAAGCGGTTACGCGGTGCCGGATAACGGAAAACTTTTCGCCTATGGACTGGCGGTGGCCGGGTCGGATTGGCAGGAGTGGAAAGTGCGCGACGTCGAGTCGGGCAAGGATCTCGCTGACGATTTGAAATGGATCAAGTTTTCCGGCGCATCATGGAACCACGATGGCTCGGGATTTTTTTACAGCCGCTACGACGAACCGAAAGGCACCGGCGAGCACCTGCAGGAAACAAATTTTTTCCACAAGCTTTACTTTCACAAGATCGGAACGCCGCAGGCGCAGGACGAACTCGTTTACGAAAACAAGGACCACAAGGACTGGCTGTTTGGTGCGGCGGTGACGGAAGATGGCGCCTACCTTGTCATCGTCGTCTCGAAAGGGTTCCGATCCGAAGAATCAAATCTTCTATAAGGATTTGCTGCGACCTGACAGCAACGTAGTCGAGCTATTAAACAAGCAGGACGCGACCTACGATTTCATCGGAAACGAAGGAAACGTCTTTTGGTTCCGCACAAATCTAAATGCGCCAAAGGCGCGCATCGTCTCGATCGACGTGCAGAATCCGGACGAGATGAAGGAGGTCGTGCCGGAAGGAGACGACACGCTGGAGAACGTCTCGCTCGTCGGCAATCTTTTCGTGGCGACCTACCTGAAGGACGCGCACTCAGTCGTTAGGTTGTTTGAAGTGAATGGGAAGAGCGCGGGCGAGATTGCCTTGCCGGGCCTCGGGACGGTGAGCGGGTTTACCGGCAAGCGAAAGGACACTGAGACCTTTTATTCCTACACCAGCTTCACCGAACCGCCGACGATTTATCGTTACGATTTCAAGAACGGACAGAGCAGCGTGCTCTTTCGCCCGAAGGTCGATTTCAAATCAGACGATTACACAACCGAGCAGGTTTTCTATCAAAGCAAAGACGGCACGCGCGTGCCGATGTTTCTGACTTACAAGAAAGGTCTCGAGAAAAATGGCGAGAACCCGACGCTGCTTTACGGCTACGGCGGGTTCGATATCTCGATCACGCCATCGTTTACACCGCGTGATGCCGTGTGGCTGGAAATGGGAGGCGTTTATGCGGTGGCAAATTTGCGCGGCGGCGGCGAATACGGCGAGGATTGGCATCTCGCGGGAACGAAAGAGCGCAAACAAAATGTGTTCGATGATTTCATTGCGGCGGGCGAATGGCTGATCGCGAATAAGTACACATCAACGCCGAAGCTCGCGATCAGTGGGCGCAGCAATGGCGGCTTACTTGTCGGCGCCTGCCTGACGCAACGCCCGGATCTGTGGGGCGCGACGCTGCCGGCGGTGGGCGTGATGGACATGTTGCGCTTCCAGAAATTTACCATCGGCTGGGCCTGGGCGTCGGATTACGGATCGTCTGATAACGCGGAAGAATTCAAGGCGCTCTATAAGTATTCGCCGTTGCACAACATCAAGCCGGCGAAATATCCGCCGACGTTGATCACGACGGCGGACCACGACGATCGCGTTTTTCCGGGACACAGCTTCAAGTTCGCCGCGACGTTGCAGGCTGCGCAAAAGGGCGACGCGCCGGTGTTGATTCGAATCGAGACGCGGGCCGGACACGGCGCCGGAAAACCGACGACGAAGCAAATTGAAGACGTGACCGATCAATGGTCGTTCCTGGTCAAGAGCCTCGGGATGAAAATTCCGTTCTAGCGATTCGTTAGGCAAAAACGCATTCAAACATGCCGGCCATTCCGTTTGTCATCCTGAGCGAAGCGAAGGACCTCACAAGGTACGCGGGACTTTCGTTGCAGATGACGCAAGGCATTACTTGCGAGGTCCCTCGCTTGCGCTCGGGATGACGGGCAAGTGCTGGCGCCATTTCATTTCTTATTTGAACACAACCACCTCAAGAAAATGCATGCTCTAATTAGTTCAGTTCGCTTCCTTCTCCCGCTCATCTGTCTTCTCTCGTTTTCATTTTCGCCTGCGTTTGCCCGCGAGAAGGAAAAGAAATCCGAGTCGGAAAAAACTGAGTCCGATCAATCAAAAGACGACAAGGACAAAGAGAAAGAAGAGGAAGAGCCGAAACTTTCCGTTACCGAACACACGATCAACATCAGCGGGAAGCCGGTGAAGTACAAAGCGACGGCTGGCTACATTGTGATTAAGCAATACCTGCCCAAACCCGACAAGGAGCAAGAAAAGGAAGGTCCACCGCCAGATCAGCAGGAAGAAAAGAAGGAGAAAAAAGAGGGACCTAAAAAGCGTGAGAAACCGCTGGCGCGAGTTTTCTTCATCGCTTACACGCGCGACGATGTCAGCAACGTCGCAAAACGCCCGGTCACGTTTTCTTTCAATGGCGGACCGGGATCAGCGTCGGTGTGGCTGCACATGGGCGGGCTCGGCCCGCGGCGCGCCATTCTCACCGACAAAGGCGAAGCGCTTCCCCCGCCCTATCGCCTGGAAGACAACGCTTACTCGTGGCTCGATGAAAGCGATCTCGTCTTCATCGATCCGGTCTCGACCGGCTACAGCCGGCCCGAGCCTGATGAGAAGGCGAAAAAATTTCACGGTTACAAGGAAGACATCCAAAGTGTCGGCGAATTTATCCGACTCTACACGACGAAGTATCAGCGCTGGACGTCGCCGAAATTCATCGCCGGCGAAAGCTACGGAACAACACGCGCGGCCGGCCTGAGCGATTATCTGCAGGATCGTTACGGTATCTATCTTAACGGCATTGTGCTCGTCTCGAGCGTGCTGAATTTTCAAACGCTTGATTTTTCGCCGGGTAACGACGAGCCGTTCGCGTTCTTCCTTCCGTCATTCACGGCGGCGGCGTGGTATCACAAGAAGCTCGCGCCGGATTTGCAGAGCAAATCGCTCGTAGATGTCTTGAAGGAAGCGGAGAACTTTGCGGCGAATGATTATTTGCTCGCGCTTTTTCAGGGCGATGCCTTGAGCGCCGAATCAAAAAAGAAAATTGCGGCGCAGGTCTCGCGCTACATCGGTTTGCCGGCGGACTACATCAATCAACTAAACGTCCGCATTCCCGATAGTCTCTTTTTCACCCATCTGCTGCTCGATAAAAATCGCTCGATCGGACGGCTCGACGCGCGTTTCACCGGCATTCGTTACAATCCCGGAACTGACGATTTCGACTATGATCCGAGCAGCGAAGCGGTGAATGGACCGTTCACTGCGACGTTCAACGATTATGTTCGGCGCGAATTGAAATTCGAAAGCGAACTCCCGTATGAGACGGTCGCGGACGTGCGGCCGTGGAGCTGGAACGATTACGAGAATCGTTATCTCGATGTGGCGGAAGATTTACGCAAAGCGATGAGCCGCAATCCATATCTCAAAGTGTGGATTTGCTGCGGCCGGTATGATTTGGCCACGCCATACTTTGCCGCGGAACACACGGTCAGCCAGATGAGTCTCGATCCGGCGATTCGGAATAACATTCGCCTAACCTATTATGAAAGCGGCCACATGCTTTACATCTACAAGGCGGCGCTGGAGAAATTTAAGAGCGACTTTGTTGATTTTGTGAAAGCGGCTTCGCTTCCGGAGACGGCTGCGGTTCCATCTGCCGCGCCGTAATTCTGTAGCGGCGGTCTCTGACCGTCGCGCTTATCTATGAGGACTCTGTGATTCCGCGAATGCCCAAAATGAAGCAGCGCTCCAATCAAGAAGTGCGACGGTCAGAGACCGCCGCTACAGGAGGAAATTTTATTTGCACTTGTAACCAACCATCCCAATCGAAAATATCGCCCGCTTATGACTAACTCATCCCTGTCTCGCTGGTCGCCAGTCGTCCTGAGTATCCTGCGCATCGTCATCGGATTGCTCTTCATTGAGCACGGTTCGCAAAAGTTGTTTAACTTTCCGCCCTCGGCGCAACCGCATGAAGGCGGGCTCCATGGTTTGATGCTGATCGGTGCGTGGATGGAATTTTTTGGCGGGATTCTTGTCTTGCTCGGACTCTTCACACGGCCGGTGGCATTTCTTCTTTCCGGCGAAATGGCGGTGGCGTATTTCATGTTCCACGCCAAAGCCAGCCTCCATCCGCTCATCAATCACGGAGAACTCGCAGTCGCGTACTGCTTTGTCTTTCTCTACATGGCCGTCGCCGGCGCCGGGCCATGGAGCATTGACGCGATGTGGAACAAGGGCGGCGCGCCGAGTCGCGTTTGAGGTTTTCGATTCGTTAGGCGGAATCACTGATTGAATGTGAAAACGCGCTGGCTTTTCATTATCGGCGTCGGCGCGCTCTGTTTGCTTTCGAGCGCGGCGATTCGTGCCCAGAGTCCAACGCCTTCCCCGGCAACAACCGAATCGGCGGCGCCGAACACCGAAGGAATGGATCCGGCCACGGCGACCAAAGCGTGGCTCGATTCGGTCCCGGCGGACAAGCGCGCGAGATCGGATGCGTATTTCGAAGGCGGTTACTGGATGAGCCTTTGGGATTATCTGCTGAGCGCCGCGATCATGGTCGTCCTGTTGAAGTCGGGTTTGTCGGTGCGAATGCGCGACTTCGCGGAGAAAACTACGCGCAGCAAAATCCTGCAAACACTGCTCTACGCGATTCCGTTTCTTGTTATCGTGACGGTCGTCTCCTTTCCGCTGACGTATTACGAGAGCTTTGTGCGCGACCACGCCTACGGTTTATCGACCCAAAGTCTTGGCGGGTGGCTAAAAGATCAGATGCTTGGCCAGGTCATACCGACTCTCATCGTCGTGGCTATCTTCCTTGTTGTTCTCTTCGGCGTTTTTCGGCGCGCGCCGCGGACGTGGTGGCTTTGGGCGGTGCTCGTCATCGCCTGTTTCGCATTTTTCGTTTCGCTGGTCTATCCGGTCTACATCGCTCCCCTAACGAATAAATATCAGCCGCTGCGCGATGCGGCGATACGCGATCCCATTCTGCAAATGGCGCGTGCCAACGAAATCCCAGTCGACAACGTTTACGAGTTCGACGCTTCGCGCCAAACCAATCGCGTGAGCGCGAACGTCTCTGGTTTTCTCGGCACGACGCGGATCGCGCTCAATGACAATCTACTCAAGCAATGCACGCTCCCGGAAATTCGCATGGTTATGGCGCATGAGATGGGACATTACGTTCTCAACCACGGCGCGAAGCTCACGCTTTACATGGCGGCGCTCAATTTCCTTTCTCTCGGCCTCCTCTTCATTTTGTTTAACGCCGCGATCCGAAAGTGGGGCGCGAAGTGGAACCTTCGCGGGATTGCCGATCTGGCCGCATTGCCCTTGGTGGTCCTTATTTTTGCCACGATTAGCTTTCTCGGCACGCCGTCTCAGCAATTCGGCCATCCGCATCACCGAACGGGAAGCGGATGCATTTGGGATCAACACTTCGCGTGAGCCCGATGGCATGGCGAAGGCCGCGCTGAAGTTAGGCACTTATCGCAAGCTCAATCCCGGTCCGCTGGAAGAAATGATTTTCTTCGATCATCCGAGCGGCCGCGCGCGAATCCGGATGGCGATGGATTGGAAGGCGGCGCATTTGCCGGCAGGAGAAACGACCGAGACGAAGACTCCGTAAATGGAGGGCGCCGCGCCGTCGGCGCTGCTCCAGTCTGACGGATCGCCTAACGAGAGGAACAAAAAACGCTCTGTCCGCTACGGAGCGGTGGACGAAATGTGATTACAAGATACATTGCCGCCAGAATTTTCATTAATGCCACAGTTTGCTTATCGCGCACGAAATGCACAGGGCGGTCTGGTCGAAGGCGTGCTGAACTGCGTTGACCGTTCTGTCGCCATCCGGCAGATCGAGCAGCAAAACTGCATTCCGATTCGCATCGACGCGGTCGCCGGCGCCGAACCACAGGTAGTCGATCGTGCTGCTCCCGCCGCAGCGACTCCGGCGCAAAATCTCAAGATCCCGCATGGCCAGCTGCTGGTTTTCACGGAACAGCTCGGCCATCTTCTGCAAGCGGGAATGACCCTCGACGAAGGGTTGTCGATTCTGGAAAAACGTTTGAAACACCCGCGCGTGCAACAGATGACGAGCGCGTTGCACCAGGCATTGGTCGATGGCCGCAGTTTCTCGCAGGCGCTGCGCGAGTTTCCAAAAATCTTTCCGCCGATTTACGTGAACCTGGTCGCGGCCGGTGAAGCGAGCGGCGCGTTGCCCAGTATCCTGGCGCGACTGGTTGAGCATCTGACGCAGGCGAAAAATCTCCGCGACAGCGTACAGCAAGCGCTGATTTATCCAGCAGCGCTGGCGGTGGCCGGCGTTGTCCTGATCACGATTTTCATCACCTACATGGTCCCACAGTTGGTCGGTTTCATGTCGGCCAATGGCGGCACGCTGCCGGTGCCGACACGCATTCTATTAGGCGTGAATCACCTGATCGTGACCTATTGGTGGTTAGGGGTCCTTTTGATCATTGGTGGAGTAGTTGGCTTCCGCGCATTTGTGCGCACGGATGAAGGGAGAATCGCATGGGACCGTTTTCGACTGCGCGTACCGGGTTACGGACGGATCGTCCGTCATCGTTATTATGCGCAGTTCTCGCGCACGCTCGGAACCTTGATGGAAAATGGCATTCCCCTGCTCCGCGCACTTGATCTCGTGTCGGAAATCGCGGGCAACCGTTATCTTGAAGCGAAACTGACCGAGGTACGGCGCGCGGTCATTGAGGGCGCCACGCTTTCCACCGCGCTCGCGGCACAGAATCTGTTCCCCGACATGTTCACGGACATGATGGCGGTAGGCGAACAGACCGGGCACTTCGCGCGCGCGATGCAGACGATCGCCGATGTGTACGAACGCGAACTGGAGCGCACCGTCAAAATGACCTCCTCACTCATTCCGATTGTGATCATCGTTTTGATTGCGATCATTGTCGGCTTTGTTGTCTATAGTATTCTCTCGGCCGTCTTCGAAATGACGCACAGCTTGCAGTTTCATCCGCATTAAATTACCCTCGCGTCGATCCTCCATGCTATTTCGCGTTCTCGCGTTTGCGTTGTTTCTCGCATCGATCGCACCTTCTCGCGCGCAACAAGCCTTCAATCGCAGCCTCTCGTTAGGCGAACAAGCCGGCGAAAATAACGCGCCGATCGAGAGCGCCTGGATCGATTTGCGACAGACGATCGCCGCCAATGCGAAAGCGCAAAGCGCACCAACATGGGTGGAAGCGGTCACATTAAGTCCGGCGGCGTCAACTACCCCGGCGACGCCGAAAAGCATTTTCCGCATTCGCGTTTCCAAACCGAAGAAGGAGCTGGAGGTTCTGATGTTCCGTTTGTTCTTCGAGGACAAGCCGAAGATGCAGCCCGAAATCGTCGCCTGGGATGAATCCGGCTCGCAGGTTCTGCGGTCCGGTAAACTCGGGTCAGGGCTAAATCTTTCTACATCGGAAACGGTGATGATTCCGATGCTTAATGTCACTTCGCTCGATATCGAAGTGCCGGGCGACGGCTCGACCGTGCGCGGCGCTTTCCTCGATTGGATGGCGAGCAGCGAAGTCGCGCATCCATTGCATGCAGAGAAGAACGATCTCATTCCGGAACCTTTCCAGGCCAACGCGCCACTGCACCCGGCGAACACCGACACGGAACTGTTTGGAACCGTAACCGCGCCGCTGGCCGACGAAACGATCCCGATGGGAACGAGCGTGCAAAAGTCCGCCTCGTTCGAATTCGGAATGGAATCGGCGCCGCTGCTGGCGCTTCTGACGTTTGAAGTTGCGAGTCCCAAGGTCGACGCGCCGCCGGAAGTTTATTTGAACGGTGAAAACCTCGGGGCTGTCACACTTGTCCTGCCGGACCTGGCCGATCCAGGTTATCGCGGAGAGATGCGACCACTCGTTAGGGAAATGCAATATCACTATACCGGCTGGGTTCGAGCGCAGAAGCTTTTGCCGGTGTCGCAATTGAAAGTGGGAACAAACGATTTGATCATTTTCGCAGGAAACGGCGACCGGACACTCCGCCATCCGCGCCACGCAGCTGCAACTGAAATATTTGTGGGAGAAATCCGACTACCTGCTGCGGCCGGACCTGAATCTTTATGAAACGAAATAACGACGCATTCACGCTGCTCGAGATCATGCTCGTGGTAACGATCATCGCGCTGCTGCTCGGTGCGGCCATTTACAAACTCGGCGGCAACGTAGAATACTCGCGCCACGTCCGCATTTCGTCGGACATTCAGGGAATCAGTACGCAGCTCAAACTTTACGAGAGCATGAATGGATTCTTTCCGACAACGGAGCAGGGTTTGCAGGCGCTTGTCGTGCAGCCGAGCACAGATCCGCAACCGACACGCTGGTATCAGCTCTACAAAGAACTCCCGAAAGATCCGTGGAACACCACTTACATTTATCTCAATCCCGGCCGGAAAAATCCAAACGGCTACGACCTTTATTCCGCGGGTCAGGATCGCAAGCCCGACACGGCCGATGACGATTGGGGCGGCGATTAGGCGAAGCTATTGCTTACCGGGCGGCTCCTCGATCGGCTGAGGCACCGCGACCGGCGCCTGCATCTGCCCGTGCATCTTCGGCATCGGCGGATTGCGCTGAATCACACCACGCACGCGCGGTGGCGGCGTTGGCAACATTGGGATTGGCGCGGGCCGGATGCGAGTGGCCGGCAGATCTGCTGTCGGCATCATATTAGCCGGATTGACATTGGGCATTACCCCGGAGCGCGGTAATGGCGAGGCGAGCAGCGCTTGATTAAAGCTAAGCGTTGAGAACTGGCCATCCTTACTCACCGTGACCTTTGTTTCACCAACCCGGTCCGACCATTCGATGTTGGAAAGTGTGTAACCGTCCATGCCTTGGTTGGTGGTTAGGTATTTCCGGAAGTTGGCATCCGGTACTGGAGGCGAGCGCGACCCAATCGCCATCCGGTGAATGTGCGGCATTGGCAATGTAGAGATCCTTGGCGAAGTCCGCCGTCATCGGCGCGACCGCGGCCGCCGTGGCCACGGCAAAAGGCGAATGATTCAAGATCGGTTCATACCGCGCGAAGCTCAGCGGCTTTGGCAGATCGTCATCTGCTTGCATGACGCGTGACAGCATCATCGCGCCGGCCAGCAGAAACATGATTGTGAATTTTCTCTTCATATCATTTAGCTTTCGCCGGATACCAGCGCGCGATGCGGAATCGACCACGCATGGTCGTCGGATCGCTCGCATCAATCGACAAACCTACGTCTTCGAAAGCGATGAAAGCTTCCGGTTGCTGCACATCGTAAAGAAAATGCACGAGGGCCGGCCACGGACTTTTCGTTTCAAGCGACACCGCAATCGATTTATGGTCGGGAGCCGTCTGCACCCCACCGAGCGAAGGATTTTCGATGAGCACTTTATGTTTGCTCGCGATCTGTTTCACCTGCTCGAGCAATGTGGAAGCGTCACCTGCATTTTGTAACGTCGGCTGATGTTTGGTCAGCCATTCCTGTCGCTTTTTCCAAAGGTCGCGCTCGCGCAGGAAAACGGTCTGCGTCTTGCGCACGGCCTTGCGTTCGCTCAACTCCTTGCGCGCATCTTTGATTCCGCCGAGCAGCGCGCTCCAGATGAAAAAATTGATGAGGAAGAAGACGACGAGCAGGACAACGCCGGCAAGAATACGCTCCCGCCGGTTCATGCGCTCGTAGTAGGCGGTGAGCGAAATCATCGCGGCTTGCCCTCCAGACGGAATTGCGCATGGCCGTTAGGCGTGATTTGCGGCGTTCCCATTTCAAACTGAAAAGTGCGCAGGTCGGGATTGCTCTTCACTTTCTCCGCGAATTGAAACGCGAGCGCCGGGGAATTGGCTTCCCCGCCTAACGAAACCTGACGCGCCGATTGATTGTAGCTGGTGATGCGGACGTCGTCCGAGGGAAGACTCTTGGAAAGATTCAGGACGATTTCGAGCGGGTAGTAATGCGGATCGATCGCGGGCGCGAGCGCTTTCCAGTTATTGGCCGACGTGCGGATGAATTCCACCTCCGCCTCGTCCCGCGCGACCTGACGCTTAATCCGGCCGACCTGGAAACGCATGAATAAGAAAGCGAAAAAGAGAAGAATGATCAGGCCAACATAGACACCGCCGGCCCAGAGCAAACGTTTGCGCCATTCACCCTGCCTAACGAGCCGTTCACGCCGGTTCCGCCACGCCTGTGGAAGAAGGTTGAGCGCAGTCGAAGCCGGTGGCATTTCCACGCCCACCAGCTCCGGGCGGCTGGTGAAAACATGTTCGACCGTCGAGCGCAGTGAGAGGCACTGCTCGTCCATGAGGACATTTGGAAAACTGGTGTTGATTCCCTGCAATGCCGCGCTCAAGGCAAGCTGCGGCAGATCCATTTGCAGTTGCGCCGGCTCCTCGCCTTCGAGCGTGCGCGTAAGACTGAGCTTTCCATTTTCGGTAATGGCGGAAACAAGCGAGTCGCCTTCGTGATAAATCAGCAGCGCCTGGCCTTCGGCTGCGTGCGTCGCACCGCGCTGCGCGGCATAGACCGTCACCTGGCTTGGAATGAATCCGCGCGATAACAGCGGCGCAGCAATTTCATCAAGGCGACCATTGTGAACGGCGACGGCGGAGACAACTGATTCCGATTCGCCTCTTTCAATGATCTCGAAATCGCTCGTCACCTCGTCGCTCGAGTACGGCAGCGCTTTCTCGATTTGAATGCGCACCATTTCCGGGACTTCCTGCGGATCAATCGTCGGCAAACGGAGGCGTTGCGCGAGCACGGCGGAAACAGGCAGACCGAGAACGAACTGATCGTCCGAACGCAACAGCGGCACCGCTTCCTCGAGATTCGTTACGGCACGCACATCCCATGTGCCGTTTTGATCAGCGGAGCGAACCAGATTCCAACCGTGCGCGGCGGGAACAATAAAAACTGGCAGCCGTTTCGCCTCGATACTTATAACTCCTTCCAGGTGATCAATTGCGGGATGTTTCCAGTTTTACGAACCACCATTTGTACCACACGCGTAACTGATCCTGATTTGCCGGTGCTGGTGATTCGCTCCACCGGGTCGCGGAAACCAATCAGGGGCGACATTTCCTTGAATTGCTCCGGCGACAAACCCAAAGCCGTTCGCACTTCTTCGAGTGATTGCAACTGCATATCGTCCGGCGTGCCTTCGATTTTGTCAGGGCCCCGGCGCAAATCGAGAAAACGATCGACGATCGAATCGGTCATTCCAGGAAGGGCGAGCAGAACCGAGCGCGAAGCCCACATGAGATCGACCGGTCCGGTGCTGTTGAGCGTGAAATCGTCCTCCCAGCCAGGCGTGGCAGTGAAATCCTTCCAGCCCTTGACCTTTTTCAGATCCTCGATGCGCGTCAATAATTCGTTAGGCGGCTGGTAATCGCCTTCGTTTTCCGCGCCATTCAATCGCACAAGATTATCCGGATCCACCCAATCGAGCAGACAATCGATCATGCGATCGCGTTCATTGAGATCGACGCCTTTCATTTCCAAATATCTTCGGAGCATGTCCAAACGGACCGGATTTTCCCCAGCGAGGAGCCAGTTGAGATTGAGCCTTCCGCCTTCACCGGTGATGCGGACTTCGTAGTGTTGCGTGTTTCCAAAATTGCCCTTCAACACAGACGAGCCCGGTTTCACGGCCGGATGCAGCGCGACTTCCGTCCCGGAACACGCCATGGCTTCGGCTTCCAGGACGCGGTTGGCATTTCCGGAAAGTGAGATCCGCGTGTCGATATCGAGGGCCCAGCTGATCACGACCGCACTGAGAAGAAACAGCGCCCAGAGTGCTAGCATCAACGCGGCAGCGCGGAATTTATTTTTCGCGGGGAGTTTCATCTAGAGTGGCGTGCGACCAAGCGCGATGATTGTGTCCCAAGGCTCGCCCGTCGGCCGCGTGATGAGAAGCCTAACGAGTCGCGGAAGCGTCACCGTATCAGTCCAGCGATCGACCCAGCTGTTCAGACGCGGATCGTAATAGCGTATTTGCATGCTCTGCACATTGGGCAAAAGCGGGAACCATGTTTCCTTTCCGCCCTGGTCCTCCGTTTGCGGTTTCCGTGTCACGCCGATGTCCATTTGCTTTCTGTCTTTCGACGGTCGCATGCGCAGAGTGACAGTGTATTGGCCTTGCGCATAACGAGTCAGCACGCCCGGACCGGCCCCGGCATTCCAGGTGATTTCATCGCGCGACCGACCGCTGAACTTGAATGGCTCGCCGGTCAGATTGCCTTCACCAGCAGGCAGACTTTGCCACTGCATCGTGAGCAGCTCGCGCAAGCCGTCATATTTCGAGTCAATCAACGTCGACTCCGCCGAGACGCGCATCGAAAGGAGATTCGATTCCACGAAGCGGTAGATCGCCATCGACATCATCGCGAGAATCGCGACGGCGAAAGTGATTTCGATCAGCGTGAAGCCGTGGCGCGAAAAGTTTCTACCCGGCGCGATAAACATAAAACGCGATCTGCTTCGTTTGCTTAACCCCGCCGCGCGACCACTCAGCCGTGAGCAGAACCCGGCGCAATCCGCCGAGCTCGATTCCATCTTCCTGCTTCAGGCCCGCAGGCGTACTTTTTTGAATGACGCGGACGACGCCGAATGGGCTCTTTACCTTAATTTCTTTTTTCGGATCCGGATTTCCCGGCGCCGTTTGGATTTCCGCCATGCGATTGGAAAGAATCGTGCGAATTCGATTTTCGTCTGTCGTTATGGCGCTCGCATTAAGACAATTTTCAACTGAACGACCGAGCGCGAGAATTCCAACGACGAATATGGTGACGCCGATCATCACCTCATAAAGCGCGAACGCGCGCGCCGAAAAATTATCTCGCCGCATAACGCGTCAGGTCCCCTCGCCCGGTCAGGGCCGAATAATCCGCTGTCCAACTGCCATCGCGCCCCCTGAATGCAACAATAGCCGGCTCGCAGTTCCCCGATGGCCAGAAAATCCATTCCGGCGGCGGATCCTTCGTTAGGCTGGCGGGGAGCTTAAGGGCAAATACTTCGCCTTTGCGCACCGGCAAAACCGCAGCCGGCTTTTTTTCCTCTCCCTTGGCGAAACTTTCGGGCTGCAAAGTAATTTTGCCGCGCTGCCAGATGAGCAGATAGGGACGACGCTGCTCCATGCTTAGTTGCTGCGCCTGTTGCGCAAGCTGATTGAATTCGTCGTAGGTGCGGTGCAAGCGGCGATCGGCGAGCACGCCATTCAAGCTCGGCACAGCGAGCATCATTAAAAGAAGCAGAATGAAAACCGAGATGGCGATCTCGATCAGGGTAAATGCCCGGCAGTTCCGCATGGAAAAAGTTACGCCTTAACCGGGGAATCACAAGAAGCGAGCCGGTCAGGGCTTTCGCGGGCGCAATTTTCCGTCAAAAAATCGCAAAAGACCGTCAGCGCGCGCAAACTGCTTATGATATTCTCAATTCAGTAATGAGTTCATCTCTGCGACGTCCGTTCGTCGTCATCGGGCTTTTGCTCACCGTTACTTGCATTGTCGCCGTGATGGTCTGGCAGGCATTCAGCGCACATGGCGCCCCCGATCCCCTGCAACCGAACACGAATCCGACGGTGGCATTTCTCGATATTGGCGTGCTTGTTTTTCGCGAAGGGTTGGAATGCATCCTCGTCCTCGCCGCGATCACGGCGAGCATGACCGGAGCGAAGAGCGCGCATCGCCGCCCGGTCGCATTGGGCGCGGCTCTCGCCTTTGCCGCCACGCTGGTCACGTGGTTAATCGCCGTCGGAATCGTCGGCCAGCTGACGGAAAGCGTGCCGGCTTTGGATCTGCAAGCGGCGACTGGGTTGCTCGCCGTTGTCGTCCTTCTCGTGATCATGAATTGGTTTTTCCACAAGATTTATTGGGGCGGCTGGATTCGCGCGCACAATCGCCGCCGCAAAACGCTGCTCGCCAATGGAAACGGCGGCGGAATTTCCAAACAACATCTGCAATGGGGATTGATCCTGCTCGGATTCACGTCGCTTTATCGCGAAGGATTTGAAGTCGTTCTCTTCCTGCAAAGTTACAATCTGCGACTCGGCGGGAGTGTTGTGCTCAAAGGTGCACTGCTCGGTTTGATTCTTTCAGGAATGGTTGCCGTGCTCACTTTTGTGCTTCAACAAAAACTTCCGTATCGCAAGATGCTGATCACGACTGGAATCCTGCTCGGCGTCGTCCTCCTCGTGATGGTGGGCGAACAAGCGCAGGAAATGCAGCTCGCGCACTGGATCTCGCGCACGGAAATTCCGTGGCTGGTCAACGTCATCCCGGCCTGGGTTGGGATGTGGTTTGCCGTGTTTCCGACGTACGAGACGATGATCGCGCAGGCAATCGCCGCCCTGCTGGTCGTCGGTTCCTATTTCGCCGCGCGGCGGTTGAGCGGAAATCCGCCTAACGAACTTCCGCAACAGCCGGAAGTGCGCGCAACCAAAGCCGTTCCGCGGCTCGAGCCGGTTTCGTAGAAGTGTTCTCACTGCCGCATCGGCGGGCCACATTGCAGTTGAAGACCCGCGCATCCGTTTCAAAATACGGGATGCGTTCTCAGCCTCTTCGGTTCGTTTGCTCTCTCGTCGTTGGAATTCTGCTTGCTCGTTTTGGCCTAACGAGTGCAAGCGCAGCCGACACCCGGTCGGCCGTCGATGAAAAATTGTGGAATGGAATGAAGTGGCGCCAGATCGGACCGTTTCGCGGCGGTCGCGCGCTCGCGGTAGAAGGCGTGTCGGGCGAACCGGGCGTCTTTTACTTCGGTGCGGTCGCAGGCGGCGTTTGGAAAACGACTGACAGCGGCGCGAATTGGTCGCCGATTTTCGATAACGTAAAATCGACTGCATCGATCGGCGCGATCGCGGTTGCGCCATCGGATCACAACACGATTTACGTCGGGACCGGCGAAGCGGCGCCGCGCGGCAACATCACTTATGGCGACGGCGTTTATAAATCGGTCGATGGCGGTAAGAATTGGAAAAATGTCGGCCTGAAAGATTCGCGCAACATCGGCGCCGTCATCGTGCATCCGGAAAATCCAGACATCGCTTTTGTCGCGGCGCTTGGGCACGTCTTCGGGCCTAACCAGGAGCGCGGAATTTTTCGCACAACGGATGGCGGCAAGACGTGGACGAAAGTCTTGGGCAAGGACGAGAACACCGGCGGCATCGATGTCGTTTTCGATCCGAATAATCCGAACACACTTTTCGCCGCGCTCTGGCAAATGCGACGACAGCCGTGGTTTTTTTCCAGCGGCGGCCCGGGCAGCGGTTTGTATCGCTCCATTGATGGCGGAACAACGTGGCAGCAATTGCAGGGCAACGGTTTGCCGGATGGAATTCTTGGCCGCATCGGCGTGAGTGTTTCCGGCGCTGATTCCAATCGCATCTACGCCATCATCGAAGCGAAAGAAGGCGGCATTTTCCGCTCGGAAGATGGCGGAACGAATTGGACGAAAATTAATGACGACGGCCGCTTCCGGCAGCGGGCGTGGTATTTCAGCAAGATCTACGCGGACCCGAAATCGCCCGATACGGTTTACGTTCTGAACACCGGCGCGTTTAAGTCGGTTGATGGCGGCAAAACGTTTTCGCTTTTGCCGGCGCGTCATGGCGATCATCACGGATTCTGGATCGATCCGAAGGATCCCGATCGTCTGGCGAATGCGAACGACGGCGGCGCCAGCGTTTCGAACGACGGCGGCAAAACCTGGACGACGCAGGAGAATCAACCGACCGCGCAGTTCTATCACGTCTCAGTGGACAACGCGTTTCCGTATCACATCTACGGTGCCCAACAGGACAATTCGAATGTCTGCATCGCAAGCCGAACGGATGAAGGCATAATCGGCCGGCAGAACTGGTATCCCGCCGGCGGAGGCGAGTGCGGTTTTGTTTTTCCCGATCCGCGCGATTGGCACGTGATTTATTCCAACAACGAAGGATTCCTGACGCATTACGACAAAAATACCGAGCGCTCCTACGACATCAGCGTTTGGCCTAACGACCATTCCGGACATGGTGCGGAAAATTTGCCACACCGGTTCCAATGGGTCTCGCCGTTCTTCCTTTCGCCGCACAATCCCGATGTGATCTACACCGGCGGCGAAGCGGTTTTCAAATCAACCGATCGCGGCCAATCCTGGAGCCAGATCAGCCCGGACCTGACGCGCAACGACAAGAGCAAACAGAAACCGAGCGGCGGCCCGATCACAAACGACATCACAAGCGTCGAGTATTACGACACGATCTTCGCGCTGGCGGAGTCGCCGTTAAAAAAAGGAATGCTTTGGGCCGGGAGCGACGACGGTCTTGTTCATGTGTCGACTGACGACGGCGCGCATTGGACCAAAGTCACGCCCCACATGCCGGAGTGGAGTTGTGTCAGCTTGATTGAGCCATCTCCGTTCGACGCGAACACCGCCTACCTCGCCGTGGAGCGGCATCGTCTCGACGATAACAAGCCTTACATTTTCAAAACGAGTGATGCGGGCAAGACGTGGTCCTCGCTCACCAATGGAATTCCAGATGGGGCGTATGTGCACGCCGTGCGCGTGGATCCGAAGCGCAAAGGTATGTTGTATGCCGGCACGGAAGGGGGCGTTTATTTTTCATTCGACGACGGCGCGCACTGGCAACCGCTGCAATTAAATCTGCCGATGTCGCCCATTCGCGATCTGGTAGTGAAAGATGATGATCTCGTCGCCGCCACTCACGGCCGATCATTCTGGGTCCTTGATAATCTCACGCCGCTGCGACAGGTGAATCCCGGCGCCGCGGCCGACATGATTCTCTATCAGCCGCAAACCGCGCTGCGTCTTCATTACCCTAACGAATACGACAAACGCGGACCCGTTGGCGAAAATCCGCCGGCCGGCGCAATGATCGATTATTACTTCAAGACTGCGCCAAAAGATGAAGTGACACTCGATATTCTGGACAAGAACGGCAAACTCGTTAGGCATCTTTCGAGCAAGGAGAAAAAGGATAACGAGCAGCCGCCCGAATGGCCCGATCGCGTGCAAGCTCCCAAGACGATTCCGGCGAAGGATGGGATGAATCGGTTCGCCTGGGACTTACATTGCGACGATCCGGTGCAAATACCCGGAGCATTTTATTCCGGCGAAGGTCCACGCGGTCCGCTCGCGCTGCCGGGCGATTACCAGGTGCGGTTGACCGCGGGCGGCAAAAGCCAGACTGCGCCGCTGCATTTGGCGGTCGATCCGCGCTCCAAAGATACGGAAGCGACTTTGCCGAAACAGTTCGAGCTTTCGTCGCAGGTGACGGCGCGCATCACGCAATTGCACCAGGCGGTAAATGAAATCCGTGACGTCAAAAATCAGATCGCCGGATTGCACAAGCGCTTTGGCCAGAATGAAAAATTAAAACCGGCGCTCGCTGCCGCCGATGATCTCGAGAAAAAGATGTCGGCCGTGGAAGAGAAACTGATTCAGGTGAACATGAAGGGGTCGGAAGGCAATCTCGCCTTTCCCAACATGCTCAATGAAGAGTTCGATACTTTCAGTCACATCATTGATTATGCGGACAACGGGCCGACACAGCCACAGTACGACGTTTTCAAAATGTTGAGCGGACGGCTGGACGAACAGTTGCAAAAATGGGCGCAACTCAAGAATGACGAGGTGCCGAAAGTCAGCGCGATGATCAAGCAGGCGGATATTCCGGCGTTGTCTGTTAGCATCAAGACGGAAGCACCGAAGTAATCTTTGTCGCTGAAAATCACAAAAGCTGTTCTGCTCGCGGCCGGCCGCGGAACGCGCATGCGCGACCTAACGAGTGAGTTGCCCAAACCCATGTTGCAGGTTCGCGGCCAGCCGGTGCTGGCACACATCGTCGAAGGACTAAAGACAGCGGGCATTTCGGATTTCCTGATTGTCGTCGGCTGGCGCGCCGAAGTGGTGCGAGATTTCTTCGGTGACGGCACGAAATTTGGCGTTCGCATTCAATACGTCACGCAAACGGTTCAGGATGGTACGGGCAGAGTCGTGGAACTGGCGAAGGACTTTGTCGCCAACGAAGCGTTCGTGCTCAGCTACGGCGATATCCTCGTTGATCCGGAAAACTATCGGCGCGTGGTTGAACTGCCTAACGACACCACGGCCATCGTCTCTGTAAAATACGACAAGGACTGCAGCAAGGGCGGCGCGGTTTTCGTGAACGAACGATTCGAACTGGTCGATCTGCGCGAGAAACCGAAACCGACCGAGCCGACCAGTTGCTGGTACAACGCGGGCGTTTACGCGTTTCGGCCGAATATTTTCGATTACACGGCGAAGTTGAAACCGTCGCCGCGCGGCGAGTACGAACTCACCGATGCGATTCGCGAGCTCGCGCTTTCCGGAAAAAAAGTGCAGGCGCTCGAGTTAAAGGGAATGTGGGCAGACGTGCGCGATCCCGAAATCCTGGCTGACCTCAATCGCTAACTCACTGCGCTTCCTCGATCGCCTCGCCGCTCGGTTCTTCTCCGATTTCCTCTTCAATCTCGCGACGCCAGCGCTTGGAGACCCATGGCCGAAAGAGACCGTAGAGTAGATAACCGAGGAAAAGGACGGCCGGCATCCACTCGTAATTCAAAACGGTGAAGAGAAGAACAAGGCTGATCGCGAGGAATCGTGGGAGCGAGCGCGTTGTCCGCCAGCTGATCGCTTTGAAGCTTGGGTAACTGAGGCGACTGAACATCATGATGGAAAGAACGATCATGAGAGGCGGCAGGACCCATTTCCAGCGACCGATCTCGTGCTCTTTTTCGCCAAGCCACCAGAGCATGAAGAGTGTGATCGAAGCGATCAGACCAGCAGCTGCTGGAATTGGGAAACCGGTGAACTCTTTTGACTTAGTCGGTGGATCGGAATCCGAAACGCTGTTGAAACGCGCGAGTCTCAGACCACCGCATAACAGATAGACGAAAGCGACCACCCAGCCGGCGCGCGGAAAATCCAGAAGAACGATGCGGTAAACGAGCAACGCTGGAGCAACGCCAAATGAGACGATGTCTGCCAGAGAATCAAATTCACGTCCGAAGACACTGTCCTGTCCTCCCAGGCGCGCCAGTCGGCCATCGAGAACATCGAAGATACAAGCGCCGAGAATGAACCAGATCGCGGAATGAAAAAGAATCGCGGCCGAATCGGGATCGGACGATTGGAGCAGGGCGCCCTGCACGATTTTGAGGGTGGCGGCAAAACCGCAGAAAAGATTTCCCGCCGTCATGAGATTCGGCAGCAGATAAATTTTCGGCGTGTGATTGTTCATTTGTTAGGCAAACGCGCAATCACGCTCTCGCCGCCGGCCACATGATCACCCACGTTCACAACGATCGTAGCGTTTAGCGGTACGTATACCTCTGTTCGCGAACCGAAGCGAATCATGCCGAAACGTTCTCCTCTCCCGAGATCATCGCCGATTTGGGCCCAACCGACAATGCGGCGCGCGATCGCACCGGTCAGTTGCCTAACGACGATGGTCACACGCGGGTTTTCGAAAGCCCATGTCATCGCTTCATTCTTGGCCGAGCAATCGGGGCTGCGGGCATCAAGACAAAGTCCTTCCTGGCGCAGGCGATAGATAACGCGACCATCCACCGGCGCGCGATTGGTGTGGACATCGAAAATGGAAAGGAAAATCCCGATGCGGCGCATCCTCGTCTTCAAGACCTGATCTTCGTCGACTTCGACAATGTCAGATACTTTGCCATCGGCCGCGGCGATGATCGCACTCGGGTCCGATGGAACAATGCGCTCTGGATCGCGGAAGAAAAACAGGGTGTAAAGAATGAGCACCGCGAAAAGCAGAGTTAACCATCCGCTAACGAACAGGCTGATGATGAAAAGGACGACCAGGATGCCCAGGATCCACTTCGCCTCGGCTAAGGTTTGAGCGCGCATCGCAAGGCGGCACCCTTCGCAACCGGCGTTCCATGTCAAGATGGACTCCAGTGCGTGGCCAGACGGTGAACAGGAAGCCTCCAGCTTATAGAAACTATAATTGTGGCCCGCAGACTGCTGAAAAAGAGCCGACGATCAAGAAATAGTGAAGAAGATTTCGCTCGAGACCGAATTCTCCCCCCCAAACCGTTCCGAACGCGCCATGACCATCGTGGAAATCGCCATCGGCGCGGCGTTGCTTGCATTGGTGGCTTCCGGAGCGCTTGCCTCGCTCGTCGTGCTCAATCGTAACGCTGTGCGAACACGCATCATGACCAATGCAAAAGAGATCGTGCAAAGGAATATCGAGAGCGCGGTCGGTCTTCCCTTTACTTCGGCTAACGTGCCGGCGGTTCTCGCGACAACCAGCACGAGCGGCGCCGTTTGGGACGATGACGGTGGCGGAGATAATCTCGAGACAATTTACGTCAGCCGCGATGGCAAGCAGAAAATGACCGGAACGCTTTTGCGAATTGTTCAGCCGGAAGCCAACGCGGCGAACGCCGATGTCCGTCGGGTTACGTTCCACCTTGACTATTCGCTCTTCGGAAAGGCCGCGAGCTACGAGATGACAACGCTTCGCGCGCCCGATAAATGAAAAATAAAAGATCCAGATCTCTCGCCGCGTTCTCGTTAGTCGAAATAATGATCGGACTCGTCATCCTGGTGCTTGTCGGCGGCCTCGCTTATTCGGTCCTCATTGGCGCGACAACTTTGATGGCCAAGAATGTCTCCATCAACGCCTCGAATACGACACTTCGCGCTGCGCTTGATCGTTTGTATTCCGAGGTAAACCAGGGAAATGGCCTTCCGAAACTGATCAACGCCGACAGCAGCGCCGCGGCCACAGCGGCAGGACCAGCGGCGGGAATTGCTTTTGATCGTTATCAAGGCGGACCCTACATCGTCACTAATCCCGGCACATCAGGATTGAGCGCCAGCGCGACATCTTTCGCCATGACTTCTTCGACGGATCCACTCGCGTCGCCACCCGTGCCGCAAAAAAATGATGTCGTTTGCATGGACGGCGGAAACACACGCCCGGTCGTCCAGAGCTGCACCGCGAGCACGTCTGGCGGTTTACAAACTCACACTGTCCAACTGCAAAGCGCAATCGGTAAAGCGATTCCCTGGACGACCGACGTGCAGAAAACCGCTTACCTTATTCATCGCGAAGCGTTCATCGTCGTTCCCACTGGCGGACGCGCCGAGCTCCGGTTCTATCGAAATGCGGAAACACTCAGTGTCGGCAATTACAATGACGCGACTACCTACCTCATTCTAACTCGCGATATCGGAACGGCGAACGGCGAGACAACACCTTTTTCGATTGTAACACAGGGCACGACGAGCTTCCTCAACGTCGCCATGCGGGTCGAGGACCGGCAGTTCAACGCCTACCTCGCGGGACGTCAGGCTAACGAGTTCAATACGTTTCTTCGCGTCGATACGATGCTGCGTCCGCGCAACTTTCTCTGATCATATGAAAACAGGCACGCGAAATAGAAACAGCGGTTCCGCCATCGTCATCGCCATGTTGGTTATTTTTCTCATGGCTGTCTTCATCGGCATAGCGATGAACCTAACGACTGGAACGTTGAAGCAGACAGATAGCAGCCGCGATTTTTCCGGACTGCGAAGCGCGGCGGAGGGCGCACTCGATTTCGCTTACGGAGTGTGGAGCAAGACGATCAATACCTATTACGCTCCGGCAACGCAGGCGCAGTTGGATACGGCGATGGCTACTGTGCCTTCTTTTAACGGTTATGGTTACGCTCCAGCTGCCGAAAATGGCCCGCTGCAAATCACGCCGGTTGACATTTACGGAAAACCGATCGCCACGCCCGCTTATACGCTGGTTGATTTGCCGGGTTATACGGGCTGGATCGGCAAGAATTACGGTTACCTCGCGAGTGTGCGCTTGAGCGGCGCAACGAATGGCGGCCGCACGATCAAGTATGGAGTTAAGCGCGCGATTAGCTATTCGGTGGTGCCGCTCTTTCAGGCAACTGCTTTCTTCGAAGACAATCTCGAGCTCTACAAGACAGCGCCGATGACGATCGGCGGACTGGTTCATACAAACAGCACGGCTTATGTCAGCTCGTCCTCGACCTCGAACCCTTCGCTCACATTTACCGGCAATGTTTCCTACGTGAACGGCTATGACGATTCGAATGCACCGCCTCTCGCTAAGTTGTGGTCGGGCTATTCGCCTAACTCTGCGTTTCCACCCGAATATCCAAATGGCACTAACGAATCCGTCCATCAGGTCGATCGCATCGAACCGCTCGGGTACTGATCCGGCGTCGGTCCTGGACGCGAAGGACAGCAATCCAAACAATGACTCAGTCCATGAGCTAATCGAAATGCCGAATCCGGCATATCCCGACCCAACGCCGATCGCGCAACGGCGTCTCTCGAACAAAGCCGGCATCATTGTGCATGTCAGCGGCAAGACCGTGTCTGTGAGCACGCAAAACGGCACCACCCTCTCGAAAGGGCAGCTTGATGCGCTGAACAAGTCCTTTTCTCAGGAAACGATTTATGATTATCGAGAAGGAAAAAATATCGATCTGACAACCATCGACATGGGTAAGGCTAAGTCGGCTTTTGATGGCGCGAGTGGGTTCAACAACATCGTTTACATTTACAACGACAGCTCGGTTGGATACTCCGATCCGAAAGGGATTCGCCTAACGAATGGAGACGATTTGCCAAAGGACGGGCTAACGGTGGCGAGCATGAATCCCGTTTACATCGAAGGAGACTACAACTCGAAAAACAATCATCCTTCCGCTGCTGTTTTGGCTGACGCCGTGACTATTCTTTCCAACAACTGGAAAGACAGCAACTCGAACCACGGTCTGTCGAGCCGTATCGCGAAAGATACGACCGTGAATACGGCGATTGTGGCCGGGTTTCTTCCGTCAGGCTGGGTCAACGAGTTTGGCGCACAGTACGGTTACTCGGGCGGGCTGAATAATTTCCCGCGCTTTCTCGAGGATTGGTCGGGTAAAACTTTCACTTACGCCGGCTCAATGATTGAACTTTTCACAAGCCAGATCGCGACCGGGGAGTGGGATACTGGCAATATTTACAGCCCGCCGACGCGAAACTGGGATTTCGATTCCCAGTTCGTCGATAATCCGCCACCGGGCAGCCTCGATGCCGTGACGATCTCACGCGGTTCGCTCGCTCGCTTTTGACCGTCGTTATGAAGAAATTAATTATTGCCGCTCTCCAATTTGGATTTTCACTCGGCGCCGCGACTGCGCTCAATCTGCAGCCTCGAGAGATCACCGTCGAAAACGATGGGCCGCCCGTTCGGCGTTATTTCTTTGTCGACGAGAGCAAGAAGATCCTGTTTCGCATTGACGGGCGGATGAGCGTGAGCGGCTCGGCCACGCAAGCCGTTTTTCATTTCTCAGATATTCGAAATGCGACGATGCGCCTAACGAGATCGGCAATAAAACCGGAGGTCGGCTTCGACGAAAGAAATCTCGAACTGTATCGCAGCACGGCGCGCGGTTTCATTCCGGCGCAGGCGAACGATGTTCAGATTGTTGAAGAAAGATCCGACGCCATTCCAATCAACGGTTGGACTAACCATCAATTCGTTGTGACTTATAAATTGTTTGGCGTTCCCTACCGGCAAAGCGTCACGTTCTTTAATTATAATGGGACCGAACAACTGGTCTTCGATGTAATGTCGGAAGCGAATGAGTACGAAAAAGCGTACGCTCGCGGTTATAGCGTGTTGAATTCGTTCTCCGATTACGTTCCTGGCCGCGCCGCCGGGCCGTCATAACTCGCGTTTTTCTTCGATATTTTCTGCGGTCGGCAAGCGCCGATTTTCGCGGCTTTCGTCAGCTGCGCTCATCCATTTTGCGGCGTCATTTTAACAACTACACATCGCCTCCAGACCAGCCGTTGTAGTCCACAAAATACTGAGGCTGGCAGGCCGCCCGGACTCCAGATATAGTATTTCCGCCCGACCGGGAACACTAAGATTATTTGTTGCCGCAACGGTCGTTTCCGCTATGTTTTTCGGCATCTAATGCGAGCCGCAGCTTTGCCCCAATCGGAAGACGACGAGCCGAGTCAGAAAAATCGTCGGGACGACGCCATCGGGATACAAAAATCCCAGAAATACGACGCAGCGCAGATCGACAAACTCGAAGGTCTCGAAGCAGTCCGTAAACGCCCGGGCATGTACATCGGCGACCCCGATGAGCGCGGTTTGCATCACATGGTTTTCGAAGTTCTCGACAACTCGATCGACGAACATCTCGCCGGTTTTTGCACAAAGATTGAAGTTACTGTGCATGTCGATGGCTCCGTCTCGGTGCGCGACAACGGCCGCGGTATTCCGGTTGATATTCATCCGAAATGGAAGATGCCGGCGGTTGAGTTGGTTCTGACGAACCTGCATGCGGGCGGTAAATTCGGACAGGGCGCTTACAAATATTCCGGCGGCTTGCATGGCGTCGGCGCGAAATGCGTCAACGCTTTGAGCGATTGGTTCAAGGTCGAAGTCACGCGCGACGGCAAGGTTTACCACATGGCCTTTGAGCGCGGCAAAACAACAGAAAAGCTCAGCGTCATCGGCGAAGTAAAAAATAAAAAGAACACGGGCACCCTGATCACGTTTCTCCCCGATCCGACGATCTTTACCATCACGACGGAATATAAATTCGAGCGCCTGGCCTCGCGTTTGCGCGAACTCGCGTTTCTGAATCCGGGACTCGAAATCAATTTGGTGGATGAGCGAAGCGATTCGCCGAAAAAAGAAACCTTTCTCTACAAACACGGCATCGAGGAATTCGTAAAGCAGCTCGGCGAGAACAAACAGGTCATTCATCCCAAGCCGATCGTCATTTCGCGGCAACGCGACGAGGTTTTCGTCGACGTCGTCTTGCAGTACAACGACAGCTACAACGATCAGATCCTGCCGTTTGCGAATTCAATTCCGAATCCCGACGGCGGCACGCACCTCACCGGATTTCGCACTGCCCTAACGAAAGCGGTCAATCAATACGCGAAGTCCAACAGTCTGATGAAGGACAAGGATCCTTCCATTTCCGGCGATGACGCGCGCGAAGGTTTGGTCTGCGTGCTAAGCATCAAGCTGCCCAATCCTCGATTCGAATCGCAGACCAAGGTGAAGCTCGTCAATACCGAGATCGACGGCATCGTTAACTCGGTTGTTTACGACGGGTTGATGACCTATTTCGATCAGAACCCGCCGATCGCGAAAAAGATTTTTGACAAGGTGCTGACGGCGGCGCGTGCGCGTGAGGCTGCGCGTAAAGCGCGCGAAACGATTCGCAAAGGCGCGCTTACGGGCGGCGGTTTGCCGGGGAAACTCGCCGATTGTTCAGAGCGCGATCCGGAATTAACTGAGCTTTATATTGTTGAGGGCGATTCGGCGGGTGGTTCGGCTAAGCAAGGACGCGATCGCCGGTATCAGGCGATTCTTCCGATTCGCGGCAAACTCATCAACGTCGAGAAGGCGCGCGAAGATCAGTTCTTAAAGAACAACGAAATCCAGTCGATGATCACCGCGATCGGAACCGGCATCGGCAAACCGAAAGAAGACGGCAACGGCAAGGACGAGGGTCGTTTCGATATCTCGCGGCTCCGCTACGGTCGCATCATCATCATGACCGATGCCGACGTTGACGGTTCGCACATCCGCACGCTGCTGCTGACGTTTTTCTATCGGCAAATGACCGAGCTGGTGCGCGCGGGGAAAATCTACATCGCGCAACCGCCGCTCTATCAAATCAAGCGCAAGAAGCGCGAGGAATACGTCGACGATGACGTGCAGCTGAACAAGATTTTGATCTCGTTAGGCGCGGAAGATGTTCGACTAAAAAATCTCGCCGATAACAAGGAGATTACCGCAGCGCAGTTGAAGGACATTCTCGAGTCGCTCGAGAAACTGGCGAAGCTGAGCGAATCGGTTCGACGCCACGGCGGCGAATTCGAAACTTATCTGGAAGAGCGCGATGCGAAATCGGGCAAGCTGCCGACCTATCTGGTTAAGGTGCGCGATGGGAATGACGAGGCGGTGCATTATTTCCACGACGAAAAAGAAGTGCGCAAATTCCACCAGAACAATCCCGACCTGAATTTGTTTGATGCCGATTCGCAGCAGGAACTGCTACCGCTCGCGGCCACGCCGGCGAAAACAAACGGAGGGACGAACCGGCGTCGGGGCAAATTGGTGGAGCTGCACGAATCGACCTCGATTCAGAAAATCATCGCCGAGCTCGCGCGCAAAGGCCTGAAGGTAAATCATTATTCAGCGAGCGATCGTCCAATCTTCGAATTGATTGAAGGCGAAGGCGACCGCGCCGTTTCGCATCCGTTGTTTTCGATTCCGGAAATTCTGCAGAAGATTTTGGAGATCGGCCGTCGCGGTGTGCAAATCAAGCGTTTCAAAGGTCTCGGCGAAATGAACGCAAAGGAATTGTTCAATACCACGATGGATCCGGAGAAGCGCAAGCTGCTCAAAGTGGATTTGAATGACGACAACGCGGTCGATGCCGATAAAATGTTCACCATCCTGATGGGCGACGTGGTCGAGCCGC
The DNA here is from genome assembly GCA_963737195.1 of uncultured Verrucomicrobiae bacterium. Lineage (GTDB taxonomy): Bacteria > Verrucomicrobiota > Verrucomicrobiia > Chthoniobacterales > UBA10450 > JBBQFI01. Next base: position 339,161 of record CAVTRW010000004.1, read on the forward strand.
GCCGGCAATTCATCGAAGACAACGCGCTCAACGTGCGGAATCTGGATGTGTGATGCGCCTCCGTCGCTTGTCATCCCGAGCGAAGCGAGGGACCTCACGATCGCACATTAGACATTCGCGAGATGTTTCGCTTTGCTCAATATGCCCCCGCGTCGGTTGCCTAACGAATAATGTATAACGCCAACGAAAAAGTAGAGCCAATCAACGTCGCGGAAGAAGTATCGAGGTCATTTCTCGATTACTCGATGTCGGTCATCATCTCGCGCGCGTTGCCGGATGCGCGCGATGGATTGAAGCCGTCGCAGCGCCGCATCCTCTACGCGATGCACGATCTCTCGCTTTTCCCTAATCGGCAGCATCGTAAGTGCGCGAAGATTTGCGGTGACACGAGCGGTAACTATCACCCGCACGGTGAAGCGGTGATTTATCCGACGCTCGTGCACATGGCCCAGCCGTGGGCGATGCGCGAGATGCTCGTCGATGGCCAGGGCAATTTCGGATCGGTCGAAGGCGATCCACCGGCGGCGATGCGTTACACCGAGGCGCGCATGACGCATCTCGGCGCCGCGCTCATGACCGACATGGACAAGGACACGGTCGACTTTGTCCCGAACTACGACGAGACGCGCACCGAGCCGACCGTTTTCCCCTCAGCATTTCCGAATCTTCTCGTTAACGGCGGCACCGGCATCGCAGTCGGCATGGCGACAAATATTCCGCCCCATAATCTCACCGAAATGATCGACAGCATCTGCGCACAGATCGACGATCCCGACATCACCGTCGAGGGCCTGATGAAGTTCGTGAAAGGCCCGGATTTTCCGACTGGTTGCGCCATTCTCGGTATTTCGGGTGTGAAACAATATCTCGAGACCGGTCGCGGCAGCATGAAGGTGCGCGGCAAGGCCGGCGTCGAAGAGCTCAAGGGGAATCGCGAGCAGATCGTGATCACGGAAATTCCCTACAACGTCAACCGCGCCACCCTCGTCGAGAGGATCGCCGCGCTCGTGAATGAAAAAGTGTTGAGCGACATCAGCGCCATTCGCGATGAATCGGATGAAAACACGCGCGTTGTGATTGAGCTGAAACGCGACGGCAATCCGAAGGTTGTCATCAACAATCTTTACAAACACACCGCGCTCGAAAGTTCGTTTGCGGCTTCAATGCTGGCCATCGATCACGGCCGCCCGAAGCTGCTCAACCTGAAAGATGCAAACACGGCTTACATCGATCATCGCCGCGAAGTCGTTTTGCGCCGGACGCGTTTCGAATTGCGCAAAGCGGAAGAGCGCGCGGAAACGCTCGAAGGTTATCTCATCGCGCTGGCGAATCTCGATGAATTCATCCGCATCATTCGCGGTTCAGCGAATCGCGATGAGGCGCGGGTGAAATTGCTGGCGTTCGATTTCACGAAGCGCCAGGTCGAACAAATCGGCGTGCTCATTCGCAATGAAGCCCGCCTGACGGAAGGCCGTTACGCATTCAGCGAGCATCAGGCGAATCAGATTCTCGATCTGCGCTTGTATCAACTAACGGGACTCGAGCGCGAAAAAATCATTAACGAATACAAAGAGCTGATCGAGACGATCAAGGATTTGCGCGACATTCTCGCGAAGGAATCGCGCGTTTTCACGATCATCAAAAAGGAGCTGCGCGAGATTCGCGATAAATACGGCTCCCCTCGCCTGACCCAGCTCGTGCCCGACGAAGGCGAGATCAACATGGAAGATCTCATCGCCAACGAAGGCACCATCATCAGCATCACGCATGGCGGTTTTATCAAGCGCACCGCGGTCAGCGCATTTCGCGCGCAACGCCGCGGCGGCAAAGGCGTCATCGGAATGTCGACGCGCGAAGGCGCGACCGAGGAAGACGAAGGCGATTTCGTCGAACATCTTTTCACCGCGACGACGCACGATTACCTGATGTTCTTCACGGAATCCGGGCGCGTTTACGTGGAGAAAGTTTACGAAATTCCAGAGATGGGCCGAGCGGCCAAGGGGCGTTCCATCGCGAACCTTCTCGAATTACGCGCCGAGGAAAAGATTGCGGCCACGATTCGTGTGCAATCGAAGAAGTCCGGCACCGGCGCGAACACCGTGGATGAAACCTGGGACGAAAAGCTGCACGTCGTTTTTGCGACCCGTTCCGGCATCGTCAAGAAATCGAACCTGTCCGATTTTAGTAACATCCGCAAAGGCGGCATCATCGCGATCAAGATTGAAGAAGGCGATCGCTTAATCGATGTGAAGCTAACGAGCGGCAATGATGAGATCGTACTGATCACACGGAACGGAATGAGTCTCCGCTTTCACGAGGAACAGTTGCGCGATCAGGGTCGCAGCACGGTCGGTGTTTGGGGCATTCGTCCGCGCAAAGGCGATCACGTTGTTGCCAACGCCATTGTGAATTCTGACGCCATGTTGTTGGTCGCCGGTGAAAACGGAATCGGCAAACGCACATCGTTTGAAGAGTACCGAAAGCAATCGCGCGGCGGCAAAGGCATCATCACGATGAAGACCGGCGAAAAAACCGGCGATGTCGTCGGCGCATTGACGGTGACGGATAAGGATGAGCTCATGCTCATCACGACCAAAGGCCAGATGGTGCGCACGCGCGTAAAAGAAATCCGCGAGACCGGCCGCAACGCGCAAGGCGTGAAGTTGATGGACCTGAAGGCTGGCGAAAAATTGCAGGCGATCGCGCCGGTCGTTAGTCAAGCGGAAGAAGAAACGCAAGAGACCGAAGCGACCCCGGAAGAAGCGGAACAACCGCCGCCTGCTCCGACCTCGACGAAATCCAAAAAGAAGTAGCCGCTATAACGAGCGGCTTCGCCAGTCTGTCATTCCGAGCGAAGCGAGGAACCTCGCAAGTCAGCTCTGTTTCCGTGAGATCCTTCGCTAACGCTCAGGATGACGGCTCCATAAAGGCACGCCGAAAATCAACAGGTTATTGCGCTATGAGTCGACATCGCATCGGGCGGGCTGATGTTTCGCCAACGAAAAGAAATAGGACGCGCAGTTGCGCGTCCCATTCTTTAACCCAGAAAGGAAAATCAATAACCGCCAGTCGTGTGTGTCGTCGTGGTCTGCGTTGCTCCGGGCACGCGGGTAACCTCCTCATGCGTGGTAGTCGTGGTTGTCGCAGCCGGCTCTTTCACCACGGTGGTGCAGGACGACAGGAACATTGCGATCGCGGGAAGCGCGGGAATCAGAACGATAAGTTTTTTCATAAGCGTAAATGGATTCTTTCAAAGGACGAATCGGCGCAAGTGCCTTCGCCAGATGTATTAGAAGCGAAGTTTTTTGTCATGCGCTGCCTCGTGATGATGAGATTTCACACAACGGACGCCAAAGTTCACAAAGGCGCACGAGGAAATCCAAATGCTTCCTTCGTATCCGTTGTGGCTTCGTGTGAGAAGCCTTTGTCATGTCGAGCGAAAGCCTGCCTTGAGCGGCAGACGACTTCGCTCGGAATGACAGAGAAGCGTTAGTCGACTACGCGGCCACGTAATTTCTTAACGACTGAGCGTTTCCTTTTTGTCTCGAGGATTTTCTTCTTGAGGGCGCGCGGTCGTGGGCGAGTGCGACGTCGTTCCCGTTCGCGAATAGCAATGCGCGCGTGCCGTTCATCCTGTTCGCGTTGGGCGAGCGCCGCGATCATACGTTCACGCGCGAGCTGGCGATTGCGCGATTGCGAGCGCGAGTCCTGCACCGTGATCGTGATGCCGGTCGGCAGATGGCGCAGCCGCACCGCCGTCGCCACTTTGTTGACGTGTTGTCCACCCGGTCCTGAGGAATGTGCGAAACTTTCCTCCAAGTCGGCCTCGTTAAGAGCAGGCATTTTCACTGCACTCGTTAGGTCGGGAAGGGAACGTTTTCGCGGCCGTAGCGCAGCACGCGCGCCATCCAGATCAGTTCCTGCAAAAACGCATCCACACGGCGCACATAATTTTCGTCGAGCAATTTGCCGGTCTCATCGAAGAGAGTTTGCACGCGCCCAAAATTCACATCGTTGAAAATGGTCACAAGTCCAAGCTCGCGCATAACCGGAAGAAGATTTTCGATCACGCGCGCACCACCAACCGGGCCAGCCGACACACCGCAGATCCCAACCGCCTTGTGAATGTATTCTTCCAGATTCGTATCGAGCGCGTGTTTCAACAGACCCGGATAGCCATGATTGTATTCCGGGACGATGAGCACGAGCGCATCAGCACGTCGCACCGTAGCGGAAAAATTCGCATCCTTTATTTGCTCGCCCGCGTCATCGAGCCTTAGCGGCAGTTCGCGAATGTCGATGAATTGCGTTTCGATTTCAGTCCGCTTCTGCATTTCGGCAAAAACAAAATTGGCGGCCGCTTCGCTTCTTCTCCCCTGCCGCGACGTGCCGAGAATGAGCGGGATAAAGAGAGGTGGTGTATTCGCCATTGATCCTACTTTGCCACTTCTTCGATTCGTTCAGCGACGTCGCTATGACGATGAGTAATTCCTTCTGGCACGTTAGTTTTTTTTCGCACTCGGTATCCGTGCGCGGCCTGTTCGCGAATGTGAAACCCGATTTGTCGTTTTGGCGGAGCTGGCGGAAGCATCAGTTCGCGGATGGCGTCGAAGACAACTTTAAACTGGGCGTCGTATTTGTTTTCGAGTGTGGCGAGCTTGCGCGCGAGATCCGCGTTTGAAAGTAGCATCTCGCGCAGACGCACAAACGTGCGCATGATTGCGATGTTGACCCGCACGGCGCGCTCGCTATTGAGAACGCTCGATAACATTGCGACGCCTTGTTCGGTAAACGCAAAGGGTCGATTGCGCCGCCCGCCTCGGCTTTTTGATCTTCCAGATTGGAATATCAAACTTGCTGCCTCTTTCTCGGTGAGTTGGAACATGAAGTCTCCCGGGAATCGAGCTTGATTGCGCTTCACCGCCTTGTTGAGATTGCCGGTTGTCACACCATAGAGGCGCGCCAGGTCGGCATCGAGCATGACCTTTTGACTGCGGATCAGAAATATTCTCCGCTCGACTTGAACTGCCAGCGCGTCGGATCTCATCCGTTGTCTTTTTCAGAAGGAGCAATCCACCGCACAAATGCAGGGTAAACGCGTTTCGCGGCTCCGATCAAGGCCCGCGCTTCAATTGTCGCGGTGAGCTGCCGATGGCCGGACTCGAACCGGCACGGGCCAATTACGGCCCAACGGATTTTAAGTCCGTTGCGTCTGCCATTTCGCCACATCGGCGTTGCGGCTCAAATGTATTGTTTCGCGGGGACGAACCAAGCCGAATCAAGCAAGCGAAGCAACATGCAAAATTATCCGTGGTGAAAGAAGGCTTGAAGTTCGTCGCTGAAAGCGCGTAAAAGCAGAGCACACCGACAACACGGATTGATGTTCGGGCGCCCGATCATGATTCGTTAGTCCGTTTCACCCAGTCATACTAATCGGCCATGTTTGGTTCCGCTGCTCTCGAAGTTGCAATCGCCGTCATCTTCATATTTTTGCTCTTCAGTCTCGTCGTCTCCGCGCTCAACGAAGTCTGGCTCTCGCGTTTCGATAAGCGCGCTGATTTTCTCGCCGAAGGTTTGGGCGAGCTGTTTCAAGATCCGGCGCGGGTGCGACTGCATCATTGGAACTGGTTTGAGAAAAAGAAACTGCCTCCCACGGTGGCGCAGTTTTATCAGCACGGGCTGATCAGCGCCTTCTCGCGCAAGGGGCGATGGCCTTCCTACATCCACGGCGCCGCTTTCCTCGCCGCAGTGCTCGATTTTATCGCGCCGGGATCAACCACGAGTACGCGCACGATTGATGATTTCCGCGCCGGCATCGAGAAAATCGCAAACCCGCAACTGAAGCAAAGTCTTGTTTCCATTCTCGACGCCGCGGAGAACGACCTGGACAGTTTCAAGGAGGAAATCTCCATGTGGTTCGATCGCAGCATGGAGCGAGTCACCGGTTGGTACAAACGCTACGCCCAATATTGGCTCCTGATCCTGGGACTGGCGCTCGCCATCGCCTGCAATGTCGACATGATTCGCATCATTCACGTTCTGTCGGTGGATCCGAAGGTGCGCGAAGCGGTCGTTGCGAATGCCACCGCCTACGTACAAAAACAAAATGCAGAGCCCGGAAACTCACAAAATTCCGCACCCGATTTTAAATCGGCGCTCGCGCAACTGAACCAACCGCAACTTCCGATTGGGTGGGATGCGTCTGCGCGCACTTATCTTTTCGAAAATGGAACGCTGCATCGTGACCACGCCCTGAGCGCAATCTTCGGCTGGTTTGTAACCGCCCTCGCCGCTTCGTTAGGCGCGCCCTTCTGGTTCGATACATTGCAGCGCTTCATCAACATCCGCGCAAACGGTCGCGCTCCGGGCGAGAACGAGTTGCCGACAAAACGGCGCGAGCCGTGAGCAACCCCTAACCACGTATGCCAAAGAAAAGAACTGTCGAGATCGTGGTTCCGATGACGATTGACGTGGACGGTGCGCCAAATTCTTACGGACCGAATAATGCGCTCGCGCTTGATTATGAACTAAACGCGCACGTCGGCGCGAAACCAAGCGGCAGGATTGTCGGTTACCTAACGAAGAATGACGACGGCCGGACGCCCATCATCCAGGGGCCCGGCGATCCCTGTCCCGGTTTTTACATTTCGACCACATCCTACGAGGACAAGGACAACAATCGCCATGAAGATCCGCGCCGATACGTCAACGCCGCGGAAATCAATTACACATTGCTCGCGACGGTAGCGAAGAATGCCGGTGTGCGCTGCGGTGATTTTTGCGTCGCCCACAGTTTGCGGACGCGGTTTACCGTATACGCCATCGTCGGTGACACCGGACACAGCAGCGGCGCGGAAGGTTCGCTCGCGCTCCTGCAACGGCTCGGTTACGACGTGCACGACGGAAAATCCGGCGGCGAAGATGCGGCCAAAATTGTTGTCCGCTATTTTGCGCAGACAAATCCGGACAAGCTTTTCTTCTTTCTGCAGACGGAATTGGAAGCCCGCGCGCGCCTGCTCGATCTCGACATCGATTTTTCCGGATACCATGCCGGCGATCCGGGCAAGCTCGTGCTCGATGCCATCGCACACACCGGCGCGAAATTGCGCGTCGTTCGTCAGGCGCCCTTTGCTCCGTTGCGCAAAAAACAAAAGGCGCCGCCTTATCCCGCGCATCTCATCAAACTCGACAGCACCGACGCGGCGAGCGTGCGTTTGATTCAACAGCGATTGTGCGACCTCGGTTTCACACAACCAGGACGCAATGGTCCGCGACCATTGGAGGCCGATGGAATTTTCGGAACCAACACAGCCAATGCCGTAAAACTGTTTCAAATCCGTCACACCGATCTTTATGGCCGGCCATTGGAAATAGATGGCGAAGTCGGCTCGGACACGTGGGGCGCGCTGTTTGGACGCGCGACGGTGTATGCGTCAAAGGCGAAACCATCGAACAAGCTGATCGGAAAGGTCCTTGAGTTCGCAGCGGGCGAAATCGGCGTGCGCGAAGATCCGCCCGGGAGCAACAAGGGAAAACGAGTTTGCGAATATCAACGCGCGGTCGGCATCGATCCGGGCGAACCGTGGTGCGTCGCCTTTGTCTTTTTCTGTTTCGCCTGCGCGGCGCGCGCGTTGAAACGAAAAAACCCAATGGAAACGGCGGACTGCAAAACGGGCAGCGTGCTCGATCTTTGGAATCGCGCGCGGCGCGCCAAAGGAGTTCAAATCGTACTGCACGACGATGCGCTGAACGATCCGAGCAAAGTAAAACCGGGAATGATCTTTGCCATTTCTACTGGAGGCGGAAACGGCCATGTCGGTTTCGTTGCCAACGTGATCGGCAATCGGCTCGAAACAATCGAAGGCAACACGAACGACGGCGGTTCGCGTGAAGGTATCGGCGTTTTTCGCCGCACCGGTCGAACCATCGACAGCATCAATCGCGGCTTCATTGGATTTGGCATGCGCTAAAAACTTTTCGGTTCAACCTCGAATTTGTGTAGCGGCGGTCTCTGACCGTCGCACTTAAGCAACATGAAAAAAGTCATGCGACGGTCAGAGACCGCCGCTACAAAGATTATGAAAAAGAAAAAAACGCATTCTGCGCGCAGCAAGAAAACTTCAATACCCGCAAAACTTCGCCCCCAACCGCCGTCGCAATTCCGTGTCGCGGCGCCGCGGACCAGCAAAGGCAAACACAAACTCGACGTTCATCCCGATCCTCTCGATTTCCGCGATCGTATGTACGAACCAACCTTGGTGGAAGTGCCGCCGGGGCGATTATTGCCGAACTATCAGAAATACCGCGTGCCGATTCTCGATCAGGGGCAGGAAGGTGCGTGCACCGGATTCGGTTTGGCGACGGTGGTGAATTATCTCCTGAGCTCGTTCAGGGATGCGAGCTTTCGCGATCGCGTGCCGGTGAGCCCACGCATGCTTTACGACATGGCGCGGCGTTACGATGAATGGCCGGGCGAAAATTACGAAGGCTCGAGCGCGCGCGGCGCGATGAAAGGCTGGCACAAACACGGGGTTTGTTCGGAAGCGCTGTGGCCATACAAAGTTTCGTCTTCGAAGGAAGACGATCTCACCGCCGCGCGAAGCGCCGATGCGCGTCGTCGTCTTCTCGGCGCGTATTTTCGCGTGAATCATCTCGATCTCGTCGCCATGCACAGCGCGATTTGCGAAGTCGGCGCGTTGTATGCCACGGCGCAGGTGCATTCGGGTTGGGACAAAGTCGATAGCGACGGGATCATTCCGCAGCGGGACAAGATCGAGGGCGGACACGCTTTCGCGATTGTGGGTTACGATGCGGACGGTTTCTGGATTCAAAATTCGTGGGGCAAGGAATGGGGCCGCCGTGGATTTGGCCGCATCAGTTATGACGACTGGCTAACGAACGCGAGCGATGTGTGGGTGGCGCGACTCGGGGTGCCGATCACCGCCAAAAAAGGTGCGAGCACCGCAGTGCTTTCGTCGGCCGCATCCGATAATCCCGCAGCATACACGCACGAAGAATTGCGGCCCCACATCATCAGCACCGGTAACGATGGTGAGTTGCGCGAACAGGGAATGTTCGGAACAACACCGGAAAGTCTGCGCGAAATTTTCGATCATTATATCCCGACGATCACAAGTAATTGGAAAACAAAACGCATCCTGCTCTTCGCGCATGGTGGTCTCGTTAACGAACAATCGGCCGTTCAGCGCGTGTCGGAGTTGCGCCAAGCCGTTACTCGACAAGCAAGTCTATCCCCTCGCCTTTGTCTGGAAGACTGATTACTGGTCGACGCTGCAAAATATTTTGCGTGACGCCCTTTCGCGCCGCACGACCGGCGGGATGCTCGATGCCGCGAAAAATTTCATGCTCGACCGCGCGGATGATCTGCTCGAGCCGATTGCGCGAGCGCTTACCGGAAAAAGCGAATGGACGGAGATGAAGGAAAACGGGGAAGCGGCCACGGTGAAAGCAAAAGGCGGCGGACGCCAGACGGTTGAATTGCTGGCGGACTTCGCGAAAAAAAATCCCCGCGTCGAGATTCACATTGCCGGCCACAGCGCGGGCTCAATCTTTCACGGACCGATCGTGCAATTGCTGACCGCAAAGGGAAAAATTCCCGATGGGCCGCTCAAAGACGTGGACGGTTACGGTTTGAAGATCGCCACGCTGACTCTGTTGGCGCCGGCCTGCACGATGGATTTTTTCAAGCAGTACTACGTCGGCGCGTTGCAATCGAATTCCATCGACGGGTTCAGTATTTTCACGCTCACGGATCAAAGCCGAACAGGACGACAATTGCGCCGGCATATACAACAAATCGCTTCTCTATCTTGTCTCGAACGCTTTCGAACGGCGTTTTCGAATTCCGATTCTCAACCCGGATGGCGAGCCGATTCTTGGAATGGAGAAATTTATTCGCAGAGACAAGGCCGTTTGCGATTTGATCACGAGCAAGGGCGATTGGGTGCTCGCGCCGAACACTGCGCTTGTGGCGAAGGACAAGAGCAACGCACGCCATCACGGCGATTTCGACAACGAGGCGGACACTTTGCAGGCAACACTCGCGCGCATCCTGGGTCAGAAAACGAATGCGTTCGACGACTTCACGCACTTCAGCTCACCGCGCAGTTCGCGTGCGAAACTTCTAGGGATGACGGCCGCGGCCGGCGATCTGCGCACGAAATTTGGGATCTAACGGAACGTTTTGCCTTGGGATGATACGACCAGTTCAACTCGGTCTCTCGTTTTTCTCTTAAAGAAAGAAATCTATGGATAAGAATTTAGCTGGAAAAAAGGTGGCAATCCTGGTCGCGGACGGATTCGAACAAGTTGAAATGACGAAGCCGCGCGAAGCGCTGATCGAAGCGGGTGCGGAAGCAAAAATCGTTTCGCCATCATCCGGAAAAATCCAGGGAATGAATCACGCGGACAAGGGCGACAAGTTCGACGTCGATATCGAATTGAAGGATGCGCAGCCGGAAGAGTTCGACGCGCTCATGATTCCCGGCGGATTAATGAATCCCGATCAATTGCGTTCGACGAATGAAGCGCTCGAATTTACCCGGCACTTTTTCGAAACCGGCAAACCGGTGGCGGCAATTTGCCACGGGCCGTGGGTGCTGATTGATGCCGGCGTCGTTCGCGGGCGAACCGTCACTTCCTGGCCTGCGATCAAAACCGATTTGCGCAACGCGGGCGCAAACTGGGTGGACAAGGAAGTCGTGGTCGACAATGGCCTCGTCACGTCGCGCAAGCCGGACGACATTCCTGCATTCAACAAAAAGATGATCGAAGAGTTTGGCGAAGGGAAACATGCGCCGGCGACGACGGCCTTCGCCACGGCGGAACTCGAGACGTAAATGTGCCGCCCCGCTTTGTCGGGGCGTCAGTGCGCTGGCGACATGGCGCCGCGGCTACAAGTTTATCGGTGTATGCGGAACAGAGCGAGCACGCGGCAAAACGCTTGCAACTTCGCCGCGTAGCCTTTCAAGTTTCGCCGTCCTCCGGTTCGTATGACAACGGCCAACAAAATCACGCTCGTCCGTATTTTGATGATCCCGGTTTTTGTCGTCATGGCGATTTACTACGGACAGAGCGTCAAGCGCGGCGAGCCGCTCGAATGGCAACGCTTCACCGCCGTCATTATTTTTCTGATCGCATCCGTCAGCGACGGCCTCGATGGATACGTCGCGCGCCGCTACAACCAGCGTAGCTCGTTAGGCGTAATCCTTGATCCGATCGCAGACAAGGGCCTGCTCCTGAGTGGAATCATCACCCTCAGCATCAGCAACTGGAGCGAAGATCCGGATTACGGTCGATTCCCTGCCTGGTTTCCGGTGCTCATCATTACGCGCGATATTGTCATTCTGGTCGGCGCCGCGATTCTGCATTTGCTCAATGGTCGCGTGCAGGTGAAACCGCATTGGACCGGCAAAATCGCGACCGTGCTGCAAATGGTCGCGATCGGCTGGGTCATGTTGCAGTTTCGTTTTTTCCCGCTGACCTATGTTGTCATCGCCGCGGGAATTTTCACTTTCGTTTCCGGAATCGTTTACGTGAGAAACGGCGTGCGGCAGTTACAAACTGAAGGGCACGCGAATGCGCAAGTCGACTAAGACGGAATCAACTGCCAGCGCCGGCACCGTCGCGATCGTCGGCCGGCCAAACGTCGGCAAGTCTGCGCTGTTCAATCGCCTGGTCGGGCGCAGCATCGCGATTGTTCACGATCAACCGGGAATCACGCGCGATCGCATCTCGGCGCTGAGCTCGCGAGGCGCGCGGCCATTCGTGGTGTGGGACACGGGCGGAATTGTGGGTGCGGGCGAAACGCAACTGCACGCGCAGGTCCGGCGCGCAGCCGAAGCAGCCATGCGCGAAAGCGATCTCATTCTTTTCATGGTCGATGGAAAACAGGGGCTCACACCAATTGATGAGGAACTCGGGCGCCTGCTGCGCCGTTCGGCCAGAACAGTCCTGCTCGTGATCAACAAGATCGACGATCCGAAACATGAAGATCGCGCGGTGGACTTTGCAGGGCTCGGTTTTGAAAACTCCGTTTCCATCAGCGCCGCGCATGGCCGCGGACTGAGCGAACTTCTTGGAGAAATCGACCGGAACCTTCCCGCACTTCCGCCGGAAAGTGAAACGCCGGCCGCGAAGAGCGATCTGATTCTCGCGATTGTCGGAAAACCAAACGCCGGCAAATCATCGCTCATCAACGCCATCGTGCGCGATGACCGGGCGATCGTAAGCGAAGTGCCCGGGACCACGCGAGACGCTGTCGATATTCGTTACGTCCGCGGGGACGCCTCATTTCTTCTCATCGATACCGCCGGCATCCGCGCGCGGAGCAAACATTCCAGCTCGGTCGAGGTTTTTAGCGTCATGCGCGCCGAGCGCACCATTCGCCGCGCAGATCTGTGTGTGCTCGTGATCGATCTGACGAGCGGCCTCACTTCGCAGGATAAGAAAATCGCTGGCTTGATCCAGAAATCGCAGAAGCCGTGCCTCGTCGTTCTCAACAAATGGGATTTGGTGAAACCGAAACGCGAGACGAAGGAAACGATCCGCCGCCTAACGAGTGAAATGCAATCTCAGCTTTTCTTTCTCGATTACGCCCCAATGCTGATCGCCTCCGCGCGCACGGGCGAGAACGTCGAGATGCTGTTTCGCTTCATCGCGAAAATTCAAAAAGGCGCAACCGCTCGCATCGGCACCGGCGTTCTCAATCGTCTCTTGCGCAGTGCCTTTGCCGCAAATCCGCCACCGATGATCCACAACCGGCGACTGAAGCTTTTTTACGCCGCACAGGCCGCGGGCGAAAAATCGCGCACGATTGATCCGCCCGAGTTCGTCCTGTTCGTTAACGATCCGAAACTTCTTGGCGAAACGTACAAGCGTTTTCTCGAAGCACGCCTCCGCGAAGCAGAACCCTATCCCGGCTTGCCCATCCGATTGAAGCTGCGCCCACGTGCGCAACAGGATCTTATTTCGGTTCGCGCTCAGCCAAAGCGAGCTGCGCGCGCACGAGATCGTGCAGAGTAACGACGGCAAGAATTTTTCCATCCGGACGATCGGTCAGAACAATCGAGCCACTGGCTGATTCAATGAGAAGCGATTGCGCTTCGCGAATCGTCTGGCCCGGTCGCCCCATCACTACCGGCAAAAGATCGGGCGCGCGACTATCCTTAATCGCGTGTTCGATCTCGGTCCGCGCCACCATGCCCGTGACCTTTTCGGTATCAATGACAGGAAAGAAACGATACGGATGCCTATCAAGAATTGTCTGCAAACCCTCGCTTGAAAGATCATCGATGACCGCCGGGCGAAAATTTGCGATGGCGGAGATCGGAAGATTCTGCCAGCTCCGCAAGTCCCGCGGCGGGATGAGATGTTCGATCTGGTGTCCGTCCTGCACGAGAATTTGGTCGTAGAAATTTTCTTTTTGCAGACTGCGCGCGATCAACTGACTAACGAGTCCTGCTATCATCAAGCCCGGCACGAGCGCGAACTGGTGCGTCATTTCGAAAATGATCAGGATGGCTGTAACCGGCGCCTGCACGACAGCGCCGAGACAAGCGCTCATCGCGCCGACAGCGAGCAAAGCAGAATCCGATCGTGTTAGGGCGAGAAAATGCGCGCCACAGTCGGCAACGATGGCGCCGGCCATTCCGCCGAAAAAAAGATTGGGCGAAAAAATTCCGCCGCATCCGCCAAGACCGTAGCCGGCAATGGTTGCAATCAATTTCCCAATGAGAAGCAGGGCCGCGAGTTTGAGAGCCATGCCATTGAGAAGCGCGTCGGAAAGATCGTCATAACCGAGCGCGAAAACGCCGAGACGGTTGGTGCGATGAAAAACCGCGACCGCGATTGCCCATGTAATTAATCCTCCGATGAGTGGATGGAGCCAGCGCGGAATACGATGCACCTTTCGCGCAGAACCGCGCAGCCAGATCGAGGCCCATTGAAAAAATATTCCGATTGCTGCGGCGAACGCCGCCGCTACTGGCATAAGGACATACGCTCGCCAGCTCGGCTCGCCGATTGTTGCAAGCGTGAATGCCGGTTGCGCACCGATGCAGGCGTGGACAATGAACGCGCCGATGACGGCTGCGAGCAGGACCGGGCCTAACGAACGACTATTGAGATCGCCGATGATTTCTTCGAGAACGAAGGCGACTGATGCAAGCGGCGCATTGAAGGCGGCGGCGAGTCCGGCCGCGGCACCGGCGGCGCTGGCCGCACGGCGATTTTGTTTCGAGACGCCAAGCCATCCACTCAATGTCGAAGCGAGATTGCTTCCGATCTGCACCGTCGGTCCTTCGCGGCCGAGACTGAATCCGGCGCCGATGCTTAACACACCGGCAACAAACTTTATCGAAGCGATTCGCCGCGGCGCGTAACCGAATTCCTTCCAGTAAGCCAGCTTGACCTGTGGAATTCCGCTACCGGCGGCTTCCGGACAGAACGAATAAAGCAGCCAGCCCGCGATGAGCGATGCGATGACGACTAAGACAAGGCTGATGGCGACAAAGTCCGTGAAGCTTCCGGCCGCGAAATTCTGCAGGCAGTGGATGTAAATCCAATTAATCGCCAGCTGAAACGCGACCGCAGCCAGGCTGGCGACCAAACCGCAGAGACAGGTTCCCAGAACTGGGCGAGCCCGGTCGTGAAATCGATGAAAACGCGTCGCGAGTGTTTCCATCGCGCGATCGCGTTACTTTCGCTCGTCGATGGGAACGAACTTTTTCCCGACCGGTTCGCCGACGTATTCGCTAAGCGGACGGTAGAGTCGGTTATCTTCCAACTGTTCGAGCACATGCGCGCACCAGCCGGAACAGCGCGCGATGGCAAACACCGGCGTGAAAAGATCGGTCGGAATTCCTAACGAGTAATAAACAGTCGCGGAATAAAAATCGACATTGGCGTTCAAATTCTTCTTTTCCTTCATCAATGCCGCGATTCGTTCCGACATTTTAATCCACTTCGGTTCGCCCAGTTTTTCGCTCAGCTTCACCGCCATCGCCCGAAGATGCGGCGCGCGCGGGTCGAGCGTTTTATAAACGCGATGGCCGATACCCATGATCTTTTCCTTCTGCGCAAGTTTTTGTTCGATGTATGCGTCGACTTTCTCTTCGCTTCCGATTTCCTCGAGCATGTGGATTACGCCTTCGTTCGCTCCGCCGTGAAGCGGGCCCTTTAAGGTGCCGATGGCGGAAGTGATCGCGGAATACATGTCGCTCAGAGTCGAGATCGTGACGCGCGCACTGAAGGTGGATGCGTTCATGCCGTGATCGGCATGCAGAACAAAAGCGACATCGAGCGCGTCGGCCGCCTCCTTTGTCGGTTCCTCGCCGCCCATTAAATACAGAAAGTGCGCCGCTTCGCCGAGATCCTCGCGCACCGGTAGCAGCTCCTTGCCATTCCGCGCACGATGAAAGTACGCGGCAATGACACCAATCTTCGCCGTGATGCTGCGCGCGCGTTCCTTGCCTTTCTCGACTGTCGCTTCGCGAACATTCGGATCGTAAACGCCGAGCATCGAGACGGCGGTGCGGATTACATCCATTGGCGCAGCTCCCCTGGGCGCGGCTTTGATGAAATCGATAATACCCTGGGGCAACTCTCGCTGACTGCGCAGTTGATTGACGCAGCGCTCAAGTTCCTCGCGATTCGGCAACCGGTTGTTCCAGAGAAGATAAACGACTTCTTCGTAAGTCGCTTTGCCCGCAAGCTCGTTGATATCGTAACCGGCATACACCAACTGACCTTTGTCGCCCACGACCGCACTGAGCCGCGTTGTGTTGGCGACGACGCCTTCGAGTCCACGCGAATTCATCAGTTTTTCTCCTTCATCGCCGCGATCAACGTATCAGCCATCGCCGCTGGTGTATCGGCCACGGCAATGTCCGCGGACTTAAGCGCCGCGATTTTCCCTGCGGCCGTCCCTTTTCCGCCGGAAACAATCGCACCCGCATGTCCCATCCGGCGACCCGGCGGCGCAGTCGCGCCCGCGATAAAGGCCGCAACCGGTTTTTTGCCGCGATGCTTGATCCATTCCGCGGCTTCTTCTTCGGCCGTGCCGCCAATCTCGCCGATCAAAATCATGGCGTGCGTCTCGGGATCGGCTTCGAAAAGTTGCACCGCATCGAGATGTGACATGCCGTTGATCGGATCGCCGCCAATGCCGATGCAGGTCGATTGTCCGTAGCCGCGCGTCGTCAATTGCCAGACCGCTTCGTAGGTCAGCGTGCCGGAGCGCGAAATGACGCCGACGTTTCCCGGCTTGTGAATGTAGCCGGGCATAATGCCGATTTTGCACGCGCCCGGCGTGATGATCCCCGGACAATTCGGCCCGATGAGGCGCGATTTTTTTCCAGCCATTTGCGCCTTCACTCGCATCATGTCCATGACCGGGATTCCTTCGGTGATGCAAATAACGAGCTCAACGCCCGCGTCGACGGCTTCGAGAATTCCATCAGCTGCGCCCTGCTGCGGGAACGAAAATAACCGAGACGTTGCAGTTTGTTTTCTGTCGCGCTTCCCAAACCGTGTCGAACACCGGAACTTTGCCGTCGAACATCTGGCCGCCTTTGCCGGGCGTAACGCCGGCGACGACGTTCGTGCCGTACTCCATGCATTGCCGCGCATGAAATCCACCGACGCTGCCGGTGATCCCCTGCACGAGGAGTCGCGTGTTGTTATCTACGAGAACGGACATGGGAAAAGCTCCAAGCTCCAAGTTCCAAAACCCAACTCCGAAAGCTTTCGCGAGACCGAAGCTCCAAGCTCCAAATCCCAAACATCGCGACGTTGGCGCCCTTTGAATTTTGGTGCTTGGGATTTCCTTGGAGCTTGGGATTTGGGATTTGGGGTTTCATTGCTTTCGTTTATGCACGACCAGTTTATTCCCATCCGGATCGCGAAATTGCGCCATGAAACAAACCGGCGTCTCCAGTTTTTCCATGTCGAACTTCACACCGCGCTCTTTCAGTTTCGCGATCGTCGCATCGATGTCGTCGACTTCGAATGCGACAGTTGTTCCATCGCGCGACGGTTTCCAATCCGGGTGACAGCCAACGCCAATCGTCGTTGTTCCAAGATCGTACTCCACCCACGCGCCTTCCATCGCGCTCGTGCTCGGCTTCAGCTCCAACGTTTCCTGATAAAATTTCCGCGCGCGCTCCGCATCGGTTACTGCGATCGCGACGAATGCGACTTCCTTGATCATAAACATTCTCCCTTCTCGTTGTCTGGTTTCAGCTTCGGAACATAGACTTTCAGTCTGTGCGCCCAGCGGTCTTTCAGTCCGCTGCAGCAGATCGTCCGACAAAATGCCCGACGTCCGCACAGGCAAGGATGCCTATGTTCCTTCATTGGTGGGTTTCAGTTTGTGAATGATGATTTTGTTGCCATCGGGATCCTGCACTACAGCCATGTGACAACACGGCGTCTCAAATGGTTCAGCATCGAATTCGATTTCCGCTTTTTTTAGCTGCGCGATCGCTTCATCGAAATTTTCCATCTCCAATGCCGCGCAGGTGCCTTCGCGAGATGGTTTCCATTGCTCGCCGACATTCCCGATAGCGAGCGTATCAGGGCCGATACTGTATTCGATCCACTGACCGCCCATCATTTGATCCGACACATTCAAACCGAGAACGCCTTCATAAAAGCGGCGCGCGCGCGGCACATCAGTCACGGGAATTCCGACAAAACCAATCTTCGTCGCTCTCACTTTGATTTTCCTCCCGCGGCCTTCACGGCTTTCTGTGCAGCGTCAGCCAAATCATCCGCGGTGATGAGGGACAATCCTGATTGCGCGAGTAATTTTTTGCCTGCTTCGACATTCGTTCCCTCCAGCCTAACGACTAATGGAACCGACAATTTGAGCGCTTTGGCCGCATTAATGATTCCCTGCGCGATCACGTCGCACTTCATGATGCCGCCGAAAATGTTGACGAGAATCGCCTTCACATTTTTGTCGGCAATCAGAATCTTGAACGCCTCAGTCACCTGGTCCTGATTCGCGCCGCCGCCGACGTCGAGAAAATTAGCCGGGCTACCGCCGTAAAATTTGATGATGTCCATCGTTGCCATGGCGAGACCAGCGCCGTTGACGAGACAGGCGATGTTGCCATCGAGTCCGATGTAGTTGAGTCCGTGCTTCGAAGCTTCGACTTCGCGTGGATCTTCCTCCGCGATGTCGCGCAGCGCGGCTACCTCGGGATGCCGATAGAGCGCGTTATCGTCAAAATTAAATTTGGCATCGAGCGCGAGCACCTCGCCCTGTGGAGTGACCACGAGCGGATTCACTTCCACCATCGAACAATCGAGCCCGATGAATGTGCGATAAAGTCCATCGAACAATTTCGCCGCCGCTTTCAGTTGGGCTGATTCAAACTCCAATTGTTTCGCGAGTTTGCGCGCTTGGAACGGTTGCATGCCGGCCAGCGGATCAATTGGTTCGCGTATGATTTTTTCCGGCGACTTTTCCGCGACGGTTTCGATCTCCACGCCGCCTTCAGTGCTGGCAACAACGAGCGGCGCAGCTGTCGCGCGATCGAGCAGAATCGCGAAGTAGATTTCGCGCGCGATTTCGGCCGATTTCGCGACGAGAACTTTATTGACTACGCGGCCCGCAGCGCCGGTTTGATGAGTGACGAGAGTTTGTCCGAGCATCTTTGCCGCAACCTCGCGCACTTCGGCGGGCGATTTACACAAATGCACGCCGCCCTTGAAACCATTCGTGAATGTCCCCTTTCCTCGCCCGCCAGCGTGAACCTGCGCCTTAACCACGAGATCGTTTGTTCCTAATTCGCGCGCGATCTTTTCTGCTTCATCGGGGCTGGAGGCAGCGCGGCCGGGCGGAGTAGCGACGCCGAATTTCTCGAGAAGTTCTTTCGCCTGATACTCGTGGATGTTCATTCCAAAAGGGGTGGTGCATTAAGGCCGTGAACAGCGCCGCGGGCAATTATTTTTCTCACCGAATTTTGTCGCCGCTGCCGGCAGCGCAATTCATATTCGCGCACCATGAAAACACTGATCTTTCTTTGCCTCGTTTTTTTCGTCTCATCCGCCATCCGAGCAGCAACACCTGCGGAAGAGAAGGCGTTCGTTGATAAATATAAAGCCGCCTTTGAATCCAAAGACACCGCAACGCTGGAGTCTTTTCTTTATACCCAGGGTGCCGATCCGATGGTCGTGAGCTTTTACAAAATGATGCAGTCGAGCAGCGCTGGCGGCAAAGTTGCAAAGATCGAACTCGCCGATCTCACACCCGAGGACGTGAAAAAAGCAGCTGAACCACAGGACTCGCCGGCCGGAGGCAAACTTTGCCTCAATCTAAAGCCGGTGAAAAAATTGGTAATCAGGGTCGACTCGAAAGATGAAAATGGGAGTTCGAGCAATACGACGACGAATTTTGTCGCGGAGAAGGACGGGAAATTTGTGATCCCAGTCCCGGGAGCATGTAAATAAGCAAAACAACGCGCGGTGATCGGTTGATAACCGATTAATACTTGTCGTCGGTAAGATGCTTCGTCATAATTATTGGAACTATTGTGAAAACCCCATCCAGTAATGTCCCTGATGCAGACTGTCTTTTCCAAAACGCTTTCGAACATGCCGCCATCGGCATGGCCCTCGTCGCCCCGGACGGTTCCTGGCTAAGGGTCAATCGCTCAGTTTGCGAAATTACCGGCTACAACGAAGAGGAATTATAGCAGCGCACCTTTCAGGACATCACGCATCCGGACGATCTCGAGCGTGACGTCGCAGCAGCCAGGAGATTGCTTGCCGGCGAAATCGACACCTACCAGATGGAGAAACGCTACTTTCATAAGAACGGCTCCGTCGTCTGGGTGATGCTAAGCGTGTCGTTAGTCCGCAACGGCAGGAACGTGCCACGATTTTTCATCTCACAGATTCAGGACATCACGCAGCGCAAGGAAAACGAAACGCACCTGAGCGAAGCCGCGAAGGAAATCCAGGAGTTGCGCAAACAACTGGTGAAGGTCTGTGCCTGGACCAAGCGAATCCAGATCGACGATCGCTGGATTTCGGTCGATGACTTTCTGCGCAATTATCTTCACCTCAATCTCACGCACGGCATGTCGATCGAAGGCGCGCGGATGTTCAAGGAATGAATTGACATTAGGCGCGCCGAACCGGGCGCGTTTCTCGTCACGGCTGACAAAACTTGCAAAGCGCGGCCATCCCGTAAGAGTTGGCCGCAGTGAGTCAGATCGATGAAAATCTACATGCGCTGATTGAGCGCGGCGTTAGCGACCAACAACTCATCGCCTCGGCCGCTGAGAATATTCGTTCGCTCCTTGGCAGCGGATCGTCATCTCTCTACGCGCAGGTCGTCTCGGAACTCGTTAGGGCCGGAGCGTGGAATGAGCTGAACGATCGTTTCTACAAAACGCTGGCGTTTGGGACGGGCGGATTGCGCGGAAGGACCATCGGGAAAATCGTGGCGGTCGCGGAGCGCGGAACCGCGCACCCGGATGAGCCGCCTGAATTTCCCTGTGTCGGCACAAACGCGATGAACTTTTACAACATCAGCCGAGCGACCCAAGGACTCGTTGCCTACATCAAACAGTGGCGCGCCACAGAACGCATGTCGGGGCGGCGCGAAGATCGTGATCGCATACGACACGCGCCATTTCTCAAAAGCCTTTGCCGCGCTCGCGGCAAAAGTTGCGGCGGAGAACGGTTGCGACGCGTTCGTTTTCGACGGACCGCGCTCGACGCCGGAATTGTCTTTCGCCGTTCGTCACCTGCAGGCGAGCGCCGGCATTGTCATCACCGCCAGCCACAATCCGCCGCACGATAACGGCTACAAAGTTTACTTCGACGATGGCGCGCAGGTCGTTGAACCGCACGCCAGCGGCATCATCGCGAAAGTGAATGCGATCAAGAGCGAAACCTACACGCCGGTTTCGCCTAACCCGCCTTCGCCCGGGACGGGCTCCGCCGTGGCGAGCGAGCAAGGGCAAATTACCGCTGTCGGGTCTGAAATCGACGAGGCCTACATGAAACGTCTCGAGACCCTGATTCTCGATCCCGATCTTGTTCGCTCGCAAAAATCTCTGCGTATCGTTTACACGCCGATTCATGGCACAGGAGGCGTCCTTATCGAGCCGATGCTGAAACGGCTCGGATTCAATTTCCAAGTCGTTGCGGAACAGGATCGCTTTGACGGAAATTTTCCGACGGTGCAATCGCCGAACCCGGAAAACGCCGAGGCCCTTCGTCTCGGCATTGAGCTGGCAAAGAAAACCGATGCCGATCTTGTTATCGCGACCGATCCCGATGACGACCGGATGGGTGTCGCGGTGCGCAATCGTGCCGGTGAGATGAAACTGCTCACCGGCAATCAAATCGGATCGCTCATGGCCTGGTATCGAGCGAAAACGTTCTTCGCCCGCGGCATTCTCAATAAGACGAACGCGAATCGCGGCGTAATCATCAAGACTTTTGTCACAACCGATCTGCAGAAAGCGATTGCCCAGCATTACGGATTGCGTGCGGTCGAAACGCTGACCGGATTCAAATACATCGGCGCCAAGCTCGGCAAATACGAACGCGCCTTGCCCGAGGAGTGGCGCGCGAAATATCGCTCGTTAGGCGAAGAAGAATCGCGCGCGCTGCGTTTGCAGTATTCTTCCTTTTACGTTTTCGGCGGCGAAGAAAGTTATGGCTACAGCGGCTCCGATTTCGTGCGCGACAAGGATGGAAACGGCGCGACGATCATGTTTTGCGAAGTTGCCGCTTATGCAAAGTCACAGGGCCTGACGATCGACGAATTGCTCGATCAGATCTATGTCACCTTCGGCTATTTCGCGGAGAAGAACGGATCGCTCACGTTTGAAGGCGCGGAAGGTGCGGCGAAAATCAAACGCCTGCTCGAATCCTACGTGAGTCGTCCGCCCACGGAAATGCTGAGCCGAAAAGTTACGGCCGTGAAGAACTTCGAGACCGAAAACATCTTTGACGTCGAGGGCGACGAAATTCCGAAGGAGAAAATGCTCATGTTCGAGCTGGAAGATAAAACGCGTATCGCCGTGCGCGGCTCCGGCACCGAACCCAAGATCAAATACTACCTTTTCGCGCAGCGGTTGCCTAACGAATCGAAGTTCGCTGAGCAATTAGCGCAAATCAAAATGGAAACACAGGAACATCTCGAGTCGCTTTGGTCGTGGCTACAGGAGGACGCGCACGCCCGGTTGGCGTGACAAGTTACTCGACAGCCGGCAAAACTCTGCGAGAAAGTTTCCCATGCATCGCGAGATAAAGCTGGATGGCGGCGAGATTACGGTCCTGAAAACACTCGGGCTTTCCGGTTCGCAAATGAACGGGAAGCAACTTGCTGAGCATGGTAAGGAAATGGAAACGGCCGAGTTCATCGACACGCTGAACGGGCTTATCTCGCTTGGATACGTTCTCTCGAACAAGGTCAATCTGCGAATGCTTGAAGATGTCGAGCGCGCCTTCTTCCGCGTGAATCCAGCCTATGCACATGATTTGCGCGATGCCTTGAATCCCGGCCGGAAGCGGGAACAGGAAAAGCCCCGCCGGCGCCGCCGCAGTTAGCATTGCGTGGACGTTTTACGAAAAGCGCTGCGCGTATGGCCATGGCTTGCCGCGATTGCGACCGGCCTTCTTTACACCGGTTGCTTTCCGCCTTTCGATCAGGGCTGGCTCTGCTGGTTTGCGCTCACGCCGCTGCTGGCCGCGATCTGGTTTAGTGGCGAAAATTCCCGACGCCGATGGTTGCGGGATTTGTTGCTCGGATATCTGGCCGGGCTCACTTTTTTTTGGACGGTTTTTTCCTGGCTCACAACCGTCACCGTTCCTGGCTGGTTCTTGCTCCAGTTTTACATGGCGATTTATTTCGCCGTTTTTGGATGGTTTTGCGGTGTGCTGCGACCACGCGTTCGGGAAGACTCTGTTCCGCGCCGCAAACATCAATGGCCACCGCCACAGCCTAACGAGTTGCCGGTCGTTCGTCTGCCATGGCTCAGTTCAGTGCACAACCTGCTTCTCGCACTCGCCGTCGCGGCCGCCTGGACGGCGCTCGAATGGTTGCGCGGCTGGGTCTTTTCCGGCTGGGGTTGGAACGGTCTCGGCGTCTCGTTGTATCGTTACCAGCCGCTCATTCAAATCGCCGAATACACCGGTGTTGCTGGCATTTCCTTTTTGGCTGCATTCGCCAACGTAATCGCCGTTGCTTCTGTTCACCGCTTCATCCTCGAATCGAAACTGCATCAGATGCGGCCCCATTTCGATCTTACGCTTACGATGGCGGCTGTTGTCGGAATATTCACTTATGGGCTGCGAACGATGCAGATTCGTCAACCGGCCATGCCGCTTCGCATCGCGCTCGTGCAGGCCAACGTGCCGCGCGAAGACAAATTCAATTCCGCATCCGCCCTGAAGATCTTCGATCAATTTTCGCGTCTCAGCCTGAAAGCTCTGCGCGAAAATCCGAAGCTCGATCTGCTGGTCTGGCCGGAGAGTTCCATGCCCGGTCCGGTTCTCGAAGATCCCGATAGTCATCAATACGTGATGGATTTCGCGGCCTACGCCAAAGTCGATCTATTGCTCGGTGCCATCGATCAGGATCAGACGCATGCTTACAATGCGGCGTTACTCGTCGCCGAAGGAGGAAAGCGCGTGCAACTTTATCGCAAACTCCATCTTGTTCCCTTCGGCGAATACATCCCCGGACGAAATTGGGTGCCGCTGCTCGCCCGCATCATTGGCGATCAGGTGCCGGCTGACTTTGATGCCGGAACCGATTACACTGTTTTTCGCCTCACAAATAAAGATGTGCAGGTTGCGCCGCTAATTTGCTTTGAGGATTCAATCGGAGAGTTGACGCGACAATTCGTAATCAAGGGAGCGAATCTGCTCGTGAATGTCACCAACGACGGCTGGTTCCTGCACTCCGCCGGTTCACGGCAACATCTGGCTAACGCAATTTTCCGCTGTGTCGAAACCCGCCGCCCATTGGTACGCGCCGCTAATACCGGCGTCACCTGCATCGTGAATGAATTCGGCCGCGTCACAAACATTCTCGAAAAAGATGGCGATCAATTCATCGATGGCCAACTGAGTGGGAACGTAGCCGTTCCGACCGAGCGTACACTCACGTTCTACGCGCGACACGGCGAACTCTTCTCAAAATACTGCGCCGCAATTGCCGTTCTTGCCTTGGCGATCGGTTTCCTCCGAAAGGCGCGACGGAAGAGCGAACCGGTCGAGATCGAAGAACCTGTCTCCGCCTAACGAATAATGAGCGAGCCCGTCATTCACGTTCAGGGTTTGCGCAAATCGTACGGTGCCCTCGAAGCGGTGAAGGGAATCGATTTCGAAGTGCAAGCGGGCGAAGTCTTCGGCTTGCTCGGCCCGAACGGTGCTGGCAAGACAACAACGGTTGAAATTCTCGAAGGCTTGCGGCCACGCAGCGCCGGCGAGGTCACGGTGCTCAGCTTCGATCCTGACCGGCAAAAGCAGCAATTGAAGGATCGCATCGGCGTTTGTCTGCAGGCGACGAATCTTCCCGACAAAATTACGGTGCACGAGTCGCTCAAACTTTTCGCCGCGTTCTACAGCCGCACCGTCGATGGCGATACATTGCTGAAACGTCTTCAGCTTTGGGAAAAGAAAGACGCGAATTACGCCACACTTTCAGGCGGACAAAAGCAGCGTCTCGCACTCGCACTCGCGTTGATCAACGATCCGCAAATGCTCTTTCTCGACGAACCGACGACTGGACTCGATCCGCAGGTCCGTCTCGAAATCCGCGATCTGATCGAAGAATTGCGCGCGGAGAAACGCACGATCCTGATGACGACACATTACATCGAGGAAGCGGAGCGCTTGTGCGATCGCGTTGCGATCATTGATGACGGCGTCATCATCGCGCTCGGTTCGCCGCAGGACTTGCAATCGAAGAGTGCGGAACAATCTGGAATCGATATCACGCTCAATCGCGCGCTCGATTCCGCGCAGTTGCCGCAATGGCCCGAAGCCACGCACGCGATCGTCTCCGATGATCGGCGGCAGATCAAAGTCGGTTCGCGAAAACCAGCGCGCACGTTGGTCGAGATAGTGAAGTGGATCGATGCCCAGGGCTTGGAATTGGAAGACGTGCATCTGAAGCGACCGACACTCGAAGACGTCTTCATCGAAATGACCGGCAAAAAATTGCGCGAATGAGATGAAAGCGTTTCTCGCACTTCTCGCGATCGATTTGAAACTGGCACGCCGAAATCGCGCCGTCCTCTTCTTCAATTACTTCTTCCCGCTCATTTTCTTTTTCTTCTTCGGCTGGGTTTTTAGCGCAAAGCAAGGAGCGAACGCGTTACTTGTCATCACGATGGTGCTTGTGCTCGGCATTATCGGCAGCGGCCTTTTTGGCGCCGGCATGCGCGCCGTTCAAGAACGCGAAGAAAATATTCTGCGCCGTTACAAAGTGACGCCGATTACGCCGGTGCCGCTGCTCGTCGCGTCGATGCTCACCGGCGTCATTCTCTACGTGCCGACTGCGTTGATGATTTTGGTGCTCTCCAAATTCATTTATGGAATGGCGCTGCCGCATAATCTGCTTTCGTTCCTGATTTTCGTCTGCATCGCCTCGGCCGCTTTTCGCACGATCGGGTTGATCATCGCCGCGGTCGTGAACTCGACCCAGGAAAGCAACATCCTCATCCAGCCGATCTACATGGTGATGCTCTTCTTCAGCGGCGCGACCATCCCGATTTCGTTTTTCCCAAACTGGCTTCAGCTCGTTACGCAATTCGTTCCGGCGACCTATGTCGTGATCGGGCTGTCCGGAATTTTGCAGCGCGGCGAAACCCTTGCTCAAAATTCGTTGTCCGTTCTCGTTCTCATCATCACCGCCTTCGTCGGAATTTTTATCGCGACAAAATTGTTTCGCTGGGAGAAGGAGGAAAAACTGCGCTCCTCGGCCAAGCTCTGGGTGTTGATCGTGTTGCTGCCGTTTTTTTTTCTCGGCGGTTATCAGGCATGGAGTCGGCAGGACCTAACGAAAAATAAAATCCTCGAACGCGAACGCATGCGCGGCCGCAGCTGGTTAGATTCAGAATGCGCGCATCATTGTCGGCAATGGCAAGGTCATCGAGTCGGGCGCCGTTCTCATTCGCAAAGGTAAAATCGAAACCGTTTACGAAGGAAGTTTTCCCGAAGCGAAAACGTTGAACGCCGAAGCACTCGACGGCGCAGGGAAAACGTTGTTGCCCGGATTGATCGACATGCACGTGCATCTCGGTTCAACCGGCGGTTTCTATGATGACTGGTCGAAATTCGATCCGAACAAATCTGCCGAACGCGAGCTGGAACAATATCTTTACTGCGGCGTGACCGCCATTCGCAGCGCGGGCGATCGGCTCGATACGATGGAAAAGTTGCGCCGCGTTTTCGGGACCGGCGAAAAACTCGGGACCGAATTATTTTTCGTCGGCCCGCTTTTCACGACTGAAGGCGGACACGGCACCGAGTACGCGAAGTTCATTGCCGGAAACACAGCGGGCCGGATTCAACGCGGAATTTTTGCGCATGCCGAAAACGCCGGAAGAAGCGCGCAAACAGGTCGACGACCTCGCCGCGCGCAAAGTCGATGCGATCAAGGGAATTCTGGAAGCAGGCGTGCCCGGTTACACCTTCAATCGCATGGACGTAAACATCCTGCGCGCTGTCGTCGATGAAGCACACGCGCAGAAACTTCCGGTCGCGCTGCATACCGGCAACGCCACAGATGTGGCCGATGCCGTCTCGTTAGGCGCCGATTCGGTCGAACACGGATCGTTCATCGACGAGATCCCCGATGCCACGATCGCCGAAATGAAGAGCAAGGGCATGGCTTACGATCCGACGTTGAGCGTGGTCGAAGGGTTCACGCAGTTAGCGCGCGGCGATACCTCGTTGCTCAAACGTTCGCTTGTCCAGCAAGTCACGCCCAAGGATTTGATCGCTGGAACCGAACATGCCGCCACGGGCAAGCAAATGGAGCAACTGCGCGAAGGCTTGCGTCACCACCCGATGCAACTCGAATTGGGCGCGAACAATTTGCTTAAAGCCTGGCACGCTGGAGTGATGCTCGTCACCGGCTCCGATGCCGGAAACTTTCTCGTCATGCATGGACCAACCGTGCAGCACGAGCTGGAGCTTTGGGTCGCCGCCGGCATTCCCACCGATGTCGCAATCCAAGCCGCCACGCTTAACAGCGCAAAACTGTTGCGCGCCGACAATCGCATCGGCACAATCGAGAAAGGAAAAGAGGCAAGCCTGCTCCTCGTCGACGGCAATCCGCTCCAGGACATCCACGCCCTCTCGTCCATCTCCTCCGTCTTCTTCAAAGGCGAACGCGTCATTCGCTCCGAACTGTTCGAGCAAAAGTAATCTAACCGCCCTTTGTCATGTCGAGCGAAGTCGAGACATCTCTTACTAATAGTCTCCGCCGGCAATTTAGGAGATGTCGCATCCTGCTAGCAGAACGCAGATCGTTCACGGCAAGATGTTCCGAAACCCCATTTACCTAACGAGACACAAGATCGGCGACCGCGCCTTCCTGCAATAACTTCTCGTCACTCATCACTGGTCACACGTCACTATTTTTGCTTGGCAAGCATCGCGTCGACGTCCGAGACGAACCCGGGAGGGAAGCCGATGTGTTTGGCCTTACGCCACCAAGTTTCGCCACCCGTCGTTCTGAGCAAGCCGTCCAGGAGTGCGCCACCCGTCGCTTCGAAAGTCCCTTTCGGAAAGATACCGCGCTGCGTTCTGTCCCAAATGTGAAAAGCTGCCCAAGCTTGTTCAGCTAACATCTGCTCCAGCCTTAGCTGATCGGCAGCATCCAGTACGCGCTCTCCTTGCAGGCCAGTCGTCATGAGCTCGGCAATGTCGCGGTTTTGTGCAATCGCCATGCGGATCACCGTCCATTGCGCCATGGTGGAATTGTGCTCGTTACGTTGGAGCGCCCCCGTATTTTGTCTGATCTGTAAACCGACAAAGATCAACGAGACAATCACGCCAACCGAAGCAACAATTTGCGCCAGATAGGATATTTGTTCGAAGGACATAGGTTTTAACGCATACACCTAGCGAAACATGAGGGGCCAACTAGCGATCGAAGATCAGGTGTTCGGTGGTCATAAACACACACGATTGAGAGAATTCGATGAACCGAGATTCGTCCTCCCGCAACATCGCCATGGCCTCGGCTCCGGCCGGTGACGCCATCGCCGACTTTAAATCCTCGATGCTGTTCCACCAGACTTCTGTGATCCCGTCGTAGGCTGGCGCCAATCCACGCGAGGCACTGAACGCTTGATTCAACTCTGGCGCGCATGTGTGACTCTGAATATAGCGAAGCGCTTGCATGGCTTCGGCTGCGTTCTTCACTTTGGGGCCAAACGTATCCGGCCAGTAGCGATAGAATTCTTCCGGCGAAACATCGGCGCGCCGGCGCACGCAATAGACGAGTTTGACCATGATTTTTTCTCACTAATGAGTCATTAGTGACCTAATGAGACATAAGATCAGCCCCGAGAGCATTCGAGGCGCATCGGATGGATGGATACGAGCATCTAGTAATCTGGAAATGCATCTCCTAATCGCACAGATCTTATTGGTGCGCCCGCTGCATACGCCAAGAACCTAGGGAATCGAGTCGATAACTCCGTGTAGGTCAGAACGAGCATGAAAAGCCAACCTATCGGTAAGATAATGAAAAGCATTCGATCACCACTAACGGCGACAAGTGCGCTCAAAATGGCAGCCACGATGACAAACTGGCTAACCCATGAGACGCTATAGTCGATCATGATCGTGCTCCCGGATCGATCGAAATGGATCTCTCCTGATGAGATGGGAACTAAAACATTCCAGTTCGTGACCGGGCGCAGGTACCCTCCGCGAAATGTGATCGCGTTCGGGTTTACACGCAATCGTGTCGCGCTCGCGCGGCGCAGCGCTTCCTCCACCCTCTTCACCACTTCATCAAGTCCAGTGCCCGTAGCGACCTCGACCTTTATTGTTCCAGACTTTCTGAACGGAGATCGCATCGTGTGGGTCAAGGCCTAACGAGAATTGTGCGAAAAGGTTCGCAATTAATTGCGAACCTTTTCGTATATCACGGCGCATTGCATGGGAGGTTCAACCGACGAGATTCTCCGAAAAACTCATCGGGCGAGAAAAAAAGTGCGACGGTCGGAGACCGCCGCTACAAGGAAAGGATGGCGGTTCTACTTCCGATCGATCATCTGGCGGAACTTTGGCCTAACGAATTGCGCGGGGCGCGCATCGGGGCGCTGCTTCATCCGGCGTCGGTTAGTTCCACGCTCGAACACAGCTCGCGCGTTCTCGAGCGTGAGAATGGGAAGTTGTTTCGGCTGGCGGCGTTCTTCGGTCCGCAACACGGATTTCTCGGGCAAACGCAGGACAACATGGTGGAATGGCAGAGCTATTCGCATCCGCGTCTCGACATCCCGGTCTACAGTCTCTATGGCGAACATCGCGAACCGACCCCGGAGATGTTGCGCGATCTGGATGCGATCGTGGTCGATCTCCAGGACATCGGCGCGCGCTATTACACATTTATCTGGACGCTTTACCTGATGATGCGGGCTTGCTCGCGAGCCGGAATTTCCGTCGTCGTGCTGGATCGGCCAAATCCGCTCACTGGCCTAACGACTGAAGGGCCGGTGCTGGATTCAAATTACAAATCGTTTGTCGGGCTGCATCCGATCCCGGTCCGGCACGGGAAAACGATTGGCGAACTGGCGCAGCAGTTTCGCGATGAAGCGTTCCGGAAAACAAAGCTGCATGTTCTGCCGATGCGCGGCTGGGAACGCGCGATGTGGTTTGACCAGACGGGTCTGCCGTGGGTGATGCCATCGCCAAACATGCCGACGCTCGATACCGCGACGGTTTATCCGGGAATGTGTCTGCTCGAGGGCACAAATGTTTCCGAGGGTCGCGGCACGACGCGGCCATTCGAGATTTTCGGCGCGCCGTTTGTCGATGCGGAAAAGTTTTGTCGCGAGATGAATGACGCGAAACTTCCCGGCATTTATTTTCGCGAAACCTATTTCCAACCGACGTTCCAGAAGTTCGCGGGCGAACTTTGCGCGGGCGCGCAGTTGCACGTAACCGATCGTGATCGGTTCCAGCCGTTCGCAACGGGCGTTGAAATCATACGGCGTCTGCGAAAGCTTTATCCGGAATCCTTTTTATGGAAGCAGCCTCCCTACGAATACGAATATCGCCGGTTGCCGATCGAGGTTTTGTTAGGCGGGCCGGTCGGTTCGTTTTTCTGAGTGAAGGTGAAGAGCTGGTCATCCTGTCAACAAAGACCACGCTTGCACAGCAGTTGTGAGATCCTTCGCTGCGCTCAGGATGACAGGCGCGAAGTTGTTTGTTCTTATCTGCGTCCTGTTGAGCGGCGCAATCGTTTCAGCGCGGGCCGATATTCCGTGGCATGAAGCAAAGGTGCGTTTGCAGCAGGAGAACGCGCGTCTGCGTGGCCGCAAAGGAATCTATTTCGTCATCTGCACACTTTATTACACGCCGAAGGAATCGGGTTTCACGGCGGCGCGCGGTTTCGATGCGCGCATGGAAACGCGGCGCGGTTTGAAAGGCCGCAAGTATCCGCGCGATTTTCTGCTCGCGGTAAAGAAGGAAGGAGTCGGACGAATCAGCCGGCCGGTCGACGGTCACAGCTACATTCGCTACAAGAGCGGCCGGACATATTATTTTGCGAACGAACCGGTCGGACGCGGTGCGACACCGCTCGTCGCGCGAGGATCGGCCGCCGCGCGAATGGGGCAAAAAGCATTGGGCTTCGGCAAAGAAGTGCTCATTTCCGATCGCGAGGTGCAGCGAGTGTTTCGCAGCAATCGCTTTCACATTGTGGATACCGGCTTCGGTCTGCACCGCTGGCAGCTCGATTTGTATTGGGGCGAAGACGAACCGCTCGGTCCCGGTCGATTCATGGCGCGTCCGCGCGGAACGACTTTCGAATATGGCTACTCTGAAGTGCGCGTGGCGCCTTAGCGATCACCTCGAACCGACGTGAATGATCCCGGAACATTCTCAGTCCGCCTGCATTTTCACGAATCGCTTCGATTTTTTCTCAAAGACAAGACTGTTGGCTCGTTAGGGAAAACTCTGCGGGAGAAAACTTCGGTCAAAGACATGATTGAGTCGTGCGGCGTTCCGCATCCCGAAGTCGATCTCATTCTGGTCGATAATCTGCCGGTCGATTTCGCCTTCGTCGATGAGCAACGAGGTAAGTGCTGGAGTTTTCGGTGTCGCCGATTTTCCGAATCGCCTTCCACAAGCACGCTTGCAGCGAAAGTCGATTCGACGCTTCGTCGCTGACGGTCACCTCGGCAAGCTCGCGCGCATGCTGCGTTTGTTTGGAATCGATGTGAGCTCCCAGCGCGACGCAGATGATCGCGACTTGCTCGAAATCATCAGCTGGCGAAGAACAGGCGTTGCTGACGCGCGATCGTCGCCTGCTCATGCACGCAGTTGTGCGCGACGGGTATTATGTCCGCTCGCAGGATCCGGACGAGCAAGCGCTCGAAGTCGTTAGGCGTTTCCAGTTGCGCGAAGCGATTGCTCCTTTCGCGCGATGCTTGAATTGCAATTGTCTCCTCGCGCCCGCGGTCAAGAATGAGATTGAATCGCAACTCGAGCCGCTCACGAAAATTTACTATGACGAGTTTCGCCGCTGTCCCGGCTGTGGAAAAATTTACTGGGCCGGCTCGCATTTTTCCAAGCTTCAGGCACGCATCGCCGCACTGAAGCAGCAGCTACTTGAAGGATAAACCTCACGCGGCGCGTTACGCCACAGACAAAGCAACCGATTTCTAGTCGTGCCTTCGAAACTTGACGGCTTTAAGCCGTCGAGTTTGCAGCGGGCTGCGGATCAGGTGCGAACGTGGACGGCTCGGCGCGGCCGGGTGGCGTAAGCGATGGATTTGGTATCTTCAGACATTGCGGAAACCCTCGATGCACAAAAAGTTCGCGATGGCGAGTCGCCATCGCCAGCACGCGAGTCGCGTGCGCTCCCCAATCGCCCGCGCAAAACAATTTTCGAACAATGGTATTCGCGCGGGCACATGTTATTTAAGGTGCTGGCAAAAGATGGGACGGTTGAGCGAATGATGAAAAGAAGGTTCGGTCTGGTTTTGATAATGGTCGTGTGCGCGTGGCCGCGACGGCGAACGCATACGGCCCGGATGGCCACGAAATTGTCGGCGGCATCGCGGACAAGCGACTCGCGAACACGCCGACGGGGGCGAAGATTGCGGCGTTGATTGACGGCATCCCGCTCGCGCGCGCGGCGAACATGCCGGATGAAATCAAGAGCTGGGATCGGAATGGCGCCGGCGATCTCGAGGCGTATCCGCATTATTCGCAGAAGCGCATCGAAGAACAGTTGCGCGCTTTTTGGACGGCGAATCCGCCGACGGACGATCGCAACTCCGCGATTCCGTCGCATCACTGGTTTCACTATACCGATGTGCCGGTGATGAATGTGGTGAAATACCGCGATGGAAAGATCGGGCGCAGCCAATGGGACATCGTCCACATGATGCGGTTCTGCGTGCAGGTGTTGAAGGGTGAGGTTCCGGAGGATAATCCGCGCAAGATCACGAAACCGGTCGCGGTTATTTTGCTCGCGCATTACGTCGGCGACGTGCATCAGCCGCTTCATGTCGGCGCGGAATATTTTGCGGCGAACGGAAACAAGACAGATCCCGATCGCTTGGGCCAGGGCGCGCTGGAAGATCAGGGCGGAAATTCGATCATTCTGGAACTTCAAGGGGGCGGCGGTTACGCGCCGAAAAAAGGAAAGCTGCATGGTTTTTGGGATAACGATCCGGTGTTCGCGTTGTTTCCGTCGATACCGCGAGATTTAAAAGGAAAAGAGCGAAGTGAAGCGATCAAGGGTCCGAAGCAGGAGTTGATCGCGAAGCTGGCGCAAACTGAACCGGCGAACTGGCGCACAGCGTCGAACGTTCAGCCAGAGGATTACGGCGAAGTGTGGGCAAACGAAATCCTGCCACAGGCGCGCGAAGCGCACGAACGTTTGCGTTTCGTCAACGTGCATCGCCAGCCGGAAATGAACAGCAATGTCGCGGAAGGCACGGCGATGGAACAGCCCGCGCCGGATCACTTGTCGTATCGCGATTGGTCGGCGCGTGTCGTGCGTGAAGATTTGCACAAGGCCGGGTGGCGCCTGGCCGACATGATGGAGAAAATTTTCGCGAGCGCGAGCGCAACAGTGACGGCCAAAGCGGCGGCCGGCCTAACGAGTCCTGCGCCAGCCGCATCACCATCTGCGACTCCACTTGCGACCGCGGCACCAATTGCAGCCGGGCAAAGTTCGCCGAATGGACAAACGCCGCTGCCATCGGCCAGCCCCTCGCCTTCCGTGCCGGTCGATCCCGTTTACGGAGAATATCCGACGCGATACAAGGGCATCGTTATGGATTGGCTTTACCAGCACTTGAACGATCCGCTTTCGGCCAAAGTCGAATGGCTAAGCGAACCGAAGAAAGGCGACCTTCCCGACGCGCGCGGTCGGAAAGTTTACGGCTATCTCGTTTTGTTCAGCGTCAATTCGCGGAACAAATTCGGCACTTACACCGGAAAACAAACGCACGGCGCGTTAATCCGCAACGGCGTCATCATGCAGGTAAGCGGATTTATCTATGAACGACGCTGATCAGCTGTGCTTGTGCTCAGCGTGCATGTTTTTCTCGCACTCGGCTTTGAGCTGCGCGTACTGATCGGCCGAAAGAATCTTCTTCGCGCTTTTCAGAAACTTCGCGCGGCTCTCTTCGGTGCAGCCGTCTTTCATGCATTTCTGCTGTAACGAGGTCAGCTGGGTTTTCTGTTCGGCGCTGAGGTTGAGGCTCGCGTAATTCAGCACACATTTCCTTATGTGCGCTCGCGCCCTTTGCGCAACACGGCGCGTTGTCCTCCGCTCGCAAAGGCGCACTGACCAACGCCGCTACCGCAACGAAAACCAGGCCGACATGTCGTATCTTCATGGATGCGATTGAGCCACGTGTTACCTGCGGCGTCAATCGCCGTCTGCCGGTTCATTACATCAACCCGAAAAGAGGATAATGAAGAAGTCAGTTGCAGTTTGTGCTGAGCAGTGCTTGCATTGCGCGCTGCTGAAACTAATCGCATGGGCTCTCTGAAAAAACGTCGTAAGGCAAAAATCTCCAAACACAAACGTCGCAAGCGGATGAAGGAGAATCGCCACAAAAAACGTCTTCGTTACAAAGCGTAAGAGCACGTTGCATTACTCGTTAGGCAGCCGCTTCGCCACGGCGGCGACGGTTTGCGCGTTTCTTTTCCTCCCGTTAGACTCGATCCTGTGACGGAGAGAAAGATTTGCCGGGCGATTTGCGTTGTTTTGTTAAGCGCCGCCGTACTTTTGCCAGCGGAGCGCGCATGGGCGCGAACGCGAGTCAAAAACTCGTCGCACGAAACGCGCCCCGCTTCCACGCCAGCAAAACGCCAGGACGATTCGGTAGTCCTCACTCCGGCGAACGATTTGGCCTTGCAGCCAGGCGCCTCCCGTAAGGCCGATGCGCTGGCGAAATTCGTGGAAGGTGAACGCTGGGAGGAACTCGGTGAGATCGAGAAAGCGATCGATTCCTACCAGAAAGTGCTCACCGTCGATCCCGGCCAGATCGATCTCGCGACGCACGTGGCCACGCTGCTAACGCAGCAGGAGGATATCCCGCTTGCGATCGATATTTTGAAAGACGCGATCAAGGCGAATCCAAAAGAAGCGGCGCCATACCTGCAGCTCGCCGTCTTGTATGGGAAGGACCTCAAGAAAATGGAGCAGGCTTTGAAGTATGCGGAACAGGCTGTCGCGCTTGATCCGCAAAACATCGAAGCCTACCAGCGGGTTTACGAAATCGATCTCGCGATGGGTCAGCCGCAAAAAGCCCTCGCCTCGCTCGACCGTGCGATGCAAGTGCAGACAAAGGATGCGGATTTTTGGCTGCAACTCGGGAAACTTTTCGCTTCCGTTCTTTTCAAAGCCGACACCGAACCGACACCCGAAGAGCTGCAGCGCGTCAATTCGATTTTCACCAAAGCGGCGGAGCTGGGAGAAGACGATCCCCTGCTCTTGAAAGATGTGGCCGACTATTTCGCCGGCTCGCAGCAAATCAAGGAAGCGCTTCCGTTTTATTTGAAGGTTCTCGAGCTCGCGCCGGACGACTCGAACGCGCGCGAAAAACTTGCGACCGGTTTTGTCCTAACGAATCAATGGCCGCAGGCGATCCAGATATTGCAGGAGATCGTCGCGGCGCATCCGGAAAAATGGCAAGCCTACGAATTGATGGCCGGCGTGTATGAAGATGAAGCGCGTTCGTTCGATCGGAACAATCAGCCTGAAAAAGCGAAGGCGGACTTTGCCAAAGCCGCGCAAAATTACGAGCAAAGCGTCCTGATCTATCCGAATCGGCCGACAAATTATTTGCGCCTCGCCGAGTTGTTGCTTGGCAAATTGAGAGAGAACGAGCGCGCCGTGCGAATTTTGCGTGAAGCCCGGCGCCGTTTTCCCGATGCGCCGGAGATGGCTTATTATCTCGCTATCGCGTTGCGTGAATCGAAACAGACGCAGGCGGCGGTGACAACTTTTGAGGAAGCATTGCGCGAAGCCGAACAGTCATCGTCGGAGATTGTGAATGCGCGATTCTACTTCGACTATGGCGCGACAGCGGAGCAGGCCGGGCTCTACGACAAAGCGGCCGATCTTTTTAAACGCTCGATTGCGCTCGATCCGGCGAACGCGGCCGAAGCGTATAATTACCTTGGATACATGTGGGCGGACCACAACATGCATCTTGATGAGGCTGAGGAGATGATTAAACGCGCGCTCGAGATGGATCCGAACAACGGCGCTTATCTCGACAGCATGGGCTGGCTTTATTATCGGAAAGGAAAACTTAACGATGCGCTCGATCAATTGCAGCAGGCGCTAAAAAATATTCCGAAGCCCGACGCCACCGTTCTTGTCCATCTGGGCGATACCTACTCGAAACTAAATCGCGACGCGCAGGCGCTGGAGTATTGGCAGAAAGCGAGCATGCTTGCGCCGGAAGACAAAGCGATCGCAGCCAAGATCGAAAGTGCGAAAACAAAATTGAGCAAGGGTCCACCGCCCGCTACCAATCCGATCAAGTAAATTGCGGCATCACCGACAAAGTTCGCACGTGAAGAAATATCCGACGCCATGGCAGCGGAAAACGATGTGGGCGGCGCTCACCGCGCTTTTCGTCGTCATTCTTATCGGCGTCGTCGGCTGGACCGTTTGGTTTGCGGCCAATGTGATCAGTTTCCTTCAGCCGATTCTTATTCCGGTCGCGATCGCCGCGATCCTTGCGTACCTGCTCGATCCCGTCGTGGCCTATCTCTCGCGCCGTGGCCTGAGTCGCGTGAAAGCGATCTCGATCCTTTTCCTCGTCGCGTTTGTGGCAATCGCCGGTTTGCTCGCGTGGCTTGTTCCGGTGGTCTCGATGCAGGGAGCGAACGCGGCAAAGGAATTGCCGGAATACACACGACGCGCGCGCGACGCCGTGGTCGATCTCATTTACAAGTACGATCGCACTTTCGGAATGGTCGGAATTTCGAGAGGAAAGTCTTCCGCCACTACGAGTTTTGTTGATTGGGCCCTCGGCGCTCCAGCCAAGCCAACACCGGCTCGAACTCCGGTCGCATCCCGGACCGCATCGCCGGAAAATGCCGGCGCGCCACACGAGGAGATCAAGCCGGCCGCAGCGAAACTGACATCGGCGGAGCGTCAGCGCATCCAGGAATGGGTGCAGAAACAATTGCCTAACTTCCAGAGCCAGATTCCAAATCTGAGCGAAAAACTTTGGCGCATCGTCCAAAGCAGCGTCGGTGGATTTCTCGGCGCGACCGGTTTCCTACTCAGCCTTATTCTCGTGCCGATCTATCTGTTCTTTCTCCTAAAGGAAGGTCCAAACATCACGCGCCGTTGGAAGGAATATCTGCCGCTGCGTGATTCGGCGTTGAAAGATGAAGTCGCTACCGTTCTTTCGCAGATCAACAGCTACATCATCGCCTATTTTCGCGGTCAACTTCTGGTCTGCCTTGTCGATGGTTTCCTTATCGGCACCGCGCTTTTTATTTTCGGATTAAACTTTGCGCCGCTCATCGGCTGTCTCGTCGTCGTCCTGACGATGATCCCATA
Organism: uncultured Verrucomicrobiae bacterium; assembly: GCA_963737195.1. Classification (GTDB taxonomy): domain Bacteria; phylum Verrucomicrobiota; class Verrucomicrobiia; order Chthoniobacterales; family UBA10450; genus JBBQFI01. Next base: position 376,455 of record CAVTRW010000004.1, read on the forward strand.
CATTGGCATCGTCCTTTGCTGGATACCGGCGGTGCTGATCGCAGCATTTCAATGGGGCGATTGGCTGCATCCGCTCATTGTCACCGGCATATTTCTTGTCATCCAAAACTTGGAAGGCCTTTTCTACGCGCCGCGGATTGTCGGCAATTCCGTCGGCCTGCATCCAATGACTGTAATCGTCTCGATATTTGTCTGGGGGCTGCTCATCGGGGGTTTGCTCGGCCCGATCCTCGCTGTGCCGCTGACCGCAACAATAAAGGTACTGCTGGCCCGGTATGTTTGGGGTGAGCGTTTGCGCGAAGAAGTCATGGAAACAATAGAGGAAGTGCCGGTAGTCGAGGAAGCCGAAGCCGAGCGAGCCGAAGCGTGACTTTGTGGCCAAAAGGGTCAAACGCACTCGGCGCAAACGCGTTCGCACTTCCAAAGGCCTCAAACATCGAAGGCATCCGCGGAGCATTGCATTCATGGCTGCGGCGGGGATCGCCGTCGCTTTCCTGATTGTCCTTCTCATCATTTACGCTCCTGCGACCTATAACAGCTGGCGCGAGTCGCGCCTGCTCAAGCGCGCGACGAAAATGTTGCACGAGCAGAAACTTGATGAGGCGGCGTTCGCCGCCCATGAAGCTTTGCGCATCAAAGGCGATTCGTTACCGGCGTTCAACGTTCTGGCCGAAGTGACCGAAAAGGAAAACAAACCGGAAACGGTGGCGTGGCGCGCGCAGATTGCGCGGCTCCTTCCAAAGGATCTGGCCAGTCAGCTCAATCTGGTTTCCGCTGCGCTGCGCTTCGGGCAACTCGATGTCGCACGCAAAGCGCTCGAGCACGTTTCGCCTAACGACCGCGACAAGGCCGCCTATCACGTCGTCGCCGGCTGGCTCGCGCGCGCGCAAGGGAAACGAGGCGGACGTCGAAAATCATTTTGCCGCCGCGGTGGAGAAGGAACCGAAAAACGACCTCTACCAATTCAATCTCGCGGTCATTCGCATTCACTCGGACGATGAAACCAAACGAAACAATTGCGCGCGAGACGTTGCAGCGCCTGACCAAGGTGGCCGAATTTCGCGCGGGCTCGTTGCGCGCATTGTTAAGCGACGCAGTCGAAGCTAACGATCTTGCCGCGGCCGATGGTTTTGCGCAGGAACTGCAAATGAGCCAGCAGGTCACGTTCGCCGACTACCTTCTCTGTCTCGAGTTCTACCAAAAGCTCGATCGGAAAAAGTTCGACAAGCTTCTGGAAAAAGTGAAGCCGGTCGCGGCACGCAACGCAAACGATCTCGGATTGCTCATGAACTGGATGAATCAGCATCAGCTTTCCAGCGAAGTGTTGAAGTGGAATGAGAAATTGAAATCGGAAGAGACAAACCATCCGCCCCCGGCCGTGGCCATCGCCGAAGCACTCGCTACTGCGAAAAACTGGTCGCGTTTAAAGCGGTGGACCCGCAACAATGACTGGGGCGATGTGGAATATCTGCGCCTTGCTTATCAAGGGTACGCCGCGCGGCAATCGCGCGCCTCGTCGGCGGACGCGGAATTTGACTCTCTTTGGCACTCGGCCGAACGCGCCACGGATGACAACGCCGAACGTCAGGCTGACCTCGCCCGGTTGGCCATGAAATGGAACCTAACGAGCGAGGCGGAGCGGTTGTGGCTGCAGGTTTCGAAGAACCCGCCAACTCGTCGCGAAGCGCTCGACACACTGGTCGAGATTTACCGGCAGAATAATGATCTGCAGAACCTTTACCGGACAATGCAGCGACTACACGAAAGTTCCCCTAACGAAGCGGACGCCACCGCCAATTATGCGCGACTTGGAATGTTGATTGAGCACAACGCGTCCGAAGCTCATCGCCTGGCGAAAGAAGCCTACGATCAGGCACCGGAGGATGTGAACTGCGCTGTCACCTACGCTTTTTCTCTTTACGGCCAGGGCCGGACTTCCGAGGGAATCCAGATTTTGCAGAAATTACCTAACGACAAGCTGCACGATTCACATGCAGCGGCTTACGTCGCGCTGCTGCTTTTGGATGAGAACCAGGTCGACGCCGCGAAGGAATACATCGCCGCCGCCGAGCACGGTCCGTTATTTCCTGAGGAGAAAACGCTGCTGGAAGAAGCCAAAACGAAAATGAAGGCGGCGCCTTCACCGAATCCATCGCCAAGCCCGACATCTTCACCAGGCGCGACACCACCACCAAGCCCGATGCCTTCGGCGTCTCCGACCGCCGATACTTTCCGCCGAAGTCAGGAGATGCGCGTCTGCGCCATCGCTTTTTCGACGACGATGGCGGCGAGCGACTGCGTCGCGTCGTCCAGCTTTTGATTCGCCTCTCTTAATCGCGCCGTTTCCCGGCTGGCGATCGCGTCGCGAACCTCCGACGCCGTTTGCGCAATTTTCTTCTTTTCGTCCTCGCCGATATTGTTGCCCGCGATCGCGAGCGCGGCGTCGACCGCTCGCAGCATTTCTTCGGCTTTCAATTTCGCCTCCGTCCAAATCCGTTCGCTCATGTCTTCGAAAGCGTGATCGAGCGAGTCAGCCAGCATTGCCTCAACCGCTTCATCTGAAACATCGACCGCGCTTTTCAGTTCGAGAATTTTTTCCGCGCCGGTTTTCGTGTCGCGCGCCAGAACCTGTAGAATTCCGTTCGCGTCGATTTCAAACTGAACTCCTACGCGCGGCACGCCCTTTGGCGCTTTTTCAAACTCGATTTCAAATTCACCCAACGGCCAGTTGTCCCGTGCCATCTCGCGCTCGCCCTGCAGAACTTTGATGCGCATGCCCGGCTGATTGTGCACGGCGGTGGTAAACATTTCGCCCGCCTTCGTCGGAATGGTCGAGTTGCGCGGAATGATCACATTCATCAATCCACCAAAAGTCTCGATACCTAACGAAAGCGGCGTCACGTCGAGCAGCACGACATCGCGCACGGCGCCAGAGAGAATGCCGGCTTGAATGGTCGCACCGATTGCGACGGCTTCATCGGGATTTTGTGAAGTGTTTGGCTCGCGTTGAAAAATCTCCCTAACGAGTTGCCTGACTAATGGCATCCGCGTCACGCCGCCAACCAGAATGACGTCGTCCAAATCTGCCGGCGATAGTTTCGCATCCGCCAATGCGCGCAGGCAATGTCCGCGCGTCCGTTCCACAATCGGGCGCGCGATGTTATCCAACTCATGCCGTGTCAGCGTTCGTGAGAAAGAAGTGACTCCGTCGAAAAATGGAACCGCAATCGCCGTTTGTTCTTCGATCGACAGCTGATGCTTTGCGCTAACGAGTTCTTCACGCAGTCGCTCAGTCTGGGGAGCGCGGGCTGCTAGCCCGCCGTCGTCGGCAACTTGCCGACGAATCTCCGCATTCGGCAGGCTGCCCAATGCGGCAGGCTGGCAGCCTGCGCTCCCCAGAAAATACGCGAGCAACGCCGCATCGATATCGTCGCCGCCAAGCCGCGTATTCCCGTTCGTCGACAAGACTTCGAATACGCCCTCGTTCAATTCCAAAATGGAAACATCGAAGGTGCCGCCGCCGAAGTCGTAAACTGCAATTTTCGCGCGCGTCTTTACTTTATCGAGTCCGTATGCGAGTGCCGCCGCCGTCGGTTCGTTCACGATGCGCTCGACTTTAAACCCGGCCAGCTCCCCTGCTCTCTTAGTCGCGCTGCGTTGCGCATCGTTGAAGTAAGCCGGGACGGTAATCACCGCGCGCGAAATCGTTTTTCCAGCAGCCGCTTCCGCATCGTGTTTGAGTTTTCCGAGAACGAGCGCTGAAATTTCTTCCGGCAAGCGATCGCGGCCGCCGGCGCGAATCCGCACCGGTTTGCTGCGCTGCCTGACGAGTTGATACGAAACTTCCAGCTCGTCCGGAGAAAGTTCCTCACTGCGTCGTCCGATGAAACGTTTCACCGAATAGATTGTTTCTGCCGGCTCGACTGCACGCATACGTGCCGCGGGAAAACCGACAATGGGATCGCCCTCCTTCGGGAAATGGACGACCGATGGCGTCAGCCGATTTCCCTCGGCGTCAGCGAGCAAAATCGGGAAACCCGCGTCCATCATTCCGATGAGCGAATTGGTTGTGCCGAGATCGATCCCGACGATTGGATCCATGCATCATTCTACCGGAGGGACGTGCTTCCGCACGTCCGGACTCGCCACGGCGAATCCCTCCGATTAATCTTTGTACGGATCGACGATGTTGCGTCCCGCCATTGCAACACCAATGGGACGTAACGTGTGCAGAACGCGAATCGTTCCCGCATGCGCGGCCAGCACATCGTGCAGACGACGATAGGCCTGCGGGGCCTCATCAACATCGCCGCCGCGCAATTCAACATCTTTGTCCCGCACCCATTTCATCATGGCGTCGTGCCTAACGAGTCCATCCTGGCGAATGCGTTTGCCATCGACTTTGATGAAGCGCCCTTTCGCCGCCGTGCGCGACATGATCCGACCAGCACCGTGCACCGTCGAGAAAAGCGCTTCGCGCGAAACGGGCGAGTCGACCCCTTCGATAATGACCGCGTCGTCGCCCATGCTTCCGCCGACAAATCCTTTTTGTCCGGGAAACGCCGGCGTCGCGCCCTTCCGCACGACCCAGAACCTTTCGCCATCGTGTTCCTCCTGCCACGCAAAGTTGTGATGGTTGTGCACTTCCTCGAGAATCTGCGCGCGCAAAATTCCCCTAACGACATGGCGCGCCACCGCTTCCCGACCTGCGTAAGCATACCGTCCGGCCAGATGCATGCCCGCGAGATAATCGCAGCCGATTTCCGAATCATCCTGCACGACTGTCGGCGGCACATCCATACCGTCCTTGCCGCCCGCCGCTTTTAAAAAATGTGTCGCCGTTTTATGACCGAGCCCGCGCGAACCGAAATGCACGCCGACCCAGATGCGGTCCTCTTCGTCAGCGAAAATATCGACGTAATGATTTCCACCGCCGACCGTGCCCAATTGCTCCGCCGCCGTCGCCTTTAGATTTTGCAGCGGCTTCAGCTTCCACGCTTCGTCCTCGAACAGTTCGTGATCAATCCGCGTCTTGCTCGTCCGTCCGATGCCGAACGAAATGTCGTGCACGACGTCATCCATGATTTGTTTGATGGCCGGAGCGATCTGTGCGCTCTTCGCATCCGTAAGGATGGCGAGATTGCCGCAGGCGATATCGAACCCAACACCGGAAAGGGAAATCTTGTTTCGGTACGCGACCACGCCACCGATCGGTTGCGCGTAACCTTTGTGACCATCCGCGCAAAGAACAGCGCGCTCGCCGCCCGCTGCGACACAAGTTTCAATTTGCTGAATGGTCGCGGCGTCATGTTCCCCAAAAATCTTGGTCGCCGCTTTCAGGGCTCAAATTACCCGGCCATTCTATTTGTCGCAATCATGCCCCTCCACCGATTAGCCCTTCCCAAACTTGACGGCTTTAAGCCGTCAAGTTTGAAGCGGCTATCGGTGATGAGATGGCCTAACGAGTTAGCTTCTTCGTCGACAAAACCCGCCACGCTCTTACATCGGCCGGCGTTTTCGTGGAGGAATTGCAACGGACGACCTTGATCGTATCGAAGACAACTTCACGGAAGGGCAGATGGATGGTGCGCGCGAGCTCCTTTTTCGAAGACAGCGGCATGTTTGCATAAAGCAGGCTGACGTGCGGATCGCGTAAGGCGCGCACGGGAAGTTTGGCCGCGCGCCGTAACTGCCGGTTGAGATCGTCGAGCGCAGATGTCGCCGTAAACCGAATGAAGACCGATTTCGTATACTCGCCGCTAGCAGAAAGTCCCTTAACCGGGAGTCGCACTGCATCGTTCGTTATTGTCTTCAACGCGGCGCGCACTGTTTTTGCATCCGGCCCTGAACAAATTGTCAGGTGCGGTTCGAAGCGCGGCGCTTTCAATTCGACAGCCAGAATCCGAATCAGCTCAGCGAACAGGTCGCGCTCTGGTCTCGCCGGCACCAGCCAAAACGCGAGCACGGTTTTGTTTTTAGTCCGCGCGCGGTTTACTCGTTTCACAATTGGTGAACTCCAGCTCGCTGTCCTGGAAACCGAAGAGGAGTCCGGTCGCCATTCCCAGTGCAGAAGCGCAATGATACAAAAACGCGACGGGCAAATCAGCAACAAACTGCTTCATATCGGCGTCGTTTTGTTTCGTCTGCCGATATGTTTTCCATGATCGAGCAAAAGGAACGAGCGGCGTTGCCAGAAATCGGGCGACACGACGAAGAAGCGACCACTTTTCCAGTACCACCCGGTTACAAATGTACATCTGGTTCCAATAAAAGAGCGCGCCCCAGCCATCAGCGAAGATGTTCTCGTTCCAGTGTAGAAGATTGAGCCCGGCCGCGCGGTAAAGTCTTTCGCCATTCGCCAGCAAACGGCGCATGAGGAGGGCGTCGGTGTTGAAAAGCATCTCCATGTCATCGCCGCATTGCAAAAGCTTCGAGCGAATGAAGCTGCTGTTGTCACCGGGGATATTTTGCGTCGGTCCGTCTTCCTGCGGAAGGATGTAACTCCCATAGGTGATCGAAAAAAGAATTCGCGCGAAACGATGGCGAGGATTTCCGGCAACGAAATTTCCAGTCACGCCCGCGTAGCCTTCGGCATGTCGCCGCAGCGTTTCGCGCGCCCATCCCGGTGGCACGGCCACGTGTTCTTCGATAAAAGCGAGAATGTCGGTCGTTGCGGACAGAACGGCGCGGTTCTGTAATTGTCCCAGGGTGAGCTTTCGATCAACGCGCTCATAAACAACGCCTGGATGATTCAGTTCAGGAAAATCTCTTGCCGCTCCATTCGCGCGATCGTAAACGAAGATGACGATTTGATCGGCGATATCCTGTTCCAGGACGCTACGCAACATGCGCTGCGCGCGATCGCGATATTCGTCTGCGACGAGGACAACTGTGAGCGCAGCGTTCGAGGACATTTCAAAATGCCTCGGAATCACCTGCGCGACCGTGTTCGTTAAAAACGATTTCGATGCCGCTGAAACCGATGGTGATTAGGACGTCTGTTCCATTCATGAAATCTTTCGCAGGGCAAACATAGGATAACAATTTTCCCAACGTCAGTTCAAGAAAGGAGCGGCTCGTAGCACAATCCCAGTATGCTATGGTGAAGCGATGCCAACGAATGTTCTTGGAACAGAACTGAAATGCTGCTGTCGCGATCCGATGACAGGATTTTTTCGCGACGGCTACTGTCGTACTTGTGCAGAAGACACCGGCCAACACACCGTGTGCGTCGAAGTCACGCGCGACTTTCTCGATTTCTCAGTCCTCGACGGCAACGACCTTGTCACGCCCCATCCCGAATGGGGCTTCCCGGGTTTGCAGCCGGGCGATCGGTGGTGCGTTTGCGTCACGCGCTGGAAATCGGCGCTCGATCACGGGCGCGCCGCGCCGGTCGATCTGGAAGCCACCCATTCTTCCGCCTTGGAATTCGTCACCATGGAAGAGCTGAAAGCGCACGCCATCGTTGCCAAGTGACTCGTTAGGCCAGGACCTTCGATTCACCGTAGACAGGCAGCTGGAAATCGTCCGTTACAAACTTTCGCATTAGCCAGTCGGCGACAAAGGGGATCGCGCTCAATTTCATCACCTGATCGCGTACGAAAATGCCAAAGCGCGTTCGCGGCGCGAAACTTCCGGCAAAAGCTTCCGCTGATTTTTGCTTTTGCGCGATGTAATCGCGGAAACAGCGCTCGTAGTTCTGGAAAGCCTGCGCGTAATTCTCCTGCGCGCGGCTCAACTCGCCCGCCAGAATGTAGGCGCCGGCCATGGCAAATGACGCACCTTCGCCCGCCAGCAGTGATGGACAATGCGCGGCATCGCCGACGAGCGCGACGCGACCTTTCGACCAGCACGGCATCTGAATCTGGCTGACAGCGTCGAAGTAGAGATCGGTCGCCGCTTCCAAGCGCGCGAGTATTTCCGGCAGTTTCGATCCAGCCGGAATCGCGAAACCGCGCTGACAAAATTATTTTAGCGCTCTCGTCGCAAAACTGGTTGGGAAACTTCTTTTCCTGTGTGAAGACGAAAAGAAATGCCGTGCGACCGCCGCGCAACGCGTATCGACTGATCTGACAACCGGGCGCACTGAAGCTGGAATAACTTTTCGTGTCGCGATGCGGATAGCCATCCGTGATGAACGAAGCGACATAGTAACCAAGATATTTTTCGAACTGCTCCTCCGGCCCAAACCGGATGCGGCGCACCGCCGAGTGCAATCCGTCGCAACCCACCACGATGTCGAAACGGCGGTTGGCCGAATTCTTGAATGTGACCTCCACGCCGTCTTCGTCATCCTGCAAACTCGTGATGCTGTCGCCGAACATTACCTCGATTTTATCGGAGACGGTTTCGAAGATCGTCTGCGCCAGATCGCCGCGCGGAAGACTGAAGAAACGATCGCCGAGCGAACGATAAATGACGTTTACATCAAGCGAGCTGTTGATCTCGCCTTTGCGACCGACAAATTTCATTTCCTCGATCTTGTAACCGACTTCGCGCAGTCGTGGAAGCAATCCCATTCGTTCGGCGACGACGTAGCCTGGTCCCCAAAAATCGATCATGTAACCGCCGTCGCGGAATGCCGGGGCGTGTTCGACAATGACTGGTTCGTGGCCGTGCTCGAGGAGCCAGTAGGCCAAAGTCGGCCCGGCGATGCCGGCTCCGGAGATGAGAATGCGCATTATATATAGCGACCACGAGAAGCGGATGCGCGTTCGAAATCCGTTCGCGAAAACCCTAAACAATCGTAATTCGGAAACATGAACACGCGATTCCCCGTTGCGATCCATCAGCTGCAGGATGCGGCCGTGAGTTTGCGAATCGTCTTTAGCGTCTGTCTCGTCGCTGTTATTCTAGCGGGACTCTATGTGATCAAGAAACGGCGCGAACTTTTCGGACGCGATCCGCATGTCACCGCCGACACTTGGGCATCGCGAAACCTGCGGTTGTGGCAAGTGATTCTGGTATGGATTCTCGTGATGGACCTGTTGATCACGATGCTGTGGCGCTTGTGGTAAGCTTTTCAAATCCGGATGGGCTCGCTGTCTGAATCTGTAGCGGCGATCTCTGATCGTCGCACTCCTTGGTCGTCGATAATGCGACGGTCAGAGACCGCCGCTACAAAGACGAGATTTCGCTGCTGGAAAAGCTGCCTAATCGCAGCCACGGTAGCGGCGATTTGAAACTGCCGTTCAGCCTTTTTCTTGCGCTGCGCTATCTGAAACCGAAGCGCACGTTCCTTTCCATCATCACGCTCATCTCCGTCATCGGTGTAACGCTTGGCGTGACCGTGCTCATTCTCGTCATCTCAGTCATGACCGGATTCGATCGCGAATTGCAGCAGAAAGTGATCGACTTCGACGCGCACATTCTTGTCAGCACCGAAGACGTGATGCGCAACTGGCGCGAGCTGACGGTGAAATTGCAAAAGACGCCTGGCGTGGTGGCGACCGCGCCTTTCATCCAGGGGCCGGTGATTGTCGAATTCCAGAATCGTAGGCTTGCGCCGATGATTCGCGGAATCGCGCCGGACCAGGAAGAAGCGGTCATTCCGTTGAAGAAATTTATTGTGCGCGGCAAACTGGATCTGGAAGGCGACTCGACCGTGCTCGGGATCGAGCTGGCGCGAAAATTGGGGATCGATGTGGGCGACAAGATCACCATCTATTCGCCGGGCAACCTCGGCGAAATTCTCGAAGGCATCAAAAAACTCGAGAATGCGAAGGGCGATGAGGAGAAAAAAGCGATCGACCAGTTGCGCGATGTCATTTTGCCGAAGGAACTGACCGTCACCGGCATTTACGAAACCGGACATTACCTGCACGACTCCGAATTCCTGCTCGTGCCGATTTACGTTGGCCAGGAATTGTATGGGCTGGGCGACGCGTTGCACGGCATCACGGTCAAGACTAACGACCCATTTCGCGCCGGCGAAGTGAAGCAATCGATTCAGAAATTTCTTCGGCCGCCGGAATACGTTCAGACATGGCAGGACATGAACAAGCAATACTTCGATGCGATCCGGCTGGAGCGGAACGTGATGTTTTTCCTGCTCTTCTTTATCGTGGTAGTCGCGGCCTTCGGCATCATGAGCACGCTCATCACGGTGACCGTGCAAAAGCGCCGCGAAATCGGCATCATGAAAGCGATCGGCGCAAACATCTGGCAGATCGTCTGGGTTTTTCTCGGCCAGGGAATCGTGGTCGGATTATTTGGAACGCTGACCGGCCTCGGACTCGGCATGACGTTGATTCGTTATCGGAACGAATTCAGTCATTGGCTTGCCAGCGTGCTCCATGTCGAAATTTTTCCGCGCGAAGTCTATCAGTTCTCATCCATTCCCGCCGAAGTGATTCCGATCGATGTGGTGAAGATTTGCATCAGCGCTTTCATCATCTGCTCACTCGCCGCGCTCATTCCCGCCTATTTCGCCGCGCGTCTCGATCCGGTGAAAGCGTTGCGCTACGAGTAAATTCTCTGTCATCCTGAGCGCAAGCGAAGGACCTCGCGATATCACAGAGGGCCTTCGCGAGGTCCCTCGCATTCGCTCGGGATGACGCGTGGCAAATCCGCAAGGAAACGATCGACAACTTCAAGAGCGTATTCGTACCCTTCCGCCCATTCACTCGCGCGCGGCCCCGCGACATTGAGAATTTGAATTCCATTCTCGCGCACGAATTTGCTGATCATCTCTGAAGCGTAGCGGGCAGACACTCGAGCTGCGTCGATCAATCGACACGGGCGCTTTTCGCTTTCGCAGAACTGAAGGCTTTGTTTCGTCCCGCCGCTCAGATCGCCGCGAAAAATAATTACCGTCCCGTCTGAATCCTTCACGTTTTGCAATGTTCTCTCGGCAAAAATATCATCATGTGAGTCCTGAGGAACGGTGGTTCCCAAACCGCCGGCGCCGCCGGGGCGATCTAGAGATCGCCCCTCCTTGATGTCTCTTGTTAATTCCTTCAACGGGTAGCGCTCGGGAATTTTCCCAAACTCGTCCAGCCGCCCTGCCGGACACCATCCGCCGCACTCGATCCCATGTTTCAGCGCCGCATCTAGCGCTGCGCGGTCTACGCCAGTCTGACCGCCGGAAATTATTTTTGCGAGGACAGCCATAACGGGAATCGCACTAAGCATTTGTCATTTGGAGCGAAGTCGAGAATGGAGCGAGTGGGACGAGCGACATGGACGGTTGCGCCGCCAGGGTAGCGGCGAGAGAGTCGGGAGACGAACGAGTCAAATCTCTCACTCTAAATGAAAACTTGGAAAACGTTTCTTTTGTTCGCCATTTGCGTCGCTGCAACCGCGCAGGTTTGTCGCGCGCAGATCGATCGCATCACCGGAAAGAATTTCGCCACGCGCTCGGAAGTTCTGGCCCGGCACGGAATGGTCTGCACGAGTGTGCCGGCAGCGACACAGGTCGGTCTCGACATTCTCAAACGCGGCGGGAGCGCAGTCGATGCCGCCATCGCGGCGAATGCCACGCTCGGTTTGATGGAGCCGGTCTCGAACGGAGTCGGCGGCGATCTCTTCGCGATCGTTTATAGCGCGAAGGAAAACAAACTTTACGGAATCAACGGCAGCGGACGCTCGCCGCTCGGTTTGAGTTACGACCAAATGAAAGCGGAGCTGGCAAAGCTGAAGCGCGAGACAATTCCACCGACCGGCATGCTGCCGATCAGCGTGCCGGGAACAGTCGATGCGTGGGCCGAGCTGCACAAGAAATTCGGCAAGCTCTCGTTAGGCGACGATCTCGCGCCGGCCATTCATTATGCCGAGGAAGGTTTTCCTGTCACCGAGCTCATCGCCTATTACTGGTCGTTCGGTCCGCGTCTCTACAAAGGTCTGCCCGGCGGTTTTCTCGAAACCTACACATTGGATGGCAAAGGGCGCACACCGGCGAAGGGCGACATTTTCAAGAATCCAGCGCTGGCAAAAACGCTCCGTTTGATTGGCGAGAAAGGTCGCGACGCTTTTTACAAAGGCGAGATCGCCGACAAGATCGACGCATTCATGCAGGCGAACGGCGGCTATCTGCGCAAAGCCGATTTCGAGAAGCATTCGTCGACATGGGTCGATCCGGTTTCGATAAACTACCGCGGCTACGACGTCTTTGAATTGCCGCCGAACGGTCAGGGCATCGCGACGCTGCAGATCCTGAACATTCTCGAAGGATTCGATTTGAAAAAGATGGGACGCAATTCACCCGAGACATTGCACGCGATGATCGAAGCGAAGAAACTCGCGTGGGCCGATCGCGCGAAGTTCTACGCCGACCCGGCGTTCGCCAAGATTCCATTGAAAGGTTTGCTTTCGCAAAGCTACGCGGCGGAGCGGCGCAAACTGATCGATCCGAATCACGCGGCCAAGACCGTCGCGCCCGGTAATCCCGCGCTCGATCAGGGCGACACTATATATATGTGCACGGCGGATGATGAGGGAAACATGGTCTCGCTCATTCAAAGCAACTACCGCGGCATGGGTAGCGGCATCGTCGTGCCGGGTCTCGGTTTCATGTTTCAAGATCGCGGCGAACTTTTTTCGATGGAGCCGGGCCACGCGAATGTTTATGCGCCGGGCAAACGTCCCTTTCACACGATCATTCCGGGTTTCGTCATGAAAGGTGGAAGCCCGTGGGAAGCGTTCGGCGTCATGGGCGGTGGCATGCAACCACAGGGCCATGTGCAGGTGCTGACGAACCAGATCGATTTCGGATTAGGCGTGCAGGAAGCAGGCGACGCTTCGCGCTGGCAACATGAAGGCGATAACGAACCGACGGGCGAGAAGATGACGGAGAACGGCGGCTACGTTGAAGTCGAAAGCGGCGTGCCGTACGAAACGGTGCGTGAGTTGCGCAAGAAAGGTCACGATATGCGTTTCGATGTCGGCGGATACGGCGGTTATCAGGCGATCAAGGTCGAGATACATGATGGCCAGCGCGTCTACGTCGGCGCGAGCGAATCACGCAAGGACGGGCAGGCGGCCGGCTATTGAGCTGTAGCGGCGGTCTCTGACCGTCGCACAATCTTGCTCTTGAGGGCGGATTACTGCCAACATATGCGACGCTCAGAGAGCGCCGCCACAAGGAAAATTCTTACAAGCCGTTAGGCATCCGCTTTCCCCTCACCGCCGGTACAACTCGACTTGGCACCGGATGGTTGAAATTCTGATGGAACGGCGGATTCGTGCCGTGAATGTGATGGTACGGCGTGTAGAGGGCGAACGTCGGTAGATTATCTCTGCGCACGTGAGTCTGCGCTTCGAATCCCGATGCGAGTTTGATTAGCGTCGGCTCGCTAAACGCGGTTCCGAAAAAGCTGATGCCAAGTGGTATTCCTTCCACGATTCCAGCGGGGACTTGCACAATCGGATAACCTTCCGCCGCCGCCAGACCCGAAGTTCCGTAGATGAAGTGGTCTCCGTAAAGCAGGTCGGTCGTCCATGCTGGATTGTCCGTCGCGGAAACGATCGCATCGAGCTGGAAATCGTGCAGCGCCCTGTCGATTCCGTTTATTCCGGCGAGACGATCGATCATGAGCGCCTGATTGTAAGAAAGGCCGAAGTTCGGATCGACGAAGTCCGGATCGGGATTAATCGTTTGCGCGAGATCGAAAATATCCTGATTAAAGAACGGCATCTCGACATCGGCATGCGCGTTGTTGAAATCGATCGCCGTCTGCAAAGTTCCACCCGCCACCGGCACGCCCACGCGCGTGGAAAAATAATGAGCGACATCGAACTTGAAGTCGTAGAGCAGCACGAAAAATTCACCGTCCGGCGATGGGAAGGTGAAACCCGCGGCATCGAGATCGATCACGACCGCGCCCGCCGCGATAAGCTGATCGACCGCTGCCTCAAACGCGTCGAGGACCGGCTGTGGCGTCGGCACGTTCGGGTCGAACCCGTTCAATCCCACTCTCGTTAGGCCAATGCGCGCACCTTGCAGACCATGAGGATTCAGGAACTGCGTGTAATCGGTCGGGATATTTGTCGGCCGCGGCTGGCCTGTCCCCTGCCAGCCCAGTGGCACATCGCCCGTCGCCGGATCGCGTCCATCGAACGTGCGGCTTTGGATCACACCGAGCGTGACCGCGCAATCCGCCACCGTGCGCCCGTGAGGACCCACCGTGTCCTGCGTATGCGAAATTGGTACCACCCCTGCCCGACTCGTTAGGCCGACGGTTGGCTTGATCGCGGCTACGCCATTGGCGTTGCCGGGACAAACGATGCTGCCATCGGTTTCGCTGCCTAACGAGACGGCGGTGAAGTTTGAAGAAACGGCCGCACCGGAACCCGCGCTCGAGCCGCACGGATTCCGATTAATCCCATACGGATTGTTCGTTTGTCCGCCGCGCCCCGACCAGCCGCTGATCGATTCGAAGGAGCGAAAGTTCGCCCACTCCGACAAATTCGTTTTACCGAGAATGACCGCTCCGCCCTGGCGCAAATTGCCCGCGATCGTCGAATCGTGGAGCGCCGGTCTTCCCACCAGTGCGAACGAACCCGCACTCGTCTGCATCCGGTCGCCCGTGTCGATATTGTCCTTGAGCAGAATCGGGATGCCATGCAGCGGCCCGTGCACATGGCCATGGTGGCGATCATAGTCTGCGCGCGCCGCCAGCGCCAAAGCATCCGGGTTAAGCTCGATCACCGAATTGACGCCCGGCCCGTGTTGATCGAGCGCGATAATGCGCGCGATATATTCCAGCGTCAGTTGCACCGAACTCAGGTGCCCCGACGCCATCTCCGCCTGAAGTTGCGCGACAGTCGCTTCGTTGTGTCGCCCGATATTGTTATGGTCGCCGTTATCGGCCCAAGCCGACAACGCGATGCCGCATGTTAGAGTCAGTGCAATAAGAAGAATCTTTTTCATGGTGTTGTGCTCCTCCCGGTAATGGCCAACGCCATATCAATTTCGGGATTTCGCGCCAAGCCCAAAACGACATCACGCCCTAGGTGCGACTTCGCATTAAGGCCTAAGGAATTTCCTTAGGAAGACTTCATCTCCCTAAACGACTAACGATTTGCGCTTGTCTCGAAAAACCTGCCGCAACTACAGTCATGGACCATGTCCACATTCAAGACTGCCCCACAAGCGCGCGAGGCCTTACTAATATGAAAGGCAGACAAAAAGGTCGTCCGACCAAATGGGTATCGGCCAGTGTCCTCGAACTCCTCGACATTGGTAAGCGCGGAATTCAACTCGAAGTCTGGGAGAAATGGAAAAGACGGCAGCGCAAAGTCGGCACGCTCACGATCAGTGTCGGCGGGTTACGCTGGCGCCCGCCCAGCGGCAAGCTGCTCAAGCAAAAAAGCTGGGACGCATTCGCCGAATGGTTCTCACCGCCCGATTGAAGTCACGTCGCACTCGTTAGGCACTCTCGCTCCTGTAGCGGCGGTCTCCCGACCGTCGCACCAATATTGTTGGTGGATCGGCCGCTCCGCCGGGCGATGCTAGAACAATGCGCGCAAAGCGCGCCATCATACCATCGAGCGACGGAGCGCTCGATCCACCAATCATCCAACCGCGAATGGAGGGCGCCGCGCCGTCGGCGCCTTCTTCTGTAGCGGCGGTCTCTGACCGTCGCACTTCTATGAACAACAGGGTTACCGCTTGCTCTCGATCGGCGGGAAAGCTACAACGATACGCAGCTTACAATGATTTACACGCATGTCTTGGACAAATCCCAGTGACCACCAGCGCCATGTTATGCGAAACAAGTTTTGTAATTAATTTCGAGCTTTCGCACAATTCGTCAGCAAAATTAGAATGCCCTGCGAATTCTTAATTGATACAGATCGACGACTGGTCATCTCGCGCGGAACCGGCACCTTCTGCTACGCCGATTTTCTGGAACACATGGAAAAGCTTGGCCTCGATCCGCGATTCAGACCCGAGTTTGATCATGTTGTTGATTGCCGCGAATTCGAACGGTTTGATCTGACTACCACGCAGATCCGGGAGATGGGAGGTCAATCTCTCTTTGCAGCGACGTCAAAGCGTGCGCTTGTAGTTTCTTCCGATCTCCATTTCGGGCTTGCCCGTATGTTCGCGACCTATCGCGAAGTGAATAGCGGCCAGGTAACGATGGTATTTCGAGATATGCCGGAGGCGACCGCCTGGCTCGGATTGCCGCAGGACTACGACCCCGGCAGTCCGAGTGAACCAACTCGAATTGCGAAAAATGGCTAACCAGGCACTGCCGCGAACCAACAAGCAGTGATGAGTGATAAGAAATTACTGCGACCAAACCCAATGGCTGATTGTTTTCGTTAGGCATTCACGCGTTCCCAAACCATCCAGCTATGATGTACGCAATTAAAGCCGAAGTTAGTGATCCGCAGGCGGAGACTTTCACGTTCACCGCGCAGAAGACGATGTATGGCGGCAAGCAGATCACCAAAGGCGATGCGATCTTCATCTTCGCGAGCGAGAATGAAGGCGGAGAAGGTCTCATTGCCAGCGGCATCGTCACCTCGGCCAAAGCGATCCCAAAGAAACCCGGGATCGCCCGGCAAACACCGCGCGTCAGCATCACGATCAGACGCATCGCGCTGGCAAAGCGCGATCTCGGACGGAGCGAGCTCAAACCTTTTTCCGATTGGAACGACGGTCGCCCCGAGACCGAGCTCAATTTCAAATTCTATCGTCAGGCAACGAACAAGATTGTCGGCATCTCGGATAAAACGGCAGCGTTCCTACGCGGATTCTTTTGATGCGATTGATCCCCCCATTTTGGAAGTCCGAGCTTGCCACGACCGTGCCCAACAACTCACACTTTAGGAGCACTGTCCCCTTTTCATGGACGCTTATCTCGAAGACAGTTGGATTAGCCGGAATTATGCCGCAATTAAATACGGAATAATTCCGTATACATCTCGTTAGGCGTCATGCATATCCGTCCAGGCAATCCCGGCGACGCGAATGCTGTCGCTAGTCTGATCGCCAGCTTTCAGTCCATCCTCACACTTGAGCCTAGCGGCGCCGGAGCTGAGCACTATCTCGCTTCGGTTTCCGAGGACGCTGAACGCCAGTACCTGGAGTCGCCCCGCTATGCGTATCTGGTCGCGGAGTTGGAAGGGCAAATGGTCGGCATTGTCGCCATGCGGGACCGGACGCACCTCTTCCACTTGTTCGTCGCCGCGGCGCACCAGCGCATCGGCATCGCCCGCGCGCTATGGGAACAGGCGCGACAGCTCTCCCTGCGAGCCGGACCGATCGCTGAGTTCACAGTGAATTCAAGCCTGAACGCAGTGCCTGTGTACCTTTCGTTCGGCTTCGTTCCTGCCGGTGCTGTAACGAACGCGCACGGCATCGCCTTTTTGCCAATGCGCCTCACGCTACAAAATGACGCCTAACCCTTCCTTAGACCTATGCCACGAACGATGACCAGTAGCGCAATGGAGCCCGAAAAGCAGCTGCGGAGCTTCATCGACAAATTCGAGCCGCAGCATCAAGCAGTCATTCGCGCCGCGCGCAGAAAGCTGCGAAAGCGCTTCCCTACCGCCACGGAGCTCGCCTACGATAACTACAACTTCTTTGTCATCGGGTTTGGTCCAAACGAACGCCCCTCGGACTGCATTGTTTCCATTGCTGCTGCCGCCAACGGCGTCGGCTTATGCTTTATTCACGGCGCCAGCCTACCCGATCCCGCAAAGGTACTGGTCGGCTCGGGGAAACAGACTCGCTTTGTCCGTTTGCCTTCAGCAGATGTGCTTGATCAGCCGGCGGTGCAGGCCTTACTCACAGTAGCAGCAAAGCGCGCGCAGACGCCGCTACCAGCCAGCGGCCGGGGAAAACTTATCATCCGCTCGGTGTCGCGCGAAGCAGCGGCCACGACGAAGGAAAGGCTGAAGGAAGAACTATGAAGGATAAAGTGAAAGCAAACCTCGCCGAGCCGGCGGCGACTGACCAACAACTCATTCGCGGAATGAGCCGGGTTTTCAATCTTGTGTCTCGTTAGGTTTTACTAGATAACGAAAAAAGAAGTGCGAGCTATCATTACACAAATGAATATTCCAGAATACATAACCAAAGAGGAAGTGCAGCGTGTATGCTCCGCGATCGGCGTCCGAGATTGGACCGCGCTGACAGAGGCGAAGGTGAAAATCGAGGAGGCTGCTGTAATCAAGAAGCTGATCGGAGGGGAGGCCCTTGCTATCTCCTCGGAGGATTTTCGGGATGGATTGGAGGTCGAGTTGGAGCATGGCTTGGCTTTTTCGGATGCGAATGTCACCAACAATCATCCCATCCTTACGGGAAAGATTGTTTTAGCCCATCTGAAAGAAACACTCGATTACTATGTCCGGCTTCGAGTGGCTGAAATCGAAGGGGACATGCTCAAAACCTCGATCGACAACGATTCAGAGAAGCTGATGCAAAAGTATCGCCTCTGGCTGGCCGCCAAGGCCGATTTAGCGGACGGTGAGAGACACCGATCCCGAAAGACCTAACCAATCAATAAAGCCAACGGTCCCCGGGGCAAAGCAACGTCAATGTGTTTGCCACCGCCCCGTGCCGTGGCCTATTTCTTTCTCGTTAGGAGTCTTATTTTGCTAAACATCTTGTAAGCGAAAGGTACGTGCGAGCTTGATGCTTGCCGGCCGGGGACTTAGTTTCATGAAACCAATTCTATGAAGCTCAAGTTTTATGGGACGCGGGGATCCATCCCCATCTGCGATACCGGGTTTCAGAAATTCGGCGGCAACACCACCTGCCTGCAAATCACGTTCACCGATACGAACCAGATCGCTGTCATTGACGCGGGCACGGGCCTGCGAAACCTGGGCAGAGACCTTCGCGCGATCGGCCACCAGCAGGAACGGATCGTTATCCTGTTCACGCATTTTCACTGGGACCATATCCAGGGCTTTCCGTTCTTTGCCCCGGCTTATGATCCGAAACAGAAAATCACGCTCCTCACGCTCGGCCGGGACCAGACAATTGGCAGTTTGCGGGAGATATTCGAAGTCCAGATGCAGGCCGAATATTTCCCGGTGCAACTGGATCACATGGGCGCCAATTTCGAGTTCCTGCAAATCGCTGATGCCAGCAGGCACTTCACCGACCTACAGCAATGTGCCAACCATTGTTACCGCGCAAAAGCACAACCATCCCGGCGGCGCGTATAGTTTCCGGATCGAGCGAAACGGGAAAGTGCTCGTCATTTGCATGGATGTCGAGCATGGCGAGCAAATCGATCCGCGGCTGGTGGAGCTGGCGCGCGGCGCGGACTTGTTAGTCCATGACGCGCAATACACCGCCGAGGAATTGCGGGAACGGCGCGGCTGGGGGCACAGCAGCTTCGATCAAGCGATGCAAGTCGCGGAAATGGCCGGCGTAAAGCGCCTCGCTCTCACGCATCACGATCCCGACCACGACGACGATTTTCTCGAGCGCATCGAAAAATTGTGTCAGGAACGGTTCCCCAATGCGGTGCTTGCCCGTGAAGGAATGGAGATCTCGATCGGGGACGCAACCTGAGGCTGCAAAGCGGAGACTTCATTCTTCGATATTAACACTTGTTGACCCCGCCCAGAAGACGGCGGCGCCCGAACTGCGCTCATTCTTTTAGCTGCGGGCCGTTCTAGATATTGGGAAATCATCGCTGACAATCCTAGCAAAGCCAGTTGGAGTTGGGGTTGCGTCTCAGCGAACGATGCCAACGGGCAAACGATCTGGATCGTATGATGCGCATTCGGGCGATCGTACTTCGGCCTGGCGGTCGCGCGCACGCGGACGATCTTTGCGAAATGCCTCGTTGTGATTGAGTATATTGCCCGCGTGAAGCGATGAGAATTCTAATCGTGGAAGACGAGCCGCGAGTCGGTCATTTTGTTGAGCGCGGCCTGGAGCAGGTGGCCTACGTCTCTACTTGGGTTCGCTCTTGCAAGGAAGCTAACGACACGCTGGCAAAAGGCCCGTTTGACGCGGTAATTCTTGATCTCAGTCTGCCGGATGGCGATGGATTAGATCTGTTGCGCGAATGGCGCGCTACGGGTTTTGACCAGCCCGTGCTGATTTTGAGCGCGCGCGATGCTGTTCACGATCGGATCACCGGACTGAACTTGGGCGCGGACGACTACCTGGCAAAACCATTTAGCTTCGAGGAACTCCTCGCCCGCGTTCGCTCGCTCCTGCGTCGGCACGGCGGGAAGAAAGCCACGGTATTCAAGCATCGCGGTCTTAAGCTCGATCTGCTTTCACGAAGCGTGCAACGAAACGGTCAAACGATCGAGTTGACTGCGCGAGAGTTCGCGTTGCTCGAACTGTTCATGCAGAATCCTGGTCGGGTGCTCTCCCGAACGATGATCGCGGAAAAAGTTTGGGATTCCTATTTCGATGCTGACACTAACCTTCTTGACGTCTATATGCGCCGCCTGCGCATGAAACTGGAGACGCCTGCAGACAAACCTTGGTTCAAGACATTGCGCGGAGTTGGCTATCAGCTGATATGAAGTCACTCGGATCGCGTTTGACCTACTACTATGCGCTGGTTGTGATGTGCACGGTCATTTCGACAATGATCATTGGCTACTGGCTTCTGCGCGATGAGTTGATCCACGGAATCGATCTCCTGAACAACGCCGAGTTTCGCGAGATTCGCGACCGAGTTGAAGCTCAACACGCGCCGATTGTGGAAGGTGATTTTTTGCGACGAGTGGCCGAGCACGCGGAGATCGACGCGCAGCTTTATTTTTTCCAAGTACGGAAAAATGGCAAGGTGCTCTTTCGATCCCCCAACATGCGCACTGCTGTTTTAGAACCGAATCCGCGCGGCGAGACGAACTGGACCACCGCGACCTCGCGGCTTGGAGCCGATCCGAGTTGGGCAGTTCCCGCAGGGCGAGTTCAACGTTCAGATCGGAACGTCATTGCGCAGCATTGAGCATTTCTCTAGCTATTATCTTAAGGCCGGCTTGCTTGTTTCAGGGGTTGCTGCGGCCCTGAGTATCTTTTTCGGTCACCGCTTGAGTCGCCTGGCGTTGGACCCCATTCGACGCATCCAGCGAACCGCTGAAGGAATCAACGCGGATAACCTGAGCGCGCGCATTCCTACGGACAGCGCCAACGATGAGATTACAGCCTTGGCGCGCCTGCTCAATCGAATGTTCGACCGTTTGGAAGTTTCCTTTAACCGGCTGTGGCGTTTTGCCGGCGATGCGTCGCACGAGTTGAAGACGCCACTTTCCGTAATGCGGCTTCAATCAGAAAAACTTCTCCTGCAAGGAAACCTGCCTCCAAGTCAACAGGAGATAATTCAACAGCAACTCGAAAGCATCAATAGACTAAGCTCCGTGATTGAGAAGTTGCTCTTCCTTGCCAAGTCGGAAGTCCGTGGTATCCGCCCTAACCTTAAGTCACAGAACACGGCCGATTTCATTCAACATTTCTGCGAGGACGCGCAGATCCTCTGCGAAGATCAGAGCATCTCCCTTGAAGTCACGCGAAATGAGAGCTTACCAGGCATTTTTGATGCAACGTTGCTTCGCCAAGTCCTTTTGAATCTGCTGAGCAACGCGCTGCGCGTGACTCCGACCGGAGGCTCTATCACAATCGCATCATGGCGGGATGATGGGTGCTGGAAAGTGAAAATGGAGGATACTGGGCCCGGTTTACCGGCACCGGACTTGCAAAGAATCTTCGAACCTTTCATCCGGGTGCGTCTGCCTGGCGAGCATGTTTCGGACGACGACGTGGGGACCGGTCTCGGCCTCGCTATTTGTCGCAGCGTGATCGAGATCCACGAGGGTAGCATTCGCGCTGAGAATCGCCAGCCGGGGCCGGGACTTCGCGTATCCTTCGAACTCCCAGTTATCGCAAAGCAGAAGCACCACACGGACGAGCTTGTAGCAACGCCGTCTCTCCGGTGGGAAAAGGCCGAAAGCTCGACACACGGTGAGTCGGAAGAAATCGTTTGAGCTAGCGTCTCGACAACCAAGCTTTCGCAGCTCGCGCGTGCGCCAATGGACAGCACGCCTTTGGTGCGATGCGATATACAACAGCAGGCAACCGATTGCTCCAACCCTAATCAAGCCGAAACCTGCGAAATGGAGTTGCGAGCGACTTACGGCGGCATGGCTCGGGCACGCGACTGTTCTGGTCAACTTCTTCGGCGTCAACATCCTCATCGACCCGGTGCTTTTCCCCCGTATTGGGATTCGATGGCCGGGAGTTACATTTGGACCAAAGCGCCTAACGGCGCCGGCCCTGGTAGCAAATGAGTTGCCCAAGATCGATCTTATCGTTCTTTCACATGCGCACTTCGATCACTTCGACTTGCGAACGCTTCATCAGTTTGATTCTTCCACCAAAGTAGTGACCGCGCCTTGCACAAAGGATCTGCTCCGTTGGTCACGACTGCGCGACGTGACTGAACTGCGCTGGGGAGAAAAAAAGTCAATTAGTACGCCCGCCGAAAATATCAATATTGCAGCGTTTCCCGTAAAGCATTGGGGAGCGCGCATGCAACGTGACAGTTACCGCGGGTTCAACGGTTACATTTTCGAGAGATACGGACGCCGGATTGTTTTCAGCGGAGACACCGCCAGGACGGAAAGCTTTCTGGACTTACGCAGCTACGGGCGTGTCGATTTAGCGATCATGTCGATTGGGTGTTACAACCCGTGGATCCGGACTCATTGCAATCCGGAACAAGCGGTGCAAATGGCCAATGATGCTAACGCGCAGTTCATCATGCCAGTACACCATCAAACTTTCCGACTGAGCTTCGAACCGTTCCGAGAACCGATCGAACGTTTCAAGTTGGCCCTGCACAAAACGCCAGAACGCATTGCTCTCAGCGAAATCGGCGAGACGTTTGTCTTGCCGGTTTCGTAGTAGGCGGACTCGAATCACGAATCGAGCGGTTGCACTCGCCCACGCATCGTTTTCCGCACCGAGGGCAAACTGAAAAAAAATTCAGCGTCGTTTCAGCTTCCATTTAATGCCTGCGGTTAAAGGATGGTCATGCACATGTCGACAAACCACCGTTATCGCAATTTCGCGACTGTGGAGACGAGACTGCGCTGAAAATTCTAGGCGGCAATGTTCGCCGGGAACGAGTGGCGCGTTCGATTAGTCAGCAGAAGCTCGCTCTGTTAACCGGTTTAAATGCCCGTACGATTGGCAAGATAGAGGCCGGCGAGCTCAACATTCGACGCGAGACCATCCAACGACTTAGGCAGGCGATCGGATGTTCCTTGTCTCGACTAGTTGAAGGAACTGGAAAGGGCAACTGAACAGGTAGGCCCAAACTGAAGGAAAATTCAGCATCACGTCAGCTTCCGTTTAACTGCCAAGGTTATGAGTTGGTCATGCGCTTGCGACTGCCGGTTATGATCAACCCTCGACTTGGTGCCACTGCGTTACTGTTAACTTGTTTCGCCGGTTCAGCTGCTCACGGAGAGACGTTGCCGCTCGACCCAAAGGGCAGTTCCTTGACCTTCACTGGCGAAGCATTCCTTCACAATTTCCGCGGCGAGGCAAAAGAGTTCGAGGGCTAATGCCGTACTCGAACGGGAGGCGGTCCCTCCGATTCAAAGGGCGACATTGCATTTCAAAATGGCCGCTTTGACCACCTTTCAATGAACAGCGCGATCAGAACATGCGCAGTTGGCTCAATATCAAGGCATATCCCGAGGCCACATTCCAACTGGAGAGCGTTAAAGTGCTGACGGGCGATTACAAGACTGCAAGCTCCTGCGCAGCCGGCGAAGTTCGCAGTATTCGGCACGCTCACTCTCAACGGCGTAAAACAGCCGCTCTCCGGTACTGCACAGGGTTGGCGAGAGAACGACCGGGTCATTGTTACCGGCGAAACCACCGTGGACACTATGAAGCACGGGTTGCCGCAAATCAGAGAGATGGTTCTCACGGTTAGCCGGAACGTAAAAACCGCCTTCCGCTTCTCGTTCGTCCTGCCGAGTGATTACGCCATGGGTAAGCCTTAGACCGGATGGACGCCAAAAGTATTGGGATTGTCGGAGGAGGAATTGGTGGGATTGCTGCGGCCGTAGCGCTTCATCGAATCGGCATCGATGTGTCGGTTTACGAAAGAGTGGAGCTGCTCCGCGAGGTAGGTGCAGGTATGATGCTTTGGCCGAATGCTACCCGGGTTTTGCAGGAGCTAGGCCTTCTCGAAGAAGTGCTAGCGCGTAGTGGGCGAAATACGCATTTTCTAGTTCGAACGAGCAGTGGCGAAATTCTAATGACCATTGCGCTGGGAAAGTTTGAAGTTCCCGCTGTTTGCATGCGTCGGGCGGATCTTCTTTCAATTCTATTGACTGCTTTGCCGCAGGAGTGCCTCCGTCTGGGCTGCGAGCTGCAGAGATTAAAACAGCAGAACAACAAGGTCCGACTCTATTTTAAGGATGGTCGCATGGAAGAGCATGACGCCGTCGTCGGAGCAGATGGGATTCGGTCTCAAGTCCGGTCCGAACTCTTTGGGATTTCGGATCCCATTTATCGAGGTTACACGGTCTGGCGGGGTCTGGCGCGATACGATGGCGCTGCGATTACGCCCGGGTGCAATAGCGAGTCTTGGGGAACAGGGAAACGTTTCGGAATTCTTAACACCGGCCATCGAAGATTCACATGGTACGCCACAGCGAATGTGCCTTCGGAGCATCTCGACGCGCATTGCGGACGAAAAAGGGAACTTCAAAAGTTGTTCGCTGGCTGGCATGAGCCAATCGCCGATTTTCTGGAGACGACTGAACGAAAGTGAAATCCTAAAGAACGGGGCGCGTGATTGTGCGCCTCTCCGGCGCTGGGGTATAGGAATGGTCACGTTACTTGGGGACGCTGCGCATCCCTGTACTCCGAATCTTGGCCAAGGAGGCTGTATGGCACTCGAAGATGCACTCGTTCTCGCCAAATGCGTCGAAAGAGAAGCTTCTCTTCAAGGCGCGCTTCGTCGTTATGAGTCACTGCGATTTAACAGGACAAGGCACATTCAGCAGCGCTCACTTTTGATTGGTCATATTGGACAATGGCAGAATGCGCTGTTCGTGACAGGGCGGCAGATGGTGACTCGCATGCTTCCAGCGAAGCTCATCGAACGCAACTTGAGAAGAGTCTACTCCTACCGTACTTAACCATGGCACGCTTTACGGGGGTTTGCTTGCTCTTTTTTGCTGCTTCAAGCGGGTTAGTCCTAGCCGGTGATTCCGATCTCAAATCGGAGGAGGTCTATCAAGCATGGCTGCAAATGTATGATCTCAAGTTCGATCAGGCGCATGAAATCCTGAAACGCTGGCGGGAAACGCATCCGCAAGATCCTCTCGGTCCAGCATCCGACGCCGGCGCGTATTTGTTTTCAGAGTTGAGCCGGCTTGGAGTGCTCGAATCCCAGCTTTTCGTTGACGACGAGCAATTCAAAAACCGTAGCACTTTCGATCCCGATCCCGCGATCAAGACTTCATTCGATCAATGTATTGCTGAAGCCGACCGCCTCGCCGATCTAGCGCTGCAACAATCGAGCGATGATGCGCGCTCCCTATTTGTTAAGACACTCACGCACGGCCTGCGCGCGGATTACGTCGCGCTGATCAATGGGCAGGGCGTTCGTGCGTTGAGCTACACCAAGGCCGGCCGCGTTTACGCGGAACGGCTCATGCATGCTGACCCGGAAGCCTTTGACGCTTATCTCGGCCCGGGAGTTGAAAATTATCTGCTCAGCCTCAAGCCAATCGCGTTCCGTATTCTGCTGCGATTGACCGGCTCTGAGGTCGATCGCGAGAAAGGACTGCAGAATCTGCAGAGCACGGCGCTTCATGGCTACTATCTGGAGCCGTTCGCCAAGCTATTGCTCGCTGTCGCCGCCTTGCGCGACAATCAAAAGGACAAGGCGCGCGAAATTCTGTCGGAGTTGCACAATCGTTTCCCCGATAATCATCTCTATTCCCTCGAGCTAAATCGCCTCACTGCATCCACACAATGAGCACTGACACTATCATAGGGCGTTCGCCGCAATTCGATGTCGATCTTCGCGAAATCCGCAAGCACTACGATCGATTGTCAATCTTTTACCGGCTGTTGTGGGGCGAGCATCTGCATCACGGTTATTGGGAAAATGGCGAATCAATCGGGCGTGCACAGATCAAATTGATGGAAAAACTGGCTCAGACAGCGACAATTCCGCGCGGTGCAACCGTGCTGGATATCGGATGCGGACTCGGCGGCTCGGCCTTTTGGTTGGCTGAAGAGTACAATTGCCGTGTTACTGGATTGACAATCAGCCCGGTTCAAGCGCGAATGGCAACGAACCGAGCGCGCGCGAAAAGACTCGATGACCGCGTCCGATTTCTGGTCGGTGACGCGAATGTTTGGGCACCGCAGGCTGAGAGCGCGGACGCGATCTGGATCATGGAAAGCAGCGAACATTTTCGTGATAAGCCAAACTTTTTCGAGCGCTGCGCTCTCGCGCTGAAACCCAGCGGAGTGCTTGCGGTCTGCGCCTGGTTGCGGGGAAAGGAATCAACCGCTCCGGATCGACGGAAATTAGTCGAGGCAATCGGTCGCGCGATGCTGAGCGCGAGCCTTGATACGCTTGATCAATACGTCGATTGGATGCGTCGCGCCGGGTTGAGTGTCCAAACAGCGGAGGACATCACCGCGAAAATCGCGCCTACTTGGGAATATTGCTCTCGCATGGCACAACGCTGGCCGATGCGATGGCTCACCCCGTTCACCGATGCGCCAACGCGGCGGTTCTTGAAATCGTTTCCGCTGATGAGCGAAGCCTACGCCACCGGCGCGATGGCTTTCGGCCTGTTCGTCGCGCGCAAGGCCGCCTCGTAATCACAACCGACATCGCCAGCGCAGAATCGAATGAAACTCTCCAGGCCACGCTCTCCAATTTTGAAACAGCGGTCACGAAAGTATCGATGATGGCGCTGTGGAAGCGCACGCTGCTGCGAAAGCCTCCAGGCTGCGTCGATCCGGTTCGTCTTTAGAAATAGCGTCGAGCCCACGGTTCTCGGCTGGTGGAGCTGGCGCGCGGCGCAGACTTGTTAGTCCATGACGCGCAATACACCGCCGAGGAATTGCAGAAACGGCGCGGCTGGGGACACAGCAGCTTCGATCAAGCCATGCAACTTGCGGAAATGGCTAACGTGAAACAGCCTGGCCCTCACGCATCACGACCCCGAGCACGACGACGACTTTCTCGAGCGCATCGAAAAATTGTGTCAGGAACGCTTCCCCAACTCGGTGCTCGCCCGCGAAGGAATGGAGATCTCGATCGGGGACGCAACCTGAGGCTGCAAAGCGGAGACTTCATTCTTCGACATTAACACTTCATGACCCTGCCCAGAGACGGCGGCGCCCGAACTGCGCTCATTCTTTTAGCTGCGGGCCGTGATAGATATTGGGAAATCATTGCTGACAATCTCAGCAAAGCCAGATTGGAGTTGGGCTGCACCGCAACTGCGGATTCTCGCGGGCAATCCCGGCGACAAGAAATGCACAACAATTCCCAATTCCCGAAAAGCGTGCGAAACTTGTGAACACTAGTCTTCGCGCAAGAAAAATACAGAGGACCACGTTGCGTAGCTTGGCGCCATGCGCATTAACCGAGCTTTGTCCGGGACTGGAATAACAAAATAAGAGCAACATTTCTAAGACCGCCGAATTTTGCCGCTGCCACGAATACCGACGATCGGGGTCAATACCCCTAATTCTCATGAATCCTAAACATCCGAAAACATCCATCCCAATTCGCGTTATAGCTGCGACAACGTGCCTTGCGCTTCTTGCTGGCTGCGCGACTACGCCGCAAACAGCGGGCCGTCTCCAATACGCGCCTGCCGCCAGTATCATGCGCGAGGCGCGGTCCTCGCACGTCCCAGTTGAGAAACGAGCCGCCGATTACTTGCAGGCCGCTGCGATGACCGCTCCGCTGCTGGGCACCGGCACTCAAGAGAACCCAGCCCGCGACACTTACAACGCTGCCTGCGGCGAACTTACCGTTCTGCTGCGATCGAGTGAAGGAGGACGGCTCTGGAACCAACCGCTGACCCTTACCGCGAGCAACGAGACTTATCATCTACGGCTTGAACCAGCCAGTTCCACAGTCTGGGCGCCAAACTTCTTCACAACTCTTCAAAGCGCAGATCAGATCAAAGAAAAACTGATCAAACACGAAAACACGCAGCAAGGAGTTGGCGGTGCGCTTGTCGGAGTGCGAATCGTTAATCCACCTGAGAAGTTTGCGCCACCCAGGGGCATTAGCGCGCCGGTAACGGCTACCCTCGATTTCAAAAGAAGCGACGCTACTTTGGCTCTGCGACGTCCGGAGGAACAACCCACCGCGCGTGTGCAGGGGACGATTCGCCCGCTCGATGCCGATTTCTCCGCTCCGATCAGCCACTACCAGCCACCGGCTAGTTTGATGTTTGTCGGATTAATGGGGGCATTACGAGCCGCTCATTACGAAGAGCACACGAGGCTATATTTTCTTCAGCCTTATGATCCCGACCGGATTCCTGTAGTCCTTGTTCACGGGCTTGTTTCAACTCCCTTCACCTGGGTGCAGACGGTTAACGGTCTCCTGGCAGATCCTGAGATACGCAAACGTTACCAATTCTGGGTCTTCGGCTATCCCACCGGTAATCCTGTGCTCTATTCGGCCTTACGTCTGCGCGAAGAATTGGCCAGAGTAGATAAGCTTTACCCAAAGCACAAAGACTATGTCCTCGTCGGGCACAGTATGGGGGGATTGCTTTCGCAAGCGCAGGTCACGAACATGACCCGAGCCGACTGGGAGAAAACGCTGGGCGAAGTAGGCATGCAGCTCTTCGCCACACTGAAACCGGCCGACCTTGTTGCGAAAGCCACCACTTTCAAGGCCAACCCGCGCATCAAGCGGGTAGTCTTCGTTTGTACTCCCCATCGCGGCAGCAAAATGGCGTCAGGCGGGCTCGGCGAACTTGGTATCAAGTTGATATCGCTTCCGGTCGATCTTGAAACGACGATAAAAAGCGAAATTCCTGAACAAACCTTGAGGAAGTTAAACAATGGCCGGCTCCCAAACAGCGTCAGCAACCTTAAGCCCTCCGCACCGTATCTCGCGGTTCTGAACAAGCAGTCAATCCGCGCGCCCTACCATTCGATCATCGGTAATCGCGGTAAGCAGGGACCACTCGCGGACAGTAGTGACGGCATCGTGCCCTACTGGAGCTCTCATCTCGATGGCGCGCAATCCGAGTTGATCGTCCCAGGACCCCACAGTTCCTGCGAGCTTCCGCAAACCATTGCCGAGCTTGACCGGATTCTGCGTTTACATCTCATGGCCCGCAGTACCTCGAAACCAATCGTAAGCTCAAACCGTCCCATAGCCCGACCTATTATCGACGACCCTCAATAACGGATTATTCCAGGACTAACTCGCGCAGCAAGCGATGCAACTTGCGGAAATGGCTAACGTGAAACGCCTCGCCCTCACCCATCATGACCCCGAGCACGACGACGACTTTCTCGAGCGCATCGAAAGATTGTGTCAGGAACGGTTCCCCAATGCGGTGCTAGCCCGCGAAGGAATGGAGATCCAGGTCGGTTGGTAAGTATGACTGACTCTGACAGAATTACGTTACTTGAGGCGCGTGTTGAAGCCTTAAAAAAGGGCTTAGAATGGCAACAAGCTATCGACACCGAAGACCTCAAAGGCGAGCAAATGACAGATGCACAGTTCATGGCGCTTTACTCAATCGTCATGGAGTTAGCAGAAAGATTAGAATTGTCCTCGGACTCGTTTTCAAAGCATTATCAGACGCGCTTCCGGTGGTGGCACGATCATTATTTGCGGCGGGTCGAAGATTCAAATCCTGCATTGGCCGCTGAGATTGACCCACGATCCGTCTCCGACTCTGACGTATCGCCAACCTACCCGCCGCTATTTGATTCGCCACCGCCATCGCAGACCTGATTCTCTCGTTTTGCGAGCTCATTTTGGAATCTGCTATCCATCTGCCTTCCGACATCTGACATCTGGCTTTCCCCAACCGCGTGGCGTAAGCAGCGTAGGACGCGGCAAGCTTTTAGGAAACCGCGTGAGCGAAGCTTTTACGCGGTTTGAGCTTGCCACAACCGCCGCCAAGAAGTCACATTTCCTAGAGCAATCTCTCCCCTATCCATGCACGCTAATCTCGAAGCCAATCGGATGAGACGGAATTATTCCGCAATTAAGTACGGAATAATTCCATATATACCTCGTTAGGCGTTAACTGTGCCATTAACCTGCACGTAATCCATGACTTCAAACGTGCAGAGTGATCGGCAATCCATCGGCACCAGGACTCTGACGCTTCTTTTCCTCCTGGCGTTCTCAGTCTTCATTAACTATGTCGACCGCGGTAATCTCTCGGTGGCCGCGCCGTTATTGAAAGGCGAGCTCCACCTTTCGGCTTATCATCTCGGCGTTCTCTTGGGCGCTTTCTTTTGGACTTATGTGACTCTCATGATCGTGAGCGGCTGGCTGGTAGACCGCTTCGATGTGAACTGGGTGCTGGCCGGCGGATTTGCGATTTGGTCTTTGGCCACAGGATTGACCGGTGTCGTTCATGGCTTTGCCACACTAATGGCCTGTCGGCTCTTGCTCGGCGCGGGCGAATCAGTCGCTTTTCCAGCCTATGGCAAGATCCTCGCGCGTCACGTCGCACAGGGACACCGCGGTGTTGCCAACGCGGCCATCATCAGCGGAATGAGTCTCGGTCCGGCGCTCGGCACGTTCTTCTGTGGCGACCTGATGGCGGCCTACGGCTGGCGGCCAGTTTTTATTGTGCTCGGTTTCGCCGGCCTGCTCTGGCTGGTGCCGTGGATTTACTGGATGCCGAAAGCGGCTCCCACCCTGGAGCGATTTGTCTGTCCGGCGTCGGTCCGGGAGATTCTTCGTCGGCGGGCGTTTTGGGGTACTGGGCTGGGGCACTTTTGCAGTAACTACCCTTTTTATCTCATGATCGTTTGGTTGCCTTATTTTTTGGTCAGCGAACGGCATCTTTCGATGCAGGAGATGGCGAAGGAAGGGGCGCTGTTCTATCTCATGTATGCCATCGCTTCACCGATCCTGGCGTGGATGGCTGATGCATGGATTCGCGCCGGTGCCAGCCCCAATTTCGTGCGCAAGCTCTGGATGGGCATTGGTCATATTATGATCGCGGGCGGCCTGCTTGGTTGCGCGGCGGCGAGCGCACGCACTTCGTTCGTCTGCCTTCTGATAATGGGCTTCGCCTGCGGTTTCACCGGGCCCACAATCTATGTCTTTGCGCAGACGCTGGCCGGGCCGGCGGTGGCGGGTAGATGGACGGGGCTGCAGAATGCGATCGGAAATTTGGCCGGTGTTGCCGTTGCACCCTTAACTGGCCTGGTGGTAGATCGCACGGGACAATTCTGGTGGGCTTTTGTCGTGGCAGCCACAATAACACTCTTGGGCGGCGCTTCGTGGGTGTTTCTAACCGGACCGCTCACTCGGGTAAATTGGCCCCGGGAAATCGAGCCGCCTAACCAGTCGCTGGAGCCAACATCCGTAAACGAGAACACGGAGCAGGCCGCTGGCCGTAGTGAAGTCCCTGTTTGATGTTATGAAACAGCCTTCGATGTTTGCCACGCTCGTCACCGCCAGCGCTTGCCACGTGCTTTACTTTACGTCGGGTGGCTTATCTTGATCTCGTTAGGCCTATGAACCGTTCGTTGATCTTCGTAGCTGTGATTTTGCCAGTCTTACCGTTGGCAGCGTATGGACAAGCCGAGGGGGTTCCATTTCACGTCGACGATCCCACATCCACTACTGCGACGCCGCCGCTTCGAAAGTTCTTACCTTCGAAAAATCGATACGCGCAGCGCCTTCTAACAGACACATTTGTCTTGGTAAACGATCTTCAAAAAGTCGATCACGATGTACTCTGAGAATTTTCCACAGCAAAGTTCCAGCCCGATGCATTGCCAATCGCGGCGAGAGATTTAACCCCACCGACGTCGAGGTTGGACCTCATCTACCGTCTCGTCGCTTTGTGGTTTCGGGAGCTAACCCGAGCATGTGTTTCATTTTGTACGAGGTTGGAGGAATCGGATATCATCACAATTTGATGGTCTTCTCCAAAGACAAGAAATGGTCTCTCGTTGCGGCCGTTGCGGGTTTCTTGAAGGATAACAGCTTCGAATCCCTAAAGGCGGCTGTGCGCGCGGGTAAGCTTTTTGATCAGCCTGGTTATCCTCAATATTGATTTCTCATGTCCGTCAGACCTAACCAAGCACTGAAGCGAACGACCACCCGGCACGTGTTTGCACTTCAGATGACTAACTCACTCTCACTTCGACTGACGCTGGCTCTTGGTGCCCGTCACGCAGCCTATTCTCGTTAGGCCTTACCATGCGCAAGCTCATTTCCAGTGGCAGCCCGTATGAGCCGAAGGTTGGCATTTCACGAGCCGTGCGTGTCGGCAATATCATTGCCGTATCGGGCACGGCTCCACTTGGCGCGGATGGACATACCATTGGCATCGGAGACGCAGCAGTTCAGGCGCGGCGATGTCTTGAGATCATCGCGGGCGCGTTAGAGAAGGCCGGTACGTCGCTTCAGAACGTGGTTCGAACACGCACACTGCTCGTGCGGATCGAGGACTGGCAGGCAGTGGCTGCGGTTCATGGGGAGTTCTTCGGCGAGATCCGGCCGGCGAACACGATTATGCAGGTTTCGCGCTTTATTGATCCTGATTGGCTCGTCGAGTTCGAAGCTGATGCGGTTGTTGACATACATGAAAGCGCCTAACCAATCGATGGAGCCAGCCAGTGGAAAGGAAGACGCGGCAACCAGCTTCCGCCTGTCAGCTTTCTTGCCGAGCCGTAGCGGTTCGCGGAGGCTGGTCAGAATTCTCGTCGCGCCGTAATCGTTGAAGGCGGATCAGAGTTTCAGTTTTTCTTTTCGCTTGCCACAACCGCAGAAGGCGAGCGACATTCCTGGAGCAATCTCTCCCTTTCTCATGGACGCTAACGTCGAAGTTAGACTTATGGAGAACTCTATATGAGACGAGCACTCTTTATAGCTGTCCTCGTCCTTACAGTGGCCCCTATGGGCGAAGGGCAAAACCAGAGCGCACAGGGCAGTCACAGAACAAGTGTCGAGGAGGCCATCAGGAAACTGGATAACGAACGCATTCAAGCACAGATTCATGCTGATGCCACGGCCCTTGATCGCATCTACGCTGCCGATTTCATCGGCGTAGGGCCAAGTGGCAGAGTGAGAACCAAGCCGCAGGTGATTTCAGATTTCACGTCCGGTGATTTGAAATTTCAATCTATCACGACCGACGAGGTTCAGGTGCGTGTCTACGAAAACACGGCTGTGGAGACCGGCCTGTCAACAATGGTTGGGCAAGACAAAGGCAAAACTGTTCCCCGTGACACTCGCTTTACCCGGGTGTGGGTAAAGCAGCAAGGGCGGTGGCGGTTGGTTGCCAACCATTACTCGTCCCAGACTACGCGCCAATAAACAGTCACCGTGACTTCCCTTCCCTCAACTCCGTAAAGGAGCGTGGCTCCCACGGAGCTTTTACGCTCTCAGCTCTCATCACTCAACCAGCTTCGGCCTGTCAGACTCTCAGAATCTTCCCCCAACCGCGTGAGCAAAGCAGCGTAAAGCGCAGCAAGCTTTTACAAGGAAACCGCGTGAGCAAAGCTTTTTACGCGGTTTGAGCTTGCCACAACCGCCGCGAAGAAGTCACATTTCCAGCAGCAACCTCTCCCCTTTCATGGACGCTTACACCCAAGACAGCCGGATTAAACATCTCGTTAGGCCTATGAACGACGAAGTCTACATTTCCATCCGGAAGAAGAACCCGTCCGCCGACTATGCCGCGCTTGATAAGTTCCTCGGCAAACTCGATCACCGCTCGTCATTCAGCGACGAGCATTACGTAGCGCGGATCGACACGTCTCAGTCTGCGCAAGCGATTCGCGATTCTATTGAGCCTTTTCTACATCCGGGGGATCGCTGCTTCGTTGGCCGATTATTAGAGTGGGCTTCGTCACCCGGCAAGAACACGTAGTTACCCGATGGAGGTTCCCGAAATATATGCAGAAATCGAGCTCCAGCGAGCTGTCTTGAAGCTCGGGTTTGCTCCATCGGAGTTCCTTGGAGCGAAGCCTGAGTCCCTCAAAGACTCACTTATCGTTTATAAGACTCTTTTAGATTGGGTTCGCTCGAAAGGTTGGCGCCTGTCAGACGCCGAGATCGTCGACATCGAATCAGCGATGAAGGAGAAGCTGACTGATTACTCACCAACTCGCTTTGGATTCAAAAAGGCCTAACCAGACGATGCAACGGGCGAAAGAAGAGCGGAAGGAAGAATTATGAAGGATAAAGTGAAAGCAAGCTCTCGCCAGCGCTTGCCACGTACTCTACTTTACGTCGGATCGCTGATCTTGTGTCTCGTTAGGCCTATGATGCGTCTCACCCTCTGCGCTATCGTGTGTATAGCATCGCTCGTCGGCTGCGACTCTGACGAATCGCTGCCGACTCCGCCAGCAGAGGCGCAGTTTATCTCGACCGTCGAGCGATACATCTCACTCTACAAATCTGCGTCCAATGAACTCCAGAAGTCTTCGCTCAGGACGCAACGAGCCAAAGAATTAGAAGGTCTCGTGCGTGATCGTAATATCTCCGGTTGGGTTGTACGCTAAGGGAAATGACCACAACATCTGGCGGCGATGCCGCTATCGTCATTCAGTTGCCACGATCCAGCATTAGAGTTCGAACATGGAACAACACGTTCTCTGATGTTTTGGGTGCTACTCTAATTAAACATGGCTCGTCGCTTTACAATCAGATAGCGGTGCTCTCGAAAGGAAATGCGGTAAAATTCGAGGGGAGCTTCCTCATTGACGTTCGAGACTGGGTTAAGGAGGCCAGTGTCACGGAGAACGGTTCGATGACCGAGCCCGAATTCCTCTTTCGGTTCGCAGATGTCGGCCGCGCATCGCCGTGAGCAGGGCGAAGCCATTTCACATTCGCGGTAAACTAACATCCCGCAAAGGATGCAAAGTGTGGTTCAAGCCACCCAATGACGTAGCCACCGCAGGCGGCGGCTACATCGGCGGCAAGATCGGCGATGAAGTCTGGGCGCGGCCAGACATCAACGATTCTCCAGCTCGCGCGTCGTCTGGACCGTCCGACTGGGGCGACTACTCTTTCTGCGCCCAACGAATTCGCTGGGCGAATGGTGGCCACAGCATTCGGCTAGCGTATTACCGTAGACGCGCCGGTGAGGACGACTGGCACTTTGGCTCGCAGATGAGTATTACCGGCGATAGTGCGGAGATTCGCGACTTACTTGGGAAGACGTTGGAGAAGGCAGAGTGGTTCGATGACCAAAAGGCCTAACCAATCTTTCATGGACGCTTATCTCGAAGACCGCCGATTCGTTAGGCGACTCAGGGCTTGCACCGCGAAATCGAAAGATTATCGTTCTCGGACAACTTATGGCCGAGCGCGATACCATATTTAAGAGAGCACTCCAAGAATTCCTAGAGTCGCGCAAGCTTCGCGTCACGGACATTCCCCGCGCTGCGACCAAGACCCCCGATCTCCTCGTCGAGGACGGCGCGCCCGATGCCACACTAATTGAAATCAAGCAGAAGACCCACGACCAAACCGAACTTGATGCGTATTTCCGGCAGATGGATGACGGTGGGTTAGCCTCACGTAGCAGACCAACCGGCCATCGCAACCGTTTGGATGGGATTGTTGGAGATGGTGTTCGGCAGCTTATCGCGAAGGACCCTTCGCGGTCATTGCTCCATGTATTGTGGATTCACTGCGAGGGCTACGACGCTCATTTACATGAGACCCAGTTGCGCGCTACGATCTACGGGACGCAGAAGCTCTTTTCCACGAACCATCCGAACATCATTACTTGCTACTATTTCTGGAACAGTTCCTTCTATCGTTCCGCCCGTGATCTCGACGCGGTTATTGTCTCTCGCGCTGACCAAGCACAGATGGCACTCAACGACCATTCTCCGTTTTTCGAGACTATTAAGCAGTCCAGGCTCGCCTCTGAATTCGGCTCTGCAGTATTCTTCCCCCAGCAGTATCAGCTCGCCGACGACCTTATGATCTGCGACCACGCGCAAGACCGAGATTCTGAAGACCCAACGCTTGCGTATCTGAGACAGAAGTATGGTTTTGAGCACTTACAGACGATCAACATGGGCATGTATGAAGCGGCTGCTCCGGTTCCACGAAGAGTCGCATAACCATACGATGCACCGAACCGCTGTGCGGCGAAGGTGAAGGATGAAGTGAAAGCAAAGCTTGCCGTCGCTAGCGGTAGTTGATTTGATTCTCGTTAGGTGCTTATCCCATGAACGAGCGC
Organism: uncultured Verrucomicrobiae bacterium; assembly: GCA_963737195.1. GTDB lineage: Bacteria > Verrucomicrobiota > Verrucomicrobiia > Chthoniobacterales > UBA10450 > JBBQFI01. Next base: position 412,821 of record CAVTRW010000004.1, read on the forward strand.
GTCGTCGAAGCCCAAGTCATTGAGGAGCGTATCGTAGCCTGTCCGCAGTGTGGTCGTCGCAACCGTCTGTACAAGCCCACGGCTGCTGGTGTGTACAAGTGCGGCGCGTGTCGCGCCGCACTCGCAAATCCATTTTCAACGCGCCCGGCGCGCATGCCTGCAATGTGGGTGGTGGGTATCATCGCCGCATCAGTACTGGTATTGCTCGTGATCCTTGTAGTCATTGCTGGCGTCACGTCAGTGCCACGCACACCGGAACAGCAGGAAGAGATTCGCAGAGCCGCAGAGCGCGATGCTCGCGTTGATAAGCTGATTGGCGAGAGCGGCCCGTCGGCATTGCCGCCCATACCGAAACCCAGCTACGACACCTCTCGTCCTGTCACCGCTGCAGGTACAATCCCCTCAGTTTCGATCGGGCCGATTTCTTCCTCGCCACGTTACCAGCCTACACTTCAATCGTCGGCTGCGCCGCCCTCTGAAATACCAACTGCTATTCCAGGAAATGGTATTCTTTTTGATGCCTATCCCGACAGCACCGCACAGGGAGAATTGACCGTAATCAATGGTGCTTCCCACTCCGCAGTTGCGAAGGTCATCGATATTCAGACCGATACAAAAATTCTTTCATTCGCCATATCTGCGGGAAAGCGCACCAAGATTGCTGCGATACCTGACGGGACGTACAATGTAATTTTCGCATTCGGCGATCGTGTATACGTTGGCACCGACCGCTTTGAGAAGCCACGAGGCTTCTCAAAGTTTGATCGACCATTCACATTCGCCACCAAGACGACGGCCACTGACACGGAAGAGGCTACGTACTATCGCACCAGTGCGACTGTCCTTGAGGTCACACTCACACCAGTCATCGGCGGTAATATCACCACCAGCAGCATATCACAGCGGGAGTTCGACCGTTATTGAGTTATTCCAAAAACCGCCCGCCGGTTTCCCAGCGGGCGGCTTGGTAGGCACGAACAAGGAGATTCGTTAGGTTAGCGCGGGTAGCCGATTGCCTTTGGTGCGACTTTTGGCGCCGTCGCCGGTCGCGGTCATGGCTTCTTCGTTCACGGGAAGTGAGAGCGGCTCGGCAGTCTTCGTCTTCGTTTTTGCCTGCGCATCGGCTGGCACTTCGAAGACGGTCGGATCGCTCGCCACGCCTTGCGCGTCGGTGGAAGCATGCCCGAGACTAACAGCGCTCGCTTAGTCCAATACGCCAGAGAAAATAAGTCTAAGTATGAGCATGTTACTGTGTGGCACACAGCAACATGCTGTTTATCATTTGGTGTCAGTGATTGAATGAGAGGGAATGACGGGGCAGAGCTTAATATCGTCATCGCCGAACCGACGAGAGAGTTCGCCTTCTCAGCAAAACCTGGCCAGCCGCCAAGAGTTCACGATATGAAGCGCCGATATTTTTTCCGATCGTTCTCTCTTCTGAGACTCATCGTTAGGCAACGCTGCGCCGTACAACTAACATCGCCCGCGGAGCTCCGAAAGCTTTCGCGAGCAGGCGGGCCGATCCACCAGCCAAAAACCGCCCGCCGGTTTCCCAGCGGGCGGCTTGTCAGATGTAGTGGCGGCCGTGTCGGCCGCAAAAACTAAACCCTGCGGCCGACACGGCCGCCTCTACATTGTTAGGTAAGCGCGGGTAGCCGATTGCCTTTGGTCGGCTCTTGGCGCCGTCGCCGGCTTCGGTCATGGCCGAAATTGTCAATTTTTTGGCAGGTGCATTCAGCATTTTTTCACGCCCAGATTTTCTCCAGCATCCGAAATTCTTTGTACTATGAAATTCAAGGAGGAACTAATCACGTGGGGGCGTCGTCTCTGCGCACGAAGATGGGGTTTTGCAATTTGCCTAACGAATTCGGGAATCGAGAGAAATGCTTTGCCACGGTTACACGCGGGAACGGCTAGACATTCCAAGTCGAAAAGATTCGCATGCATGTTCCTCGCTCTCCTGTTCTTCACCTTGTCTTCCCATTGCCTGATGGCGGCAACGGACGCGAACCTGGCAACGCTTATTCGTAGTTTCAGGGAGCAGAAGGTCATCCCGAATGACGGCATGGGAGACGACGGCTTCGCCTACGCCGTCGCCATTTCGGGGACTACTGCAATGGTTAGTGAGGCGAAGGCCCTCATTAACCAGGGTCGGGGCGAGGTGTATGTCTTCACCAAAGCGCCGGCTGGTTGGATGCTGACACAAAAACTTGCCGCGATTGACGGCGCGCCTGACGATGAGTTCGGCGCTTCGATAGCGCTATCGAGTGACACTGCCATTATTGGCGCCATAGGTGTCCATTCCAGTCGGGGCGCGGCGTATGTGTTCAAACGCTTGGGCAGTAGCTGGCAACAGACGCAGAAGTTAACCGCCAGCGACAGTATGCCACTTGACTGGTTCGGTTACTCGGTTGGACTCTCCGGCACGCATCTTATCGTCGGAGCCAGAAACGCGCAGGGCGATCGGGGCGCGGCTTATTTCTACGACGGGTCGAGCGGCAACTGGATGCTGACCGCGGAACTGACACCGAACGATTTGCAGCCTCAGGATTATTTTGGTAACTCGGTCGCCATCTCGGGCACGACCGCACTGGTGGGCGCGTTTGATATTGATGGGCACACCGCCGGCGCAGCTTATATCTTTAACTACAAGTCGCGGAGCGGATGGACGCAAACGCAGAAGCTTGTTCCGAGCGATGGCCATCCCGGCGATTGGTTTGGGTGGTCGGTCGCGTTGTCAGATAACACAGCAGTCATCGGTGCAAACGAGGCGCTTATTAATAACCATCACAACCAGGGCGCGGTCTATGTGTTCAACAACTCGAATGGTCTTTGGACAGAAAGTCAGAAGCTTCTGGCCAGCGACGGCGCGGAGTTTGGTGATCTCGGTTGGTCTGTCGCGCTCGACGGCGATACGATTCTTGCAGGTGCTCCTGGTGCTCCGGCCGCATATCTCTTTAAGCGAACCAACAATATCTGGAGCCAGCGCGCGGAATTAATCGCGAGCGACTACTCGGCCGCTGGCGGCACCTTTGGCTGGAGGGCTGCGTTGGACGGCAACACGTCACTCGTTAGCTCCGCCTTTAGCATGGTTAATGGAAATCCCGAGGGGGCCGCTTATTTCTTTCAATCCTTGCAAAGGCAATTCCCATAGCAGCAAAGCCACTGGATTCCCTGATCAAAGCAACTGTTTCAGGTCGGACTTGGAAATGGTTCCTGCTAGGAAATAGACCTTGTCCTTGCGAAGCCACGCGGCGGTAGTGAGACCGTGCTCACTACCGAAACGCGGAGTAGGATCGGTCAGAAAATGAGGGGTCAGAGCTTACTTTCGTCACAAACTCTTAATAGCAACTCTGACCCGATTTCCGCATTCACCAAAAACCGTTTGCCGGTTAGGCAGCGGGCGGCTTGGTAGGTGTAGAGGCGGCCGTGTCGGCCGCAAGAACTAAACCCCTGCGGCCGACACGGCCGCCTCTACATTGTTAGGTAAGCGCGGGTAGCCGATGCCTTTGGTGCGACTCTTGGTGCCGTCGCCGGTCGCAGTCATGGCTTCCTCGTTCACCGGAAGCGAGAGCGGCTCGGTGCTCTTCGTTTGCGCTTCTGCGTTAAGCGTGGACAGTGAAGATGATCGGGTCGCTCGCCACGCCTTGCATGTTGTTATTGACGGCTTGCACGATGATTTTTGGAAACGCTGAGAAACTGAAATGCTGAGACGCTGAAGTTCGCGATGGCGAGGGCGCCATCGCGGGCTCGCCACAGGACGAGTCCGTCCAACTGGCGGACACGCGAGGGCGCCCACCACGGCGGGCAGGCAGTGCGCTCCCCGGAATAGAAGTGCGACGGTCAGAGACCGCCGCTACACGTTTGACGTCCAAAGATTACGCGGATTTCCGCAGATTTTTCGGTACAAGAGGCACCCTCTCTGTTCCTGGCTTCCTGATTCGATCGATTGTCGGTGCCAATGATCGGTCGCCAATTTGATGGAAGGAACTTTGGTGCTAATGATTAGGTGACAATCGTTCTGCCGCATCGGGGAAATCCACAAATGGAGGTGCCAAAGATGAAGACAAGTCGTTATCAAACCCCTGGAACGCTGATATCGATCGCGATCGTTTTGCTGTTGAATGCCTGGATCGCGGGGATGGCAATGAGCGACGAGCCCCATGGATATCACGCGCGTCCCAACGCGCACGTGATGGCTGATCCTGCAAGGGGCGCGGCTTTCTTGGAACTGTATCGCCGCGCCGATCTGGGTCACAATGTATTCGTCAAGCTCTGGATCGATGGCGAACGAGCGGGTTCACTCATTTACGGTCATACTTACCAGACTTATCTGACGCCGGGACATCATGTCCTATGGATGGCCGCGAGTCCCGATCCGAAGTGGATGACGCCGTCGGAGGTTACTCTCTTCGTGCGACGAAACCGCGCTTATTATTATACGGTCACGTCGAACCACTCGGGCTCTTTGATACTGAAAGGCGAATAGCTCCGCACATGCCGACAACCCCATACTGTCAGCCGGCGCCGCAGCTACACCTACAGAACAAACGGAATGATTCGCTTCACGCGTTGCTGGTAAGCGGCGTATTTCGCCGGGAAGTGTTGAAGCATGAGACTTTCCTCGTCAGCCAGTTTAACCCAGAAGCTAACGAAGATAAGGAGAACGCCAACAAACCCGGCGATATGTCCAATAGCTATGGCTGTGCCGAGACACATGCTCAGCAGTCCGGTATAAATCGGGTGCCGCACAAGTTGGTAGGGCCCGTGCTCGATCAGCTCATGCTCCTGCTTCAGGGTAATGGTTCCGCTCCAGTTACGGCCGAGAGTTACTCTTGCCCAAAGGCAGAAGAGGACACCTGCAAGGCAGAAAATGGCGCCGATGCCGGCACTAATCTCGGTGCCTGGAATGACGATCGCGTTGAAGGGATATGGGCATTTGTGTCCTTTGGCCAGTAACAAATATCCTACTATAAGGAATAGCCAGTAACGCATCCGTCGCCCGGTGCTTTCGCGGTAAACCGAACGTTTCGCCGTTGCGGCCGCCAGCACCCAGACAACGGCAAACGTTATCCAGCAACCCCGGATAATGTTGAAGAATAGCGTTTGAGAACCGGCAGTCGAAAACGCAACCGGAGGGACGTGCTTCTGCACGTCCAGGACCTGCGGAAGCAGGTCCCTCCGAAACGCAGCAACCGCAATGGATATCGACTTTGCAGGCAAGGTAATTAGGCTGTCTTTAACCCATACAATTACACGACATGATTACTGGCGCCCATTCCATTATCTACAGTACTAATGCGGAAGCGGATCGAACTTTTCTGCGCGACGTCTTGAAACTGCCAAACGTCGATGTCGGCCACGGATGGTTGATCTTCGGTTTACCGCCGGCGGAAGTGGCAGTGCATCCATCCGAAAACAATAACGTGCATGAATTCTATTTCATGTGCGACGACGTAAACGCATTCGTGGCTGAGATGAAAGAACATGGTATTGCGTGCGATCCCGTGCAGGATCAGGGCTATGGTTTGCTCACGCAGGTCACGCTGCCGGGAGGCGGGAAGCTCGGGGTTTATCAACCGAGACACGCGCGACCGGATGCGATGAGTGTTCGTTAGGCAATAAGCCAATAGCTAGCATTCCTGTCATCCTGAGCGAAGCGAAGGACCTCACGAATGCAGTGGCAAACGCTGCACGCGCTCGACATGTGCAATCTGTTTTCGCGAGATCCCTCGCCCCGAAAGCATTCGGGGCTCGGGATGACCAGCGATGTTACATGTGGGCGATGACGTTATCGCCGAACTCGGAGCATTTGATCTCGGTCGCGCCTTGCATGAGACGCGCGAAATCGTAAGTCACGTTCTTGCTCGCGATCGCGCCGTTCAAACCTTTGAGGATAAGATCGGCGGCTTCGTTCCAGCCCATGTAACGGAACATCATTTCGCCGGATAGAATGACAGAGCCGGGATTAACCTTGTCCTGGTTGGCATACTTCGGCGCGGTGCCGTGAGTCGCTTCGAACACGGCGTGGCCGGTGATGTAGTTAATGTTTCCGCCGGGCGCGATGCCGATGCCGCCGACTTGCGCGGCGAGCGCGTCGCTCAGGTAATCGCCGTTCAAGTTCAACGTCGCGATGACATCGAAGTCTTCCGGTCGCGTGAGCACCTGTTGCAATGTGATGTCGGCGATCGCGTCCTTGATCACGATGCCGCCGCCCGGTTTGCCCATCGGAATTTTGCACCACGGGCCGCCGTCGATTTCTTCCGCGCCGAAGTATTGCTTCGCGACGTCGTAGCCCCAATCGCGAAAGGCGCCTTCGGTGAATTTCATGATGTTGCCCTTGTGCACGAACGTAACGCTCTTGCGCTGGTTCTGGATTGCGTAAGAGATGGCGCTATGAATAAGTCGCACGCTGCCGGAGCGGCTCACCGGTTTGATTCCGATGCCGACCATGACGTTGTCTTTTTCCGGCGCGCCGACTTTTTTCCAAAAATCGGCGGCCTTCTCCTTTGTCCCGAATCGAATTTTGTCGAAGTCCTTTGGAAATTCCTTGCTCAGAAAATCGAGAATTTTTTGTGACTCAGCGGTGCCAGCGGCCCATTCGATGCCGGCGTAGATGTCTTCGGTGTTCTCGCGAAAGATCACCATGTTGACTTTCTCGGGATGCTTCACCGGCGACGGCACGCCCTTGAAATACTGCACCGGACGCAGGCAAACGAAGAGATCGAGCAACTGGCGCAGCGCGACGTTGAGCGAGCGAATCCCGCCGCCGACTGGAGTCGTTAGGGGGCCTTTGATGCCGACGAGGTATTCGCGAAACGCTTCGACGGTGTCGTCGGGCAGCCAGGTATCGAATTTGTCCTTGGCTGATTGCCCAGCGAAAACTTCGAACCAAGCGATCTTCTTCTTTCCGCCGAAAGCTTTTTCGACCGCGGCATCGAACACGCGCACGCTCGCGGCCCAGATGTCCGGCCCGGTGCCGTCGCCGCGAATGAATGGAATGACCGGATGATCCGGCACAATTAATTTTTCCTGACGTGAAATTTTCTCGCCTGCGGGCGGCTTGACATCTTTGTAGGGCATAAGCGCTCAATGTAATGAGCCCGCTCGCAGCGGCAAAAGGGAAAATCATCGCCTTCGTTTGCTGCGTTCTTCGCGCTGCAAGTTTCCTTTCCCCGAGGGAGAGGATTAAGGTGAGGGCCAAAGCATTGTCCCGATAGATCAGGCCCTCACCCTGCCCTCTCCCTCGGGGAGAGGGATTCGCACACATTTTTATGAAGAAGTCGTTTCGGTGCGTGCGCGCAAATATCGGCCCGTAAACTAGGAGGGATGCTCGCTCGCTTCCTCGGTGTGAGGTGGCGGTACATTTCGGAATTCGCGGTGGCGGATCTTTCCCCCCGCGTATGCAATGTAAAGACCGCCGCCTAACGAGGCGAGTGAAAGAAGAAGCGTTGCGATAACTAACGGCATCGCGGTGCGCGGCCATTTTTTTGGCAGGAGTAGCGCCGCAAGAGAAAGCAACGCCACAGCGTAGAAAAGATATTCCAACTTTTCCGCGCGCGCCTCGTGCGCCTTCAGCCAGGCTTCGCCATCCTTGTCCGCCATGGAAAGGACGCGATCGAATGCTTGTTCGCCGAATTCAGTCACCGGCCAGGCTGAGGCGGACGTGATGAGAATTAAAATGAGCGCGACGATTTGCGCGGAACGATTCCGCATGAAGAGCGCGACGATTAACGCGATGACGCCAATGGCCAATCCGTAAACCGGCAAGGGATTGAGAAGGACGTGAACATACTCGGGCTGCTGCAAATCCCGAAGAAACGCTTGGAACATCGCGACTTACTGCGCCGACAGTTTGATCTCGCGCACCGGTCCGTATTTTTTCCAGTCGTAAGCGATGAAGTGCCACCACTCGGTGCGCAGACCATAAAAGCCACCGCGTCTCATTGCTGTTTGCAGCACTTTTAGATTCAGCGCGATTTGGGGATCGTCGCCCTTGTAACGCAACGCCGCATCCGGTGTGAACTGGTCGAAGTCGGTGGGCATGAGCGCGTCGTTGCCTTTATCGTCGACAATCGTCGCGTCAACCGCGACGCCCCACGTGTGCAACGAGCCGTGCCCGTCGCCTGGATTCGCGACGAAAGACGGATTTTGAAAAAGTTGCCACAACTGTGCCTGCGCCAGCGGCGGGCGATAAGCGTCCCAAATTTTCAACCCCAGATGATTCATTCGCAAATAAGCCTGCGCCTTGACCAGACGCTGCGCGACACTTGGCCTAACGAGTGCCGGCATGTTCGGCGGATACAACGCGCGGCCGGCGACATTCTTCGATCCGGCATAGCGGAGCTCGACCAAAATCGTCGGATCGACCTTTTTAATATCGACCAGTTCGTCGTTAGTCGTCGGGCGCTGCGGCGCGGCCACCGGATCAGCGCGCAAAGGCAGTGTCACGCTACAAAAGAGGAAGACGATGAAGAGTTGGAAGAGCGAAACAGATTTCAATGGAAGATAACGGAGCAGATCGCGTGAAAGGAAAGCTAAAATTTCGCAACCTGACAAGCGCAGACGTTAAAGTGCCGCGGTAATTGCGCCGGCGCCTGTCTTCCCCACCCGTTCCAGCAAAAGAAAAGCACTGTTTTCGGGAACATTGAACCGCACTTCGAGGTCCGAACCCTGTCGATTGATCTCCGGCGGTTGGTCATACAAACGCAGATCGGAATCCTGCAATTTTAACCAGCGCGCGGGATCGTCGTGCAACCTTTGCGCGAGCTCGGTCGCCTCGGCCGAAGTTTTCAAGCGCAAAAGCAGACGCGCCTTGACCGGATTCTTGAGGCTAAGCGAAAGACCGAGAAGCTGCGACGCGTTGAGGAGATCGGGCGCAAAAACCGGCTGAAAAAGCCGCGACAGATTCGGCGGATCGCGCGAGATCAATCGAAATGCGCTTTCCTGGTCGAGGGCCTGAAAGCGATCGAAAAGTTGCCCGGTGATTTTGAGATCCTGTCTCAATCCGAGGCGAACTTCGACCAGCTCTTCCACTTCCGCCGGAGCGCCCACCGCAATCGTGCGTGGCCCGACACGCGCGACAGCGAATCCATCTTTTTGCCACAGCGGCAACCCATTGATGAGGCGCCGGTCGAAACTCTTGTCGTGCTCGAGCGAGCGAGTTTGCCTGGAGAGATCCGAACGCGCCTCGACCAAAATAAATTCCTGAACTGCTCCGGTCGTTGTCGTCGTCATCGCACGCGTCACGCGCGATGCATCATTCGACAAATTCAGCACCGGCGTCTTCGCGGCGTTGCCAAGAAGCGCGGACCAGAGGTTTGGCCAGGCGGCAGCGCGATCCTTTCGCCAGCTCCTGGCCGTTTCGTCGCGTTCGAACTGTTCAACCTTGATCGAAATGATTGCTTCGGTTTCGCGCGGCAACCATTCCCGGCGCGGCGGCGTCTTGAAAACGAGTGGGAGAATAATGGCGAGCAAGACCAGCACGGACACGATGGAGAAATAAAATTTTCGCAGCTCCTGTTTGTCGATCTGGCTGGAAAGCAGCGCGAGCTCATTGGCGTGCGCGAGATGGCGATCGACGCCTTCGCGATGACGATGCACATCTTTCAAAAGATGCGGCGCGTTCGGAGGCGCGATCCCCTGGGTGGCGAGATGACGGCCGATGTTGAGATACGCCGGGTTCTTGCGCTCCTCCACGGTTTGATGATGCGCTTTCGCTTCGCGGATTGATTCCTGTTGCGCGCGACTGTTTTCAGCCAGGGCGCGGTCGCGCGCCTCAAACTCGGAGCGTACACGCGCGATATTTTTTTCCGCCGCGTCCAACTCAGCCTGAGCGGTTGCGAGAGTTTGTTTCGCGGAGCGACAAGCCTCGGCGCTTCCCATTCGCGCGCGCGAAATTTCTTCGCGCTCCGCCGGCAAACGCGCGCGACGCGCACCGAGCGTGGCGGTTTGTGCATCGAGATCGGACGGGGGCGGAGTGAGCGCCTGCAAATCGGAAAGCTGTTTCAGTAAATCACGGTCGACCGTTTCGTTTTCACGTAAGCGCTTATCCACTCCGGCGAGTTCGCGATCGCAAACATCCGCTGCCGCTTTCGCTTCGTTGCGGCGCTCAAGGATTGGCTTCTTTTCTTCCTCGAGTTTTGTAATCGCGGCGTTTTGCTCCTTCGCGTTCTCCTGCCGCTGCGCCTCGATTTGCTTGATCCCCTCCTCCAACTGCGCGATGCGCGTGGCCACTTCGCGCTGTTCCTGTTCGAGTTTTTTCAGCGCGACAATTTCGTTGCGGACCTCGGGAAAATTGACCGCCTGCGAGCAGCCTTCGCGGCCAAGACTGATTTCGCTTTTCTGCAGGAGCCGCTTCTCATGACGCAAGGCCATGCGCGTTTTTTGACGGCGAACCTTGAGACCGATCTCGCGTAACCCGGTGCGAATGAAACTCACACGATAAGGCTACCTGAATTGGTCGCCGGACAAACGAAAACTTTGATGCTCATGTCGCAGGTAGGGACGTTTCTCCGAAACGTCCGATATTGGTCTCGGGACGGCTCGGAGAGCCATCCCTACCTGGAATAGAATTGTCGCGGCGGTCTATGACCGTCGCACTTCTCTCTGAGGCTTTGCCCACAGGACAAAATAAATGCGACGGTCGCAGGACCGCCGCGACAGGAAAAATCATTCTTCCGACTCTCTGAGTTTCGCTAGCACACTGAAATCTTCCAGCGTGGTCGTATCGCCGGTGACGGCCTCGCCGCTCGCGATCTCCTTCAAAAGTCGGCGCATGATTTTTCCGCTGCGCGTTTTCGGCAAGGCCTCGGCAAACCGGACTTCATCGGGCTTGGCGATCCCGCCAATGTGAACACCGACATGATTGCGCAGATCGGTTTTCAATGACTCGTTAGGCTCGACGCCGCCTTTGAGCGTAACAAATGCGACGATAGCCTGCCCTTTCAGATCGTCCGGCCGGCCGACCACCGCCGCCTCCGCCACATGTCCGTGACTAACGAGTGCGCTTTCGATTTCGGAAGTGCCCAGACGATGACCGGCCACGTTTAGAACATCGTCGATTCGTCCGACAATCCAGAAGTATCCATTCTCGTCCCGGCGCGCACCATCGCCGGTGAAATAACGGCCCTTGAACTGGCTCCAGTACTGTTGCTGATAACGTTCCTTGTCGCCGTAAATCGTGCGTAACATCGATGGCCAAGGCCGCCGGATAATTAATTTCCCGCCGACATTTGGTCCCACTTCTTTTCCATTCTCATCGACAACGGCTGCGTCGACTCCGAAAAATGGCAGCGTCGCGCTTCCCGGTTTGGTCGGCGTCGCGCCCGGCAATGGCGTGATCATGATCGCGCCCGTTTCCGTTTGCCACCACGTATCGACGATGGGACATCGGCCGCCGCCGATTTTGTCGTGATACCACATCCACGCTTCGGGATTAATCGGTTCGCCCACCGTGCCGAGCAATCGCAGCGAAGAAAGATCATGTTTCTTCACCCATTCATCGCCCCAGCGAATGAACGCGCGGATTGCTGTCGGCGCGGTGTAGAGAATATTGACGCCGTACTCTTCCACGATGCGCCAGAAACGGTCGGGTTCCGGCCAGTTCGGCGCGCCTTCGTACATCAAAGTCGTCGCGCCATTCGCGAGCGGACCGTAAACCACGTAGCTGTGGCCTGTCACCCATCCGACATCCGCCGTGCACCAGAAAACATCGTTGTCGCTGAGATCGAAGACATATTTCGCCGTCGAATAAATTCCGACGAGATAACCTCCGGTCGTGTGCAGAATTCCCTTCGGCTTGCCGGTCGAGCCGCTCGTGTACAAAACATAAAGCGGATGCTCGCTATCGAGCGGGGTCGGCGGACAATCCGCATCGACATATTCCAGCTCGCGGTGCCACCAGACATCGCGCCCTTCCTCGATGTGAATTTCATTTCCGGCGCGGCGAAAAACGATGACGCGCCGAACCGTCGTTTCTCCGTGCAACGCTTCATCGACTTGTCTCTTTAACGGAACGATCGCTCCGCGCCGATAGCCGCCGTCCGCTGTGATCACCGCGACCGCGCCGCAGTCTTCGATTCGATCGCGAATGCTGTCCGCGCTGAATCCGCCAAATACGACCGAATGCACTGCGCCGATGCGGGCACAGGCGAGCATGGCAATCGCCGCCTCCGGAATTGTCGGCATATAAATGATGACGCGATCGCCTTTGCCAATGTTGTTTCGCTTCAGAACATTCGCGAACTTGCAAACTTTGCGGTGCAATTGCTGATACGTGATCGTGCGTTTGTCGCCCGGTTCGCCTTCCCAAAGAATCGCGGCCTTGTTGCGTCCGCCGGCCTTTCAAGTGCCGATCGAGACAATTTTCCGACACGTTGATCTTGCCGCCGACAAACCATTTCGCGAATGGCGCACGCCAGGTTAGAACTTTTGTCCACGGCGCCTGCCACTCCAGTTCGCCCGCTTCTTTCGCCCAGAACTTCGCCGGATTCGTAATCGATTTGCGATACAGCTTTTGATATTTCGCGAGGCTTTTGATCTCCGCTTTCTTCGCGAAAGATTTCGGCGGTTCGAAAACTCGTGTCTCGACCAAATGCGATTCGATGTTCGTGTTGTCGGCCTTGTTCGTCGGCGGCGGTGTCGTCGTCTCAGTTATCGTCGTCATTATGTGAATGTGTGACGCTACCAACCCACACGAATGGGCTCAATGTAAACTTCAGATCAAACTTCATCGGCACTTGGAGTCGCCAGGGAGCGGCGCTCTCCGAAGTGCCGGCTTTTACGGCGGTTTCGAAACCGCGGCTCTTATAATAGCTTCGCGAAAGATTGGATTTGTCCGAACTACCCAAGCGGTTCACGATTCCGCCATGAGTGATCATGTTTACAAAAAGATCGAGCTGGTCGGTTCCTCGCCCACAAGCATTGAAGACGCTGTGACAAATGCGCTCGCGCGGGCCGGGAAAACCATTCGCAACATGCGCTGGTTCGAAGTGAAGGAGACGCGTGGATATATCGAGGACGGCAAGCTCAATCACTGGCAGGTGACGGTGAATGTCGGCTTCACCCTCGATACCTGATGCTGTAGCGGCGGTCTCTGACCGTCGCATTATTTCAGACCAATCGCGGTCGACCTAAGAAGAAATGCGACGGTCGGAGCCCGCCGCTACAAAAGAAATTATTCTTCGTTCTGCGCGGCGCGATAAAGTTTGGTCGCACCGTAAATCAGGATCGCGGGTTTGAACGCGATCAGCAGCAACCGAACTACGCCGCTCAGGATGCGGCCAATCGGCAGTCGATTCAAAATGAAACCGGCGAGCAAAGCATAGCCGAGCGATTGTACCGGATTCTCGCGCACATAGTCCTCGGTCTGCTGAAGCACGCGTTCAAATTCGTCCTTGGTGTAGCGCACCGTGCGCTCGGCCAGGTCGTCGGGGATGGTGGCAAAGTCTTTGTCCATGTTACTTAAAATTCGAATGCGGTTGATGTTTTGCGCGTCCCAAAAATCTCAGCGCAACCTCAGCCAAACTGTTTTCGCGCCGCTTCCCGCCGGAAAATCCGGCAATGGCGGTTCACGATGAAAACTGCCTGCACGCCGCGATGTTTTCAAGCAAAAGCGCGCCATCACTTCAAGGGCGCGCTCGCTCAGATTGGCGCAGTTGGTCGAAATGAGAATGTGTCCATCGCGTTCGGTCAGATCGAGCGCGAGCAAAAGGAGCGCTTCGAAATCGCGCTCAACCTGGAACGTCTTGCCGCGGTGCGAGCGCGAGAAAGTCGGCGGATCTAAAATGATGACGTCAAACTTTTCGCCGCGCCGTTGCAGCCGAGGCAGGACCTCGAATACATCATCGGTCAGAAAACGGTGGTCGTTAGTCGTCAGGCTATTGAGCGCAAAATTCTCGCGGCCACGCGCGAGCGACTTTTTGGAGAGATCGATGCTCACCGTCGTCGCGCCGACATTCGCACCCGCAACGGAGAACGAACAGGTGTAGGCGAAACAATTGAGGAGCTTCTTCGGCGCGACACGCCGGACATACTGGCGATTGGCGCGCTGATCGATGAAGAATCCGATGGAATACCCAGCGCCGAAATCGATTCCGTATCGCAGCAAATGTTCGCAAATAACGCTTTGCAGATTCGTCGTGCTGTCGCCCAGCAACAGCACCGGTGGATCGCGTTCGGCATTTTGCTTCGGCAGATAGCGCCCGAAAATCCGGCCCAGTTTGAAATTGCAACCGAGCGCCCAGAGCGCGAGTTCAGTCGTTAGGCGATCGCGCGCGACTTCATTTTTGTAGGAAACAAGAACGTCGGCCGCGAAGCGTTCCACCCAGCCGTCGCTATACGTGCACAAACGATGCGCGTCCGTTCCCGCGCGCTCAAACTCGCGCAACTCTTCCGCCTCGATCCAGATCGACGCCCTCAAGACCGCGCATCCTCCCCCATCGGACCGCAATTTCCAAATCGGTGTGCCTTGTTGCCGGACCCGCCCACGCTACAATGCTCCACAGCCGCCCGCGCCTAACGAGTCATGAAACACGTCACCGTTCGCGTTCCTGCCAGCACCTCGAATCTCGGCCCGGGTTTTGACTGTCTCGGTGTCGCGCTGCGTCTTTATAATTTCGTAACGGTTAGTCGTCATGACACGGGAACACGTGATCCTCTCGTCCGCGCGGCGGCGCATTTGTTTTTTCGTCGCGTGAAATTGAAGCAGTTTCCATTCGCGATTTCGATCAAGGGCGATGTTCCAGTGCGTCGGGGACTGGGCGGCAGTGCGACCGTGCGTCTGGGAATTTTGCATGGGCTCAATGCCCTTGCCGGCTCGCGTCTTTCGCGCGAACAAATTTTTGAGCTGGCTGCACATTTGGAAGGTCATCCGGACAACGCTGCGCCGGCGGAATTCGGTGGTTTCAATGTCGGCGGACCCGGTGCGCCACAACGTTTCAAAGTCTCACCTCGGCTTCAATTCGCGGTTCTCATTCCGGAGCTGGAGATCGCGACCAAAGATGCGCGCCGCGTTTTACCTGTTCGCATTTCTCATTCGCACGCTGCCGAATCCTCGCGCGCCGCATCTGTTATCACCGCTGCCTTTGTATCGCGCGATTATGAGAAGCTGCGCGGCGCGTTCGTCGATTATCTTCATCAGCCGTATCGAAAGAAGCTGATGCCGTTTCTCGATCGCGTTATTCGCGCGGGCGAACAGGCGGGCGCTCTCGGCGGTTTCCTGAGCGGGTCAGGCTCAACCATCATTTGCGTTACGCTCGCGCGCGCGGAAAAAGTCGCCGCAGCGATGCGGCGCGCGTCTCGCCTAACGAACGCACGCACGATCATCACCACCGCCGACAATTCCGGCGCTCGCATCGTCACTTCGCATGGCCTGGCTTGAAAATCTCGAACAGTTTGCGATCGACGTCATTCTCGAACGCCGCCACGGCGTGCGCGCGACGCTTCTACGTGGATTGCTCCACGGTCTCTCATTTATCTACGAGCGCATTGTGCAGTTGCGGCTCTTTCTTTATCGGCACCGCATTTTCCGCGAACGCACGCTCGGTTGTCTCGTCATCAGCATCGGCAATCTGACGGTTGGCGGCACCGGCAAGACGCCGATCGTCGAAAAAATTGCGCGCGCTTTGCAAACCGGCGGACGCCGTGTCGCGATCCTGAGTCGCGGTTACAAAAGTGTGCCGCGTCCGAGAAAGCGCCGCTTCATCGATCGCATTCGCCGCCGCGATACTTCACCGCCGCGCGTTGTTTCCGACGGCAAATCGCTTCTACTCGACTCGCTTACGGCCGGCGACGAGCCCTACATGCTGGCAAATAATTTGAAGAACGTCATTGTTCTCGTCGACAAGGACCGCGTCAAAAGCGGAAAGCACGCCATCGGTGAAATGCGCGCGGACACGCTCCTGCTCGATGATGGGTTGCAGTATCTCCACCTCAAACATCGGCTCGATATCGTGCTGATCGATCGGCAAGCGCCGTTCGGAAATGAATTTCTCCTGCCGCGCGGAACGTTGCGCGAGCCGCCGCGCAATCTTCGCCGCGCCAGTTACATTTTCATCACCAAAAGCACAGGCGAGCCTAACGATAAGTTAATCGAGCGCATTCGCCGCTACAATCGCACGGCCGAGATCATCGAGTGCGCGCACCGGCCATTGCATTTGCAAAACGTCGTCACGGCCGAGCAATTACCGCTCGAAAGTTTGCGCGATACTTACATCGGCTCGATTTGCGGCATCGCCGCGCCCGAAAGCTTCGAGGAAGGCCTGCGCAAACTCGGCGCACGCATTGAACTGGCAAAGCGGTATCTCGATCACCACCGTTACACCGAGGCGGAACTGCAGACATTCATCAACCGCTGTATCCGCCGCGATCTGGAAATGATCGTCACGACCGAGAAGGACGCCGTGCGTTTTCCTCGCCTAACGACTGTGCAGGTGCCGATTTATTTTTTGCGGGTGGAGATCGAAATTCTCAGCGGCCACGAAAGCTGGGAACATTTCGTCGGCCGCATCTGCAAGCCACAGCCATTGCTTGCACCCGAACGATTTTTCTCGTGATGCTCGTTTGTCATCCTGAGCGCCAGCGAAGGACCTCACGAGATCAGAACTTGCGAGATTCCTCGCGTTGCTCGGAATGACCAAATGCGTAACGTCGCGAAGCGTCGTTACCCGAATGTCTAAAAAAGCCGAACTGGTCGTCGAAGGAAAGAAGCTCAGCGTTTCGAATCTGGACAAGGTGCTGTATCCGAAGGCCGGTTTCACCAAAGGTCAGGTGATCGATTACTACATCCGCATCGCGCCGGTGCTTCTGCCGCATCTGAAAGATCGCCCGCTGACGATGAAACGTTATCCAAACGGAGTGGAGGCGGAGTTTTTCTACGAAAAGAATTGTCCGGTCCATCGCCCGAAATGGGTGCAGACGGCGCGCGTTTGGAGTGAAGGCAACAATCGCAACATGGATTACTGCCTCGCCAACAATCTGCCGACGCTGGTCTGGGCCGCGAACCTGGCAGACCTCGAACTGCACACGTCACTCGCGCGCAAGAAAGACGTGGCACGGCCGACGATGATGGTCTTCGACCTCGATCCCGGCGCGCCGGCCGACATCGTGCAATGCTGCCAGGTCGGCATCTGGCTGCGCGACTTGTTAGGCGAAATGAAGTTAAAATCGTTCGCGAAAACGAGCGGGTCGAAAGGATTGCAGCTTTACTGTCCGCTCAACACGGCGGTCACGTTCGATCAGACAAAGGATCTTTCGCGCGCGCTCGCCCAGCATCTAGAACGCGCGCACCCGCAGCTCGTCACCTCCAACATGTCGAAGGCGCTGCGCAAAGGAAAAATCTTCGTCGATTGGAGCCAGAACGACGAGCACAAAACGACAATTTGCGTTTACTCCCTGCGCGCAAAGGAACAGCCGACCGTGTCGACACCGGTAACATGGAAGGAAGTGGAAAACGCGCTGAAGAAGAAGAATGCGAAACTTCTCACGTTTACATCCGATCAAGTTTTGAAGCGGGTAGAGAAGTTCGGCGATCTCTTTGATCCCCTCGAAAAGCTAAAGCAAAAGTTCCCCAAGAAGTGGAAACTGTAGGATTCGTCCTGCGAATGATTTCCTCTCCCTGAGGGAGAGGATTAAGGTGAGGGCCACTGTTTTTCAGCTTTGTTCGAACGTACCCTCACCCTACCCTCTCCCGGTGGGAGACGGATAACGCAATCGCATCATCACGGTAGTTTTTATTCATGGAGCCGCCTGAGCACGACACGCGACCATCCGACTATTTCGAGCGCGAAGAGACGACCGATCTCGACGATAAAACTCCCGACAAACCGAAAGGTTTGCCGCTCCACCTTCGCATTCTCATTGGGCTCGGCGTTGGAATTGGCGCCGGATTGCTAGCCAACGCGCTTTTCGGCGCCAACGACACGCGCGTGCAATGGTGCATCGCTAACATTACCGAACCGGTCGGCCAAATTTTTCTGCGTTTGCTTCTGATGATCGTGGTGCCGCTCGTTCTCTCTTCGCTCGTCACCGGAATCGCGGGCCTCGGCGACATTCGCAAGATCGGCCGGATCGGCGTGCGCGCGCTTCTCTATTCGTTAGTCATCTCAACAATCTCGGTCGTCATCGGTCTTACTCTGGCAAACGTTATCCGCCCCGGCGACCGCGTTGATCCCGCCAGCCGCGCCAAAATCGAAGAGCGCTATGCGCTCGCGGCGAGCAAAGAAGTCGAGCAAGCGGGACAAACTGCAGGCGCGAACAAAGACTCCGCGCTCGTGCAGGTAGTGAAGTTGATCGTGCCATCGAATCCGATCGCCGCCATCGCCAGCGATCCGCCGAACATGCTGCAACTAATGTTTTTTTCGCTCGCTCTCGGCATTGCAACGACCCTTGTGCCGTCGCCGGTTTCAGCACCTTTCGTTCGCGGCTTGCAGGCTCTTTACGAAATCACCGCCAAGATCATCGACATCGCGATGAAGTTCGCGCCGTACGCGGTCGCCTGCTTACTTTTCAATAACACAGCGCGCTTCGGTATCGATCTACTCAACGCGCTCGGGCTGGTTCGTTATCACCGTGCTTATCGGGCTGAGCCTGCAAATGTTTGGCGTCTATTCCCTCTCCGTCGCATTGCTCGCGCGTCTTTCACCTCTCGATTTTTTCCGTCGCATCAAAACAATTATCCTGACCGCGTTCTCCACTTCTTCCTCGAACGCGACGCTACCGACCGCGTTGCGCGTAACCGAGGAAAATCTCGGAGTGCCGCGCGCGATCAACAGCTTTGTTCTCACGGTCGGCGCAACGGCCAACCAAAACGGCACCGCCATTTATGAAGGCGTAACTGTACTTTTTCTCGCGCAGCTTGCCGGAGTCCATCTCTCGTTAGGCCAACAGATCGCCGTGGTTTATCTCGCCATTCTTGGAAGCATTGGAACGGCCGGCGTGCCCTCCGGTTCCATTCCATTCATCATCGCAGTGCTAACCACCGTCGGAGTGAATCCGGCGTTGATCGGAATCGTGCTCGGAGTCGACCGCATTCTCGATATGTGCCGCACGACAGTGAACGTCGTTGGTGACGTCACCGCGGCCGCTTACGTCGCGCGCGCGGAAGGATATTCGCTGCTGCAATCTCGAATCCGTCCGAACTCTTCCCCTCCCGCTACCTCTTAATCTGCTATCCTGGACTTCAGATTAAGAGGAAGCGGAAGAGGTAGAGAAAGATTTTGGCGGTGCTATCGCTGGGTTGCTCTGCCCGTCGATTTTCGCTTAGGTATGCGGATGTTCTCGATTGTCATTCGACCACTTCTCTTTCTTCTGTTGATCTTTGCGCTTTTCGATTCGCCTGAACTTTTCGCGCAAAAGCGCAACATCAGCGAAAAGGATCTCTTCGATTTTGTCTGGATCGGTGATCCGCAGATTTCGCCTGACGGAAACCGCGTCGCGTTTGTGCGCGTCACGGTGAACGAGAAGAAAGATGGTTACGACACTTCGATCTGGATGATCGCGACCGCGGGCGATGATCAACCGCATCAACTGACCAATGGCAAACACGACAGCTCGCCGCGTTGGTCGCCCGACGGCAACTATCTTTGCTTCGTCCGCGCGGTGGAAAAAGACGGCAAACCAGAACCGCCACAACTGAGCATGCTGCCAATGGCCGGCGGCGATTCGTTCGCCTTCACCGAACTTCCGAAAGGTGCGACCGGCGCGAAATGGTCGCCTGACGGCAAAACGATCGTCTTCACCAGCTCGACGAATGCGGAGGACTTGGCGAAGCAGGAAAAGAAAAAGCGGAAGGAAGAGGAGCAAAAGAAAAGCGCGGAGCCGACGTCGGCAGCATCACCAGCGAACAGAAGGAAGAGACAGGAAGCGAAGCCCTCCCCGTCGCCTAACAAATCGGAAACCGACGAAGAACACGAAAGCGACGTCCACGTCGTCACGCGCGCCATTTATCGTTCCGATGATGACGGTTACCTCGATCCGAAGCGTCCGGAACATCTCTGGATCGTCCCGGCGCCGCACACCGCCGAAGAGAAAGTGCAGCCGAAGCAAATCACTTTCGGCCGGTTCAATGAAGGCAATCCGTTTTGGTCGAAGGACGGCGCGCAAATTTATTTCACATCATTGCACGTGGACGAGCCGTATTACGATCTGCCGAAAACGGAACTTTATTCCATTACGGGAAACGGCGGCGAAGCGACCAAGGTCACGACCTTTGACATGGATGTGGGCGACATGTCGCTCAGCCCCGACGGCAAACAAATCGCGTTCGCCGCATCGACGGCGCAACCGGTCAACTCCTACACACAGCCCGATCTGTGGGTGTGCGATCTCGCGCGGGACGCCAAACCAAAAAATCTGACGGAGACCTTCGACTACGGTTTCGGCAGCGGCGTTTTTGGCGATTGCGCGCCACCGCGTGCTGGCGGTGGAGCTATTCCGCTATGGGCACCTGATGGAAAAAGCGTCATCGATGTTTATGGAAAAGAAGGCCGCACCATTCTTGCCCGCTTCGACACAACAACCGGCGCAGCCACCGACCTAACGAATGGAAACCAGGCCGTGGTTCGTTTCCGCCAGTCGGGTGACGGCGCGAAGATTGTCTACACTCTCTCCACAACTACGCGTCTCAACGACTTGTTTGTGATGAACAACGCGGGGCGCGAGCCGAAGCAACTCACGCACGTAAACGACAAACTCTTCTCGCAGCTCAATCTCACCGAGCCGGAAGAAATTTCGTATCAAAGCTTCGATGGCAAAAAGGTTCAGGCGTGGGTGCAGAAGCCGCCGGCGTTCGACAAAGCGAAGAAGTATCCGCTCATTCTCGACATCCACGGCGGACCGCACGCCGCCTACGGCTTCATCTTCGAGCATGAGTTTCAATGGATGGCCGCGAAAGGTTACGTCGTGCTTTATCCGAATCCGCGCGGCAGCACGACCTACGGCCAGGAGTTCGGCAACATCATTCAATACCATTACCCGGGCGACGATTACAAAGACCTCATGCTCGGTGTCGATGAAGTCGTTAGGCGCGGATATGTCGACGAGAAGAAGCTCGGCGTGACCGGCGGGAGCGGCGGCGGCCTGCTGACGGATTGGGTCGTCGGGCAGACGAATCGTTTCGCCGCCGCCGTGGCGCAGCGCGACATCGCGAACTGGGCGGACTGGTGGTATACGGCCGATTTCACGCTCTTCCAGCCTAATTGGTTCAAGGCGCCACCGTTCCGCGACGAAGCCGACTTCAAGGCGCGATCGCCTATTACTTATATTAAGAATGTGCAGACGCCGATGATGTTCATCCTTGGCGAAGAAGATTCCCGCACTCCGCCGGAAGCCGGTGGCGAACAAATGTTTCGCGCCTTGAAGTTCCGCAAGATTCCGACGGCGATGGTGCTTTTCCCTAACGAAACACACGAACTGTCCCGCTCCGGTCAGCCCTGGCATCGCGTCGAACGGCTGCAACACATTGTTGGCTGGTTCGACAAATGGCTCATGGGAATGCCGAAACCCGAATACGATCCCGCGCCAGCGGAGCTACCCGCCAAACCTAACGAAGACCAGGAAAAGCAACCGCCGATGACGAGGTAGGGCGCGATCGCCGATCGCGCCGTCGTGTCCTAATCGGTGGATCGGCCGCTCCGTCGGGCAATGCTATTAGTGCGCCTTCGGCGCCATTTTTAACATCGAGCAAGGGACTGCTCGATCCACCTACGCTGCTTTCTTGTGCCGATGTTTCGTCGCGTGCTTCGCCGCTGACTTTTTCTTGCCGCCTTTGCTCTCAGCAAGGCTTTGCTGCAAGACCGCCACGAGATCGATCACCTTGCTAGGCGTCTTCTTCGGCTTCGGTTTCTCCTCAATCTCTTTCCCGCCCGATTCCACCTTCTCCTCGATCACGTCCATCAGCGCTTCGCGATAATCGTCCTTGTACTTCTCCGGATTCCACTTCGCACTCATGCTGTCGATGAGCGACTGGGCCATTGTCATCTCGCGCTTCCCCGGCTCGATTTTCTTCGGCACCTTTAGCTTATCCGCATCGGCCAGCTCTTCGGCAAAATGCATCAGCTCAAGAACGAGCACGCTGTCTTCCGCTTTCACGCCGGCGAGATATTGCCGCGTCTTGATCACCACTTTCGCGATGCCAACCTTGTTGCTCTTCTTCAACGCATCGCGCAAAAGCACGTACGCCTTATCGCCACCTTTCTGCGGCTCCAGGTAATAGGGCTTGTAGAAAAACATCGGATCGATCTCGTCCTGCTCGACGAAATCCTGGATGTCTACCGTCTGCGTCGCTTCCAGATCGACTCTTTGGAAATCTTCATCCTTGAGCACGATGTATTTCCCCTTCTCGTACTCATAACCCTTCACGATCTGCTCCCACGGCACCTCCTTGCCGTCCTTCTCCGCCACGCGCTTGTAATTTACCGGACTCAAATCCTTCTCGCGCAACAAACGAAACTTGAGCTCCTCCCGCCGCGTCGCCGGATAAAGCGCGATCGGAATATTGACCAAGCCAAAACTGATACTGCCCTTCCAAATTGCACGCATACAACTTGTTCGCATCGGCCACTTCCTCTGCGTGTCTGCAATGCTCCCGTTCAGACTCCATCCTGAAAAATTAGCGCGTTAAACTTCGACAAAGACTAATCGGGCGCTCCGCACGAGCGCCAAGTAATAAACGCGGACGGCTGGCGTCGTTTATGCTCATTCTGCGACGCGACTTGTTAGGCAAACAAAACTCTAATTCGAGGCTCAGATTATGAATGCGAATCAACAAAATAAATTGGCGATGTTTCTCGCGGTGCTCGGAGTGATGGACAAATACAGCTCGGTCTGGTCGAGCATGACGGCGCTGGCGGAGATCGTGACGCGGCTGACCAATTTCACGACGAGCATCCAGGACAAAACAGGTGTGCAAGGCACGCCGTTGACTGGTATCGCTGGCGGGAAGCGGCGCATGCGCATGGACATGATCCAACAAGCGCTCGCGATCGCGGGCGATCTGCAAGCGCTGGCGACGAAGACTAACGACTCGGTCTTGCGCGGAAAAGTAGCGTTCGAATTGACGGATCTGGTGCGCTTGAACGAAACGCTGGTCGCACCGCGTTGTCAGCAGATTCATGATCTGGCGAAGGAGAAGGCGGCGGCGTTACTCACGTATGGTGTGACGGCAGCGGATATCACGACGCTCCAAACGGTGATCGACGCTTACACGGCTGTGTTGACGAAGCCGCGCGAAGCAGTGATCGGGCGCAAGGAAGTGACGGGCAGCATCGCCCAGGATGAAATTGCGGCGGACACGCTGCTCAAGAACGAACTCGATCCGGCGATGCGAAAATTTAAGACGAAGGATTCGGCGTTCTTCGGCGAATACACAAGTGCACGCATGATCATCGATCTGGGCGAGCGACATGAAAAAGCGGGCACGCCCTCCGGCGGCAAGCTCGCACCAACCGGCGCTACCGGCACAACCCTTGGCGGCCAGACGCAAACGGCGCAGACCTAACCTAACGAATTTGACCAGGCCCGCCATCGGGGCGCTGCGCAAGCAGCGCCCTTTTTCTTTTGGAGGTGGATCGAGCAGTCTCTTGCTCGATGTTAAAAATGGCGCCGAAGGCGTACTACAATAGCATCGCCCGAGGGAGCGGCCGATCCACCTAACCGCTCTGCGGTCCACCTAGATGACCCAGGGCCAGTCTTCCAGGCGCGTACACAATCCAGCGACAACTGGATTTTGACGGATGTAGTTCACTTTGGTCTGTAACTGTTCGCCACGTTCATCGTCACGCAAACGATGATCGAAGTAGCCTTGCTGCCAGATAACGCCATTCCGCCTGCTGTGAAAATGTTTCCAATCGCCGATGACTTTGCTCATCGACTCATCCGGCGGAAAGGAAAGAAGCGCGTGCAGATGATCGGGCATTAGAAGAAACAACGTAATGTGCCAGCGTTTTGACTCTTGATATAAACGCGCTGACTCGATCAACACCGACGCTAGCGAAGGATCGGTTAACGGACGCTGCGCGCGTTCTCGATCAAGACCTATTCGAACATGAAAAAGCGAGCCGGCCTCGACCCAGGATGGAACGTCGTGATGTAACTTGGAGGGAAAACCCGCGATAGTTCACTCCATCGGATTGTG
Source organism: uncultured Verrucomicrobiae bacterium (assembly GCA_963737195.1). Classification (GTDB taxonomy): domain Bacteria; phylum Verrucomicrobiota; class Verrucomicrobiia; order Chthoniobacterales; family UBA10450; genus JBBQFI01. The sequence continues at coordinate 436,954 of CAVTRW010000004.1, forward strand.
AAGAGGGAGGAACGATCACGCAAGGTGGATCACGCAAATGGTGGGATCGGCCGGTCCCTCGGTCGATGCTATTAATGCGCCTTCGGCGCCAAGCTAACATCGAGCAAGGGACTGCTCGATCCACCTGCGAGCTGCCCGCGTCAGTGCGAGCCGGCAGCCGCACCTTCATGTCTCGCTTCGTTGATGAGCGAGTCCAGAAATGCGCAATCGAATGGCTTGGGAACGTGATAATTGAACCCGGTCACCTTTTTCTCAAAAGCATCCTTCGGGAATCCGTAAGCCGAAACGGCAATGGCGAGTGCGTCGACCCCATTCCGGCGTGCTTCATCCATGAGCGCGTAACCGGTGCCGTCGGGTAGCGCGATGTCGCTGATGATGACGTCGAACGCGTGGTCGCGGAGAAATCGGGTAGCACTCTCCAAATCGCCCGCTGAGGTAACGACGTGACCGCGCCGGTTAAAATAGCGCTCGATCACATACCGGGTATCGGCATGATCATCGACAAGTAAAATACGCATGAGTCCCCTAACCAAACCCCAGCCTCAGATTAAGGTTCGGAGGCGGCACGGGCCGCGGATGCGTTACGGTGTTAAAAATTGGAATTTCCCGGACACGACGGCGCGTGTCCCTCCAAGGTGGATCGGCCGGTCCCTCGGCCGATGCTAAGAATATTGGCGCCGAAGGCGCACTAATGACATCGAGCAAGGGACTGCTCGATCCACCTCACAGCGAGATGCGAGCCGCACTGGCATAATCAATTTAGGCGCTCGCCGCGGGCGAGCGCCTCTACTGCTACGCCGCAAGCTCGAGTTGGGCGCGAGTGATACCGCGCAATTCGAAGAGACGCAGCAGCGTTTCTTCGATCAGGTTATTGGGACAGGACGCGCCGGCGGTGATGCCGATGACAACTGGACCGGAAGGCAGCCAGTCTTTCGCGACGAGTTCGCGTTTCTCATGCAAGTCGTAATGCATGATTTCTTTGTCGGATAACAAACGCGAAGCGTTCAGGACAAAGTAGGTCGGCAATTTTTCTTCGCCCATCTCGGCGAGGTGCGATGTGTTGGAGCTGTTGTAGCCGCCAACGACGAGAAGCAGATTCATCGGAACATTGAGCAACTCGCGGAGTGCATCCTGACGTTCCTGGGTCGCGCCGCAAATGGTGTCGAAGAAACGGAAATTTTTCGCACCAAGCTCAGGCCCGTCGCGGTCGAGGATGGCCTGACGAATGCGGCGCTGCACTTCCTCGGTTTCACCACGCAACATCGTCGTTTGGTTTGCGACGCCGACCGTTTTCAAATGCAGATCGGGATCGAAGCCGGGCGAATGCGCGTTGCGAAATTTTTCCAGGAACACCTGCTTGTCGCCGCCATGCCGGATGTAATCGCAAACGTAATCGGTTTCGGCCAGCGTGAGGACAACGAGATAATGTCCCTTGCCATCACCAAGCGCGCGCGAGCTGGTCGCCTTGGTTTCTTCATGCTCGGCTTTGCCGTGAATGATGGAGGTGGCGGATTCGCTCGCGTATTTGCGCACGCGTTTCCAAACACTCATGACGTCGCCGCAAGTGGTGTCGACAATCTGGCAGCCGATGTTTTTGATTTGCTGCAAGGTCGAAAGCTCGGTGCCGAACGCAGGAACGATGACGACGTCATCGGGACTGAGGTCTTCGATGTTGGCCTCTTTGTTTTCGCCGAGCAGGTTCTTGATACCTAACGAGGAGATCTGTTCGTTGACCTCTGGGTTGTGAATGATCTCGCCGACAATGAAGAGCCGGCGATCCTTGAAAACCTTGCGCGCGGCATAAGCGAGATCGATCGCGCGCTCGACGCCGTAACAGAATCCGAATTGTTTCGCCAGCCGTACCGTCACATCGCCGACGCGAATGATTCCCCCACTCCGTCGAATTTTGTCGACGATTTCGCTGAGGTAATGCGATTCGACCTGTTCCTGCACCGCCGCCATCACATCGGGCGTACGCAGGTTGACCTTCTCGCGCGCTGTCGTGCCACTGGAAATAAGATTCGTGCTCACAACTAGCGGGAGTCTACTCCGCGTTCGCCGCCTATTCCAGCAAAGGACCGCTCGGTTGCTGGAACGCCTGCGAAGTAACCATGATGCGCGGATCAGGATCGGGCGCCTTCGAATCATCAACGCGCTGCACTTTGTTGCCGTAGGTATCGTCCTCGGGTTGCGTGGTGGCGATGCTTACCGGCGTGCCGTTGTGCACGAGCGCGAAAAACTTCGGTGCGGCTTCCCCGTGCAAACGGATGCAGCCGTGCGTGCGCGGATACGGATGGACGAAGCCCTGATGAAATCCATAGGCGGGTGAAAATTCGCACCAGAAACCCATCGGATATCCGACGTAGCGGCCGGGAATGTTCGCGCCGGCGTCGGCGGGAACAACGCGATCGCCCTGCACGCGGAAGCCGTAGGAGCCGGAGCGTTTCTCTTCCTGCTTGGAATAAATGGTGAAGTTACCTTTCGGCGTTGGCTTGTTCGGAATGCCGACGGAACAAGCCACGGCCATCAGGAGCCGGTCGCCTTCGAGAACGTAAATATTCTGTTTCGACAAGGAAACTTTCACGCGCACCTTCGACGGGTCGTTAGGCTTGTAAGCCGTGACGTGATAGGCCTTGCTCGCCATGGGCGCGGTCGTGCAGCTGCTGAGAATGGCAGCTGCAGCCGTTCCGAGAAAAAGATAACGAAAGATACTTCGCATAGTTGGTTATTGGAGAAGCGCATGCAGCGCCTCTTGTCAACCATCTGATCTGTAGCGGCAGCCTATGACCGTCGCACTTTTGAAGAGAAAATGTCTGGGCCGCTGTTTACGATTCGAGCCACGGTCGTAAACCTCCACTACATCGAGGAGAGAGCCGGCGCCGCGTAGCTCGCGCGGATATCCTTCATTTCTTCCACGCTTCGCATGAGCATTTGATCAAAATAGTAGGACGTATTCGCGTAAAACGGATACGTGCGATCTGTCTGTGACGGTTTGTAGCGCCATTGCTTATACATCCAAACCCAGGGCGCGGAATTTTTTCGTATGATCGGTTCGAATCGGTCCCAACACGCTTGCGCAATCTCGGCTTCCGATGCCTCGCGGGAAATTTCGAGTTTACGTTGAACAACCAGCCGGCAGCGGCCTTCCGGCAGTTGCTCGCAATGCAGCGGCACGATCGGCGCACCGGTTTTCTTGTGCAGCCAGGCGTGTGCATACGTCACGCATGTCTTGAGCCCGAAACATTCGATCGCCACGCTCGGCTCGGTCGGCCGCAGCGTGAGATCGCTAAGAATCGCGACATGTTTTCCGCGCCGAAGCCCTTTGTACATGCGAACCATTGCACCTTCCCGGGGCGCGATTTCATGACCGAAATCTTTGCGCAATCCCGCGATGATTGGATCGAGCAACGAATTTTTGAATTCCTGCGCCAGGATGAGCAATGGAATGCCGCATAACCCCATCGCTTTCGCGGCCCATTCGAAGTTGCCGTAGTGAATGGTAATGAAAATGATGCTTTGCTTAGGATCGATTTCCGCCATCGCTTCACGAAGTCCCTCAATCTCGAACCAGCGCTCAAAATTTTCCTGCGTCAGGCGCGGCGACCAGAGCAGATCGATCATGGTGCGGGCGAGATGACGATAAGATTGCGCGGCGATCTCTTCGCGCTGTTGCGCAGAAATTGCGTCGCCGAAAACAACTCCGAGATTGCTGCGCGCAACCTTGCGCCCTGCGAAATCGAATCTCGCGACTAATCCGCCGAGACCGTTGGCAAGATGGAAGCAAGTTTTACGCGGAAGGAGCGGGACGATTTTGGTCGCGAGGACAAGGCAGATCCACTCGTAGCGATGTCGAATTTTTTTCCAAAGCGCGCGCACGTGGCAATTCTATTCAGCTTCAGTGCAGTGGCGAGCAGCTCAAACAAACTGAGTCATCCTGAGCGCAGCGAAGGATCTCGCGAGTTCTGAAAATTCTCTGGTAGTTCGTGAGGTCCCTCGCATTCGCTCGGGATGACGGTAGCGCTTGAGTGCTCATACTATTTCGCGCTGCAATCTTGCCATCGCGGCATTGAGTCGGGCTTCGAAGTTCGAGTCAGCGTTCGCATAGAATGGATACGGTTTGGCCGAACCGGCGAGGCGGTAACGCCAGTGTTTGTACATCCAAACCCACGGTGATGGATTCTGCCTAACGAAAGGTTCGATCTGGTCCCAGCAATGTTGTGTGATTTCAACGATGGACATGCCCTTTCGCACTTCGAGTTTTGGCAGCACATGAACCCGATAACGCCCCTCCGGCAGTGGTTCGCACCAGGCCGGAATGATGGGCGCCCCGGTGCGTTGATGTAGCCAGGCGTGCGCGTAGGTGACGCATTTTTTCATTCCAAAACAATCGATCGCCACGCTCGGGTCCCACGGCTTGAGCGTAAGGTCAGTCAAAACGGCGACGTGCTGGCCGCGTTTCAGAGCCTTATACATATGAACGATCCCGCGCTCGCGCGGTGCAAGTTTGTTGCCGGAATGTTTGCGCAGCTTCGCAACAATCGGCTCGAGCAATGGATTCTTGAATTCCTGGGCCAGGGTCAGGGCGGGAAAGTTGTGCAGTCCGATCATCTGCGCCGTCCATTCGAAGTTCCCGTAGTGAAACGTCGTAAAGATGATCCCGCGGCCGGCAGCGATCTCTTTCAGTGCGGCGTCGCCGCCAATAACTTCGATAAATTCGCCGAGGTTTTCTTTCGTTAGGCGGGGCGACCAGCAAAGATCGAGCAGCGTTCTCGCGAACTGCTGATAGGACTCACGCACGACTTCGGCGCGCCGAGCGGGTGGCACCTCGTTAGGCAAAGCAGCTTCAAGATTACTCAGAGCAATACGACGACCTGGTCGATCGAGAACGGCGGCGGTCGCGCCCAAAATTTGCGCAAGCCGACAACAATTTCGTCGCGAAAGAAGCGGAATGATCTTTGTGAGCAAAAGTAGCGCGAGCCACTCAATTCGATATCGAACTTTTCTCCAAAGCGTGCGCACGCCCGAAAACTAAGGCACGACCTCGCGCTGTAATTTTTCCATTGCCGCATTGAGTCGGGCTTCAAACTTCGGCCCGCTTTCCGCATAGAACGGATACGGTTTGGGCGAACCGGCGAGACGATAGCGCCAGTGTTTGTATCTCCAGGCCCACGGTGATGGATTTTGCCTAACGACTGGTTCGATTTGATCCCAGCAAGCCTGCGTTATGTCGATGATCGAGCTACCGCTCGCGAATTGAAGTTTTGGAAGAAAATGATAACGGTAGCGGCCATCCGCCAGAGGCTCACAATACACCGAAACAATAGGCGCACCCGTGCGTTGATGCAGCCAGGCATGCGCATAGGTCACGCATTTTTTCATTCCGAAACAATTGATCGCCACACACGGATCCCACGGTTTGAGCGTGAAGTCGGTGGCCACGGCGACGTGCCGGCCGCTCTGGACCGCCTTATACATGTACAGAATCCCGCGCTTACGCGGCGCGAGCTGGTTGCCGGAATGTGTGCGCAAGCGCGCAAAAATCGGCTCGAGCAATGGATTCTTGAATGCCTGCGCCAGGGTCAAACCGGGAAGTCTATGCAGACCAATAAGCTGCGCCGCCCATTCGATGTTTCCATAGTGAAAAGTGGTAAAAATAATTGCCTGCCCCGGCTCGACATCCGCAAACACCTCATCTAAACCGGCGGTCTCTATCCACTGCTCGAAATTTTCACTCGTTAGGCGGGTACCCCAGAACAGATCGAGCATCGCGCGCACAAAATACTGATATGACTGGCGTGCCACGGCCACGCGCTCAGGTGAGGAAAGGTCGTTGCCCAACGCAGCCTCGAGATTACTCAGAGCGACCCGCCTGCCGCGCCGATCCAGCGTTGCCGCGCAGGCGCCAAGCAGTCCGCCGAGGCGATAACAAGTTCTTCGCGAAAACAGCGGAATGACCTTTGCCAGAATGAGCAGCGCCACCCATTCCAGCCGATACCGAAGCTTTTTCAGGGGCGATTCCATGGTGTCCGGAACGATTTGAACACGCCATTTGGATTGAGCAAGCCCGCGGGCCGCGTTGACTTGAAACGCTTTGACTTTACCTTCTCGAACCGGGCGCCGCGCGCTCGCCATTGTGAAAAGTGTCCTCTTCGTTTGTACAGGAAACATTTGCCGTAGCCCCATGGCTGAAGGCCTTTTCCGGGGACTGATCGGCAATCGCAAGGACATCGAAGTGGCATCCGCCGGAGTCAATGCCGTGCGTGGACAACCGCCGAGTCTTCATGCTGTCGCGGCACTGGAAGCTGAAGGCGTCGACATCAGCAATCTGCGAAGTCAGCCGCTTACCTCGACGCTGATCGATCGGGCGACGCATATTTTCGCCATGACCGGCGCGCATCTCGAGACGATCCACATGCTTTTTCCAAACGGCATGGAGAAATCGTTTCTGCTGCGCGAATTTGAAGAACCGGGAACGACGGTTTGGCGCGATGTGCCTGATCCGATCGGGATGAGTCGCGACACCTACCTCATCTGCGCGGAGACGATTAAAAACGCTTTACCGAGCGTGCTTGCCTTCGTAGAACAGGGCGAACTTGTCGTCCCGGGCAGTGCGCGTCTCGGCGGCGGTTCTTTTTATTCCATGCGCGATCAACCTCCAAACATTTCAGCCGGCGCAAGCGGCGGACTTGCATCCGGTGCTGCCAGCAGTTTACGCAAAACTGATCCGGAAATTTTTGACGCCATTGCCGCGGAAGAAAAACGGCAGCGCGAAAATATCGAATTGATCGCGTCGGAAAATTTCACCAGCCGCGCCGTGATGGAAGCGCAAGGTTCCTGCCTAACGAATAAATACGCGGAAGGTTATCCCGGCAAACGCTGGTACGGCGGGTTGCGAAAACGTCGATACCGTCGAGCAACTCGCGATTGATCGCGCGAAACGGCTGTTCAATTGCGAGCACGTCAACGTGCAACCGCACTCCGGCGCGCAGGCGAACATGGCTGTTTATTTTTCGATGTTGAAGCCGGGCGATAAGATTCTCGCGATGAATCTCGCGCACGGCGGCCATCTCACGCACGGGCATCCGGCAAATTTCTCCGGCAAGTTTTATCAGGTCTCGCAGTACGGCGTGAGCGAAAAGACAGAGCAGATCGATTACGACGCGTTGCAAAAACAAGCCGAGGAAGTAAAGCCGGCCATGATCACCGCCGGCGCGTCGGCGTATCCGCGCATCATCGATTTCCCGCGAATGCGACAGATTGCCGATTCGGTCGGTGCGTTGCTTTTCATCGATATGGCGCACATCGCCGGGCTCGTCGCCGGCGGACAACATCCGACACCGATCCCGCACGCGCATTTTGTCACGACGACAACACACAAAAGTTTGCGCGGTCCACGCGGCGGCATCGTCATGTGCCAACAACAGTTCGCGAAACAAATCGACGGCACCGTTTTCCCTGGCGTGCAAGGCGGACCGCTCATGCACGTGATTGCCGCGAAAGCAGTTTGCTTTCACGAAGCATTACAACCGCAGTTTCGCGATTATCAACGGCAAGTCGTCATCAACGCCAAAGCGCTCGCTGCTGGCCTAACGAAACACGGCTACCGCATCACGAGCGGCGGCACCGACAATCATTTGATGCTGGTCGATCTCCGCCCGAAAGAACTCAACGGCAAAGAAGCGCAAGAAGTTCTCGATCGCGCCGGCATTACCGTAAACAAAAACGGAATTCCCTTCGACACCTACCCAATCTTCAAACCCGGCGGCATCCGAGTCGGCACGCCCGCTGTGACAACGCGCGGGATGAAAGAGGAGGAAATGCTCGAGATCGCTGACCTGATCAACGAGGCGCTCATCGGCCGCGATGATCCAGCTGTTCTGGAACGTGTGCGCGACAAGGTGCGCGAGCTCACCCGCTGTTTCCCGTTGCCGAATTGAAGTCGCGGCGCCGACGTCTTGTTTGTCATCCCGAGCGAATGCGAGGGACCTCACAAACAACGGCAACCGATCATAACTCGCGAGATCCTTCGCTTGCGCTCAGGATGACCAGTTGCGCAAGGGCATCGAAATCGGTGTAATCTGGGACTGAGATGGACCGTGCGGGAAACCAACAGCAAGACAATCCGCTGCGCGAAGGCCTAACGAGTCGGGCGGTTCCGCAGACATGCAACCTCGTCATCTTCGGCGCGACGGGCGATCTCACGCATCGCAAACTCATTCCGGCGCTCTATAACATTGCGGCCGGTGGCGAATTGCCGCCTTCGCTGACCGTTGTCGGTTTCGCGCGTCGCGACAAAAGCGATGACGAATTTCGTAACGAACTGGAGGAAGCGGTGCGGCAGCATTCGCGACAGGAAGTTCGCGATGATTTATGGAAGGGTTTCGCGCAATCGATCTTCTATCATCGCGGCGAATTCGATGATGAGGCGGCCTACAAAAGTCTCGCGCAACGGCTCGAGCAATACGATCAGGAACGCAGCACACGCGGCAATCGCCTTTTCTATCTCGCGGCCGGTCCGGATAATTTTGAGACGATCATCAAGAATCTGAAGAGCGCCGGCTTGAACAAGCCGAAAGAAAACAGCTGGGCGCGCATTGTTGTTGAAAAACCGTTTGGCAGCGATCTCGCCAGCGCGCAACAACTCAATCGCATCCTGCACAACGCGTTCTCGGAAGAGCAGACCTACCGCATCGATCATTTTCTCGGGAAAGAAACCGCGCAAAACATCATGGTGCTGCGTTTCGCAAATGCGATTTTCGAGCCGATCTGGAATTCGCGCTATATCGATCATGTTCAGATCACCGCTGCGGAAACGCTCGGCGTCGAAGCGCGTGGCGGTTATTACGAACAGGCGGGAGCGCTGCGCGACATGGTGCAGAACCACATGCTGCAACTTCTCTGTCTCGTTACGATGGAGCCGCCGACCGATCTGAGCGCAGACAGCATTCGCGATGAGAAAGTAAAGATCGTGCGCTCGCTCCGACATTTTTCGCGCGATGAAGTGGAAAAAAACGTCGTGCGCGGCCAGTACGCGGCCGGTGCGATTAATGGGAAGCCGGTCGTGAGTTATCGCGAGGAAGAACGTGTCGATCCCAATTCAACGACGGAAACATATGTCGCATTGCGCGCCTTCATCGATGACTGGCGCTGGGCTGATGTCCCTTTCTATATTCGTGTCGGCAAACGGTTGCCGAAATCGGCGACGGAAATTTCGGTGCACTTCAAAAAAGCGCCGCACGTTCTCTTCAACAAAGAATCGACGCTGCACGATCAAAACGCGCTCGTCATTCGCATTCAGCCTGATGAAGGCATTGCGTTTCGCATGCAGGCAAAAATCCCAGGCAACAATTTGCGGATTGAGCCGGTGAAAATGGATTTTCATTACGGAACATCTTTCGGCAAAGCGAGCCCGGAGGCTTACGAGCGATTACTGCTCGATGCCATGAGCGGCGACCCAACGCTTTTCGCGCGACGCGATGAGGTCGAAGAAGCGTGGAGTTTTATCGATCCAATCGAACAGGCCTGGGCCGATCCGGAACTCGCGCCAAAACTCGATTTTTATCCGGCGGGTTCATGGGGACCTGAAGCGGCTGACGAATTAATCGCGCGCGACGGTCGTGTGTGGCGTCGCTTATAAAAATGCCTGCCCCGACTAAAATCGCAGACGTCGGAATTCCGGTTGAGCTCGACGCAATCGAACGCGAACTGAAAAAACTTTGGGATGAATCGGGCGGAACGCTGGCACGCGCGTCACTCGTTAACTTCGCGATCTACAGCGAAGAACCCGATTCGGTTGCTCGCAATACCGATCTGATTTCGCAGATCACCGAAAACCTCGCCTGTCGCGCGATTGTTATTAACGTGAATCGCGCGGCGAAAAAAGATCGCGTGCAGGCCTGGATCAATGCGCATTGTCACGCGCGCGCTGACAAGACACGGTCGGTTTGTTCCGAGCAGCTCTCGTTTCTGGTCGAAGGTCCGTGCGTGAATTTGCTGAGCAGCATCGTCTTCTCGCATCTCGACTCCGATCTCCCGTTTTATCTTTGGTGGCAGGGCGAATTCCACGATCCGATGGACTCGCAACTTTGGGCCTGGGTCGATCGACTTATCTACGACAGCCAGAGTTGGCAGGATTTTCGTGCGCAACTGCAATTGCTCGCTGGCGCACAATCGGAGGCAAAGAATCGTGTCGTTCTCTGCGATTTGAATTGGACACGGCTCGTGCCGGTGCGGATCGCGGTGGCGCAATTTTTTGATCATCCAACTTCGCGGCATCATCTGGGCAAATTCGATCACTGCGAAATCGATTTTGCGCCGGGCTATCGATCGACTGCGCTCCTGCTCGCGGGCTGGCTCGCTGCGCAGTTAGGTTGGAAGCTGGAGAAGGAAAGCCGAAATTTTGCTCTTAACTTTCGCAACAAAACAGGCGGGCGCTCGAAGATCGCGTTGAACCAGAACGGCGTGGAACCGATCAGCCGTTGTCTTCTGCGAAATGATCTTAAGGAATTTCGCGTCACCCACGCCCCCGGCGCGGACTTGCTCGAAGTGTCATGCAACCGGCCCGGGGAAGAGAGCATCCAGCAACTGATGCCCGCAGGAGAGAGCGATCCAGTTGCATTAATCAATCTGGAATTGACGCGCGGTGGTCCGCGTCGCGTTTACTTGCGCGCACTCGAGCAAGTGCGCGAGCTCATTTAGCGAGCGACCACAGACAAGTCGTTAGGCGATTGACGGCGCGGAGTCGGGACGCGGCAGCTTGTCGAAAATGCCAAGCAAGGATTGCACGCTCGTGACGATGGAGAATTTTGCGCGCGCAACTTCCAACCCGCGTGCGCCGAGCTGACGCGCACGCGGCAGGTCGGTAATAACGCGCTCCATCGCAGTGGCCAGCGCGCGCGGGTCGTTAGGCGGGACGAGTTCCCCTGTAACGTTATGCTCCACCATTTCCGGAATGCCCGCGATCGAAGTCGAAATCACCGGTAAGCCGGCAGCCATCGCTTCTGCGATAACGGTCGGCAGATTATCCGAGCCGCCGGCCGCGTCCTTCACGCACGGCAAAACAAATACATGCGCCGCGGCGAGACGTTCGTGAATTTTCTCCTGCGATTGCGACCCGATAAGCGTGATGCGCGGTTCCAAACCCGCTTGCACGATTTGCGTCTGTAAATCGCTTTGCAACGGTCCGTCGCCGATTATCTCGCAACGAAACTCACGATCCGAATCGCGGAGTAATCGGCAAGCTTCGATCAAATCGCCGAACCCTTTTTTTTCAATCAAGCGTCCGACAGAAAGAATGAGTGGGACCGGCGCCTCGAAGTTCGCGCGGGCAAAATTAGTTACGTCGATTCCATTGTAAACGCGCTCGATCTTCGCCGCGCTTCCCGGAAAACGTTCGCGCAGATAATTTGCGGCGTAGTCCGTTTCGGTTATCACCGCGCTCGCGGCATCGACCAGCCGATCGAGTCCGATTGCAAACGAACGCGGAACAAAGATGTCATTCGCGTGCGCGGTGAAACTGAACGGGACATTGAAGAATTCTTTGATCCAATACGCCGTGCGCGCGGCCATTCCGGCAAAGTGCGCATGCAGATGAGTACCGGCTGACAAACGCACGCCGATGTAAGCGGCCTGGTAAAGGCGTAGAAAATCCGGTTGTCGTCCCCAATCGGCGATCGCTTTCGCCGCGTTATTAGGAATTTTTCCCCGCCGAAGGTCACCATCGACCGCGCGAACCAGCTCCTTTTCATCGGGCACGTATTGCACTTGCCTAACAAGTTGCGGATCCCAGTTGCCGGTTGATTCCCCTTCCGGGCGGCGAATGGAAAACAACTGCGGCATGCAATTCTGCCGGCCAAGTTCGACCACCTCGCGATAGCAGAACGTCTGCGTAAACGAGGGAAACCGCTCGAAAAGGTAGGCGAGATGGGTCATCGGGGGGAATTAAGGGGTGGAAAAGGCGCGTGGCAAAGTTTTCGGCACGTCTCCTGCACGACTCCTGCTCTAGCAAAGCCAATGGCGGATAAGGACTTCTTTGCCTTTTGCACGTCGCTTAAGCCGATCGAGCTCAAGGCCATGGGTGAACTGTCGCACGTCGTCCACTTCGACGAAGGCGACATCGTGTATTCCGCTAACGATCCGGGCGACGCGATTTACATCATCAATCGCGGAGTGGTCGAACTGGTGCCGGACCAATCGCAACGCAGCCGCCCGAGCACCTACCTTTCTCGCGGCGACATTTTCGGCGATTGCGAGGCCTTGTGCGATTTGCCCCGTACCCACCTCATGCGTGCACGTGAAAAGGCGAGCCTGCAATGCATCCAGCGCCAGGATTTCGGCGAACTCGAGCGGCGCGTGCCGTCCTTTTTCCGCTATCTGTCGGAACAACTGGCCGCGCGGCTCTTGCACAGCACCGAGCTTTCGCTTTCGAAAAGTCATTGCCTCGAGCTGAGCGGCAGCCTCTCGAATTTCGATCTGGTCACGATTTACCAGACCATTCGCAATTCCGTGCAAACCGGCGAGCTCGCCATTTCCGACGAGAGCGGTCAGTTAATGGCCTCGTTTTTTTTCAAAGAAGGCCACCCACATTCGGGGCAATTTCAACATCTCACCGGCAACGAAGCACTCTGGGAATTGTTTCTCGGCACGTCGGTCGCTGGAACGTTTTCGTTCTCATCGCGGGATCAACCGTTGAGTGATTGCATCCAGGGAGCGGAGATTAGTGGGCCTGAGGGTCACATTTTGATTACGGCGGTGCGATATCGCGATGAATTTGACGTGTTGCGCGAAAAATATCCGGACAAGAGCATGATGCTGCGCCGCCGAAAATTGAATTTCAGCTGGCCGGCCGACGCCGATCCGGCGTTGCAACCGATCGCCGAACAGATCTGGCAGCTTGCCTACACCAGACCGCTTTCACTCGAAACTTTGTATCAGAAATGTGCGGTCTGTGAGCTGAAAATATTTCAGGTCCTCGACGTTCTCGTGCAGGCGGAATTGTTCCGACTCGTGCCCGCTGATGAAGCGCAACCGGACCAGCACCTCGTCATTGAGACGGCGCACATATGAAAACAACTTTCACACTTGTCCTGTTGCTCGTTAGCCTAACGAGTTGTTCGTACCTGACCAAGAGTGGCCGACAGGAGCACGCCTATCGCAGCTATATTCGCAAATCGAGCGTCGTTCGGGTAAAGCAGCAGAAGAAATTCCATTTCCGAGTGCCGCAAATGAACATCCGCCAGAATTCTCCCGTAATGACGACCGCTCCCGAGTCACCACAATCCATGACCGCCTCGCAGTCCTCGGGATCGGAAGGATCTACATCCTCAGGTTTGGACCAATCATCGACGGCGGACCAACCATCGCCCTAACTAACTCTCTCGTTTGACCGGGATCGGTTTCCCCTTTGCGTCGACCGCAACGTAGATGAAAACCGCGCGCGTGACGCGGATCTCTTCGCCCGTCATGTAGCGACGCACCCAGACTTCGACAGGGATCGTCATCGATGTCCTGCCAATTTTCTCCACCCATGCGTAACACGCCACCGTGTCACCGACGCGGACCGGATGCAGAAACGCCATGGCCTCGATCGCCGCCGTCGTCACCCGCGATTTCGCGACTTTGGCGGCGAGAATCGCGCTGCCTAAATCCATTTGGGCAACCAGCCAGCCGCCAAAGATATCGCCGTCGCGATTAGTATCTTTCGGCATCGCGATCGTTTGAATAACGAGCTCGCCCTTTGGTTTCTCTTTCATCGCGCGTGCGAACGATATCACATCGATTTCGTTCTTCCTCTTCCGCTTCCGCTTAGTCTTAGTTTTCCTCTGCGGAAAGATTCAGAGGGAGAGGAAGAGGAAGATCATAAGATGAGCATGCAATCGCCGTAGCTGTAAAAGCGATAGCGTTCACGAATTGCTTCCGCGTAGGCCGCGAGAATAAATTCGCGCCCGGCAAATGCGCTCACGAGCATGAGCAGCGTCGATCGCGGCAAATGAAAATTCGTCAATAACATGTCGACCGCGCGAAATTCGAATGGTGGATAAATGAAAATGTCCGTCGCCCCTTCTTGCGCGATGATGTTGTCTGCGTCTCGCCGCGCTGATTCCAATACGCGCACAACCGTCGTCCCGACGGCGAGAATGCGCGCTGCACTATTGATCGCGCGGGCATTCGCTTCGGAAATAACGAAGCGCTCTTCGTGCATCTGATGGTCTGCCAAATTCTCAGACCGAACCGGACGGAATGTTCCGAGACCGACGTGAAGCGTGACGAACGCATGCGGCAGACCCCGTAAAATTTCCGGGGTGAAATGCAACCCGGCAGTCGGCGCTGCCAGCGCACCTGGCGTTTCGGCAAAAACTGTTTGGTATCGTGACGCATCTCCGGCATCGCTCGCTCGGTCGATGTAGGGCGGGAGCGGCATCAAACCGCGCTCAAGCGGATCAAACTCGCTTTCGAAAGCAATGATTCGCTCGCCGTCTGAACAAATTTCGTCAACCGTTCCGGTCACGCCGTCGATTCGCATCGTTGAGCCGGCGCGTAATTTCCTGCCCGGCCTAACGAGAGCTTTCCAACGCAGCGCATCGAGTTGCTCGAGAAACAGAAATTCGATCGCGCCATCATCCGAAAATCTTCGCGCAGCCAGAACCCGCGTGTCGTTTAGAACAACAAGATCGTCCGGCAGAAGAAATTCCTTCAACTCAACGAATCGGCGGTGCTCGATTTTTTGCTGAGCACGATGCAAAACCATCATGCGCGCATCTTCCCGGCGCGGTAGCGGCCGCTGCGCAATCAGCTCCTTCGGCAAATCGTAATCGTAGTCAGCCAGCTGCGTGCTCACGCAATAAATGTAGGGCATTCAAAGCTATCATTGCGAGTCCGCGCAAAATTTGGAAAATGCGGACATGGCTCAGTTCCCTGCCGCGCTCGATACCGTGTTGAGCGTGCTGGAAAAACTGCGCGAGTCGGAGCGCCCGCCACGCGCCTCGCGCGATGCGTTAAGCCAGCTCTGGATCGAACAACCGAACAAGGAGCAACTTCTTGCGCCGTTGCGCGAACGCGTTTGTGCCTGCATGCGATGTCCTCATCTCGTGTCGAGCCGCACCCAGACTGTATTCGGTGTCGGCAACGCGGACGCCGATCTCATGTTTGTCGGCGAAGCGCCGGGCGCGGATGAGGATGCAAAGGGCGAACCGTTCGTCGGTCGCGCCGGCCAACTGCTCACGCGAATCATCGAAACGATGGGGTTCACCCGAGCGGACGTTTACATCGCCAATGTTTTGAAATGCCGGCCCGACATGCCGAAAGGATCGTTCGGCAATCGCGCACCGACGTTATCGGAAATGCAGACGTGCCTTCCTTATCTTGTCGAACAAATTGAAATCATTCGTCCGAAAGTGCTCGTCGCGCTCGGTGCCGTCGCGGTGGAAGGCCTGCTCGGAGTCCGCAGCAGCATGAGAGAGCTGCGCGGCCGCTGGCACGTTTATAACGAGACGCCGCTCATGATCACGTATCATCCAGCATACCTTTTGCGAAATCAGGCGCCGTCGGAAAAACGCAAAGTATGGGAAGACATGCTGCTTGTTCTCGAACGACTCGAGCGTCCGATCACCGAGAAGCAGCGCAATTATTTCTTATGATTTTGTAGCGGCGGTCTCTGACCGTCGCAAATCTTCTCGGCCCCAGTGCGACGGTCAGAGACCGCCGCTACAAAGAAGCGATTGAAATTTCTTTCGCAAGATACGCGGTGACGCGAGCACCAGCGTCGTCGATGAAATTATCGAGCGCACCTCGTTTCGCGGAACTTTAATCGAGCGCTGCAATGCGTCGATCCCGGCCTCGCGCAACAGCGCGAGAGTGCGCGCGCCAATTAGTGCAGGAATCACAGTGGCAAAGCGAACACGCGCATTACGAATGGCGCAGCAGTAATCGATACCGGCGGCCGTCCCCTTCTCCGCTCTACCCCGCCATTTGTCGAGGACCGGCGCAATGCGATTGCCGGAAGAAATCAATTCGTTAGGCGCAATGCCGATTGCGTTCAGTTCTTCCTTCGGAAAATAACAACGGCCGTTGCGAAAATCCGAGCCGGCATCGCGCAGAATATTTATGAGTTGTAAACCTTTGCCATACGCCCGGCCCAAAGTCCGCATCTCTTCGGCCGAACGATCAGCAAATTTCGGCAGGTGGCGAAAACACAGGTCGGTCCAAAATTCGCCGACACAACCGGCAACGAGATAGGTGTATTCGTCGAGCTCATTTTCAGTAGCGAGCGCGCGAACGCCGTTTGCTCGACCGAAACGCTGCACGTCTAGTAATTGACCGCGATTGATTTTGTCGAGGACGACGCGCACATCGGCGCGGTCGTTTTCCGACAATTGATCGAGCCACTCCAGAACAATCGATAACGATTCGATCAAACTGCGTTCCGCCTCATTTTTTTGAAGCGGCACAAAAGAATCCCGTAATTCGACGATGTCCCCTTCAGCCGCCTTGCCTTGAATCGCTCGTGCGAGCTTGCGCAAACTTTCTTCGCGCAGCTTTGCGTCAATCTCCGTCGTGTCTGCGATCGTGTCGGTCGCGCGGGCGAGCAAATATGCGAGCGCAATTGGATCGCGCAGCGTCGCGGGCAACAAGCGAATGGACAGATAAAACGAGCGCGAGACCGAGCGCAGAACAGGTCCGCGTAAATTATCGGCTGAGCTGGTTTTCGCGCGTTTCAACGGCCGACGTGTCTGACCTGAATGTGACTCGGATCTGCGTTACCGAGCCGATATTGCTCAGCGAGCGGGATGTAACCGGCGGCGGCGGCAAGCGGCGGAAGTTTTTCCTTCGCGCGCCACTCCTCCATCTGGCGCAAGGCGATGGCGTCAATCGCGACCGGATCCCTGCTCGCGAGCAACGTCGCATAATGAATAGCATAATTTGGTTCGGACTTCGGGCCCGCAGCGTATTGCGCGATCAATCCGTCCATCAAATGCAGCACGACTTTGCGCGCGATGACCGGGTTCGCATAAATCTCCGCGATGGTAGAAGAGCCGATGTGAGTCGAATCAGCAAAACGCCGCCAGTTATCGATGTCCGGGATCGTCATGTTATAAAGACAGCCGGCCAGGCCGTTGGTCTCGCTGTTGCTCATGACCGGGACGTTGATCACCTTTGTCACCTCACTCGTTAGGATACGGGCGAAATGGCTGACGCTGCTTGTATTCTCCGTATCCGACAAAAGCGGAACCGGCATTATTCCCTTGGCACTGCGATACTCGAAATCACCCCATACGAGATTCCCGAGGAGCGGAGCGGAGATCGTATTTTTCGCATCGTAACCATCGCGCGGCGTAATCGACATGATGCGATAACCCTCGCCATTCGGCCGGTAACCGGCGTCCTTTATTCCGCCGATCTCGCGATCCCAGACGATGATACTTTCGCGTGAGTGTCCGGCTTCGACCAGGCCATCGACAATCGCGTTCACGACATCGCGATGTGTGGTAAAGAGTTCACCGCCGACGGCGGAAATCTTGATGCCGATCTTATCGTTAGGCGCAACGAGCGATGACCAGGCGGCGGCGATGTCCGATTTGCCGGTGACGGCAAGGACGAGCCGGTTTACCATCCCGCGCACGACGGCGCGATCGGTTTGGTAGTGATTAATCGCCGCGGGATCGCGCGCAGAGTAGACGATGGAAGGCGTCGCCGCCGGAGTGGCTGTCGGATGTGGAGCCGGACTTTGAGCGAAGACGGACGTGACAATGAAAAGAAA
This sequence comes from uncultured Verrucomicrobiae bacterium, assembly GCA_963737195.1. Taxonomy (GTDB): domain Bacteria; phylum Verrucomicrobiota; class Verrucomicrobiia; order Chthoniobacterales; family UBA10450; genus JBBQFI01. The sequence continues at coordinate 454,709 of CAVTRW010000004.1, forward strand.
GACGGCGAATCGAATCAGCGAGATAATCAATGAGCGGACTGTATGAGTAAGAACGCGATGCACAACGAAGATGTAGTGGCGGCCGTATCGGCCGCGGATTTTTGGGTCGCGGGCGACACGCCCGCCTCTACACCGGTTCAACACATCTATGTGCATATTCCCTTTTGCGCCCGGATTTGTCCTTATTGCGCATTTTACAAAACGCGGGCTGACAGTTCGCAGACAGAACGTTTCTGCGAAGCGATTCTGCGCGAACTTGAGACAGTTCGTCATTCGCTTACACCGCGCACGATTTTTTTTGGCGGCGGAACCCCGACTGCCCTAACGAGCAAGAATCTCGAGTTTCTTTTGCGCGGCTTCCGTGAACGACTCGACCTTTCGTCCCTGCGCGAATGGACTGTCGAAGCGAATCCTGGAAGCGTTTCGCTGCGCAAAGCGCGAATGATGCACGAGCTCGGCGTCAGTCGAATCAGTCTCGGAGTGCAATCGTGGAACGATCGTCTGCTGCAATTGCTAGGTCGCGAGCACAACGCCGACCAGGCACGGGATTCGTTCGAGATTTTACGCGCTGCCGGCTTCGAAAATGTGAACATCGATCTGATGTTTGCTTTGCCGACACAAACACTGGCGGAATGGCAAAGTTCACTGGAGCAAACGATCGCGCTGCGACCGGAACATATCTCGACTTATTGCCTCACCTACGAAGAAGACACGGAATTTTTTCTGCGCCACGCGCGGGGCGAGTTCAAATCCGATTCCGATGCAGACGCGAAATTTTTCGAAACCGCGATGCAAATGCTCGCGGAAGCGGGCTACGAGCACTACGAGATTTCGAATTACGCGCGGCCGGGATTTTCATCGGCGCACAACCTGAGTTACTGGGCTGGCGAAAATTACCTGGGCCTGGGGCCGAGCGCGTATTCGACGGTTGGAACGCGGCGATGGCAAAACATTGCCGACTATCGGAGTTACGCGGACAAAGTCCTCGCCGGTAATTCCGCCATCTCATCGGTCGAGGAGCTGAGTGAAGAAACGAAGCGGCGTGAGCAAATTGCGCTTGGTCTGCGCACACGTGGCGGCATCCCTTCCGGATGGCTGGAGCGACGGCCTAACGAGCGCGATGAATTTATCGAGCTTGGATTACTGCGGAGCCGTAACGGAAATTTTGTTTTAACCAGCGCAGGCAAACTTCTCGCCGATACGGTCGCCGAAGCGTTCATCTGACGCGGCAAACATTCACGTGTCATCCCGAGCGTAGCGAGGGACCTCGCGAACTTCAGATTTGGCAATCGCTACAGAGATCGCGAGATCCCTCGCTTGCGCTCGGGATGACCGCTACTGCGCTCGGCACGCTGCGCTGCCCCCTAACGACACGACAACGAGCTGCCAACTTCTACACCGCCCCGTAACGCCGCTGGCGCCGGCTGAATTCTTCCACGGCCGCGAACAAATCTTTTTTGGTAAAGTCCGGCCAGAGTTTCGGCGTCACATACATTTCCGTGTAGGAAAGTTGCCAGAGCAAAAAGTTGGACAATCGCATTTCGCCCGAGGTGCGAATAAGCAAATCCGGATCGGGATAATAGCGGGTGTAAAGATGTTTGCTGAACATCTCGACATCGATCATGCCCTTGTCGATGTGGCCGGATTCGATCTGGCGAAGCAGACTCTTGATTCCGTCGATGATCTCGAGACGCCCGCCGTAACTGAGTGCGAGCACGAGCGTCAGCCCATCGTTTTTGGAAGTGCGCTCAATCGTCTCGTGCAATTGACGCTGACAGTTCTCGGGTAAATCGGTCAGACGCCCAATCGCCTGCAAGCGCACATTTTTTTCCACGAGCTCCGGTGTTTTCTCTTTCAAAAAACGTTCGAGCAGCCGCATGAGCGCGAACACTTCGGTTTTCGGTCGCTGCCAGTTCTCGGCGGAGAAAGCGTAGAGCGTCAGGTATTCCACCTTCAAGTCACCGCAAGCTTCGACACATTCGCGCACGGCCTGCGCGCCCTGTTCGTGCCCTTTGATCCGCGGCAACCCACGCGATTTCGCCCACCGCCCGTTGCCATCCATGATGATGGCGATGTGGCGCGGAATGACTTTCGGCGGAGGCGCCATGACTAGAGAACGATCGTTTGCGTACGCTCCGGACCGACGCTGACCATCTTAAGTTTCGCGCCGGTCAGTTCCGCGATTGCTTTAACGTAACGCTTTGCTTTCAAAGGTAGATCCGAGAATTTTTTTGCAGATTGCGTGGATGTATTCCAACCCTCGATTCGCTGGTAGATTGGCTCGCAGCTTTGCAATTGCGCTGCGTCGCATGGCGGAACATTTAGGCGCTTGCCGTTCAGCCGATAGCCCACGCAAACCTGGATCGGGTCGACATTATCGAGGCCATCGAGATTAGTCACGGCCAGCTCGTCGATGCCATTGATCATAGCGGCGTAGCGCGTCGCAACAGCATCGAACCATCCGCAGCGCCGCGCGCGTCCGGTCGTCGCGCCGAACTCTCGCCCCATGCGATGCAACATTTCAGCGAGATCGGCGTCTTCCGTTGGCAATGCTCCCTCGCCTACGCGCGTCGTATACGCCTTCATCACGCCGAGAACCAAATCCATGCGATGCGGCGGGACACCCGAACCAGTGCAGGCGCCGCCTGCCGTCGTGTTCGAGGAAGTCACGTACGGATACGTGCCGTGATCGATGTCGAGAAAAGTTCCCTGCGCGCCTTCGAAAAGAATTTCTTTCCCGCGCTGCAGCGCCTGATGCAGATAGACAACCGTGTTTGTGACAAATGGCCGCAGAAATTCTCCGGCTGCGAGATAACTGCGATTGACTTCGTCGAAGTCGATCGGCTTCGCCCCGAGCGCGCGCAGGATGCTGTTGTTCTCCTTCATCTTCGCCTTGAGTTTTTTTGAGAACAAACGCGGCTGCATGAGATCGGACACACGCAGACCGGTGCGCGCGGCCTTGTCGCCGTAGGCGGGGCCGATGCCGCGCTTGGTCGTTCCGATTTTGGTGACGCCTTTGCGCAATTCGCGTTGTTCGTCGAGCACGCGGTGATAGGGCAAAACGAGATGCGCGCAATTACTGATGAGCAAATTTTTCCCAACAACGACATTCATTTTCCGCAGGCCCTTGATCTCAGCGACGAGCGCGAGCGGATCGATGACAACGCCGTTTCCGATCACGCAAATCTTGCCGCGTCGCAAAATTCCTGACGGGATCAGGTGCAGGATAAATTTCGTTCCGCCGTGAATGACGGTATGCCCGGCGTTATTTCCGCCCTGGCTGCGAACAACGATGTTCGCCGTGCCGGTGAGGACGTCGATGATCTTGCCTTTGCCCTCGTCGCCCCATTGCGCGCCGACCAGAATTGTGTTCGCCATGGAATTGAAATGTTAGGCAAAAAATTTTCCCGACGCATCCGCAAGACGCAGTCGGGACTTGCCGACAAACGATAGGAAGCCGATCTCGCTTTTCAAACTCAATCTCGCGGCGCGAGAGTTCGCGCACGACGCGAAAGATAATCATTGCCATTGCACAAAACGGCGGCGTAGCCTTCGCCCATGCGCACAATCCTGCTTATCATTCTCGTGATTCTGCTAATCGGAGCGTTGCCGACCTGGCCTTACAGCGGCGGCTGGGGCTATTACCCCGGCGGTGGGCTGCTGCTGTTGATTATTCTGATCCTGGTGCTCTGGCGCGCGTAGAGTAGCGCGTTACTGAAAGCACAACCGCAACAGAAACGACGCGGTTTTAAGCTGCCTTCACTTGAATGACCGGCAGCGGAAAGCGCAGCCGCATCTCGTCGCCGAGATAAATCTCGACGTGATGGATTCCAAATTGCTGGAACTGCACGCCGCCGAAGTAGTGCACATTGGTCGCATGTCCCTCCATTTCCTTTAATTCGAATTCGACTTCCGCTTGTGCGACGACTTGTTGCTCGTCGACGCCAACCAGCCGCGATTTCTGGCGGTATTTTCCGAGCCCTCCGCACCAGCGCGACCAGATGCAAAGCCGCATGTAATTGATCGGTAGCGTCGGCGTTGGAATCACGTTGAGCACACCGACGAGGGTTTGCATGCCGTTGAATTCGCAGCGCACGTCTTCGCATATGACGCAGCTTTGCAGGTCAGGGAGAATCGATTGCGTTTCCATTGCAGTTTGTTCCTACAAGGAACCACGCGCGATGAGCACAAGCAAAAACAATCCCAGCGCGATGCGATAAATCGCGAACGGAGTGAAGCCGCGCGTGCGCACCCAGCGCATGAACCACGCAACAACCAGCAACGCGACGATGAACGAGACAACGAACCCGATCGCAAGGATGACCCATTCGTGATGATTCATCGTTAACGGCGCGATGTTTGCATCGGCCGCACTGCGATGATGCGGCACAACCGTCTTGAGAAAATCGTAAACCGTCGCGGCCGCCATTGTCGGCATGGAAAGAAAAAACGAAAATTCCAGTGCCGCGGGTCGTGTCAGTCCGGCGACCTGCCCGGCGGCGATGGTGCACATCGAACGCGAGACCCCGGGGAAAACCGCGGAGAGAATTTGCGCCGCACCGATCCAGATCGCCTGCGGCAATGTCATCTCCTCCATCGCGCGAACGCGGTCGCGATTACAAAAAGCATCGACGATCCACATGATCACGCCGCCAAGCAACAAAGCCCACGCAATCAACCAAAGGTTTTCCAGATTCTGACCGATTTGTTTTTTCAACGCCCACGCCGGGATTGCGGTGACGACGAATGCGATGAGCGTCAGACTGACCGGATGTGTTAACACGGTGCGATCGCCGCGCGCACCGATCGGGAATGTGCGCAGGAAATCCAAAATTCGTCGGCGAAAAAAAACCGGCAAGGCCAGGATCGCGCCAAGCTGAATGACGATCGTGTACATCTTCCAGAAACTGCTGTGCAGATCGAGATGACAAAGCGCTTCGACAATTCGCAGATGCGCAGTCGAGCTAACGGGAAGGAATTCGGTTAGTCCTTCGACGACGCCCAACAGGACTGACAGCAGATAGTCGTGCACAGATTTGGCGAAGAGCGACTAGCGTGCCGTTACACCGCCTCGGCGTCGCGTTCGCCCGTGCGAATGCGGATGGCTTGTTCGACATCGCTCACGAACACTTTGCCGTCGCCGATCTTTCCCGTCTTCGCTGCGCGCACAATCGCGTTGACTGCGAGTTGCGCGCGATCATCCACGATCACAATTTCAAATTTCACTTTCGGAAGAAAATCGACCGTGTATTCCGTGCCGCGATAAATTTCACTGTGCCCTTTCTGGCGACCAAAACCTTTCACTTCGCTCAGGGTCATTCCTTCGACGCCGATTTCCGCGAGCGCTTCCTTCACGTCCTCCATCTTGAAGGGCTTGATCACGGCTTCGATTTTTTTCATCGGCCCGACATTAGGACCCAACGCCTAAATGGCAAGCCTGCGATCCGATTTGTATCGGCAGATATTTCCATCGCTTTCCGCGGCCTCTTGATGAAAATCAGCAGCCATTTCGTGAGAATCACCAGCGCCGCCGGATACATTGACTGAAGCGAATTTCCGCCCCTCGTTGTGCGTGCGCGCGAATATTGCTACAATCGCATCTGCCATGTCTCATCCAGTTACCGAGCTCGTCATCGAAGCGGGACACACCGAGCGCAATTACTGGCGCGACCTGTTTCGCTATCGCGAGCTTTTTTATTTCCTGGCATGGCGCGACGTCCTCGTTCGCTACAAACAAACTGTCATCGGCGTTCTTTGGGCGGTCGTGCGTCCGTTGCTCACGATGGTTGTTTTTACTTTCGTCTTTAGTCGCGTGGCGAAATTGCCACCGGAAGGGATGCCTTATCCCGTCATGGTCTTTGGCGCCATGCTCCCATGGCAATTGTTCGCCACCTCGCTCACCGAAGGCAGTGGCAGCCTTATCAATAATTCAAACCTCATCTCGAAAGTTTATTTCCCGCGTCTGATTGTTCCGGCAAGCTCGGTCATCGTCTCCTTTGTCGACTTCGCCATTTCCATGGTGCTTCTCGCAGTTCTGATGGGCTTCTACCACGTTTGGCCTGGCTGGACGCTTTTCACTCTCCCAATCTTTACCGCTCTGGCTCTCCTCGCCTCGGCCGGCGCCGGTATCTGGCTTGCCGCCCTTAATGTGAAATACAGGGACTTTCGCTACATCGTACCGTTTATCGTTCAGTTTGGTCTCTACATCTCTCCCGTCGGTTTCAGCAGTTCTATTGTCCCGGCAAAGTGGCGTCTCCTTTATTCCCTTAACCCGATGGTGGGTGTCATCGATGGTTTCCGCTGGGCCATCTCCGGCGGCCACACACCGTTTCCGGCGCAAAGCCTCGAGCTTGCGCTGGTCACGATTGCGCTTCTTCTCGCCAGCGGCATTTGGTATTTCCGCAAAACCGAGCGGACCTTCGCCGACGTGATCTAGGCTGCGCTTAAGTCACGGCGTTTGCACACCGGTGCCGATGAATGACTGAATTGTGGACAAGTCATTATCATCGATCTCGCCGTCTGCAACGACGTCACTTCGGTAGTTGGACGGTGTCGCCGATTCTTTGAGAACTGATTTCGCCTTCGATAGGTCGGACGCATTGACTGAGCCGTTACCACTCGTGTCGCCTATTAATACCGTCATCGGAATCGAAACATCGTCCGACACCACACCATCGCTGACTTCGATCAAATTTACGGTAATGGTTTGCGCATTCGCGACATTACTCAAATTGACAACGATCTCGTTGTCCGGTCCGCGCGAAACGGCTGAAACCGCCGCCAGCTTGCGCGCATCGTGCGTTACCGTTGCCGCCACAACCGTCACCGGCCTGGGAAACGTAACGACCATCTGATATTGACCATCCGACCCTCCGGATCGGCACTCGACCGCGGGAGTTCCACTCAGACGCAACGGAATGTCAAAGGCGCCCGCTGATCCGTGAATTTTACGCGATACCGCACCAGTCGGAACGATGGAGGTAAACTCCATGCCATCGAGATGAACCGGGATGGCATTCCAGCCATCGTTACAGTTTACTTCTGCATAACGATAATCGAAGACGGTCTCGGCCGAATTGCTCACGCCCATGATCTCCATGAGTTGGTTCGAGCCGAGATTGGTTATGATCGAATAATCGATCAGGTAATTGTTCGGTGAATCTTCGTAAACACTCGAACAAAACGGACTGAAAAGAGATTGGCCGTTCGGAAAGTTCCAAATTTCGGTCGCCACGTTGTTCTCTAAATCAAGCTTGTACTTGCGCGGAGCGCTGTAGGTCCGTTGCATCCCGGGCGGCGTGTGGTTAAGACTGTTTTGCCCGTCATCAAACAGCAAAAGCCTGTCGTCATCTGTAAACGAAATTCCGTGCTGCCCGATCGGTGGCAACGTGTCAGGACCCGCAAGCAAAGCGAATTTTCTGAGTGATGGAAATTGGAACCATTGCTTGGTTGGATCTCCGAAAATCCATTTGATTGCGCCCGTATCGTAATCGATGCCGATGACAAAGTTCTCTCGACTCGAGATTGCCAGGGAATTATCCGATTTGCGGTAAGCAACCGCGTTATTGTGAAACCAATCGTTCGGCTCCGGGGCGACAAATTGACTGGGATCGTCTCCGCCCGCGATCATCGCGTTCGAGATGATCGCCGCCAGATCCCAAGTTTTCAGCACATTGCCCTCGGCATCCACTTCCGCGTTAAACGATTCGACCTGGCCGGGAACATCTTCATCAACAATCAGTCCGCGCTTTCCGTAATCGATATTGTGATGGAACCCAATATTGCCGTAATTCTCCATGAGCGAAACGGCGCCATCGAATTCGATTCGATAAAGGTTGCTCCCGGAGCCAAGGTAGACAGCGTTCTGGAAAAGAGTCGAAGCAGTGCCCACAGCCGGAGCCGTTCCGACCCAGCGGATCTCTCCGTCGGTATCCATGATCGTGGGGGAGAATGTGCCGCAAACATTTTTCAGCAGCATGTAATCGTAGCTCAAATTCCTTTCGCTCGTCCGGGGCTGAATGACGGTCCGATTGTTAAACCCGCACGGATCGCTGAATGGCAGTGTCGGTATGACCGCGTCCAGATGCTGAGCCGAGCCGTCCGTGAATGAAAGGGTGATCGTCACGGTATTGAGGTAATCGGCATAGAGGCCGAATACCGGCAACATTATCTCGGGAACTTTCCCACTGATGAAGCCGCGTTCGAGAAGGTAATTTTTTGAATAGCTTATGGAAACCGGCCGAGTAACGGACCCGGGCTTTGGGGCAATGGAGAATTGTACGCTCTTGAGCGTAAATAATTGGTCCGGCGTGAGGAAAACAAAACTTATGAAAGGGGTGGGTCCAGCTTGTATTGATCGCAAAGTTATTGTGTGCCGTTCGGTCCGCAGCGGAACGGAACCTGCGCATATGGATGACAAGAACAGAATCGTGAACAACAATACTCCCTTGGAAAATTTCGAAAATTTCATAAAGCCCTCCCCGGTGATCGGGCAGCATTATGCGCGCCGCCACTTTTTTCAAATGGCGCGTGCAAGTCTCTGCACATGGTAGTAGCAAATCGCTGGCAGCGTTGAGATCGGATCGATTGGTTCTTTCGATGCTTGCTGCGTCTCATTCATGCGATGAAGTTTGATTTTCTGATCGTCGGCGCGGGCTTTGCCGGTTCCGTTCTCGCTGAACGCCTTGCCGGTCAGCTCGGCAAAAGCTGCCTCGTTGTTGAAAGGCGGAAACACATCGGTGGCAACGCCTACGACCATTACGACAACGCCGGTGTTCTCCTGCACGATTACGGTCCGCATTATTTCCGCACGAACTCGCAACGCGTCGTCGAATACCTGAACCAGTTCACCGAATGGCATGAGGTCGATTACAAAATCCTCTCATGGACCGATGGCAGGTATTGGCAGTTCCCGATTAACCTCAACACCTTTGAGCAAATCATTGGGCGGCCATCGACCAGCGACGAGATGCAGGCCCAGCTTGATCAATGGCGTGTCCCCATCAAGAGCCCCCGAAATTCCGAGGAAGTAATCGTCTCGCAGGTAGGTTGGAAGCTGTACGAGATGTTTTTCAAGAACTACACGCGCAAACAGTGGCAACGCGACGCCAAAGATCTCGATCCGAGTGTTTGTGGTCGCATTCCCATCCGCACCAACCGCGATGACCGGTATCTTTCCGAGCGTTTCCAGGCTTTGCCGCGCGCGGGCTACACCGCCATGTTCGAGAAGATGCTCGCTCATCCCAATATCGAAGTGATGCTGAACACGGATTATCGAGAAGTCCGTTCACAGGTTCAGTTCGCTCACTTAATCTATACGGGACCGATTGATGAATACTACGACCATTGTTTCGGTCATCTTCCTTATCGCTCACTGCGATTCGAACCTGAGACAGTCGCTAAGGAATATTTTCAGCCGGCGATGCAGGTCAATTATCCTAACGACCATGACTTTACGCGCATCGTTGAAATCAAATACGCGACAGGACAAAAGCTGCCAGCAACAACTATCGTGCGCGAGTATCCTCAGGATTATGGGCCGGGGCGCGAACCTTATTATCCTGTCCCGGCACCCGATGCCAGAGCATTATACGCAAGGTATGCCGACCGTGCTGCGGTGGAGAAGGATGTCAGCTTCGTCGGTCGTCTCGCCACGTATCGTTACTACAACATGGACCAGGTAATCGGAATGGCTCTGGCCGAGTTCGAGCGGTTGCAGGAGCAGATCAAAGCGGGTGAGCTACTAAAAACAAAATGAGCGCGCGGTGTGTCTTGCTGTTGTTGATGTCGATGGCAACCATGAGTCCGCTGGCCCGCGCCCGCGAATATGTCGTTAGCCAGAAAAATCCGGCGGCTTCTGATGGTAACCCTGGCACGCGCCAAAAACCTTTCAAAACAATCTCAGCCGCCGCGGTACGAGTTCAGCCGGGCGACAAAGTAACTATTCATGCCGGCGAGTATCGAGAGACAGTCATCATTAATAACTCCGGCACGGTCGAAGCGCCGATCACGTTTGAAGTCGCCCAGGGAGAAATGGCAGTTATTAAGGGATCCGATGTCTTGAAGAACTGGTCGCGTGACAGCGGCGAGATTTGGAAGGCTGCCCTTCCGCCAATCATTAAGCGATCGACCGATTCCAAGGATACCTCATTCTGGCGCACGAATGATGTGCACCTTGTCTTTACCAAAGATGGTGCGCTTCTCGACGCCCGGCATCTGCGCCGCGTCCTAACAAAAGAACAGCTCAAGCCCGGAAGCTTCTTTTGTGACGTCGCCAAAGAACTCCTGTTTGTCTGGCTATCTGACTCGTCAGATCCGAACAAAAAGCCGATCGAAGTCGCACTCCGTGGCGCGTGGCTCTATGTCAACGGCAGTAACATCATCATTCGCGGATTGCAGATGCGGCATTGCAGCACGCTGGGCATCGCGACATGGTCGGCGTGCCGTCTCGGCGGAGATAACAGTACCATGGAAGATTGCGTAATTAGCTGGGGCGATTTTGTCGGCGCGAGTATCGCGGGAAATCATAACAAGCTTCTGCATTGCACGATTGCGTGTCACGGTAACTCCGCCTTTAACGGCATGGGGCCGGGTCACCTGATCGCCAGATGCCGTTTTCTCTACAACAACATCGATCGTTATGATCTCGGCTGGCATTGTGGGGGTGCAAAGTTAATTCCTCACTTCAGCAACGGGGAGATTAGGCAAAACGAGTTCGCTTATAATATCGGGCCGGGACTATGGCTTGATGGTAATTGCAACCAGAACCTGATTGAGGGCAACCTTTGCCACGATAATGAAGGACCCGGTATCATGATAGAAGCCTCAGGCGGAAATCGCGTTTTTAATAACATTTCTTTCGGCAACAGAAACCCTCTGGCGGGTGAATACCTGAAGCCCAATGACCAAAACAAGTTTGTCACCAGCCATTACGATGCAAAGGATCGCCTAAGACAAATGCCCTATCATGCGGGAGATGGTCGCGGTATCTACATTTCTTCGGCGCCCGACACCAAGGTCTTCAACAACACCTGTTATTTAAATGAGGGTGAAGGAATTTGCGCCGAAGGTCCGATGCGGGAGACCGAGGGCACATCGATGTCGACTCATGGCTGTAGCTTGATCAATAACATTTCCGTCTATAACAAGGGGTCGCAGCTGGTCCTCCGCCGCAACGGAGTCGGACAAGGCGACCTACGATAACAGCTCTGATTACAACGTTTTGTTTGCTCTCGGCGCTGTTTTTGCCAGAGGCGGCTGGGACGGCACGATCACTTCATCCCTCGCCAATTGGCAACAACAAAGCGGCCAGGACCAGCACTCCATCGAGACCGATCCCTTTTTCGCCATGGCCGCAATGCAGGATTTTCGCTTGCTCCCGGCGAGCCCCGCCTTGAACGCCGGCCGGCCCAACGCGCAAGTCGACCACGATTTTTTTGGTCACATCCGGCCGCAAAATAGTGCTAGTATAGGCGCGTGCGAAACCGCTGCTCTCGACTATCCAATCCCTGCCACGTTTTATCTCGGCATACCTGAGATACCGTAGATCCGCAACTTCCGATCAATGAATCCGACCGAACTCAAATTCAACATCATGCCGATTATGGTTACGGTGTTGGGTCTGGTGTTCGCTCTCTTTCTCGGCGTTTTTATTGGGGGCAGCGAACTATTTAACCTTGGGCTGATTTTTGGATTGGCCGCAGTCATTGCGCTGGTCAGTATTATGCGCCAGCACATTTGGATTTTGATTCCGATGTTCTGGGGATTTATCGGATCGGTTAGAGTTCTCCCGATACCTTTTTCCGTGAGAGACCTGGCCGTGATGCTGGTTACTGCGGTTGGCTGCGCACTCTTTGCTCTTAGAAAATTCAAGTTTCGGAACAAATGGGATTGGCTCGACCTGATTTTGTTTCTGAATCTCTTGCAGCTCGGCCTCGCCTTTTACTTGAATCCCGCAGGTCTAAAGTCCCTCTCCTCTCAGATTGTTGGCGCGAGGCCATATTTCAATGTCCTAATAGGAGTTTTCGCCTACTTTGTCCTATCCAATCAGGCTCTCTCGGTAAGTCTCGCGCGTCGAATTCCCATTGTAATGGTGGTAACGGAACTCTTGTCATCGGGTCTGTTTCTTCTCAGTCGCGCCAGTAAGTCCATCGGTTTTGCTCATTGGCAGGGTGTATGATGCTTACCTGCCGCCAACTTATCAATCCGGTGTCGCCCCAAGCTATCGAACGTATGACTGGAGTCGCGCGTGGGCGGAATCCTCCTAATAACCGCGCTGTGTTCTTTCTTCCGACCGATAACACTGGTCAATCCGCTACACCTTCCGACGTTTCTTCTTATTTTCTGATCGGACTGCTCCTTGTTCTGCTCTCAGGTTTTCGATCCCAATTACTCACGGTTGCGTCAATTTTCCTTCTTGCCAGTTACTTCCGTCACGGTTGGACGAGACGTAATGATTTCCCTTGCCGGCATGCTTGGGGGAGCCTGTTCTACTGATAGTGTTTAATTCAGCTGTTCACCCTCTGCCGATCTCGGTGCAACGATCGCTTTCAGCGTTGCCGGGGGAGTGGGATTCGCGTGCAGTCAAGGATGCGGAGGGATCGACGGAATGGCGTCTGGACATGTGGAAGGATATTCCAAAAGGCACGCGCTACATTCATAACAAAGTGATGGGAGACGGATTCGGGTTCAGTCAGGCAGAGCTCTCCGCGATGGAGCGCCAAACGTTTTTCGGTGGTGATATCAGCCCGGAAGACTTCCTGATTATCGGCGCATTCCACAACGGGCCTTTATCGACAATTCGTTTCGTCGGAGCCATCGGCTTAGTCTTATATTATACTCTTTTAATCTACATGGCAGTTCTCGCCTGGCGTCTGATTCGGGTAACGCAAGGCACGGATTTTTTTCCTTTTGCGCTCTTTGTTGGTCTTGCCATCATTTGGGAACCGATGTAACTACACGCTAATCTTCGGCGCGTTTGATTCAGGGTTTCCCAACGCGCTCTTCAATGCGGGAATGCTGAAACTGCTTTACAATTCAATCCCACAAAAGGTCGCGAAAAGAGAAGAGCCAGTTCTGAAGCCTTCTTTGCGTCCCACTCTCTTAGCGAGCAATAGAGGAATGTCGTAAACGATCTTGGACACCACGTTGCTCGATCATATTCCGAGCCAGACGCACGCTCAATGATAAGAGGGCGCTGCTGGCGCTCCAAACAGCCAACCGTGAGCGGACCGGAGGAAAATTTGTCTACCTCGAGATAGGTTCGCATCTTGGCGGCTCGCTCCAAGCTCTGGTAGTCGATCCAGCCTGTGTAAAGATTTTTTCGATTGATCCGCGGCCAAAGGTCTGGGCTGACGAACGCGGACTGGACGTCAACTGTAACGACAATAGCTCAGCTAGAATGCTCCAGCTTCTGGGAAGCATTCCCGGCGCTGACACATCGAAGATTGAGACGTTCGATTCAGACACCAAATCGATCGATCCCAAGCTAATCTCTTCGACACCGGATTTTTGTTTCATCGATGGCGAACACACCGATGCGGCTGCGCTGCGCGATGCGCGATTCTGCCTGAGAGTTATTAGTCCGAACGGATGTCTTGCCTTCCACGACGCAAATATCGTGTATGGTGGCATCGCCGCGTTTCTTAAAGAACTCACCGCTAGCGGGAGGCAGTTTCGCCCGTATATTCTTCCCGATTCGATCTTCCTGATCGAGTTAGGTAACTGTGAAATGGCGGAGGAAGAACCGATCCAGTCGCTCTTGAAAAATAACTACCAAGCCTATCTTTTCGCTCTCAAGTCTAATGAATGGTATCGCGCTGCGCTCAACAAGCCACTCTTCCGCACTTTGCGCCGCACTCGATTTATTCGCCGATTGTTTCTTGTTCCTGGACTCGAAGAGCAGGGTGTGTGAAACACACCGCAGCGTTCAGATAACGCCTTGAGAAGTTCTCGAAACCGAAGATGACCGAACCGATTGGCGTCGCCGCTTCGTCCTCCTTCGGGCGGCGGATAGCTCGGATCAGCAGTACGGCCATGTTCCTTGGTCTGCTCGGGACAACGGTCCGTATTGGGTCGAATATCCTACTTCTTCCCATAGCACTCACCTACCTGTCCCAACCCGAGATGGCCGTGTGGTGGATCTTTCTTTCGTTAGGTGCTCTTTCTACCCTTGCCGATTTCGGCTTCGCTCCCGCGATTACTCGCGTTTACAGCTTTCTCTGGGGCGGCGCCGAAGATTTTGATACTGAGGGGCTGCGTCCAGCTCCCGAAGACGGTTCGCCTAATCTGCCGCGTGTCCATCAACTTCACGTCACGGTTGCGCGGTTATACTTAATCCTGGCTACAATTGTTACTCTGGTCCTGGCTGTCGGCGGAACCTTGTTTCTTTGGCGGAAAATGCACCTTATCGAGAATCCAAGCTCCGGCTGGCTGGCATGGGCGTTGTTCGTCGCCGTGATCGGACTGAATTTAAAGACCAGTTACTGGTTGACGGCGGCGCAGGGAATCAATCGCGTGCGTGAAGTGCAGGCATCGAATCTCTGGGGTGGACTTGTTTATCTCGTCGTTGGTTCGATGTTACTTTTGGCGGGATTCAAATTGGTCGCTCTCGCGCTGGCGGTGGGAGTTAGAGCATTGGTGGCGCGCTGGATATGTGTGCGAGCCTTTTCAAAGGCCGCGCAGTTCGACGACGCGAAGCTTCAAGCCCAGATCGAACAATGCTGAAGCGGCTATGGCCAAATGCGAAAAAATTCGGCATCATGTCCATTGGCTCCTACTGCATTACTCAGGGACTTATTCTGATCGGCAGTCAATTGCTGTCGCTGAACATTCTTGCCTCGCTCGGACTTACGCAGCAGATAGGGATCTTCATTTCAAGCATTGCTTCGCTTTGGCTTCAGGTAAAATGGCCGGAGATTACTATCCTGCGCACGCAAGGTCGTTCACGCGCCATAAGTGTGCTTTTCGCACGGCGTCTTGTGTTATCCATCGTTTCCTTTGTTGTCATCGGAGGCATTGTCATATTATTCGGTAATGAGCTACTGCAATGGAAAGGGACACAGACACGCCTATTACCTTTGGCTCCTCTAACCTACTACCTTGCATATCTTGCTTTCCAAATGACCTATGGCGCGTTCGGTATGCTCGCGATGACTGAGAATGTTATCCCGTTCTATCGCATTGCGATTAGC
Organism: uncultured Verrucomicrobiae bacterium; assembly: GCA_963737195.1. Lineage (GTDB taxonomy): Bacteria > Verrucomicrobiota > Verrucomicrobiia > Chthoniobacterales > UBA10450 > JBBQFI01. Next base: position 469,900 of record CAVTRW010000004.1, read on the forward strand.
ACGGGGATCGCCACCGTCCTCGCAAGTGTCATCATGACATATCACTGGCATCTATGGGGCCTCCTGCTAGCTCCGCTGATCTGCGAGGCGGCTTACAGTGCGTGGTTCACGATCTGGCGCGGATTCGTGAGCCAACCGCTAACAGTACGCGAGTTCTTCCGCGCCGCTCTCTTTGCGCGGATATGACGGCAACGGAAGGGCCACTCGGAAGAACGCCGAATTACCTCCCCGTTTCTGCCGAAGGAATTACTATTGCGATCACTGTTTACGACCGCCGCGACTATGTCATTCGGGCGATTGAGAGCGCACTCGCTCAGACCCAACCGGTGAAAATCCTCGTCGTGGAGGATTGCTCGCCTGATCGAGGCATGCAGGGATTCATCGAAGAACATTTCGCGAAACGAATTCAGTATCATCGAAACTCTGTTCGCCGCGGTCTGTTTGGAAACTGGAACGTCTGTCTTGAACTTTGCCCGACCCCGTGGCTTTCGATTTTGCACGACGACGATTATCTCAGCCCCGAATTTACCGGAGCGATGATCGACCTGGCCAGGCAGGCGCCAGATTGCGGCATCTATTTTAGCTCAATCACCCATGTCGATTATTCCGGACGGCAATTGCCTAGTTCCTCAATCGACTTCTCCGGCGCGTTTCGCAAGCTCGATGCGCGATCGCTGGCACAGGTAAATGACGTGCTTTTCCCCGGACAACTTTTTCGGGCTGATCTCGCCGGAAGGCTGGGCGGTTTTCGCGACGCTTCACAGTTCTGCGGTGACTGGGAAATGTGGTTCAAACTCACGTACTATTTTGGCGCGGCACAGACGAATCGGCCCGTAGCATACTGCCGCTCTCATGAAGGAGTCGAACGAGGAACCAACAAAGTTGTTCGCAGCGGTCGCAAACATGCGCTCGACTTCGTTCAAGTTAAACGGAATATCGCTTTGTTGCCTAAAGGAGATCAGGGCAAATTTTTCGATCGACGCCAGGCAATGCAATCGTCTCCACTTCCAATTCGTCACTTTCTTCCCTATGCGGCTGAGATGACTCCGCGGCTGACGGTACAACACAACGCTGCTGTTGTTGTCTCGCCCGCCGCATTGGAAATATGCGATCCTCCAACTGGTCACACGTGTTTTCGGTCCTATTTTTTTGCGTGGCCTGTCACGATTAGCGAACGCTTGCTACACCTTGCGCCCCGATGTCACTCCTAGTCGGACTCTCTAGGACAAATATTTGGTTATGCGAATAGCGATCCTGACGACCGACAATCGCGAGTACTTTCGCGATTTCGAGAACCCGTTACCTTATTTTGGTACGGCGCCTGAGGCATTACTCCAGGGCTTTGCACAATTCAGCGAAATCGAAATTCACGTCGTTTCCTGCGCACGCCGGCGCTTGAACGCCCCTAAGAAGCTTGGTCCGAACATTTGGTTTCACACCCTCTACGTTCCCAAACTAGGTTGGCTCCGAACCGGTTACCAAGGTTCATCCGTGCTGTGCGAAAGAAGCTGACAGAAATTCGTCCTGATATCGTACATGGCCAGGGAACGGAAAAGGATTGCGCGATCAGTGCGGTGTTTTCCGGATTCCCAAGCGTAATAACAATTCACGGTAACATGCGCAGCGTCGCGCCGAGCTACCAGTGCTCTACCTTTTTGTACAATTGGCTTATGGCACAACTGGAGAGCCTGACTATCCCTCGCGCCAGAGGAATCGTGTGCATAACACGCTATACGCAACGAGCCGTCGCAGATCTTGCCCGCAAGAGCTGGCTAATTCCTAATGCAGTTGATGCCAGTTACTTTGAGATTGCTCGGGCACTGGAATCGCCACCCATCATCTTGTGCGTCGGAACCATTTGTCCCTGGAAAAACCAAAACGCCTTGATCGAATCGCTTGATGAACTAGCCCAAAGGGAAAAGTTCCAACTGATATTCCTCGGAACCTCAGCAAAAGGGGATTCTTACTGCGACGCCTTCTTCGATCTGCTCAAGGACCGGTCGTGGTGTCAGTACGACGGATTCGCTAATCGCCGAAGAGCTAAAACGATACTTATCAAAAGCTGCGGTCCTGGCGCTTCCTTCGCTTGAAGACAACTGTCCTATGGCAGTACCTTGAAGCGATGGCAGCCGGAGTGCCCGTCGCAGCGGCCAATATCGGTGGAGTTCCTGACCTCGTTGAGGATGGCAAAACGGGCGTCCTATTCGATCCGCGAAATAAGCCTGCAATGAGAAATAGCATCGCCCGGCTTCTGCGTGATGGCAATGCGAGCAGAATAGCTGCCGCGGCACGCGAAGAAGCTTTAAGAAGATTTCAACCGCAACTCATTGCCAGCAAACATCTGGAAGTTTACAAGGAAGTGTTAGGCGAAAGGATTCAACGTTAATTTGGTCTAGTGGTCGGAATCGCATGTCTGCGTCAGCCACAATCTACTGAGCCCTTCTTGCATAGTGGTTGTCAAAGACCATCCGAGCGTTTCCCTAATCTTGGATACGTCAGCGCAAGAATATCTGATATCGCCGTCGCGAGCAGCAGCAAACTGAGGCTTGAGATCGCTATGGGCGATTCGCGCGAGAAAATTCCACAACTCGAAAATACTGATACTCGACCCGCTGCCGACATTGAAGATATCCCCAGCTAAGCATTTGCTAGAATTCATGAGCGTAATATTGGCCACTACTACGTTGGATACCTCGATGAAATCGCGTGTTTGCATGCCGTCTCCAAAGATTGTTGGCCGCCTACCTTCACTTAAACAGCGCAGAAAAATCGAAACCACACCTGAATAAGGGCTAGACGGATCTTGCCGGGTTCCAAAGACGTTGAAATAACGCAAAGACGCAGTTTCAAATTGCGGGTAGAGATAAGAAAAAATGCGACAGTATTCTTCGCCGGTGGCCTTACCAAGGCCGTAAAAGGTCAAGGGCTTTGGCGGAGTATCTTCCCTGATAGCTTCCAATTCGCTGTCACCGTAAATGGCACATGAGCTACTAAAAATGAATCGCTTTACGCCAGCGCGCCGCGCCGCATCCAATAAAGCAAGCGTTGCTACTTCCGCTGACTGCTGAGTCTTCGAAGGGGCGTCGATTGACAAATGGACAGACGGGATCGCGGCAAGATGAAACACGCCCTCGATTCCGATCATTGCCTCCCGGGCTTTTCTGATGTCAGCCGCATCAGCGACTATCAGGTCGAATTGTCCATCCACTCTTCGCAAGTTCTCCAGTCGGCCAGTCCTCAAATTGTCGAGAACCCGCACGAAGTGCCCCAAAGACAATAGCTTCTCTACGAGATGAGAGCCTATAAAGCCTGCCCCACCTGTCACCAAGAAACGAGACATCGATCAATCAAATGTTTAGCGCACCATTGTTGGCGCCATCTGAAGCGGACGACAAACGCTTTCGTAAATGCCTGTAAGTTGCAGGACAATCTCGTCCCATGTCTTCGGCTGTGGCGGTGGAATAGGTGTCCCCTCATAGAATTGGCGCAGGCAGCGGGAAGTAGTCTCTACCTGATTGGTAACCGGGCAATAGCTTGCTTGTTTGCCAAACGTTCTTTCCGCCCATGGTAGATCGCTAAGTAGCAGGGGGCATTTGGCGGCCGCGGCTTCCAAGGCGGAGATGCTCAAGCTTTCCATTGAGCTAAGAAGAACGAAACCGCGCGCTTCGCGATAGGCTTGGGCAAGTCGGCGCCGGTCTTCAATTGCACCGTCGTATCGCAACACTTCGGGATGCTTACGACAAAGGTCGCGAAAGCTCTGAAAGTAAGGGTCGGTTTCTCCATAAGCCTTCCCGATAACCCAAAGCGGCGTTCCGGCTTTGACGGCGCCTGTGGCTAGCTCCAACACGCGCTTACGCGGTGTAATAGTGGCGGTGCAGACCAACCATTTATCACGCTTACTCGATGAAGCTTCAAAGAAAACAGACTCAACACCGTTTGGCACGACGTGCACCTTTTCCGGGATAGCTTTGAACATCTGCACCATCAACTGTGCTTCGTAGGTCGTAAGCGCGATGATGGCATCAGCTATCTTGTAAGTGTCCCATGCCAGCCGGTAGGTAAAAACTTCCGGCAGGAATCGACGCGACACCGCAATCAGGGTACGTTGAACGAAGCGGGACATGGCCGACCGCGATGTCAAACCGCCAAGAAGATCTGAGACTACTACGCGCAGTCCTTTGCTGTGCGCAAATTCCACGTAACCGGAAGACACGCGCCCGAAATAGTGAATGACATCTCCCGTTTGATTAGCGTCCCACCAGCGCACGTGATCGACTTCAACTCCGGCCCGTTCGAGCGCACTCTTTGTCTGCTCGATCTGAACTTGCAGCCCACCATGCGCAAGCATGAATGGCAGTCCGTGATCGAAAAGGATTTTCATTTCCAGCAGGTGGAAAAGTCCGTGGAGAAAAAAATTAAGACAAGCACAATCTTTGACGACAGCGGCTGCTGCTGGCGAGTATTTGGTTCTTCAATTGAGCGACGCTAGAGTCTTTCGCACGTGAAGATATCAGTCGTTACGCCCAGCTACAATCAGCTCGTCTATCTGAGACTTTGTGTAGCGTCGGTTGCGGATCAGCAGGGCGTTGATGTCGAACATATTGTCCAGGATGCCGGGAGTAACGATGAATTAAAGCAGTGGGCTTACGCTCAGAACAGTGTGAGGTTTTTCGTGGAAAAAGACGCCGGTATGTACGATGCGATCAATCGCGGATGGCGACGCGCGACCGGCGAAATCTGTGGACACTTGAACTGTGATGAACAGTACTTGCCAGGGACATTGGCGAAAGTGGTCCATTTCTTCGCCGCTCATCCCGAGGTGGAGCTGCTTTTTGGCGATGTCATCCTTGTCGATGAAAACGGAATGCCCCTCTCCTATCGGCGCAGCACCATGCCCAGGAAAACTCATCTGCGGCTGGCGCATCTTAACGCGCCGACCTGCGCCACTTTTTTCCGCCGCGAATTACTGGATCGCGGTTTCTATTTCGATCCGCAATGGAAAGTGATTGGCGACGCGGTGCGGATGGAGACGTTGCTAAGCGCAAGGGTGAAAATGGCGATGCTGCGAGAACCTCTCGCCGTCTTCGCCCTGACTGGCGAAAATCTTAGCGACACTCCACTGGCGAAAGCCGAGAAGCAACGATTAAAGGGCGCGAATTCGGTTTGGCAAACGTTGATGAAAGTATTTGCGATTGGGACACACCGCCTGCGAAAATTTTTTGCGGGCGCGTACCGATCACGAACCGTTTCCATATCGGTTTACACCGGGGCTTCACCGGATAAACGACAACAATTCACTCGCAAAGTCGGCTCTTTCTGGCCGACGTGATCTCAACCGCCAAGAAGATTTTGCATCGTTTCCGCGAGTCGAGCTTTATTTCGAGATGCATCGTAGCGGTCGAGGAAGATTTCGCGATTACGTTTTCCCCACTCCGCCCAGCGATCGCGATGGGCCATGAGATTCGCAAGTGCGCGCTGTAGTTGACTCGTTAGGTCAGGATTGGGCGAGAAGAGAAGTTGCTCGGGCGGATTTCCCAAAACTTCGCGGTTCCCGCGCCAATCACAGGCCAGCACCGGCAGCGACCACATCATTGCTTCCGCCATCACCAGGCCAAACGATTCGCGGGCCACACTCGGAAACACAAACAGATCAGCCTCGGCATATCGTTCCCACTTCGCGCGATCCGACAAGACACCGTGCAAGGTGATGTGATTCGTTAGGCCAAGTTCGGAGATCGAACGCCGAAGCTCTTCTTCGCTGTATGGAGGCAGACATTCTCCAACAAGATCGAGATGCAGCGGGACGCCCTGTGCTGTGAGTTCACGAATCGCCTGCAGAAGTTGCGGTGTGCCTTTCTCAGCAAAGAAATGTCCGAGATAAAGTAATCGCGGAACGTTGCTTTGACCGCGACGAATCATGGCGGCCTCGAATGCGTCCTCGAAGTTATGCGAAATGACTGCGATCCTGCTGATGCCCAGAAACTCCGGGTCCTTGCGTCCAAATTCAGTCATGACAATTGCGCCTGACGCTTTTCGATAGACTGATTTCGCCAGCGACGGAATCGGCCATGGCAATTGATCAAGCGTTTCCGCGATCCCACCCGCGTGGAAATGCACGATCACTTTGCGACTCAACAGAAGAATTGTCGGAAGCAGCAACAAATCGCGCACCGTCGGAACCAGTTGCGGTCCACCAATTGGATAGAGAACCGCATCAATGCGACCGCGCAGTCGCAACGCGAAAAAGCGGGCAAGCACTCGAAAGAGTTCAAACAATTTTCCCACGTTCGCCTGTCGCGTTACGCCAGCCGAAGGGGTGAAACGAAACGGCAGATGTTCGACGAAAAACAGATCAGCTTCCCGAAACTGCCTGATGGTTTGCTCGATCATCAAAGCCTGGCCGCCAATCGGCGGCGGGACCTGGCCGGCAACGACGACACGTTTCCGTTTGACGAGCTTTGCGGCGTGAGGAAAAGAGGCGGGCATGCGTCTCTTGGTAACCGGTGGGTCGGGCTTCATTGGTACAAATTTGATCGACGAATTCAAGGGGCGCGTCGATCAACTTCTCAATCTCGATCTTCATCCGCCGCTCGATTCCGCCCAGAACAAGTTCTGGCGCGAGGGAGATATTCTGGACAAGAAGCAGCTGACCCGAGGCGTTTTCGGAATTCCAGCCAGTTTGGTTGATCCACCTCGCCGCACGCGCGGATTGCGATGAAAACACGACGGTTGAAAGAGGCTACCGCGTCAATACCGAGGGCACGAAGAATGTGCTCGAAGCGATTCAGGCAACTCCATCGATTCAGCGCGTCATTGTTACGTCTTCGCAGTTTGTCTGCGGGCCCGGACGATTGCCGACAAATGATCAGGATTATTTTCCGGAAACTGTTTACGGCCAGAGCAAGGTCATTACCGAACAACTGACGCGGGCGGCGAACTTGAAGTGTTGCTGGACAATCATTCGGCCGACCAATATTTGGGGACCGTGGCATCTGCGTTACCGGCGCGAATTCTGGCGCGTTGTTGAGCGTGGCCTTTACGTTCATCCCGGTAACCGCCCGGTCATACGTTGCTACGGTTATGTCCGGAACGTCGTCAATCAGATGCGAAGAATCCTGGAGTTACCTAACGACTCGGCGTGCGGTAAGACGCTTTATCTTGGGGACCCGCCAGCCGATCTGAAAATTTGGGTAGACGGCTTCTCACGCGCACTGACCGGCCACGGCGTGCGTGTTGTACCACGCGGAATCATGCGAGCCCTGGCTTTCCTCGGTGATATTCCGACGAAGATTAGCGGCCGCCCCTTTTACATTAACAGCTCGCGTTACCGAAGCATGGTGACCGAGTATTCAACGCCGATGGCGCCTACGTTTGATCTGCTTGGACCCAATCATTACTCATTGACGGATGGCATCAATGACACTGTTAATTGGTTGCGCTCCTACCGCGGGCCTGATGGGGCGAGCGGCGGTGCCTGAGAATGAGCCAAGAAAAAACGCCGAATGTCCTCAACGTTATTCTGACGCATCAGTCTCCTGGTGCGATTGGGAGAATGCTCGATTGGTGGAAAGAGCGCGTCCCGCTCGAAAGCGTGCTGCTGATGTATGGTGGTCCGGCGAGGCACTTCGATGGGATCGCGCATAAACAAAAAGTTTTCGTGGAGGATGAGCGATTGCGAACGCGCGATCACCAACGTGAATTGCAAAGTTACACTCAGCTCTACCACGCGGTGAATCATTTCCTGCAAGGCGAAGGAGCTGATTTCAACTTTGTTCATTTCGCCGAATACGATCACCTGCCCATCGTCTCCGATCTGAACGCCCGGCAGATTAAACGGCTTAAAGACGAGCGCGCGGACGTAATCGGCTTTCATCTGCAGCGCGTGGATGGAACGAGCAACGCGCATTTTCTCTATCACGCGTCGAACGAAAAGTTCGGCGAGTATTGGTCGAGGATAACCCGCCGCGACGACCCGGAAGTGGTGTTATCCATGTTCGGGAGCGGAAGTTTTTGGAAACGCCAAGCGTTCTCGGCGGTCGCTTCGGGCGAAGAACCATTCCCGATTTATGTGGAGATTTTTTTGCCCACGCTCGCGCACCATCTCGGTTTTCGCGTGCGTGATTACGGTGCGCAGGACGAATTTGTCGGTGTTCTGAAAGACAAGACTAACGAAATCGCCCGCGCGCAAAAAAACGGGGCATGGACTTTGCATCCGGTGAAGTATCTTTGGGAGCGATGATGCGGAGACTTGCGCGTTCGTTAGTGATGGGAATCGCACGCATCTTCGGCACAAAAATTGTCGATTGCTCGACGGGACGGAGTTTGGGGAAAGCCCTGTTCATTCCCTGGCGGGGAAAGATTCATATCATTGGATTGAACGAAGCGGTACGCGCAACTTTTTTTCCGCAAAAACGGCTGCGCTACTGGAAACAGGAGCTCGGCTTCACCGTCCACGAGAAACCGAATTTTGAGAAGCTCACACTGCGTTCGTCAACCAATGTGAGCGAAGGTGAAGGCAAGGTTTGACGAAGGAAGTTTTCAAGAGGCGATAGCCGCCTGGTAAACCGCATTGATTGCGCTGACGAATCTTTGTTCTGTGTAAGTCTCGGCAATCCGCTCGCTCGCGAGTTGGCCCATACGAGCGATCAATGCTCGGTCTCGGTCGAAGCGAACAATGGCATTCGCGATTTCCTCTGCCATTTGTTTTGGTGTGGTAACCGGCAGCCTGACACCGCATTCTTCCGTCACCGCGGTGCCCGGGCCTCCGCATGCTGCGACGATGGGAACGCAGCCCGCAAGCATAGCCTCCATCATGGTCAAGC
>CAVTRW010000005.1:0-375442 GCA_963737195.1 uncultured Verrucomicrobiae bacterium
ACAACCTATCGTCGCACTACCATCGGGGCTGCAGCGTTTCACTTCCGTGTTCGGAATGGGAACGGGTGGTGCCACTGCGCTATTATCACCAGAGTGCGAACCGCAGTGAGACGCGAGGCCGAATCTCTGATGATGCGGTCAATCTCTGGCGTAGCAAAACCTCTCCGAACAATCGTGAGGTCCCTCGCTTCGCTCGGGATGACAATCCTTATTTAAAAAGAACTTCTGGTTCTCTGATATCTACATACAGGAAGGGAAAGCCAACGCTTAAGGCTTCGTTTTATTTTAAGATCATTTGATCTTCTCTGTGTGCCGTTGCCTCGTTTCCAAGGCAACGGGTTAACAGAAAAGTAAATGATCAAGCCGAACGAGTTATTAGTATCACTTAGCTGCATACATTACTGCACTTACACCAGTGACCTATCAACGTGGTGGTCTACCACGACTCTTCAGGGAGAACTCATCTTGGGATAGGCTTGGCGCTTAGATGCTTTCAGCGCTTATCCTTTCCGAACATAGCTACCCAGCACTGCCGTTGACACGACAACTGGAACACCAGCGGTTCGTCAGACCCGGTCCTCTCGTACTAAGGTCTGAACCCCTCAATTCTCCTGCGCCCACAGTGGATAAGGACCGAACTGTCTCGCGACGTTCTGAACCCAGCTCGCGTACCACTTTAACCGGCGAACAGCCGGACCCTTGGGACCTTCTCCAGCCCCAGGATGTGATGAGCCGACATCGAGGTGCCAAACCCTGCCGTCGATATGAGCTCTTGGGCAGGATCAGCCTGTTATCCCTAGCGTACCTTTTGTCCGTTGAGCGATGGCAATTCCACATTCAACCACCGGATCACTTGGACCTACTTTCGTATCTGCTCGAGATGTGTCTCTCACAGTTAAGCTGGCTTATATCCATATACTCGTCACCTGATTGCCAACCAGGTTGAGCCAACCTTCGTACTCCTCCGTTACTCTTTGGGAGGATACCGCCCCAGTAAAACTAGCCGGCTGCCAGTGTCCCTTTCCCGGTTAGACGGGCAAAGGTTAGTTATTCCAATTCCGAAGGGTGGTGTTTCATTGTTGGCTCATGCTACCCCAAAAGGCAGCAATCAAAGCCTCCCACTTACGCTAAGCATCAAAATCGAAACAACAGTAACAGCGTGTAGTAAAGGTGCATAGGGTCTTTCCGTCCTACTGCGGGTAGGCGGCATCTTCACCGCCACTACAACTTCGCTGAGCTCCTCGTTGAGACAGCGGTCAACTCGTTACACGATTCGTGCAGGTCGGAACTTACCCGACAAGGAATTTCGCTACCTTAGGACCGTTATAGTTACGGCCGACATTCACGGGGACTTCGGCTCGTAGCTTCGAAGATTGCTCCTCTAACCACTTACCATAATCTTTCCGCATTGGTCACGTGTCACACCCTATACGTCGTCTTACGACTTAGCAGAGTGCTGTGTTTTTGTTAAACAGTCGGTTGACCCATTTCACTGCGACCCCGCACCTTTTTGAGCTGCGCTCAAAAAGGTGAAGCTCCAAGGACTCAAGCTCCAAGCTCCAGAGAAACTTCAATCTCTAAAGCTCCAAAACAATCGGCGAAGCCGCTAACTGTTTGGGATTTGGTGCTTGGAATTTGGTGCTTCCGCCATTTTTGCTAAGCGCAAAAAGGTGCGGGGTACCCCTTCTTCCGAAGTTACGGGGCTAGATTGCCGAGTTCCTTAACGAGGTTTCACTCACGCGCCTTAGTATATTCTACTCACCCACCTGTGTCGGATTACGGTACGGGCAACCGTGGGAACATCTGATTGGTTTTCTTGATACAAGTTTTAACAGATCCGCTTCAGCCGAAGCCTCCACGTCCCCTTGCGGGACCGCCACTTTCAATCGACGGCCTGCCTCCACTCATATGTCACAACCAGACTTAACCACAGCCGGTGCAGGAATATTGAACCTGCTTTCCATCGTCTACGCCCTTCGGCCTCGACTTAGGTCCCGACTAACCCTGGGAGGACGAACCTTCCCCAGGAAACCTTGGGTTTACGGCGGCCAGGAATTTAACCTGGCTTATCGCTACTCATGTCTGCATTCTCACTTGTAGAAACTCCACAGTTGCTTCCGCTCCTGCTTCGATGTCGCTACAACGCTCCCCTACCAATCCGCTCGATCGAAATCGAACGTCTTCCAGAGCTTCGGTATACCGCTTATCGCCAATCATTATCGGCGCGAGATCGCTCGATGAGTCAGCTATTACGCACTGTTTAAATGATGGCTGCCTCTAAGCCAACATCCTCACTGTCTAAGCAACCTCACATCCTTTCCACTGAACGGTATTTGGGCACCTTAGCTGCTGGTCTGGCATGTTTGCCTCTCGCGCGTGAAGCTTATCCCTCACGCACTGACTCCCGTGTTACACCCTGCGGTATTCGGAGTTTGATTGAGTTCGGTACCCTGGTATGGGCCCTAGTTCATCCAGTGCTCTACCTCCGCAGGTCAGCACACGAGGCTAGCCCTCAAGCTATTTCGGGGAGAACCAGCTATCACGGGGTTTGATTAGTCTTTCGCTCCTACCCACAAGTCATCCCAGAAGTTTTCAACCTTCACGGGTTCGGTCCTTCAGTTGCGGTTAAGCAACTTTCAACCTGCTCATGGGTAGATCACCTCCGCTTCGGGTCTACTACCAGCAACTATGTTCGCCCATTTCGGACTCGCTTTCGCTTCGCCTCCATTCCAGAAGAACTTAGGCTTGCCACTGATAGTAACTCGCAGACTCATTAAGCAAAAGGCACGCCATCATCCGCCGAGGCGGACTTTGACACCTTGTAAGCACATCATTTCAGGTACTATTTCACTCCGCTCACAGCGGTTCTTTTCACCTTTCCCTCGCGGTACTGGTTCACTATCGGTCGCCAATTAGTATTTAGACTTATGCGGTGGTCCGCACAGATTCATACGAAGTTTCACGTGCATCGTATTACTCAGGAAATCCCTAGGCGTGCTCCAGTTTTCGGTTACGGGCCTTTCACCCTCTATGGCGCAGCTTTCCAGAAGCTTCACCTAACCTTTGCACTACCACATCGGGCTCCTACAACCCCACCAGCAAGCTGGTGGTTTGGTCTCTTCCGCTTTCGCTCGCCACTACTGACGGAATCGCTTTCGCTTTCTTTTCCTCCGGTTACTGAGATGTTTCACTTCACCGGGTGTCGCGATGTTCCTGCTATGTATTCACAGGAACTCGAGCAAGTATTACCTCACTCAGGTTATCCCATTCGGAAATCTACGGGTCAAAGCGTGTTTGCCGCTCTCCGTAGCTTATCGCAGCTTACCACGTCCTTCATCGCCTATTGGCACCAAGGCATCCATGATGCGCTCTTTGTAGCTTGATCAATCTGTTCCGGTCTTTCGACCAGAGATTCTTTGATAACTGAAACTCTCCGCCCCGATCCGAAGACCGGAGCGCTTTGATTCAGACTCAGCTCTTAAAGTTGTATTTTCTTACTACCCTGTATGTAGATGTCAAAGAACCAGCCCCGAACTTCTTCGGGGTTCACATTCCGCACATTTGAGGCACAAAAAAAACTCAATCTTGGGCCGACATTTATTTCGTTTCCGAAAATCAAGGCCGGGACAAAATTGAGCTCCAATTTGCAGTCCCAAATGTACAAGAACGAACTCCTTTATTAGAGGAGTCCCGCGTCAGGCGGGCCAGCAAATTAGCGCGAGAATTTTGCTCGTCAACTCAGAAATCATTCTTTTGTTTGAGGGCCAATGGAAAACGGCTGGGACCGGAGCGAAAATCGATTGTTTTCGCGATCCTAAAGCGAAGCAAGTCCGTCCCCCGCAACACCAGAGAAAGCAACCTGGTCGCGAGTACAAGATGCGGCCAGCGCCGAAATCAGGCGCGAGCGATTACGCGGGCCTTTTGTTTTCCTCGCGTCCGATGATCTCGTTATATGACGGGGCAAATGTTGCGTCCGAACGGCGGCCGCGTCGTGAACGGTTAATGGACAGTTAATGGAGGGACACGCGCCGTCGTGTCCGACAGGGCGCCGACGGCGCGGCCGCCCTCCAAATGACAAAGAAAGGAAACTGCGTAATCTGCGGACGTTTTGAATCCGCCTAACCAACGCAGCGATGGCCGTGCTCCCGATCAAATTCGGCCAATTAGTTTCGAACTCGGGGTTGCTCCGCATGCAAGTGGATCCGTCCTGGTCGCAATGGGAAACACGCGCGTGATTTGCGGAGTAATGATTGAGGAAATCGTTCCCCGTTGGATGAAGGAGCAGGGCGTGACCGGTGGCTGGCTGACGGCGGAATATTCGATGTTGCCCTATTCGACGACATCGCGAAAAGCGCGCGATATCTCTCGCGGCAAACTCGACGGGCGCAGCACGGAAATTCAAAGACTGATCGGCCGATCGCTGCGCGCGGTGCTCGATCTCGGGAAGCTGGGACCGCGCACGATGTGGGTCGATTGTGATGTGCTGCAAGCCGATGGTGGAACGCGCACCGCTGCCATCACCGGTGCAAGCCTCGCGGTCGCCGTTGCGTGTCGAAAGCTGGTGGAAGAGCAGAAGGTCGCTGCTCCACCGATGACGAAACTTGTCGCCGCGGTGAGTGCCGGCGTTCTTGATGGAAGCGCCAATCGTTGACCTCAACTACGAAGAAGACAAAGCCGTCACGCGTCGATTTCAATCTCGTCGCAACTGAAGACGGAGAACTTGTCGAGCTCCAAGGTTCTGGTGAAGAAGCGACATTTTCGCAGGAAGAATTGACGCAGATGCTCGATTATCGGGCAAAAGGGCGTGGCGCAATTGATCGAGGCGCAGCGCGCTGTGCTGGCACGTTTAATGGTTCACTCGTCGGTCCAAAGTTAAGTCATGAAGAAGGCTCTCATCACTGGGATCACCGGGCAGGACGGGAGTTATCTGGCTGATCTGCTTCTCGAAAAAGGGTACGAAGTGCACGGCATCATTCGGCGTGCGAGCACGTTTAACACAGCGCGGATCGATCATCTCTATGCCGACCCGCACATCAACGGCGTGCGGCTGTTCCTGCATTACGGCGATCTGACCGATTCGGTTAATTTGGTGAAGCTGCTCTACCAATTACAACCGGACGAAATTTATCATCTCGGGGCGCAAAGCCATGTGCGCGTGAGCTTCGACATTCCCGAATACACCGCCGATGTGAGCGGCGTCGGCACGATCCGCATTCTAGAGGCGATGCGTGAAACCGGCATCAAACCTCGTTTTTACCAGGCGTCGAGCAGCGAAATGTTCGGCAAGGCACAGGAAGTTCCGCAAACGGAGAAGACGCCGTTCTGGCCGCGCAGTCCGTACGGTGTCTCAAAAGTTTTTTCGTATTGGGCGACGATAAACTATCGCGAAAGCTACGGGCTATGCGCGAGCAACGGTATTCTCTTCAATCACGAAAGTCCGCGTCGCGGCGAAACGTTCGTCACGCGAAAAATTTCGCGCGCTGTTGCTGCAATCAAGCACGGTTTGCAGAAAGAATTATTCCTTGGAAATCTCGATGCGAAACGGGACTGGGGCTACGCGCCGGAGTATGTCGAAGGAATGTGGCGAATTCTGCAGCATGGCGAAGGCGACGATTTCGTTTTGGCGACAAATGAAACGCATACAGTCCGCGAGTTTGCGGAACTCGCCTTTGCTCATGTTGATCTGGATTGGAAAGAATTCGTGAAACACGATCCGCGTTATGAACGTCCGGCCGAAGTCGACTTGCTCATCGGAAATCCGGCGAAAGCGAAAAAGATTCTCGGTTGGGAACCGAAAGTCCGCTTCAAGGAGCTTGTCCAGATTATGGTCGATGCCGACCTGGAAGTGCTGTCGCGCCGGACGACGCAGGAGCGGTTAGGCAAACTGCCCTAACGATTAGCCTAACGAGCAATCACTCCCGCAAACGGCTCCTTCATTTGCGCGACGATACCGCCCGGCGGCGGAACAGCCGGGACAATAGCGTGTAGGGGAGCGGTGACGATCGAGACCTCAGCGCCGAGGCCGACGGTGTTGTAAAGTTGAATGACATCGCGCGACCGCATGCGCACGCAACCGTAGCTGGCCGGCAAGCCGATATTCCGTTCTTCCGGCGTGCCATGGATGTAGATGTAGCGACGGTAAGCATTCGCGTTCTGCGGCTCCATGCCGCGCAGCCACAGAATCCGCGTAACGATTGGATCTCGTCCGGGAGCATTAACCGGGATCACTTCGCCGGTGAAGCGACGATCCTTAAACACCGCGCCGATGGGAGCGCCATCGCCGATTTTTGTCGCGACTTCGAGATTGCCAAGAGGCGTGCTCCAAGCACCGCGATAATCTCCGATGCCGAATTTCGAGGTGGAAACAGGATACGTCGCGATCGGTTTTCCGTTTTCAAGCACGGCCATTCTTTGTTCCGGAACACTGATGATAACCCGGTGCGCTGTATCGGGAGGCGTCGCGCAGGAGGCGAAAAAGAAAATTGAAAGCATAAAAACGAAAACATGGAGGGACACGCGCCGTGTCCCTAATACAATGGCGCCGACCGCGCGGCGCCCTCCATCTCGCTGCTTCATTCGAACCGAAAAAATTTTTCCGCCGTTTCTGTCGTTGCTTCGGCAATTTCCTGCAAGGGCACACCGCGCGCATTCGCGATTGATTCCGCGACGAGACGCGTGTGCCACGGTTCGCACCGCTTTCCGCGGAACGGGAACCGGCGCGAGGTATGGACAATCCGTTTCCACCATAAATTTCCAAAGCGGAATTTGTGCCGCAACTTCGCGCACGCTCGCGCCGTTCTTAAACGTCACGATTCCGGTAAAGGAAACGAGATGATCGAGCGCGATCACTTCCTCCGCTTGTTCGCGCGTCCCGCCGAAAGCAATGGAAGACGCCGCGAAGTTTTCCGGTATACGGCCGCATGATTTCGAGCGTGTCGTCCCATGCATCGCGTTGATGAATGACAACGTTCAGTCCGAGTTCAACCGCGAGATCGAGCTGTTGCTCAAACAAACTCGCCTGTTTCGATTTGTAGGCGCCGTCGTGAATGTCGGCTTCGATTTCTTCCTCGGTCGAGCTTTGCAACGCCTTCGCGAATACCTGCGTCTTGCGCTCCTTCGACAATTCCACGCTCGGCAATCGATGATAATCGAGACCGGTCTCACCGATCGCGACAACGCGCCGGCTTTTCGCCAGTTCGCGCAACGGATCGATCACATCGTCGGCCGCCTCCTCCGCGTAGGTCGGATGAACGCCGATCACCGCAAACACGCTCGGATATTTTTCCGCCAATTCGACCGCGCGCATGCTGCTTTCCAGCGAAGTTCCTATCGTGACGATGCGCGTCACATCGGCCTCTTCGGCACGTCGCAATACATCGGCGAAGTCCGGTGCGAAATCCGGATAATCAAGATGGGCGTGTGTTTCGATTAGCATCGGCGTTGAAAAGTTAAAGCGATGAAGCGTTAAAGCGTAGGAGACAAAATGTTAACGTGAAAAAAGAACCGCTTCAACGGTTCAACCCTTCATCGCTTCAACATCTTCTCACCATTCGATGACGGTACTCGCCCACGTCAGGCCTCCGCCGAACACGACCATCAGGATGTAATCACCCGGCTTGATGCGGCCGCTTCGATTCGCTTCGTCAAGAGCGATGGCAACAGCGGCCGCGGAAGTATTCCCGTAACGATCGAGGTTCACAAAAAACCGATCGAGCGGAATCTTCAAGCGACCGGCGATTGCTTCAATGATCCGAGCGTTTGCCTGATGAGGAATGACGCAAGAAATGTCGTCAATCGTCAGGCCAGCTTGTTCGAGTGCGATCTTCGACGCGCGCAGCATGGCCGTGACCGCTTGTTTGTAAACTTCCTTGCCCGTCATGTGAATCGTCACCAGGTGGCGGTCGACATTTTCGCGCGTGATCGGCGTTTTGCAGCCGCCGCCGGGCATGAACAAGATATTGGCGAACTCCCCATCGCTTCCGATGTGAGTGCTGATGACTCCATGCGTGCCGCCGCCGCGATGTCGCAAGATGGCGGCACCGGCGCCGTCGCCAAAAAGCACGCACGTATTGCGATCGGTCCAGTTGGTAATCGAGGTGAGTTTCTCCGCGCCAATGACGAGGACTGTCTCGTAGGTGTGCGAAGTGATGAACTGCTGCGCGATCTCGAGAGCGAAAAGAAATCCGGCACACGCAGCGGAAACATCGAGACAGGCCGCCTTTTTTGCTCCGATCTTCGTTTGCACAAAACAGGCTGTCGCCGGGAAGATCATGTCGGGCGTTGCTGTCGCCACGAGAATCAAATCGATGTCGCTCGCCTTGATTTTGGCCTGTTCGATCGCCTTCAGCGCTGCTTTCGTCGCCATGTCGCTCGTCGTTTCATCTTTGGCGGCGATGCGGCGTTCTTTGATGCCGGTTCGTGTTGTGATCCATTCGTCGCTCGTGTCGACCATGCCCGAGAGATCGTCATTGGTCAGAACTTTCTCCGGCACGTAACTGCCGGTGCCAACGATTGAGACGGAGCGAAGCGGTTTACCGGAGCGCGGGCTCGAGCGGGGCTGTCGTTTCATGATAACGGCGAATCTCTTCGACGATATGCGGATTCACCTGTTGTTCAATCGACTCGGCCGCCACGCGCAGCGCATTCTTGATCGCGAGCGGCGTGCTCCCGCCGTGGGCAATGATACAAATACCGTCGACCCCCAGAAGAGGACTGCCGCCGTATTCTTCGTAATTGGTCTTGTCTCTGATTGTCCGGAAGGATTCACGCGCGAGCAGCGCTCCCAGCTTACGCATCGGTGTGCGCGCAAGCTCGTGTTTCAGCCACGTGAAGATTGCGACGGAAATCGATTCGCACGTTTTCAAAATCACGTTGCCCACGAAACCGTCGCACACCACCACCTCCACCGGATCCTCGAAAAGGTGGCGGCCCTCGATATTGCCGACAAAGTTGAGTGAGCTCTTCTTCAGCATCTTGAAGACTTCCTTTGTCATCTCGTTGCCTTTGACGTCTTCTTCGCCAAGCGATATCAGGCCGACTGTCGGGCTTTTGTATCCGAGAACATGGCGCGAATAGACCGTGCCCATGAAGGCGTATTGCACAAGATGTTCGGGCCGGGCATCGATGTTTGCCCCCGCGTCGATCAGAACAAATACGTTTGTTTCCGTAGGAAGCACCGCCGCGATACCCGGCCGATCGATCCCGGGCAATGTCCGAAGCTTGATCGCACTTGCGGCGACGGCCGCGCCGGTATGGCCCGCGCTTACCACCGCGTCAGCCTTGTCGTGCTTTACCAGATCGACCGCCCGGCTGATGGAGGAATCCTTTTTTCGTCGCACCGCTTCAACGGCCCGATCGCTCATCTCCACAACCTGACTCGAATGAAAAATCTCGATTCGGCCGTCGTTACAACCGTGCTTGTTCAGCTCGGCTTCAATTTTGGTTGAGTCGCCCACGAGAAAGAGTTTCGTGATCTGGCCGTACTCCTTCAGCGCCATGACAGCACCAGCCACGAGAACGGGCGGTCCAAAATCGCCACCCATGGCATCAAGCGCGATCTTCATCGGGTGCGGAAGTTTGCGAACTTACGGTAACGAATGCAAAAATAAAATATTGCGCAAGTTTTCACGCGCTCGAGGGGATCCGGCTTCGGCGGCGCCGACGGCGCGGCGCTCTCAATCACTTCGCTTCGACCGTGAGGACCTGTCGGCCTTTGTAATAGCCGCAGGAAGGACACGCAGTGTGCGATGCGATGCTGCTGCCGCACTGCGGGCATTTGTTCAACTGCGGCGCGCGCCAGCGAAGCGAAGCCTTGCGCGTGCGTAGCCGCATCTTTGAAGTTTTGCGTTTCGGAACTCCCATAAGAGCGCATTAGGAAAGCAATGGAAATCAGGAAAAAACAACTGGCGGTTATTTTTTCACTTTCAGTTTGTCGAGCGCGCTCCAGTCCGGTTTACGCTTCGACTCGGTTTCGGCAGGTTGCGGAATGCTCGCCTTGCATTTGCGGTCGCCTTCCCGATCGCAGTGCGGATAAGCCGGCAGGTTCAGCAAAAGGTCTTCGCGGATCAAAGGCGATAGATCGACTGTCTCCGGCCCATGCAGTTCCATGTGAATGGCGAATGCCGGCACCTTGATTTCGTGCACGAATTTTTCCAGACACGAGACGCAACTCATTTCCACCGGTTGCGTCAGCGAGCCATTGGCCCAAAGCGCGCCGTTGGAGACTCCGAGATCGAGATTGTAATGGAGAGGTCCCACGCATCGAACGCCGTCCTTTTCTAATTCCGGAATCGGACACGTCTCATCGCCTTCCAGATGCAAGCCTTCCGCGGGAATTTGTTTGAGATGAATTTTCATTTTGCGAGCGCCTTATCGCTTTAGCTTTTTCCCCAACGCCTTCGCCACCGGCGCCGGCACAAAACTCGAAACATCACCACCGAGCCGCGCGATTTCCTTCACGATCCGGGAACTCAAGTACGTGTATTCCTCCTTCGGCATGAGAAATATCGTTTCCACTTCGGTTTCCAGTTTTCGGTTCATCAACGCCATCTGAAATTCGAATTCAAAATCCGAAATCGCGCGAAGACCGCGGATGACCGCGCCCGCATGTTCTTTTTTGGCGAAATCAACGAGCAACCCTTCGAAACTCGCGATCCGCACGTTGTCACCGTCCGGGACTGATTCGCGCAAAAGATCGAGCCGTTCGTTCAGCGAAAACAGCGGTTGCTTCTCGTCATTGTAGGCCACCGCGACAATGACTTGGTCGAAAAGTTTTCGGGCGCGCTCGATCACATCGAGGTGACCGTTCGTCACTGGATCAAAGCTGCCGGGATAAATTGCGCGTCGCATTTGGCGGAAGAGTAACACAGGCTTCAAACCTGTCTCGTACGCGTCGCAATCGAAGACTGCGAGACCCGGTCGAGTTGCTGAAAGACGATGAAGCAGGAAGTTACAGCCTTCATGCCGGAGCCCTTCTATCGATCTGTCGCTGTCGCCAGCACCTTTTCACCGCGGTTTATGCAGGTGCTCGCGGAAGCGAAACGCATGCGTGACCGGTTTGGTGCGACGTTGAGTGTGATTTACGCCGGCGAACGCGATGCGGAAAAGGCGAAAAAATTTGCCGACGTTTTGGCGCAACTCGAGCTGCCACCAGATTCGCCGATTCTTTACGAAACCGGTGAGCCGGCAGCAGCGATTTTGCGCGCCGCGAATTCCAATAATATCGATTTGATCGTCGCCGGCGCGCTGGAAAAGGAAGTCATTCTGCGATCGTTTCTCGGAAACGTCGCGCGCCGTCTCGTGCGGGATGCCGATTGTTCCGTCATCCTGTTCACGCATCCCGAAACCGAACCGAAGCCGATGAAGAAAATTGTCTTCATGGCGGATTATTCCGAACATGGACAGCGCGCTCTCGCCATGACTTTGCACCTCGCGCAACGCGAGGGCTGCGAACGTCTCTATGTCATCCGCGTTTACACCACCTTCGATGAGGCGCGCGCGTCGCGCCGGGCGAGAACGAGCGAGCCGGCGCGGACGCTTCAGGAAGAAGAAGCCGCGCTGGAGCAATTCATTCTTGCCGCGGGCGCAACGGATGTTCCGATCGAGGCCCGCTGCGTCCGCGGTAACACGGCCTATGCTGCATCGGATTTTGTGCAGGCGATCGAGGCGGATTTGCTCGCGGTGCCAGTGCTGCCACAGGGCAGCGCTGAGAAAAAATTGCCGGCGCAGATTGCGTGGGTAACCGATGTGATCCCGTGCAATCTCTGGGTCATTCGTTAGGCTTTTCTGTTATGTCGAGCGAAGTCGTCTGCCGCGCCGGAGTGGAACGAAGGCGGGAGACATCTCTTCCAAAGTGGGAGGGACCTCAGTGTCCCGAGTCTGAGCCGGACGGGCGTAGTCGCGGCGCTGAGGCCGCTCCCACATTGGTTTCGCTCGAAATGACAACCATGTTGATCGGGCGATGAATGACGCACCACCGCTGATCCAATTCGGTCCGGCGCATCTTTGCGCGATTTTTTTGACGCTCGCCCTGCCGACCCTGTTTGCAGTGGCGTTTCGCCTAACGAATTCAAAAGCTCTCGACCGCGCTATCCGATGGTCGTTGGCGCTGATGCTGTTTACGAACTACGCGGGCTACGTCATTTTTCGCTGGCAACACGGCTACGTCGATTGGCGCGAGATGCTGCCGATGCAGTTGTGTGACTGGACGATGATCGCCGTCATCGTCGCGTTACTGAAAGAAAATCGGCAGCGCTGGCTGGAGGTTTGTTACTTTTGGGGAATCGGCGGCAGTTTGCAGGCGATCATCACGCCAAACCTGCAATTCGGTTTTCCGGATTTCCGATTCTTCACTTTTTTTCTCGATCACGGCGCGATCGTGGCCGGAATAATTTACCTGATCTTGAGCCGTAAATTTCGGCCAACACTCGGATCGCTCTGGCGAACAGTATTGTGGTCGGAGATTTATCTCGTCGTCGCGCTCGTGGTCGATCAGGTGACCGGAGTGAATTACGGATTTCTTTTGCATAAACCGCAGGCCGCATCGCTTCTCAGTTTGCTGTCGGACTGGCGCCCGCTTTACATTTTCCAAATCAATCTCGTCGCCTTCGCATTTTACGCGCTGCTTTATGCGCCATTTGCGATTTTCGATCTCATACATACGCGGGTCATCCCGAGCGAAGCGAGGGATCTCGCGATGTCGTCTGGTGCTTCGCGGTTGAAAAAGAACATCGCACAAGGCGAAAGATGACGTCTTGTTGGCTTGTGTAATCTTGGAGTTCTCGAGAGGTCCCTCGCTTCGCTCGGGATGACAACGTGAAAAAAAAGCCGCTCAAAGTTCAAAACGTCTCTATCGGCGGAAAGGAGCTCGCCTTCATTCTTGGTCCGTGCGTGATCGAGTCGGAGAGATTTCTCTGGCGCATGGCGGAACGGATCGCAGAAATCTGCGCGAACGAATCGGTGCCGTTTATTTTTAAAGCATCGTACGACAAAGCCAACCGGACTTCGGTGCGTTCGTTTCGCGGAATCGGTGCGCGCGAAGGATGCGAACTGCTGGCCGCAATCGGCAAGAAGCTGAAGATTCCGGTCACGAGCGATGTGCATTCGCCGGCGGACGCGGAAATTGCGGGGGAGAAGATCGATATTCTTCAAATCCCGGCATTCCTTTGTCGACAAACCGATCTTTTGCGCGCAGCCGCGGAAACTGGGCGGATCGTAAACGTGAAGAAAGGCCAGTTTTTGGCGCCGTGGGATGTGCGCAATATCGCGGAGAAGTTGGTGGCGTTCGGTAACGACAAATTTTTCTTCACCGAACGCGGGACAACTTTTGGCTACAACAATCTCGTTGCCGACATGCGCTCGCTTTATTGGATGCGGAAGGCCGGTTACCGCGTGATTTTCGATGCCACTCATTCCGTGCAGCGTCCTGGCGGAGCGGGCGATGCAACTTCCGGCGACGGTGAGCTCGCGCCGGTGCTGGCGCGCGCAGCCGTCGCTGCTGGTTGCGACGGAATTTTTCTCGAGGTGCACGAGAATCCGGCGCGCGCGCTTTCGGATGGACCGAATCAGATTCCGCTAAAGCAGTTGCCGAAGCACCTTCGCATGTTAAGAGCTATTCATGCTACCGTGTCGTAGCGGTCGCGTCCGGACCCGCCTTCGAATTACTACGGCGTGGCAAGTCGGGCGCGCGCTTTTGATTTCGCTTTTACTGTGCGCACTTGGCTCGACTGCCGTAGGCCAAAGCAAAGGCCACAAACGTAAGAAACAGGAGGAGGAAAAGAAGGCGCAGGAAAAAAAGGAAGACACGGTGCCATTGCCCGTCGGCCACGAAGCCAAAGGGCTCGTCCTGCCCGATTATGATTTGCGCGGCATCCTGAGCAATCGATTTGTCGCCGGAGTCGCGAAACGATTGGATGATAATCATCTCCAACTGCGCGATCTGAAGATGACAACCTACAATGAACAGAAGCCGGATCTAGAGCTTGAGATGAGCGATGGAGTGCTTGATTTGAAAACGCGTATCATCAGTTCGAAACAGCGCTCGACCGTGCACCGCGCTGATTTTGATATCGTCGGCGACACGATGCAGTTCGATACGATGACGCGACAAGGGACAATGACGGGAAATGTCAAAATGACGATCAAAGGCCACTCGGAATTGATGCCGAAAACGAGCGAATGAGAGCGATTCTTTTGGGAATCATTTCCGCATTGGTTTGCACGACGCTCGTAGCGCAGGACAAACCAAAAAAATCAGCGAAGGCAGCCCGGACCGCTTCGGCTGCGAAAGAAGACGCTGCTGAGAAAAAGTCCGGCCCGATTGATCTGGCGCACCCAACTGAAG
The DNA here is from genome assembly GCA_963737195.1 of uncultured Verrucomicrobiae bacterium. Classification (GTDB taxonomy): domain Bacteria; phylum Verrucomicrobiota; class Verrucomicrobiia; order Chthoniobacterales; family UBA10450; genus JBBQFI01. The sequence goes on from CAVTRW010000005.1 coordinate 14,342, forward strand.
CTGTCACGACCGAGATTTATGCGGATGAAGCTTTCTTCGATTCCGCGAACAACGTCGGTAAATTTACCGGCCACGTGAAAGTGAACGATCCACGTTTCGCCATGCAATCGGACAAATTGACTGCTTACATCAGCAAAGAAAACAAAGGGCTCGAAAAAGCAGTGGCCGACAGTCACGTAGCGGTTGTGCGCGACCGTCCGGATCCAAACGGTGGACCGCCGCAACGCACCCTCGGCCTGTCGGATAATGCGATTTACACGACTAGTGACGGGATCGTACAGTTAAGCGGAAATCCACGCGTGCAGCAGGGCGTGAACATGCATATCGCCACCAGTCCCGACACTGTTATGATATTGAATCAGGACGGACAATTGACCACGCGCGGTCCGAGCCGCACCGAAATCCGACAGGAACCGTCGCCGTCGCCTGGCGCGTCTGCATCTCCCGGCGCATCGGCATCTCCGTCACCATCAGAATCTCCGAAGCAATGACGAGCGGAACGTTGCCGGCCACATCACCGGATCTGTCGAAAGCGTCGGAGATCGGAACGGAAGAAGTTCTTCTCACCGAACAGCTCGTCAAAATTTACGGTGGCCGTGCGGTTGTGAACGGCGTGAATCTGACTGTCCGCGCGGGTGAAATTGTCGGGCTGCTCGGGCCAAATGGCGCCGGCAAGACGACCAGCTTTTACATGATCGTTGGACTCGTTAGGCCAAACAGCGGCCGCGTCATTTTCTCCGGAACCGATGTGACAAGATTTCCGATGTACAAGCGAGCCCGGCTCGGCATGGGATATCTGCCGCAGGAAGAATCGATCTTTCGCAAGATGACAGTGGAACAAAATATTCTCGCCATTCTCGAGACGCTGCCGATGAGCAAGGCGGAAAGACGGAATCGTTGCGAACAGTTGCTGCATCAGTTCGGCATCGAACGCATCGCGAAAAATCAGGCGCTCACTCTAAGCGGTGGCGAAAAGCGGCGTCTGACCATTGCGCGCTCGCTTGTGACGCAGCCCAAGTTGCTCATGCTCGACGAACCGTTTAGCGGCGTCGATCCGATCGCGGTCTACGATGTGCAGCAGATCATTGTTAATCTGCGCAAATCGGGCCTCGCCATCATGATCACGGATCATAACGTGCGGGAGACCCTTTCCATCGTCGATCGCGCCTACTTGATTTTCGAAGGGCGCGTCGAAAGCGAAGGGACAAAAGATTTCCTCATCAACGATCCAATCAGCCGTCAGCTTTATCTGGGCGAGCGGTTCCGAATGTAGAAGGAGTACGCGTGTTATCAGCAAATGCTCATCCGCCCGTCAAAGTCACCGGTCGTCATCTCCAAATCACACCGGCGATCAACGATTACGCCACGAAGAAAATTGAAAGCCTGCATCTCGATTATCCTAAGATCATCGAGGCGCATGTGATTCTCGAAGTGGAGAAATATCGGCATTCCGCCGAGGTCATTCTCGTCTGTTCCAATCACATCACGATCGAAGCGTGCGAAGAAACCGACGACATGTACGCCGCGCTCGATCAGGTGACGGACAAGGTTGCGCGGCAAATGCGCAAGTACAAAACGCGGCTCATGCGGAAACATCGTCCGCGCAAGGATGTGATCGAGCATTTGGAAGAACAAGTGCTGCATCCCGAGCCAGTGGAGGATGACGAACATCCGCAGCATCCGGTCGTGCGCACAGAACGTTATCCGGTAAAGCCGATGTACGTTGATGAAGCAGTGTTGCAGTTGGAAATGTCGCACCGGCAATTTTTGGTCTTCCGGAATGCGCGGGATTCCCGGGTCAATGTTCTTTACCGGCGCAAAGGCGGCGATTTCGGATTGATCGAGCCGGCGACAAGTTGATTTCTCTGTAGCGGCAGTCTCTGACCGTCGCTCGAAAACGCAGACCAGTTTGCGACGGTCGCAGACCGCCGCTACAGAGCAGGTGGACATGCCCGCGACCACAGTTCAAACCATCACTTCCGGCAGCGATCAGCGGAAAAATATTCCGATCGTTACCGTGGAGAGTTTCTACAACGCGCATGCGGAAAAACTTCACCTTAAGTTGGAAGGCAAGTGTGTCGGTTTTCAGCGAAAAATTCGCGAGCCGACGATTAACCGTCCGGGACTGGCGCTTTCGGGCTTCTACACCTACTTCGCGGAGAAGCGCATGCAGGTTCTGGGCGCGGCCGAGCAGTCATATCTGAAAAGTCTATCGCCCCAGGTGCGACGGCGTCGCTTCCGCGCGCTTTGCGAACAGAAAATTCCGTGTCTGGTCGCGTCGCGCGGTTCTCATCTCGATGCCGATCTACTTGCCGTTGCTGATGAAGCAGGCGTGGCCGTTTTTCGCACACCGATGATCACGATGAAATTCATCAACGCCGCGACCATTGCGCTGGAAATGGATTTTGCGCCGACGGTCACGGAGTTCGGCAGCATGGTCGATATCCTTGGTATCGGCGTATTGATTCGCGGGGCGAGTGGCGTTGGGAAAAGCGAGTGCGTCCTCGGACTGATCGAGCGGCGTTACAGTCTCGTTTCCGACGACGTCACGCGGATCAAATCACTCGAGGGCCGCGAGTTGATGGCGACCTCTCCGGATCTCACGCGCAACCACATGGAAGTCCGCGGCATCGGAATCATCAATGTCGTTTCCGTTTTTGGCATCGGCTCCATTCGAAACGAAAAGCGTCTTGACCTGGTTGTAACATTGAAAGACTGGCAGGAGCTGGAAGAAGTGGATAGAATCGGGCTTGATCAGGAATTTTACGAAATTCTCAAACTGCAAGTGCCGCATGTCACGATTCCAGTGCGGCCGGGGCGTGATATCGCGCGCCTTGTCGAAGTCGCCGCGATGGATCAAAAGTTGAAAGGCATGGGGCAAAACAGCGCACTCGAGTTCAACACCAAATTGCTCCAACTAATGGAAAAAGGTTGATGGGACTGTTGAATCGCAAAGGCGCCGGCGCTGAACACTCCCAGAAGGTAGAAAAGGACATCCCAATTGTGAATCGGCTCGGGCTGCATGCTCGGCCCGCCGCAATGTTTGTCCGCATCGCCAGTCGTTATCGATGCGAAGTGTGGGTCGATAAGGAAGGCGAAGAAGTAAACGGCAAAAGCATTATGGGCTTGATGATGCTGGCCGCGGGACAGGGATCAAAATTGCATATTCGCTGCGAAGGTGACGACGCGGGGAAGGCGATGCGCGAAATCGAAGAACTGATTAAGGCCGGCTTTAACGAAGATTAGATTTGACGCTGCGGTCATCCCGAGCGCAGCGAGGGACCTCGCAAATCATCTCGGGCAATCGTGAAAGTGACGGACCTTGGCGCGCGGAGCGATAGAAGGTGACAGGCCAGTTCGGACGCTCGCGAGATCCTTCGCTTCGCTCAGGATGACAGCAGCGAAAACTTTCCCACGTTCACAATTGCGCTACTCTCCACCGAGATGAGCGATAAAGGCGCGAAAGCGGAAACACGTTTTCAAGGCGTCGGAGTAAGTCCGGGGATCGCGCGCGGCCGTACGCATGTCGTGCGCGACGACATCGATGACGTTTCACGTTACGGCATCGAACCGGGCCAGGTGTCGAAGGAGATCGCGCGCTTCGAAGCCGCGCTCATGCAAACACGCGCGCAAATTCTCGAGATGCAGCAGAGCATTGCTGAAGCAATCGGGGCCAAGGATGCGAGCGTGTTCGATGCGCACCTGCTCGTGGTCGAGGATCGGACGCTGATCGATGAGGTCTTGCGCAGACTCGAATCCGATCGCTGCAACGTGGAATATGTTTTTCAAGAGGTCGCGCGGCGCTATTCAGAAACGCTGAGCAAAATCGATGATCCATATTTGCGCGAACGCGCCGTCGATATTCAGGACGTAACGCGCCGCGTCATTCGGAATTTGCAGGGCAAGGCGGCAAAACCATTCCTCGCCGTGCGCGAGCCGCACATCCTCATCGCGCATAATCTCACTCCGTCCGACACCGCGACGATGGATCGCGAGCGCGTCCTCGGCATGGCCACCGATCTGGGCAGCCGCACATCGCACACCGCCATCATGGCGCGCTCACTCAACATTCCGACTGTGGTGGGGTTGCATGACATTTCGGAACAGCTGGAAACCGGCGATGAAGTTTTGATCGATGGCTACGACGGCCTTCTCATCTGTAATCCGACACCGGAAACGCTTCGTCACTACGACGAACTCGAATCGAGGAAAGAACAGGTGGCGCATGCGCTGGTCGAGTTACGCGAAACGAAATCGACTACGCGTGATGGCCGGCACATCGTTCTCTCCGCCAACATCGAGTTGCCTAACGAGTTACCGGCGGTTGCCGCCAACGGCGCCGAAGGAATTGGCCTCTACCGCACCGAGTTTCTTTACATCAATCGTGACGACATGCCGTCGGAGAACGAACAGTACGAAACCTACCGCAAGGTTGCCGAAAATGTCGCACCGCATCCACTCATCATTCGCACATTCGATCTTGGTGGAGACAAGATCGCGCACGCGGTCAAGGCTGACGATGAGCTGAATCCTTTTCTTGGTTGTCGCGCGATCCGGTTTTGTCTTGATCACCCGGAAATTTTTAAGGTGCAGCTGCGTGCGATTCTGCGCGCCAGCACTTCGGGCAACGTGAAAATTATGTTCCCGATGATTTCAGGAATCGGTGAACTGCGGCGCGCGCTGGCCGTGCTGGCCGAGTGCGCAATGGAAATGAAACGGGAGGGTATTGCGTTCAATGAGGACATGCAGGTCGGCGCCATGATCGAAATTCCAAGCGCGGCGATTTCGGCGCGGACGCTGGCGCGCGAAGTCGATTTCTTCAGCATCGGCACGAACGACCTCATTCAATATGCGATCGCCGTCGATCGTGTGAATGAGAGCATCGCGCACCTTTACCAGCCGACGCATCCGGCCGTGCTGCAATTATTGAAAATGATTGCTGATGGCGCGCACGAGAACAACATCTGGGTTGGCGTTTGCGGCGAGATGGCCGGCGACATTCTGCTCACTCCGCTCTTGCTCGGCCTTGGGATGGACGAACTCAGCGCCAGCGCCTCCCTCGTTCCGCGAGTAAAGCTCGCCGTGCAAAGTCTCAGCATTGCGGAATGCAAAGCGCTCGTTGACGAAGCGCTGCATCTGGAAACGCCGGCAGAAATTTTGGAACGCTGCCAGGCGCTCGCGCAGCAACATTATCCTGGTTTGCTGTAGCGGCGGTCTATGACCGCGGCACTTATTCAACGCGCGCTGCTGCGAACAAAAACTTTCGACGACCTCGGCCATTTCCAATGCAAACTTCCTCTCCCTGAGGGAGAGGATTGAGGTGAGGGTCAATTCGTTGTTCTAATTGCGGTGGTAGCCATCACCCTAACTCTGTCCACAGGGAGAGGGAACCGTTGCGATCGCATCGTTTCGTATCGAACCTGCAAATCGCAGCTGCGAACATATGCGACGGTCAGCAGACCGCCGCTACAGGAAGGATTTACTCTTCTTCCGATTCGCCTTCCGGATCGGGCTTAAGGCCTTCTTCTTCCATCTTGCGCAACACATCGGCCATGTCGTCGACTTCATCCCACACTTCCTGGCTCACGTAGATCGGCGCTTTTTGTTGCGTCGCGAGGGCGATGCAATCGCTCGGCCGCGCATCGAGCTCGATGATTTTTTTCTGCTGCAATTCGTTTTCTGCACGAATAATAATGCGCGCGTAGTAGGTCGCGTTTTTCAAATCATTGATAATCACTCGCTCGACATGCGCGCCGACCGCAGTCATGAGATGTCCCATCAGATCGTGCGTGAGCGGCCGCTCTTTCGTCACCTCGCGCATAAACATCGTGATCGCGCTTCCGACCGTTTGATCGACGTAGATGATGAAAACCTTGTCGTTGTTCCCGAGAAAAACAGCGCATCCCCCGCTGGTGGGCAAGACCGCTCGCACCTGCACCTCAATCACCGTTTTATCCATGCAGCGAAACGGTATGCGAGGGCCTGCGAAAAACAAGCTGCCGGACCGTGCGACATTTGCGTAAAAATTTTATCCGAAGACTTGCATGTTCACGGCTCTAAATGATGATGCGGGTTGCACGTGCCTCTTCCGGAGAAAATGAAAAGCGAGTGGGATATCGAAGCCGCGATCGCGACCTACAATGTCGATCGTTGGGGCAGCGATTACTTCACCATCAACGCAGCGGGGAACGTCGTTGCGCGTCCACTTCAGGAGAACGGCGGAAGCATCGACATCATGGAGGTGGTAAACGAGGCGCGGAAGCGCGGCCTCGGTTTCCCTCTCGTGATTCGTTTTCAGGATTTGCTGCGACACCGCGTCGAATCAGTCAATCGCGCGTTTCAAAACGCGATCGCGGAATTCGATTACAAAAATCAGTATCGCGGCGTTTTTCCGATCAAGGTCAATCAGTTGCGTGAAGTGATCGAAGAGATTGTTGACGCGGGCGAGCAATTTCATTTCGGTCTCGAAGCGGGCAGCAAACCGGAATTAGTCGCGGCGCTCGCGATGCACAAGGATCCGGAGAGCCTCATCATCTGCAACGGCTACAAGGATCGCGCGTTCATTCGCATCGCGCTGCTCGGTCGCAAGCTCGGACAAGTCGGTCATCATCGTGGTGGAAAAATTGGAGGAGCTCGAGCAAACGATTCGCGCGGCTCAGGAAGTTGGCGTCGAGCCTCACATTGGAATTCGTGTGCGGCTTTACAGCAAAGGATCGGGACGCTGGTCGCCGAGCGGCGGTGAAAACGCAAAGTTCGGTCTCGATACAACCAGCCTGGTAGCCGCGAGTGAAAAGTTGAAGACAGCCGGTCTTTCGCATTGTCTCAAGCTCGTCCATTTTCATGTCGGCTCGCAGGTTCCCGACATTTCCACGATCAAGCGCGCGGTGCGCGAAGCGGCGCGTTACTACACCAAGCTGGCGAAGCTCGGCCATGAGCTCGGATATCTGGACGTCGGCGGCGGACTCGGGGTCGATTACGACGGTTCGCGCAGTGACTTCGATAGCTCCACCAATTATTCGCTTCAGGAATACGTGAACGATGTCGTCTGGAACATCATGGACGTTTGCGATTCCGAGGGCGTACCGCATCCGGCGATTGTGAGCGAGGGCGGGCGCGCGATCGTCGCGCACCATTCCGTTTTGGTGGTGGAAGCATTCTCTTCCATCGAAAAAACGGTGCCGAAACTTAAAGTCGATTCCGGCGAGAACGATCACAAACTGGTCGGCGACATTCTCGATGTGAAGCAGCGGCTGAAACGCGGCAACCGCATCGAAAGTTTGCACGATATCCAGCAGATCAAGGAGGAATCGCAGCAGACATTCGAGCTCGGCCTGCTCGATCTCGAATCGAAAGCGAAGATCGATACTGTTTATTGGCAGCTCGCGCAGCAGATCGTGAACATGCATCGCGGTTTGCGCTTCGTTCCGGAGGAAGTGAAGGAGCTCGAGACGACCTTGGGCGACCAATACATCTGCAACTTTTCTGTCTTTCAATCGCTCCTCGATCACTGGGCGCTCGGCCAATTATTTCCGATCATGCCGATCCATCGCCTAACGACTCCGCCCGACCGCAATGGCATGATCGTCGACATCACCTGCGATTCCGATGGCAAGGTCTCGAAGTTTATCGACCTGCAGGACGTGAAGGAGACATTGCCGCTCCATCGGATCATTCCCGGCGAATTGTATTACCTCGGCGTGTTCATGGTCGGCGCTTATCAGGACATCATGGGCGATCTGCACAACCTTTTCGGGCGCGTCACCGAAGTGCATGTCTTTCTCGATCCCGATGAGGAGTCCGGTTGGTACATTGAGGAAGTCATCGAGGGCAGCACCATTGGCGAAGTCCTCGCCATGACGCAGTGGGACAAGGTAGAGCTGATGCGGTTACTCAAATTGCAGGTTGATGGCGCGATCAAGACCGATCGGTTGAAACCGAACGACGGAATGAAACTTCTTTCCGACTACGAACGGTTGCTCCAGGAATACACTTATCTTTCTCTCAACGGGACAAAGCCGCAGTCGCAACCTGGAAATTGGCTGCCCTTAAGCAGCTAAGCTCGCCTCGTTAGGCAGATTCAGGAGGGACATGCTTCTGCATGTCCGGGCGACGCGCGGAGGTAAAAGATGGTGGACGCGCGGAAGCGCGTCCCTCCGAATCAGTAGGTCGGCGCGTTTGTCCAAAACACCGTCGCGCCGCCCGCCGTCTTTGCTTTTCGGATCACCAGCGCAGTTCCCGCCGGAATGATATCGTTGCCGTGATCGGTTAGGCCGTCGCCGGACAGCTTCCATCCGGCCGTCTTCCCGACCCCGTCCAAATAATAATAGACGGCGCTCGGTGTTTTGTTTGTCGCAACCTGTGCGTTGTCGAAAAGAAGCAGCTGATCATTCAGCACAAGGCGCGATCCATTCTTGATGCCATTTCCCATGAAGCTGGCGACAAACGACCCATCGGTGGGGGTAAGTCCGGAAGCGAGTAACGTAACGTCCACTGGGCGGATCATCGCAGCCGCGTTATCCTTCACCTGCAACGCAGCAGTCGCGAGCGGCGTGGCGAATTTCTTCGTCAAGACCGACCCGACGCTGTTCAAGGGGAGGGTCGGCGCGCCGTTATCATTTCGTACCACAAAGTAACTGTTCGGCGCGATCACATCATCGCCGAAATCCGCGCCGCCGTCGCCAACTCGTCGCCACTTCGAAGTGTTGCCATCAAAAAAATACGTCGGCGATACCGGAAGATTGCTGCCAGCGAAAACAAAGTTCGGGAGGATTTGCGTCTTGTACGTTCCAATCACCGCGGTTGGCGTAAACGTCACGTTCGCGTCCGTCGCGGGATAAACCGTGGCAAGCGTCCAGTGCGGAATCACTAGCACCTGCGAATTCGCCGGCACCCCGGAAAGGCTGTCCACGCTAGTGTCAACGGTCAACGACGTCGCCGTATTGTTGGTAATATTATAGAAATGGCCCTCCTTGGCCGCACCGCCAGTGCCGATCAACGCGTAGTAATGATTGTGTTGTGAGCCCCCGTAGACGAACTGGCTCGCCGTCCAACCCGTGCTTCCGCTGATGGTAATCGTGCTGCCGGACGCGTTCGAAATTGCGCCGACAAATTCGGGCGCCCGCGTGAACGGCAGCGAGACGAACGTGTCCGAATTGCCCAGGCATGAAGTGGTGGTAAAGCCGACTGGATCGGTCACTGCGCTTGTTTGCGCGTCGCTAAGCGGGGCGAGGGACAATACGGAGGTGATCAGGAGAGAAAGAGTAATAAGACGCATCGAAAAGATTTGCTTGGGCCAAGGATAAACTCCCCCACTCAAACGAACAAGAGAGAAATCGGAACATCGGGCACGCGGGAAGTGGTGCTCGGGGGGGGACTTGAACCCCCATGCCTTTCGGCATACGCCCCTCAAACGTACGTGTCTGCCATTTCACCACCCGAGCGCAGCGGAGGAAATTGAATCAGGAAAGCAGGAAAGCAAGCGGCACGCTTTCTTCCTCTTCCGCTTCCTCTGAATCTCGGTCTCAGATGCGGAGAAAGATTAAGAGGAAAAGGAAGCGGAAGAGTGGGAGATGAAAGGACCGCGTTTTGCTCTTAGGTTAGGGCAGTGAACACGGAGGCCGAAGATTGGATCAAGCTCGATCTGCACATTCACACGCTCGATGATCCGAAGGACAAAATCGATTATTCGGCGCATGAGCTTTTGGAACGAGCTCGGTCGCTCGGTTTTCGCGTGCTCGCCATTACGCTGCACGACGTCGTCTTTGATCGGCCCGAGGTTTTCGCCGATGCGGCGGCAATGGGAATTCTGCTGATCCCGGCGGCGGAAATGCGGTTAGAGGGGGCTGACGTGGTGCTTCTCAATGTAAAACCGCATGAGGTCGCGCGTCTGCGCACCTTTGATGATCTGAGAAAGTTGCGCGCAGAACGCGGCGATTCGCTTTTCACTTTTGCGCCACATCCGTTCTATGTTTTAGGCGCCTCCATCGGCGAGCGCCTGCTTAAGGAAATGGATTGCTTCGATGGAATCGAGTGGTGTCATTTCTATAAAGGATGGTTTAACCCGAACCGGCGCGCTGCTCGAGTGGCGAAGCAGTTCGGCAAGTCGCTTGTCGCGACTTCGGATGCGCACCGGTTGCACGCCTTCGGTGCGCATTACACGAGCATTCCGCGCCTGCACGAGCTCACGGCGGAAAATGTTTTTCATTCTCTGCGCCACGGCCCGGTCCGCCTAACGAGTCCGCCATCGACTCTGGCCGCGATCGTGGACGCAATTTACTTTATCTTTATCAAACACCCGCTGAAGCGTCGCCGGCACCAGTCTCCCGCTTCCTTATCAAAACGCCTCGAACCGGTGCGCGACTGGTCACGTCAGTCTTGAATCAGATGGCCAAACATGGCAGACGGTGGAACTGCGATTTCATCGACATGAAAACAATTTTCTCATTCCTCTTCGTCCTGGTGCTGGCCTTTTCGGGTTGTGCGAGTTTCAAAAAGCATTCGAAAAAGAAAACGCCCGAAGAGGTGGCGAACGAAGAGCGAATGGCGCAGGACAGCCAGCAAATGGATTTCCAGGGGTTTATTGGGCGCTTGCGCAAGGCGGTGAAGATGCGCGACATGACGACGATCGCGTCAATGATGGTACCGGATTTCGCCTATCACTTGGGGGCGACGCCAGCGGAAGATCTGAAAGGCGACGGCGTCTTCAAATATTGGGATGACAATAGTCTCTGGGAAGAACTCGACGGTATCCTATCGGAGAAATTTGTCCCGAAGAACGATTTCATGGTCGCGCCCCCGCAATTCGCCGATGAAAATCTGAACTACGACGGCTACCGCGCCGGAGTCCGTCGCGTCAACGGCAGTTGGAAATTCATTTATTTCGTTAACGGCTCCTGATTTTCCGACCTCTGAGTTCCAACTTTCTTTCCAGTCTGCCGCATCGCGCGCCGTTCATTTTCGTGCGCGAACTCATCGCCTGCCGCGAAGGCGAATCTGCCGAATGCGAAACGACATTTGCGCCTAACGACCCGATGTTTGCCGGTCATTTTCCCGGCAACCCACTCGTGCCGGGTGTGATTTTAACCGAAGCGCTCGCCCAGACTGCCGGCATCGCTGCGGCATCGGGCTACCCTGAAAATGCGCGGCCACTTTTTCTCCTTTCCGCGATTCGCGCGATGAAATTTCTCCGCGCGGTGCGGCCGGGCGAACGAATTCGCCTGCGCGCAAAAAAGTTGGCTGAGGTAAGTGATCTGCTCCAATTCACGGTCGAGGCAATGGTGGAAGATACGTGCGTGGCACAGGGGCAACTGGTATTGAGCATCGCGAAGGCGGGAGATGATCGGAAATGAAACCGGCGCGCGTAATTTTATCGTTGGTCTGCGCTGCATGCCTTGGATGCGGTTCGTTTTCGAATAAGCCGCTGTTGCCGAAACAAGCGGGGAATGAGGCGGTCTCAAGCGAGCAGGAAGAGTGGCAACGAACAGTCGAAAAAGCGGACATCATTTATTTCCCGGTCGAAACGATTCACGCCTCGGGGAGCAACGGCTCTGTCGCGAAACTAGTGCAGGCATTGCGCGACGCGGGCACACCATTTTCAATCGGCTGGCAGGGAATTGAACCGGACACGGGCGACCAGAGTTCTACAAACGAACCGCACTGGAGCTATACGGAAGGATTGCGCGAGCAATGCAAGATGGTGATGCGTGAGACAATCGATGAGCGCCAGTTATTCCTGGGATTGCCGCGCACTGTCCGCGTGAAGCTCCAAAGCGGTTCGGTTTTAAGCGCTGATGAACGAGCGGTGCTCGCCCGCGGTTACCGGACGCCCGGGGACGGGCTCGAAGACTTCGCCGAACAGTTGGCAGCAGTGAGAGGTTTGCAGGAACGCGATATCGAGAATCTCTATCGCGCTCATGTGATTGCCGCACAATTCGCCGCCGAAAAAATCGTGACGCATATGCGCGAACATACTGGCGAGAAACTACTCATCTTTGCGCGACGCCGCGAGCTCACCGGCGACTGCGGATTACCTGCATTCGTTTCGCAAAAGCTAGCTCTACGCCAGATCACCCTGGACCGGGAACGCGCGCGCACACCTCAGCCACGCTTGGTGAACACGCGATGCGATCATCGCACCGCCGGCTCCAGATCGTAAATCGCTCCCCATTTTCCGCTCGCGATCGGAGTCATCTCCTGTTCCCATGGGTGAGTGCTCGTGCCGTAGTTAATTCTTTCCTCGCGTCCCCAGAAAAGATAACGCGCCTTGAGCGTGTGCGCGATTTCGCGCCAGTTGGGTGCTCCGTTCATGAGTAATGTCAGTTGTTCGTTTACTTTTCCGTAATCGGAAAATCCCTGCGTCCATAAGTGTCCAGGATAACCAACCACCACTTTGCGGCCATTGAGCAAAAGCGGGTGATTGTAGGTCGGAAAGGCGGCAAAGCGCGCCGTCGCCGGTATTTTGCGCACGTTTACCGCCACCGCATCAACTTCACTGCGTATGGCAAAATCATAACCCGGCGAGCTAAGTCCGCCGATAAGACTAACGAATCCAGAACCGAAAAGCGCAATACAAATCGCTATACGCGCTGACTCGCGCCAGTGAGCGACCAAGTCTCGCCAGAGAAAGGGGAGCACCATGAAGTAAGCCCATATCATCAGCTTGGTGTTGTCCCATTCCCAGGGCGCGAACTTAACCAGGCATGCCAGAAGAAAGATCACCATGGCCGGAAGAAGAAAGGCGAGACCAGTTGGCAGACGAAGAAAGAATCTGTGGTCGCGTTTCCATGCTCTCCAGACTAACGAGCCAGGTAAAAGTAGAGCTAGCGGCAGCCAGATGCCGAAATTCACAATCCAAAATTCGAAGAAGGGGCGCGCAAAATCGTTACCGGGCGCCGCCGGTTGCACCCAGCCCATCTTCCATTCCATGACCGACCGCGCCTGAAAGTGATCCGTGATCAGCCAGACAAGAAAAGTAGCTGGAACAAATGAGCAACCGACAAGAAGCAGGAGCTGTTTGCGCGCGTTGTTATTGACGACAAGAAACCAACATGCGAGCGCAACCGACAACGCTAGAAACGTGTGCAAGTGAAAAAGAGGCAGGGTCGCGTAGAGCGTGCATTCGACCCAGAATGGAAGTGGAGGGGGCGGCGGTGGTGTTTTATCCTCCTTGTCCGGGAAGTATTTCGCGCGCCATTGGTAAAGGAGAAGGATACCCGCGGGGATCGCGTAAAGCAGGCCCCGCTGCGTTACAAACATCGCCAGCGGGATACTTTTCCATGCGATGTTGGGCACGGTTTGGTAGTCGATCCAGTGATGTGTTTGCAGGATGGCGAATCCAGCCAGCCCGCCGTTGAAGAGAAAGCCCGCGATGCCGAAAGCACCGCCCCAGCGCCAGAAGGCATAAAAGGTCGCGGCCGAGGCGATCAATCCTACCCAGGTCAAACCCAGGCTCAGATTGATATGAATGAGATAGAGGAGAGCATTGAAAAGATCGATCCCCGCCGGGTAACGAACCGAGCTCAGGAGATAGATCGGATTTTCCGGCCAGAGCGGGACTCCATTGGCGAAGTTACGCAGATAAGTAATGTGCAGGGCGAGGTCACCGAGATTATTTGGCGATTGGATCTTGAACTGATCGTTCTCGATGTAGAGGAGCCAGCCGAAGGAGCGCACGGCAAACATGGCGAAACAAGTCGCGAGTAACCAAAACCAGATGGACTTATACCATCCATTGCCCGTTGCCGTGTCTGTCGGTTTCGCTTCGTCGCAGGTACTTACGAAGGCGACAACCGCCGCAATCAGTCCCGCGACGAGGCACAACCAGGCCAAACCTCGATTTAAACCTCCGGCCAATATGCCGAGGAAAAGAGCGCTAACGGTCGCGCAGTTAACGAATGTGAGGACGCCGCTTAACCATTTCATCCGTTCCTTTGTTCTTACTTACCAGGATGAAAGTCCGGGGCGCGATTAGGGAAGAACTCCCTGAACGTTTTGGCATTCAAGTAGAGCTTGGACGTATCCTGGTAGTTACGGATGGTTAAAGGCATCGTGTAGTAGGACTCGTGCAGCAGTTTCTCAACCGCAGCGATTCGGTCCTCCTGCACGAGCAAAAAGTCGGCATCCACTTTGTCCGGCAGACTGTCATGCTCGTAATAGCCGATATGATCGAAGTCACCCAGGATCCACGGGAAGGGATAAGCGCTGGTCCGGATCATGTGGCCGACAAGCTGATAGTAAATGGGATCGCGATGCGCCAGCGTCAGGAGCGGGACAGTCAGCTCGTAGATATCCTTGTGTGTCTGCACATAGACATATGGTTCGTCATCGTCCGTGTAATGGAAGTAGTTCAGCCAAATACAAGAACCTAACGAAGCACACAGGACCACCGTCGTGGCCGCATTTCGAATATTGCGATATCTCTGTGCTACGGACATGAACGCCGCGCCAAACAGAAACAGAAATGGCCAGGCGATGCTGATGATGATCCATGGTGTTTTGTAGGGGACTATACTGTAGGCAGCGAGGACTCCAATGCCATAGATGGCGGTTGCTCGCAGGAAACCGTTCTCGAGGCCGATCGCCCCCAGGCCGAGGAGCGTGGCCGCGCCGAGACCGGCCGGAAGCCAAAAGAGCTGGCTGTTGAATTCAAGGTGCGAGGCGCCAGATTTCACCAGCACCCAGAAGACCAGTTGCGCAATAATGGTGGCAGCACCTAACGAGTAGGACAGTATCTTGCGAATCCCCGAAGTGCGCAGGCAAAAACAGAGACCGATAAGAACAGGCAGCTCATACCGCGCTATAAGCAGCGCCCAGTAATACCAGGGCTTCTCATGGCCGTTCCCGTTCTTGCCCGTCTGGAACCAAACGGCGAATGTCTCGTAGACGCCCTTTACCCCTGGCCAGTTGAAGAAGACGCCGGAATAGAAGAACACGATTAAGGCAACGCCGGCGGCGGTAACGGCGAAGAGGTCATTGGCCGTCCAGCGCTGCTCGGCTGGTTTGATGTTGCTGGCAGGGAATAGCTTGAAGGATACGAACGCGACCGGGAGCGTCAGAAGTGTGCAAAGCAAATGAAGGATGTAGGTCTCCTTTGTCAGAACCATGCCGGTCAATCCCATGCCGGTGAACCAAAGGTAGTTCGTCGTTCCGAATTTCCACAGCCCGAGCAGGCCGAAAGCGAACATCATGGAGAAAAGAAGGAGCCAGACCTCGTGAATGGAATACCGGCCGTAGAAGACAAAGCCGGGCGAGACGGCCATGGCGAGGGCGGCAAGACGGACAACGGTGCGGCCAAAGAACGTTTCAAACTTCAGCGTGAGGTAAATGCATGCGATGCTGACAAGAACGACCGGCATGCGCAGCGCCCAGATGTTTCGCCCGAAAAGAATCTTAAATAGAAACAGCACGTAAAAGTGCAGAGGGCCGTGATAATTGCTCGGATCGTATTTGTAATAGCCGTTCCGCACCATTTGATCGACAAACCAGCCGTTAATGCCCTCGTCGAAATGCGGCGGCTTCATTCCCAGGAGCAGAATTCTGAGGAACGCGCCGAAAGCGATGATGAGCCACGGCGTCCAATCGATTTCCGCCGCGCGCGCCTGCCAAACGCGCAGCCGTTCCTGCAGCGTCGGAAAATCTGCTAGCGCGGTCTGCTGCTGTTTGGCTTCAATTGTTCCTCTCACGACGGGCACAAAGGTTCGCAACGGTTCACAACGCTATGTCTGGAGTGTCCCTCGTGTGAGGTCTGATCCTTGACGCCCGCCGCGTCGCTGCTATCTGGCGCCATGCGCATTTTAGTAACCGGTGGCTGTGGATTCATCGGGAGCAACTTTATTCGCTACATTTTGCAACATTACAAGCCGGCCTCGGTCACGAATGTCGATGTCCTGACTTACGCCGGCAATCTCGCCAATCTCGATGGTGTTGCGCAGGAACATGGCGACCGTTACGAGTTTTTCAAAGCTGATATCGCAAACGCCGACCAAATGGATGCACTGATGACGGAGCATTCGTTTTACGCCGTAATCAATTTCGCCGCCGAATCGCATGTCGACCGCAGCATCAACGATCCGCAAAATTTCATTCATACCAATGTAGTTGGAACGAGCATATTGCTCGATTGCGCACGGCGGCATGGTGTCCAGCGTTTCATTCAAATATCGACCGATGAAGTTTATGGATCGTTAGGCGCGACCGGGAAATTTACCGAGCAATCGCCGCTCGATCCCAGTTCGCCCTATTCTGCAAGCAAGGCCGGTGCCGATCTGATCGCACTTGGTTGCCACAGAACCTACGGCCAGGAAGTGCTGGTGACGCGCTGCTCTAATAACTATGGCCCTTATCAATTCCCGGAAAAGCTGATCCCGCTCATGATCATCAAGGCGATGCGCGATGAGCCGCTGCCGGTTTATGGCGACGGGATGAATGTGCGCGATTGGATTCACGTGGAAGATCACTGCGCTGGTATCGTCGCCGTCTTATTCGAAGGCAAGCCGGGGACCGTTTACAATTTCGGTGGCGATAGCGAGATGCCGAACCTGGAAACGGTAAAGTTAATTCTGAATCGGTTAAACAAACCGCAAAGCTTGATTTCGTTCGTAACCGATCGCCTTGGCCATGATCGTCGCTACGCGATCGATTCGTCCTTTGCCCAACGCGAGCTGAAATGGAAACCACAGCACAATTTTCGCGAAGGTCTCGAAGCAACAATCGATTGGTACCTAAGTAATAGGTCTTGGTGGGAACCGTTGCTCGAGCGCACTGGACGGTATTGAGATGTTGATTAGCGCGACTTAAAGATCGATGCCGACGGCGGACGTAGCTACAAACTGAGCTATGCATTTAACCTCCAGAAATCGTCCTGCACAAATCAGGTTCTTTTCTGTTCCCCTCGTACTTATTAATTAGATACTTAGTCGGAGTTACTCGGGCGTGAGTCGGGCGAGGCGGATCCGCGACAAGTCGACGCCTGACTGGCACGCTGGCTACGATGGCTTTCTTGCGCGCCTCCTCTAGCGAACGCTCCTTTAGCCAGAGTCTGCTTTCGCCTAACCAGTCAATTTGCGCATGAAAAGCCGTGACGGTAGCTGTCGTAATTGTAAGGTTAGAAAACTTGACAGCTGGCGTCGACGGCCGTGACTAATAAAGAATGAAACCACAGCGATTAGTTATCACATTAATTGCAGTTGCACTTGCGTTCGCTCCACCATTGCTCAAAAGCTCAACTGCAGCTCCTGCGGAACCAGATGGTCAACGAGGCCTGTATGCCGCCAAGCTCATCTCGCCGCGCGCTGGAGAAGTTGTTTCCCCAGGGCAAAAGGTCACCGTTGTATGGGAGGCGTTACTTCCCAAACTTCCCGTCGACCTGTCGTGGTGCGAGAGCGAGATTTGGTTGTCGCTGGATGGCGGGAAAAGCTTTCCTTTCATCATCACACCCGTCGGTTTCAATTTTAGCGCCAGAACTCTTACTTTCGATTGGACTGTGCCGAATATGCCCACCACCCAGGCGGTGCTGGACATTCGCTTCGGGTGTGAACAGTTTTTTCCCGAAAGCCGAAGCGTTCAGGCGAGATCGTCTTTCGTGATCGGAAAAGCTAAATGATCAAATCGGCGTTCGGCAGCCTGCGGACCGTCGAGCGCAAAGCAGAGACCAAAACCCTCCCTCTGACGCCAAAGCCCGCGCCGCAAATGTAAGATAGACCGCCGGGCAAGCGGGAGCACCAAGCCACAAGTCCCAAACCGGCGCGCACCGAACGGCGTCTCAAATGAAAACAGCCCCTGGTGACGAAGCAACTAACCGTATACCTAACCAATATTAGTAATGCGCAAAGGATCACAGTAACCTTGTTCGGTGCAAATTATGGCTTCACTCCAGTCGATGTTGCCGTGCAGATGGGCGTTCTCATTGGCCATACGAGCGGTAACGGCGTAGTGAACGCGAGCGATCTCACTAAGACCAAAGGGCAGACGGGAGTACCGCTTAACGATCACAGCTTCCGCGAAGATCTGAACGCGAACGGCTTTATCAACGCCAGCGACGGCAGTCTGGTGAAATCGAAATCAGGCACAGCCTTACCATAGACCTGTAGCCCGGATCGTCGATCCCGGCTCAACCGTGGTCGATCATCGCAGCTACAACTTTCCTAACGAGGATTCGCGTTTTATAATCATCGCTGCAGCGCAACTCGTTAGGGACTCTACCATTCACGACGCCTCGGTCGCATTCGGAAAATGTTGCTGATTTCTCTTCGGACCTTTTAGATATCGGGAGGAGGCCATCATCTCGGGCGAAATAAAGCTTGCGTGAACTACTGCTCCCCTGTTATTGCAGTAAGCGGTGCAACGCATGACGCCCCCAGCGGAAGAATCGGTCGGCATTCGTGTTAGACGGATTAACCGCGCGGCGAACCCGTCATTTTTTTCGTAGACGTCGGCTTCGATTACTTCAAAACCAATAGACCCTAATCATATGCGTCAGATCAGAATTGCAGTCATTTGTGCCGCTTCGTTTGCTTTACTCTGCTTGTTCATGTTCGCTTTCGCACCCGAAACGGGCGCGGCCGGGTCTGCTGCGCTGGCCACGTCCCGCGATGGCATTTGGCAAACCATCGATCGCAGTTCCATTGCCGCGACAGACTTGCATCTGCCGGCTGAGAGTTCTTATCGGGCTTTGCGCCTAAACAAGGAGGCGCTCGCACAACAACTGGCTCGCGCTCCGATGGAAGGCAGCGGTGATCTTCGTAATAGTCCGGTGGTTCTGTCGCTGCCGATGCCCGATGGTTCGTTTCAGCGCTTCCTCATCGAAGAGTCGCCGGTGATGGATGCAGCGTTGGTGGCCCATTATCCTGAGATCAAGAGCTATCGCGGGCAAGGGATTGAAGATGGCGCAGCGACGGTGCGCTTCGACTGGACGCCACTTGGCTTCCACGCAGTTGTGCTCCCTGCCACAGGCAAGGCGATCAACATTCAGCCGCCAAATGCGAGGGACGTGACCACTTACGCATGCTATTACCATGAACGCGCAGACTTCAAGTGCGGCGTAACCGAAAAATCTCACCCCGGCGCCAAACAGGCGCGTGCTGGTCTTCCCCATACCGCCATTGGCGGGACATTGCGCACGGAGCGGCTGGCCGTAGCTGCCGATTGGGAATTCTGCAACACCATCGGCGGCGACACTCTGGCCGGGACGATCGCGGCGATCAATGCCTACCTCAATACGATCGACGCGATCTACGAGAAAGAATTGTCAACGCACATGAACCTCGTAAACGCGCCCAACGTCATCTACGCTTCCAACAACAACGTCTGTGGTCCCGGCAACAACCAGGCATGCAATGCCGGCAACGATCCTTACACCGATAGCGACGAAAGCACGATGCTAACCCAGGTCCCTCCCGACCTGCGCGACAAGGTCGGCTCGGCTAACTATGACGTCGGCCATGTTCTCGGTACCGGCGCCAAAGGGATCGCTGGGCAGGGAGTAGTATGTGATAACACGGGAGCCGCTCCACGCAAAGGTGCTGGCGCATCGCGTATCTTCGGTCCTCCCGGTAACTCTTCGGCCAGCGGCCTGTGGGCGCACGAACTTGGGCACCAACACGGAGCCAGTCATTCTTTCAACGGCACGGGTGACTTTTGCGGCCCGGCGCGCAACGGTCCCACCGCCTGGGAACCCGGCAGCGGTAGCACCCTTATGGCTTACAGTGTGTGCGCCTCGGACAATCTCCAGAGTGATGACGATAACCGCCTTCACAATGGCAGTTACAACGAGATGCTCACTTACCTCGGGGCCTCTGGAGGCTGCGCAGCCACGACGGCCACCGGTAATAGCCCCCCAACGGTGGATGCGGGGACAACGAAAACGATCCCGAAGCTAACGCCCTTTACCTTAACTGCCACAGGCACTGACCCGGATGCTTCTGATATCCCAAACCTCCGGTTCATCTGGGAACAGTTCGACGCCGGCGGGACTCTCTATGCCAACCCACCTTATGGTGATCAGGCTGGCGATCCTAATACGACCACGCGACCACTCTTTCGTTGTTTCTCGCCTGTAGCCGATAAGTCGCGAACCTTTCCCAGCCTTACCTACATCTTAAACAACGCCAATGTTCCACCCGCTACGATCGGAGGATTTCAAACGGCGGAGAATCTGCCGGCAGTTTCGCGCACGATGAACTTCCGTTGCACCGTCCGCGATCAACGCGGCGGAGTGAACGATAGCTCGGTCGCGATCACAGTGGCCGGAGGCGCCGGACCATTTGCGGTTACATTCCCTAACGGGGGGGAGACAGTAAGCAGCCCGCAACGTATTGAGTGGAATGTTGCCGGGACGAATGCTGCGCCGGTGAACACGGCGAACGTGAAGGTCTCCCTGTCCACCGATGGCGGCAATACCTTCCCCATCGTTCTCACCGATAATGCGCCTAATACGGGCGGGGTAGGACTTAACCTTCCCGATGGCATTATTACCTCCAGTGCCCGCATCAAAGTCGAAGCCGTAGGGAACATCTTCTTCGACATTTCAGATGGTAACTTTACCCTCGTCCCTAGCGATAACTGTCCCGCCGTAAGCAGCATTGTGCCGAACCTCGGCAATACAGGCATCGTAGTTACAATTACCGGCGTGAATTTTACCGGGGTGGATGCGGTGAGGTTTGCCGGCGCTGTGGCTACGAGCTTCACCGTCAATAGCGACACGCAGATCACAGCTACTGTGCCCGGCGGAGCCATGGACGGACCTGTTGTGCTGAGCAAGCCAAATTGCGAGGATCTGCAAGCCGGCACCTTCAGTGTCTGTTCTATGTCGTTCAATCCGCCGACCGCCCTCTCAATCGATGACGGTGGCGTGAACTCAGATTTCAGCGCTGGCAACGGCGCTTATTATGTGAACCGCCTCACGCCAGCCAGCTACCCTGCGACCCTCACTCAAGTCTCGATTTTCTGGGATCCCTTCCAAGGATTCCCACCAGGGACTGCGATTAATGTCATCGCCGCGGCAAATCCTACGCGGCTCGACAAATATTGACGGCACCACCTTCCAGACAGTTGCTGCGACAGCAGGCGCACAGCCAGGCTTTACCACTTACACGCTGCCCAACCCAGTTACGATCACAGCGGGAGACTTCATCGTAGGCTTCAACGTCCCGACCGATCCGGGCCTGGCGATCGCTATTGACACTGCCAATCCTGTGAGTCGCTCCTATACATCAAGTAATGGGGGGGCGAGTTTTACTAACATAACTAATGGGAATTACATGATCCGCGCGGCGCAGGTTTTTATCGGGTGCAGTTCTGGTGCACCGATGCCTTTGCAGGCCGTCTCGAGGGCGTCGCACGGCGCCATATCTGCATCGCCACTAATTCATGCGCCAAACACTGTATCCTTCGACGTCCCGTTGCCGCTCACGGGTGATCCTGGGATCGAATGCCGCAGCGGCGGGGCGACTGGCGACCATCAAGTGGTGGTTACTTTTCCAACTAACGTTACCGTGAACGGAAGTCCTCAGGCGCGGGTAACTATTGGTACCGGTCAGATAGGTAGTGGAGGTGAGCCTAATGAGGGCGTTGTTACAGTTAATGGTGCGGCCGTTACCATACCGCTGACAAACGTCCCCAACGGTCACACGGTTGGCGTCACTCTTTTCGGCGTCAGCGATGGCACAGGCTCCGGCAGTGTTACTGTGCCGATGGCGGTCCTGCTTGGTGATACTAACGGGAATGGGGCGGTTAACGCCAGCGATGTTAGTCAAACCAAATCAAAATCAGGTCAGCCGGTGGATGCAACAAACTTCCGTAACGATGTGACCGTAAACGGTTCCGTTAACGCCAGCGATGTCAGTTTGGTAAAATCGAAGAGCGGCACAGCGCTACCTTAGCGGCGAGAGACAACATTGGGTGCCGTTTGCCCAAGTCGACCCCCGCGTCATGACTTGTTAGGCTAATTTCGGCCGTCGCGTCTCAAAATTGTGCGCGCAAATTAAGCTCGACATTCGTCAAGTAGTGTTAAGACTTGATTCCGATTACGTCACCCGAGGTTTCAGCGCATTTTCAACCGGGCTGAGTTGATTGGGGGAGGCTGGACGTTCGCTGGGACTCCGCTTTGCGCGATCCAGATCCCACGGCAACCCCAAGTCAACCGCAGTGAGGGCGCCACGGAAACGGCGCCTCGTGAGGATGGTTTGCGGTTCCGCGAAGACCTGCAAACAATAAACCGGGAGATTATTATGAAAGTCCGTTCTCCGTTCCGATTGATCCGGCGGATGCGTCGCCTAACCAGTTCACCTCACTTTCTGCGCCTGATCCTGTTCATTTTAGCAGGGCTGTCGTTTGTCACGCTTTTCCTCATGGCAGCTGCCATTCCGCGAACGCGTGCCGCGAGTCTTCAACGGCGCATCGATTCAAGCCCGGCGGTTTCTTTGCCGCAGGTGAACGAGTGGCATGTCTGCCAGTCCGGCGGGGCGGACTTTACTACGATCCAAGCCGCAGTGGATAACGCGCAGCCCGGCGACATCATCAAAGTTGCTGCAGCCACCTACATCGAGTCGAAAATGGTGAGTGGAACGCCTTTCAATCTCTACATCACCAAGACTCTCATCATCCGCGGCGGATATACGTGCGCTGATTTCACGAATCAGAATCCCTTCGCCAATGCCACGACCATTCGTCCTTCCACCAGCATGGAATCAGTCGTTTCGATCTTCGGAGTGTTCGGAACAACCTCGCAGGTCGCGCCGACGATTGACGGGTTTACCATCTCGGGCGGCGGTGGCGGCAATCATGGTGGTGGAATTTCCATGCGCGACAGTGATGCGACCATCAGCAACAACATCATCACCGGTAACATCGGCTATTTGTTAGGCGGCGGAATCTATGTGCAGCGCGGCACGCCGCGCATTCAGTACAATCGCATCCAGAATAATACGGCAGACGGGCAAAATAATTTCGCGCTCGGCGGCGGGATCGAAATGGAAACGGCAGCGGGTTTTGTGCGCAGCAACATCATCGCCAACAATGCATTCACTGCCGGCGGAACGATGAATGGTGGCGGTGTTGATATCAACGGCGGCGGTCCGGTAATTTTGGCGAATAACACTTTTGTCGGGAATGCGATAAACGGCGTTCACGCCGATATTGCTGTTACTCTCGCCAACAACATCGTCATGACTCATCCCGTTGGCGTCAGCGCGGGCGCAACGACAACTACGAGTTACAACATTTATTTTGGGAATACGACGAACACGCAGGGCTTTCCTCTTAGCGGGACCGACCTGACGGTAAATCCACAACTCACCGCCGATTACCATCTCAACGCAGGATCGCCCGCGATTGATGCCGGCACCCACACGAACGCGCCCAATCGCGACATCGATCGCGAGCCGCGCGCGATGATCGGCACCTCCGGACTCTACAAGATCGACATTGGTGCGGATGAATTTACCGGCGCGCCACAAACGATTCGCGAGCTCACGGATCAGCCCGCGGATTTCACGCTCATCGGCCCGGGCAACCCAGTTGAGAACCCCGGCTCGGACGGCCCGAATGACTGGATCGGCTACTCGGTTGCGGCGGGCGATGTGAACGGCGATGGCAAGTCCGATCTCTTGGCGGGCGCGTTCAACCATGCCGATGATTTTGATGGCGGCATCGCCGACAGCGGCCGCGTCTACTCTCTCTACGGCAATGGCTCACGGCGGCTCGGCACGATCGATTTTTTCAACACCACTCCAAGCCTGGAGGTGCGCTCCTATCTCGATCAACAGCACATCGGTTCATCGCTTACCTCGGCAGACTTGAACGGCGATAGCACACGCGATCTCATCATCGGCGCTTCTGGAGCGGCCAACTTCAACGTCAAAGGTTCCGTTTTTGTTTTCCAAGGCGGTGCCGGATTAGCCGGCATCAAAACACTTTCGCCAACGAATCAGTCATCGTGGCAATTCCGTTCCGGTGAAGCGACCTCGTCGTTTGCCGCGCCGAATGCATTAGCCGCTGGCAAACTCAACAACGACGCGATAGACGATCTCGTTATCGCGGAAGGGAATGCCACCGGCCCCGGCGGCCGGGCCAATGCGGGCGCAGTCTTTGTTTTTTTCGGCAGCGCCAGTTTGCCCGCATTGTGGGATTTGGCCACGATGCCTGCGAGCCTAACGATTTATGGCCCGACGACTAATGCTGGCTTAGGTCGAGTAGCTGTAGGTGACGTCAACGGCGACGGCAAACTGGATTTGATCGTGCGTAGCTTTACGAATGTCTACATCTTCTACGGGCCGCTGTCCGCGGGCACGATTGATCTCGCGTCCGCGTCGGCGAACGCGACGATCACCGGTCTGACTAATGATTGGGTCGCAGCCGGCGACGTGGATGGCGATGGCAAGGCTGACATCATTCTCGGCCTAACGAATGAAACAGACGTAGTCCGCGGCGGCACACTGGTCGCGACGCAAACCATCGGCGCGGCGGCCGCGGCGCGATTCACCGGAGTCACGCCGCAGGCTCTGTATGCTTTCGACTGGAACGCCGATGGCAAAGCGGAAGTGGGCGTCGGTGATCCGCTCAATAATCGCACGTTTGTCGTCTTTGGCGGCGCGTTGTCCGGGGTGGCGGACGTTGCCGACCGCGCGAAATGGATCATCACCGGCGAAATAGCTGGCGATAAATTTGGTTTCTCAATCAGCAGCGGTGACCTCGATACCGATAGCACTGGCGATCTGATCGTCGGCGTTCGTCAGCATAACGTAACGAATCATACACTGCACTTTGAAGACGCCGGCGCCGTATATGTCTTCTACGGTGCGCCAGTTCCGTTGCCATCGCAGGTTGTCTCGAGAAAAATGCATGGTGGAGTTCCGCGCGACATTCCTTTGCCACTTACCGGCGATCCTGGCATCGAATGCCGAAGTGGAGGAGCTACCAATGACTACCAGGTCATCTTCACCTTCCCGAGCGCAGTTACTTTCACGAACGCAGCAGTTACTGCGGGCGTTGGGTCAGTTAGTGGAAGTGCGGGTAGCGGGACTAACACAGTTACTGTCAACCTCACTGGAGTAGTCAACGCCCAGAGGGTGGAGATCACGTTGCGAAGTGCGAATAACGGCACGACTAGCGGCGACGTGGGCGTGCAAATGGGCATGCTCCTCGGCGATACTACTGCTAACGGAATGGTCAATGCTTCGGATGTGAGTCAAACAAAAGCCAGGTCCGGTCAGGCCGTGGATGCGACGAACTTCCGGAGCGATGTCACGGTCAATGGTTCAATCAACGCCAGTGATGTAAGTCTGGTGAAGTCGAGAAGTGGCACGGCGTTGCCGTAACCGCGATCGATTCGTCATTCGCGAAACGCGAATTGAAATGGAAGCCGCTGCACAATTTCCGCGAAAGACTCGAAGCGACTACCGATTAATGTCTGAACAAGCGTATTTGGTGGGAACCGTTGCTGGAGCGCGGAGGCAAATATTGAACCTAATGAATCACGCAGGCTATGTTGTTGTGCCAGGTGCGCGCGTTGAAGCAATCGGCGAAGCGCGGATCGACAAGCGGATTGGTCACGGCGTCCGCGCCATGAGCGCGTTGCGGTTATCCGCACGGCGGCGTGGTCAATATCGAATCTTGCTTTAGCGGCCTGCGTTTTGGTATCTGAAGAAGGGGTAAATTACCAATGAAGCGCTTCCCTCCACGTCTCGTGTTTGCCTGCGCTGCTTTCGCAGCCGGTGCTATGCTCGACTTACATCAGTTTGGCGACGACGGGTGTGAGTGCGAACAAGATTGCACCCTCGGTTCTCGCTGACGCAAGTAGTGCCAATAAGGCATCGGTTATTATTCTGCTGCGCGAGCAGGCCGATGTGAGCGCGGCCTATGCGATAAAAGATCAGGATGCGCGCGGCTGGTTTGTTTATAACACTTTGACGCAGCACGCCGAACGCACACAGCGGCCGCTCCGCGCCTTCCTCGATACGCGACACATCGTCTACCAATCGTTTTGGGCCGCGAATATGATCGCCGCGACCGTGGATCGCGCGCAGTTGGAAGCGCTGGCGGCTCGCGATGATGTCGCACGAATAGATTCGAACGTTGCGACGCGCTCGATTGACGAAGCCGACCTCGGCCATGCCGTGCCGACACAGTCGAGAATCGATGCCCCTGCGTCAGTGGAATGGAATGTGACAAACGTGAATGCGCCTCAACTCTGGGCGCAGGGTTTTACCGGTGTAGGTATCGTGGTGGGTGTGATTGACACGGGCGTGCGCTGGACGCACAGCGCGCTTCGCTCGCAGTACCGGGGCTGGAACGGCAGCAACGCCGACCACAATTTCAATTGGCACGATGCCATTCACTCCAGCAGTGGACCCTGTGGGGCGAATAGCGTGCAGCCATGCGACGACTTTGCTAGCGGCCACGGCACACCAGTCCTTGGAAGTGCAGTCGGTGATGACGGCGTGGCGAATCAGATCGGAGTCGCGCCCGGTGCAAAATGGATTGCCTGCCGGAACATGGACCAAGGCGTCACTACACCGGCGGCTGCGACGGAATGTTTTCAGTTCATGATCGCACCCACAGATCTGAGCGGGAACAATCCCAATCCATCCCTGCGCCCGCACGTGCTCAACAATGCGTGGGCATGTAGCGCGAGTAACGGTTGTACGACGGGCGCGGAGTTGGAGACGATCGTCAACAACACGCAGGCGGCCGGAATTTTCGTCGTCGCCGCCGCGGGTGGTGGCGGTCCCGCTTGTTCGACCGTGAGTGATCCGCCTGCGGTCTACAACGCTGCGTTTTCCGTCGGCGCGTATGACATCAATAATGTACTCGCTGGTTTCAGCAGTCGTGGCCCGAGCACCTACGATCCAAGTCTTATCAAGCCCAATCTCACCGCTCCCGGCGTGAACATTCGTTCCAGTGCTAACACGAGCGACACAAGCTTTGCCATCACGAGCGGCACGAGCCCGGCTTCCGCACACGTGAGCGGAGTGGTTGCGTTACTCTGGTCGGCGCGGCCAGACTTGGTGCGCAACATCGCGGCGACAAAAGAGCTCCTGCAACGAAGCGCGAATCCAGCGGTCACGGTCAGTCCGCAGACTTGCGGTGGAATTCCCTCCACGCAGGTGCCTAACAACTCGTTTGGCTACGGACGACTGGATGCGCTCGCCGCGCGTTTCGGCGACCTTATCGTCACTACTCTCATCGATAGCAACAACGGCAGCTGCGGAGCGACGTGCAGTTTGCGCGACGCGATTAATATCGCCGACACACAGAACAATACCTTCATCCACTTCGCGGTCGGCCTGCAAGGCACAATCCAGCTCTCCAGTGCGCTTCCCCCACTAAACAGGAACGTCACTATCGAAGGCCCTGGCGCCAATCTTCTCACGGTGCAGCGCGTGAGCGGTGGCGACTATCGCATCTTCACCATTGGCAGCGGGAGGGTGGTCAACATCAGCGGACTCACTATCAGCAATGGCAAAGGAACAAGTAACGGCGGTGGAATCCTCAATGATCACAGCATCCTGACTTTGTCGCGCTGTGTTTTGAGCGGAAATACCGGAACCAATGGCGGCGGTCTTTTCAATGACGGATCAGTGCAAGGAAGCGCGATCGCGAGACTGGAAAGGTGTACTTTGCGCAACAACAATGTGACCGCGTTTGGCGGCGCGATCTTCAGCTCCGGCGCCAGCGGGGGCAGCGCTTCGCTCGACCTGACTAACTGCACCATTGCCGATAATTCCGCCGGAACCCGCGGCGCAGCGATCTACAACGTCGGCGATCCTGGCAGTGCCCTTATGCCGATTTTGAACTGCACGATCAGCAACAATTCCGCTGATCGCTGGCGGCATCTACAATTCCGGTTCCTCTGGTATGTCGCTGCGCAATTCCATTTTCAAAACGGGCGCGACCGGCGCCAACTTCGTCAACAGCGGCGGCACCATCGTTTCCAACGGTTTCAACATCAGCAACGATGCCGCGGGCGGAGACGGCGGGACCGGTCCGGGCGGAGTTTTGAATGGCCCTAACGATAGGCGGAACACCGATCCGCAACTCGATCCCGCCGGTCTTGCCAACAACGGCGGCTCTACCAGCACGATCGCCCTTTTGTCGAACAGCCCCGCGATCAATGCTGGCAACAGCAACGCCGCGCCCCGGCTGGATCAACGTGGCTTCCTCCGTGCCGGTGCGTCCGACATCGGTGCGTTTGAATTCAACGGCGTCCCGGCGGAAGTGCCGCTAACCGCGGCCGTTTCGACGAAAACGCACGGCAGCGCGGGAGCATTCGAAATCAATCTGCTGGCCGGGAGTCCGGCAATAGAGTGCCGTAGCGGCGGCGCTGGGAACAATCACACCGTTGTCTTTCGTTTCCTTAATCCGCTCACCAGCGTGACGGGCGCGAATTTGACCGGCGCCGGGGCCGTGAGCAGTGCCGTCATTAGCGGCGACCCACATGAATATGTCGTCTACCTAACGAATGTGGCCAACGATCAGGTAATAACTGTTAGCCTAACAAACGTAAACGATGTCGTTGGAAACCACAGTGACACGATTGCTGCTACGATGGGTGTGCTACTTGGCGACACAACCGGTAATGGGAGCGTCAATGCCTCCGATGTGAGCCAGACAAAAGCCAGATCCGGTCAGGCTTTGGATGTGACAAACTTCCGCAGCGAAGTGACAGTTAATGGTTCGATTAACGCCAGCGACGTAAGCTTGGTGAAATCAAAATCAGGCACGGCATTGCCGTAGACGCGATCGATTCGTCATTCGCGAAACGCGAATTGAAATGGAAACAACTGCACAACTTCGATGACGGTCTTGAAGCGACAATCGATTGGTATTCGGACAATCGTGGTTGGTGGGACCCTTTACTCGAACGCACGGGAAGATATTGACCACCGCGACGGCCACTCCTTTCGAATAAGGAATGAGGCCTTCGTATGAAACCGCGCCACTCAGCGTTGCGCAAAGAATTCTTGGTGCTCGTTCTAACGGTATCGGCTGTGATGTTACCGGCTCTGGCCTCCGCCGACCCAACTACGCCGCAGGGCGGCATATTCTACACCGTTAACACCACCAGTGACACCGTCGTTGCCGGTGCGTGCGCTAATGGCAACCCCGGGTGCTCCCTGCGCGGCGCGATCCAGGCAGCGAACAGTCATCCGGGCGAGGATGGGATCGGGTTCGACCTCCCCGTCGGCTCGGTCATTAACCTGACTGGAGCGCTACCCAACCTGACTGAAGGCGTTGCTATCACTGGCCCTGGCGCCCATCTGCTCATTGTGCAGCGCCATACCGGGGGCGATTACCGCATCTTCACCGTAACGACGAACGGCACAGTGACCTTATCAGGTCTTACTATTCAGAGTGGATCTGTGTTAGAAAGCGACGGTGGCGGCATCTTGAACTCAGCCGTCGGGACAGTGAATATCACCAACTGCAACGTTAGAGCTAACAGTGTCTTCGGCACCTTAGGTACAAGGATCGGAGGCGGAATCGCCAACCCATTTGGCACAGTGAACATCACCAACAGCTTTATCAACCTTAACGACGTCAGCGGCGGCGTCAACATCACTGCAAAAGGCGGCGGCATCGCAAACGGCAACGGCACAGTCAACGTCATTAACAGCACGTTGTCCGATAACGATACCGTTAACGCCAACTTTCAACATGGCGGTGGCGTTGCAAACGAGAGCGGGCTGGTGAACGTCACCAACAGCACCCTCACCCGCAATGGCTCCGCTGAGGGTGGCGGCATTTACAACAACGGCAACAACGGCGGCACGGTGAATGTCAAAAGCAGCATCATCGCCGGGAACAGGACTGGCGGTGGTGGCACGGGTATCCGCAGGATGTTTTCAACGCAACAGGAGGCGGAGGAGGATTGATCCCTTCACATGGCTTCAACCTGATCGGGATCAACGATGGTGCGGCCCCGACTTTTCCCCCTGGAAACCCGAACGCCAACAACGACATCGTCGGGACGAGCGCATCGCCGATTGATCCGCAACTAGATCCGAACGGCCCTGAATTTAACGGCGGCCAAACCGAGACCATTGCTTTGCTCCCAGCCAGTCCCGCGATTGACAAGGGCACAAGCGCCAGCCTCACTGGTAATCTGACAACGGACCAGCGCGGCAGTGGTTTCCCGCGCATCTTTGATTTCCCCTCTATTGCAAATGCCGCCGGCGGAAACGGCACAGACATCGGCGCATTTGAATTACCCGTGCCCTGCACGAACACGTTCTCGAACCCGGCCAACATTACCATCAATGACAACGCAGTGGCGACTCCGTATCCATCCAACATCACCGTCTCAGGCGTGACCTCGTATAGCCGCGTCACGCTGACGCTTAACGGACTCTCCCACACTTTCCCTGGAGACATCGACATCATCGTCGTAGCACCTGGTGGCCAGAACGCTTACGTGATGTCCGATGTCGGCGGCGGTGGCGATGTGACTGGCCTCACTCTTATCTTCGACGACAATGCGGCGGCAGCTATTCCGCCCGACGGCCCCCTGACTTCGGGCACCTACCAGCCTTCCAATTTCGACTTTAACACCGACGCCTTCCCTGCGCCCGCGCCGGTGGGTGGTTATTTCCCGACCTTCTTCACCTTCAATAACCTGGGAGTTGGCGCCAACGGTGTGTGGTCGCTCTACGTGCGCGACGACCTGGGCTCGGATACCGGCTCGATCTCCGGCGGCTGGTCGATTAACTTCGTCGATCCGGCGCTGTGTGCTAGTGCCGTTTCGCGCAAGACACATGGAGCGGGCACATTTGACATAGACGTCCCCCTTAGTGGCGCTGCTGGAATTGAATGCCGCTCGGGCGGCGCGACCGGCGATCATCAACTGGTCCTAACCTATCCCAGGCCAGTCAGTGTGACTGGAAGCCCGCAGGCGCAGGTGACATCGGGAACCGGACAGATCGGGACAGGCGGCACACCCAACGGCGGGGCCGTGACCGTCAACGGTACGGTCGTGACTGTGCCTCTCACTAATGTGGCCAATGCCCAGACAATCGTCGTCACACTTTCAGGTGTTACCGATGGGATCAATACCATTGACGCCAGCGTTCCGATGGGAGTCTTGTTAGGCGATACCAACGGGAATGGTTCGGTCAACGCTTCCGACGTTAGTCAGACAAAAGCTAGGTCTGGTCAGCCCGTGGATGCGACGAATTTCCGCACCGATGTCACAGTCAATGGTTCGATTAACGCCAGCGATGTAAGTCTGGTGAAATCGAAATCAGGCACGGCATTGCCATGAGCAGCGCGGAATTAATGGCGCGCTTTGCCTAACGAATGGAGTCGATGAGGAATTGGTAATCGATCTAGAATAGGGGACTCTAAAACGAGGAGTCGGACATCAACATGAAATCAGATTCCACTAGAACAGATTTAACGAGCGAAGCGGCGAGCGAGTGCGTGACAAACAGGAAATGGTTGATCCTGGCGGCCATCGCGCTGATCGCGCTGCCGCCAACCAGGTTGGTGAACGCGCAGGGCGGCATCTTCTACACCGTCAACACCACCAGTGATACGGTCGTTGTCGGCGCGTGCGCTAATGGCAACGCTGGCTGCTCCCTGCGCGGCGCGATCCAGGCAGCGAACAGTCATCCGGGCGAGGATGGGATCGGGTTCGACCTTCCCGTCGGCTCGGTCATCAACCTTACTGGAGTGCTGCCCAACATAACCGAAAGCGTCAGCATCAGTGGCCCCGGCGCGAACATGGTGACGGTGCGACGTAATACCGGCGGCAATTACCGAATCTTCAATGTGACCACCACAGGTGCGGTAAGCTTCTCCGGCCTGACTATCAATGGCGGGTCCGTCACCGACCCCGACAATGGCGGGGGCATTCAAAACGCCAGCAGCGGTACGGTGAATGTCACCAACTGCGTGCTCAGCGATAACCATGCGGCCGGCAGCGGCGGCTTCAACGGCGTCGGCGGTGGCATTTTCAACAACAGCACCGGCACGGTGAACGTCACCAACAGCACGCTCAGCGGTAACTCTGCTTTAAACGGTGGAGACGGTGGTGGCATTTACAACAGCAACGGCGGCTCAGTGAACGTCACCATCAGCACGCTTAGCGGAAACTTTACGAGCGGCGGAGGTGGAGGCATGTTCAACGAAGGCGGCGGCACAGTCAGAGTGGACAACAGCACCCTCAGCGGTAACTCTTCTGCTGGGGGCTTCGGCCCTGGCGGCGGCATTTACAACGGCGGCACCCTGACCGTCATCAACAGCACACTCAGCGGTAACTTTGCTGGTAGCGGCGGCGGCATTTCCAACTCAAGCGGAATAGTGCATGTAGAGAGCAGCATCATCGCTTTGAACAGCGCTCAGTCTCCAAATCCCCCGGACGTTCAAGGTAGTTTCGGCTCATTTGGCTTCAACCTGATCGGCAAGGTGGACGGCAGCACGGGCTTCACCGAGCCTACAGACCAGACGGGGACAGTCGCCTCACCGCTCGACCCGAAGCTCGACCCCAACGGCTTGCAAAACAACGGCGGCCCGACTCAGACAATTGCCTTGCTTTGGGGCAGCCCCGCCATTGACAAAGGCTTCTTCAACGGCCTGACCTTTCTCAGTAGCGCTATCAATAACTCGATGACAGCAATCAACGTTGGTGACGGCAGCAGGATTCCTGCGGGAGTCGGCTATACGATCCTCATTGATAGCGAGCAGATGGTCGTGACCAACAAAGCCGGCAATACGTTGACCGTTACGCGCGGCGCGAACGGCACGACGGCGGCCCCTCATTCCGCTTTTGCAATTTTGTATCCGGCCTTTGATCAGCGCGGCACGGGTTTCCTCCGTAACTTTGATTATCCTTTCGTTACAAACGCGACCGACGGAAACGGCACAGACATCGGCGCATTTGAATTGCTGACACCTTACGGCGTCTCGCGGAAGGTGCATGGGGCCGCGAACTTTGACCTCCCGCTGACTGGCACCGCCGGAATCGAGTGCCGCACTGGGGGCGCGAACGGCGATCATCAAGTGATCGTCACCTTCCCATCTCCGGTTAGCCTAACGAGTGCGAGCGTGACTACTGGCAATGGCAGTGTGAGCAGCTTCACCGTCAACGGCGCGCAAGTAACGGTCAATCTTATCAACGTGGCCAATGCGCAGACCATCACCGTCACACTTTTCGGGGTCAATGACGGAACTACTACGAGCAACGTGAGCGTTCCGATGGGTCTACTGCTTGGCGATACGACCGGAACAGGAAGTGTAAATGCCTCCGACGTGAGTCAGACAAAAGCCAGGTCTGGTCAGCCCGTGGATGCGACGAACTTTCGTAACGACGTGACGGTGAATGGTTCAATTAACGCCAGCGATGTAAGTTTGGTGAAATCGAAATCAGGAACAGCATTGCCGTAAGAGCGGGCGTACTGGAACGCAAAGAGTGCTGCCTTCTCCAACGTGTAATAGCTTGATTGAACGGTCGCCTTCGGAGTGTAATAGCGGCATGCCTCCATGAGTGCAATTGCGTCTCACCAAAGCGTGGACGGCGGCGCGGCCGCCTTTAACACAACTCATTGGAGCGTGGTATTGGCGGCGCAAGGCGAGTCCGAGATCGCGCGAGATGCGCTCGAAAAACTTTGCCGCACTTATTGGTGGCCGCTTTATGGGTTCGTTAGGCGGAGTGGCTATCGCCCCGAGGAAGCACAGGATCTGACCCAAGGTTTTTTCGCGCTCTTTCTGGAAGGGCGCGACTTGAATGCGGTTCGTCGCGAAAAGGGGCGCCTGCGGTCATATCTGCTCGTATCGCTCAAGAATTTTTTAGCGAAAGCGTGGCGTCGAGAGATGGCGGTAAAGCGTGGGGGAGGTCGAGCGCTCGTTTCACTGGATGACCTGCTCGAGCGTGAGCGTGCCGATCTCGAGCCGACGGACACGTTAAGCGCGGACCGGATTTACGAACGGCGTTGGGCTTTGACCTTGTTAGAACAAGTGCTGATGCGACTGGAAGAAGAGTATCGAATTGGTGGTCATGAGACTTTGTTCGCCCAGTTGAAGGAACTTCTCGCGGACGAACCCGATCGTCCATCGCAAGCAGAGATTGCCAAAAGTTTAGGCATGACAGAGAACGCGGTGAAGCAAGCGTTCCATCGATTACGCAAGCGCTATCGTGAATTGTTACGCGAGGAAATTTCGCACACTGTTGCAGTGCCAGGCGACGTCGAGGACGAACTACGCCATTTCATTGCGGTATTGCAGGCGTAACCTCGAAAAGAATTTCGAGCAGTACAGGTGGAGTTCAATTCGGGACGATGATGACCAAGATCGCCAGAGTTTGCGCGAAATGCGGAGCGACAGTTTTTGCGGACGCACCTCAGGGATTCTGCAGCGTTTGTCTGTTCCGCACCGGCCTTGGCTCACTCGATGAGGAGGATGATGCAGCGCCTGAGCCCAAACGAATGCAGATGGATTTCGGCGATTACGAATTGCTGGAGGAAATTGGCCGCGGCGGACAGGGCGTTGTTTATCGCGCGCGTCAAAAAAGTCTTAATCGAACGGTCGCGATAAAAATTATCGGCCTCGGCCACTGGGCGAGTACGCCCCATTTGAAACGTTTTCGCCACGAAGCAGAAGCGGCGGCGAGACTGGAACATCCGCAAATCGTTCCTATCTATGAAATCGGCGAACGCGACGGCTCGTGCTACTTCAGCATGAAGTTCGTCGAAGGCGGTCAGCTTGACGAAGTCGTTAGGCGCGAACAGATGTCAACCCGGCACGCGGCGGAGTTGCTCGTGAAAATCGCGCGCACGGTTCAATTCGCGCACGAACACGGAATTCTTCATCGCGATATCAAACCCGGAAATATTCTGCTCGATAAGAAAGGCGAACCGCATTTAACCGATTTTGGACTGGCGCGGCTCATCGAACAGCAGAGCACGGTTACTAACTCGTTCGATGTCCTTGGAACGCCGAGCTACATGTCGCCCGAGCAAGCCGCCGGCCATGCGAAAGAACTTACTCCCGCGGCCGATGTTTACTCGTTAGGCGCGGTCTTTTATCAAATGCTCACCGGCCAGGCGCCCTTTGCTGGCGGCACGACCTACGAAACGATTCGCCTGGTCATGGAAACCGAGCCGCGCAATCCTCGACTCTGGAATCCCAAGAGTGGATGTCGATCTTGCCACGATCTGCTTGAAGTGTTTGGAGAAAGATCCAAAGAAGCGCTACGAGACGGCCGAAGCCCTGGCGAAAGATGTCGAACGCTGGCTTCGTCACGAACCGATCCTGGCGCGACGCGCCGGTGTCATCATGCGCAGCCGTAAGTGGGT
Organism: uncultured Verrucomicrobiae bacterium; assembly: GCA_963737195.1. Lineage (GTDB taxonomy): Bacteria > Verrucomicrobiota > Verrucomicrobiia > Chthoniobacterales > UBA10450 > JBBQFI01. Next base: position 49,624 of record CAVTRW010000005.1, read on the forward strand.
GCGACGCAATCCAGTGCTGGCGGCGGTAACGCCGTTAGTGATCGCACTGGTCGCGATTGTTGCTGTGCTCCTTTGGAAAAGCGCCGGCAAGGAATCACAGGCTAATGGTGTGGCCGTGCTGCCTTTCGAAAATCTAAGTGAAAACAAAGACAACGCGTTTTTAGCCGATGGTCTTCAGGACGATATTTTGACAAAGCTGGCGAAGATTGCTGAGCTCAAGGTAATCAGTCGGACGAGCGTGATGTCATATCGTGGCGCGCGCGACATTCGTCACATTGGCGACGCGCTTGGTGTCTCTCACGTGCTGGAGGGGAGCGTGCGCAGGAACGCGAGCAGAATTCATCTCAATGCCCAGTTAATCAACACGCGCACCGATGCGCACGTCTGGGCGGAGGAATATGATCGTGATGTGTCAGATGTCTTTACTATCCAAAACGAGATCGCCAAGGCTGTTGCCGACCAGTTACAGGCAAAGCTCTCGCCCGCCGAGAAAAATGCCATCGAACAACGACTCACGTCTGATCTAACGGCGTTCGACCAATATAGCCGCGCCAAAACACTCATACTGGTGAGCAGCACGGGTTCATCGGCTCCGAGGAACTTGATTCAGGCTATTGAGCTTTTGAATAGTGCGGTCGCGCGGGATCCGTCCTTCCACGCTGCCTTTTGTGAGTTGGTCAATGTGCACGATGTTTTGTACACGCTTTATGGCGATCACACTCCGGCACGTCTGGCCGCGGCTGAAGCTGCTCTGCAGCGGGCAGCCGAGCTTCGGCCGCAGGCTCCCGAAACGCACCTTGTGCGAGGATCGCACCTATATTCTGCGTATCGCGACTACAACCGAGCACTGCGTGAACTGGAGGCCGCGCGTGTCGGCCTGCCTAACGACCCTCGCATCCTGGAGTTCAGTGGCTACATCCTTCGCCGCCAAGGTAAGGCGCAAGAAGGATTGCATAGCTTGGAACAAGCGGTGGCGCTCGATCCGCGCAATCCTGACATGCTTGGCCAACTGGCAGTTAGCTATCTGCACCTTCGACGCTATGCGGAACAGAAGACCACCCTCCAGCGCGTGCTGCAGATTACACCAGACGACGTTGGTGTAGCGGGTAACCTTTGCTTTATTGATCTAGCGTGGCGGGGCGATACCGCGCCTTTGCACAAATGGATTGACGGTCTTCGAGCTGAGCGACCGGCAGTTGTTTCCGACGCAACCGATCTCTGGTTTTTATGTGCGTTGGCGGAGAAAGACTGGACCATTGCCGCCCAGGCATTAACGGTCCCGGGCAACGGCGGCTGGTTTTGGGCTAACAACGGCGTTATCTTAAGCCGGCAGTTTGGACAGGGTCTTCTCGCGCGTGCCATGCACGATGAAAGCCGCGCGCAAGACGCATTTGCCGTTGCACGACTTGAACAGGAGCAGATTGTCCAAAAACAGAAGGATTACGGACCGCCCCTTTGCGTTTTGGGCTTGATCGATGCGGCCTTGGGTAACAAGGAAGCTGCTTTGCGCGAAGGGCGTCGCGCAATGGAGCTGACGCCGAGTCGAAAAAGATTCTCTTAATGCGCAAACGCTCATGGCCTACTTCGCCATGATCGCGGCGTGGGCTGGCGAAAAAGACCTGGCGTTGCAACAGTTGGCCGACGTAATCACAAAACCAGGTGCAACCTTGATAACGAGCTACGGGGCGCTCAAGCTACTCCCATTCTGGGACCCACTGCGCGGCGATCCACGCTTCGATAAAATCGTTAGTTCGCTCGCTCCGAAGTAGGTCTGGGTAGCGCACGCGCCTCGCGTGCTGATGTCAGTCCGGCTCGCACTTTCGGCGCCTCCCCCCAAACAATCTTGATCATTCCCCGTAACCTCGTGCGGGATTTGGGACTGTACTGCTTGAAGAGCCAAGTATGCCGTTGGTTGCAAGGGATGGAGGACATTATGAACAGACTAAACCGTAGAGTCTTACCTCTGGTTATCGTAGGCACGCTATCCTGGGGTCACTGGTCAAAGTCGGCCACGTTCAATATTGCAAACGGTGATGTCGCCGGATTGATCACCGCAATCAACACCGCGAACACCAACAATCAGAATGATGATATCAACCTGGCGGCGAATGGCACCTACACCCTAACGAATGTGAATAACATGAACGACGGTCCCAATGGGTTGCCAACGATCACGGAGCGATAACGGCCATCAGATAAACATCTATGGACATGGGGCGACGATTACGCGCAGCTCGTCCGCTCCGGACTTCCGGATATTCTTCATCCAGGCGAACTCGGAATCGGTCTAGCGCTAAATGACTTGATCGATCACAAATGGCGTCAGCAGTTCGGCGGCGGGGCAATCGAAAACGCGGCGTTCTTGTCGATAAGCAGATGCGTGTTTTCGCACAATTTTGCGATTGCACGGTCAATTCTACCCCGAATTGGGGCGGGGCGATTTACAATCACGGCTCCTCCCTGGCAGTGGATTCATGCACATTCAACGGGAACCATGCCGTCTAGACGCAAGCGGTGCAATTTATTCGGCCAGAGGAAATCTAACTGTAACGAATAGCACATTCACCGGCAACATCTCAGATGGCGGCGCCGGAGCAATCGACATCGTTGCGGGAACCACTCCTTCAATAGGCTACAGCACATTTAGTCAAAACATGGCGATCCCGGCGGCGCCGTAAGGGTCGGCTGGGATTAGCGCGGTAAGCATGATCAATTGCACTCTTACAAATAATCAAACCTCTGCGAGCGGAAATAACCAGTGAAGGAGGAGCGATCGCAATTGATACCACAGCCGGTCTAGCCATGACGAGCTGCACGGTAATCGGAAATTCGGCTTCTCTTGGGCAGGACATTTCGAATAGTGGCGTCCTGACTATCGGCAACAGTATCGTTGGCTATCTCTCCAATAACGCTGGAACGGTAACGTCGCAGGGTTACAATATCAGCCAGTCTCCTAATAGTTTACTTACTGGTCCGGGGGATCAAACAAATACCGATCCACAACTGGACCCGCTCGGATTGCAAAACAATGGCGGCCCGACGCAAACGATCGCACTGACTCATAACAGTCCGGCCATTGATAAAGGTAATGCCTTTGGTACGACCCTCGATCAGCGCGGTGTAGCGCGGCCTTACGACAATCCATCGATTCCTAACGCGAGTGGCGGTGATGGTAGTGACGTCGGAGCCTACGAAGCGCCACAAGATCAGGTCCAGAGCGGAAGTAATTTTCTAGTTACAACTACGGACGATCATGATGATGGCCTCTGCAGCGGCGCCGATTGCACTTTGCGAGAAGCGGTCGCGCGGGCCAACACAGTCCCGGGCGCGAGCTCAATCGGCTTCACCCACACACTCAGTGGCACCATCACTCTGACCATGGGCGAATTGGCGGTGACTGATTCGCTGACTATCACTGGCATCCCGATTGGTACAATCAGCGGTAACAACGCGTCGCGAGTATTTAGCTTTACTGGCGGCAGTAGCTATCTCTTCGGCCTAACGATTCGGGATGGGCTTAGCGAGGTAAATTTTCCAGGCCAAACCAACACGGGCGGCGGCATCTATAACAGCGCTACTTTGTCGGTCTATGGTTGTAGCTTTGTTAACAATCACGCGGTGGGGGTCGCTAACACCGGCGCAGGCAGTGGCGGCAAGGGAGAAGGCGGCGGGATTTATAACTCGGGGACATTATTAGTGGATGGATCGACCTTTAGCCAGACTAATGAGGCAATTGGCGGCAACGGTGGAAATGGAAACTTTGGTCACGGCGGTGTTCCCAGTGGCAACGGCGGGGCCGGACAAGGCGGTGCTATCTTCAATGCTACCGACGCTTCGTTAAGTATCACTAACTGCACCTTCAATCAAAACATCGCGCAAGGTGGTAACGGCGGCAGCGGCGGACCATTTGGGGGTAATGGCGGCAACGGCGATGGCGGTGCGATTTACAATCTTGGCGCGCTGACAATCAAGAGCGCTACAATTAACGGCAATTCTGGTGGCGGCGGAGCGGCCGGCACCGGTACGACTAACGGAACACCCGGCACGGGAAGTAACGGAGTTACCGTTATCGGCGGCACGGCGACAGTGGCGAATAGCATCATTGCCGGCAACATTTACGTGACCGGCAGAAATGATGATGTTGATGGCTCGTTTACTTCGAGCGGCTACAACTTAATTGGCAACGGTGATTTCAGTACGGGCTTTAATGCGACTGGCGACCAGGTAGGTACAACGGCCGCGACCATCAATCCACATCTTGGTCCGCTGCAAAACAATGGCGGCGCCACCCTGACCATGGTTCCGCAAGGTAACAGTTCCGCCCTGGATCGGGGTTCTGCCTTTGGCCTAACGAGTGATCAGCGTGGTCGCTCCCGTCCTTTTGATGATCCAGCCATTCCAGATGCTCCCGGCGGTGATGGAAGTGATATAGGAGCGGTTGAAATTGGCAGTGGTATTGCCCCCACGACTGTTGTTTCGCGTAAGGTTCACGGCGTTGGGACGTTTGATATTCCTTTGAGCTCAGGCACGCTGGGAGACGAGTGCCGTGGCGGCGGCGCCAGCGGCGATTACACTCTTATCTTTACCTTCGCCGCGCCGGTAACTTTTACTTCGGCCTCGGTTTGCAACGGTATCGGGATGGTTAGTAACGCAAGCGCCAGTGGCAATCAGGTGACAGTCAACCTCACCGGCATAACCTCGGCCGAGGTTCTCAACATCTGTCTCAGTAACGTCAATGATGGGACTACCAGCGGCAACGTATCATTCCCGTTTCGCGTTCTCGTTGGGGATACCACAGGCAACGGCTCGGTTAATGCCTCCGACATTAGCCTGACAAAATCAAAATCAGGGCAAGCAGTCGATGAAACCAACTTTCGTAACGATGTCACGGTCAACAATTCGATTAACGCGAGCGACGTATCGCTCGTAAAATCACGATCGGGCACGGCGTTGCCGCTAGAGGAGAACAGATGCAATCCCGACTCTACTGCGGCGTTTCCAACCTGATCGCTGTTATTGTCCTGTTTTCATCGATTCATCGGTCAGAGGCTGCCACCTTCGACGTAGCCAATGGCGATGTCACCTCATTGGTGAACACGATCTCTCTCTGCCAGGGATCAACAATCAGGATGGGGATACGATCAATCTCGCTGCAAACGGCACTTACTTTCTAGCGAGGGTGCAGATAATACCACAGTCGGGCCAAGCGGATTGCCGGTGATCATGGCGATAAGGCAGTTCCCTTACGTCCTTGTCCGGATCATCACTTTGACAACGGGACCTGGAAGTTTCTGGCTTAACAATCAGCAACGGCCATGACACCGTGGTCGGCGGCGGTATCTACAATGGGAATGGAAACCTGACGGTGAGCGAATGGCCTTAGGCGCAACTAGCTAACTCGAGCGGCGGCGGCATTTCAGGTCGGCGGCATTTCGACAGGCGTGACGATAACCCTCACGGAATTGCAGCATCAGCGGCAAATTTCGGCGTCGGCGGTGGCATTTCGAACAGCATGCAATCGTGACGTTGATCAGATGCACAATATCGGGCAACGATTCAATCATGGCGCGATTTCGAACCAGCCGCTCGGCGCAGGAGCGGGGAACCTGACAGTTAACAACTGCACATTCAGGAATACGTGACGATTTGGGCGGCACCATAACGAGCCTATGCCGGTGACTAAGTCACTTCAGTAATAACAGCTCATAAAACGGGGGTGGCGGCCCATTCTCTGAGGCTGGACCTGACCAATTGCACATTCAGTAGCAATACGGCGACAAAGGGCGGTGCGATCTACAGCAGCGGAAGTCTGACTGTTCTAAGCTGCACCTTTAGCGGGAACAATGCTAATATGGGAAACTCTATTGTATTGAGGGGACCGCACTGTTCTCCATCTCGGAAACACGATTCTGCAGTCTTCCGGCGCCAATTTCTTCATCGATACGGGTGGTACGACGTCAATTCGAACGGTTACAATTTAAGCAGTGACGACGGCGGCGGATATCTCACTGGAAACTACCGATCAAGATTAACGTCGACCCAGGACTCGATCCTCTCGGCCTCCAAAACAACGGCGGCCCTACACAAACAATCGCGCTGACGTCGAGCAGCCCGGCAATCGATCAAGGGAAGAGCTTTGGCGTAATGACGGATCAGCGCGGCGTCGCACGCCCGATTGACAATCCGAACGGCTAATGGCGGCGATGGTAGCGATGTCGGAGCCTATGAAGTGCCACCAGCGATCCGGTGCAAGGCGGCGATGGTTTGTTAGTTACAACCACGGACGATCATGACGATGGCGTTTGCGGTGGCGCGGATTGCGCCTTGCGAGAAGCGGTGGCGCGAACCAATACCGTGATTCGGCCACAATACGATCATGTTCGCCAGCACATCTCATTGGAACCATTACCCTGAGCCCTGGGAGAACTTGTCGTGACTGATTCGGCCAACTTGTCACTGGGATACCGATTGGGACGATAAGCGGTAAAAGCTCATCGCGATTTTCAATTTCACAGGGCCGGCAATAGCTGTCTCCGGCCTAACGATTCAGGACGGATGGAACGCAAGCGGCAACAGTGGGGCCACGCAACGGTGGCGGCATCTACAATCAGAGCTACGTTGTCGCTTGACTGATTGCATCGTTTACCAATAACTCGTTTGCGGGCGGACTAACAACGACGGTCCCGGCGGAGCTGGTGGCTCAGGGCACGGCGGCGGCATTTACAACGCGGGCATGTTATTTTGGATCGGATCGACGTTTAGCGCAACGGACAATAACAGGCAACATGCGGTGGCAGGGCAGGGCTCGGATGCAACTCTGGTCACGGCGGTGTTGCCAGTGGCAATGGCGGGAGCTGGTCGGGCGGCGCGGTTTTCAACGACTGCCAACGGAGCACTCTGCATCACCAACTGCACCTTCAATGGCAACGGGCCGGGCGGCAACGGAGGCAAGCGGCGTGACCTTCGGTGGCAATGGCGGCAACGGCGAGTGGCGCTATTTACAATCTTGGACATGATGATGATCAAGAGCGCTACCATCAACGGCAATTCTGGAGGCGGCGGAGCGGCCGGCACCGGCACGCACGGAACAACGGTGGTAGCGGGAAAGTAATTGGCGGAATAGCTACCGTTAGCGGCGGCAGCAGCGACCGTGGCGAATAGCATCATTGCTGGTAACGTCAGGTGACAACGGCGGCGGCAATGATGTTGATGGCGCGTTTAGTTCGAGTGGTTACAACTTATTGGCAATGGTGATTTCAGCACGGGCTTTAATGCTACTGGCGACCAGGTAGGTACAACCGCTGCGCCGATCAATCCACACCTTGGTCCTTTGCAAAACAACGGAGGCGCCACCTTGACCATGGTTCCTCAAGCCGGTAGTCTCGCTCTCGATCGCGGCTTCGCCTTCGGCCTAACGAATGATCAGCGTGGTCGCTGCCCGTCCTTTTGATGATCCGACCATCCCGAATGCTCCCGGCGGGGATGGAAGCGATATAGGAGCTGTCGAAATCGGCAGTGGTCCTGCTCCCACAGCTCGTCGTTTCGCGCAAGATCCACGATGGATTTCTTGCGATCTTTGATATTGCGTTAAGCGCGGACACGCTGGGAGATGAGTGCCGCAGTGGGGGCGCCAACGGTAACTACACTCTAATCTTTACCTTCGCCTCGCCGGTTACTTTCACTTCCGCTTCGGTTTGTGCCGGTATCGGGATGGTTAGCAATGCCAGTGCCAGCGGCAATCAGGTAACAGTCAACCTCACTGGCGTAACCCCAGCCGAAGTTCTTAACATCTGTCTTAGCAACGTCAATGATGGGACTACGAGCGGGAACGTATCTTTCCCGTTTCGCGTTCTCGTTGGGGATACGACTGGTAACGGCAGCGTTAATGCCTCCGACGTCAGTCAGACAAAAGCCAGCTCCGGTCAGGCTCTGGATTCGACTAACTTCCGTAATGATGTAACCGTGAACGATTCAATCAACGCGAGCGATGTGAGTCTTGTGAAATCGAAAAGCGGCACAGCGTTGCCGTAAGGATTTGATCAAACCTGTTGTCCGGCGAAAGGCGATTTGCTAATCTGTTTTGCAACGCATGAGACATCGCAAGGTATGTGGCGCGTCCGCGCGGCCGAACATTACAAACTTGTAATTGGAATACACGTAATTTGCGTGCGATAGCAGGCGCTCTTGCTCCGCCCACGCAGGACAGAAACATTATTTATGAAAAAGAAACTCACCGCTAAGTCCGCCTTCTTTCATCCGCGCGCATTGATCGGCTTTTTCCTTTGTCTGATGGGCGGCCTGCTCGCACTCGTCGCCTTCAGCATACCCGCGGGCTCCTCGGCGTTCGCGCAACCAAGACAGACCGCGAAGGTCAGCGCCAAAGCCGAAGTGTTGCGAATTATTGGACCGGTCTCGCTCGATCGCGACCTGCGTCAACTGCCTGAGATCGCGCAGAGGGGTGAGGAGGAAGAGGAAGGTCCGATGAGGCGTCATCCGTTTCCACGACGCGGAGTTCCGGCCAAGACCGATCCTATTCAAGCTGTGCGACAATCGATTGCCGCGGCTATTCACATGCCGGGACCAACGGCGACCTTTCCAGGAATCACGTCCGCGCAGAGCGGTTGTGGCTGCTTACCTCCCGATACAAATGGTGATGTAGGTCCGAACCACTACATCCAAACCGTCAATACTCGCTTCAAGATTCTGGACAAAGCGGGTAACCAGCTTCTGGCGCCGACTACCTACAATTCTTTTTTCTCCGCGATGGGTCCGACGACTCCATGCGGCGCTAATCAAAACGACGGTGATCCGGTCGTCTTTTACGATCATCTCGCGGACCGCTGGGTGGTTAGCGATTTCGCTTTCCCGTCCTTTCCCGGCGTCTCATTTTACCAATGCGTCGGTGTGTCGAAGACGAGCGATCCGGTGTCGGGCGGGTGGTGGTTGTATGCGATCCAGATCGACCCTTCGAATCCTACCTACCTTGGTGATTATCCCAAGTTTGGACTGTGGCCGGATGCCTATTACTTTTCGGTCAATACGTTTTTGAACAATACCACCTTTACCGGTGTGCGTGTGTTTGCGCTTCCGCGTAACAGCATGATCAACGGCGTGGGCGCGCCAAATGCAGGCGCGGTCGCGTTTAGTATCGCACCGGCTACCTTGGGTGATACCTACAGCCTTGAGCCAGCAACATTTCGCACGGGCGACATGCCACCTGCGGGGACACCGGAATATTTCCTCGCCATTAACTCCTCGGCGGTGGCAGGCACGGTCGAGAACAAGGTCTTTGCCTGGCGCTTCCATGTCGATTTCAACACACCTGCCAACTCGACCTTTGGTGTCGGCGCTAATCATGCGGCGGATGGATCGATAACGGTAAACAACTTCGTCGACGCTTTCCAAAGCAGCACCGAAAGTATTGTTCCGCAAAACGGCACCACGGCGAAGCTCGATACCCTCGGTGATAAGATCATGTATCCACTGGTCTACCAGAAGCTCAACGGGGTCGAATCGTTATGGGCGGACCACACTATTAACAACAACCAGAACGGGACCGGACCAACCGCAATTCGCTGGTATCAATTCAACGTTACGGGAGGAGTTATCCCAGCGGCACCCACGCAGCAACAGACATGGAATAACAATGCCGATGGTCTGTGGCGTTTTATGCCGAGTATCTCGGTGGATTCGTTAGGTAACATGGCTATTGCGTATTCAGTCTCGAGTGCCACAACGGAACCGGCTATCCGTTATGCCGGCCGGCTCGCGGGCGATGCAGCCAATTCACTGGCGCAAGGGGAAGCCGAGCTGATCGCAGGTGGCGGCCACCAAACCAGCACCAGTGGACGCTGGGGCGACTACAGCGCTCTCGCGATTGATCCCGCGGATAACCTTACCTTCTGGCACACGAACGAATATTACTCAGCTACAAGTGGTTCGGCGTGGAATACTCGCATCGGTAACTTCAAATTTCCCGGGTGCTCCCGCAGTGACGAGTGCAGTTTCGCGCAAAACGCACGGTGGCGCAGGAACCTTTGACATTAACCTGCCAGGCACCGGTAACCCTGGCGTTGAATGCCGCAGCGGCGCGGTGGCCGGAGTGCATCAGATCATCGTTAACTTTGCCAGTAACGTTAGTGTGACCTCGGCCTCAATTACTTCAGGAACAGGTAACGCTGATAACTTCTCGGTAAGTGGTGGACAGGTTACAGTCAATCTCAGCGGAGTAAGCAACGCTCAGGTCATCACGTTAAAACTCGCTGGTGTAAGTGACGGCGTGAATAGCGGTGACGTGCTGGTGCGAATGGGCGTGCTATCGGGCGATACCACGGGCGACGGTCATGTCAATGCCTCGGACGTAGCGCAGACCAAATCGCAATCAGGACAGCCTGTGTCGGCCGCCAATTTTCGCGAGGACGTGAACAGCAATGGCGCAGTTAACGCGTCCGACGTCAGCCTGGTGAAGTCGCGGTCTGGTACCGCACTGCCCTAGTCGCGAAAGGAGATGCCAAGGTTGTGAGAGTAGCCGTCGGCGGGTGGAGCACCAACGCTTGTTAGGTTTAGATTGTAGTCGACCCGGTTTGATGTAGCGGGCAATTACGGCAAGGCGCTACCTGTAAACGAGGCTCGACATCCATCGGCCACTTTGCGAAAGCTGTAGGCCGTGAGCTTGCCTTTCGGGGTCCTTCCTCGGCGCGTGCGCATTGCTAAGCCGCTTTCTGTTCCTGGCTATTGTCCCGGCTGTTTGCGCGGCAATCGGCGCTCGACGGTTTTGATCCGAATGCAAACGACACGATCCGTGTCGTTGTCGTCCAGTCTGACGGGAAGATTCTGATCGGCGGCGATTTTACGACGCTCTCGCCTAACGGCGGCGCAGGAGTCACGCGCAACCACATTGCCCGGCTGAACCCGGATGGCACGCTCGACACCGCCTTCGATCCAAACGCCAACGGCTCCGTCTATGCAATTGTGGTGCAGTCGGATGGCAAGATTCTTGTGGGCGGCAGTTTCAACGGTGCAAACAGTATTGGTGGACAGACCCGCAACAACATTGCGCGGCTCGATCCTGTGACCGGACTAGCGGATTCGTTCGACCCGAACGCGAACGAGCGCGTCGATTCGATCGCGGTGCAACCCGATGGCAAGATCCTGGTCGGTGGCTTTTTCTATATCCACTCTCCCGGAACGAACAGCATCGGGGGACAGCCACGCAATCACATTGCCCGACTCGATGCCGCCACCGGATTGGCTGATTCATTTGATCCAGACCCGGGAGCTGCCAGCAATGTCGATGCACTCTTGGTCCAGACGGACGGCAAGATTTTGGTGAGCGGCGTTTTCACACATATCGGTGGACAGTCGCGCAACAACATTGCGCGGCTCGACCCCACGACCGGCCTCGCTGATTCATTTAATCCGAACGCTAACGACGAAGTCCACGCCCTCGCAGTGCAGGCGGACGGCAAAGTTCTAGCGGGCGGCTTTTTCGGCAACATCGGCGGACAATCGCGCAGCAGCATCGCCCGGCTTGATGCCATCACCGGAGCGGCAGACTCCTTCAACCCGAATGCGGACAATGGTGTCTTTGCCCTCGCGGTGCAGGCCGACGGCAAGATTTTGATGGGCGGCGAATTCAGCAGTGTCGGCGGGCAGCAGCGCCATCAGATCGCCCGGCTCGATCCAGCGACCGGTTCAGCTGATTCTTTCGATCCAAGTGCGAATGCTCCTATCAATTCAATTGCGGTGCAGGCCGACGGCAAGATTTTAGCGGGCGGTGGTTTTAGCACATTTTCGCCTAACGGAGGAACGGCGGTCACGCGCAACCGCATCGCACGGCTGGAAACCGACGGTAGGCTCGACCAGACGCTCGAATCTCAACACCACCGGAAGTGTTAACGCCCTCGCCGTTCAGCCGGACGGCAAGATTATCATAGGCGGCCACTTTAACGCCGTCTTAGGTGTGACGCGCAATAACATTGCCCGATTGAACTCAGACGGCACACTCGACACCGTCTTCAATCCGAACGCGAACAACCCTAACAATAGCATTGCTGTCAGGTCAATCGCGGTCCAGGCGAACGGGAAGATCCTGGTGGGCGGCGAATTCACTACCATCGGTGGACAGACACGCAATCATATTGCGCGGCTCGATGCTGTGACTGGAGCGGCAGATTCATTCGACCCAAATGCAAACGAAAAAGTCCATTCCATCGCGGTGCAGGCCGACGGCAAGATTCTAGTGGGCGGCGGATTTCAATGGTATTGGAGGACAGACGCGCAATTACATTGCCCGCCTCGATGCCATGACCGGGGCGGCAGATTCGTTCGATCCAAACGCGAACAGCGCTGTGGAGGCCATCGCCGTGCAGGCGGACGGAAAGATTTTGGCGGGCGGTATTTTCGACGCATTCTTCGGGTCTCCCACCATCGGCGGACAGACACGCAACGGAATTGCCCGGCTCGACGCCGTCACGGGATTGGCTGATTCATTCAATCCGAACGCGAATGATCAAGTGCATGCAATCGCAGTGCAGGCGGATGGCAAGATTCTAGCGGCCGGATGGTTCGGCAATATTGGCGGACAGGCACGCACTTTACATCGCCCGTCTCATTGCTACGACGGGAGCGGCTGATTCGTTCAATCCGAACTCGAACGGACTTGTCTATTCAATGGCGCTACAGTCGGATGGCAAGATTTTAGCGGGCGGCGCCTTCAGGGTATGTCCGGCAATCCCAGCATCGGGGGACAGCTCCGTAACCGCATCGCGAGGCTCGAGGCCGCGACTGGGTTGGCAGATTCATTCGACCCGAACGCAAACAATGTCGTCTACTCAACTGCCGTGCAGGCGGATGGCAAGATCTTAGTTGGCGGCGGTTTCAGCGGCGCGAACAGCATTGGCGGACAGGCGCGCAACAATTTTGCGCGTTTGACTAACGACACCATTGCGCGACAAAACCTGGCTGTGACGCAAAGTACAGTTACTTGGACACTCGGTGGCTCCAGTCCACAATTCGCGCGGGTGACCTTTGAATTCTCAACCGACAATGTGACCTACACTCCTCTGGGCGATGGCACAGGGGATGGGAGTAACTGGATCCTGACCGGTTTGAGTCTTCCGGCTGGACAGAACATCTACATTCGCGCGCGCGGCTATTATCACGGCGGCTACTTCAACGGCTCGGAGAGCATCGTGGAATCCGTGCGGAACGCTTTCATCACGCTGCCCACGCCGACGGTGGTCGTATCCAGAAAGATGCATGGCGATGCGGGAACCTTCGATATCAATTTACCGCTAACTGGTGACGCCGGGATTGAATGCCGCAGTGGTGGAGCGAGCAATGACTACCAGATCGTCTTTAGCTTTCCTAACGCCGTCACTTTCACTAACGCATCGGTCACTGCAGGTGCGGGCTCAGTGAGCGGAAGTAGCGGCAACGGGACTTCAACTATTATCCTTAACCTAACCGGTGTAACTAATGCCCAAAGGCTAACAGTAACACTACTTGATGCTAGCGATGGCACGAGCACAGGCGACGTTAGCGTGCAAATGGGTGTGTTACTTTGCGATACGAACGGGAATGGGACGGTCAATGCCAGCGATGTCAGTCAGGCAAAATCAAGATCCGGCCAGCCGGTCGATGCAACGAACTTCCGGACTGATGTCACGGTCAATGGTTCGATTAACGCCGGTGATATCAGTCTCGTAAAATCGAAGAGCGGCACTGCGTTGCCGTAAGTTGGGCCAATCAACATTATTCGGTCGCGGCCTCACATAATGGTCTTGCCCAACCTCAGATTGAGGCAATCTGCCACGAATCGTGCTTAGATTGAATTGTGGAGAAAACTAGAGTCGTAATTATTGGAGCGGGCGGCCGATTGGGAGCGGCGCTCATGCGCGAATACCGGGAAGGCTTCGACACGATCGGATTTAACCACGCGCAGCTCGATCTCGGAAATCTGGAAGAACTGCGCAGCACACTTAGAGCACTAAAGTTCGATGTCCTGATCAACTCCGCGGCGCAAACCAACGTCGACCGTTGCGAGACGCATCGCGACGACGCTTTTCTTCTGAATGCGGAAGCGCCGCGGGTGCTCGCGGAGGTTTGCAGCGCACAAAGTGCAAGAATGATTCACATCAGCACCGATTACGTGTTCGACGGAAACAAATGCGAACCCTACTCGGAAGACGATGCGGCTGAGCCGGTCAGTGTTTACGGGGAGTCGAAGCGGGAAGGGGAGCGGCGTGTTCTAGATGAGAACGAGCGGCATCTTGTCGTCCGCGTATCGTGGGTGTTTGGCCCCGATCGTCCGAGTTTTGTTGATAACATGCTGAAACAGGCGCGCGAAAAAGAGGAGATCGCCGCTGTGGCCGACAAATTTTCGACGCCAACCTACACGCGCGATATCGCAGCGATGTTATCGCCGCTGTTTGTTGATTCCGCCGCGTGCGGCATTTTGCATTACGCCAATGCCGGTGCGTGCAGCTGGCAGGAATACGCACAGTGGGCGCTCGACTGCTGCCACTCGTTAGGCGTCCCCATGCGGGCAACGAAAGTCGGCGCGCTCAGCCTGGCCGATATGAAAAATTTTATCGCGAAACGGCCTGTTCATTCTGTCCTGGGTACGCAAAGATACGAACGCTTGAGCGGGCAGAAGCCAAGGAGTTGGCGGGACGCCGTCGCTGAGTATGTTGAGCAGTTTTATTCCAAACCATGAAAATGATGACGAAGTTTCTGATCCTGGCATTAACCGTGGGCCTGACGCTGAATGCGCGCGCCCAATTGAAGTTCGAGCAAACCGACATTGAGTTGCACCCGACCGTGTCCGATGAAAGTGCGGTCGCGCATTTTAAATATAAAAACACCGGCTCAAAACCGATCCATATCAACTCCGTGAACACATCGTGTGGTTGCACGGTCGCGACCTTGAAATCCAAGGACGTGCCACCAGGCGAGTCGGGCGATATCACGGCGACCTTAAACATCGCTAATCGCACCGGCATGCAACACAAGACCGTGACGGTGACGACGGATGATCCGGCGCAGCCGCAGACGATATTGACGTTGCGCGCGATGATTCCGACGCTGCTCGAAGTTCAGCCGATCTTTGTTTTCTGGAAACAGGATGAGGACATCAAACCAAAGACGATCAAGGTAAAGGCGGGCGCGGAGTCGGCGGTGAAAAAAATCACGGTCACTTCGTCGGATCCCGAAATTACCGCGTCGGTCAAGCCGGGCGGCGCAGCAAACGAATGGGATATCAACGTCGAGCCGAAAGACGTGAAGAAGTTGCATAACGCCACGCTCACGATCTCGCCTGAGTACGCTGGGAAGCCGAAACCTTTCTACGCCACCGCACGCGTTATCGGTCCGGTCCCGAACTGACAGTGCGCGGTTTGTTCCTGAAGCAGGCGTTGCTCATTCTCGCCGTCGCCTTTCTGCCGGCGATCGGGGAAGCCGTTTATTTTCGCAATCACATTCCGTGGGAGTCGCCGGTGCCGGCTTCCGAGCTGGTGAAAGCCGACACGGCAAAAAGCTGGGGCGCGCAGGCGCTTTGGATTGATGCGCGATCGGATGATGAATTTGCGCGCGGCCATTATCCGAATGCGTTGCCATTGAATGAAGACCACTGGAACACGCAATTGGCCGCGGTTCTCGCCGCGTGGTCGGAAGACAAGAAGATCGTTGTCTATTGCAGCTCCCACAGTTGTAGCGCAAGCCGACATATTGCGGATCGCCTGCGCAATCAGGCCAATCTCAAAAATGTTTTCGTGCTCGATCGCGGATGGGAAGGTTTACAGGGCGCGAAGGAGGAAGACCACGATTGAAACTCTTCTGGCGCAGTCTTGATTTTATTATCGGCGGGATCTTCATCTATGCAGGAGTCGTCAAGGCAATACATCCGCTCCAGTTTGCATATGATATTGCGAACTACGACGCGGTCCCGTGGCCGTTCGGGGTGCGGATGGCGTTTTATCTTCCGTGGCTGGAAATCATCTGCGGCGCTCTGCTGATCCTGCGGCGTTTCTATGCTGGCGCCCTAACCCTCATTCTAGCGCTCACGCTTGTCTTCATCGGCGCGACTGCTTCGGCGCGATTGCGCGGCATCGATATCTCATGCGGATGTTTTGGACACGCGAGTGATAATCTCGGTTTCGTCTGGCACCTGTTGCTGAATCTCGCGATTCTCGCGGCCGTTGCGCTGCTGATGCGCCGCGCCACGGTTCAGCGCTCCGTTGCCTAACGAATCATTTTCTGGAAATCCAGGATTGAAAAAGTCGTTGGGTTTTTTCGGCAGCGCATTGCGTAAGCTGCCGCTCAAGTATCGCTGGAAACTCTTGCGCTATTTGTTTCCGCTGATGCGGACGCAATCGGAAGCTCCAGCCCCGGAAATCTGCACTTTCGATTCGCTTCAGCGTTACGAAGCCAGCTATGCACAGTTGGCGGCGATGTTGGACCGGCCAGCTAAAAGGCCGCCTGCCGGTGAGATTGAATTTCTCGATTCCATGGCTCATCGCCAGACCTGGTATCCGGGCGCAGTTGGTCCGAGCGACTTTTTCTTTCTCACCGCGTTCCTTGGGATTCTCGCGCCGTTGCGTGTTGTCGAGATTGGAACGTTGACCGGTTTTTCCGCCGTCATGATCGCCGCAGCGTTGAATCGTCAGCACGATTCCGACACCAATGCCGTCGTCGACACCATCGACACGCGTGTTCAATGTTTCATCGACGAAACAAAACCGACCGGCTTTGAGATCTCTCAGCTTATTCCTGAGCTCAGTTCGATGATTCGTCTGCATGTTCCGCACGATGCTACTTTCCTCGAGGAGTTGGTGTGGCCTAACGAGTTGAAAGTCGTCTTTATCGACGCCGATCATCGGCATCCGCGCGTCTTGCTCGATCTTCTGCGCGTCGCGCCTTATGTGGAGCGGGGCGGTTGGGTGCTGCTGCATGACATCAAACTCGGGACAATCGGCCAGGAAATGAAAGCGGCCGGGCAGCCGACGCCATTCGCCATGCCTTTCGGGGCGCAATGGCTCTTCGAGCGCTGGCCTTACCGCAAAATCAGCGGCGGAAATATCGGCGCGGTCCAGTTGCCTAACGACAAGCGTGAGCTCGTTCCCTTCGCGCTCCGCCTCATGTCGGTTCCCTTTGAGATCGAAGGGAAACAGGCCGATCGCGCCTGCGCGGCCATTTACCAAAGTTTCGAGAAGCTGCTCTAAGTGCGCAGGCCGCGCACGTAGCGAATCAGTTCCAGCGCGAGCTCCTCAATCCGTTTCGTAACTTTCCGATCGGTCACGTTGTTATCATCAAACGCATCGCCCGTCGCGTAAACGAAACGCGGGATGATGGTGCAGCGAAAGTCCAGCATCAAACTGTTGGCGTAAGCCATGACCGACATGTAACTGCCCTGGCCGCCCGCCGCGCACAAAAATCCGACGATCTTGTCGTTCCAAGCTTCGCCGGTGAGTTCGATCATGTTCTTGGCGGCCGCGCTTACGTCGTAATTGTAAACGGGCGCAGCAATCAGAATTCCATCCGCTGCTTCGATGGCGGCCGCGATATTTTTGACCGCAGGATCCGCATAACAGGTGTTGGCATCGCAAATGGGGAGATTCAATTCGCGCGTATCAAGCCATTGGCAATCGACGTTGGCTTTCTTCAAATTTTCGTAGGCGAGCTGACCCATCCTGCGACTGTTACTGTCGGGATTCGCGCTCGTGCTGATGACAAGAAATTTCATCGCGATTGAAGTTTCACCGAGACATTGAATGGGAAATAATCAAGTGCGTGTTGAATATCCGGCCAGCAACAACAAGCGATCGCGACAGCATTTGGGAAATTTTCCACGCCGTCGTTGCGACGGGCGACACCTACACATTTGATCCGCAGATTTCGCGAGCAGCCGCGCTGGCGTATTGGCTGCATGCGGACACTCACACCTATGTTGCCGAAACTGACTATCTGGGGAGCGCACGCGCCCTCGCGTGCTCTTTCCGGCGCCCTCGCCGGAAAGAACCATCGGCAACCGCCGCCGGTGTGTCTACTCCGGAAGTATTCGGCGAGGGCGCCGAATACGGCACGCGAGGCGCGTGCGCTCCCCACGCCAGTCCCAGCGCACGAATCTCGGCACTTACATTTTGAAAGCGAACCAGCCGGGCGCAGGTGCGCATGTCGCGAACGCCGCGTTTATGGTCGCAACAAATGCCCGCGGCCTCGGCGTCGGTCGTGCGATGGCAGAACATTGTTTGAGCGAAGCGCGCCGCTTCGGTTTTCGTGCGATGCAGTTTAATTTCGTTGTTTCAACTAACGAATCGGCGCTGCGTCTGTGGCGCGATCTCGGTTTTCGTATCGTCGGAACGCTGCCCGGTGCCTTTCGCCATCCGACACGCGGTTACGTCGATGTTTACGTCATGTATCGTTCCCTGCCAGACGATTGATCGCGATTTTAGCTGTAGCCTTTTGACCGGTGCCTAACGATTAATAACGATCATTCCCACTCGATCGTGCTCGGCGGTTTGCTCGAAATGTCGTAGACGACGCGATTCACACCTTTTACTTCATTGCTGATGCGACTGGAGATGCGCGCCAGTAATTCGTAAGGCAATCGCACCCAGTCGGCAGTCATGCCATCGAGGCTCTCTACGACACGCAGCGCGATCGTGTTTTCGTAGGTGCGCTGGTCACCCATGACACCGACTGATTGCACCGGCAGGAGCACGGCAAAGGATTGCCATACCCGATAATACCAATCGCTCGCTTCCATTTCGCTTGTTACGATCGTGTCGGCTTCGCGCAGAATGCGGAGACGTTCCGGAGTTACTTCGCCAAGGATACGCACTGCGAGACCCGGCCCGGGGAATGGCTGGCGATCCACGATCTCTTTCGGCAGTCCCAGCTGGCGCCCGGCCTGACGCACTTCGTCCTTGAACAATTGCCGCACCGGTTCCACGAGCTCGAAATGCATTTTCTCCGGCAACCCACCGACGTTGTGATGGCTCTTGATGACGTGCGCCGGATTTCCACCGATGGAAACGCTTTCGATTACATCCGGATAGAGCGTCCCTTGCGCGAGAAAGCGATACTGTGGCACAGGCATCTTGCCTGTGGCTTGTGCATTAACAGGCTGGAAGCCTGTGTCACGATCTTCCCTTAACAACTCCTCAGTCGCACGTTGAAACACGGTGATAAATTCATTTCCAATAATTTTTCGCTTCTTCTCCGGATCGGTTACGCCCTTGAGCGCGTTGAGGAATCGCTCGGAAGCATCGACATATTTGAGTTTGATCTGGAAGTTCTCTTCGAAAACTCGCTGCACCATTTCTTCTTCGCGCGCACGCAGCAGGCCGTTGTTCACGAAAATGCAAGTAAGCTGGTCGCCGATGGCTTTGTGCAATAGCGCAGCTACGACCGACGAATCGACACCGCCACTTAGCCCGAGCACCACTTTTTCTTCGCCCACCTGTCGCCGCACACGCGTGCATGTTTCGTCGATGAACGATCCCATCGTCCAATCCATGGCGCAGTGGCAAATGTGGAAGACGAAATTTTGCAGGATCTCTTTTCCGCGCGGCGTGTGCGCGACTTCCGGATGAAATTGGAGGCCGTAAAGCTTTCGCTCGACATCTTCGATCGCGGCGAAGTCGGAATTTTCCGTGCGCGCTACTGTGCGAAATCCCTTCGGCAGCGCCGTCAGCTTATCGCCGTGACTGCTCCAGATATCGAGTTGCGGTCCGATGCCGTCGAACAAAACCGAGCTGCCGGTCACTTGCAGCGCGCCCGCGCCATATTCGCGCCGGGCGCTGAACTCGACCTGCCCACCGAGATGCCGCGCCATCAGCTGCATCCCGTAACAGATTCCCAGCACCGGAATACCTAACGAGAAGATTTGGGGATCAATTTGCGGCGCGCGCTCGTCGTAAACGCTGGCCGGGCCGCCGGAAAGAATGAGGCCGTTCGGCTTCGACTCCGCTACCTCGGCCGCGGTGATGTTGAAACGAACGATCTCGGAATAGACCTGACATTCACGCACGCGCCGCGCGATGACCTGGGTGTACTGCGAGCCGAAATCGAGGATGAGGATTTTTGAATGAGCAGCGACCGCGTCCTTCTTCACGGATTCGGCTCCGGCGGAGTCTGCGGCAACGGACGCGGTTCTGGTGCGCCAGGATTATCCGATCGCAGGTAGGGATCGTCCGAGCGATCGCGCTCACCGAGTGTGCCTTGGCCGCGAATACCGCGGCCCAAACGATCGCTCACTTCCTGAGACGTGGGTTGTTCCAGTTCATCCGCGCACCCACCGAGCACGAGCGCGCCCGCTGTCAGGAGAGCAGCAAACGCGCGTTTCATCGGGCAAGATTAGTGTACGGCGTTTGATTGGCAAGAAAGGTTAAATTGTTGAACCATTGTGCGCGATGATTGAGCCGGAACTTTTGCTCGAAGGATACCGGCTCGGTGTTTTCCCCATGGCAATGCAAAACGGCGCGATCGAATGGTTTTCGCCCGAGCCGCGCGGAATTTTGCCGCTGCAGGATTTTCATGTCCCGCACGCTTTGCAAAAAACGTTGCGAAAAAATATTTTCGAAATTCGAGTCGATACCAGTTTCGCCGATGTCATGAAAGCGTGCGCGAAACGCGCCGATACGTG
Organism: uncultured Verrucomicrobiae bacterium; assembly: GCA_963737195.1. Classification (GTDB taxonomy): domain Bacteria; phylum Verrucomicrobiota; class Verrucomicrobiia; order Chthoniobacterales; family UBA10450; genus JBBQFI01. Next base: position 70,271 of record CAVTRW010000005.1, read on the forward strand.
GATCAACGAAGAGATCGTCGAGAGTTACACGCGTCTGCACGAACTGGGACACGCGCACTCGGTCGAGGCGTGGCGCGATGGCAAACTTGCGGGTGGTCTCTACGGCGTCTCGTTAGGCGGCGCGTTTTTTGGCGAATCGATGTTTCATCGCGTCACCGATGCCTCCAAGATCGCGCTCTGCGGTTTGGTCGACCGCCTGCGCGAGAAAAAATTTGTCCTGCTCGATACGCAATGGCTCACGCCACATCTGCTGCAATTCGGCGGCGTCGAAATTCCGCGCAATCAATATCTGCATTTGCTCGGACGCGCGGTCCAATTATCGCGCACCTTCTGAGGTAGGGCGCGACGGCCCGTCGCGCCAACCAATCTCCGGCGATGTAGCCACCCGTTCTGTCGGGGCGAGCCTCCCGAAATCTTGGCAGGTCGTGCGCGGCGACAGAGCGTCGCGGCTACATTTTTCCCGGCGCGCCCGTCGGTCGCGCTCTACCATTCATCTTGCCGCCTCAATGAAAGTTTGCATAGTGAGCCTTCCTCGGCTGGGTAGCTCAGTTGGCAGAGCAGAGGACTGAAAATCCTCGTGTCGGGAGTTCGATTCTCCCCCCAGCCACGCCTGCGCCTAACCAGTGCGGAAAAAGGAGGCCATTGACGTATTGCGCGAAAAATACTACAACCCTAACGGTGACTCAAAAGGGTATCAGGGAGGGTGGAAGGCACGTCATCGGTCGTAGCGGCTGGCTATCTCGCAAAAATAACGTCTCGGCTCTCTTGCTGGCGACCTTTTGTCTCGTCGCGCCGTGCCTGCATGCCGACATTCAACTTCTGTCCGATGATCGGCACGTAAATGTTTCCGCATTTGCCGCGGCGCACGAAGGAAGCGTGAATGACTCGGATTCGCGATGGCAAACCGTTCGCCGATTTTCATGCGAACAAGACCGCTCACGCGCAATGGATGGACACGATGACGCCTCCCGGTAGCAGTCATCCAGACGAGGCGGATTGCACTGCCACCGCGATGCAGGATTCGATTCTATAGCACTGCGGGACTGGATATCACTTTCGTTCGTCCACGTGGATGGCGGTTCGAATTTGGATAGCGACGGATTTCCCACGATCAATGCCGATGCGCTCTCCTTTTTCCAGGTGAGCTTCAGTGTCACGGCGCCGATTGTGTTCAATCTTTCGTTCTTCGACTCGCGTGGTTACATCACTGGCGTCGGTTCAACGTATGATCAGACGATCGACTTCAGCTCCGACATCTCCGGCTCAATTGTCCACGTAGGTGATAACGGCCAAAGCGAGATAGTTTTTTAGCGGTCTTCTCCAGCCTGGCGAAACCTATACGCTTCTTCTTTCTCAACACGCGAATACAATGATCGCTGCGGCAACCGGAGTGCATGTGGAAAACACATTCGAAGCACACATGACCTTCTCCGATGTGCCGGAGCCGTCTGTATTCGTTAGCTTGTTGGTTGGGCTTGCTTTGCTTGTGGTTGTCCGAACGAAATTCGCGCGAGCTATTCCGTGCGCAGTGCGCGCATCGGATTCACCTGCGTCGCGCGGCGCGCGGGCAGCCACGTCGCGATCAAGGCGGCGGCCGCCAGCAACAGCGGCGCGGTGGTAAAGGCGATCGGATCGAGCGGTCCGACCTGATACAAGATTCCGCTGAGAATTTTTCCCGTCGCCATCGCCAGGAGCAGGCCGAGAATCACTCCGCACAAAAGCATGATCGAACCTTCGCGCATGATCATGCGCAGGACGGCTGCGCGTTGCGCGCCCAAAGCCATCCGAATTCCGATTTCACGCGTGCGACGCGCCACCGAATAAGCTTTCACTCCGTAGAGACCCACAACTGCAAGGCCAAGTGCGAGCACACCGAAAATGGAAAATAAGGCTGCGCCAGCGCGCACGATCCAGAGTTGCAGGTTCGCATCGAGGTGTTGCGAAAAGGTTCGCAACGAAATGATTGGAATGGCCGGATCGACGTCGCGTACGGTCCTTCGCAGCAGATCAGCAGTCGCGGCCTCAGTTCCCGATGGCAGCGAATGAAAGCGAACGAAGAACGAAACGTTACCCTGAAATCCTTGCGCAAACGGCAGGTAAATCGAGCCGCTCGGATCCTTTTCGAAAAGGGCGTGTCGCGTTGCGGGCACGATGCCGACAATTTCAATGCTTTCGTCGGGTTTGACTTCCCCGCTTAGATCTTCACTCATCCCGACGTGGTTGCCGCCGCCGCTTTTCGCACGCGGCGCATTGTCGGCCGCAAATTGAATTCGCTGACCAAGCGCGTCGCCTTCCGGCCAAAGTTTCTTCGCCAGAATGTCATCGATGATCGCGACCTTCGCGCCGCCGGATTGTGTCGTTTCCGATTCATTGAAAGCGCGGCCGCGTACGACAGGTAAACCAACCGTCTTGAAATAATCGGCGCCGACGCTGTCCCAGTCCGCATTGAACGCAAGGCCTTGCGCGGCCGTAGTCGGCTTGTCGTCAGGTCCGGGACGGATGCCGGCGCGTTGCACGTTCTTGCTTAGCGAAATCATTCCAAATGGAACTACCGCGCTGATGCTGGTGTGTTCCACGCCGGGCAGAGCAGCCAGGCGTGCGTTCAAGTTTCGATACAACTCTTCCGCGTGTTTCGGTTCGTAGCCCGCGAGGCTGGCGTCTGTCTCAAGAAGAAAACTCGCGCCCGGTTTCAATCCTGTATCAACCGACGCCGCTTTGCCCGCGCCGCGAATGAACAGCGCCGCCGCAGTCAGTAGCGCGAGTGAGAACGCAATCTGAATCACCACGAGTGGATGGCGCGGCAAAAATTTCCAGCGGCGCGTGACGACATCTTCGCCGGCTTGTTGTTTCAAATCGCCGATGACGGCGCGGCGCGAAATCTTTAAAGCTGGTCCGAGCGCAAAGGCCAGCGTCCCGAGCAAACAAAATCCAAACGTCGCCGCCAGGATCGCCGGATTCGGACCGCTTAACCAAACGATATCGAGCGGCATCAAGCGTCGCAGCGAACCGACGAGCAGATCGGACGACCAAAGTCCAAGAATCAGTCCGCCGACGCCGCCGAGTAAGGCGAGCACCAGACCTTCGGTAAGAAGTTGCCGCACAATTCGCGTGCGACTTCCGCCGAGCGCGAGACGGATCGCGATTTCCTTGCGACGCGCTGTGCCACGCGCGAGCAACATGTTGGCGAGATTCAAGCACGCGACCAGCAGCACCACGATCGCCATGCCCAGCAACAACGGCATGATTTTCGATAACTCGCCATCGTCCGGCGGGCTCGTGCTTACGGAAGTGCGCGACACCGGCGCCGTCTGGAATGTTTGATCTTTTTGTTCGACTGGAAATGCCTTTTCCAAATTTGCCGCCAGTCCTTTTAGAGCGGGTTCGGCTGCGGCGGCGGTCATTCCCGGTTTGAGTCGCCCGATGATGAGCAATTGCTGCCCGGCGCGATCGCCGAGCACCGTTTTTTTCTCGTCCGATGCAAAATCATTTTGCACCACATCGTAAATACTCAGCGGAAGCCACACGTCGGCGGAAAAAACTTGCAGGGTCCCGGTGAAGCCCCTCGGCAAAACGCCGACGATCGTGTATGGCCTTCCGTTGATTAACAGAGTCGATCCCATCGCTGGGCGATCATGCCTTAGCCAATAATTGTTGCTCACAATCGCGACTTGAGCGCTGCGTCCGGGTGTTTCTTCTTCCGGCAAGAAAGCGCGGCCTTGCGCCAGTGGAACGCCGAGAACCGAAAAGTAGTTTGCGCTGACAATTGCCGCGAATGCCCGCCGCGTGTCTCCCTTCTGTCCGATGCCAACAAGCGCGAGGTTGTAGGCCATCGCGTCCGTAAAAACGCTGTTTTGCTCGCGAATGTCGCGATACGTCGGATAGGAAAAACCGCGGTAAGCCTTTGGGTTTTTCTTGTCCTGGGAAAAGACCTGCACCAACTCGTTAGGCTTGGCATAGGCCGGCGGCGCGAGGAAGAGTGTGTGCACGAGACTGAACACGGCCGTGTTCGCTCCAATTCCGAGCGCAAGCACGATGACCGCCGCAATGGTAAATCCCGGCGCCTTAAACAACTGCCGAATCGCAAACTTCAAGTCTTGAATCATGGAAGCCTCCGCCTGTTTCCGATGTGATGCAGAAACCGGACGCTTTGGATTCAGTTTATTTGGATTTCTCGGCGGGGAGCCGGATAAACGGATGCTCGAACGAAAGGTAAAAGAACAAGCCCCAATCAGGTGAATCGGACGTGAGGCCGACCGGGACAGCGGCGCCGGTCACGATCTGTAACTTGCTAGGAAAATTGAAGGCGTAACGGAAGCCCGGAGAGATCAGCGCGGTCACGGAATGATGGACGTTCTTCGTGGCGTCAATATCGCTCTGCCAGGTGGCGATGGATTCGAGCATGAGATTGAAGTCGCGCGTGACGGCGAAGATCGCACTTGCGCCGAGGTTGTAGTTCCACAAATCGCGATCACGCACGTCGGGAAACACGTTTCCACCGGCGTTGAAATGAAGTGTCCAGCGATTGCTCACGACCTTGCTGAAGGGCAAGTTGATCTCGTAGCCGGGCCGGTTATGGCCGATTCCTTTTTCTGGATCGCCGGTGGGAAGCACGAGTGAGAAACGCGGCGCGAAGGCGGGCGTGCGCTCAGTTTCCATCAAGGCCTGGAGACGATAGTTGAGGCGAATGTCGTCAAAGGCATTCGTTCCGCTGCTAAAAGTGTAGGGGATGGTGTAGGAAAGCTGGTGAGTTTGGCTGAACAATGGCCATTCCTGCGTGAAGTTAGGACTGAGAACGTTGTCGCCGTGCGAAAAGAAGGTCGGCACGTTGAAGATGTGCTGCACTATACCGCGTTCCTGATTGTAGGCTTCTTCCACGAAGAACGAGTTGTCCTGAATGCCTTTGGCCAGCGGTTCCTGTGCAAGACAGGCGGCGGTGGGCAGGAAAAAGAAAAGGAATTTTATCATGCGCCGAGCATTGCAGCCGATGTGTGCAGTCTCGGCGAGCGCGAGGATAGGGGAAGTCCCGAAAATCTGTCAACTCGTTAGGCGCTTTCCGAGGTGAACCCGGCGCAAGTTCAGTTTGCGCTCTGAACGGCAGGAGTCTTCGCTGCCGGCGCGCCGAGAATTTCATCGACCGTGTAAAGGAATCGGGAAACGTCGATCGGTTTGGTGAGATAATTGCGAGCGCCGGCGGAAAGAAGTTGTTCGATCTGAGTTCCCGTTGCGTCCGCGCTAATGACAACGACGGGCACTCCTTCCGTTCGTTTGTCCTGTCGCAACCGACGCAAGACTTCCGACCCATGCATGTCCGGCAGATTCAGGTCGAGCAAGATGAGTTCGGGTCGCTGTTCGCGCGCCTGCGTAAGACCTTCGCCGCCGTCTTTCGCGAAAAGGAGCCTGATGTTGTCTCGCTGCGCGAGAATGCGCTCGATCAGTCGGGAATTCGCGACGTTATCTTCGATGCAGAGCACGGCACGCGAACCTTTGAGCGGTAGCCTGACAGGAGTCTCTCTGTCCGATGCGTGCTCAGTTTTCACCTCTGACATTTCGGTGGCGACGCTTTGATCGATCAGTTCGGCCATGCGATTGGCGGCGTTGTAAATTTCCTCGATCGGTTCGGAATCGCCGAAGGGCGACGATTTCAAAAGCTGAGCGAAACCGAGAACGGTGTTGAGCGGTGTTCGCAATTCATGCGACAAGGATGGATTCTTTCGCAAGTGTTCCTGCACGCGCGCGAGTTCATCGTGCACGCGCTGGAGATCTTCTCGTAACGTTATGACTTCATCCGACATGGCCGGCTCCTACTTTTGGTTTTTCCGCTGCTAATTTCGGCATCCCCAGATCCATCGAAAGCCCCGAGGGCGCGTCGACGTGGGCGTTCCGCAATTTTTTGATCATATCGATGTCCCGCCGCATTTTGTTTTTGAGCGTGCAATAGAGCAGCGCGGTTTCTTCATCGATGAGGTTTTCTTCGTAAGCCGCGACCAACTTCTGGTCGAAGCTGTGCCAGCCAAATGTGCTGCTGGCTTCGATGATATCCTGGAAACTGCGTCCTTCCTTCTCGCCGTAAACAATCGCTTCGCGCGTGCTGAGATTGCTCCCCATGATTTCCGTGACGAGATGGCGGCCGCCGCCAGCTTTGCTGACCAAGCGCTGGCTCACAATATAACGCACCGTTTCCGCCAGCCGCTGGCGCACCATCGGTTCTTCTTCCTTATCGAACATTCCGACGATGCGATTGATGCTTTGTCCCGCGTTGACCGTATGCAACGTGCTGAAAACGACGTGACCGGTCTCGGACGCGGTCATCGCGATCTCCATCGTCTCCCGGTCGCGAATTTCGCCGACGAGAATGACTTTCGGCGCTTGTCGCAGCGCGGCGCGCAGACCTTTCGAGAACTGAAAGAAGTCGCGGCCGAGCTCGCGCTGGCTGAAAATCGAGTTCCGATGAGGATGCAAAAACTCAATCGGATCTTCCAGCGTTACGATGTGAATCGCCTGCGTCTCATTTAGCTCGTTCAGCATGGCGGCTAATGTTGTTGTCTTGCCGCTGCCGGTTGCGCCTGTCACGAAAATGATGCCATTCTTTTCCTTGATCATTTCGCGAAAGATCGGCGGAAGATTAAGTTCCGTTAACGTCGGAATCTCGGATGCCAATTTGCGCATCACGATAGCGGGCCGTCCGTTTTGCCGGAAAATGTTGACGCGGAATCGCGCGGTCGGGATCGCATAACTGCAATCGCAGGAGCCATTGGAAGTGTAATCCGTGCGAAGCCGCTCGTTGCCGTTAATAAAAAGGTCGGCGATCTGATCAATCTGCGCTGCGGTAAGGGCGACATCGGGCGGATCGGTCGCCATCGGCTTGAGCTTTCCATACAGTTCGACGTGAGGCGGCTTGCCCACGACGAAGATCAGATCAGAAACGCCCTCGCCGCATTCGATCATGGCGGCGAGCATGGGATCAACAATTTCCTTGTTCATCGGCAGTAGTAATGCGGTGCACCTGAAGCAGCTAGGACTGTGCCCGTTCCGCGAAAGAGAGTTCGCGCGTACTCAGCGACGCTGCCGCCCGAGGCATGATCTTAGCTGAAAATCATGCCTACTAGCGCCATCGAAATGCCAGTCTGGCTTTCAGGGCGTGGACTACTCAAGAATTTTGAACACCAGCCTTGCTCGAAATAATCACGCGCCGTCCAGCCAAATAACAGAAGCCAAGCCGCGGCATTTCGGCGGCGCGTGTCTCATGGCGGGAATTACCGTCATCACGATTGGCGTTGCTGTTTTGATCGGCTGGATTTTCAAGATCGAAACACTGAAGCGAATCGCGCCGGGATTCGTCGCCATGAATCCGGTAAGTGCGCTGCTGCTCATTCTTTCCGGCGCCACGCTTTTGCTCGCGCGGATCAAGGCGAACCTGACGACATCCCGCAAGATGCTCGTGCGATTGGGAGCCAGCGTTATCACTGTTTTTGGCGCGTTCAGATTGCTCGAAGTCGTTGCCGGCTGGCAGATCGGAATCGATCAGTTGCTTTTCCACGCCCAATTGCTGGATTCGCCGAGCGGGAACTCAAGCCGGATGGCACCGAACACGGCCTTCAATTTCGTTCTCATTGGCTGCGCCCTGTTTCTGATCGATACGCGAAGCAACAAAGGTCATCGCCCTGCGGAATTTCTCGGCACTATCTCGGCGGTGAGCGCTCTTCTTGCGATCCTGGGCTACGCCTACCGTGTTCCCAGCTTTTACGGCTTCGGTTCTTATGTTCCGATGAGTCTGCACACGGCCGTCGCTTTCATCGCTCTCGGAATTGGAATCCTTCTCGCTCGCTCCGACGAAGGTATCGCCGCCGTCATCGCCAGTGATACAGCCGGAGGTATTGTCGCGCGGAGGTTATTACCTCTCGCGATTGTTCTACCCGCCGGCCTCGGAGCGTTCGCGTTGGAAGCTGGACGCCGGGGCTCGTTCGAAAGCGACTTCGCATCGGTCATGCACGTCACCGTCGTGATCTTTCTCTTCCTCGGTCTCATTTGGTGGATGGCGCGCCTGCTTTATCGTTTGGATACGGAGCGGAAACATCACGAAGGCGTTCGCGTTGAGAACGAAGAGCGCATGCGCGAAATGGCCGAACACATCGGCGAGGTTTTCTGGATGATGTCCCTCGATGGTCAGTTGCTCTTTGTCAGCGCGGCCTATGAAAAGATCTGGGGACATCCTGTGCAGGAGCTGTATCACGATCCGTGGAAGCGAATGCAGGCGATCCACCCCGAAGACCGTGAGCGGGTCATGGAATCATTCCACGAAAAAAGCGCGCGCGGCGACTACGCGGAGGAATATCGCATTGTTCGACCCAATGGGGAGGAGCGCTGGATCGCCGATCGTGGTTTTCCCGTGCGGGACAAGGCTGGAAAGGTTTGTCGCATCGCCGGCATTGCCTCGGACATAACGAAACGAAAACGGGCCGAGGAAGGAATTCGCGAAGCGCAGTCTTTCCTGACCTCAGTCGTGGAAAACATTCCACACATGATTTTCATTAAGGACGCGAAAGAGCTTCGCTTTATCCAAATCAATAATGCCGGTGAAAAGATTCTCGGCGTTTCACGCGAAGAGTTGTACGGAAAAACCGATCACGATTTGTTTCCGAAAACGCAGGCGGATTATTTCGTGGCGAGAGACCGCGCCGCGCTCGAACGGGGCGAGCCGCTCGATATTCCCGAGGAGCCAGTTGAAACCGAAGACGGAATTTTGACGCTGCATGCGAGAAGAATTCCAATGTTCGGTCCAGACGGGAAACCGCAATACCTGCTCGGCATTGGCGAGGACATCACCAGGCAAAAAGAGGCCGAAGAATCGATTCGCCAGGCGAAGGACGAAGCCGAACGCGCGAACCGCTCCAAGAGCGAATTTCTTTCGCGCATGAGTCATGAGTTGCGCACGCCGCTCAATGCGATTCTGGGCTTCGGACAATTGCTTGAGCTGGAAAACCTGAACGAGGAACAGCAGGAAAGCGTGCGCCACATCATGAGCGGCGGACGACATTTGCTCGGTTTGATCAACGAAGTGCTCGACATCGCGCGCATCGAAGCAGGCCGCATGGCCGTTTCACTGGAACCAGTGTCACTCACTGCTGTCCTGAAGGACGTTACGGAACTGGTCGCTCCGCTGGCACGCGAGCGTTCAATTCGAGTTTTACTGCCGGAAGGCGAGCACGAGCTGTTTGCCTACGCGGACCAGCAGCGTTTGAAACAGGTCCTGCTCAATCTGCTTTCAAACGCGATCAAGTACAACCGGACCGAAGGCGAAGTGCGAATCGCAACAAAATCGTTCCGCGACGAGATCGTGCACAAACAGAAGGTGCGGCTGGAAGTTGCCGACACCGGCCCCGGCCTCTCCGCGGAAAAGCTTGGTCAGCTCTTTACTCCTTTTCAACGCTTGGGCGCGGAGCGAACGAACGTGGAAGGCGTCGGTCTCGGACTCGCTCTTACCAAACGATTGGTAAATTTGATGGATGGGGTGATTGGCGTGCAGAGCAGTGTGGGAAAGGGGAGCACGTTCTGGATTGAGTTTCCTGCCGCTGGAAGTCCGCTTCAGAAAACGGCGATGTTGGTAGCCCGGCCGGACAAGGTTGCGGACGGCGCCGCAGCCACGGTTCTCTACATCGAAGATAATCCATCGAATTTGAGATTGGTGGAACGGATACTTTCGCAGCGTCCCGAAATTCAACTGCTTTCGGCGGAGCAAGGCCGAGCCGGCATCGAACTCGCGCGCGAACGCAAACCCGATGCTATTCTGCTCGACTTGAATCTGCCGGATATTCAGGGCCACGAAGTGTTGATGAATCTGCGCGCAAACGAAACGACGGCGGAAATCCCCGTCATCATCGTCAGCGCCGATGCTACGCCCGGTCAAATCCAGCGGTTGAAGCAGGCCGGCGCGCAAGCTTACCTGACGAAGCCAATTGCCGTGGGCCGATTCCTCCAGGTGCTGGATGAAACGCTTAAAAGCCTGGCTACAGCAAGAAGCTGAAGCAAGCAGCAGTTTGCGACGTGACCGATGTGCGCGATGAGTTGCGCATGGATTTGGTGAACATCAAAGATGCGACGGAATGGTTTGAAGTTCTGCAGACCAGCGGCAAGAGCCAGACCGCAATAATGACTTTAAAACCTGGGAAAAGTTCTGGCGCAAAGGAAGGGCATAAAGCGAGCGATCAGGTTCTCCTGTTGCTCGAGGGCGAACTGAATGGGGAAATCGGCAGCGAAAAAGCCGTGCTCGAGAAAGGCGACGTGGTTTTGATTCCGGCGGGCGTGAAGCATCGCTTCGCCAATCATTCGAGCAAAGAGGCGGTGACGTTTAACGTTTACTCGCCGCCGGAATATCCAGCCGATACAAAAGGCTAAGAGGTTTCAGGCTGCGAGCAGCGGAGTGTGATCGAGCGGACTCGCAATTCCGTGGAACTTCGGATACAGAAAACGCGCAACGGAAGTATTTACACGAGTGAGTCCGCCGGCCTGCGTCATGCCCGCTTCGCGCAACGCCTGAAAGGAATGCTCGAGCAGCGCCGAGCCGAAACCGCGATTGCGATATTCCATCGCAACACAAGGTCCGGGCGAAAGATGATTTTCGCTTGCGCCCTCGAGCGAAAGAACGGAAGCACCGATGATGCGCGCGCCGTGCCGCAAGGCGAGATAAATGTGTTGCTCCGATTGCAGTGCGCGTGTCAGCCAGGAGTCGATCATGGCGAGCGTCTGATGCAGCGACGGGCTCCATACCGGATCCAGACGAAAACAGCGCGAAATCACTTCACGCAGTTCCTTTTCATTTTCGACCGTGGCCGGCTCGATGGTGTAATGTTGCGGCAATTGCAAATCGAGCTCTGGCAGCTTGGCGAAATCCCACGAAAACCGCACCCACTCAATCAGTTTCATAAGAAAAGTTGCCCACCACTATCACGCGTGCGGAATTGGACTCAACAGAATTCATGAATGATTCCTATCAAGTCTGTCTCCACCTGATGGAGACAGTTTTGGAGTATCGCCGCGAACCGATCGCGCGCGAGCTGGAAAAAATCCGGCATAAACATTCGATGCTGCACATCGACGTGCTGCTGCTGATTTATTACTTCGCCAAAATTACGAGCGGTCCTGTGCTGGAGATCGGCGCTTACCTTGGTGGCGGCACAATCGCCGCGGCGTGGGGCGTGCGCGATTCTGGAAAGCGTCGCCCGATTATCAGCATTGAGCCCGGTGGCGCATGCGAACATCCGCGGTTGCCGACAAAAAACATTCTGAAAGATCTGAAGAAAAACCTGGCGAAACAAGGCGTGTCGGAACAGGTGACGCTGCTCGAGGGTTTTTCGCGCGACAAGGGCATTGTCGCCTCGGTGAACGAACGGTTTGCGCCCGGCACGGTCGACCTGCTCATTATCGATGCCGATGGCGACATCAAGGGCACGATTAATCTCTACGGCTCGCGGCTTTCGCCCGACTGCTGGATAGTAATCGACGATTATTATTGTCCGGCGCCGGGAAGCAAGGATGTGATTGTCAGGCCGCAGATTCATGCGCTCGTCGAATCAGGCCAGCTGGAAACGCTTGGCTTCTACGGATGGGCGACATGGGTTGGTCGCCGGCGCGGCGGCCAGCGCTCCCATCAAACGGTCTGAACAGCTTTCAGTGTTTCCTGGAAGGGATGGTACATTTCACGATACTGCGCGACGCCGCGGCGCAGGACCGGTTTCAAGTTCGTGAGATCGGCGATGTTGATGATTTGATCGACGCTCTGCACAAAAGCGCTCATGGCGTCGTTCGTGGCGTAGCGGTGACTGACTAAAACGACAAAGTGTTCGCGTCGGATGTGACCGGGACGCTGAATCATTTCGCGCAAGATCGGATTCGTCGGCAGAGTCGAGCCTTTAAAGTTCTCGTAAATGATGACGACATTGTAGGCGTAAGTCTTGAGCTTGAGCACGACGTCTTCTTCGTAAAGGCCAAGGTGCACCTTGTAGCTCATGTCGATCAGCTGCGGCACAATCAGCTTTTGATATTGCTGGTGATCGACGCAGACGAGCGCGGTGTTGTCGTCCACATCAAAAAATGTCGTTTCGATTTCGGAATCCATAATCGTGGCCTAGCGAAAAGCGTTGGTCGGCTTGTCCAGACGCAAACCGGAATCGAGATCAGCATCGACGCCACGCGCTTTCTGAATCAGATCGATGCCGCGCGTGATTCGTCCCTTGCGTGAGGCGAACAGGCGCGCCGTTTCTTCGGTGATGAGGTCCTGGTCGTATGCGCTCAGGATGGATTGATCGAACGTCATCCAGCCGAACGGCGAGCTGGCTTCGATGATTTCATAGAAGCTGCGATGTTCGCCTTCGCCGAGGGCGATGGTTTCTTTCGTGCGCAAATTGTTCCCCATGATTTCAGCGATCAGTTGCCGGCCGCCGCCGACTTTCGGCACGAGGCGCTGACTGACGACGTAGCGCAAGGTGTCGGAAAGGCGCAGGCGCAATTGCTGTTCTTCGCCTAACGAGAAGAGCCCGAGGATGCGGTTGATCGACTGCCCGGCATCAACCGTGTGCAGCGTGCTGAGAACGAGGTGACCGGTTTCCGCCGCCATCATCGCAACTTCGACGGTGGCGCGGTCGCGCATTTCGCCGACGAGAATGACCTTGGGTGCCTGGCGGAGCGCGGCGCGCAATCCATTTGGGTAATTGTTAAAATCGTGTCCCAGCTCGCGCTGATTGAAGGTCGCTTTGCGTGTCGGATGCACAAATTCGATCGGATCTTCCAAAGTCACGACATGCACTGGCTGCGTTTCGTTGATCTCATTGAGAAGGGCGGCGAGAGTGGTTGTCTTGCCGCTGCCAGTCGCTCCCGTGACCAGAATCAGGCCCGTTTTTTCCTTCGCGATCTCTTCGAAAATGGACGGGAGTTCGAGGCTCTTAAGGCTTGGGATGTTTCCTTCCAGCTTGCGCATGACGATCGAGAAATGCCCCTGTTGCCGGAAAATGTTTACGCGAAATCGCGCTTCCTCATTGAGCGAATAGCTGCAATCGCACGAGCCGCCGGTGAGAAAATCGTAGATCAGGCGCCGATTTCCTTGCATGAGCGTGAGCGCGATTTGCTCCGTTTGATACGGGGTCAGCGCGTCGATCGGCGGATCAACAAAGACCGGTTTGAGTTCGCCGAAGTCTTCAACCTGAAGCGGATGACCGACGGAGAAATTGAGATCTGAAATTCCTTCGTAGGTTTGCAGCATCGCGGACAAAATTTTGTCCAGGTCGGGTATTCTCATTTTATTCGTCCGCCATGTCGGCCGGTGGCTCTTTCAAAAATCCGCGGAATTTCTTTTTGTCGATCGCCTTGTCGTAAGCTTCTTCCGGCGAGATTCGGGTATGACGCAGATGATCCATGATCGCGTCGTCGAGCGGTTGATTGCCCTTTTTCTTTCCAACCTGGATCATGCCCGGGATTTGGTGGGTTTTTGCTTCACGCACGAGATTCGCGATCGCCATGTCGACGACGAGAATCTCCAGCGCGGCGACGCGACCCGGTTTGTCGATGCGTTTGAAAAGGTTTTGCGCGATCACGCCTTTGAGTGACTCGGCAAGCGTGGCGCGAATCTGGTTTTGCTGATTGGTCGGGAAGACGTCGATGATGCGGTCGACCGCTTTGGCCGCGCTCGAGGTGTGCAGCGTTCCGAAAACAAGGTGGCCTGTGGCGGCGGCGGTGAGCGCGAGTTCGATCGTTTCATGATCGCGCATTTCACCGACGAGCAGGATGTCGGGATCTTCGCGGAGCGCGCCGCGCAGTGCAGCCGCGAAAGAGCGCGTATGAACGCCAACCTCGCGGTGTTGCACGAGGCAATTCTGGCTGCGATGCACAAACTCGATCGGATCCTCGACCGTGATGATGTGGTCGTGCCGCTGCAGGTTTGCGTAATCCATCATCGCCGCGAGCGTCGTCGACTTGCCAGATCCCGTTGGGCCGGTCACGAGGACCAGTCCTTTTTTCAGCAGTCGGAAATTTTTTCAGAACCGGCGGAAGACTTAGCTCCTCGACCGTCAGCACCTTCGACGGAATGAGGCGGAACACCGCCGAGATGCCGTATTTCTGCTGGAAAAAATTCGCGCGATAACGAGCCTGGTCCGGAACTTCGTAACCGAAATCGACATCGGAAGTTTCTTCGAAAACCTTGATCTTCCCTTCTGGCGCGATTTCGTAGACCATCGCCTTGAGATCGTCGTTTTCGAGAGGCGGATAATCCACGCGCACGAGATCGCCATTGATGCGAAGCATCGGCGGATTGTTTGAGGCGAGGTGGAGGTCCGAGGCTTTCTGCTCGGCCATTAATTTGAAGAACGCGTCAATGCGAGCCATGAGCTGTGCCTGACGAAGTAGCTAAATCAGTGCCAGCAAGGGCAGATTCCTTGCCTCAAAAGGGCGCTGGTGCCCGCGCGGACTAGCGCGCGACCTGCTTCGGTGCGTCGAGAATTGTTCGAACCTGGTCGAGCAGTTTTTTGCACGAATACGGCTTCGGGATAAATCCGCGCAAACCCTGTGCGAGCATGTTGCCGAGCTTGCTCTGCTCGGCGAATCCGCTGCTCAAAACAACGTTGATGTCGGGATTCACATTCCGCAGTTCATCAAAGACTGCATCGCCATCCATCACGGGGAGAAAGAAATCGAGGATGACGAGGCCGATGTCGCTGCCCATTTTTTCGTAAATCCTCAGCGCTTCGAAACCGTCATGCGCGATGATGACCTTGTAGCCTTCGTTCGTCAGCATCTCACCCGCGAGTTCCGCCACTTGCGCTTCGTCTTCCACAATCAGGATCAACTCGCGATTTCCATTCGGATTTTTGATTTCCAAATGACCCCTTCGCGTGTCGTCAGTTCCTTTTTGCTCCGACAGTTTTGCCGGTTGTAACAGTGTGCCAGATCTGAGCTCGTTCAGTTTCGGCAGCATCGACAGTGACGTTTCGGTCGCGGAACGGACGACAGTAAATGAAGGCGAACCCGACAAAGCCGGCGTGGGCTTGTTTGTGGTGGCTTCGAGAATTTTTGACGTGACCCGATCGAAAATTGATTGCGCCGTTTTCGCCGCGTTTTCAACGCGTTCTCCCAGCAGGGTGATGTAGTTGTATTCGCCCTTGTGCTGTCGTGCCAGATCGGAATAGCGCGAGATTTGTTGAAGCATTGCGTTCAACTCCGTCGAAGTCGCTGCGATCCATTTTAGGTCATCGTTGTTCAACATACGCCGGTTGCTCAAGTTTGGTTCCCGTCCTTGTTCTGATCGTTTGTCGCAGCCCACCAAATCGAACCCGCCACTGCGAGCAGTGCGACGAGATAAGTAGCGAGCGCGAGCATAATCGGTAGCCGTTCCCCAAATCAGCATCCTTCGTGCCGCCGTATTTTGCCGGCATTCGCATTGCGCGACGGTGTTGAATTCAACGCGACATCGGGCCATGGGGCTGTGCGTGAAAATCTCTTTTCGCCATGGCTTCGGCGTCGGCGCAATTCTCGCGTTGATCTTCGGAACTTATCTCGCCTTTCTGTGGCAGGCGGATCATCAAGTGGAACTGCACACAGCGCATCTGCTGCGCAAGATCGAAAAGCACGACTGGAGCGGAATCGACAACGCGATCGCGCAAGATTATCGCGACGATTGGGGCGATGATCGCGAGCGTTTGCTCAGGAGACTGCGCGAAGTATTGCGCTTCACTCGCAACATGAAGATCGCCGCCGTTGCGCCGGACGTTGTGCCGGAAGGAAGCGACCGCAAATGGTCCGCGCGCGTGCAAGTCGATGGCGATGACAACGAGGTGATGAGCGAGATCAAGCAGCGAGTGAATTCGCTTTCCGCGCCGTTCCAACTGCATTGGCGCCGTCAATCCTCCAAACCGTGGGACTGGAAACTGATTCGCGTGAGCAACCGCGAACTCAAAATCGAGCGCGAAGGATTTTGATTATTTGCCGAGGGCCGTGCGCAATTGCGACTTTGCGTTATCGACTTCCTTTTGATTCGCCTGGCAGAGCAGGATGGCGCGAAGCCGCTCGCCAAGGTAGTAGCGCGCGACAAATTTTTTCTTTGCGTAAGTGCCATTCAGTTCGACTCGCGTCGGAGGAATGGAAAAGTCACCGACGAAATCCATTTTGAGGTCGAAAAACTCCGTCCAGAAATATGGGATCTGTTCGTAGCGAATCCGCTTTTTGCCGGTCATGTTTGCGCCCGCGACCAGACCCTGCTCGAGCGCATTTTCCCAGTGCGTTTGCCGGCGCATGCCACCCATCAGACGATCCGGATAAAAAGCGAGATCGCCGATAGCGTAGATTCCCTTCTCTTCCGTCTCGAGGTAATCGGTCACCGGCGAACCGTGTGGTCCGGAGAGCGGCGTATTGCGAACGAGATCGAGATTCGGCTCTGCGCCGCACGCGACGACGGCCACGCCCGCTGCGACACGATTGCCGCTTTTCGTCTGGATATTCCGCAAAACAGTTTTGCCCTCGAATCCATTCAGGCTTTCGCCCATCAGCAAAGTCACTCCGTGTTTTTCAAAATAACTGGTCACCCACGCCCCCGTCTCCGGATCGAGGTAGCGATTCAGCAAATGCGGGTGGCGATGCATGATGCTGACTTTGATTTTCAACTGGCGCAGACTCGCCGCCGCTTCACAGGCCAGCAATCCACCACCGACGACCACGACCGTTTTTTCCAACGCTCCCATTTCGCGCAGCGCGTAGCCGTCGCGAATGGTGCGCAAATAAATAACGTTGCCGAGGCCGACACCCGCGACTGGCGGCCGCACAGCGCGGCTGCCCATGGCAAGACAGGCTTTATTGAATTCGATGCTCTCGCCATTGCTCAGGACGGCGAGGCGACGATCGATGTTGAACTGTGTGACGAGCGTGCCGGAACGCACTTCGATTTTGTGCGCGGAGTACCATTTCTCATCGTGCAATGGCAGTTGTTTAACTGGCGGCTGCTTTTCGCGCAGGAATGTTTTCGATAACATCCAGCGCTTGTAGGGCTGAAAAGTTTCCGCGCTCACCATCGTTGCCGTCCCGCGCTTGTCGTAACGGCGCAACCCTTCGCAGGCGCTGGCCGCGCCGACGCCTGCTCCCACGATTAGATAATCACGTTGAATCATGAATAGAAAATCTGACGATAGAAAAGCAAGTTGCTGGCTGGCGAGGGAAAAATTCGCGAAAATGATTCGTTAGCGTTTATGTGAACGATGAGCGCGCAGTTTCCTCATGAACAATCGGTGTCGGGAGAGTTTGAGCGGCAGGAGGATGCGTTTCGCGAATGGATTTCAGCCGATGCATCGACGCCGTATCGTGCGGAAGCTAATCGCTACCATCTTTACGTCTCGCTCGCATGTCCATGGGCTAGCCGCACGCTCATCGTTCGCAAATTGAAGGGACTGGAAGATGCAATCGGCCTGACTGTTGTCGATCCCGTCCGGGACGAGCGCGGCTGGGCCTTTCGCGAGGGTCCGGGCCACAGCACCGATCCGATCAACGGTTTTCAGTTCCTGAGCGAAGCCTACGTCGCGACGGATCCGAACTTTGACGGTCGCGTCACTGTTCCGGTTCTCTGGGACAAGAAAACGAAGCGGATCGTGAACAATTGCGAGGACGATATCTGCCGCATGTTCAACAGCGCCTTTAACGAGTTCGCGCAAAATAAATCACTCGATCTTTTTCCCGCAGATATTTCGCAAGAACAATCAAAGCTTTCCGATTTCATCTACGACAATGTAAACAACGGCGTTTACAAAGCCGGCTTCGCCACACGCCAGCGTCCCTACGAAATCTCGTGCCGCAAACTGTTTGAGGCACTCGATGAATTGGAAAAACGCCTAACGAGTAGTCGCTATCTCTTCAAGAATCGAATCGTCGAAAGCGACTGGCGTCTTTTCTGCACGCTCGTCCGGTTCGATGTCGTTTATTACATTCATTTCAAGTGCAGCGTGCGCCGCATTCTCGATTATCCGAATCTGCAGGGATATCTGATGGATTTGTATCAACAGCCCGGCATCGCTGAGACGGTGAATTTCGATCACATCAAACGGCACTATTACATCACGCACACGGAAATTAATCCGATGCGAATTGTTCCGATCGGTCCTGTCCTCAATCTTTCGCAGCCGCACGGACGCGACCAGCGCTTCGCCTGATATCGCGTACCTCAATAAAGGTACTATAATTGCTGGAAAATCAGACGCTGCCTGCGGCTGCATTCGATGAGTACTTTCCAGAGGGCTGGGCGTGCTGCCGACGAGCGCTTTCGTCTCATGATTGAGAGCGTGCAGGACTACGCCATCTTCATGCTCGATCCTGACGGCTGCGTCGCGACTTGGAATTCGGGGGCGCAACGGATCAACGGTTTTACCGCGCAAGAAATCATCGGCCAGCATTTTTCGCAGTTCTACACCTCAGAAGATCGCAAGAAAGGCAAACCGCGCTGGGAACTTGACTGCGCGCGCGTGCAGGGCCGCATCGAACAGGAGGGCTGGCGCCTGCGCAAAGGCGGCACGCGTTTCTGGGCCTTTGCCGTCGTCACGGCGATGCGCGACGCAAGGGGAAAACTGATCGGGTTCGCTAACGTCATGCGCGATTTGAGCGAACGAAAAGCGACCGAAGCCAAATTGCGCGCGAGCGAAGAGCAATTCCGAATGCTCGTCGAGGGAGTAGACGAATACGCAATTTATCTGCTGGATCCGCTCGGAAAAATTATGACGTGGAATTCCGGTGCGGAACACATGAAGGGATACGCCGCAAACGAAATCATCGGCAAAAATTTCGCGTGCTTTTACACAGCCGAAGATGTCGCTCAGGGAAAGCCGCAACATGATTTGGAGGAGGCGTGCCATCACGGGCACTCGCGCGCGGAAGGGCTGCGCGTGCGTAAAGACGGCTCGACCTTTCACGCCGAGGTGGTGCTGAATGCGTTGCGTCGTGTGGACGGTGTCCTGCGCGGCTTTTCTCAGGTGACCCGCGACATCACGGATCACATTCGAGCGCGCGAAGCAGAGGCGGCGAAGATTGCCGCAGAGAAATCGAGCAAAGCAAAAGACGATTTTCTCGCTGCACTTAGTCACGAGCTGCGCACGCCACTAACGCCGGCACTGGCGGCCGCGAGTTATCTTGTCGATAACGCAGAGAAATGGCCTTCTGAGTTCAGCACAGAATTGAATGTCATCCGGCGCAACGTGCAGCTTGAGGCGCGGTTGATCGACGATCTGTTGGACCTGACCCGGGTAACGCATGGCAAAGTGACGTTGCATTTCAAGCGCATCGATGCGCACGCATGCGTGAAGGAGGCGCTCGAAATCGTGCGCGCGAGCATTGACGAGAAAGATTTAAAAATCTCAACGGCACTCGAAGCGGATGATCATCATATCCGTGGCGACGCCGTACGCATCGAGCAGGTGTTTTGGAATCTAATTAATAACGCAGTGAAATTTACGGAACGCGGCGGCAGCATAGACATTCGCACATCGAATGACGCGAACGGTCATTTTCAATTTGAAATTTCCGACAGCGGAATCGGAATCGATTCCGAACAACGGGCAGCGCTCTTCAAACCGTTCGAGCAAGGCGCGGTATCCATTACCCGGCAATTTGGTGGCCTCGGTCTTGGCCTCGCGATTTCAAAACGCCTCGTCGACTTGCATGGAGGCGCGATCTCGGTAGAAAGTCGAGGGCGAAATCATGGTGCAACTTTCAGGGTCACGCTTGAGACAGCGAAGGGGACAGTGAGCGAGGGATCATCAACTCAGTCATCACACCAACCGGCGAAGACACTGCGCATTTTGCTGGTGGAAGATCACGATGACACGCGGCGGACACTGTCGCGCTTACTTACTCACTTTGGTCACGAAATTTCCGTCGCGGACTGCACGCAAAGCGCCAGGCAAATTGTCGAAGCAAAAGAGTTCGATGTTGTTCTCAGCGATATCGGCCTGCCCGACGGCAGCGGTTACGACGTGATTACGCACGCAAAGCAGAAACAGCCGGTGAAAGGCGTCGCGCTAACCGGCTTCGGCATGGACGAAGACATCAAGCGCAGCAAGGCAGCCGGTTTTGATTTTCACCTGACCAAGCCGGTGGACTTCGCTGAATTGCGCAGCGTCCTTGGCCAATTGTTCTAACTTTTTTCTTTCAGCAGCACCGCGGCGTGGCGCAGCGCCGATTCAGTCCGGCCGCCGAGCATGCGCGCGATTTCTTCACGGCGAGCTTTGCCACGCACTTCGTGCAACTGCGTGAAAGTCCGGCCGCCGGATCACTTCCTTTGTCACAATGAAATGCGATGACGCTGCCGCCGCGACCTGCGGCAGGTGCGTGATGCAAAGGATCTGGTGATTGCGCGCGAGCGTGCGCATTTTTTCGCCGACGGCGTTGGCAATTTCTCCGCCGACGTTCGCGTCGATTTCGTCGAAAACGAGAAGTGGAATCGCATCGTGTGCAGCGAGAGCGGACTTGATCGCGAGCATCAGCCGCGAAATTTCGCCGCTCGAAGCGATCGCACGCAGCGGTTTCAGCGGTTCGCCTGGATTGGGCGAGAACAACAATTCCACCGCATCGAGTCCGTTTGGTCCTGGTTCGGCCAACTGCAGTGAGCTTTGCCTCGAACTCCGATTGCCGGAACCCGAGATCGCGCAGATGACGACGAATTTCTTCCGAAAGTTTTGGCGCGTTTTTCGCGCGCAATTTTCGCAAAGCCTGTCCGTCGCGCAGCATTTCGTCTCGTGTCGACGCGATTTCTTTTGCGAGCCGATCCAGTTCGGCATCGCGTCCCTCGATTTTTCGCATTCGCTCAGCCGCGCGCTCGCCGAATGCAATCACTTCCGGAATCGAGCCGCCGTATTTACGTTTTAGCGTTTCGAAAAGCGAGACGCGTTGTTCGAGTGCGGCCAATTGCGCCGGATCGAGATCGAGTTGTTCCGCGTAACGCGCCAGCGCTCGCGCGATTTCAGAGAGTTCCAACACGCTCGTTTCGTGCGCTTGCGAAAATTGCGCGATCGAACCATCAATCTTTTCCAGCTCGCGCAGCAATCGCTGCGTTTCCGCAAGTTGACTCAAAACAGAATCATCAGCTTCCGAGAGTCGCTGCGCGATGGAATTCGCGAGCTCGATCAGCCGTTTGCTGTTGCTTGCTCGTTGGTAGCGCGAAGAAATCTCCTCTTCTTCCGTCGCGTTCAGATTCGCCGCCGTAATTTCGTTGAGCTGATGCCGCAGGAGATCCAGCTCCTGTTCCCGCGCTGACTCTGCGGTGCTCAGACTTGCCTGTTCCGCCAATAACTTCTGCAACCGTCGATAATGTTTTTGATACTGTTCCAGCGTTTCATCGGCGCGAGCGAAGCCATCAAGCAGCGCCAGCTGACGATCCGGTGACAACAACGATTGGTGATCATGCGGTCCGTGCAGATCGACTAATTCGTCGCCAAGATTTTTCAGGACGGCGAGCGTCGTGGGCGAGCCGTTAATGAACTGGCGGTTTGCGCCGGTACCGGAAAACGTGCGCTTGAGAAGCAAATCTCCGCCGACTGGTTCCACACCTGCTTCTTCGAGACGCGCATTCAGTTTTATGAGCTCGTCCCCGCTAAAAACCGCTTCGACCGTGCAAGAATCCGCGCCGGTGCGAATGAGCGATTTGTCGGTGCGTTCGCCTAACAACAATTGCAGCGCACCGATGATGATCGATTTGCCGGCGCCGGTCTCGCCGGTAATAGCGACAAATCCCTGCCCGATTTCCCATTCCAAGTCCTGGACGAGCGCGAGATTTTTGATTCGCAGTAAGTTCAGAACCGACGGCATTGGGAAAGTTGAGAGTTGAGAGTGGAGAGTTGAGAGTGGTCGCTCGCTTGAAGTTTTGAACTCTCAACACTCAACTAACAACTCTCAACTTTCTCTGACCTTCCTTGGCACCGGCACTTCTCAGGGTGTGCCCATGATCGGATGCGACTGCGACGTCTGCCATTCATCCGATCCGCGCGATAATCGCACGCGCTCCTCCATTTTTGTGCAAACGCCGGAGTGCGCGTTTGTCGTCGATACCGGGCCGGATTTTCGCACCCAGGCGCTGCGGGAAAATATTCGTCATCTCGACGCTGTGGTTTTCACACATGCGCATACGGATCACATCATGGGATTTGACGATCTGCGTCGCTTTGGCTGGGAACGAGGCGGCACAATGCCCGTCTATGCATCCGCCGAAACCATGGCCGATCTCGAACGCGTTTTCGAATTCGCTTTCAAAGCGCTCAATCCATTTCCCGGTTATTTGAAGCCCGAACAGCATATCGTTTGTGGCGCGTTCCAGCTTGGCCTAACGACTATTACGCCATTGCCGGTGCCGCACGGACAGTATGAGGTCAATGGTTATCTATTCGCGCGCGATGGCATCAAGCTCGTGGCCTATCTGTGCGATTGCAGCGCTGTGCCGGACCAAATCACGCAGAAAATTGCAGGCGTGAAAATCTTGATCATCGACGCGTTACGCCACAAACCGCATCCGACTCATCTCAGTGTGCAGCAGGCACTCGATGTCGCCGCGCGCGTGCGCCCGAGCGAAACCTATTTTACCCACATCGCCCATGAACTTCCGCAGGCCGCAGAAGCGGAACTGCCGCCGCATGCGCACATTGCTTACGACGGATTACGTTTGGATGTCTAGCAATGCGCGATGATTTCTGGGGAGCGCACGCGCCCTCGCGTGCTGCATTCGGCACCATCGCTGAATGCTTCGTCTTAAACAGGAAGGAAGTTCGCGGCGGGGGCGCCGCAAACAGCACGCGAGGGCGCGCACGCTCCCCAGAAATGTGGCGCAGCATCGTCGGAGTTTTCTCATTGCTTTTCTTTTTCGCAACGGTTTCACCGTTACACGCCGCCGATGATTCGCTCGCAGCGTCGACTATCGTCGTCTACAACGTTGAAATTCCCGAATCTGTCGCGCTCGCAAAATTCTATGCGCAGAAGCGCGGCATCGCGCACGATCATCTCGTTCCGTTGCATTGCCCGGTCGAGGAGGAGATCAGCCGCGAACATTACGATTACCTGATCGCGCAACCGCTCCGGCGCGCATTTGTGAAAAACAAATGGTGGACGCTCCGCGATGAAGACGGAACCGGAACGCGGAGTCCTTTCGAGTTCCATTCGCTTCGTTGCCTTGATCAAAGGCGTCCCGCTCAAGATTCGCAACGAAGCGAACTATCCGGGCGACAAAGTTGGTGCGTCGCCGGCCGATCGGAACGAAGCCTCCGTCGATTCCGAGATCGCGACGCTGGCTCGATATTCACGCGAGATTTCCGGCGCGATTACTAATCCCTATTTTCAAAGTTATCGCGCGATCCGCGACATCGACGATCCGAGCTTGCTTCTGGTTTGCCGATTGGATGCGCCGACCGCACAAACCGTGCAGCGAATGATCACCGATTCATTGGCGACGGAAAAAACGGGATTGTGGGGCCGCGCTTACATCGACGGCGCCGCCAATAACGATCCGGGATTGCGAATTGGCGACAAATGGCTGGAAGAAATATATGGGCAATTGCACAACGTCGGCGTGCCCGTGGTTTACGACGAGGCCCCGCCGATTTTTCCCAGCGGCTTCCCGATGACTGATTGCGCTTTGTATTACGGCTGGTATGCCGCAACTGTCGCGGGCCCGTTTACACGACCAGATTTTCGTTTCGTTCCCGGAGCTGTTGCGGTGCACATCCATTCATTCAGTGCGGCGACGTTGCGCGATCCGAACGCAAACTGGGTTGCGCCGTTGCTGACAAAAGGCGCGGCGGCATCGCTCGGTAATGTTTACGAGCCGTATTTGCAGCTCACCGCGAACCTGAATGTTTTCAACGATCGTTTGCTGCACGGTTTCACGCTGGCCGAAAGCGCCTACATGTCGCTGCGCGCGCTTTCCTGGATGTCAGTCGTGGTGGGGGATCCGCTTTATCGGCCTTACGCGGCGTGGCTGCAACTCGATTCCAAACATGAGTCGCGCTCGAGCGCATCGAATTGGAAAATGTATCACGACTTTGCGTTGAAAAATCTGGACAAACCTGCGCCGGAATATCGCAAGGCCGCGCGCGAGGCTGCTTCACGCGCGAACAATTGCGCGATGCTCGAAGACCTTGGCCTGATGGAAGCGCACGACGGCAACTGGAGCGATGCGACAAGTTATTTCCAGCAAATCCGCGCATGCTACACGAAGCGTGACGATATCTTGCGCGCCGTCCTGGAAGAAGCCACTGCATGGGTCAAACAGGAAAATCCGAAACGCGCACTCACCGTCATTCGCGGCGCGTTGCGCGTTATTTCCGATTCGCCCACCGCAGAGCTGTTACGACAGCGAGAGCGCGAGCTTGCTCCACCTCCGCCTTCGCCAAGTCCGTCGCCGACGAAGCGGTAATTTTCCCCTAACGAAATAAGCGATGCGCCCGGCCAGCGGTCATCCCGAGCGCAAGCGAGGGACCTCGCGATCTCTGAACGCGGCACCGTTTGGTCTTTCGCGAGGTCCCTCGCTTCGCTCGGGATGACACCAAAAGAGTTGCGCTGGTCGAAATGCCTAACGAATTATGCCGCGCTCGCTCTTTTCGATGAAGTCGATGATCTCTTTAATCTCGTCGTTCTGCGGTAATTCTTTTCGCATCGCTTCAATCGCCTGCTGCGTGTTCAATTTCGATCGGTAAATCAAACGAAACGCTTCCTTGATCGGTTTCAGGTTTTCAGCCGGGAAGCCTTTTCGCTCTAGGCCGATCAGATTGATTCCGCGAATCTTCGCTGGGTTCCCATCGGCAATCATGAATGGCGGCACATCCTGCACGATCTTCGAGCAGCCCCCCGTGATCGCGAAACGACCGATTCGGCAGAACTGATGCACCGCAGTCAATCCGCCCATTACCGCGTTATCGCCGACCTGCACATGCCCCGCGAGCGTCCCGTTATTGGAAAAAATTACTCCGTCGCCCACGTTGCAATCGTGTCCGATGTGGCTGTAGGCCAAAAAATTCCCGCCACTGCCGACGCGTGTTTTACCCTCGCTCGATGTGCTGCGATTGATGGTGACGAATTCGCGAAAAGTATTTTCGTTGCCGATTTCCAAATAAGTCGGCTCGCCCTGGTATTTTAAATCCTGGGTTTGCTGTCCGATGGAGCAATAAGCGTAAAATTTATTTCGCGCGCCCGCGCGCATTGGGCCACTCAACGTGACGTGATGCTGGAGCCAACAATCCGGCCCCACCGTCACTTCCGCGGCGATCACGCAATACGGTCCGACAATTGTTCCCGCGCCAATCTGCGCTTTTGCATCAACGATCGCAGTGGGATGAATCTGCACGTCGCTCATGGCAAGAAATGACGAATGATCGAATGACGACAGTGATGAAGCAACGACGCAATGCTCGCCCTGAGGGAGAGGGTAGGGTGAGGGCTTGCCGATACTATGTCGCAAAAAGTTTCGGCCCTCACTTTTGGTCCTCTCCTTCAGGGAGAGGAGAACTGCGTCGCTTGGCGAAAAACCACATGTTCTGATTCTACGCTGCTCATTTATCGAGAAACGTGAACATCAATTCGCCTTCGGAAACGACGGCGTCGTTCACCATGCAGCAACAGCTCGCTTTCGCGATGCGGCCACCGCGCGCCTTCGTGATTTCGGCTTGAATGAAGAGCGTGTCGCCGGGAAAAACCGGTTTGCGAAATTTCACGCTGTCTGCGCTCATGAAATATCCGATGCGACTTGCGCTTTTCGCGATGCGCATGAGCAACACGCTCGCCACCTGCGCCATGGCTTCGACCTGAAGGACGCCCGGCATCACCGGATGCCCGGGAAAATGTCCCTGAAAATACGGCTCGTTGATGCTGATCGATTTCACGCCCGTGCATTTCATTTCGCCTTCAAATCCGAGAATGCGATCGACCATCAGGAACGGATAACGATGCGGCAAAATCTGCATCACTTCATTGATATCGAGTCCTCCTTCGCCCGGCGGGAATTGTCGCGGTGCGGACATCGCGATCGTTTTCGCCTGTTCCTTCGTGATCGCGCGCGCGAGCTCAGCATTGATGGCGTGCCCCGGCTTCACCGCGATGACGTGGCCGCGGATGCGTTGCCCGGTCAGGGCGAGGTCGCCGATGATGTCGAGAATTTTGTGACGCGCAAATTCGTCGGCAAAGCGCAGTGGTTCCTTGCTCATGACAGCATCGCCACGCACAACGACAGCGTTTTCGAGACTGCCGCCCTTGATCAGATTTTTTTCCATCAACGGCTGAACGTCCTCGTAGTAAACGAAAGTCCGCGCCGGTGCGATTTCCTGCTCGAAAATTGCGGGTGAAATCTCCGTGGAAAAAAATTGTGTGAACCGTCCGTTCGGTCCTGCCTGCGTGCAGGAAATGCGAAACTTGTCGTCCGGCAGAAGCACAATTATCGCGCCGGTCTTTGACTCGACATGCAATGGCTCGCGCACATGGAAAAATCTTCGCGGCGTTTCCTGCGCGACGAGGCCTGCTTTTTTAATCAGCTCAACAAATGGTTGCGCGCTGCCATCGCCAATCGGCGGTTCGTTCGCATCCATCTCCACGATCGCGTTGTCGATCCCCATCGCGGAAAGCGCGGCTAGCACGTGCTCGACCGTGTGCACGCGCACCGATCCTTCCCCGATCGTTGTTGCGCGTTCGACCGTTTTCAGGTTTTCGATGCGCGCATCGATCATCGGTTCTTCCTGCAAATCTTTTCGCCGGAACTTGATGCCCGAGTCCGGCGGCGCGGGCTGAACTTTGAGCGTAACTTTTTCGCCGGTGTGCAACGACGTTCCGCTGACGGCGGCGGACTTGGCGAAAGTCATTTGTGGCTCGGTGATCGAAGGCATGGTGGCCTAACTAACAAAGATTTTGTGGAATGACTAGACCGGCGATTTTGCTTTTCCTTACGGCTTCGCTTAGCGGTTCGTTCGGACAACGATAGCGGAGGGAGCGCTTATGAGGAAAAGGGTTTTTGTTCGAAGGGTAATTTGTCTCACGGCGACGCTGGTTGCGAATATTTCTTTTGCGCAACTGCCCCTGATTCCTCTCGGTCCAATACGCATTGAAGTGCAACCGGTTGCCAGTGGGTTGTCGGCTCCGATTGATTTGCTATCGGCGAACGACGGAAGCAACCGGCTCTTCATCGTCGAGCAGACGGGCAAGGTTCGCATTTTAAGAAACGGGACGGTAGTTGCGACGCCGTTTCTCGATGTCAGTGGAAGAATCATCGCTTCCGGTGAGCGCGGTTTATTGAGCGTGGCGTTTCATCCCGGATTCAGCGATTCGTCCAGTCCCGGTTTTCACAAACTTTACACCTACACGAGTGAACCTGTTTCGGGCCCGGCGGATTTCACCGTTCCAATCACCGGCTCGTTCGACAACCAGGGCGTGCTCGCGGAATGGAAGGTCTCGACCGGAAATCCCGACATCGTCGATCCGTTAACGCGTCGCGAAGTTTTCCGACTCGATCACCCGCAGGCAAATCACAACGGCTGCAAGCTGGCGTTTCGCGCAAGCGATCACTACCTCTACATATCAATTGGTGATGGAGGCGGTGGCAATGACACTGCTGATCGGGCACGCCGCCAACATCGGCAATGGCCAGAGCACAGATCGCGTGCTCGGAAAAGTTTTGCGGATCGACCCGCTCAATCCAAATCTTACGCCAGCCAGCGCCGACGCCATAAGCGGCAACGGAAAATATCGCGTGCCCCGAACGAATCCATTCGTCGGTACAACCGGCGTGGATGAGATTTACGCCTTCGGTTTTCGCAATCCGTTTCGCTACAGCTTTGATACGGCAACAGATCGGTTGGTCCTGGGTGATGTTGGCCAGAATTCCGTAGAGGAAATCGACGTTGTTCTACGAGGCGGCAACTACGGATGGAATCGCAAAGAAGGAAGTTTTCTTTTCAATCCAATCACTGGGGGAATTTCTGCCGATCCGAATCCAAATCCGGCATTGATCAATCCAGTCGCGGAATACGGCCACGATGATGGCGCAGCCGTGATTGGCGGATTCGTTTATCGCGGCACGAGCATTCCGGCGTTGCTTGGAAAATATTTTTTCGGCGACTTGGCGGGACCGTCGGGCAGCGGCCGCCTTTTTTATACGGATCTTTCTACGGGCGTGATCCAGGAATTGCGAATCGGCGCAACGAATCGCGCACTCGGCGTGGCATTGCACAGCATCGGCGAGGATGACAATCACGAGCTGTATTTGTTAGGCGGGTCGCAGGCCTTCAAAATAATTCCAAGTCCCGTCTCGCGTGCGCTGTTGAATATCTCCACCCGCGCGCGAGTGGAAACAGGCGAAAATGTTTTGATCGCCGGTTTCGTTCTAACCGGGAGCACGCCGAAGAATTTTGTCATCCGCGCGCTCGGCCCATCGATTAGCGTTAATGGTCAGCCGATAGCGGGACGATTGGCGAATCCGACATTGGAATTGCGTAACAGTGCGGGCGCGCTCATCACGTCCAACGACAATTGGATGACGAGTCCGGGGCAACAACAAATCCGCAATCTCGGCCTCGCACCGACGAATACGCTCGAGTCGGCGTTGCTCGTTTCACTTCAACCCGGTGCCTACACCGCGATTGTGCGCGGAGTGAACGGCACCGGCATTGCGCTTGCCGAAGTTTACGATGTCGACCAGTCGAAACCGGCGAACGCGATCAATCTTTCATCGCGTGCGCGCGTGCAGACTGGCGACAACGTTATGATCGCCGGTTTTGCCATTGGCGGAAATCAATCGCGTAATGTCATCGTGCGCGCGCTAGGGCCATCGTTGACCGCACACGGAATCGCTGGCGCGCTGCAGAACCCGACGCTCGAACTTCATAACGCTTCCGGCGCGCTCATCGCTTTTAATGACAACTGGCGCTCGAGTCAGGAAGCGGCGATCATCGCCACCGGTCTCGCGCCAACGAACAACAACGAATCAGCAATCACCGGAACTCTCGCACCCGGCATTTACACCGCCGTCGTACGCGGCGCGAACAACTCCAGTGGAGTCGGCCTCGTCGAAGTTTACCAGCTTCCGCCCTAACGAGTGGCCTTTACGTCTGGGCCGGTAGCGCAACGCGCCGAATTATTGCGAAGGCAGACAAAGCCAATCCCAGCAAGATGACGCTTTCACCGGTCTCCGGAGTGGGCGTGCCGTTCACGGCGAAGTTATTGGAATCACCAAACCCCGCGAAATTTCCTCCATTACTGAAATAGCCCTGGCCTCCCGCATAAGGGGCGCCGCCGCTAATACTGCCAGCGGCCAGCAGAGCGTTGCAGTAGAAGAAATATTGTGTGTTCGGCTGAAGAGTTAAGCCGGAGGCAAACGTGTAAAAGCCTCCTGCCGCTACCGCCTGGCCGAGAAAGCCGGGCGTTGCCGCACTGAGCGCGCCCGGCGTACCCAGGTATTGCATTGTCAAAAGAAATCCCGTGCCGCTGGCGAACGGTGTTGTCGCCGGAATATCGGAAAAGAAGTTAAACGTGATATTCGAAACGGGACTACCTGCCACAGTCGTGAACGAATTCCCGAAGTAGCCCTGCTGGTTGAAACCAATCCCTCCAGTGAATGAAGCGATGGTGTTGGCTTGCGCGTTAGTGAACGCGAGGAGGATGACACTCAGTGAGCATCCGGCGATCGTTTTGCGCAAAAGCAATGACGCTGTCTGACGGATTTGAGCATTCATAATGTATGCGGGCCTGACAGAAAGCCGAATGAGAGTCAAGCTTCAAAATTGTCCCTTCGTGCACGAAGGGCTGCTCTCGCCGCGTTGCGCCGTCACTTCAATTCGAAGTCGCCGCAATCGAACGCCATCATTTGGTCGACGTTGGAAATGCGAAATTGCTCGACCACGGCGCCGTCGTCCTGGAAGACATCAATCGCTTTTGCGCCGTTCGCGACGAGCAACGCACGAATGAGGTGCGGCGTGTCGCTGATCGTTCGTAGTGGAAGACCGTCGGTTGTTTTCAGAAAGCTGCCG
The DNA here is from genome assembly GCA_963737195.1 of uncultured Verrucomicrobiae bacterium. Lineage (GTDB taxonomy): Bacteria > Verrucomicrobiota > Verrucomicrobiia > Chthoniobacterales > UBA10450 > JBBQFI01. The sequence goes on from CAVTRW010000005.1 coordinate 100,273, forward strand.
TCCTTATCAAAGCCGACCGCAACTTCAACGCTGCCGGGTTTGTCGCGCTTAAGCGGATTCGGCTGCAAGCGCAGGGTCAATTTTTCCGGCGCCGTCTGTCCGCCGGTCACGACCGGCTTTCCATCGGCCAGTGAAAAATCTTTGTGTGCGACGATGTCTTTTTGCAAATCGACTTTCCAATCGGAGATCGTTTGTTGATTCGCCGTGTCGGTGGTGGTTTTGATCAAAGTGAGACCGCGGACGCGCTGCCGATTCTGATTTTCCTCCAGCACAAAAATTTTATCTTCGCGATCGGATGCAACAATCGCCTTGGGCTGAGGATCGCCCGGGGAATAAGCGAGATGTCGCAAAATTTCGTTCGTCGGCGAAAGCTGCTGGATTTCGGAGCCGGCAATCACCCATCGCGTGCCGTCTTTGCTCATGGGTGTGTTTGAGTGTCCGGACTCCGCGCTGTCTATCGCCAGCGTGTCGTGAACAAAATCGTAAAAGAATCGGGCGTGCTCGCCCGAAGCCAGTTCAGCGTCGAGCCTCAAACCGTCGGCCATAAACGCCAGCTCGTTGATGCGTTTGATGTGCGGTGAATTTTCATCGTCAACCCAGTCGTTGAAAAAGAAATCGACACCTTCCACGCCTAACGACCCAACGGCATAACCGCGTGCATAATATTTTCCCGCGGGCAAATCTTCCCCGACATCGTTTTTCCCATCCCATTCCGCAGTGAGCGCATCATGTCCGATCGTGAAATCGTCGGTTTCGGATTCGCGATGCAATACACGCACCAGTTTTCCACTCGGATCGTAGATGCCGAGACTGATCGTGCCTTCAATCGGCGGTGGAACGAAACTGATGCGGACGTTGCGGGCGGGGGAAGGAGCAGGCGTTGCCGGTGGCGTTAACGACTCGTTAGGCGTAGGAGGCGGCGTCGGTGATTCCTGCGCCAGCGCAACCGCCGATACACAAACCAGGAAAATCGCCGCGACAGCCTTTCTCATTCAGATGTAATAGCGCCAGTTCACGCTCGGAAAAAGATTATCGCGCTCTTCGCATTCGCTCAGAAAATTTTCATCGACTGTTTTAGCGATGAACTGTTCGTATAGCCGGTTGAAACGCAAAATGTGATCGTGCGTGCGCTGTGTTGCATATTCGCACGCGGTCGCGGTTTTCATGAGAAACGCCCAATCGCTCGACTGCGCGAGAAGAAGTTCGCGAGCGAGTTGTTTCAAAACACGATCTGCGTGAGCCGCTGTACTGCGTTCGTTTGCGCGCGAGACTTCCACCATTCGACGAGCAGCCGCGTGCAGATGCGGATAGATCCATGAATTACTTTTATCGAGCCAGACTTCAAAATAACCCTTGTCGCCCCAACTCGAAGCCGCGGGCGCGAGGACCTGCTGTTTCGGATGTGTCTTCAGGTATTCGCTTGGCGTGGTGAGCGCAAATTCCGATCGATCGGTGGCAATCTTGCGAATGACCAGATCGAGGAAGCGCGGGCCTTCAAACCACCAGTGACCAAACAACTCTGCGTCAAACGGTGTGACGACGATCGGTTCGGAGTTGAATTCGGAAGCTTTCGTCATTTGTGCGCGGCGTTCGTTGACGAAATGCTCGGCGTGCGCCTGTGTGCGCTGTTCAGCAACCGACCGATCGTATAACTCCTTCGTCGTGCCGCGACTGGTGACGCGATGATATTTGATGCCGGTGAACCGCCGAATGTGATGTTGCGAGCCTGGCCACAGATATTCCGGCGAAAGATCGTAACCGACGTCGCGGTAAAAATCGCGGTAGAACGGATCGCCCGGATAACCTTCCTCGGCGCTCCAAATCTGGCGGCTCGATTCGCCATCGCGCGCGAATACCGCGGGGCCGGCCGCAGTAAAATACGGTGCGAAGATGGCAGAGCGCGGCGGCGGTTCGCCGAACATCACGCCGTGCGTGTCGAGTATGAACCAGCGCAAATTTGCTTGTTGCAGGATATCTTCAAGTCCAGGCGCGTAAGCGCATTCGGGCAGCCAGAAGCCGGCAGGCTCGGCTTGAAACGTTTCACGAAAAACATCGCACCCGATCAAAACCTGGGCGCGGACTGCTTCGCGCGATTGCCGCAGAAGCGGCAGAAGTCCATGCGTTGCGGCCGAAGCGATCAGCTCGAGCGAACCGTTTTCGTGCAACGCGGCGAAGGCGGAAAGTAAATCGCATTTCCAATCTTCAACGAAACGTTGCCGGCATTCACCGAAGCGCGCGTGATAGAACTCGGCTAACTCGCGCAACGCCTGGTTCTCGCGATTTCGTTCGATCTCTCGCTCCGACAACTCGATCGCGCTGTCGAGGTAACGAAGATAGCGCGATGCGCAACAGCGGATCCTGCAACATGGCGCAGAGCGTAGGCGTAATCGACATCGTGAGTTTGAACGGCACACCGTCGGTCACGAGCCGCTGCATCATGAAAAGCAGCGGGATGTAACTCTCTGTCAGCGCTTCGAAGAACCAGTCTTCTTCGAGAAAATATTCATGCTCGGGATGCCTGACGAACGGTAGATGCGCGTGGAGAATGAGCGCGAGAGACGCCGGCATTGCCGATTTCAGATTTCAGATTTCAAATTTGAAATCGGCAATTTGAAATTTGAAATGGCTACAGCGTGCGGCAGAAATCCTGGAAGCGATCGAGACCTTTTTTGATGATGTCGATGCTGGTGGCGTAGCTCAAACGCACCGTGCGATCATCGCCGAACGCGGCGCCGGGAACGACGGCGACGTTCGCCTTGCTCAAAAGCCGGTCGGCAAAATTCTGCGACGTTAATCCGAGCTGGCTGATGTTGACCAAAATGTAGAAGGCTCCCTGCGGCTTCACCGCCGTAATGTTCGGGATTTTCGAAATGCGATCGTACATGTAGTTGCGGCGCATATCGAATTCATCGTGCATGTCCTGCAACGGTTGCTGGTCGCCCTTCAAGGCGGCGAGGGCGCCGCGCTGCGCAAACGAGTTCGGGTTCGAGGTGCTGTGACTTTGAATTGAATCGACCGCTTTCGCGACCGCTTCCGGCGCGGCGAGATAACCAAGCCGCCATCCTGTCATTGCGTAAGCTTTGCTGAAGCCGTTGACCGTGATGGTGAGATCGTACGCTTCCTTCGAGAGCGACGCGACACTGACGTGCTGAGCGTCGTCGTAAACCAGCTTCTCGTAGATTTCGTCGGACAAAATGTAAATGTCTTCCTCGCTCGCGACGTCGACGATGCCCTGCAATTCTTCGCGCGTGTAAACCGAACCGGAAGGATTGCCCGGCGTATTCAGGATCAACATTTTCGTGCGCGGCGTCATCGCGTTCTCAAAATCTTCCGCGCGCATTTTCCACGCGTTGCGTTCGCTTGTCGGCACAATGACCGGTTCGGCGCCGGCGAGTTTCACCATGTCGGGATAGCTGACCCAATAGGGCGAGGGAATGACCACTTCATCGCCCGGCTGGCAGGTGGCAAGAATCGCGTTGTAACAGGAATGCTTCGCGCCGTTGCTGACGATGATTTGACTCGCGCGGTAATTCAGTTGGTTGTCGGCCTGCAATTTTTCGGCAATCGCCTGACGCAATTCCGGAATGCCGGAACTCGGTGTGTATTTTGTAAAACCGGCTTCGAGTGCAGCAATGGCCGCCGCCTTGATATGTTCTGGCGTATCGAAATCGGGCTCGCCCGCGCCGAAACCGCAAACATCGATGCCTTCCGCTTTCATCGCCTTCGCTTTGCTGTCGATCGAAAGAGTAAGTGAAGGAGTGAGCTGGGCGGCGCGCGTGGAAATTTCCATGGTGAAGTTGCTAGATGTGTTCAAAAAATTGGGAGCGCAAGCTATTGGCGCTTGTAAAAGTTTTCAATCAAAGGTTTGAAGTTATTCTCGTCGACCTGAACGATTTTCATTTCGCGCTGTGCATTTTCTGCCGAGTCCGACGCATGCGCGGCATTGACCATAATCGATTGGCCGAACTCTTTCCGGATTGAGCCCGGAGGTGCCTTGCTGGGATCGGTTGGTCCGAGAACTTCGCGAATTTTGCGCACGGCATCTTCGCCCTGATAAACCAGCGCGATACATTTCTCTGTGCCGGGTGCATTACGTTTTTCGCCCGTAACCGCGCTCGGTCTTCCGCCGGACATGAACGCAGCGATGTCTTCCCATGCTTCCCGTCCTTTCCCTGCGCCAAGTTTTTCCTCCAGAACGGGCAGGACCGGCCCGTAAAATTCCTCCGCCTGCGCAACGCTCATGCGGTGGACTTTGAAACCGATGATGTAGAGGCCAGTCCGCGAAAAGACTTCAATCACGCCCCCGGGCCGCAAATTGGGGAATTTAAAATTGTCTGGCTTGATCAGCACAAGCGTCTTCTCGACCTTTTGCGTGTCGGGGAAATTAATGACGCGATCCAGGATCCCACCGTCACTATCGGAAAATTCGGACCAGAGCTTGAGACCTTCTTCGACTGATTCGTTGCCGAAGGCCGCGATCACGCCGGGTTCGAAGTAGGTCACTTTGCCCGATTCATCGGTGATGTAATCAGCAAACGTATCGCGAATTGTCTCGCCGCTGGTGCGTTCGTGAACGATGTGGCCGACCACGCGATGCATTATCTCGATCGCGTCCTCGCCGCGGAAAACAAGCATCAGGACCCGCGGACGCTGCCCATTCACGTTGCCGGTAAAATTTTTCAGCACATAATCGCGAATCAGTTCCTGCGTGGCGCGATGTCGCGGCTCGGTTGCCGTCACGATCGTGTCAGCATAACGCCGGGCGAGTTCAGCGCTCGGCGCGAACATTCTTCCAGCAACGAGATCGAGACCGGTGCGCGAGATTAACCGCGAAATAATGCCGCCCGTGCGCGATTTGCGCATCGAGTAGGGCGTGACGATGACGTAAGCTAATTCTTCCTGCATATGCCCAGAGCGGCTCAGGATTAAACCGCGTCGGTGCAGGAAAATCGAAGCCGCTAAAGGTGCGAGAAATTAACTGGCCGACGTCGTTTCTTCAACCTGCTTTTTGGCGGCGGGCCAGAAGCGCAATCCATTTCCCGCGTTTTCGAATTTCCTGCATCGCGAACCTCGAATCTTTCAGGCTGCGAATGACATTGCCCTCCTGGTTTCGCAGGATCCCGGAGAGAATCAATACGCCTGTTGGTTTCAACCGCCGGCGCCAAAGTGGAATCGCACGATTCAGCAACTCGCTGAAAAGGTTCGCAGCGATGACATCGAATTTTTCCGGCGTGCGATGTTTGGTTGCGTCCGCGATTTTGAATTTGATCCCAGCAATTCGATTCAGGCGCGCATTGCTCTTTGCGACCGCAATCGCCTGCGGATCGCTATCGATTGCGCTTACTGCCGCTGCGCCAAGCGCTCGCGCGGTCAGCGCCAGAATGCCACTGCCAGTTCCGGCATCGAGCATGTTCCAACCATTCGGCCATTGGCGCGAAAGACGTTCAAGCATTCGCAAGCACATTGCGGTTGTGGCGTGCGCGCCCGTTCCGAATGCGCCTGCTGCGGGAATGATGATTTGAGGGACACCGCGCGTTTTCTTGCGATCGCGCGCAGGCCAGTTCCGAATCTCGATGCGATTGCCGATTCGAAGCGGTCGCGTTTGTGGCTTTTCGAAAAGTTGATGCCGCCAATTACGCGGCAACTTTTCGATCGTGCCTCCAAATTGTTCTCGAAGCGATCGCGCGCGAGTCGGTGACGCCGAGCACGCTTCGAGGCACAGAAGCTTGCGATTCACGGACTGAATCACAGCCAGACCGCCGCTCGTCTTTTCTTGCAGTGCGGTCTCGTGAGTATCGAGCCACCGGGCGGAAGCGTATTTGCGCCAGAGATACATTCTGGGATGGGAATTAGACCTTGCGCCTGAGAACGGCGTGGCCATTATTCCTAGCTCGCGCCAACTGCGGGTGTAGCTCAGTGGTAGAGCACCTCCTTGCCAAGGAGGACGTCGCGAGTTCGAGTCTCGTCACCCGCTCTCCCTCAATCCGACGATAACGGACCTCGCCGGAAATTCTTGAATCCAAAACGCTCGTTGGCCGCATCCTATGCCTAAAGGACAAATATGAAAACATCATTACTCGCAACTCTGTGCGCGCTGGCCCTTTGCCTGCCGGCTTGGAGCCAAACCCCTGCCATTTCTCCCGAGGAAACAGTGACCCCGGTACCATCCGCGACGCCGGTGGTAACGCCCACGGCGACGGTCGCGGCGACCGTTTCTCCGGTGGTTTCCGCCTCAGTCGCGCCAACTGTATCAAGCACCGATGATGAGGACTTCGACAGCAAGCTCGAAAAGAAAATCCGCAAACATCTGAACTTCACGATCAATGGCGATGATCATCACAGAGCAGATGACGATGTGCCCTGGATCGCGATTCCAATCGTCTTCATTGTCTTTCTCGCGATCTTCGGAACGCCAATCATGATCGTTGGACTGATCATGTATTTCAGTTTCTCCAAGAGTCGCGCGCTGCATCGCACGGTGCGCATGATGGTGGAGAAAGGTCAGCCGGTTCCGGAGTCCCTGCTGAACCCGCCGCCCGTGATTCGGCAACGATCCGATCTGCGTCGCGGCGTGGTGCTGTTGATGGTCGGCCTTGGGTTGATGGTCTTCTTCGGCGCGGTCAACGAGTGGGAAGGCGGCGTCTGGAGCCTGGGCATTATTCCATTCCTCATTGGCGCCGGTTATCTACTCGTCTGGCGATTGGACGTGCGTCGGAACTACGAACTACCGGCGAAATCCGACACTTCCCCTAAGGTGTAGTGTCAGGACGTGCCACTTAGTGATGCCGACCTTGTCTCACGAGTTTTACTGGATGATGACCACCATGCTTTTGCCGAGCTGGTCCGGAATCACCAGTCGCCCGTGCGCGGGTTGTTGCGTAATCTCACCCGCGGCGACCTCGCGGCGGCGGATGATCTCGCGCAGGAAACTTTTTTGCGCGCTTATAAAAACATTCGGAGCTTTCGCGGCGAAGCGAAATTTTCCACCTGGCTTTATCGCATTGCCTACAACTGCTTTCGTGAGGAAGCCCGTAAACGCAAAGAGCTCGTCGGAATCGATGAGAGACAACTGGAGGCCGAACCGGATCCGCACACGGTCGATCCGGCGTTGAAGCAGGATCTTATGCACGCGCTTCAACTTTTACCTTTGCACGAACGCTCCGCGGTCGTGCTTTGCTGCCAGAACGGTTTGTCCCACGACGAGGCATCGCGCGTGCTCGATATTCCTCTCGGCACTGTGAAAACGAATGTCTTGCGCGGGCGCGAGAAATTGAAGAAAATGCTGGCAGCGTGGGGGACGAATTAAAGATGGACGAACAACTCCAGGAAGATTGGCTGGACGCAAAATTGCGCGACGCCGCGCCCTACATTGATGACAGCGGCTTCACGGCCAGAGTCATTCAACGGTTACCGGCGGCGCGTTCGCGACGCTCCTTCCGCGCCATCATTCTGGTCTGTGTTACTATGGCAGGAAGTTTTCTGACTTACTTTCTCTCCGGTGGCGGAAAGTTTATCGGAACCGGCATTGATCGGGTGGTGGCGTTGCCGGTTTTGTGGATCTTGATTCTGGCGCTCGCTTGCAGTGTTGTTCTGACTTCAATTGCGACTGCTGCCGCCTTGAGCAGGGTTCGCAACGAGCCGCTGGCCTGAGTCCAGCCAGTTTTAGAAGTCTTAGATCTGCGACCTGCAAAGGTCGGAACGTTCGTAAAATCAAAAAGGTTGCCGCGGCGAGATATCAGGTAGTTCGTTAGGCCACGAATCGCAACCAAGAAGGGGCGCTTCTAGAGCGCCTTTGTTATTTCGGCGGCTTGGAAACCGCCGCTCCTTGAGAGCGCTGGGCTTGCGCAACGTCGCGCGCGATTTGTTCCCGAAGCTCCTCCAAACTCTCAAATTTTTTCTCCGGCCGCAGAAACCGCACAAAGCGCACTTCCATATCTTCGCCGTAGATGTCTCGATCGAGATCGAAGAGATGCAGTTCGAGCAGACGCTCTGGCGTTCCGTGCGCAACGGTTGGCCTATGGCCAAGATTCGCTACCCCGGCATAGCTCTCACTGTCCAGCTTCGCTTCTGCAATGTAAACGCCGTTAGGCGGAAACTGCTCGGAGTGCGCGCTCAGGTTGGCGGTCGGAAAGCCGAGCTTGCGTCCGAGATGCGCGCCGGATTTCACCGTGCCGAGAATGGTGTATTCGCGTCCGAGCATTGCGGCGGCTGTTGCGAAGTCGCCGCGCTCAACCGCGTGGCGAATGGCGGTACTGCTAACGACTGCGTCGCCTACCGTCACCGGTTTTATTCCGACGACATTGAATTCGTGTTCAGCACCAAGTTTTTTCAGGAGCGTCAGGTTACCCACACGGCCTTTGCCGAAAGACCATTCGTGGCCGACACAAATCTCCCGTAAAGGACGAGAATGCCTAACGAGTTGCAGGACGAACTCCTCCGGCGCTGTGCCGGCAAAATCCTTGTCGAAAGTTATGACCAGCAGATGCTCGACTCCGAGGTCGCGAGTCAATGCAATCTTGTGTTGTGTCGCTGTTAAGAGATGCGGCGCTCTTTCTGGACGCAACACCTTCGCCGGATGCGGATCGAAGGTGACCACTACCGGAGTCCCGCGCGCCTCGGCCGCATGCTGCGCCGATGTTCGGATGACGGCCTGATGTCCGAGATGAACCCCATCGAAAACACCGATCGCGAGGAAAAGCGGACCCCGTAATTTTCCGAGTTCAGGAATGGACCGCAGAATTTCCATTCGAAAATGACTCGTTAGGCTCCGCGCATGCGCGAAACTTCGGGTAAGCTGAGGATGCGGTCGAGAATCGAGAGTGGTTCGGCGGTCTTTAATTCTTCCACGGTCATCGCGCCGTCGACACTGAACCGCCCCGATTTAGTCCGTCGTAACGATTGCAAGTGCGCGCCGCAGCCGAGCGCCTCGCCGATATCGTGGGCGTAAGTGCGAACATAAAAGCCTTTGCTGCAAACAACGGTGAAGTCGATCTCCGGCAGCGCTATGCGATCGATGGTGTAACGATAGACATGCACCAAACGCGGCTCGCGCTCGACTACTTTCCCCTGCCGCGCCAGCTTATAAAGTGGCACGCCGCCCATCTTGATTGCCGAAACCATCGGCGGCATTTGGTAGAAATCGCCGGAAAATTTGGCAAAAGCCTGGCGAATTTCTTCGTCGGTCAAAGCAGGGACGGATCGTTCTTCAATGATTTCGCCGGCGCTGTCCTGAGTTGAAGTGGTGACACCCAGTTTCAACGTCCCGACATATTCCTTGTCTTCGCTCATGAGCAGGTCCTGGATTTTTGTCCCGCGCCCGATCGTCAAGAGGAGTAATCCAGTCGCGATGGGATCGAGCGTCCCGCAATGTCCCACCTTTTTGATCTGGAGCCGTCGCCTAACGAGTGCCACGGCGTCATGCGAAGTCATTCCCGCCGCTTTGTCGACGAGGAGAACGCCGTCAGGAGTTGCAGTCAATGACATTGCAGATTTCCTTCAGTACACGCTCCTGCACTTCCGCGAGGGAACCGCGCACGCGCGCCCCGGCCGCGAGTTTATGTCCGCCGCCGCCAAATTTCTGGCAGATCGCGCACACGTCCGCCGCTTCGCTTTTCGAACGCATGCTCACACGCACTTTGCTTTCCGGCAGCTCCTCAAAAAACACCGCGACGATCACGCCTTGGATCGCGCGCAGATGATCAATCAGGCCCTCGTTATCCTCCGGCTTCACGCCGAGATCGGCCGCCATTTTCAAACTCAGATTGAAACTGGCGATTTTGCCGCCGCCATCAAAACGCATGTCGTCAAGCAGCGCACGCAGCAGCTCGATCCGGCGGCGCGGATAATTTTCGTACGTCAGCTGACTTATTTTGCCGACGTCAACACCGTTGCGGACGAGCTCGGCTGCGATTTCGAATGTGTGCGCGTTCGTATTCGGATATTGGAAGGAACCGGTGTCGGTCGAGAGCGCGACAAAAAGATTTGCCGCGATCGCGCGGTTCATCGGCAACTGTTCCGCCTTGATAAGATCGAACAGGATTTGTGCGGTCGCGGGCGAATCGGAATCAATATAAATGAGGTCGCCATAACGCGGGTTGCTCGGGTGATGATCGATGTTGATCCAAAGTTTCGCGCTGCGCACGGCCTCGGCCGCCTTGCCGAGACGATTCTGCGTTGCGGTATCGAGGGCGATGGCGACATCGAAATCTTCTGGCTCGTTAGGCGGGACCGTCAGAATTTCGGCCTGCGGGACGAAGCTATATTTTTCGAGCATTCCATCCTCGTTCCAGACCTTCACGCTCTTTCCCAGCTCTCGCAGTGAAAGCGCCATTGCTATCTGACTTCCAAGCGCGTCGCCATCCGGTCGCACGTGGCTGAGGACGACGAAGGTCTGGTGTTCGCGAAGCGCGCGCCCGATTTCCGAAAAGGTGGCGCAGGCTTTCAGCCTGCGGTTTGTTTGATCCACAGGCTGGAAGCCTGTACCACTTTCCTTTTGCATTACTTATTGTCGGAATCCGGCGCTTCGATTTCCTGCATGATCTCAATGACGCGCGCGCCGCGCTCGATTGAATCATCGAGATGAAAAATGAGATGCGGCGTGTATTTCAAAACCACGTGGCGCGAAAGATCCGCCTGCAAGGTCGAGCGGTTCTCTTCGAGCTGTTTCATTGCGGTTGCGCGCCCATCACCGAGAACGCTGACGTAAACATGCGCCGACTTGAGATCGGAAGTGACGTCGACCTGATTGATCGTGACGAGCGCGTTTTCAAAAGTGATGTCGCGTGCAATCAGGCTGCTCAGCTCGCGCTTAATCAATTCGTTAACGCGAAGTAATCGATGTTTCATGGCGTACTGATTTGGATGTCCGGTCCACGCTGTCATCCTGAGCGTCAGCGAAGGACCCCGCGAACGTCTTCTCTGATTATGCGAGGTCCCTCGCTATCGCTCGGGATGACAAACCGCACTCGTTAGGATGAAACGCAATCACAATTTCTGCGCGATCTGCTCGAGCTGATAACACTCGATGATGTCGCCGACCTGATACTCACTGAAATCGCCGAGCTTGATGCCGCATTCCAAACCGGAGCGGACTTCCTTCACGTCATCCTGGAACCGGCGCAGGGTCGACATGCCGCCGTCGTAAACGGGCTGGCGGCGCCTGAGCACGCGCGCGCGCGCGGATCGCGCGATGCGACCATCCGTCACGAGGCAACCGGCAACGATGCCGCGGCTGAGTTGGAAAACTTGTTTCACTTCGGCGTGACCAATAACGCTTTCGCGATGCTCCGGATCGAGCAATCCCGCCATCGCGTCTTTGATCTGGTCGATCAACTCGTAAATGATCGAGTACAGTTTGATCTGGACGCCTTCGCGTTTCGCCGCGCCCACCGCCATGTTTTCGACCTTGGTATTGAATCCGACAACCACAGCGTTCGAAGCGCTCGCCAGCAAAATGTCCGATTCGGAAATCGGCCCGACACCGGCGTGGATGATTTCGAGATCGATCTTTTTGCTCTGGATTTGAGTAAGTGCGCCCGTCAACGCTTCGAGTGAACCCTGCGCATCGCATTTCAGAACGATGCGCAAAACTTTCTTTCCATCCGCGGCTTCGAGCAGCGTCTCGAGTGTCGCGCGCTGCGGCGTTGCTAATTTCTCCGTGCGTTTTGCGGTGAGACGTTCTTCGCTCAAAGTTTTTGCAGAGCGCTCCGATTCCATAACGAGGAATTCGTCACCCGCGTTCGGCAGCCCGGTGAATCCCAAAACCTTGACTGGCGTCGATGGTCCCGCGTTTTTCATTGGTTCACCGCGATCGTTCATGAGCGATTTCACTTTGCCGTAGTAATCGCCGCAGATGAACGGATCGCCGACTTTCAGCGTTCCCATTTGCACGATGACGGTGGCAGTGGGACCGCGACCCGCTTCGACTTGCGCTTCAATCACCGTTCCGCGCGGAGTCGCCGTCGGCGAAGCTTTCAGCTCCATCACTTCGGCCTGCAACGTCATCATCTCGAGCAATTGATCGATGCCGGTTCCTTTCGTCGCCGAAACCGGAACAACAATGGTTTCACCGCCCCAATCTTCCGGCGTGAGTTCGTGTTCCTGAAGTTGTTTCTTTACGCGATCGATGTTCGCCGAAGGCAAATCGATTTTGTTGATCGCGACCAGGATCTTTACGTGCGGCGCGGCTTTGGCGTGATTGATCGCCTCGATTGTCTGCGGCATGAGGCCGTCATCGGCGGCGACAACGAGCACCACGATGTCGGTTACGTTCGCGCCGCGCGCGCGCATGGCAGTGAACGCGGCATGGCCCGGCGTATCGAGGAACGTGATCTTGTTTCCTTTGTAGTCGACCGAGTAGGCGCCGATGTGTTGCGTGATTCCGCCCGCTTCTCCCGCCGCGACGCGCGTTTTGCGAATCGCATCCATCAACGAAGTCTTTCCGTGATCGACGTGGCCCATGAAAGTGATGATCGGTCCGCGCGTCTCGAGTTCTTCTTCCTTCTCGATGACTGGCGGCGGCGGGGCGACCACCACCTGCTCAACTTTGTGAACGCCGGCGCCTTTTTCGCGCCGTTCCATTTCGAAAACGAATCCGTGTTTCTCGCAAATCTTCGTGGCGACGTCCGGCTCGACCGTCTGGTTTTGGTTCGCGAAAACATTCAGCTCCATCAGTTCCTTGATCAGAACGTGATTTTTGATCCCGAGCTGCGTCGCCAAATCGCGCACGATAATCGGCGGTTTGATGTGAATGATTTTTTTGTCTTCGACTTCAGCAGCAGCGGCGCCGTCCGCGGCAACCGCTTCGGCCTCAACCGGCGCGGGCGCTGGTTCAACCGCCGGCTCGGGTTTGATTGCCGGGGCTTCGGTGACCGGACCAGGAACTACTTCCGGTGTCGCGCGAATGCGTGAGATCGGCGGTAAGACGGAGCGCCTGATTTTTTCTTCGCCCTCCTCGCGCTTCTTCGGCTTTTTCTGATCGATCAGCGAAACAGATTCAGGCCGTGCTCTCGTGATCGATGGCGGAGTCTCAACACGCGGTTTCGGTGTTTCGACTTTCGCGGGCGTGGTCGCCGCGGGTGCCGCCGCACGGGCGGGTTTCGGCGCCGGTGCGCTTACTTTGCTGGGCGCCTTAGCTTGTTTACGCTTCGGCGCGGCAGCCTTGTGCGAAACGGCGGCAGAACTCTTGCGTGCAGGCGCGGATTTGCGCGCTGTTGTCTTGCTCGTCGTTTTTGCTGCCATTTTGTTTTTCTAAAAATCTGCTCATGGCTCGACCCGCCTAACGAGAAGCCATTTTATTCTGCCGCCGCGGTTTCCCGTGGCACTGCATTGTAAATTTCCTGCGCCTTGCTTTCATCCACTCCGAGAATATCCACGAAGTCGCTCGCATCAGCATCGCGCAAACCTTCCAAATTGGTAAAGCCCGATTTCACCAGATTCACGGCCTGGTCTTGCGTGATCGGCAATGCACCGGCCAGGCTCTGCGCAGCCTGCGCAACTTTTTGCTCCACTGCTGTCGTCGCCGATGTGTCCTTGTCGATATTGATTTCCCAACCGGTCAAACGTGATGTCAGGCGCGCGTTCTGGCCTTTTTTTCCAATCGCGAGCGAAAGCTGATCTTCGTCCACGGAAATTTGCACGCTCTTCTTTTCCGGATCGAACACCAGGTTCTTCACCTTTGCCGGCTTCAGCGCTTCGAGCACGTATTCCTTCGGATCGGAGCTCCAGCGAATAATGTCGACCTTCTCGTTGTTCAACTCGCGCACGATATTTTTCACGCGCGACCCGCGCATCCCCACGCATGCGCCGACCGGATCGACTTTATCGTTGCCGCTCGTCACTGCGATTTTTGTCCGATAACCCGCTTCGCGCGCAATTCCGCGAATCTCGACCGTACCATCGTTAATCTCGCTCACTTCCAATTCGAAGAGGCGACGAACAAAATTTGGATGACTGCGTGAAACAATAATTTCCGGGCCGCGGATTCCGTTTTCCACCGCGACGACATACGCGCGCAGTCGATCGCCGACATTGTAATCTTCGACCACGACGCGCTCGCGCTGCGGCATGACAGCTTCAAATTTTCCCAGATCTAAAATCACATCCGAGCGATCAAAGCGGCGCACTGTTCCGCTCACGATCTCGCCCGCGCGATCCTTGAACTCTTCGTAAATCATTTCCTTCTCGACCTGGCGGATGCGCTGCATCATCGCCTGTTTCGCGGTCTGTGCGGCGATGCGCCCGAAATTCTTCGGCGTCACTTCCACTTCCACTTCGTCGCCAACTTTCGCGTCTGGCTTGATCTTGCGCGCTTTGGAAAGGTCGATCTCGTCCTGCGGATTCGTCACATTCTCGGCGACAAGCAGATTGGCGAGCGCGCGAATTTCTCCCGTCTTTGGGTTGATATCGATGTGCAAATCGCGCGAGGCGCCCACGCTCTTTTTCGAAGCCGAGAGCAGGGCGTTCGAGACCGCCTCGATCAGGATTTCGCGTTTGATCCCGCGCTCCCGCTCCAGGTAATCCAGCATCGCAATGAATTCCGCGTTCATAAACAATTCGTCCGCAGACAAAAAAGAGTGGGACACCAGCTCCCACTCCAATCCTGCGCGGACTACCATATCAACGACGACTCCTACTCCGGCAGCGACTGTTACTCCGCTAATCCCGGCGATGTAGGTGTTGGTCTGCGCGCCTTTGGTTCCAATACGATCCGGCTTGATTCGTCAAGATCCGCGTTTGCCAATGTGGATGTTATTACTACCGGTGGTTAAATCGCCTCCCGCTCCAGCCCTATGGCGATGTTAGTGTTGCCGGTAGTATTGCTATAAAGAGCATTGAGACCTTCGGCTACGTTGTAATTGCCGGTGGTGTTACGAAACATGGCGAAAGAGCCGTTGGCCATGTTGTAAAAACCGGTGGTGTTGGAATAAAGAGCGCTGGCTCCGGTCCCCATGTTATTGTTTCCGGTCGTATTGTTGTAGAGCGCCTTATAACCATTCGCCAGATTGCTCTCCCCAGTTGTATTGGAATGGAGCGCGAGATAGCCGCCGGCTGTGTTGTTATCGCCGGTGGTGTTGAGGTTGAGGGCAAGAAAACCGCTGGCCGTATTGCCAGTGCCGGTGGTGTTGGAGTAGAGCGCTGCACTACCGCTGGCCGTGTTGCCAGCGCCGGTGGTATTGGAGTAGAGCGCTACCTGACCGCTGGCCGTGTTGCTGGCGCCGGTGGTGTTGGAGAAGAGCGCTGAACTACCGCTCGCGGTGTTCCAATTCCCGGTGGTATTGTTGTAGAGTGCAATCCTACCGGTGGCCGTATTTTCGCCGCCGGTGGTGTTTGACTTGAGCGCCTGAAGACCGGTCGCGGTGTTGTTGCTGCCAGTGGTGTTGGAGAAGAGCGCTGAACTACCGCTCGCGGTGTTCCAATTCCCGGTGGTATTGTTGTAGAGCGCAACATAACCGACGGCCGTGTTGTCGTCGCCCGTGGTATTGGCGTAGAGTACTGCATTACCGCTGGCCGTGTTGTGGCTGCCAGTGGTGTCGTTGAAGAGCGCATCCGCGCCGGTGGCTGTGTTGTTGCTGCCGCTCGTGACACTATGGAGCGCATTGGAGCCGAAGGCTGAATCAAAAGTGCCAGTAGTAGAGCCGTTGCCCGCCCCCGTGCCGTAAAAGATGTCAGTGGGGTCCACCACGCCGTATACTGTATCAGTGGCACCTACGGCTTTTTCCGGCGTAAGGAGAGCAAGATTGGTCAGCGCGAAAACAATAGAAAACAGAAGCAGTTTGTTTGATTGAGTCATGGTTTACTCCTTTATTGGTTAGAGGTTGGAGGCGCCGTGCTTTGCCATGCTCCCAAGCGTGGCGAAGATGAGGCCGCCCGCATTGCTTAATATGGAGCAGCTAGCGAATTATTGCGTGCGGTGTCAATAAAAAAAGCCGCCTCGCAATTCGTTAGCCCAGACTGGACCAACTTTATCCAAAGGACTCTAAGGCGTGTTGTTTGCCAAACGCGGAGTCGACTTGCCGGTTTCCAGCGAAGCGCTCACCTTCTGGACCTGCCATGTCAGGGCGGAAATCTGCTTCTGTTGTTCACCCAGCGCACTTTTCAATTCCTTGATCGTCGTTTCCTGCTCCCGGTTGATTTGTACTTGTGCTTCCATCTTCCGATGTTCCTTCAAAAACTCGTTAAGTAACATCGCGTTGACTGCCTCATAACGGACGCCATAAGTTTTTCCACCACGGCCCCGAGCTACGAGATCGGGATCGATGTTTTCCACTTCTTCTGCGACGAGACCGAATTGGGGAATACTTTCGTTATCGTTCTTGTAATGGAATGTGACCGGTTTCAGAGAGAAGATTGCTTCACTAGCCTTATCCATCGGTTTGATGTCTTTCTTAAACCGGGCAGACGATACGACGGTCCCGAAGTGACCGTTCGCATCGATGATCACTCCTACGCCTCCGGGCACGGCGACTCCATTTACACCGGCGATGAAGACATTGGTCTGAGTGCCGCTGGTCCCAAGGCGGATCGTTCGTGATTCTCCTGCCAGGCCGCGGTTGCCGATGTCGATATTGCCGTTGCCCGTGGTCAGATCCCCACCCGCATTAATGCCGATGGCAATGTTGCTACTTCCGGTCGTATTACTGAAGAGAGCATTAAGACCCTCGGCTACGTTAAAGTTACCGGTACTGTTATGGACCATGGCAAAGGAACCATTAGCCATATTGAAAAAGCCGGTCGTATTCGCAAACAGGGCATTAGCTCCAGTGGCCATGTTATTGTTTCCAGTGGTATTACGAAACAGAGCACTGAACCCATTAGCCAGGTTATTACTGCCAGTCGTGTTGCTCTCCAGCGCGCAAGTACCACTCGCCGTGTTATTGCTGCCAGTGGAATTGAATATTAGCGCCTCAAAACCATTGGCCGTATTGTTGTCGCCGTTATTTCCTAAAAGAGCGCCCTGCCCGATGGCGGTGTTTTTCGTGCCGGTGGAGTTCTCGTTGAGAGCATTTGCCCCGATAGCCGTGTTCAAGCCGCCGCTCGTGTTGAACTGGAGCGCCCCACCGCCGACGGCGGTGTTGAAGCCGCCAGTAGTATTGTGAGCGAGAGCTACAAAACCGGCTCCGGTGTTGAAGTTGCCAGTTGTGTTGCTCTCCAGAACATCCACACCATCGCCCGTATTTTCGTTGCCTGTAGTGTTGCTGGAAAGTGCGTCGGAACCCGTCGCGGTATTGAGGATGCCGGTGGTGTTGTTCACCAGTGCCTGGAAGCCCGTGGCCGTGTTCTCGCGACCCGAAGTGTTGTTAAGAAGCGTTTTATAGCCGTTTGCCGTGTTGAAATTGCCGGTGACATTGGAGCCAAGCGCGCTCACTCCTTCCGCGGTGTTTTGTTTGCCGGTGGTGTTGTTCTGCAGCGCACCGAACCCATTGGCCGTGTTTTCGCTGGCCGTTGTATTGCTAAAGAGCGCTTGAAAGCCGACGGCGGTGTTACTGGCGCCGGTAGTATTGTTTGCCAGCGTGCTCGGTACCGATAGCCGTGTTGTTACTGCCCGTCGTATTGCTTACGAGGGTCTCAAAACCATTTGCTGTATTAGCAGCGCCGGTACTATTGCTGGAGAGCGCACTAACGCCGTTGGCCGTATTAAATGAGCCGGTTAGATTAGCAAAGAGCGCCAATGGACCAACCGCTGTGTTGGAGTTGCCAGTGGTATTGCTAAAAAGCGCTTCGAAGCCCATCCCTGTATTCTTTATCCCTGTGGTAAGGGAGAACAGCGCATCGTCGCCCTCGGCCGTGTTTTGATTAGGGTAGCCGCCGTCGGGCGCTGGAATGACGGCGAGTGCCGGCGGCAATAAGGCAAGACACGCGAGCATGAACAAAAACATGAGAATATTACTGGCCGGTTTGATATAGGTTGATCGACGCATAGAGCTAGTCTCCGAATTGATGGTTAGGTTTAAGCTTCCGTGAAAGTGATTGTGAGCGAGCGTGGAGTAATTCGTGCCTGCCTTGGGGACTCGGAAATCCGGAATTATGATTTCCTCGATTGATCGCCGACTGCGGATGATCATTGAAAAATAAATCGGAAGATTTCTTTCTTCTCCCGGTAGATTCGTTAGCGCGTCAGATGTGAAACCAGTCGGAGGTTACCGGAAAAGAACGCCCCGGCGTGCTTCAAGGTATGGATATGCAGCATCTCAAAAGATCCGCCGCGCGACAAGACAATTTGGCTTTGCAACCGGCAGACACGTGGCAACAGTCACTAATGTCGCGGGCCCTTGTCCCCATCGTTCTCGCGCTTTGGGCTGCGATTTACTTGCCGGCACTCGGCAGTCTTGAGATTAAAGGCGAGGAAGGTCGCCGCATTTTGCCTGCGGTCTCGATGCTCGAAACCGGCAACTACATCGTGCCGCAGATCGGCAGCGAACCGTATCTACGCAAACCGCCCCTGATTAACTGGGTTGTGGCCGCTTCATTCAAGATTCTTGGTGCGCGCAACGAATGGACGGCGCGATTGCCTTCCGCGCTTTGTGTTCTCGCGGTGGCGATCGTGTTCCTGACAATCGCGCGGCGAAGTCTCGGTGAAAACGGTTCACTCATCGCCGCGGTTATTTGGCTAACAAATTTTGGCATGATCGAAAAAGGCCGCCTCATTGAAATCGAAGCGCTCTACGTTTCCCTTTTCGCGGTCGCGATCATTCTTTGGTTGAGCTGGTGGCAGCAGCGGCGTTCGCCGTGGTTAACCTGGACGCTGCCCTTTGTCTTTCTCGGTCTTGGTCTACTCGCGAAAGGTCCGGTCCATCTCGTTTTCTTTTATGCGGTGGTGGGAGCAGTTTTGTGGCGCACGCGAAAGATACGGGACTTATTCGCGCCCGCTCACTTTGTCGGCATCGTAATCATGCTCGGGTTTTTTGCCGCGTGGGCGATTCCTTATTTGCAGATAACCGCCGGACTAAGTGTTGGGCATGTCTGGTCCCGCCAGTTCTCCGGCCGTTTGCTGGGTGAGGACTTCAAATTTCTCGGTTGGATCCAGAATATTCCGCGCGGCCTCGGGTTATTTCCTGCCGTGGATTTTGGTTTTGCCATTTCCACGCGCCGAATTCGTGGATGAAACCGACCGGCGACTGGTGCGCGGATTGGGCTGGGGGATCGCGTGCTCGTTCCTGCTCGTCAGCCTGATTCCCGGTTCGCTCCCACGCTATACTATGCCACTGATCGCACCGATGTGCTGGCTCACGGCGAGTCTTCTCTGTGCGGAACGGCTCGACATGCCACGCTGGCTCGAGTGGCGAATTCCTCCATTTGTTAGGCCGAAGCTTAGACTTCCTTTTGTTGTCGCGTTCCTCGCGGTCGTCAGCCTTGCCGTCTATGCGCTGGTCATTGTGCCGCGGTTACAATCGCGCCAGAAAGTGAAGACAATCGCCGCGCAGATCGAACAAAATGTCCCAACCGGCGAAACTGTTTACGCCGTCAATCCGGACTTTCAGCCGTTCCTCTTTTATTTGCATCGTCCGCTGTCGTACGTCGACCGGATCGACGAGTTGCCTGCCAGGACGAACTTCTTTCTCGTGCGATCCGAAACAGAGAATGACGCGTTGACGACGAAGCAGTTTCTGCCTCGACATCCCGTGCCAATCCTGCGGGTGAAGGACTACCGAAACTGGCAAACCGTTCTCTTTCGCGTGACCCCTTGACGCGTGCCGCCGCCGGTTTGACACCGGCGTGAACCTTGAAATAGTTAGCACGCTAACGATTTCCCGAACATGACGTCGCTTGATCCTGAGCAAATCGGTTTGCTCCTGAATAACACCTGGCTGGCCTGGCGCTCCAAGCTCGATCGCCGCCTTCGCCCGCTCGGATTGAGTCAGGGGAAGTGGCGGACTCTGGTCCATCTCGCGCAGGGCGGGGATCAGATTTCGCAAAGCGAACTGGCCGCGCGCATGGGCATCGAAGAACCGACGTTGGTCGGTTTGTTGCGTCGTTTGGAATCGGATGGCTGGATCAAGCGCCGCGATGCTTCGCACGATCGGCGGTGTAAGAATGTGCGCCTGGCGCGCAAGTCGAGTCCGGTTTTGCATGAAATCTTCGATGCGGCCCAGCAATTGCGTCACGAACTGATTGGCGATATCTCGGAGCGCGATCTGCAGACGTGCATGCGTGTGCTGACGCGAATCCGCGAAAAAGCGGAAAGAACAGACATTCGGAACGGAAGCGGACGACGAATGTCGAACAGAAGGCGATGATTAGCGTAGCAGAATTGAAGGGGGCGACACGCGAGACGGTAGGAACTCTCGAACGCCGTTTCGGACGCCGGCGCACGTACATCGCTGCCGGCGTGGCCGGCGCTGTCCTGCTTATCTTTGCGATTCGCGCCTGCACATCGAACGAGAAGAAATCACCACCGCCGGCGCCGCGTCCGGTTGAGACGGCGAAAGTCATTGAGAAAGACGTCCCACTTTATCTTGACGAAATCGGGACGTGCGCGGCGAACGAAAGCGTACAGGTACGAGCGCAGGTTAGCGGCCAGATCGTGTCGCGCGACTTCAAAGATGGCGCGTTCTTGAAGAAAGGAGACCTTCTTTTCACGATCGATCAGCGTCCGTATCAGGCTGTTCTCGATTCGGCGAAGGCCGACCACATGCTGGCCGAAGCGAACCTGAATCGCCAGTTGGAATTAAAGGCCAAGAACGTCACCGCGACGCAGGACCTCGACACCGCAAGAGCGAATGCGATGCGAACACAGGCAGCGGTGGACGCGGCGCAGGTGAATCTCGATTATTGCTCCATCCGATCGCCGATCGACGGTCGCGCCGGACTGCGCCAGGTCGATGTCGGCAACACGGTAACCGCGGGCAGCACTGGCGCTGTCCTGGTGCAGATCGATAATTTCGACCCGATCTATACCGACTTTACCGTCGCCGAGCCCGATATCCCACTCGTTAGGCAATACCTCAACGGCCCGAATCTAAAAGTGCTGACCGACGCCGAGGGCGACAAATTTCCTGCGCGCGAAGGTCGGCTTTATTTTATTGCGAATACCGTGCAGGAAGGCACCGGCACCGTGCAGGCGCGCGCGGTTACAGCCAATCCGGACCGCGCGCTTTGGCCGGAGCAATTCGTCCATGTCCGCCTCATTCTCGATATCATCAAAAACGCGAAGCTCGTTCCGAATAGCGCGGTGCAGACCGGGCAGAATGGTCCTTACATTTTCGTCGTCAAAAAAGATTCCACGCTCGATCTGCGCCAGGTGAAACCCGGTCAAAAACAGGACGGCGACCTGACCGCCATCCAGCACGGTGTGCAACCGGGCGAGACAGTCGTGACAAGCGGACAACTGCAGCTCGCGCCCGGAACCAAGGTCGTCGCAAAAGAAGAAAAGAAAACAGCGCCTAACAAGTCGAGCGAAGTGGACGAAAGCGGCGTGCCCTAACGAATGGAAAGATCGCAAGACAGGAACGACGGCGATCAGCCGGACGGAGGCGGCGAGGAGACATTTGGTTCTTCCGCAGCAGGGGCAAGAGAGAAAAAGAGCACGACCGCGCAAAAGCTCGTCCAGTTTTCTTCCGGTATTTCACGGCCATTCATTCAGCGGCCGGTAATGACGATGCTGCTCACGGCATCGATTATTGTCTTCGGCATTCTCACCTATAATCAATTAGCCGTGAATGACCTCCCCGCGGTCGATTATCCGGTCATTCGGGTCGAGGCCAATTACCCGGGCGCAAATCCGGTAACGATGGCGAACACCATCGCGACGCCGCTGGAGAAGCAGTTCACGCAAATTCCCGGACTCGAGCTCACGACGAGCACTAGTTCGCAGGGGAACACCGTCATCACGTTGCAATTCGATCTCAGCAAAGGGATCGATGCGGCCGCGACCGATGTGCAGTCGGCCATCCAGCGCGCACAAGGTCAGTTGCCTAACGACTTGCCGAGTCCGCCTACTTTTACCAAGACCAATCCAAACGATCAGCCGGTAATGTATGTCGCCCTAACGAGTGGCACGCTGAGCGACGGCGAACTCTATCGTTACGGCACAACGGAAGTTTCGCAGCGGATCAACGTCTTGCCCGGCGTCTCCGAAGTAAATATTTACGGAGTCAAAGGCGCCATTCGCATCAAGGTCGATCCCGGCAAACTGGCGACGCGGAACATGACCTTTGAAGATCTGGCGGCGGCGATTCGATCGGCCACGTCCTACGCTGGCGCGGGCCAGTTCGACGGAAAAAACAAGTCCATCATTCTGCGGCCTAACGGGCAGATCGACACGGCTGAGGGTTACGCCAACATCATGATCAAACGCAGCCCGGATGGCTCACCTGTTTACGTTCGCGATGTCGCTCGCGTTGTGAATGGTGTCGAGAACGAGCGGCTCTCGCGGCATTTCTATGTGCGCAATTACACGCCTCCTGCTTCGGTGATTGTTTTTGCGGTCTCGCGCCAGGCGGGCGCGAATGCAGTGCAGGTCGCGCGGAACGTCCGCGCGTTGTTGCCCGAGTTGCAGCGCGAGCTCCCGGGCTCGATTCGCCTGATCCCAGTCTTCGACCGCTCGGCGTCGATCGTGAATTCGCTGCATGACGTCCAGCTCACGCTCGCCATTGCCTTCACGCTCGTGATTTTCGTTATCTTCGTTTTTCTCGGCCGCGCCAGCGACACACTCATTCCGATGGTGGCGTTGCCGATGTCGTTCCTCATCACCTTCGTTGCCATGTGGGCGTTGGGCTATTCGATCAACAATCTCACGCTCATGGCGCTGACGCTGGCCATCGGCTTTCTCGTCGATGATGCGATTGTCTTTTTGGAAAATGTCGTTAGGCGTGCGGAGGCCGGCGAATCGATCTATAAAGCAACACTCAACAGCGCGGGCGAAATCTCCTTCACCATTTTGTCGATGACGCTGTCGCTGGCCGCTGTGTTCATTCCGCTCGCCTTCATGCCCGGTTTGTTAGGCCGGATCTTTCGTGAATTTGCCATCACCATCATCGTTGCCATTCTTGCCTCAGGCACGGTGTCGTTGACACTGACGCCGTTGATGTGTTCGCGCATTCTCGCGGAACGCGGACCGAAGCATCGCAAAGCGTGGATGGAACGCTTTACTGAAAGGTATTTCAATCCGATTCGCGACTTTTACGGTCATTCGCTCGACAAGTTCCTCGATCACGGATGGCTCGCCGCTCCAATCGTTGTGCTTTGTGTCCTCGGAGTCTGGTTTTTCTTCAAACAACTTTCCTTCACTCTGCTTCCGACCGGGGATAGCGGAACGATTCGCGGATCTTTCATTGTTCCGGAAAGCGCATCACCGGATCAGCAGCGCCAGTTGCAAAATGAACTCGATCCGGTTTTGCAAGGGAACCCGGCGGTCGACAAATACTTCACCGTCGCTGGGCGCTCCGGTCGTGGCGCAGGCGTTTTCACAGTTCTGTTTCTCAAGGACGCGCGTGAGCGCGCCGATATCGAAACGGTCGCGGCGCAGCTGCGCAAAGCATGCAGCCAAATCCCGGGAGTTTTCCCGACGCTCAATCCGCAACCGGTTTTGCAAATCAACATCGGTGCGACAGGCAGCTCGTTTGGCCGTTACACCTATGCGTTAAGCGGCATCAATCCCGACGAGGTTTACGCCGCGGCCGATAAACTCGAGGCGAAACTGAAGGACTACGATGGCTTTGCCAATCCGCCGCATTCCGATCTCTTCCGCGCCACACCGAATCTCGACATCAACATCGAGCGCGATCGCGCCAGCCTTTACGGCATCTCAACCACGAACATCGAGAGCCTTTTGCGCGCCGCCTATTCACAAAACTACGTTTACCTGATCAAGCAGCCCGATGATCAATATCAAGTGATCGTGGAAGCGGACGACAAAGCGCGTTCTGGTCCCCAGGATTTCCGTTGGATTTATGTGAAACCGGATACCGGCGACAAGCTGATTCCCATTCGCGCGGTGACGAAGTCGAGCGAATCGATCGGCTTGCAATCGGTCAATCACACCAACCAATTCACGAGCGTCACTTTCGGCTTCGATACCAAGCCGGGGGTCGCGCTCGGCGACGTCACGAACTACATCGAGAAAGCGGCAAAGGAAGTTTTACCGCCAACAGTGAAAGGCGAACTGCAGGGCGAAGGTCTCGTGCTCGAGCAACTTTTCCAGGCTCTGCCATTCCTTGTTATCGCCGCTGTGTTCGTGATGTACGTCATCCTCGGAATTTTGTATGAGAGCTATGTTCATCCGGTCACGGTCCTTTCCACTTTGTTTCCGGCAGTGGTTGGCGGTTTGTTCACTCTCTGGCTCTTTCATTCCACGCTTTCGCTTTACTCCGTTATCGGCCTTTTTCTTCTCATGGGTATCGTGAAGAAGAACGGCATCATGATCGTCGACTTCGCGCTGCATCGACTTGATGAAGGCTATGACCGGCGCGGTGCTATTCACGAAGCGAGCGTGGAACGTTTTCGGCCTATCATAATGACAACCCTCGCCGCGCTGATGGGAGCACTACCCATTGCTATCGGTTTCGGAGCGGATGGCGGTTCGCGACGTCCGCTCGGCCTGGTGATCGTCGGCGGGCTCATCTTCTCGCAGTTGATCACGCTTTACATCACGCCGGTGATTTATCTCGCGCTGGAATGGTTCCAGGAGCGCGTGCTCGATCAGGTCCCATTCCTGCGCAGCGCGCATTATCACCACGAGACTGAGACTTTGCCCGAGCCAGCCGAAGCGATGTAAATTTCGGCAGGCGAATCGAGGCGTCGGATCTATTTTCCGAAAACTTTCTTAACTTCGCCTACTTTGCGTTGAATCGTGCCACCGACTTTTTCGGCGGTGCCACGGTCCTGCATGTCGGGATCGCGCGTGGCGCGGCCGGCCTTTTCTTTCAAGTTTCCCTTCGCTTCGTTCAACGTGCCCTTAACCCGGTCCTTCGTGCTCGACTTCATATCAATGAATCGCGCGGCGATGAAGCAGAGGACGCAAGCACGTCGGCAATTACAGCCAGCGAGTTAGCTCTCCAATGATCAGGCCAAGCAGGAAACCACCGCCGACTTCAGCAGGCGTGTGGCGCGAAAGCACGAGACGCGACCAGGCGAGAAACGGAAGAAACATGAGCAGCGCCGGCGCCTAAACCAGCGGCAAGTCGCAAAATGATGATTGTGGCGAAAGTCGCCAGCGTCATGTGGACGGACAGTTTGATCCACCGGTTCAGGCCAGCCAGAATTCCGATCAGAATCGCGACGGCGGCCAGACCGCGCACCATTTCGGTGCTGTGTTCGCGCATACCGAAGTAAACGCCAATGGGAATGAGTAGGACGAATGCTGCCGTATATAACGCCGGCCGATCCTTCGGTGCGGAAGCATCGACCGTTTCCCAGTGGCCTGACGAGTAACGATTCCAGATAAACAGGCCCAGTGGCGCAAGCATCGCCGCGATAACGATTCCGGTCGTCCACACCGCCTGCCTGCCGCCCTGCAATTTCCACGACGTTGTCGCCACCAGCAATACCACGAACGTGAATGGATGTCCCACAATCGAAATCCAGCGCGCGATTTGCCTGCGTTTGCTCATGCCTCGCGCAATTTGGCAAATTCATCTTGTGAAGGCCAGCGATCCGCTCGACCATTCGCCCATGGCAGGTCAGGGCTCGGCCGGAAACGTCATCGCAGCGCTCTGCAGTTTTTTCATCCCGGGCTTGGGACAATTGCTCCAGGGTCGGTTGCTCATGGCGATCATTCAGTTCGTTCTCGCGGCCGTAATGTGGATCGTCCTTCTGGGATGGCTGATCCATCTCTGGTCAATTCTTGATGCCGCGCTCTACAAACCGCGCGCTAACCCGGCCTAACGACAAGAAGGTCGCTACTTGTTAGGCAAATGATTGCGGTCGGACCTTCGCGGTTCGACAGGCCGATCAGGCCGAAGGCTTCGCAAAAAGGATTTCGGCGTGGCTCATCGTCTCGGATCTGCGTAGCTGTTTTATGTGCTGAAGCAATTGCACCATCAATTCCCGCTCTCGCTTATCGGCGAGCGGGACATCGTCAAGCACATCGGTCACCGCGATCTCGAGATTCTTGAAATCATAACCGGAGTCGAGAGCCAGTAGAAAACGTGCCGGCGCTACCTCCACGAGATGGAGAAAAGAGATGTGCGACAAAGCCTGGCTCGGGCCCACGACGATAATGCCCATGTCTCCGGACGTTTTCAGGATTTCGACCAACGGTCTTTTTTCGCCTCCGTTTTGCAGTGCCCAGCTCGCCAGTTTTACGATCGCGTAACCGGGATCGGGATCGACATGCCGCAGTTCGCGCAGCGTGCGCTCGGGCAGTGTCAAAGTGATGGGTCGGCTCGGCTCGGAAAACTTCCGGGGACGTCCGCCGGATTTCTTTCCGTCCGATTGTTCGTTGGCGTTCACAACAAAGGTTTATGGAAAACTGTTTAAAATTGTAATTACTTGCAAGCTAACGGCGGCACAAGCGCTTCGAGCGACCGAGGGATGAAACCGCGCTGCAAGGCCTTTTCCCCGTAGCAAGATGCAGGCTATTTATGTTTATACGCGGCAATAATGGCAAATTCGCTTGTCTCATTGCAAGCTCGCAGACCATTATCGGTTGACAAATTTTTCGTATGAAAAAGTACGCCAAACGAATTCTGCGTCCTTTGCTGAGACCGCTCGTCGCCAAAGTCCGAAACATCACCGATTCGGAGGAGATCGATCCCGACTCGTTGCTCACGAAGCATGACACGATTTATCCGTGGCTGAACTGGATTCTCGACACCGCCGTGCGCCAATCGCACGGAGCCATGCGGCCGAATTACACATGGGCGGTCCTGCACTCTGCATACCAAGCGCAGTCGCTTGGATTAAAACGCATTTCGGTTGCGGAGTTCGGCGTCGCCGGTGGAAACGGTTTGCTCGCGCTGGAACGCGCCGCCGATCTTGCCGAAGAAAAAATCGGAATCGGCGTTGATGTCTATGGCTTCGATACCGGAAAAGGATTGCCGCCTCCGCAGGATAACCGCGACCTCCCTAACCTCTATAGAGAATCCGCGTATTCCATGGATGTCGATGCACTGAAGAACCGTCTGCAGCGCGCCAAATTGGTTCTTGGCCTGGTCGAGGAAACGGTCCCGGAGTTTCTCGCTTCCAATCCAGCGCCGATCGGTTTCATGTCGATCGACGTCGATTACTACAGTTCCACCATGGACGTCGTCAAAATCCTCGAGGCTGCACCCAAGGCACTGATGCCGCGAATCCATTGCTACTTCGACGACATATTGGGCTTCACCTTTTCCGAATACACCGGGGAACGCCTCGCGATTCGGGAATTCAATAAGAAGCATGAAATGCGAAAGATTTCGCCCATCTTTGGCCTCAAATATTTCCTGCAGGAACCGTATTCGAATCAGATTTGGTGCGATCAGATGTACATCGCGCACATCTTCGATCACGAACTTTATGGACGCGCTGACGGATTGGTTGTGCGCGCAAATAACGGGCATACCGCGCTGGCGAATCTGGGTATTGCACTCGCGATCCTTTTTTTGCAGGTGACGGACTCAATTCCGATCGAGATGGTGATAGGCTAGTCGCGTCGCTCATATTTTGCCGCTGGCGTTTCGTTTCGACTCGTTAGGTAAACCGCGCGAGATCGACTACACGTCGATTGACGAATTCCGAAGTCGGCATTCCAGCCGAAAAAATCCGCAATCACTTCGTCCCCGTAGTTCAACGGATAGAACGGAGGTTTCCTAAACCTTAAATGGGAGTTCGATTCTCCCCGGGGACGCGTTCCTGCCCATGTGCCGGCATGGGGCGGATCACAGCGCGAATGAAATCTGCTCTGAGGTTACGAGGACATTGACAAGTTTTGCCGTGACAATAGCGCTGCTTTTTGATTTCTAAGGCACCGCTTTAAGACGGTCGTTCGACGCGTAAATGAAAAGACTACTTCAGTTGGGTGCGCTGTTGCTCGCAGTCGCGGGATTTCTCTGCCTTGGGGCATATTTCTTCAAAGGCGGCGGCACGGGCAAGCTGGTTTGGGACGATCCGATTGTGCGCAAGTCGCTCATGACTTTTGCCTATAAAATCTATGGCGATCCGGCGGCGCAAAACGGGCGCTATTTCCTGAGTAAAATCGTCTTTCATAACGACGGCGTCGGGCCAGTGCACGATCTGTCGATCAGCTATCAGATTCCCGATTACGTTTCGTGGACAACGCCACAAACGTATCCGGAAATTCCGGCGGGCCAGACGGTGGTGCAGGTTTATTACCCGCAACTGCCCTCCAAGATCACGGCGTTGTCGAACGACACGAACGCGACCTTGGAAACGAAAATCCGCTGGGCCGACAAATCGGGCGACGCCAAGGAACAAATCCTTCGTTCCAATATCATGCTGCGCGGCGTGAACGAGATCGAGTATACCGATCTTCCCGCGAACGAGCTTCTCACCTGGTACGACATGTTTGCCACTTCGCCCTTCGCCGCGGCCATGGTCACGCCTAACGACCCGGTGGTGAAAGAGTTTGTCGCGGAAGTGACCAAGCGCACCGGCGGTTCGATGGCCGGCATCGCCGGCGGTGGGCGCGAAGTCGCGCGCATGATGAAAGGCGTTTACGACTACATGTGCGACACGGGCATGCGTTACACGAGCGATGCCGGCGTGCCGGCGAAAATCGGCGATGTGCAGACCATCGTGCAAACGGTGCGCATGCCGCGGGACGTCATCATTTCGAATGAAGGACTTTGCGTCGAACTGGCATTGCTTTGGGCTTCGGTGATGGAACATCTCGGCTGCCAGACGACGGTGATATTCCGTCCCGGACACGCCTTCACTCTTGTGCGCTACGGCCAGGGCGCGACTGACTTTATTCCGATTGAATGCACGGCAATTACGCCGATGGCCGTCGGCGCCGATAAATCGGTCTCATTCGATGACGCGGTCAAAATGGCCGCGGAAGATTTGGATAAACAGAAATACCAGATCTGGGTGAACGTGCAGGAATATCAAAAGCAGGGTTTCCTCCCGCCCGAACTTCCGAACATCGACATCGACAAAATCAAAAACATCCTGGCGCCGCGTTCGACCCACGATGCGACGGCTTACGCGCGAAACACAACCAATACGAAAAGCGGCGGAACGACGCCCGTGCAGCCGGGATATTACCGGTACGTCGGCGCGAACAACATGGTTTCCATGGATGTCCCGGAAGCGTGGACGCGCATGGAGAACAGCCCGGTCCCGGGAATGGTTTTCACCGCCCAGGATCAGCAAACATCCGTTGCCGCGAACGTTTTCTATTATCCAAATTTAACTACGCCTAACGAGGCGATGCAGACGGCGAAAAAGGGCGTCGCGCGCGTGAGTCGCGGCACGGTGCGGATCAGTTCGCAGCAACAAAAGGGTAACTCCGTCGTTTACACCGGCACCACGTCCTACCGCAACGGCTCCACGCAATGGGTCGGAATGTTTGCGCCTACGCAATCCGGAGTCATCGGCATCTTTGTCGGCGCGGCCAAAGGTTATTTCGAACGAAACCAATCGCTCATTCAGAACATCATCGGTTCGGTGCGATTCGCGAATGGCGAAGGGAATTCCAACGAAGGAGGCGGAAAAGAGAATGAGTAAGACGAGAGCGGGTAATTGGCTTGTTCGTGTTTTTTTGATCGGCTTGCTTTCGTTAGGCGCAGCGAACTTACTTCTCGCGCAGGAAGCCAGCCGTACGATCGAACGCATCTACAAACTCGACGAACGCGGTGACGCGCAAATCGAGTTCGATTTTCAACTCGACGCGTCGCAATGGGCGCAATGGAAGGATCAATACGGCGATCATCCCGACATCATGCTGCGCAATGTGAAGTATCAGCTCGCCGCCGCGGTGATCGATGATTTCGCGCTCGAGAAGGACGACGTGCACCGCCGTGCCGTTTCCAAGATTAAGGCACGTTGTCTGGCAAAGTATCAGGGCAATGGCCAGTTCGCTCTCCAGGTTCCGAAAAACATGAAACTGGTTGCGGGCTCGGGAACCGATTGGGCCTTCACCAGCAGCACGCTGGAAAATGGTGGAATCGTCAACATCACCGACCGAGCGAAACTACCCGCGCGGGCACAGAATGTTCACGTCAGCACCGGCAACGATTACGATCAACTCGTTTACTCGCTCGATCTCGCACCGGCCCGGCCGAAAGCGCTTCTTTTCCTCGGCGCGTTGTTGCTGATTGCGGCAGCGGTATTGGGTGCGCTCTCACTGCGAGCGGGCGCAGGTTCGCCCTCGCGTGCTACGCCGCCGCCGCTACCGACGTGATGTAGCCACGGCGCGGAGCCTGCACTGAGCGAAGTCGAACGTGCCGCCGTGTCGTTAGGCGTTAGGGGTGCGAAGCACTCGGATCGTTCGCGTTCTTTCGAACGGTCTTCCGTTCCTTCTCACCGAGCCCCAATTCGTAGATGGTCGGTTGCTTTTCTAACTCATCGGTATGCGACAAAAAGGAGCGACATCAAACGCTTGAAGTTCATGGCTCAATTTTCGCGGGTCCGCTTAGCCGATGCGCGCGCCGGTTCTCGACGCGATAACGAATCATGACCATCTCGTGCCGATCGACACGGTAGCTGATGGAAACTTCACGCGAGTCCGCCGACCACTTCGCGGTGAACGCGTCCGCGCCGGTATCGAGATTGTCTTTCACCTCTTCGAGCGGCCCGATCTTTTTCCCTGTCTTCGCATCCATCAAATAGAGATGAAAATTTTCATCGCCATATTCGCCGTCACCGTGAGCGGCGATGGCATATTGGCCATCGGGTGATTTTCCGTTCGCGATAACGACATACTCGTCCGGCTTGTATTCGTAGTTTGACGTGGCAAACGCGGCGCCGGCCAGACCGAGGCTGAGAATGAGGAACAGGTTGTTTCGGAACTGCGGCAATAGTTTCATGCGAATAATAAGGCGAGAACGTGCGATGTTATTGGCTGGATGATTAAAATGGAAGACGCGGTTTACTGCGCGCGAGTGGAAAAGAGAGCGGCCTTAAGGCAGGTTAAGTGATGGATCCCATTCGCCGCATCACGTTGCGCTTGTTTCAGAGCGCCCCGGAGGACATCACTTTCCGGGTTGCGAGCTATCAGTTCGCGCCGCCGACGTGGCAGCCGGCGATCAATGCCTATCGCTGCGAAAAGGGAATACGCATTTGTGTCGATCTTGCCGGAGTCGATCGCAAGGAAATCGATCTGCGGGTCGAACCGTACCGGGTGATCATTCGCGGCGAACGCGATGTCACCGAACCGAAGGAACCGCTCGACAGCGCAGTCGAAATGCTCGCGATGGAGATTGATTACGGGCCGTTCGAACGAACGGTAGAACTATTCGATGAGGTCGATGTGGGAAAAGTGCACGCCGAGCAAACGAACGGACTGCTCTGGATTCATTTGCCTTTTGCGTCATGAGCGAGAACCAAATCAGCGTTTTACAGTCGCCTAACGAGTCGCAGCCGGTGCGACTAACCGCATCGGGTGGCGACGATTCGCGGGAAATGCCGGCGATTCCGGGCACGCTTTCGATTTTGCCCGTGCGCAGCTTCGTTATTTTTCCAGGAACGGTTTTGCCGCTCACGATTGGACGACCGGCGTCGATCAAATTGTTGGATGAGACATTGCCGCAAAGCAAAATCATCGGCTTGCTCACCCAGCGGGACGAGAACAAGGAAGAGCCGGAGCCGCAGGATTTATATACAGTCGGGACAGCCGCGATTGTCCTGAAACTGTTGCGTCAGGCCGATAATCAATCAGTCGCGGTCGTACAGGGACTGCGCAGGTTTTCGCTGCGCAAGATCATCTCGACGCAACCGTACTTGCGCGCGGAGGTCGATCTTCTCGAAACGGTGCGACCGCCGCAAAGCAAGGAATGGGAAGCAACCTTTCGCAATTTGCGCGACAGTGCGGCGCGGCTCTTCGAGCTTTCGCCAGATATTCCGGAGCAGGCGCGCGCGGCCATTCTCAGCATCGACGATCCGGAACAACTGGTGGATTTTCTCGCGCCCAATTTGCAGATCGATTCTGCGCAGAAACAGGCGATTCTGGAGGAGCTCGATTTGGAAAAGCGTTTGCACGCGGTGCAGACGAGCATTTCGTCGCAGCTCGAGATCGCGCAGATCCAGCAGCGATTGCAGAAAGATGTGCAGTCGCAGTTTTCCGATGCACAGCGGCGCGCGTATTTGCGCGAGCAACTGAAGGCGATTCAACGCGAGCTCGGCGAAGGAGAGGGCGCGGCGGAGGACCAGGTGGCGCAGTTACGCACTCGATTGGAAGAAGCGAAACCACCGGCGGATGTGCTCGCGCAGGCGGATCGCGAATTAAAGCGGCTCGATTTCATTCCGCCGGCGAGTCCGGAGTATTCCGTGATCGTCAGCTACATCGAGACGATCGCCGAATTGCCGTGGTCGAAGTTCAGCGACGACAACATCGATCTCGATGAAGCACAACGAATTCTCGATCGCGATCATTACGATTTGGAAAAGGTGAAGCGCCGACTCATCGAATATCTCGCCGTGCGCAAACTGAATCCGCAGGGTCACGGCGCGATCCTATGTTTCCTCGGGCCGCCCGGCGTCGGCAAAACCAGTCTCGGCCAATCGATCGCGGATGCGCTCGGACGAAAATTTGCGCGCATGAGCCTGGGCGGAATTCGCGATGAAGCGGAAATTCGCGGACATCGCCGCACCTACATCGGTTCGATGCCGGGCCGCATCATCCAGGAATTGCGCCGCGTCGGGACGCGCAATCCGGTCTTGATGCTGGACGAGATCGACAAACTCGGCGCCGATTTTCGCGGCGATCCGGCGAGCGCGTTGCTCGAAGTGCTCGATCCGCGGCAGAACAACGCGTTCGTCGATCGCTATCTCGATGTGCCGTTCGATCTTTCGCAGGTCATTTTCATTGCCACGGCGAATTACGTTGAAGGAATTCCCGAGCCGCTGCGGGATCGCATGGAGACGATTTCATTGCCCGGTTACACCGAGCGCGAGAAGCTCGAGATCGCGCGCCGGTATCTCGTTAGGCGGCAACTGGAAGAGAATGGCCTCAAACCCGAGCAATGTGAATGGGAAGAGGATGCGCTCGTTTTTGTCATCAGCGATTACACGCGCGAAGCCGGTGTGCGCGAACTCGAGCGTCAGATCGGTTCCGTCATTCGCGCGGTCGCTGCGCAAGTGGCGCGCGGAAAAAGCGAACACGTCAAGGTCACACGTGATTTTGTTGCGCAAACGCTCGGGCCGGTGCGTTACATCCACGAAACGCGTTTGAAGACCAACAAACCGGGTGTCGTTACGGGACTCGCTTTCACGCCTGCCGGTGGCGAAATTTTGCACATCGAGGCGACGAAATATCCGGGCAAGGGCAACGTCACGCTGACCGGTCAGATCGGAAATGTGATGAAGGAATCGGCGCAGGCCGCGCTCAGTCTTGTCCGCAGTCGTGACGGCGAAATCGGTGCGAAACCCGAAGATTTTCGAGACATGGATATTCATGTGCACGTTCCCGCGGGCGCGGTGCCGAAGGATGGGCCATCGGCCGGCGTTGCCATGTTCACTGCGCTCGCATCGTTGTTCAGCAACACGCCGGTGCGCTCGGATGTTGCCATGACCGGTGAGATCACTCTGCGCGGTCTCGTTTTACCGATTGGTGGTTTGAAGGAAAAAAGTCTGGCTGCGCTGCGCGCGGGAATTTCCACCGTCATCATTCCAAAGTTAAACGAGAAGGATCTCGTCGACGTGCCGGAAGAAGCGAAACAGAAGTTGAAATTTGTTCCGGTCGAGAGCGTCGATGAGGTCTTGCGAATTGCGCTGGATAAAAAACGCGACGGCAATGGCGCGTCGTCTCTTGTTCCGCCGTAATTTCATCGGAACCTCGCTTATGAAAACGTTTCGCGATCGCACGGACGCGGGGCGGCAATTGGTCGATCCGTTAGGCGTTTACGCCAATCGTAAAGACGTTCTCGTTCTGGCCCTGCCTCGAGGCGGAGTGCCCGTTGCATACGAAGTCGCGCGCTACCTGCACCTGCCGCTGGATGTTTTCGTCGTGCGCAAACTGGGCGTGCCCGGTTATGAGGAACTGGCGTTAGGTGCAATCGCTTCGGGCGGTGTGCGCGTCTTGAACCAGGATGTGGTGCGCTCGCTACCTGGGGCCGAACAAATTGTCGAAGGTGTAACGGCTAACGAGTTGGTTGAGATGGAGCGTCGTGAGCGCGCTTATCGCGGCGACCGCCCGCCAATCGACGTCCGCGGCCGCATCATAATTCTTATCGATGACGGCCTGGCCACGGGCGCAACGATGCATGCAGCCGTGAGTGCGTTGCGCGAGCGAGAACCGGCGAAAATTGTGGTTGCCGTGCCGGTGTGCGCGCCGGAGACCTGTCGCGAAATGCAGAACGTCGCCGACGAAGTGGTGTGGTTGTTTGCGCCGGAATGGTTTCACGGCGTCGGGCAATTCTACGACGATTTTTCGCAAACCAGCGATGATGAAGTGCGGCGGTTGCTGGCTGAGTCGGCAAAAGATCAGCCCTCATCCTAACCTTCTCCCTCAGGGAGAACGAACCGCGTTCGATGACCGCGGCTGATTGATGGCCTGAGCCATGCATATACGCGTCGCGTATTATTGCCTGTAGGTCTTTGCGTGTACGAACTGGTTAGGCGAAATCCTCTCCCTGGGTGAGGGCAAATGGCTCGGCGTTGCCAGTCCGATGACTACGAATTGACTCGTTAGGCGTCCGGAATAAGAACAGCGGCACCCTTAAGTTTGCCACTACGCAACTGCTCGAGCGCATCGTTGGCGTCTTCGAGTCGAAAAGTTTGCGTCGAAGTGTGAACGGGAATGCGCGCGGCGATCTCGAAGAATTCTTCGCCGTCGCGCCGCGTGAGATTGGCGACGGAACAAATCGAGCGTTCCTGCCAAAGATCGCGATATGGAAACGAAGGGATGTCGCTCATATGAATTCCGCCGCAGACAACCGTTCCGCCCTTTTCGAGAGCACGCAGCGAAGTCGGGATAAGACTTCCGACTGGCGCGAAGATGATCGCGGCGTTCAGTTTTTGCGGTGGTGTTTCGTCCGAGCTACCGGCCCAGACGGCGCCGAGTTCGCGCGCGAACTGTTGACCGTCCAAATCCCCGGGCCGCGTAAAAGCGAAAACTTCACGACTCTGAAATCGCGCAACTTGCGTGATGATGTGCGCGGCGGCGCCGAATCCATAAATGCCTAGTCGCTTCGCATCTTTCGTTTTTCGGAGCGAGCGATAACCAATCAGACCGGCACAAAGAAGCGGCGCCGCTGCAACGTCTTCAAAAATATCGGGAATGGGAAAACAAAATCGTGCATCGGCGACAGTGAATTCGGCATAGCCGCCATCGATCGTGTAGCCGGTAAAGCGCGCTCGATCGCAGAGATTCTCGCGGCCGGTCGTGCAGTATTTGCATTCGCCGCAGGTCCACCCGAGCCACGGAACGCCGACGCGATCGCCGATTTTGAATCTGTTCACTTTCTCGCCGAGCGTTTCGACGTGACCGACGATTTCGTGGCCAGGAATCAGCGGCAACTTCGGTTGCGCTAATTCACCATCGATAATATGCAGATCGGTGCGGCAAACGGCGCAGGCCGCGACGCGGATTCGAACTTCGTTGTCGTTAGGCCGCGGCGCGGCGATTTCGCGCGCGATGAGCGGTCGCCCGACTTTCTCAAACACCATCGCGCGCATGCTGATTTCCTAGCGCGAACTTTGGTTCCAGTCAGGGATAAAGAACTCGCGCGCGCGCCATCGCCGCTTCCTGCTGCGCGCCCATGAAAACGAAAAATGCAATGAAGATGAGGAAAGCGTTACCAAAAAATCCGAGGATGCCGAAGGCAATGGCGAGCGCCTGACCGACGAACGCCGCAATCTCCGTCGCGCGCAAATAATTCATTCGCATGGCGAGGATCGAGCGCAAGATTCGTCCGCCATCCATCGGGAAAGCCGGAATGAGATTGAAAAGGACGAGGCCGATATTGACTGTGGCCAGCTTCGAAAGCATCGCTACGCGCGGCGTGTTCAGGTCCTGGAAATCCGACATGGAGGCGCGGTGACCCAGATAAAAAATCAGGAGAATGGCGATCGCCACATTGACCAAAGGGCCCGCGATCGCGATGACCAATTCCTGCTTTGGATCCTGAGGTATGCGTTCGAGCCGCGCGACTCCACCGATCGGCAACAGGGTGATATCCGTCGTTCCAATGCCGAATTTCTTCGCAGTCAACGCGTGCCCAAGTTCGTGTAGCAGAACACAGCCAAAAAGCAGCAGAATGAAAAGAACGCCCTGGCGCGCGGCGACGATGCCGCCGACCGAAAAATAGCTGAAGCCGATCCAGATGAGAAAGAGCAGAAAGGTGAAGTGAATCTTGAGATCGATTCCGGCAACCCGCGCAAACTTAAACGACCAGCTCATGTTGATTGTTCGGCGCAGGTTCGTCCGCACGTAGCGCTCCTTGATAAGCCAGCTGCATTCATGAATGGAGAACCATGCCTAACGAGAGCCTCCTCCCGTGGCAAGGTGCGGCTCGAGAAATTTGCGGATCGCGGGGGCGGCCATCGCACCGACTTGCCGCGAAACTTCCAAACCGTTTTTGAATAGCGCCATCGTCGGAATGGCATTGATGCGAAACCGTCGTGCCAGATTCTGGTTGTCCTCGGTATTGACCTTGGCCACGAGCCAGCGCCCGGAACCTTCGCGCGCGACTTTGTTCAATTCCGGAGCAACCATTTTGCACGGGCCGCACCACGGCGCCCAGAAATCAACAAGCACCGGCAGCGCTGAACTGCTCGTGAGTGAATCGAACTCGTGATCGCTTCGAACATCGATCGGATCGTTAGGCGCTTGCAATTGCTCGCCGCATTTCCCGCAGCGCGGAGTTTGATTGAGCCGATCGTATTTGAGCCGATTGCGCTGTCCGCATTTCGGACAACTCACAAGCAAACCGCGATCATCAAGCTCGGTTGAATTCATCTTGGGGCGTAAAATTGTCGAAAACCATCAAGGAGCGGCGACTTCTAAGTCGCCGATTTAATCGATTCGGCGCTCTAGAGAGCGCCGCTCCCTGGTAGTCATCCCTGTTTCCAACCGTTGCCATTACCATCACGCGCCATCGCATATTCCGGCGTGAGATCTTCCATCGGTTCTTCTTCACTTTCGCCAAGCAATTTCTCGCGATGTTCCTTCGCGATGAGCATGTAGAGCGACGGCACGATGAACAATGTGAAGATGGTTCCGATGGTCATACCGCCGACGAGCACAAGACCAATTGAGTTTCTCGCCGCGGCGCCGGCGCCCGTTACGAGCGTGAGTGGGAAGTGGCCGGCCACTGTCGCCACGCTTGTCATCATGATCGGACGCAAACGAATGCGGGCAGCTTGCTGGACGGCTTCCAATTTTTTGCGTCCCTTCCGCTGTTGTTCGTTCGCGAACTGCACGATCAAAATTCCGTTTTTCGATACGAGTCCGACGAGCGTAACCAGACCGACCTGGGAGTAGATGTTGAATGAAGTCGTCCAGCTATCGGTGAAAAATTTTCCGAACGGCATCTTTAAAAACATGAAGATACCTGCACCGAAGAGTGCGAGCGGGACTGAGCCGAACAAAATGATGAGCGGATCGCGGAAGCTGTTGAACTGCGCCGCCAGGACCAAAAAGATCAAAACGATGGCGAGGCCGAAGACCGCGCCAAACTTGCTTCCTTCGATTCTCAACTGGCGCGAGCCGCCGGTATAATCGATGACATAACCGGCCGGCAAAACTTTGTGCGCCTCCGTTTCAAGAAATTTTAGCGCAGAATCGACCGAACCCGCCGGAACGCCGCTGATCGTTACCGCATTGAGCTGTTGCATGCGATTAAGTGAACGCGCGACGGTGGTGTGTTTGATCGACGCGATTGTGCTCAACGGCACGAGCTTGTTGTTCGGCCCGGTGACGTAAATGCTCTTCAACTGTTCCGGATTCAGACGATCAATCCGTTTGATCTGCGGGATCACTTTGTAACTCAGGCCATCCATATTGAACCGGTTCACAAAATTTCCGCCGATGCTGGCGGAAAGATCGGCGCCCACTTGCTGCATATCGAGACCCATCGCGGAAACCTTGTCGTGATCGAAAACAATCTGCGCCTGCGGCTGATCGATCTTGGTATCGATGTCGCCAAACTGAAACACGTGCGCCTGCATCGCCTTGGCAAAGATTTGCTTCGCCAGTTCCAGGATGCGTTCCTGGCTGGCAGTGGAAGCGATCACGAAGCTGACCGGAAAATTGTCGCTGCCGGGCAGTGCTTCCGGCATGATCGGGAACATCTGGATTCCGGGAATGGTGCTTAGTTCTTTTCTGCACGATTGGCAGATATGCTTTCGTCGGCGTCTTGCGCGTGCCCCACGGTTTCAACACCATTCCGCCAAATCCGCTGCTCGGGTTTGTGATCTGAAATGTGAAACGCGTGTCCGGAATATCTTTGAAGATTTTTCCAGCGGCATCCGCATAACGAATCGTATCGTCGATGGTCGCGTTCGCCGGAGCGGTAATGATTCCAAAAATCACTCCCTGATCTTCTTTCGGCGCCAGTTCTTTCGTCGCCACCTTTGGAATCGCGACGAACATGAAAAGTGCGAGCAGCGAGATGCCGCCCCAAACGATATACACGGCCGGGCGCGCCTGTAACGTCCGGTCGAGGTGACTTCCATACCAGTCGCGAAATCGATCAAAGGTCCGATTGATCATTCCGCTGAATCCACGATCGACATGTTCGGCGTTGAGCAAATGTGCCGACATCATCGGCGACAAAACCAGAGCGACGACACCCGAAATAAAAACTGCGCCGGCAAGAGTGAGCGCGAATTCGCGAAAGAGGGCGCCGGTCAATCCACCTTGCAGCGCGATCGGTGTGTAAACGGCCGCGAGCGTGATCGTCATCGCGATGATCGGCCCGATCAGTTCGCGCGCGCCAACCAGCGCGGCGTTCATGCGCGACAATCCTTCGCGCATGTGTCGCTCGACGTTTTCGACAACAACGATCGCGTCGTCCACGACCAACCCGACCGAAAGCACGATCGCGAGCAGCGTGAGCAGGTTGAGCGTGAAGCCAAACAGCTGCATCAGGAATAACGCGCCGATGAGGGAAATCGGAATCGCGACAATCGGCACGATGACCGAGCGGAAAGATCCGAGGAACAAAAAGATGACGACCATCACGATGAGCAACGTGTCGATCAAAGTTTTTACGACTTCGTGAATGGCGTCGTTGATGTAGGCGGTTGCGTCGTACGCCATCTCGGCGGTCATGCCGCTCGGTAGTTCTTTTTTGATCTGCTCCAATTCTGTGCGCACCCGCTTGATGACGTCGACCGAGTTTGCATTGGGGAGGACCCAGATGCCCATAAAGACCGCTTTTTGCCCGGAAAAACGGACCTCGGTGTTGTAGTCCTCAGCACCAAGAACGACATCGGCGATGTCGCCCAGCCTAACGAGTGTGTTTTTCTCCTGACGGACTACGAGTTGTTTGAATTGGTCTGCGGTATGCAAATCCGTGTTTGCCGTGAGGTTCACTTGAAGGAGCGAGCCTTTGGTGCTGCCCACGGCAGCGAGGTAATTATTTCGAGAAAGCGCGCTCCGAACATCGGCCGGGCTGATCTTTAACGCGGCCATGCGGTCCGGCTTCATCCAGATACGCATGGCAAAGGTGCGGCCACCGAGAATGTCTGCTTTCTGCACGCCGCCGACCGCGGTCAATCGCGGCTGCACGAGGCGGACGAGATAATCGGTTACCTCGTTAGGCTGAAGAATATTGGAGGTGAAGCTGAGATACGCGGAGGCGAACTGCGAGTCGGCCGACTGAATGGCGATGACCGGGATTTCGGATTCCGGCGGAAGATCGCGCCGGATCGCATCCACTTTGGAACTGATATCGGACAACGCCTTGTTCGCGTCGTAATTCAGTTTCAGGCGCGCGGTGATGGTTGAGACACTCTGCTGGCTTTGCGATTGGATGTAGTCGATGCCGTCCGCGGCCGCGATCGCGCGTTCCAGCGGCGTGGTGATAAATCCCCTAACGAGTTCGGCGTCCGCTCCGACGTAGACCGTCGTCACCGTAATCGAAGCAATATCGCTTCGCGGATACTGGCGAACGTTGATCGTCTTCATCGCCTGCAAGCCGGCGATGAGAATGACGAAGCTCACCACCATCGCCAGGACCGGCCGGCGAATGAAAAGATCAGTAAACGATTTCATTTCGATTATCCGGGGAGCGCACGCGCCCTCGCGTGCTCATTTCGGCGCCCTCGCCGAAATGCATCGGCCTGCGACGAGCAAAAAGTTCGCGATGGCGAGGGCGCCATCGGTCCGAGCCGGACTGGCATAAGCACGCGAGGCGCGTGCGCTCCCCGGAATTGGGAATGAGTTATCGCAGTCATCAGCTATCCACCGGGTTCGGATTGAGCTGCGGTTTCGGAGCGAGATCATTGTTGATCGTTACCGACATTCCGTTGCGCAACTTGAAAACGCCTGTGGCCACGATGGTTTCGCCCGCCTTCAAGCCCTCGTTGATGGAAACAAAATCGCCGCGCGCTTCGCCCACACGGACAAATTGTTGGCGGATCGTTTGTGATTCCTTGCCCGTTTTCTCATCTTTCTTTTTCTCGATCACAAAAACCGAATCGCCGAATGGCGCATACGAAATGGCCGATCCGGGAATGACGAGAGACTTGTGCTTTTCCGGCAACACGAGCTCGACTTTGGCGAACATACCCGGCTTCAACAGATGTTCGGGATTTTCCAGCGTCGCCTGCAGGGTAACATTGCGCGTCGACGAATCGACCATCGGGTTCACCGCGCTCACTTTGCCAGTGAAGACATGGCCCGGCAGCGCATCCGTCGTCACATGCACTTCCAGTCCTTGCGACAATTTCCCAAGATCCTGTTGCGGCAGCGCAAAATCGGCGAAGACCGGATCAAGCGCCGTCAACGGAACTACGGGCTGGCCCGCTTCGAGTGATTGCCCAACGTTCACCTGGCGAATTCCAAGTTGTCCATCGAACGGCGCGCGCACAGTTTTCTTTGTGATAAGCGAGCGCATTTGGTCGACGGACGCAGCTTTCTGTTTGAACTTCGATTCCGCCGCGTCTTTTTCAGCTTTCGAAATCACCTTTCGCGTCGCAAGATCAGCTGCGCGTTCCCAATCGGCCCGCGCAAGTTGCAAATCGGCTTCCGCCGAATGCAGTTGTGCTTCTTCGGCCGAGGCATCGAGTTGGACTAACAAGTCGCCTTTCTTCGCCGTCCCACCGTTTTCAAATGCGACCTCGCTAACCACACCGGCAAGTTCGGCCGAGACAATTGCGCCCTGCACCGGCGAAATCGAACCGACGGAACGCAGTGTCGGCGCCCAATCTTCCTCTTTCACCACAGCGCTTGTCACTGTTTCCGGCGGTGGCACCATCTTTTTCCCCGCGGAAATCATGGTTGCAATTTGCAATCCCTTGATCAGCAAAAGTAAAACGGCCACGCCGACCACGCTGGCGATGGCGATCCAGATTGCTTTGCGCCGCGACTTTCCCTGCGCTCTTAAAGTCTCGGGTTTGGCCACGTCATGCATAAGCTGGTTCGTTTTCATTTGTGAACAGCACGCGCCAAAGTCTGCGCGTGACTTCGAGCTGACGCGCTCGTCTTTCTGCTGCTGAGAGTTCCGCTGGTTGCAAAACGTCCCGCATCAACATTCCGCGAGCAACTGCAAAAATTAATTCGGCCAGATCGCTGGCACTGAGGCCGTGCGCAGTTTTTTCCGCTTCGGGCGAGCGCGAGATCAAATCCGTCACGCCGTCCATTGCCGTTTGCAAAACGTCGCGCACCAGATCCGCCACCTGCGGGTTGCGCGCCGACTCCGCGTAAAGATCGACCACGAACGCCGATTGAATCTGTGGCGAATTCTCGCAGCAGTGCGCGGTAAACAAAATTTCCAGGGACTCGAGCAGCGTAGGCGCCTGTCGGGCCCGTTCGAGCACTTCTTGAATCTCACTTTTGTGCCGCGCCGCCATGGCCGAGATCACCTCTTCCTTGTTTTTGAAATAGCGGTAGATCAATCCGACGCTGATACCTGCTTCGGCGCTGATATCGTGCATGCTGGCCTGGTGAAAACCGCGTTTGGCGAAGCAAACGACTGCGGCATCCAGTATCTGGGTGCGCCGATCGATAGTTGGCTCGCTTATTAACTGAGTCGACATGGGCTGAACGGTGAATGAACGTTCATTCATTGTCAAATTCTCGAGGGAAATGGTCGATTTCATCATCTGACTGCGAACAGCGGCACGGTCTTGGACATCACACGCCGAAACAGATACCGACCTCGCTGCAAAGAAAGCCTTCAAGGAGCGGCGCTTTCCAAAGCGCCGTTTACTTAGTCGGCGGTTTGGAAACCGCCGCTCCTTGATACCTGGGCTGAGAGCGATGCATCTCTCGTTTGATATACCTGATGAGAAGAGATTCCTCGACTGCGGGCCGAATGCCGTTAAGGAAATCGTGATTCACCTGGCCTGGTAATAAACTTCGTCTTCGCAAATGAAATCTGGCAACGCACGTGTTTTTGACAACTTGCGCGCGAAACTGCACCCGTTTCCCCTAACGAGTCGTTATCTTATCGGCGTTTCCGGCGGTCGCGATTCGGTGGCGCTTTTACACTGGCTTGTCGAAATGGGCTACCGTCACTTGATTGTCTGCCACCTCGATCACCGGTTGCGCGGAAGATCAGCCAAAGCTGACGCGCGTTTTGTCGAAACGCTGGCGGACGAACACGGCGCCGAGTTTGAAACGGACGCGATCGATGTTCGCGCTCTTGCGGCAAAGAGGAAAATCTCCATTGAGCTTGCGGGCCGCAATGCGCGTTATGAGTTCTTTGCGCGCGTTGCCCGGGGAAAACGGTGCCGCACGATTTTTCTCGGGCACCATGCCGATGATTTTGTC
Organism: uncultured Verrucomicrobiae bacterium; assembly: GCA_963737195.1. Classification (GTDB taxonomy): domain Bacteria; phylum Verrucomicrobiota; class Verrucomicrobiia; order Chthoniobacterales; family UBA10450; genus JBBQFI01. The sequence goes on from CAVTRW010000005.1 coordinate 143,249, forward strand.
GAAACATTTCTGATCAATCTTTTTCGCGGAGCGGGACCGCGGGGACTCAGCGGAATGCGCGAAATTTCTTCGCGGCAAATCGGCGATTTGGAACTGACGATCGTGCGACCGTTCCTTTCGGTCTGGCGAAAAGACATTGATCGCTACATTCGACAGCACGGTTTGAAATTTCGCGAAGACGCATCAAACCGCGATCGTTTGGCGTTGCGCAATCGCGTGCGTCACGACGTTATTCCTCATCTGGAAAAAACGCTCGGGCGTAACATTCGCGCAAGCATCTGGCGAGCCGCGACGATTACGGCCGAAGAGGAAGGTTTCTTCGACGAACTGTTGCCGGCGACTTTGACGGAACTGGAAGTGAAGCAATTGCGCCTCATGCCGCTCACGCTGCAACGACGCGCGGTGCATGATTGGCTGCGCGTGCACAAAATTTCGGAAGTCAATTTTGCACTGGTCGAGCGTGTGCGCGGTTTGGTCGAAACAACAAGTCGCACTGCCAAGACGAATCTTCCGGGCGATCGGCATGCGCGGCGTCGCGCCGGGAAACTTTTCATTGAGTAATTCTTCTGTAGCGGCGGTCTCTGACCGTCGCTCGAAAAGAAAGAAAGAAGTGCGACGGTCAGAGACCGCCGCTACAAAATAAATGCGGTCGTCCCGAAGGACCTCACGATCTCAGTGATGATTTGCGAGGTCCTTCGCTTTCGCTCAGGATGACATGTCATGAATGCCGAGATCCGTGTTCGTTTCGCGCCATCGCCTACTGGTTATCTGCACATCGGCGGCGCGCGCACGGCGCTTTTCAACTGGCTCTTCGCGCGCCATCACAATGGGACACTTGTTTTGCGCGTCGAGGACACCGACAAGTCGCGCAACACCGAAGAAGCTGCGGCCGCGATTTATAACGGCCTGCATTGGCTCGGACTGAGCTGGGATGAAGGTCCGCACGTCGGCGGTAATTTCGGCCCGTATTTTCAAAGCCAGCGCGATTCGATTTACGAAAAATATCTGCACCAGCTGCAGGATGCCGGTCACATTTTCGAAGATGCGGGCGCGCTCCGCTTCCGTTCGCCACGCGAGCATGTCGTGGTCGATGACCTCATTCACGGCAAAATCGATTTCGATTTATCGAACGAGGAAACACATCCCGACATGACTATTCGGCGTCCCGACGGCTCGTGGATTTTTCATTTCGTCAACGTGGTCGACGACATGACGATGAAAATTTCACACGTCATCCGCGGCGAAGATCATTTGTCGAACACGGCTAAACACATCGAGCTTTATCGCGCGCTCGGCGCAACACCGCCGCGCTTTGCGCACATCCCGCTCATCATGAACACGGACGGGTCGAAGATGAGCAAGCGAGATCAGGGCGCGAGCATCGACTATTATATTAAGAAGGGTTATCGGCCCGAAGCGGTCCGGAATTATCTTTCGCTGCTCGGTTGGTCGCCCAAAGACAATCGCGAGAAGATGTCGATCGAGGAGACGATAAAAATTTTCGATCTGAGCAATGTCGTGCGCAGTCACGCCACGTTTGATCCCGCCAAGTTACATTGGTTGAATGGTGAATACGCGCGGGAGTTGGGTGCTGACGAATTTCACGATCTCGCTGTCGCGGCATTGAAATCGGCGGGTGTTCCGATTGAAAATTTTCCCCCAGAATACGTGCGGTCCGCACTGGAGACCTGCAAAGGCAAGATCAACACATTTGACGAGTTGCCGGCGTATTGCGGTTTCTACTTTGTCGATGAGATCAGCTGCAATCCCGAAGGCGTGGCCAAGCATTTTACCGCCGAAAACAAGCCGCGTTTGCAGGCGGTGCGCGATGCCATGGCGTCACTGGAAAATTTCGGGGCGAATGAGATCGAAGCGACATTCAAGACAACTGCGAAAAATCTCGGCGTGAAAGTCGGCGCGTTGGTTCATCCGACACGGCTCGCCGTTACCGGCAGCAATGCCGGACCGAGCCTGTATCATCTGCTCGAAGTTCTCGGGAAAGAAAAGGTGCTCGCACGGATCGATCGCGCGCTGGCGAGCTTCGGAACATAGGCTTCCAGCCTGTGCGCCTGGCGGAGATCTTCTCCGCTATCTTCTCCGCCGCCTTGTCAGCGGGTTACAAACCCACTGGGCGCACGGACTGAAAGTCCATGTTCCGTTCTTTCGCCCAGGTATCTTTCAACGTGATCGTGCGATTCCAGACTTGTTTGTTAGGCGTGGAATCGGGATCAAGCGTGAAATATCCAAGCCGTTCGAATTGATAGCGCTCGTTAGGCTTTGCGTCTCCAAGCGTCGGTTCCAATTTCGCCTGAACGATTTCCAGCGAGTGCGGATTGATGAACGATTTGAAATCGCCCGCTGCATCCGGTTCAGGCACAGTGAACAACCGATCGTAAAGCCGAACCTCGGCATCAATCGCGTGGTTCGCGCTGACCCAGTGAATCGTGCCCTTCACTTTGCGATTGGATGTCGCGCCGCCAGATTTGCTGTCGAGATCAACGCTGCAGCGAAGCTCGATAACATTGCCCGCCGCATCCTTTCACCACTTCATCGCACTTGATGATGTAGGCATATTTCAGCCGCACTTCGCCGCCCGGCTTTAGCCGGAAATATTTCGGCGGCGGCGTTTCCATGAAATCGTCACGATCGATGAACAACTCGCGCGCGAATCGAACTTTGCGTGTTCCCGCGTCCGGATCTTCCGGGTTATTAACGGCGTCGAGTTCTTCGATGCGATCTTCCGGATAATTCGTTAGGGTGACTTTGATCGGACGCAAAACCGCGAGGCGTCGTGGCGCGGTCCGATTAAACTCGCTCCGCACCGTGTGCTCGAGCAGCGCCATCTCTGTCATGCTCGGATATTTCGTTATGCCAATGTTGTAGGCGAACGATCGGAGCGCGCTCGCGGTTATTCCTCGACGCCGCAGTCCAGCGATCGTGATCATGCGCGGATCATCCCAGCCGTTCACCAGCTTCTCGTTCACGAGCTGGATCAGCTTTCGCTTACTCATCACCGTGTAAGTGAGATTGAGCCGCGCGAATTCATATTGATGCGGACGCGGTTCCGGCAGCTCAAGTGCGCTCAGCAGCCAGTCGTAGAGCGGACGATGCACTTCGAATTCGAGCGTGCACACGGAATGGCTGATGCCCTCGATGTAATCGCTCAGCGTATGCGCCCAATCGTACATCGGATAAATGCACCATTTGTTTCCGGTGTGATGATGTTCGGCGTGGCGAATTCGATAAAGGACCGGATCGCGCAGCCACACGTTGGGCGCGTTCATGTCGATCTTCGCGCGCAACGTTCGCGTGCCATCGGGAAATTCGCCGGCCTTCATCCGCGCCAGCAAATCGACATTTTCCTCGATCGGTCGGTTGCGAAACGGACTCTCTTTCCCGATGCGACGAAATTCATCCGTCTGCTCCGGCGTCATGTCATCGACATAAGCTTTGCCTTTGCGCACGAGCTCGACGGCATATTCGTAAAGCTGGTCAAAATAATCCGACGTATAAAATGGCGCGCCGCCGAGGTTGGAATCGGCCCAGCCGTCGATCAGCCAATGCACATCGGCCATGATCGAATCGACATATTCCGTTTCTTCTTTCGTCGGGTTGGTGTCGTCCATGCGAATGTTGCAAACGCCGCCGAATTCGTGGGCGATGCCAAAGTTCAGGCAAATTGATTTGGCATGGCCGATATGGAGATAGCCGTTCGGCTCGGGCGGAAAACGCGTCTGAATTTTTGTTCGGCGACCGCTGCGAATATCCTCCGCAACAACATCGCGGATGAAGTCGGATGGAGTAGGAGTATCGGTCGGCGAAGTCATGTTGCGGGCGAAGCTACAGAACAAGATGTCGATTCACAACCTGCGCCTCCGCAGTTCTGGTCATCCTGAGCGAAGCGAAGGACCCCACATACTTCGTGTGGTCACGCTCAGTTAAATGTGTGATCGATTACCTATGCGAGGTCCCTCACATTCGTTCGGGATGACATGAAGAAAACGCGCGCCAAAGACGTGTATTCGTTCAGTGACCTTCAAGAATGGAAGGAAGCGGCTGTTCATATCAATCCGCCCATCCGTCTCGGCGTCTTCGGCGATCCCATCGCGCATTCGCTCTCGCCGCAAATGCAGAATGCCGCTTTGCAGGCGTGCAAGCTCGAGATGCAATATGCACGCTTTCAAATTTCGCCTAACGAATTGAATGAAGCCCTGCATCTGGCGCGCGCTCTCGATTTCGTTGGATTGAACCTGACGGTGCCGCACAAAATCGCAGCCGTTAACCACGTTGATGCGCTTGACGAAAATTCGCGGCAGATCGGCGCGATCAACGGCATCGCAATCGCGGACAAAAAAATGCGCGGCTTCAACACCGACGGGCGCGCATTTGCTCGCGCTATTCGCGAGGAATTTTCCGTCGATCTCCGCGACCTTCGCGTGCTTGTGCTCGGCGCAGGCGGCGCGGCGCGCGCGATTGCATTTCAGTGCGCACGCGAAAATTGCGAGCGGCTCGTCATAGCCAATCGCACTTTCGCCAAAGCCACCGCACTTGCGGGTGACCTGCACGATTTTTTCACCGGCCCTCGCGTGCTTGGTCCGGTTGCGCGTTTGCAGGCCATTGCCTGGGATGAAGCCGCGTTTCGATTTCAAATCGCAAACGTCGATCTGATCGTGAACGCAACATCGCTCGGTTTAACTCACACGGATGCTGCGCCGATTCCGGCGCGCTTACTCGCGCCGCATCTCATGATTTACGACACCGTTTATGCGAAACACCACACGCCGTTTGTTGCTGCCGCGCTGGAAGCAGGAGCGCGCGCCGCAAATGGCTTGTCGATGTTGTTGCATCAGGGCGCGCTGTCGTTTGAGATTTGGTTTGGCCGCGATGCGCCGGTCGATGTGATGCGGGCAGCGTTGTAGCCGCCCCGCTCTGTCGGGCGCGGCACTCCGCGGCGACAGAGCGCCGCGGCTACAAATTTTCCTGCGCCATTTCGCGTCCCCGTTTGGCTGCGGCTTCCACCGCGGCAGTCAAGCTCTCCGCCGTTCCCGCCTTTTCCATGACCGCGAGACCCGCCGCCGTCGTTCCGCCCGGTGTAACGACCATTTTGACTAACTCGTTAGGCGAAAGCTTACTTTCCAAAGTCAGTTGCGCTGCGCCAAGAACCATTTGCGCAGCGAACTGCAGCGAAATGTCTGCCGATAATCCGCATTTCACTCCACCGTCGGCCAGCGCTTCGATCACACGATAAACGAATGCTGGCCCGCTCCCGCCGAGAGCGGTGACAGCATCGATCTGATCTTCCCGCACTTCGGCGACGACGCCGATGGATGCGAAAATATTGTGCGCGATCTTCATATCCGCGTCGGTGGTCCTTGCGCCACGCGCAATTGCGGTCACCGCGCGACAAATCGCAGATGGCGTGTTCGTCATTGCGCGCATGAATCGCGCGCTGGCCTTCGCCTCCATGCTTCCGAACGTCCACGCCGGCCGCGAGCGAAATGACAAGCCTGTCTTCCAACTGCGGGGCAATTTCTCCAACAACGTTGGCGACCATTCCCGGTTTCACGCCGAGCAGAATGGTTTCCGCTTTCTCCACGATCTCTGCGTTCTCTGTCGTCACGGAGACGCCAGTTTCGCGCTGCAGTTTCTCGCGCGTCTCGGCGAAAGGTTCGCTCGCGATGATTTCGCCGGGTGGACAAAATTTCGCGCGCACGAGACCGCGAATGACTGAACCGGCAAGCTTGCCCGCACCGATGAAACCGAGCTGATATTTTCCAGTCTTCGTGGCACTCATGCTTGTCATCCTGAGCGAAAGCGAAGGACCTCGCAAATCCAGACTGATGATCGTGAGGTCCCTCGGTCGCCGCGGCGACCTCGGGATGACACGCGTTTGGCGGATCCCAGGTTAATTTGAGAACGCGCAGGTTCGTCCGATATTAATCAATGGTAGCCGCCGGCGTAAACTTCGGTCGCACTGGTGTTGATCTCGCTAGCGATTTGCTCGCGCTCAAGCGCGAACGCAACGCAGTCATCCTCGCGCATAACTACCAGGTTCCCGAGCTCCAGGACATCGCCGATTTTGTTGGCGACTCGTTAGGCTTGAGCTATCAGGCGGCGAAAACGGACGCGGAGGTGATTCTGTTTTGCGGCGTCCATTTCATGGCCGAAACGGCAAAGATCATTAACCCGACAAAGCGCGTCATTCTTCCCGATCTCGATGCGGGCTGCTCGCTTTCGGAATCGTGTCCGCCGGAGAAACTGGCGCAGTTTTTGCGCGATCACGCCGACAAAAATTACTACGTCATCGCCTACATCAATTGCAGCGCAGGCGTGAAAGCGCTTTCCGACGTCATCTGCACAAGCGGCAATGCCGAGAAAATCGTGCGGGCCGCGCCGGCCGATCGAAATATTCTTTTTGTTCCCGACCAGAATTTGGGCGCGTGGGTCATGGAACGCACCGGCCGCAAAATGGATTTGTGGCAGGGGAATTGTTATGTGCACGTCGAGTTCACCGCGCGCAGCATCTCAAAAATCCGCGAAGAGTATCCCGACGCGCCGCTCGTTGCGCATCCCGAATGCACCTACGCCGTGCGCATGCTTGCCGATGAAGTTTGTTCGACGGAAAAAATGGTGACGTTTTGCAAGGAGTCGCCGGCAAACGAAATCATTGTCGTGACGGAAGCGGGCATGCTGCATCGATTGCAAAAGGAAATTCCGGGCAAAGTTTTCATTCCCGGTCCGACCGAACACTGCGCATGTGCCGAGTGCCGGTTCATGAAAATGAACACGCTGGAGAAGGCGCATGATGCGTTGCTGCACATGCGTCCGGAAATCACTTTGCCGGAACCTTTGCGCAAACGTGCCGAAGCGCCGATCCGTCGCATGCTCGAACTGAGCCGCTGAGTCTCGCCACATCGCCTTCCCAAACCGGCGCAAAAAACGTCCCCAAAACTTGACGGCTTAAAGCCGTCAAGTTTGAAGTGACGCCGCGGTCATCGCTGTGCCTGTTGGAACAACGGTGGCGAGACAATCATTAAATTCTCGAACCGACGACCGGTGCTCGGTTCATTGTCGGGCGAGCCGCGCTTGGACAGAACCCGGGAATCAATCACTCGTTTGAGAAAACTTTCGCTGCCCTCTGACCGGCGGAACAGGATACCGCGTGCAAAGTCCAATAACGCAACCTCTCCAAAACTTGACGGCTTAAAGCCGTCAAGTTTTGGAATGGTCGACATGGGGAGTCAGCGCGAACCGTCAGAAACAGGGAATAGCAGCGCGATCGTCAAGTGTGCGACGTGCGATGGAAACGATCACTGCAATCCAATCTTTTCGCTTGTAACGCTCTCCGCGTCACGTTCACTCCTGCCCGATGCGGCGACTTTCTCTTTGGCCGGTGCTCGTGATTTTTCTTCTCGGCGTTCTTGTCCTGCGTGAAGCGCGCTTCGAGCGACTTGAGGAAAGGTTTCTACGCTGGCTCTTGAACAATGCGCAACCACCAGGAAGGCCAGTGCCGCTTACGGTCGTGGAGATTGGGCGCGACCGGCCATCGAAGAAAACAAGCGATCAGGATGAAAGTTCGACCGAAGCATTTCTGCACGGCGGCGGCGCTGCGATTTCGCCACTGGAGTACGCGCTTTTCCTGCAATCGATTCTGGAATTCCAGCCCACGGTCGTCGCGTTCGAGAATGTCTTGAAATGGCGCGAGCGCGACAAAGACCAGGAGCAGGTCTTTCTCGATCAGGCAATGCGCGTGCCCAAGCTTTTGTTAGGCGCGGAACTGACCAATACGCCCGATCCCGATCAGGCGCCGCCCGAAATTCCGTCTTTCACGCAAGTGACAGGAAACCGCGGACAGCTTGTGGAATTCACCGGTGTGGGCCGACAGCCTAACGAGGACATGCGTCTGATCTCGACGCTCGGCTTTATTAATCTGCCGGAGGAAATCGGCGACGATCTGCGCGTGCCACTGCTATTTCGTTATCACGGCGAAGTCGTCCCATCGTTTGCGCTGGAGGCGTTTTTGCTTTCACGGCGGATCACGCCGGCGGAAGTAAAGGTGGAACTGCCGTCGCGCATCGTTTTGCCGGGCGACGAGAAAATTCCCATTCAGGCTAACGGCACCGTCCTCATTAACCCGACGGCGGCAAATGCCGCGCGCCGCATTGCGCTGAATCAATTGTTGCTCGCAGCACAGCAGCGCGGGCAAAGCGGAATGACGACCGCCCGTCTCGAAGATATTCGCGATGACATCGTGCTCGCGCGCACGCCGGCAAATCCGCTCGGTCCGCCGGATGTTTTTGCGACAACGATCGCGACGCTCCAGAGCAAAACGTATTTGCGCCGTGTCAGTCGCATCTTCGATCTTTGCGTCCTCATGCTCGCGATTATCGCGGGGGTGTTCGTCGGAAGAATCGGCCGCGCTTACGTGGTGTTGGCCGCGGTTGCGTTCACGGCGGCTTATTGCCTCGTCGCGCTAAATTTGATTTCGCGGTGGTTGATCTGGTTGCCCGGATTTTTTCCAATCGGAGTTGTCTGGCTCCTGGTTCTGTTTCGACTTTTGCAGGGACGTCAGATGGTCCGCCGTAGAAGCGCATGAAGAGCGAATCGATCGAAGAGACAATCGATCGGCTGCACTCCGGCGGGGTGGTCGATATGCACTTCGATCTCCCGCTCGGCTTGCAGTGGAAAGGCCGCGATCCGGGTGTGATGGCGAAGGAATTTTTGCCGGATTTCAAAGCGGGCGACATCGGCGTGCTCGGTGTTGCGACCTATGTGGAAGACGAATACCTGGACAAAGCGGCGAATGTCGCACTCGGCCAGGTCGCGCGGTTGTACGCGGGTGTGGCGGCGAGCGATGCGTTCGCCATTTGCAAGACGTGGAAAGAAATTCAACGCGCACGCAAAAACCATCGCATCGCTCTTCTTCTCACGATGGAAGGAGCCGAACCGCTCGGCACCGATCTCGATTTGTTGCGCGTTTTCTATGAGCTCGGGTTGCGCGCAATCTCACTCACACATGCGCGACCGAACGCCGCCGCCAGCGGTGGAATCTTTGCCGCAAGCGGTTCGCCCACGACAGGGCTGACCGATTTTGGCCGTGATCTCGTGCGCGAGTGCGAATCGCTTGGAATCATTATCGATCTCGCCCACATCAATCCCGCCGGATTCGATGAGATTTTTCGCCTAACGACTAAGCCGTTGATTGTTTCGCACACAAACGCGCGACGTTACTACGACGTCGAGCGCAACATCAGCGATGATCAGATCAAGATGATCGGTGAACGCAATGGCGTCATCGGCCTCAACGCCATTTTGGTCAGCGCCGACAAAGCAAAGGCGACACTGGATCACTACATCGATCATATCGAACACGTCATTGATCTCATTGGGATCGACTGCGTCGGAATCGGCTTCGATTTTTGCGAATTTCTCTGGCATGCGATGTCCGACGCGCAACGCGAAGAGCTGGAATCAAAACTGACCACTCCGCATTTTCTTCCGGACCTAACGAATCATTCGCACTCTCGTAACCTTACCCGCCGCCTGCTCGAACGCGGATGGAAGGATGACGCGATCGAGAAATTGCTGCGCGGAAACTGGCTGCGGATCCTTAAGCAATTGCTGTAGCGCTAAGAGTTTGAAATTCATCAACCTGACCCGGCGCACGGAAATCGGCGCCAACTGTTATTATCTAGAGGCCGCGGGACAACGGCTCGTACTCGATTGCGGGATGCATCCGAAACTGGAGGGCGAGGAAGCGCTGCCGAATTTCAAGCCGATTGCCGACAAAAAACTCGACGCTATCCTCATTTCACACGCGCATCTCGATCACATCGGGACGCTACCGGTGCTGATGCGGCGACAACCCGACGCACGCGTCTTCATGAGCGAATTGACCACGGAAATCGGCGACGCGCTTCTGCACAATTCCGTTAACGTCATGACGCGACAGCGCGAAGAGCTCGGAGTCATGATGTATCCGCTTTACACGCATCGCGGTCTCGAGCAGATCGCCGATCAATGGCAGCCGTGTCGATTAAATCAGCGCATCAGCCTGCAAGGCGAAAGAGTGAGCCCTCGCGAAACGGATGGGATTACATTCGAATTGTTTGATGCGGGCCACGTGTTGGGTGCCTGCGGCATCTTGCTTCACGCCGAGGGACGGAAAATTTTTTACAGCGGTGATGTTTGTTTCGATGATCTGACGATTTCAAAGGGTGCAGTATTTCCCGAATCGGGAATCGATGTGCTGATCATCGAAGCGACGCGCGGTGACACGCCGCTGCTACAAAATTTTTCGCGTGCAGAGGAGGAACGCCGTCTCGCTGCCGCGATTGATCACGTATTTGCAAAGGGCGGATGCGTTCTCATTCCCGTGTTTGCGCTTGGTAAGACGCAGGAAGTGCTGGCTATGATCTGGAAGTTTCGGCGCGAGAAATTGCTCGGCGATTTTCCGCTCTACATCGGCGGGTTGAGCACGCGGATGACGGAAATTTATGACGAACGTTCGTACGGCACCCGCAGGCAGTGGCCGCGTCTGCAACTGCTGGCCGAGCTCGATCCGTTTGTCCTGGCCGGCAAAACCATCGGCGACGCAATGCCGCGCGCCGGCCGCGTCTACGCCTTGTCGAGTGGAATGATGACACCGAAAACTTTGTCGAACATTTTTGCGCGCCGAATCATCGAGAATCCAAAACATTCGATCTTTTTTGTCGGCTACGCCGATCCCGATTCGCCCGCCGGTATTTTGAAAATGTCGCAGGTCGGTGATCGCGTCGTGCTCGATCCGGATGGCGAGCCGCAGGAATTGCGCTGCAACATCGAGCAGTTTCAATTCAGTGCGCACGCGTCGCGCGAGTCGATCGTGAGTTACGTGAAAAAACTCGCGCCGAAGAAAATCGTATTCGTGCACGGCGATCCACGCGCGGTGGAATGGATTCACGCGCAAGTCGCCGCAGCGTTGCCATCGTCCCAGGTGATCCTGCCGACGCCGGGTGTGGAGATCGAGTTGTAACGAAATTGATTAAACGAGACGCCCACGCTGCGGTCATCCCGAGCGAATGCGAGGGACTCTACATTTGACCAAGCGGTTTCCGACTACGCGTGACGTAAGATCAGATGCGAGATTCTTCGCTTCGCTCAGAATGACAGAATGAGAGTCGTCTCCTGGAACATCAATTCGCTGCGCAAGCGTCAGGACCGTTTGTTCGAGTGGTTGGAAGGGACAAACCCAGACGTCGTTTGCCTGCAGGAAACCAAGTGTCCCGACGAACAATTTCCGGAGCTGGCGTTGCAAGCGATCGGATATCACGCGGCCTATCATGGCGAAAAATCGTACAACGGCGTCGCCATTCTTTCGAAAACGAAACCGACTGATGTGCGCGCATCGCTCTGCGACGAAGTGGCCGATTCGCAGGCTCGTGTCATCGCAGCGACGATTGGCGAGGTGCGCGTTTATTCCGTCTACGCGCCGAACGGCCAGGCGGTCGGTTCGCCGGCTTATGATTACAAACTGCAGTGGTATGCGCGGCTACGGCGTTGCCTAACGAATGAATTTACAGCAAAGCGCGATGTCATTGTTGCCGGCGATTTCAACGTTGCGCCCGAAGATATGGATGTGCACGATCCCGATTTGTGGCGCGGCGCCATCATGTGTTCAGAGGGCGAGCGCAGCGCGTTTCAGGAGTTGTGCGGGAAAGAGCTTGTCGACACGCTGCGATTACATCATCGCGAAACCGGACTTTTCACGTGGTGGGACTATCGCATGCTGTCGTTCCCGAAGAATCGCGGGTTGCGGATCGATGGTGTGCTGGCGAGCAAGGATCTCGCATCGCGCTGCACCGCGTCAGGAATCGATCGCGACATGCGCAAAGGTAAAGATCCTTCCGATCACGCGCCGATTTGGGCGGAATTTGATTTGTAGCGGCGGTCTATGACCGTCGCATACTTCAATCGTGCTAAAAGTGCGACGGTCATAGACCGCCGCTACAGAAAGAGTTAATGAAGGTCGCCAATCCTCCATCCAAGCCGCTCATGATCTGGGATGGCGATTGTCATTTCTGCGGCCGCTGGATCGAACGATGGCGCGAGATAACGGGAGGCCGCGTCGATTATGAGAGGTTCCAGACAGCAGCAGAAAGATTTGCGGAAATTCCGCGGCACGAGTTCGAGAAAGCGGTGCAATTCATCGAAACCGATGGCCGCGTCTTTCGAGCGGCTGAGGCAGTCTATCGCTCGTTAGGCTATTCGCGCACGCATCAATTTCTGGCGTGGCTCTACGATCATGTTCCTGGCATCGCGCCCATTTCCGAAGCGGCCTACTCGTTCATCGCATCGCATCGCACGTTTGCTTCAAAAGTGACGCGCATGCTCTGGGGTGACGATGTACGTCGTCCAACTTATTTCGCAGCGCGGCGCCTTTTCCTGCGCGGACTCGGGATTGTTTACCTTGTCGCCTTCATCTCGCTCTGGGTTCAAGTCGATGGACTGATTGGAGCCAACGGCATTTCGCCGGTGCGCGAATACTTGCCGGCCGCACAGCAGCAGATTGGCGATCTCGCGCATTTTTATCTGCCAACCCTGTGCTGGTTTAACGCGAGCGATGCTTTTCTGCATTTCCTCTGCGCTGCCGGGACGATCTTCTCGGTTGTGCTTATTGTCGGATTCGTTCCGATCGCGTCGCTCATCGTTCTATTTGTTTGTTACCTTTCGTTAGCTGTCGCAGGTCAAACGTTCTTCAATTTTCAGTGGGACATTCTCCTGCTCGAAGCCGGATTCTTCGCGATCTTCTTCGCGCCGGTCACGTGGTGGATGAGCGCAAAACGCGAATCACCAATGTCGAAAGTCGCCCTATTTCTGCTTCTGCTGCTGCTGTTCAAGCTCATGTTCATGTCGGGTGCGGTGAAGCTAACGAGTGGCGACAGTTCGTGGTGGAACCTGACTGCGCTGGATTACCATTATTGGACGCAACCATTGCCGACGGTGCTCGGCTGGTATGGCGCGCAAACCTCGGAGTGGTTGAAAAAAACGTGCACTGCCATCGTGCTCATCGTCGAAACGCTTGTGCCGTTTTTTATCTGGGCGCCGCGCAGGGTGCGTTTTGGCGTTTTCATTCTCTTTGTCGCGTTGCAGGTAATGATCGCGCTCACTGGCAACTATTGCTTCTTCAATCTGCTTACGATCGTTCTGTGCTTCCTGTTGTTGGATGATGCGCAAATCGCACGACGGAAGAGTGCGACGGTCAGAGACCGCCGCTACAGCAATTACGTTCCGGCGGTTGTGCTGGTCGTAACGCTCCCGCTCAACGCTTATGTGATTTTTTCCGCCGTTAAACCGGAAGCGATATGGCCGAAGCCCGATCATGGCACTCTACTCGCGCATCGAGCCGTTTCGGATTCTCAACGGTTACGGTTTATTTCGCGTCATGACAAAAGAACGCGCGGAGATCGTCATCGAGGGAAGCGAAGATGGAAATGATTGGCGTGAATACGAGTTCAAATGGAAACCGGGAGATGTGAAGCGCGCACCGGGCTGGGTCGCGCCGCATCAACCGCGGTTGGACTGGCAAATGTGGTTCGCCGCGCTCGGAACCTACCGGGATAATCCGTGGTTCGTTAGGTTACTCGGTCAGTTACTCAAGAACTCCCCGCCGGTAACGAAGTTACTCGAACGCAATCCCTTTCCAGGAAATCCGCCGCATTATATCCGTGCGATCCTCTACGATTATCATTTCACTACCACCGCCGAGCGCGCAGCGACCGGCGCGTGGTGGAAGCGGGAAGAGCGCGGCATTTATTTGCCGCGCGTCACCGCGGAGGTTTTCGCTCAAGGCGCAACAAGGTTCCAGCCGGCGATCAGCGTTGGTCCAAAGGCAGTGCCGTTGAGCGCCGCGCCGTTCAGGTGCCCATTGCGGTCGCGGCACGCAGCATCGAACGCATCAGTATTGGCGTCGTGGTCTGGTTGTTCTCACTAATTTGATAGCTAGCGCGATCGCCGCCGCCGACAAAGCCAGCGCTACCGACGATGGTTCAGGTACCGCGTTATATTCCACGACATAACCGACGATGCGATCATTGGGATCCGGATTTTGATCGTTATCCGCCCACAAGGAGGAACGAGCAGTGGGTCCACTAGCGCCATAAAATTCCAACCAGTTCTCACCACCACCTGCATTGTTTGGCTCGCCAGGACTCCAGTTTGTATAAGCGAAAGCACCGTCACCATTCAGCCACGTCCAGCCGCCATCGGGTTCCGGGGATCCCGATGGTTGAAAACCGCCCAGCCATGGACCGCTGTTCTGATTAGCCGGATTAGTGAACCAGTAGATTGGATTGTCTACCAAGTTGAAGACGAAAGTATTTTCCGCGCTGGACAAGATCGTCGCCAGATAACCGCCGCGCGCCAAGGCATCGGCCTCAGCGGAATCCCAGGAAATTCCGGAGGAAACCGAGAACGCTTCATAAAAATGCCCATTGCCTCCGGAAGCTATGGTCCACTCGACCGGATCGGCGCGCAGTGGCGAAATGATCAGGAACAAGGCGGCAATGCCAACGCTGAATCTAAACTGTGGATGTTTCATACGTCTAAGTCTGTGAGGTGATCGTTTGTCTGGGTCTTGCGATTCATTTTGCCCAACGATTTGAAATTTGTATATGGGCCGCAGTGCCCACGAGTTGTTTCACTCAGGCCAGTGCAGCCAGCCGAGCACTTCCAAAATCAGCAACATAACCTGCATCCGGTTGGTTAGTTTTAGTCGTTCCAGAATCGCTTCGACATGATGAGCAATAGTGCGCCGACTGGCACCAACGATGATGCCCAACTCATCATTGGATTTTCCGTGCGCGATCCAGAAGGCGACTTCGGCCTGTCGCGGTGTGAGCCCGAGACTTTTTAGCTTTTTGAGATACAACAACCGTGGATGCCCCGGCCCGTTTTCTCTTTTCACGTCTAGATATATATACAACGCGAAACCGCGGTGCCGAAGCGAGCATTTTTCAGCTAATTTTTTCTCCCTTCGCAACGCCAAACTTGTTAGATAGGCGCGGGCGCGAAAGAAATGGACCCCGTGGAGAGCACGAACGGACACGATGTTACCCAGCTGCTAATCAACTGGCGTGAAGGCGACGAAGGCGTGCCGGCGCAATTGATGCCGGTGGTTTACGACGAGCTGCATCGTCTCGCGCGCGGGTATCTGCAGCGCGAGCGCTCCGACCACACGTTGCAGGCCACCGCACTCGTTCACGAAGCGTATCTCCGGATGGTGGACGACAGCCAGACGTGCTGGAAAGATCGTGCGCACTTTTATGGAATCGCCGCGCGCGTGATGCGGCAAATCCTGGTCGATCATGCCCGCGCGCATAACGCGGCCAAGGGCGGCGGCATGGAACAAAAGCTTTCGCTCGATGAAGCGCGTGATTTACCGGCCGGCAATGGAGTCGATCTCGTCGCGCTCGATGGCGCGCTGGAAAGGTTCGCCCAGACCTATCCGCGTAAATCGGAAGTGGTGGAATTGAAGTTCTTCGGAGGGCTGGACACGAAAGAGATTTCCGAGGCGCTTCAGGTGTCCGAGAAAACGGTGTTGCGTGATTGGAACTTCGCGAAACTTTGGCTTTGGCGGGCGTTGAGCGACCAGGTCGATCCGCATCTGCCGTTGGGCCTGGGATAAACGCGAACAGTTTACTTGAGCGATCCAGCCGGCGTTTTACCCCAAAGACAGGACCGGTCTGGCTAACTCAGTCTCCGAAATCGAGGCTCCTCGATGACTGGAGTGCTTAATTCGGGCATTGAAACTCGCGCCGGACGGAAGATTCTAGCATTCTGTTTGCTGGAGGGGTCTTTGGATGCAGGTGGAACAAACTGAACGGCTCGCTGATGTCGTCGCTTCCGCTTTGGAATGCGTAAGGAACGAGCGCGCGCAATTCCTCAGTGACGTCTGTGGCGAGGATGTTGCATTGCGACGCGAGGCGGAATCGTTTCTGCGATTTGAAAAATCGGTGCGCGATTTTCTCGAGGTGCCCGCATGGGAAATCGCGCCTTTGGAAACTCCACCGCCACCGGAGAATTCCGCAAGCGAGGATGAGAAAACGATTGAGTCAATCGGGCAAGCCGAGACGGCCGACTCGACGCCGCAGCAAGACGACACGGTGTCGACGCAGATGCCTAACGAAGGACGCCCTTTTTTCGAAGTTCCTCCATTGAACATTACGGAAGGCGAGATTCCGATTGTCACGGAGAGTTGGGGCGACTCCGGTAGACTAATCGATTCGGCGATTGAATTCACAACACCGACCGAGTTCAAAGCTTCTCCCGTCGCGCCAATGGAAGACTCTTGCCCGACGCCGAATTTTCCTGAGCCGCCGGTATTGGAAACCACAGATGAAACAGCTTTCGAAGAAATTCCGGCGGCGACGTCCGCAACCGAGGAAACTCACGCGGTTGATACGGTGACTGTGGGCGAGCCGGAGAAAACACTGATCGATTCGGCGATTGAATTCATAACACCGACCGAGCTCAAAGCTTATCCCGTCGCGCCAATCGAAGATTCCTACCCGACGTCGAATTTTCCTGCGCCCCCGGTACTGGAAACCGAAGCTGAAACAGCTTTCGAAGAAATTCCGGCGGCGACGTCCGCAACCGAGGAAGCTCACGTGGTTGATACGGCGACTGTGGGGGAGCCGGAGAAAATACTGATCGATTCGGCGATTGAATCCGCAATACCGACCGAGCTCAAAGCTTCTCCCGTTGCGCCAGCCGAAGATTCCTACCCGACCTCGAATTTTCCTGCGTCCCCGGTACTGGAAGCCAAAGATGAAACAGCTTCTAAAGAAATTCCGGCGGCGACATCCGCAACCGAGGAAACTCAAACGGTTGATACGGCAATGGTCGGGGAGCCGGAAGAAATCGAGACGCCACCGGAACTGCCGATCCAGCACCACGAAATCGCATCAGCGCCGGTTCGTGAGGAGGTTACGCACGACGGTGAATCTCCGCCCGCGTTTGAAAGCGAGCATCGCGTTCCTGTTGCGAGGGTTCGTTTTTACAAAGCAGCCACAGTCCTCGCGATTACTGTTCTGCTCGTGGTCATCGGTGTGCTGGTGCGCGCGCGATTCACAGCGGAGAAGCTGGTGCGCGCTCGCGACGTCGCGGAAAGTGAGCGGGCGCAAGCTGAAAAGCTGACGAATTTCCTGCAGCGCACATTCTCGTTGTCAGACGAAAATGTCACTTCGGTTTGGCCAGTGCCGCAACGCAAAGCGATGACGGTGCCGGAGATGCTCGATCAAATCGCACCGCGAATCGACAAAGAGTTTCGCGATCGTCCCGCTTTGCACGCCGGAATGTTGCGCATGATCGGCAGCGCTTACGCGTCGCAGGGAAAATATGATGCGGCGGAGAAAAATCTGCGAGCGGCCTTTGGCGCGCAAGTTCGTCTTCATGGCGAAGAAGACGCGGAGACCGCTGCCACGATGGTTGAACTCGGAATTCTGTCGGCGCGCGAGCTAAAACCTGATGATGCGCAACGCTATCTGGAAAGGGCGATCCGTTTTTATCGCGAACAGCGAGCGTCCAATGCGTCGGGATTCAATCCTGCGAAATTCGCACTCGCTCTCGCGTATCTCGGAGAAACAAAGTTTACGCAGGGTGATTCGACCGCGGGTATTTCCGCGATGAGGGAAGCTTTGGAAGTTTCCTCGGCTGCAAATCTGCAAGGCGCTGAGAAAAATGTGTTGGCCTTCAGCCAGGGTCGCCTCGGCTCGGCGTTCATTTTACTGGGTGAAACCGATCAGGGCGAACCATTGCTTCGCAAAGCGATCGTTGAATATGCCAGGGAATCGGCGGAGCCGCGGTGGGAGATGGGCGAGCTGGTCATGATGCTCGGCGTCGCCGCGCTCAATCGAGATCAGCCTAACGACGCGCAAAAATATCTGGCGCAGAGCGAACAAATTTTGCGCCAAACGCTGGGCAGCAAAAATATTTATCTGGTGACGAACCTTGATTATCAAGCGTCTGCTTTGGCGATGCAGGGCGATTTCAAGCCGGCCGAAGAAAAGGCGCGCGAATGCCTCGCCTTATGTCAGGAAGTCTCTCCGCAAAACAAGCTGCCGTGGGCGGGACCGCTCCGCACTCTGGGAAATATTCTCACTCTCGCCGGGCAAGCTAAAGAAGGCGAAAATTACTACCGTGAAGCGCTCCGTATTTGCGAACGGCAGGCAACGCAAAACTTCAGCCTGATCGTGCCTTTGAAAATTCAGTTGTGCCATTTGTTGCTCGCACAGCAACGCCTCACCGAAGCGGAAAATCTCGCGTTTGAGGCCCAGACCGAAGCGCAGCGGCATTTTGACGAGCAAGATCCGGTGCGAAAAGCCGCCGCCAGTAATCTGATTCAAATTTACCGCAAACAAGGCAAGGACACGGCCGCGCAGACCGTGCGTTAAAACGGCGACTGTCCGGGCGCACAGCGAGAAAATCGCAGCGACCAATTGAGAAAAAACTCGAATTGCGATATTAATAGCGCATGCCAAAAGAGGCGCAGATCGTAACTGAGGGAACGGTCACGCAGGTTTTGCCGGGCACGATGTTTCGCGTGGATCTACCCGGATCGCACAACGTGCTCGCGCATATTTCGGGAAAGATGCGTAAGAATTTCATCCGGATCGTACCGGGCGATAAAGTCGAAGTGGAATTGTCGCCCTACGATCTGACCAAGGCGCGCATCATTTTCCGCGAGAAATAAAGCGGCATCGTCGTTGCCGCGCGAAATTAACGGCGTGCGGCAGGAGTTACGAAACTCTCGTAAGCGCGCTCGTCCCATCAATTCCGTAATAAACACGGGTGGTTGAATTTTCGCCGGAACGTTTGCCGAAGAACGGCACGCGGCGATATTGGGAGAAACCTACAGGAGAAAGATTTATGGCTGAAGATAATAAGACATCGACTGGAACGGGCGACGCTCAAAGCAAACTGGAAAGCAGCAAAACCCACGCGCGGAAAGCCGCGGAAGATTTAAAGTCGGCCGCAAGCGCGGTCGCCGGCGAATATCGCGGCAAAGCGGAAGAGGCTTGGGAAGGTGCTCGCGGCAAGGCGGAACAAGCCTGGGATGATGCGCGCTCGCGCGCCCGCACTTTCCAGGACGACGCCGAAGAATACGTGCGCGAGAATCCGACCAAGGCTGTTTTTACCGCGCTCGGTATCGGCTTTGTTCTCGGATTAATTTTCCGTCGTTAGCAGAATCGCGGCATGGCTGGCGAACCCATGCGGTTCCGCAATCCTGCGGGACATCGCGGTCTGTTGGACAATTTGTTCGGCGCGCTCCACGCGTTCATCGCATTTTTCGAGAGCCGATTTGAGCTGGCTGCGCAGGAATCCAAGTCCGCGCTAGTCAACGTCGTTGTTCTTGTCATCTGCATTGTCGCGGCGGCGATGTTGTGCGGGATCGCCTTCATGTTTCTGCTCGTCGGCGCGATTGCCGGGATCGCCCACGCATTGCACGTGTGGTGGGTGTGGGTCGCGCTCGCGGTCGCACTCATTTTGTTTGTGCTCGCGATTTTGTGCGTCATCATCGCGCGCACTCGAATGAAGAAGCCGATGTTCCACGCTACGGCTACGGAACTGAAGAAGGACAGAGAATGGCTAAAGACCCTGGGCAAAAACGATCTTTAGACGAGATCAAACAGCGCATCGAGCGTTCGCGTTACGAGTTAGGGCGCGACCTCAGTGGTCTCCGCTATGAGTTGGATATTCCGCTCAAGATCAAGAAATCATTCCAGCGCAAGACGACGTTGTGGATAACGGCCGCTGTCGTTATCGGTTTGATGTTCACGGTCGGTCCTGTACGGAAGAAAAAAATTTACGTCGACGCCAAAGGGAAACGAAAGGGAACGAAAAAGCTCGTCGAGACGGGATTGCTCCTGACCGCGGCAAAGTTCGCGGCCAGCCTTCTGAAGCCTGTGCTCGTCAGCTACGTGACGCAGAAGTTCAAACCATCCTTCGGCGGCTCTCGCTCGCGGGAAAAATGGTGAAACGGTTTTAGATTTACGCAGGTTGCCCGGTGCATAAGAATCGGCGCCGGATTGTGACGACGAAAACAACCGAGCAGCCGGGCAATCTCGCGCACGTAAACGAATATTTGGCCATCGCGCAAGAAGCGGGCGCATCGGATGTTCATCTTGGCGTCAACGCGCCCCCGCTTTGGCGGTTACACGGAACTTTGCAACCGATCTGGCCTGACGCAGCGCGCCTGACAAAGAAGGAAACCATTGCTCTGGCGCAGGGTTTTCTTTCCGAGCTGCACCAGAAACAGCTTGCCGATCGTGGCGACGCCGATTTCGCCTACGCGACGGAGTTTGGTCGCTTTCGCACAAGTGTCGTTCGTCAACGATTAGGAACCGACATCGTATTTCGCATCATCAATACGCGCGTGCGCACGATGGACGAGCTTGGTTTACCGGAACATCTCAAACTGCTCACGCGTTATCAGAACGGTCTCATCCTCGTCACCGGTTCGGTTGGCAGCGGAAAATCGACGACGCTCGCTGCACTCGTCGAACAGATAAATGTCGAACGTCGCGAACATATCATCACGCTGGAAGATCCGATCGAATATGTTTTCGAGCCGAAAGGTTGCCACATCACGCAGCGCGAAGTGCATACGCACACGCGCTCGTTCGGCGCTGCGCTGCGCGGCGCACTGCGTGAAGATCCGGATGTCATCATGGTCGGCGAGATGCGCGACCTCGAGACGATCTCGCTCGCCATCACTGCGTCGGAAACGGGGCACCTTGTGCTCGGCACGCTTCATACCGGCAACGCCTCGCGGACGCTCGACCGGTTGCTCGATGTTTTTCCAGTCGATCAACAGGAGCAGATTCGCATCATGGTCAGCGAATCGCTGCGCGGAATCATTAGCCAGCAGCTCGTGCCACGAGCCGACGGAACGGGCCGCGTGCTCGCGATTGAAACTCTGACCAACACACCGGCCGTCGCTAACGTCATTCGTGAAGCGAAAACATTCATGCTGCCGGGAATCATTCAGACGGGAAGGAAACAGGGAATGCAGTTGATGGATGATTCGTTAGGCGAATTGCAAGAGCAAGGTTTGATCAGCGCCGAGGAAGCCTACGAGCGCGCGGAACAGAAGCAGCAAATGCGAACACATCTAAAGATGTGAAAACCCCAAGCCCCAATCACCAAACCCCAGGGAAGCTTCAAGCTCCAAAATTCAGATGGGCCTGCGATCGCATCTCTTTTTGGGGATTGGTTGATTGGGATTTCCCTGGAACTTGGGGTTTGGGGTTTGGGATTTCCTAATGGCGTATCTCGATCAATTTTTCCAATTGCTGGTAAAGGAAGGTGCCTCCGACCTCCATATCGGCGAAGGACAGCCGCCCAAAATCCGCCGGCACGGCGATGTCATGCCCATTCGCACCGAATCGGTGACGCACGAGGAAGCCATCGTAATGATGAGCGAAATTTGCGGCGCGAAAAATTGGGAACTATTCAAGGAACGCGGCGATCTCGACTTTGCCTACGAGATGGATAAGGCGTCGCGTTTCCGCTGCAATTTCTTGAAACAGGCGAACGGATACGGGGCTGTCTTTCGTCTGATCCCGACAAAAATCGCGAGCATCGAAGAACTCGGAATCCCGCCAGTGGTGAAACAGTTTGCGCATTTGCGCGGTGGACTTGTTCTCGTGACCGGTCCGACAGGTTCGGGAAAATCGACGACGCTGGCAGCATTGATCGATTACATAAACGAGAAATTTGCGCGCCACATCGTGACGATCGAAGAACCAATCGAGTTCGTGCACGATAACAAGCGCAGCGTCATCACGCAGCGCGAAGTGCCAACTGATTCCGAGTCGTTCCCGATCGGATTGAAAGCGGCGTTGCGCGAAGATGCGGACATCGTCCTCGTCGGCGAGATGCGCGATCTCGAAACCATTTCGCTGGCGCTGACCGCGGCCGAAACCGGTCTGCTTGTTTTCGGAACCCTGCACACGAACAACGCGCGCAAGACCGTCGATCGCATGATCGATGCATTCCCCGCGGACAAACAACCGCAGGTCCGCACGATGCTGGCTAATTCACTGCGCGGTGTGCTGGCGCAACTGTTGTTGAAAAAAGCGGACGGCTCGGGGCGCGTCGCAGTGAATGAAATCCTGATCGCGAATTCAGCCGTGGCCGCGATCATTCGCGAAGGGGCTACGCAAAAACTTCAGGACGTGATCGTTGCCGGCAAAGGCGAGGGCATGCAATTTATGGACGACGCGATCTGGGCGTTGCTGCAGCAAGGGATCGTCTCGCCCCATGAAGCGTTCATGAAATCGATCGACAAAAATCTTTTCAAAAAATTTCTGCCAGCGGAAGAACGAGACCTTAGCAATTCCGCCGGCGCCGCACCGGATGATGAGAAGCGCGTCCCCGGGAATTTTGTGAAGATCACGCGGCGTGGAGGCAAACGTTTGTGATTTGGTTGTATGTTCGGGCTCGATGCAGCGATCTCTCTCCCCATGGGAGAGGGTAGGGTGAGGGCCAAGTGAGGAACCTGGGCAACTAAAGAAAGACCCTCACCTCAATCCTCTCCCTCGAGGGAGAGGAAGCAGACGCGCGATCTGTGATAAGCTGCATCTCCCGGTGTTTTTGTCCGTTGTGGAGTTCGCCGGTCGGACTCCCAGGGGTCGCTTCGTTGACAACAAAAATAGCGGCTGTTAGGCTTCGCGGAAATTTTAGGCGGGTGACCGCAGGCGAAGGGTCGGCGGTTCCCGAAAGCACCTCTGCATTCGCTACTTAACAGTCAGGTTCTGGTATTAAATCGCCTGTGGCAGGCGGTGAATATCTGCTCGGCGCGTCGCGCCTTCGCGCTCGTCTATGCCGGTCACGCCCAGGTCGTTTCGTCTGATCCGGAAAACAATTTTCTCACGCACGATTTCGATAGCTGGCTCGATTTTTCCGGTTCAGCCCCGGAGCACGAAATGGTGCAGACCATTTCATGGAAGATACGCGTCCCGCGCGTCATCGTGCTGCTACTCTTCGATCGGCTGCCGAAGAAGGAAGTGAAGTTCACGCGTCACAACGTCTTCGAGCGCGACAAAAACACCTGCCAATATTGCGGCCACATTTTTGATCGCAGCGAATTGAACCTCGATCATGTGCTGCCGCGCGACCGCGGCGGAACGACCGTTTGGGAAAACGTGGTGTGCTCGTGTATTCCGTGCAACACGCGAAAGGGAAATCGTCTCCCGCATGAAGCGCACATGACATTGATCCGCAAACCGAAGCGGCCGAAATGGCGGCCGTTTGTTCATGTCACGTTCACGACGCAACAGCACGAAAGCTGGCGACACTTTGTCGACCTTGCGTACTGGAACGTCGAGCTTAGCGACTAGTCGTCATAACTTGTCATCCCGAGCGCAAGCGAGGGACCTCACGATCTCAGTAGTGGTCGACCAAAGTTATGTCGTGAGGTCCCTCGCGTGCCCTGGGGATGAGCCGCAATTAGTGCCGCTGACCGAATGTCAACGCGTTAGTGCGTGCAGAATCGGCTGCGGATAAACTCCAAGCACGATATTCGCGACCAGTAACAGCGTGATCGCCGCGCGCGAGAGTCCGCTGATAGGAATTGCGTCGCGATTCTTCGGTTCTTCCCAGTACATCGCGCGCACGACTTTTAAATAATAATAAAAACCGCATCCAACCGTGACGACACCCACGGCTGCGAGCGCAAACTGGCGTTGCTGGATCGCAGCGTCGAAAACGAAGAACTTCCCTAAAAATCCGGCGGTGAACGGAACGCCCGCGAGCGAGATCATTGCAACAAGCATGGCGAAGGCGAGAAAGGGCGAGCGTTTGCTCAAACCATTGAAATCCTGGATTTTTTCGCCGCTCTGATTTGCCACCACGATTAGCACCGCAAAACTCAGCAGCGTCATGACCAGGTACGCGACGAGATAATAACTGGTCGCGACGCCGGACATCGAAACGATGCCGATCAGCAAATATCCAGTGTGACCAATGCTCGAGTAAGCGAGCAGTCGCTTGAGATTGCTTTGCGGAAGTGCGGCGAGGTTTCCGTAAATCAAAGTCAGGATCGCGACGATGACGAGAGCACGCTGCACCTGCGGCAAAATGAAGAATGGGTGCAGAATTCGAAGAAGAACGACGAACCCGGCAGCTTTTGAACCAACGGAAAGAAAAGCCGTGATTGGCGTCGGCGCGCCTTCGTAAACGTCCGGCACCCAGATCTGCAATGGGACGGCGGCGATCTTGAACCCGAGCGCGACCAGAACCAGCACCATTCCAAAAAGCGCCGGCATCGTTTCGATGTGACCACTCGTTAGGGCAGCCGCCACCCGATCGAGATTCGTTTCGCCGGTCACGCCGAAAATCCAGGTAATGCCGTAAACGAGAAAACCGGTCGCGACGGCGCTGAGAATCAGGTATTTCACACCCGCTTCCAGGGTCGCGGGATTGCGTCGCGTAAAACTGACGAGGACGTAGAACGAAACCGAAACAAGCTCGATCGAAACGAAGATCATGACGAAGTCGATCGCGGAGGCGATCCACATCAATCCCGCGCAGGTAAAAAGCGGCAGCGCGAAGAATTCGCCGAGACCCGCTTGCGAAGTGACGCCGTGAACTAACGAGCGCACGGTCGGCGCGTAATCGATCATCATGATCAGCACAAAAATCGTCGTTACGAGCGCGAAGCGTTTGAAGAAAATCGCGAGCGAATCAGCCGCATAGAAATTCCAAAATGCCGATGGATGATCGACCGGCGCAGGCGCGACGAAGAAGCTGGCGAGCAAAATCACGACGAGACCGGCGATCGCCGCATAGGCGATTCCTTCCTTTTCGATTTTCTCGGAGAACGCTTCGAGCAGCAGCAACCCGGCGCCGAGAAGAATGACGGCGATCTCGAGAGTGGGCGCGCCGATCATGATCACTTCGCGGCGAAAAAGCTGCGGAATGGCGGAGTGACGATCTGGACGAACGATTGCGGGAAAAATCCGACCGCGAGCAGGGCGGCAACGAGCAGGGTGATCGGCAACCGCAGCGAGTTGCGCAGATCAACAAGACCACTCCACTTGCTCTCCATTCGTCCCATGAAAACAGCGCGATAAGCGCGCAACATGTAGACGGCGGAAATCACGACTCCCCAGAGCGCGAGCGTCGTTGCCACTTGGAATGCGTCGAACCGCAACATGTTCGCGCCGCGCCTGAACGCGCCAAAGAAAATCAATACTTCCCCGGCAAAATTCGCGAAGCCGGGCAAGCCGATGGCGGCAAACGCCGCGAGTCCGAAAACGAATCCGGCAAAAGGCATCGTCTTCGCGAGTCCGCCCAGGTCTTCGAAAACGAGTGTGCCCGTGCGGCGGCGCAGTTCACCAGTGATGCCGAAAAGAAGGGCGATCGAAAGTCCGTGCGCGAGCATGAGAATCGCGGCGCCATAGATCCCGATAATGTTTGCGCTGGCAATACCGAGAAAAATGTAGCCCATGTGCATGACGCTGGAATAACCGAGCATCCAATCGAGCCGTTTCTGCGCGATCGTGACAAGTCCGACGTAGATGATGTTCCCGAGCAACAGGACGATGAGAAGTTTGTTCCAATATTGCGCGCCGGCCGGCAGCAGTGGAATGGCGAGACGCAGCAATCCGTAAAGTCCGAATTTTTTCAACACGCCCGCATGCAGCATCGCGGCCGGCGATGGCGCCGAGGCATATGCTTCCGGCGCCCACGTATGAAATGGAAAAAGCGAAATGAGAATTCCGAAACCGATGAGCAACACCAAATAAATGTTTTGTTGTGCGCCGGCGCTGATTTGACCGGCGTTGGCGGCGGCTTGCAAAACGGCAAAGTCAAAACTGCGCGAGGCTCGCGGGCAAACTGCGATAGAGCAGGATCAAGCCGAGCAACAAAATGAAACTGCCGATCGCGAGGTAGATCGTGATTTTCCAAGCCGCGGTTTGCCGGTTGCCGGTTCCCCAAATTCCGATGAGCAGGAATGTCGGGATGAGTGCGAGCTCGTGGAACGCATAAAAGAAGAACAAGTCGATCGAAGCGAAAGCGCCGACTGCGCCCGCGGAAATGAAAAGCAGACAGGAGTAAAACGCGCCTTCGTTGCGTGAGATTTCCGCGGTGAACCAGATCGCGGCGAATGTGACGATCGCGGTCAGGAGCAGCATGATGAGACTCAAGCCGTCGATGCCGAGGGCAAAGCGCCAGCCCCAATCGGGATTGATGGTCCACGCGGTGACGAATTGAAAACCAACAGCGCCTTTATCGAACCGGGAGAGGAGCAGCCCTGCGCCGATCAGCTCGATCGTGGCGGCGACGATGGCAGTTCGTCGCGCGGGCGCGCCAAACAAAATCGCGATCGCGGCAACGATGGGGGCAAAAAGGATGAGCAATAGCATCAGCGGAAAACGGTGAGGTAAATGAGCCAGACAATGCCAAGACCGAAGAGAAAGGCGTAGGCCTGCAGGTTGCCGACCTGAAGGAGACGCAAGAGTGCGCCGGTTCCCCAGGTCGCGCCGCTCGCACCACGCACAGCGCCTGCATCAATGATCCAGCGATCGCAAAATGCCGCCAGACGCGAAAGAAAACCCTGCGTCCATTCAATCAGCCACTCATAGAATTCGTCGAAGTAAAAACGGCGTCGCAAAATCGCGGCGTTGATCGGATCGGTTTCACGCGTGCGGTAGAGATAAAAAGCGAGTCCGCCCCCGAGAAGTAACGCAGTAATGGCAAGCAATGGGACAACAAAACTGACCGCTTGGTGTTCTGGCAGCGGAAGAAAACGGCGCGCAAAAAAACCAAAGCCGGCGATGAAAGACATGAAAGCGAGAACAACCAGCGGAACGGTCATGACGGGCGGCGCTTCATCACAATGCTGAACCGCCTCCATTCGCGGCTTTCCGAAGAAAACAACGAGAACGAGGCGCATCATGTAGAACGCGGTCAGGAATGCGGTGAAAAGACCGAGCGCGAAAATCGCCGGGTTGCGTTCGTAAGCGATGGCGAGAATTGCGTCTTTGCTAAAAAATCCGCTGAACCCCGGGAAGCCGGTCAGCGCAAGCGTGCCGACACCGAATGTGAGAAATGTTATCTGCATTCGCCGGGCAAGCGCGCCCATTTTCCAAATGTTTTGCTCGTGATGCAGCATGATGATGATTGCACCCGCGCCGAGGAAGAGCAGCGCCTTGAAAAACGCGTGCGTGAAAAGGTGAAACATCGCCGCTTCGCCCGAAGCGAGACCGACGGCGGTAATCATGTAGCCGAGCTGCGAGATGGTGGAGTAGGCGAGAATTTTTTTTATGTCGTCCTGCTGCGTTGCGGTTAACGCGGCGATGACGGAGCTGATCGTTCCGATCCACGCGATGACGAGGAGCGCCGTCGGCGACAGTTGAATGAGAAAACCGACGCGCACCAGCATGTAAACACCCGCCGCCACCATCGTCGCGGCGTGGATCAAGGCAGAGATTGGTGTCGGACCCTCCATCGCGTCCGGCAACCAGACGTGCAGCGGAAATTGTGCGGACTTGCCGACGGCACCGCAAAAAATCAAAAGCGCGGTAACGGTCAGATATCCAGGGTGCGAGGTTAGCTTCGAGATGTTCGACGCGATCTCGGTAAAGACGACGGAGCCAGTCGCAGTCCACGCCATCAAAATGCCGAGCATGAAACCGAAATCGCCGATGCGATTGGTGATGAAGGCTTTTTTGGCGGCATCGGCGGCGGCGTCGCGTTCGAACCAGTGCCCGATCAAAAGATAGGAGGCGACGCCGACCAGCTCCCAGAAGATGAACATCATCACGAAATTGTTCGCCAAGACGATGCCGAGCATGGCGAACATGAAGAAGGAGAGCGCGGCGAAGTAGCGCGACTGGCCTTTGTCTTCGCGCATATAGCCTAACGAGTAAATATGAATGAGCGCGCCGACGCCAGTAACCAGAACGAGCATTGTCTTGCTCAGACGATCGAGAACGAAAGCGAACGGAATATCGAGCATCGGCCAAAGATTAATCCAATGCGCCGTCGCGAGGATTTGAATTTGGATTGGCGAAGAGGATGCAACTTCCGACAAAACAAATGCAGACGGTTGCAACTGAAATCCAACTGCTGATGCGACGCGACCAACTCGTGACCAAAACGATCGTAAAAGCCGCCGCGAGCGGCAGAAACAAAACCAGCCACGGCAAGTAATCGATCATGACTGGAATAGATGCCTTCCAACGGCCCGGGGAGCGCGCCCGCCTCGGGCGCTACGCTTGGCGCCCTCGCCGAGCGCCTTCTTCTTCCGGCTTTTCGGCGAGGCGCCGAAAAGTGCGCCCGAGGCGGGCGCGCTCCCCGGACAATATTGCGTCATGCGTTTCATCAGAATTTCAGACTGTTGATGTCCTCAACGTGAGTGGTTCG
Organism: uncultured Verrucomicrobiae bacterium; assembly: GCA_963737195.1. GTDB lineage: Bacteria > Verrucomicrobiota > Verrucomicrobiia > Chthoniobacterales > UBA10450 > JBBQFI01. The sequence goes on from CAVTRW010000005.1 coordinate 171,662, forward strand.
GCGCACCCGATATAGCGCGACGATGATGGCAAGACCGACTGCCACCTCAGCCGCGGCCACAGTGATGATGAAGAAAACAAAAACCTGCGCGTTGTAGTTTGGCAGGCCGGCGGCATCGACGCGAAAGCGCGAGAACGCGACGAGCGAAAGATTGGCCGCGTTCAGCATCAACTCGAGCGACATGAAAATGATGATGAGATTGCGCCGCAGAATGACGCCGGCAAAGCCGATGGTAAAAAGCAGCCCGCTAACGAGAAGATAATCGCCGAGCGTGACCATATTATCGCAGCTCGCGTTTGCTCAGGACGATGACGCCGACCGTCGCCACCAGGACCAGAATTCCGATGATTTGAAATGGCAGATTGTAATGATTGAACAGGAGCAGTCCGACATTGCGAACATCGTCGATTTTGGAAATCGGCAATCGCGGAAACGGTTGTTCCGCCGCGCGCAACTTGTGCACGACGCAATAGATTTGGAAAAAAAGCGCCAATGAAACCAACGTCCCGCCGATAACGGCGACGACATTTATCTTGCGACGCTCCTCCGCGCGCAGATCGAGCAGCATGATGATGAAGAGGAACAAGACCATGACTGCGCCGGCGTAAACCAGCACCTGGATCACGCCGATGAAAAACGCGTCGAGCATCATGAAAAGCGCCGCCAGGCCGAGAAAGGAAACGACGAGGCTGAGTGCGCTGGCGATTGGGCTGCGATTGATGACGACGGCGGCCCCGAATCCGAGCATGGCTAACGAGAAGATCCAAAAAAGGATTGGCTGCATAGTTAGCCTAACGATAAATCCAACCGTTCAACGCAGGTCATCCTGAACGAAGTGAAGGACCTCACGATGACAGCTTCGATTGTCCGTGACCTTTGCGTGCCCATGCCAAGAGATCGTGAGGTCCCTCGCTGCGCTCGGGATGACGGTGCTCATTTCTTCTCGTTCCATTTCAAGACAACGCCGTGCATGACACCGCCGATTTCGAGAAGTTTTTGTTTGTCGTGCACCATCTCCGCGCGCGTGAGACCGGTGATGGCGTAATCCTTGCGCAGAAAAATGGCCTGTTCCGGACAGACTTCCTCGCACATCCCGCAGTAGATGCAGCGAATCATGTCGATGTCGAATTCGTCTGGATATTTTTCGACTTTGGCGAAACGGTCGGCCGGCGGAATTTCGCCGGGTACGATCTTGATCGCGCGCGGCGGACAAATGAATTCGCAAAGCTGACACGCGACGCAGCGCACGCGTCCGGATTCATCGCGCACCAGAGCGGGCGCGCCGCGATAATGGTCCGGCATGGCCGAATCCCATTTTTGCTCGGGATACTGCATCGTCACTTTCGTCCGCCCCAAGAGCATATTTGTGAAATGGCGCAGCGTGATGACCAGACCACTCACGATCGCGGGCAAATAAAGCCGCTCGAACCACGAAAGTTTTGGGCGCGGGACTGTGATCGCCATGTTTAATCTTCCGCTACCTCTACCTCTTCCTCTGCTTTGTCTCCGTAGACCGGCATTTCCTCCGCAACTCGACATCCAAGCTGATCGAGCATGACGAATAGCATCTTCACGATCTCTTCGAGCTTGGCTTTGCCTTTTTCGATTGCTTTCTGTTCGCAGCATCCACGCGCGACGAAAAGATCAAGACATGCGGCTGATTCCAATGCTGAGCCGTGCGCGATTTGGAAAAATCGTGCGCGATCTCTTTGCGAAAACTTGCCATTACCCTCGGCAATATTCAGCGCGATGCTATCTCCAGCTCGTTCGAGCTGGTCGCGCGTTGAAGTCTTCTTTGAAATCGAATCGATGAGAAGTTGCGACCAAGCGGCAAACTCCAGAGCGCGTTGGTAAACTTTCAGTTTTTCGTGGTGGAACATTGGAGATTAGAGGAAGAGGGAGAGGTAGAGGAAGATTATTGAGGAAAGTAAGCGATGATGAGCGCGGCGATGAAAATATTCACGAGCGCGATTTCGAAAAAGAAAACCCAACCGAGTCGCATGAGCTGGTCGTAACGAAAACGCGGCAGCGTCCAGCGGACCCAGATAAAGAAGAAAAGCATCGCGATGAGTTTGGCGAAGAAGATTGCGATGTTGAATAGTCCGCCGGCGATGCCACGCCAGCCTGGAGCCGAGCCGTCGACGAGGACCCAGTGAAATTGACCGTGCCACGAAGGAATCGGCAGATGCCAGCCGCCAAGGAAAAGCGTGACCAGTACGGCCGAGCCGGTGATCATCGCGGCGTATTCGCCGAGGAAAAATAGACCGAACTTCATCGCGGCATATTCGGTGTGATAACCGCCGGCCAGTTCCTGTTCTGCTTCCGGCAAATCGAATGGGAGCCGGTTTGTTTCGGCAAAGATGGCGATCATGAAAACGAGAAACGAAATCCACATCGGGATGGTGAGGAGCCACTTCGCCGGGCTGGTCCAGTCGCCGAGAAACGGTGCGATCATCCAGCCGTGTTCGATCTGATAGCGCACCACACTCGTTAGGCGAAGCTGGCCGACGAGAAGAAAAACCGGGATGACGGCCAGGCCTAACGACAGCTCGTAGGAAAGCATTTGCGACGACGAACGCACGCCGCCGAGGAACGGATACTTTGAATTTGATGACCAGCCGGCGAGCACGATGCCGTACACGCCTAACGAGGCGATGGCGAAAACATAAAGCACGCCGACGTTGATGTCGGCAATGACCATCGGAACGCCGAGTAGCGTGCTGCCGAACGGCACCACTGCGATCGTCATGATGGCCGGGATCATGGCGAGGCACGGCGCGAGGTAGTAGTAGAACTTGTTTACGTGCGCCGGCGTGAGTTGTTCTTTCAGCAAAAACTTCATGGCGTCGGCGATCGGTTGAAATAAACCCGCGGGTCCGACGCGATTCGGTCCGAGCCGATCCTGGATAAGCGCGCTTACACGTCGTTCCGCGTACACGCTGTAGGAAACGAGGGGGAGAATGACGACAAAGACGATGCCGATGATTTTGATCAGCGACGTGATGATGAGAAACGACATGGGACTCACTCTGAGGTAGGGATGCTTCTCCGAAGCGTCCATCGGCCGCGCCGAAGTGAAGTGGGACACCTCGGAGAGGCGTCCCTACCTGTAAATATGCCCGGGCACATCACTTCGACGCTTTTTCTTTCTCGCGACGTTGCACCTTTTCCTTTGCTGGCTCACCCGATGGCGGGTCCGTTTCCAAATCCAAGATCTGCACGCCGAGGTCGCCGATTTTGCTCAAATTGAGCCCGGCGAATTGCGGAATCGCCGCGCTCATTTCGCGAAACACATCTTCAATCGAATAAATGCCGTTCTGTTCGGTGCAGGCTTGAATCAAGTCGCGCAAAATTTCCCAATCGTCGCGCGCCGCACCGGGGCCAGCGACCGCGCGATTCAATCGCTGCAGCCGACCTTTGCGATTGATCATCGAACCGCGCTTCTCCGCGAAACCGAACGAAGGGAAAACCGCCGTCGCCAACGGCGTGGATTCGTTCTTCAGAATGTCCATGACAACAAAAGTGGGAAGCGCTGCGAGTTGTTCCGCAGTTATGCTCGAGCTTGAGTGGATCTTCGCCCAGCGCGATGAGCGCTCTGAGTTCGCCCGAAGCAATGTCATGTGCAATTTGCGCAAGCTTCTCACCCGGCTCACTCGTTAGGCCGAGAATCAACTTCGCACCGTTTGTATTTGGATTGCGATCTTCGCTCAGCAGAATTTCATCGCCCGGTCCGCTGCGCGGCAAAATGTCGAGCAGTTCGACGCCGAGAAGTTTTGCCAGTCGCGAAGTGAGCCAAAGTTCCTCGTTCGTCATGCGACCGGAGGCGAGGATCGCAATTTGTCGGCCCGCAAATTGTCGCAATTGCGTCGCGACATCGCGAATGACAGTTTCCCACGGACTCGGCGCGAGCTTGCCGTTAATGAACATCTGCGGTTCGAGCAGACGTTCCGGCGCTTCAAGATAACCGAAATTGAGACGGCCGTAGTCGCACATCCAGCAGGAGTTAACGGCATCGTTTTCGCGCGGCGTCTGGCGGTAGATCACATCCTGGCGCGTGCCGATGAGTGTGTTGCAACCCGTCGCGCAACTGGTGCAGAAACTTTTCGTCTCTTTCAAAAACCAGACGCGCATTTTGAAACGGAAATCCGAGGAGGTGAGCGCGCCGACGGGGCAAATGTCGACGGTGTTGAGCGAATAATTATTCTCCAGTCGCTTGCCCGGATGCGCGGTGAGAACGCTGTGGCTGCCGCGATCGACGAAGCCGAGGACATCATCGTGCACAATCTCCTGGCAGAAGCGAATGCAGCGCGAACACAAAATGCAGCGCTCGTCGTCGAGCGTAACGCGCGGACCGAGTTCGACGTTCTTCGGTTTCTTGACCTTGTTTTCGAGAAAGCGCGAGGCCGCGTTCCCGTAGTCGACGCTGAACTCCTGTAAACGACATTCACCCGCCTGATCGCATATCGGACAATCGAGCGGGTGATTGATGAGCAAAAACTCCATCACGCCGCGACGACATTCTTGCGCGAGCGGTGAATCGGTGCGCACGCCCATTCCTTCGGCGACATCCTGCGCGCAACAGATTTGCGGACGCGGCATCCAGTTGATGACCGGTTTACCGTCTGCGCCGAGCTCCGGTTTGCGATCGGGCCCCATGCGCGGCATGCCCATCTCGATCAAACACATGCGGCAGTTGCCGGGAGAGGTAAGCTTTTTGTGATAGCAATAACGCGGCACAAAAAATCCTGCCTGCTCGCACGCCTCGATCACGCGTGTGCCTTTCGGAAATTGATGCCACGTCCCGTTAATCTGGACGTTGAACAGTGGCGGAGAAGTTTGCTCGGCCATCAAATTGTTCCGGCTGTGCCGGCTTTTTCCCAGCCGGGATCGCGGGCGAGGGGACGGGTTGGAATTGATGACTCCTCGATTAACTCGTTAGGCGTGTATTCGGGTGGGAGTGCTGGAGGTGTAGGCTTGTTAGCGCGCGCGGCAAATTCTTCCGGGAATTTTTCGACGAAACTTTGTGTCGGCCACGCACACGCTTCGCCAAAAGCGCAGATGGTGCGGCCGGCGATGTTGTCGGCGACGGTCTTGAGCGTTTTTGGATCCTGCTGAACTCCGCCGCCGAGCAACATGCGGTCGGTGATTTTTTTCATCCAAAGCGAACCCTCACGACACGGCGTGCACTGGCCGCAACTCTCGTGCGCATAAAATTCGTTGATGTTGTTGAGCACCCAAACCATGTCGCGCGAATCGTCGAGCACGATCACGCCACCGGAACCGGCCATCGATCCGGCCGCGGCCAGCGAATCGAAATCGAGCGGGATTTGGTCGATCGGCATCTCGCGTTCGATTGTTGTGCCGTCGATCTGTTTTTCCTTGAGCTTGAACATTTCATCCGCGCGCAAAACCTTCGCTGAACTTCCGCCAGGAATGACCGCCTTGAGTCTCCGTCCCCACCGAATTCCGCCGGCCATGTCGTAGAGGAGTTGGCCCATCGTGACTGCGCCGACCTCAATTTCGTAATAACCGGGACGCGCGACGTCACCGCTTACGCACACGATACGCGTGCCAGTATTATTCGGTCGGCCGATTTTCGCATAGGCCGCGCCGCCCATCGCGATGATGTGTTTCACGTGGCAGAGCGTCTCGACGTTGTTCACGATCGTGGGCGACATGTAGAGACCGAGCACGGCCGGAAAATACGGCGGCTTGATCCGCGGATAGGCGCGCTTGCCCTCGAGCGATTCGATCAGGCCGGTTTCTTCGCCGCAGATGTAGGCCCCGGCGCCACGATGAATATGAATCTCAACATCGAAGCCGGTACCGAGAATATTTTTCCCGACAAAATTTTTCGCGCGCGCTTCTTCGATTGCGCGTTCGAGGATTTTCGCGCCCTCGGGAAATTCGCCTCTTATATATATGTACGCGATGTGCGCGTTCAGCGCGAAGCATGAAATCAGAATTCCCTCCAGCAGTTGGTGTGGATCTTCATGGATGATGTAACGATCCTTGAATGTGCCTGGCTCGGATTCGTCGGCGTTGCAGATCAGGTAGACGGGCTTTTTCTCGTCGGGTTTGATGAATCCCCATTTCACACCGCAGGGAAAACCGGCACCGCCGCGTCCGCGCAGCCCGGAGATTTTGACTTCGTTGACGATGTCGGACGCGCGCCATCGTCACTGCTTTCTTCAGTTGGTCGTATCCGCCAGCCTTCAGGTAGCAATCGATGTCGATCGTCCAGTTTTCGCGGCCGATATTTTCGAAGATTAGTCGACGTTCGAGTGGATGAGGGCGACGAGTTGGGTTTCCAAGGAGCGGCGGTTTCCAAACCGCCGTTTGTCTCAGTTCGGCGATCTGGAGATCGGCGCTCCTTGAGCAGCTCCGAAGCAGCTACCGACCGTGCATTTTCCACGAGCTCGTCTTCGATCATGCAAACCGGTGCGGTCCCGCAGCTCGCGAGGCATTCGACAAATTCAATGCTGTAATTTCCTTCGGCGCTCACTGTCACCGGCGTGTGCGTTCCATTCGCGTCGACGTGGCGCTCGATACCCGTCGCGGCGCAAAGATCATCCATCAGCTCGTAACTTCCGGCCATCGCGCAGCTCAACGTGCGGCAGACCCGAATATGTTTCTTCCCCGCCGGCGCCTGGCGAAGCATGGGATAGAACGTGACCAGTTCTAGAATGTTGATCGGTTGCAACTCCAGCTTCGCCGCGATCCACCTGACGCCTTCATCGCTAATGAAACCGAAATGTTCCTGCCATAAATGCAAAAGCGGCAGGGCCGCACTGCGTTTGTGTTCGGACGGATAATGCCCGATGGCGTCATCCATTTTTCGCTCCAACTCGGGCGGAAGACGCGTGCTCGTCGAGTCCACAGACAAGCTATTTTGTGAGCGTGCTCTCTTTCGATTGCACTTTGTCGTCTTTGAAAACGACCGTCACCGTGTCGCTGCCCTGCCTGTAGGTGTAGGTCGTTTTCTTCAATAGAATAAGATCCGTCGTATCGATCGCCGTCGGTGGGCCAAGAATGGATTCGACCTGCTTCTTCGCCATTCCCTCTGTGACCTGGTCGACGTTTGCTTTCGTTAGGCGCGGACCGATGTGGCATCCGCCTAACATCAGCGCGGCCGTAATAGCGATTGTGGTCAACTTCATGGCTCGCGGCCCATGTTGGTATCTTTGCTGTCCAATTCGTCGTTCTTAAAAGTGATGATGGCGAACTTCTTCCCGTCTTCGTAACGGTAGGTCGTCTTCTTGAAGATTATCATGTCCTTCGTTTCCATCGTCGTCGGCGGTCCTAAAATCTTTTCCACCTGCGCCTTCGACATGCCGGTGGTGACCTGGTCGTAATTGGCCGGGGTCAACTTTGAGCCGGTCAGCATATTGCGGTCGCAACTGCTGAAAACGAAGGCGAGCGCGGCGAGAAAAAGGACCGGTAAATGGAGTCTGTTCATCTTCATATTTTGCGTTTTCATCTGTCGCATTCTCCCATGACGAAGTCCAGACTGCCGAGGATGGCGACGACGTCGCTAACCATGTGGCCGGGCAACAATTCCGGAAGGATGCTCAGATTGACAAAGGACGGCGCGCGAATTTTCAGGCGATGCGGAACGCCGCCGCCTTTGCTGTTGATGTAAAAGCCCAGCTCGCCCTTCGGATTTTCCGCGGCGAAGTAAATTTCTCCCGCCGGCGCGTCCAAGCCTTCGGTCACGACGATGAAATGATGAATCAGTTCCTCCATCTTCGTCATGACATGCGATTTCGGCGGCAGTGTATTTTTCCAATCGGCGACGTTGATCGGACCGCTCGGAAGTTTGTCGATGACCTGTCGCAAGATGCGAACGCTCTGCCGCATTTCTTCGATGCGAACGAGATAGCGATCGTAGCAATCGCCTGCGCTTCCGATAACAACGTCGAAGTCGTACTTGTCGTAATCGAGATACGGATGTTTGCGACGCAGGTCGTGTTCGATGCCGCTGCCGCGCAGGTTCGGACCGGAAAGCGCGTAAGCGATGGCGCGATCTTGAGTGATTACGCCGATGTCTTTTGTGCGATCGACAAAGATCCGATTGCGCGTGAGCAATTGATCGATCTCATCGAGTTGCGGAATAAAATCGTCGCAAAACTTCTCAAGTTGCGGGATGAACGTCTCGGGTAAATCGCGGATCTGTCCGCCGACGCGCGTGTAAGAAGTGGTGAAGCGCGCGCCGGTTAGTAGTTCGAACAAATTGTAGAGCTTTTCGCGTTCGGTAAACGTGTAGAGAAAAACGGTCATCGCACCGAGATCGAGCGCCATCGCACCCAGGCCTAACAAATGCGCGGAGATGCGCGACGTTTCGCAGCAGATTGTGCGAATGGCCTGACCTCGCGGCGGCAGTTCCCAACCCATCAATTTTTCCACCGCCAGCGCGTAGGCGACGTTGTTGGAAAGCGGCGCCAGATAATCGAGTCGGTCCGTGTAAGGAACGAACTGATTGTATTGCATGTTCTCCGCGATCTTCTCATCGCCGCGATGCAGATAACCGACATCGGGCGTCGCTTTGGTGATGATCTCGCCGTCGAGCTCGAGAACGAGACGCAGGACTCCGTGCGTTGCCGGATGCGACGGGCCCATGTTGAGCACCATCTTTTCGCCGATGTCGTCGCCCGGATTTTCGTTGCGCAACTTTGCATCCGCCGCGACCACGCGCGTGACGGAATCGGGGGTTTCGATTTCGCGCGTGGTAAGAGCCATAATTGGGCGTTCGTTTATGCTCGCGAGTCGAGCATTGGCCGTGCAAGCGCAAAGATTAAGTGGGACGCGACGTGGCGCGTTCATCGTTGTCACCCCGAACGTAGTGAGGGACCTCACGAAGATACGGTCTGGTGTGGTGGACCAGTAGTGAATCGTGAGGTCCCTCGCTTTGCTCGGGATGGCAAGCATGGTTCCCGACTATGCTCGCTCTTGAATGGAAATACGGCTAACTAAGGAACCAATGCCAAAGATCGCACTTCTCTTTGCGGGCCAAGGTGCGCAGAGCGTTGGGATGGGCCGCGATCTCGCGGATCAATTTCCAACCGCCGCCGAGATGTTTGAGCAAGCGGACGAAATTCTCGGGCGCAAGCTGAGCGAGATCGCGTGGAATGGTCCCATTGAGGAACTGACGAAGACCTCGAACTGTCAGCCGGCGCTTTTTGTTCATGGTCTCGCGGCGCTGGCGGTCTTGCGCGCACTTGCGGGGGAATTTCCGATCGAAGGCGCTGCCGGCCTTTCGTTAGGCGAGTTAACCGCACATGCTGCCGCCGGCACTTTTGATTTTGCCGAGGGATTGAAACTGGTGCAGAAGCGCGGGCAATTCATGGATGAAGCCTGCGCGGCAACGATCGGCGGAATGGCGGCAATGATCGGCGCGGCAGAAAACGATGTGCGTCGTCTCGCGGCCGATGAAGATGTGGATATTGCGAACATCAATTCACCGGGGCAAATCGTTGTCTCCGGAGAGCTGGCCAAAGTCGAAGCGGCCGTCGGTGTGGCCAGGGAATATGGTGTGCGCCGCGCGACGTTGCTCAATGTCGCGGGCGCGTATCACTCGCGGTTGATGCAAGACGCGTATGAAAAATTCGGACATGCTTTGTGGCACGTAATGATTCAGGCGCCCCGATTTGCCGTAGTAAGCAACGTTACCGGCGCGGAAGTTCATACTCCGGCTGAAATCAGACAAACACTTCAGGAGCAAGTGACGGCCACAGTTCGCTGGGTTGATTGCATGCAGCGGTTGCTCGATCGCGGATGCGATTTTTTCATCGAGCTTGGTCCGGGAAATGTGCTCGGCGGTTTACTGCAACGCATTCAAAAAGGAACGGAAGTCGTCAGCGTTGGAGATAGTGCGTCAGTGCAGAGCGCGGTGGAGAAATTGCGAGCGGCAGTGTGATTGCCGGGGGAGCGATTTGCGTTTGTCTTACGCGATGTCTAGCGTCGCAGAATGACGCTTCAGCAACGGATCGATTCGGACTTGAAAGATGCCATGCGCGCAAAGGACGCGACGCGCCTGGGCGTTTTGCGCATGCTCAAGTCCGCACTCAAGTATGCCGCGATCGAGAAATCCGGACCGGAAGCCGAGCTGGCTGATGCCGAGGCGACACAGGTCATTCGTAAGCAGGCAAAACAGCGACAGGATTCAATCGACAGTTTTGAAAAGGGCGGGCGCGCGGAATTGGCGGCGAAGGAAAAACAGGAACTGGAAATTCTGAACAGTTATCTGCCGCAACAGTTGAGCGCTGAAGAATTATCCCAACTTGTACGTGAAACGATCGCCTCGTTAGGCGCGACTTCCAAGGCGCAAATGGGCATGGTGATGAAAGAGCTGCAGGCGAGGGCGGCCGGACGCGCCGACGGCAAGACACTGAGTCAGGAAGTGCAGCGCCAGTTGCCGTGAAGAAAACATCGAACATCCAACATCGAACGCCGAACGCCGAACGCGGAAGGATTTCACTTCGATGTTCGATGTTCGATGTTGGACGTTCGATGTTGGATGCTGGATCTTTCTCAATGGCATGCTGACAGCGATCATCGTCGCGGCCGGCAGCGGCCAACGCATGGGGTTCGACAAGCTATTCGCGCTGCTAGGCGACAAACCTGTGCTCGCTCATGCAATCGCTGCGTTCGAAAACACGGCGCAGGTAGATGAGATCGTTTTGGTTGTGCGCAAAGAGCAGGTCGAAGCGCACGAGAAACTCATCCGCGGACCCGCGTTTGCAAAGGTTCGAAAAATCATTCCCGGCGGGGAACGCCGTCAGGATTCGGTCCGCGCCGGATTGAAGGCGCTCAGTGGCGATACGCAGTTCGTTGCCGTGCACGATGCCGCGCGTCCGCTCGTTAGGCCAGCGCAGATCGCACAGGTGTTTGAAATGTGCCGACGGCATGGGGCGGCCGCTTTGGCTGAGCCCGTAAAAGATACGCTCAAGCGCGTGGGCGAAGATGGCTTCATCTGCGCTTCGGTGGATCGCGAACGAATGTATGCGTTGCAAACGCCACAGATATTTATGCGCGAGCTCCTGGAGCGAGCTTATGATGCGATCTTCTCCGGGAGCATTGTCGTGACCGACGAAACTTCGGCGCTGGACCACATCGGCGAGAAGGTCGCGATCGTTTCGAACAACGATTTCAATTTTAAGATCACCTTTCCGAACGATTTGCTGCTCGCGGAATCGATCCTGGCGCAGCGCGCAAAAGAGAAATCCAATCGTTAGGTTACGCCAAAATGCGTTCGTGCATGTTTTGCCACCTGCGCGACATGCTTAAGCTCGAAAGTCTGTCTGCTCTTTTTCTTCGAGCCGGCGGGCAGATCGCGCACGCGGGATAGCTGTCCGCTTTTCCAGACCCACGCGTTGTCGTTGTAAGGACCGACCCGACGGGGATCAGTCCATGTGTGAATTGAAATAAGACGATCGTTAACGGCGGCGCCGATGTGCATGGGTCCGCTGTCGACGCTGATGAAGAAGCGAGCCTTGCGGATGAGGTGGATTAGTTGCAGGAGCGTCGTTTGATTACTCAGATCGATGCAATTGTCGGGCGCGGAAAAACGGCGCCGCGTCACGCCGACAACAACAACGCGCGCTGGGGCGAAGTTGCGACAGAACTCTGCGATGACTTCGTTCGAGAGCGATTTTCGCCGTCCGCGCGCGTAGGGATGCAACAGGATGAATGGATCATCGTGCTCGAAGTGTTGCAGCGCATCGCCGGTCGGAAGCGGGAAACGCAATGGTCGCTTGATCTGCGCGCCAAAAGTTTCCGCAAGCTTGAGATAACGTTCGACTGCATGAGCGCCACGATCCACGCGTGTGATGCGGTCATAGACGAGTCGCGAACCTTCGCGGGCATCGCTCATTCCCAAAACTTCACGTGCGCGACTAACGCGCGCGATGAACGCACTGCGCAACAATCCTTGAAAATCGAGGGCGGCATCGGGTTTGAGTTGCCGCGTTTTTTTTATCCAGCTCAGTAAATTTGTTGAAACACGAAAGGCGCCCCGCAGTTCGTCGCGGGGAAAAATGTGAACGTGATTGACATCGCGATTGCCGCGCAAAAGCGGCGCCCACTCTGGATTAATGACCCAGCTGATTCGCGCAGTGGGATTCGCTTCACGAATGGCGGCGACGGCAGGCAGCGTGTGGACGATGTCGCCTAACGAACTCGGCTTGATGATGAGAATCGATTTCAGAAATCAGCGACCGATGCTTAATCGGTCGGCAAGCAATCGCGGGAGGCCGGCCTGCACAATCTTCTTCTTCGCGGTTTCGACATCATATTTTACGCGCCGCTGCTCGACCACGTTTCGCTCCGTATCGAAAATGCAATAGGCCGCACGCCAATCGCCGTCGCGCGGCTGGCCGACGCTTCCCGCGTTGATGAAATATTTTTTTGCCGGATCAATTGTGATCTGCTGGACCTGCAGCCGTTGCACGCCGGCATCTCGCACGTAGACGACGGGAACGTGAGTATGCCCAAAAAAACAAACCGTCGTGTGCTGATACGTGAGACTGTTGGCGGCGTCGATATTGTTGAGGACATAGTCCCAAAGACCGGGGCTATCCAGTGTGGCGTGCACGATGGTGAAATCGCGCACCTGCCGCAGCAATCGCAATTCGCGCAACCATTCCTTGTCGGCGTCGGTCAGATTTTCGCGCGTCCAGTTGATCGCATGCTCGGCCAGCTCATTAAAACCGCGTGAAGGCTCGAGCAACGACGCCTGTTCGTCGTGATTTCCCTTGATCGCGGGGCAATCCAGTTCGCGAACAATCTCGACGCATTCATGCGGGTTGGCGTTGTAGCCGACGATGTCGCCGAGACAAACGTGGTGCGAGCAGTTTTGTTTTTGCGCATCCTCGAGTACGGCTTTCATCGCTTCGAGATTGGCGTGGATATCACTAAAAATCGCGAAGCGCATTCCTTAATGAGTGTTGGGTGCTGGGTCGGGAATGCGTTGCTGGAGTGGAATGTTAAGTTTGGTTTCGAGATATTTCAGGCGCGTGATCAAAGTGGGCAGCCGTTCATTTTCACCGGCAAGATAAAGTTCGTGTAGACGCTGATAAGCTTCGTTCTCGCGTCCTTCGCAATAGGAAAGCTCGTAGGCGGCGAATCTTTTTTCATAACTGGGCGCACCCGGACGTTGCGCGGCGAGAGCGTAGTAGCGCGATGCATTTTCGTGATCATGATATTTGTCGCGGTAAAGTCGCGCGAGCGCATCGTAAAGTTGCGGTTGATCGGGATTATTTTTGATACCGCGTTCGAGAAAATCCTTGCCGAGCGCGAAATATTCCCGCTGCGCTTTCACACGCAAGGCCTGGCGCGGCTGGCCCGGATCATTTAACGCCGCCACGCTCGCATTCCACGCCATGTGCCACGCCGCCATGTCCCAAAATAAAATGGAATGCGGTTGGAGCGTAGTCGCTTCGCGGAAAAGGAGCAGCACGCGGCCCCACTCGGTTCGTTCCCACGCGACATGCGCCTGGATGAAAGCGACGTCGGCCACAAGCGAGCGAAAACCGCTCAGCGCTGCAATAAACGCGCCCTGGCCGATTTGTTCGCGCAGATTGAGATCAAGGTTCGTGCTGCGAAAACGCAGTTGCTGATGCGTGGTCGCGAGACGCGCCTCGACCGGCAACCTGACGGCGCCGACTACGATCACGATTACAAGCACGATAAGTATGCGCATCACAATTCCTTACCGTAAAATACGACCGCGGCGAGGAGCAGGTAAAGTGTCGTGTAGAACACGCCAAGCAACGTCGTGTTCAAAAAAAGCGCGGCCGGAATGGCAACGCCTGCGACGGCGTCATCGACCAGGTTAAAAGCCTGCAGATCCGGAAACACCAGCGCAACGAAACCGAGGAAGGCATGCTTGATCCAACCGACGCTGTGTTGTTGCAGCCAGTAGGTTCGCGCGGTGGCCTGCAAATGTCCGATGAAATAAATGAAAGCCATGACGACGATCGTAAAAATATTCGACGTGGCGAACGTTGAGACGAAAAGAGTGAGCGAGGCGAGCAGGCAACCCTTGAAGTAAATAATCACAATCGCCGGCAACAGGCTGGCGTTAAATGCCGAGGCGCGGACCGTTCGCAGCGCGTCATTGATTTGCTCAGCTGGCAAGCCGGAAATTTGGCGTGCGGTTTCGCGCAGGACGGTTTGTTCGCGCAGATACAGCACGGCAAAAAAGAGCGCGCTCATAAAAACGATACTGAAGGCGAGAAGCAGAACGACACCGGCCAATTTCCCGAGAAGATACTCAAAGCGCGAGACCGGTTTGGCGAGAATGGTATAGATGGTGCGATCTTCCAGTTCCTGCGAGAGCAGCCGCGCCGTGCTCGCGATCGCGAGGAGCGAAATGAAAATACTCATCGCGCCCAGCGCCACGTCCTTCAGTAATTGAAATTCCTGCTGAAAACTCAGCGGCGCCAGAAAGCCGGAAGTGCCAATGAGAAGCAGCGCGAAAAGGAGGATGAAGTAGAAAATTTTCTGCCGCGTCAGTTCCGTCAGCGTGTTGACGGTAATGGCGGTAACACGGCGGAACGAGAAGACAGCATGTCCCTCATCGCGGGACTTTCCGGATTTGTTGGACATGAGGAAGATCCGCCTAACGATCTTTGGTCGTCTCGATAAAGAGCCGCTCGAGTGTCGTCTGCGGCCGGCGTTGTTCGACAAGGCGCGCGGACGAATTTTCGATCACAGCTTCGATTTGCCGGAGGAGTTCGGGCGACGCGTTTTCGAGAATGAGCTCGGTTTGATTTTCGATCGCGATCATTTCACGCAGCGGCCCTTCGCGAACGAGCCGGCCTTGCGCGAGAATGCCCACGCGGTCGCAAATTTCCTGCACCTGTCCAAGCAGATGCGATGAGAGCAAAACGGTTACGCCGCGCTGCTTCAAATCGAGAATGAGATCGCAGATTTCGCGAGAGCCAATGGGGTCGACCCCGGCCGTAGGTTCGTCGAGAACGACAAGCCGCGGTTCGTGAATGAGCGCCTGGGCCAGTCCAATTCGCTGCAACATTCCTTTGGAGTATCCGCTGAGACGGCGATCGCGTGCATTCGTTAGGCCAACCAACTCGAGCAGCTCGGCGACGCGTTGTTGCAAGCGCTTCCCGTGCAGGCCGGAAAGTTTGCCGTAAAAGCGCAGCGTCTCCTCGCCAGTGAGAAATTTGTAGAAGTACGGGTTTTCGGGCAGAAAGCCGACCATGGTCCGGCTGTCGACACGCCGGCTGTCGCGTCCAAAAATTTCCACGCGGCCACGCGTCGGCCAAAGCAAACCGAGAATAATTTTCAGCGTCGTGCTTTTGCCGGAGCCGTTTGGTCCGAGCAATCCGTAAACCTGGCCGGCTTCCACTTCGAGGTTGAGATCACGCAATGCGACGATCGGTTCTCGCCGGAACGAGACCGGGAAAATTTTTGTTAGTCCACGCGCCGCAATCGCGAGTTCAGTCATAACGGATTTCAAAGCCGCGCATCGCCGCTGTATCGGGCAACGATTTCGTTTCGTATTTTCTAATGTGGGAGCGCAACTCGCTTTGCTGGATTGCGTCGAGAAACGCGTTCACCTCATCCTCTGCTCCCTTGACCTGCATTTCGACGCGGCCATCACGCAAATTTTTGACCCAGCCTGTGACATCGAAACCTTTGGCGATGTGACGAACGGTATAACGGAAACCGACTCCCTGGACATTTCCTTCGAACAAGACCTGCATCGCACTCACCGGCAAACAATGGCCGGAAAAAATGCGACGGCCAAGCGCGGATGCGGTGTTAGTCGGGCGAAGTTCCCGGCAACGGTGTGGGCTCGGGATTATTCTCGGGCAAATCTTCGGGCGGCACAGTGAGGCGCGGATCGGTCGAATTTAGATTAAAACGCTCGCCGTGGGTGGTGGCGGGTGCAGCGTCCGGCGGCGGTGCGGTCGCTGCGGCAACAAGGGATGCCGGCGCGACTTTGATGTCTTCGCTCGCGACGTAACCTTCCTGGCCATTTGTCAGATGCACTTTGCAATATCCAAATGACGGCCGGATGAGCGTCATCAACGTATCGCGAGGCAACTGCGTGTCCGGACCATTTCCCTGCTGGGGTCCGAATTTATAGAACGGCGCTTTTTCGGAGCTCACCGAATAAAGCTGCGCGCTGCCGGCGCCGCCGATTATGTTCTTCTGCGTTAACGAACACGCCGCGACGCCAAGCGCCGCTGCCGCGGACAACGCGTAAAACTTCGCCGGCATAAACCTCTCCCTAGCAGGTTCCGTTCACTTATAGGAACAAACCAAACAAACGCTCCCCGGTTCGCCTTCCAGCAGGCTGACACTAACGAAATATTGACCGCTATTTTCTGGAGAAAAGCCAGCGGCCGCCCTCTCCCCTGCAACGTAGTTTTCCGCCGTTACCTGATTGCCGCTCTCGTCGTAAATTTTCACGCCCACCTTCTTGCCTTCGTTGTCGGCAGCAGCTGCAAACCAATACTGGTTGCCGGCATAGAGATTGACCGCGATCAACGCCGGCTCGTTAGGCTTGAGCGAGCCCGACCAGTGCCCGTCGCGAATCTTGAAGCCGTCGTTGGTGAAGGCGCCGGCAAGGTCGAGCGCCGTCTTGCGCGCGTTGACTTCGCTATCCGATTCGGCAAAAGCAACGGCGAGGCTGAGGGCCAGGAAGGCAATGTAGAAGCCGATGCGTTTCATGACGTTTTGCTTTGAATTTCTTCGATCAGTTTCGTCACCGTCGTGTTGAGCTTGTGCACGTCTTCGAGACTGGGCGCGGTGTTTATCGGAAACGAAACCATTTTCTCGATTTCGGAAAGCTGGTCGCTGATGTCCTTGACCAGCACCTCGTTGCGAAGCTCCGGCGAAATATCGTTGATCTTGGAGCGGATATAATTGACCAGCGCCGGCTGCCGCAAAACTTTCGCATTGCGCTCACTGTAATTTTTCTCCACCGCGGCGGTAACGACCTGGGTGCCGCGAATCCATCCGCCCAGACTAACGAGAATAATCAAGTCCTGGTCCTGATGCGAACGCATCGACGCCTTCACTTCATTTTGCGTTGCCTCCAGTTCTTCCTGCAACGCATCCCAATCGTTGTTCTCGGCAAATTCGTTAATGCTGTTGCCGCGGCCGAGAATGTCCTGACTCACGCCAAGCGCCTTCGCCAGCTTCAGGATGTCGGCTCCGGTGTTTTTCACCTGTTGCGTGTCACGCGCTTCGACCGCGACGAATCCATCGGCAATCAATCCGCCCAGGTTGAGCGCAATCTGGGCGCGGTTGCTATACGTCATCGGCACGGGCGGCCGGTATTGGCTGGGCCAGTCGATTTTACCCGGCTTCGTCATGGCCGCGAACAATTCGCCCGGCGTCGGGATGGTCATGGTGTCACTTCGGATCGCTTTGTTGAGGGCGTCGGAAGACAAGTGCGCCGGTTCCGCGGCAAAGAGGGAACCCGCCGTGATCGCTCCGACAAGACAAATCCCGCGAAAAACCATAAGGCAGATTATCGCACGCAACTGATTTTACCAGTCAGAATGCGGACCACTACTTGAGGCGTGCCGCCGCGGCGGAAATTCCCGTGCGTGTCGATTCGCCAGCTTTGTGCTAATAGAAGCGCCATTGTGTTCAGTATTCTGGAAAGAATGAACTTGCTCCACCGTTTTTGTCTTCCTAACGAGTAATGGCTGAGCCCGACGATTTCATCACCATCGTTTCGGGTCTGCCCCGTTCTGGCACCTCGCTCATGATGCAAATGTTAAGCGCGGGCGGATTGTCCGCGCTGACGGATGAGAAACGGACCGCTGACGAAAGCAATCCGCGCGGCTATTTCGAATTTGAGCCGGTGAAGCGTTTGCGGGCCGATCAGGCATGGCTGGGCGAGGCGCGCGGCCGCGTCGTCAAAATCATTCATCTGCTGTTGCGTGAGCTGCCGGCGGATGGGCGCTTCGCCTATCGGGTCATTTTCATGAAACGGCCGCTGGACGAGATCCTCGCCAGCCAGCGTGCCATGCTGGAGCGCGAAGGAAAGAAAAGCGCCGACGCGGCGATGCTGAGAAAGATTTTTCAGCAGCAGATGGCCGACACAGAATCTTTTCTTTCAAGCAATGCCGGTTTTTCCTACCTGCCGATCGAATATCACGATGTCGTTAGGTCGCCGCTGGATTCGGCGAAGAAAATCCAAACCTTTCTTGGTCGTGATCTCGACCTCGAGGCGATGACGCGCGCAGTTGATCCCGCACTTTACAGGCAACGCCTGTAGCATTACGCCTCTCGCTTATGTCGCTGAGGCCGTCGTTAAATTATCGCGCGCGAAATTTTGATTCGGAACCCAACACGATTGCCGGAATCGCAGTTGCAGTCCATCCCAGCCTGATGAAGAGCGATATTCTTTGCCAAAGCAATCGCGTCGCCAAATACAACGAGCTTCTGCAAATCGCGGAGGAACTTGGTGACAACGCCTTCGACGGCGCTAAGGTGCGGTGATGGAATACTCCGGCTACGGCGACTTTCGAGAACGTCGCGAAGCCACCATCTGGCAGCGATTGAATCGCGTTCTGCGCGTCCTGCTCTTCATCGCGATCTGGCTGATTGTCGTTAGTCTTTTCGTTCCGCCTTACAACAAGCTCAACCAACTCCGCGGTGACATCGACCGCTTGCAGTCGCTCGTGAACGAGCAGAAAACTTTGCTCGCGCGCCAGACGCGCGAAATTACGTGGTTGAAAACGGATCCAACGTATCTCGAAACAATCGCGCGCGATCGTCTCGACCTGATGAAGGAAGGCGAAACGATTTTCCGGCTGGAAGCGCGCGGAGGTAAGCGCAGGTAGGGCGTCTCGGGCTGTCACGACGCGAACCCTCCCCGTGGAGAGGGTAGTGTCGAGAGGATTCCGAGGGATGAATCGCCCCTGCCTTTTGCACTGACGCCGTGTTCCGATATCTTCATTCATGGCGAACGAGCTTCAGACCTTCGATGCAGAGGAACTAACAGCGCGTGTGCGCGAGTTGCGGAGGTTTCTTTGACGTCCCGAAGCTCGAGAAAGATTTAGTCGCGCTCGAAGCGCGCATGTCCGCGCCCGATTTCTGGTCGAACCGCGAGCGGGCCCAATCGGAAGTTGAAGAGGTTTCGCGACTGCGCTCGCTTCTGAATCCATTTCGCGAACTCGAGCGCGCGGCGGAAGATTTCGAAGCGTTGCAGCAACTCGCCGTTGAGGAAAGCGATCCCACTCAACGCGCGCATGCAGAAAAAGAAGTGGCCGACGAACACGCGCGGCTTCTGCACAAACTCGAGGCGTTCGAATTGCGCCAGTTTCTTTCCGGCGAAAACGACGCATCGAATGCGTTCGTCACGATTCATTCCGGCGCGGGCGGAACGGAGTCGTGCGATTGGGCGGATATGCTTTTGCGCATGTATCAACGCTGGATCGAACGCAGCGGTTTTACCTCGCAGGTTGTCGATATCCAGACGGGGGAAGAAGTTGGAATCAAGTCGGCCACGCTGTTGGTGCGCGGCGATTACGCCTACGGATATCTCAACACCGAGCGCGGGGTGCATCGGCTCGTGCGTATCTCGCCCTTCGACGCGAACAAGCGTCGCCATACTTCGTTTGCCAGCGTCGATGTTGTGCCCGAGATCGGAGACTCGGCCCCGATCGAAATTAATCCGGCCGATCTCGAGATCGATACCTATCGCTCCGGCGGCAAAGGCGGACAGAACGTCAACAAAGTTGAGACGGCGGTGCGCATCGTGCACAAACCGACGGGAATCGTCGTCGCCTGTCAGGCCGAGCGCAGCCAGGGTCGCAATCGCGAGCTCGCGATCAAAATGTTAAAAGCAAAACTTTACGAGATCGAGCAGGACAAAAAACGGGCCGAGATCGACCGGCAGTACGGCGAGAAAGGTGATGTGGCATGGGGCAGCCAAATTCGGTCGTACGTCTTTCAACCCTATCAGATGGTGAAAGATCACAGGACCGGCGCGGAAACGAGCAATGTGCAGGCGGTGATGGACGGCGAGATCGATCTTTTTATCCAGGCAAAACTGCGCGGACAAAAGGGCGGCGAGGATAACTCCGACGTTTAACGTATCACTCGTTAGGCAAAAATATAGGGGCGGGCGTGTCGCC
The DNA here is from genome assembly GCA_963737195.1 of uncultured Verrucomicrobiae bacterium. GTDB lineage: Bacteria > Verrucomicrobiota > Verrucomicrobiia > Chthoniobacterales > UBA10450 > JBBQFI01. Next base: position 191,785 of record CAVTRW010000005.1, read on the forward strand.
CGCGAGTTCCAGATGTTGCGGCCGACACGGCCGCCTCTACATCTAGGGCGGCGGCGGACTGAGATCGTAAACTTCAACGACGGCTGTGCCGGTATCGTTCGCCACGCCGCGAACAATCGCAGTGTAATTCCCGGTGTTGAGCGTCGCGAGCAATGCTGATTCGCGCGGTTGTGTTGGTGCCAGACCCCGACTCATGATGGTCTGTGCATTCGGATTGTTCTGCTGCCAATTGTCGTTCGTTTGCAGAAGCGCGCCATTGCCGTTGTGCAACTCGAGCGTTGGATCAGCCAGCGGATTGGAAATTCCCGACGTCGTAAGCGACGGCCCGATTGCGCGCACGATTACCTGTTTGTTTTGCGTTGCGCCGACAATGAAGCCGGCAATCAAGACATTCTGACCGGTGAGAACCTGGCCGCGCGAAGAGATATTGCCGGCGCGGCTCGCGGTCCGATGCAGATCGTACAGCTCCACCAAACCGATGCCCGTCACACTAGGCGAAAATCCTTCCACGACGGCCGTGTAGGCTCCCTGATGCAACGTGACGTAGAGCGCCGACTCAACGCTGTTGGGCGGATCGAGATGATAGCTCGCGATCGTTGGCCCGTTCGTGCTCGTAAACCAATCATCATTCGTCGCGACCACGTGATGATTGGCGTCATAAATTGTCAGCGTCGGATCGGTAATGGGAGCGGTGATCCCGAGAGCGCGCAGCGAGTAACCGATCGCGCGCACGATGAAAGTTGCCGGAGCCGACCCTTGAATGACGAAACCGCCGATGAGAACGTTTTGCCCTGTGCCGACTAATGCGCGGGTGGAGAGATTGCGCAGGATCGCGCCATTGCCGAGCGCCTGATAAGCGGGCCCGCTATTGTAAAGACTGCGCACGCCCGCGATATCATCGGCTTGCACCGTGTCGAGATTGCTGACGTTAGAATTCATGATCGCGGAGACGTGCTGGTTGTGTTCGTCCGGATGATCGAGGCCGAGCGTGTGGCCGAACTCGTGAATCGCGACGCGGCGAAAATCCATCACGCTGGGACGCAGATTGCCCCGGTAGGAATCCCACTGGTAGAACGTGTTGAAGATCGTGTCGGTTTCCTCCAGCACGCCGTTGCGCGAATTCAACAACGTGATGGCGAGAGTTCCGTGATCGAACGTGTCGCCGAAAATGTTATTGGAAAAGAAAACCGACATCTCGTCGTCAGAGCCATCATGGGGCACTGGTGAATGCGGAATTGAGGAAAATTTCAGATGAACGAGATACGGGTTCCAAATTGCCAGAGCGCCTTGTGCGACCTGATCGAATGAAGTCGAGCCGTCGATCAACGTGCCGCGAGGGCCGAGCGACAGTTGCATGACAACCGTGCGATCGCGCGTCCATGAAAGATTTTCGAGGATGTATGCGTGTGCTGAACCTGCGCAAACAATGCCGATGACCAGAGCGCGGCACACAAAACCCCTGCGGCGAGTTGTTCCCGAGATCACGGAACAAAGTAAACGATCATTTTGTTTCGACAAGACGCAGCCGAAAACGCGCGTCGAATTTGCCGCGATTGTGCGCGCGGCAACAGGCAAGACATGCGACGGCGCGCCGAATCCGACGCACGCGCGCGAAGGACTCGCGGCATCGCGGACATTTGTAAACGAAACGGCGGGCGCGCCGGCTGACCGGAAACGGCAACTCATGACAACGCGGTTCGCCGGGGATTCCAAGATCGCGACACGCGAGCCGCCATTCGACGCCATGCGGAGCAATGCGCCGGTTTCCTGATCGCGCCTGGGCGAGCAAATGCGCCAGCTCGTGCCGCAAAGTTTGCTCGATCTCCGCTGCGCCGTGTTCGTGCAAACGCGGGTTCAACGAGATGAGCTTTCGCCGCCAATCAGCGCGTCCGGCGCAAGTTTTCAGACGTGGATTCCATTCCACGTGCACCTGCCGTGCGGTTCTTATTGCGCCGTGATGGCGCAACAGTTTGCGCGCTGTCGACTCAAGCGCAGCGTCCTTCCCTCGTTGCGGAAAACGGGAAAAACTGCGGACTTCGAAATCGAGGTGAAGCTGTTCAAGCAACAGCATACTGACTTGCTTTATGCTTCGTCAGGCGATCGAGGACGCGGCCAACGACGGCGCCGGCCGAGTCGATATCTTCGGTGGTAGTTTGTTTGCCTAACGAAAATCGAACGGCCGAGCTGGCGCGTTCCGTCGAGAGACCCATCGCGAGCAGCACGTGCGACGCGGTGACCGAACCCACCATGCAGGCCGAACCGCTCGACGCGCACACACCTTCCAAATCCAGCGCCATGAGCAGCGTTTCCGAGCTGAGTCCGCGAAAACTGATATTCAACGTGTTCGCGAGGCGGTGATCGGTGTCTCCGTTCTGCACTGCGTCTGGAAAACTTTGCGCAATTTGTCTCCACAAATCGTCACGCAGCTTCTGCTCCCTGATCTGCTCTTGCTCGTTAGGCAAAAATTCCGCTGCCGCCGCCATTCCAGCGATCGCGGCAACGTTTTCCGTCCCGGGTCGGCGCTCGTTTTCATGGGAACCGCCGAACTGGATCGCTTCAATCGGAATGCCGGCGCGCAAATAGAGAAATCCCGCGCCTTTTGGTCCGTAAAATTTGTGAGCGGCAAAACTGGCGGCGTCGACGAGCGCGCTGTCGGTTTCGATCTTGCCAAACGATTGCACCATGTCGCTGTGCAAAAGCACTCCGCGTTCGCGGCAGATTTTTGAGATCTCGCGCATCGGCTGGATGACACCGGTCTCGTTATTCGCCGTCATGATCGAAACAAGCGCGGTATCGTCGCGGATGGAATCGGCAAGATGATCGAGATCAACAATGCCATTCTCGGAAACATCTAGCCATCGTCACCTCGAATTCTTCACGTTTTTCCAAATGCTCAACCGCGTTGAGCACGGCGTGATGTTCCGTTTTGCAACTGATGACGTGTCGCGACGGTCCGCTACGCGCGAGGCCGAGCACGGCGAGATTGCATGATTCCGTGCCGCCGCTCGTAAAAATAATTTCGTGCGGCTTCGCGTGAATCAGCCCGGCGATTTTATCGCGCGCATCATCGATCGCCGCGCGCGCGACTCGTCCGGCTGCATGCACACTCGATGGATTTCCAAAATCGCGTTGCAAATACGGCAACATCGCCTCGCGCGCTTCATCGCAAAGCGGCGTCGTCGCGTTGTAATCGAGATAAATCATCGGCCGCTTTTCTTACTCTTTCTCATGCTCATGCTCTCGATTCCGGAAGGAGCAAGAGCAAGAGCATGAGCATGAGCATGACAATGAGTAAGAGAATTTATTCCGCGAATGTATCGGTGCGCACTTCGACCTTGTGCGGCCGTTTCTGCACAATCTCGATTCGCTTTTCCTCGTAATAAACGAGCGAGTTCTTCGGCACACTTTGCGTGAGGAAAACATTTGCCCCGATGGTCGAGCCCGCGCCGATCACGGTATCGCCGCCCATCACACTCGTGCCGGCGTAAATGGTCACGTTGTCCTCGACCGTGGGATGCCGCTTTTTCCCGCGCAGGGCACGGCCAGCTCCAAGTGTCTTGGCGATGAAGGAAACGCCTTGGTACAGTCTTACGTTCGACCCGATCTCGGTCGTTTCGCCGATGACCACACCCGTGCCGTGGTCGATAAAAAAATGCGAACCGATTCGCGCGCCGGGATGGATATCGATGCCGGTGCGGCTGTGCGCCCATTCCGCCATGATGCGTGGGATGATTGGCACCTTCTCGTAGAGCACATGCGCCATGCGATAAATCGCGATCGCTTCCAGCGATGGATAGGCGAGAATGATCTCCTCGAAACTTTGCGCCGCCGGATCGCCTTCATATGCCGCGTCGATATCGGTCCAAAGTAGTCGGCGGACTTCGGGCAACTGCGCGGTGAAGAATTCCAAAATTTTATCCACCTTCTCCTGTGTTTCCTGACTGGCCGGATAATCGCCGAGGCTTTTGCAAAATTCCGGCTTGAGCAATCCGTGCAATTTGCGCACGCGACTGCGCGTCACATCAGGCAGATCGGTCGAGTCGACCAATGATTCGCCGCGAAAGCCCGGAAACATCAGACTCATCAATTCCGCGCAGGCTGACTTCGATCGCGCCGCGCGAGGGAAGGTTGGCGGCGGCGGCAAGATAATTGATGCCGCCGGTCTCGCTGTAAGTCTGAAGCAACTCATCGATTGCGTCGCGTGGCTTTGTGTCCATCGCGACAAAGGTACGCGACGCACCCCGCGCAATCAAAAACGAAAGTGACGAAAGTGCGCGCGGCGGTCATTTTGCACGCCGTGCGATTGTTGAGCCTGTTCTATCTTCTGGCGGCCGTGAACAGTCAGTCCTTCAACTTGCCCGCGCCGACGCGGCAATTGCTTGTCGTCACGGCGCGATCATGGTCGAGCACGACCGGAAGTCTGCAGCGTTATGAGCGAGCCGGAAAAAAATGGCAAGCCGTTGGCGACGCAATCCCGGTAAGCGTCGGAAGACATGGACTCGCGTGGGGAAGAGGCTTGCATCGCATTCCAAAGAGCGCGCGCGAAAAGTGCGAAGGCGATGGTTGTGCGCCCGCCGGAGTCTTCGCGATTGGCCCCGCTTTCGGTTATTCCGCGAAACCTCCCAGCGATTGCAAACTTTCTTACCGCGCCGCAACCGATCACGATTACTTCGTCGATGATCCAACATCCGCCGATTACAACCGGTGGGTCACGATTCCCGCACGGTCAGCCGAACGATCCTGGAAAATTCTGGAAATCATTTGAGAGAATGCGCCGACACGATCATCGCTACGAATGGGGAATTGTGATTCAACAGAACGACCATCCCGATCGCAAAAGGAAAAGGGAGCGCGATTTTCTTTCACGTCTGGCAAAGCGCGGGCGTCTCGACTGCCGGCTGCACCGCAATGGCGCGCGAAAATTTGCTCGAACTGCTGCGATGGCTCGATCCGAAGCAACAGCCGTTGCTCGTGCAAGGGCCGGCCGCTGAGATCAAAAATCTCTTGGCGATTGAATCGACGCGGTAATCTTCCCAGGGTCAGATGCGAAAGGGATCGTCTTCCGATAATCTCATCGGTTCATCGCAACCACACCGAATCCGCGTCCCAACCTTCCGGGGAGCGCGCCCGCCCTCGGGCGCTCATTTCGGCGCCCCCGCCGAAATGCCCCAAAAAGTTCGCGATGGCGAGGGCGCCATCGCCAGCGCCCGAGGGCGGGCGCGCTCCCCAAAATTAATCGGAGCCTTGAGAAGTTGGATTATTTTGAAATTCGTTAGGCGAATGCGGAAGCAGGAATCAAAATCCACGCAAGACATCGTGGTAAGACGATCTTAGGTTGCGCGCGCATGAGCTCTTTTGCCGTTCTCGGATTAGCGACGGATGAGTTGCAATCGTTCATCAACGGAACGCATTCCGATCCGTTCCGCATTCTCGGGCCGCATCGCGTCGGTGACGATCTATCCGTTCGCGTGTTTCGTCCGGATGCGCGCGAGATCGCGATCGTGCTTCCGTCCGGCAAAGAAATTGTCGCCGAGAAATTGCACGACGATGGATTTTACCAGGCGATTCTGCCCGGAGAGAAACGTCATTGCGATTATCGCGTGCGTGCGGTGCGCTGGGACGGCTCTGAGCGTACGCTGCGCGATCCCTATTGTTACGGAGCGATTATGGGCGAGGTGGATCTTCACCTTTTCGCGGAAGGCCAGCATTGGGAACTCTACAAAAAATTTGGCGCGCATATTCGGACAATCGGCGATGAGAAGGGCGTCTACTTCGCCGTCTGGGCGCCGAACGCGCAGCGCGTCAGCGTCGTCGGGGATTTCAACAACTGGGATGGCCGCGTCAATCCGATGCGCAAACTCATCGGCAGCGGCGTTTGGGAATTGTATCTGCCCGGCGTTACCGAAGGCGCGCATTACAAATTTGAGATTCGCACGCAGCTCGGGACGCTGCTGTTGAAGAGCGATCCGTTTGCTTTCTTCAATCAACACGGCGTTGAGACCTCGTCGCTCGTTTACGATTTGCATCGTTATCAATGGAGCGATCGCGAGTGGATGGAAACGCGTCGCGGCAAAACTCACACGCGTTCGCCGCTTAGCATTTACGAAGTGCATCTCGGTTCGTGGCGGCGGCATTCTACGGAAGATCGCTGTCTCAGTTACCTCGAACTCAGCGACACGTTGTTGCCTTACGTTTTGGAAATGGGTTACACGCACATCGAATTGCTGCCGGTGGCGGAGCATCCATTCGAAGGTTCGTGGGGATATCAGGTCACAAATTATTATGCGCCCACCAGCCGCTTCGGTAATCCCGATGAGTTCCGGCATTTCGTCGACCGCTGCCATCAATGCGGCATCGGCGTGATTATGGATTGGGTGCCGGCGCATTTCCCGAAAGACGCGCATGGTCTCGCCGAATTTGACGGGACGGATCTCTACGAACACATGGACCCGCGCCAGGGTGAGCATCAGGATTGGGGCACGCTCATTTTCAATTTCGGCCGCAACGAAGTGCGCAATTTTCTCATCGCCAACGCGCTTTTCTGGCTCGACCAATATCACATCGACGGGCTGCGCGTGGATGCGGTCGCCTCGATGTTATATCTCGATTACTCGCGCAACGCGGGCGAATGGATCCCGAACGTTTTCGGCGGCCGCGAAAATCTCGATGCCGTTTATTTTTTAAAGCGGACGAACGAAATCTGTTACGAACGTTTTCCGGGCGTGATGACGATCGCGGAAGAATCAACCGCGTGGCCTGGCGTTTCGCGCCCAACTTATCTGGGCGGCCTCGGTTTCGGTTTCAAATGGAACATGGGTTGGATGCACGACTTCCTCCATTACATGAGTCTCGATCCGATCTATCGCCGGTTTCATCACAACAGCATCACGTTTTCGCTGATGTATGCGTTCCAGGAACATTTCATCCTCGTCTTGAGTCACGATGAAGTGGTGCACGGCAAAGGTTCGCTCATCAGGAAAATGCCAGGAGACGAATGGCAGAAGTTCGCCAACCTGCGGATGTTCTTCGCCTGGATGTACGGGCACCCCGGAAAAAAATTGCTCTTCATGGGCGGCGAATTTGGCCAGTGGCACGAGTGGAACCACGACACGCAACTGGACTGGCACCTAACGAGTCTGCCGCGGCACGACGGCCTGCGCCGACTCGTGCAACATCTCAACTACGTTTACAAAAGCGAGCCTGCGCTCTGGAATCTCGACGACACCTACGACGGTTTCGAGTGGATTGATTTTCACGATTCGGAAAACAGCGTCGTTTCGTTTCTGCGCAAATCACAGGAAGGCGACGTTGTCGTTTTCATCGTCAACGCCACGCCGTTGGTGCGCTACAATTACCGGCTTGGGGTTCCGCATGCTGGATTTTATCGCGAGATCATCAATACGGACGGCGAAACGTACGGCGGCAGCAACGTTGGCAATCTCGGCGGAGTGCAGAGCAAAGCGGGCGCATGGCAGGCGCGAGATCATTCCATTCTCATTCAATTGCCGCCGCTCGCGACCGTGGCGTTCAAGCTTGAGCCTAACGAGTCGAGGCAGCGGGTAACGCCTGCGGTCATCCTGAGCGTAAGCGAAGGACCTCACGAAATCAGATATGGCGTCGCTTGCTAATTCGCGAGGTCCCTCGCTGACGCTCGGGATGACAGTGCTAGTCCATTCCTGCTTGACGATCTCGTCTCGTCGTCCGCAAGATTTCGCTGGGCTTCATCTCTATGGAAAAAAGAACGTCTGCTGCATTCACACTCATCGAATTGCTGATCGTCATCACGATCATCGCGGTTCTGGCCAGCATCGCGTTGCCCGCGTTCACCGGCGTCAAAGAACGTGGCGACCAAACCAAGGATCTTTCAAACGCGAAACAGATCTCGCTCGCCCTGCGCCAATTTGCCATCGACAACAACGGCTCGTATCCAGCGAAAGCGCCCGCTGCTGATTACGCTTCCGCACCGCCAACCCAGCCTCCTACCTCGAATGATGCTTTTTGGTGGCTATTTTCGAATTACCTCCAGAGCGAACAGATCTTTGCCGTTGCCGGTTCCGCTTATACCCCGAGCAATCCGGACAACAAACTTGATGCCGCCGATGCCTCGACCCGAACCGATACACTGAAAGCAGGCGAGAACAGTTTCGCTTATGTTTCTGGCCTGACTGATACGTCGAACCCGACCTTCCCTTTGCTGGCGGACGGTTTTGTCGTCGGCAGTCCCGGCGTCTACGCCACGAACAAATCGACTAAAGGCGGCGTTTGGGCTGCGAAAAAAGCAGTGGTCGTTTTTTGCGACGCCAGCGGCCAGTTAATGGCGGTCAACCGCTCTAACCAAACGGTTGAACGCACGAACTCGAGCGGCGCAAAGGTGAACATGTTTCTGCCAGCGACTGACTGGCTGGACGCGACTGCGAATCCGGTGGTGAATCCGCAGTAATTAGATCGCTTCTTACTAAAAGTTGCCGTTGCTGACGCGCGTACTGATTTTCTTGTCATGTCGAGCGAAGTCGCCGGCCGCGCCGTAACAAAATGAAGGCGGGAGGCATCTCTTACCAAAGTGGGAGGGACCTCAGCGTCCCGGTTGACGCGGCGCTGAGGCCGCTCCCACATTTCTCGCAGCAATAAGAGATTCCTCGACTTTGCTCAGAATGACAGAGGGCGAAATGATCGCGATCAGGTTACTTCCGATTCAAATTCGCCGTCGCTTACCTGCGTGCGGATTTTCATCTTCGGCCTAACGAGTTTGACGGTGTGCACAATTTTGCCGCGCGCATCCGTCGTGATGCTATAGCCGCGGCGCAGTGTCGCTTCTGGGCCGACCGCGCGCAGAACCGCTTCCGCATGAAGGAAACGCTGGCGCGCCTTCTCCAGCGCCAACGGAGCGAGCGCCGCAAAACGCTTTCGCAGATCGACGAAGTTTCTCCGCACCGCGACCAGCTCGCGTTGCGGATTGCGCGAGCGTATCGCGTTCGCCAAATTCGTTAGGCGGGCGCGTCCATCACTGATGCATTGGCGCGCACCGCGGCGCAGGTTTTCTCGCGCCAGATCGGTTTGCTGTTGCGCATCGCGAATGCGTTTGATCAATTCGCGCGCTAGCGTGCGCTCGGACAAAAAACGCAGACGCGTTTTTTGGTGCGCGAGGAAATTGCGCAGACAGCGATCGAGACAGCCGGCCAGTTCGTCGACGCGACGACTAACCTCGACAAAATCAGGGACGATCAATTCGGCGGCGGCGCTCGGCGTCGGCGCGCGCAAATCGGCCACGAAATCAGCGATGGTAAAATCGATCTCGTGTCCGATCGCGCTCACGACGGGAATGGCGCAGTGAAAAATCGCGCGCGCGACGATCTCTTCATTGAATTCCCAGAGATCTTCGATGCTGCCGCCACCGCGCGCGATGACGATGAGATCTAGCGCCGGCCATGACTTGTTAGGCTGCGAAAGCTCGCGAACCGCGGTGGCGATTTCGGCTGCGGCGCCCATTCCCTGCACACGCACCGGGCTAATCAGAATGTGGAGTCCGGGCGCGCGACGTCGCAGCACATTCAAGATATCACGGATCGCCGCGCCGCTCGGCGAAGTGATAATGCCGATGCGCGCGGGAAATTTTGGAAGCGCACGTTTGCGCGCGGCATCGAATAATCCTTCCGCTTCCAGTTTGCGCTTGAGCGCCTCGAATTTCGCCTGAAGCAAACCAGCGCCCCGCGTCTGCACGATTTGCACGCTGAGCTGGTATTGGCCGCGCGCTTCGAAAACGGAAACGTTCCCGTAAACTTGAACCTGCGCGCCATCGACGAGTGGCACGCGTAGCGGAATCATCGCGTTCCGGAAAATCACGCAGGCAATTTGGGCGCGCTGATCTTTGAGCGTGAAATATTGATGGCCGCTCGGATGCAATTTGTAATTCGAAACTTCGCCCTGCACCCAGACTGCACCGAATCGCGTTTCCAGCGTCCCGCGAATCGCGCGCGTGAGCTCCGCGACGCTCAGGATTTTCGCTAGTTTTGGAAATAAGTCGCCGGTTTCTGTCATGTCGAGCGCAGTCGAGACATCTCTTACTATTGCGAGCGTCTCTTAGAATGAGAGATTCCTCGACTTCGCTCGGAATGACAAACGAAGAGACGGCGCTATAACAATTCCGGTTGCGCTCCCGCCGGTGGTTTCAATCCGAGTTTGCGATAAGCATTCGGTGTTGCCACGCGGCCTTGCGGCGTGCGCTTGATGTAACCTTCCATGATCAGATACGGTTCGTTCACTTCTTCGAGCGTGCCAGGCTTCTTCGCCGACGGCAACGGCGAGCGAACTCAAGCCGACCGGACCGCCATTAAATTTGTGAATCAACGTTTCGATGATGCGCTTGTCCCATTGATCGAATCCGTCGCGATCGATTTCCAGCATCGTTAGGGCGCGATCCGCCAGTTCGGCCGTGATTTTTCCATCCGCTTTCACCTGCACGTAATCGCGCACCCAGCGCAGTAAGATTATTTGCGGTGCGCGGTGTTCCGCGCGTGCGCGTTGCAATTTCAGCTGCGCCTTTCGCATCAATTTCCACGCCTAACAAACCGGCGCTGCGCAAGATAATTTTCTGCATTTCTTCCGCGCTGTAATAATCGAGCCGCGCCGTCATGCCGAAACGTGAACGGAGCGGCGCGCTCACCATGCCCGCGCGCGTCGTCGCGCCGATCAAGGTGAACTTCGGCAATTGCAATCGCAGGCTGCGCGCCTGTGGACCCTGATCGATGATGATATCGAGCCGGTAATCTTCCATCGCCGGATAAAGATATTCTTCGATCGTCGGTTGGAGCCGATGAATCTCATCGATGAAAAGCACATCGCCTTTTTCCAAACTGGTCAGCAACCCCGCGAGCTCGCCCGCTTTCTCGATCACCGGTCCACTCGTGTTCTTGATGTTTACGCCCATCGCGTTCGCGATGATGTAGGCCAGCGTGGTTTTGCCGAGTCCCGGCGGGCCGCTGAGCAAAATATGCTCGAGAACGTCGCCGCGTTTTTTCGCCGCTTCGACCAGGACCTCGAGACGTTCGCAAACCTTCACCTGACCGGTGAACTCGCTGAACATCGGCGGTCGCAGCGAAACTTCGAAAACGGGATCCGGTTCAGGTGGCTTCATCACTGGAATCATCTCATAACATCGGAGCGCAAATCGCGCACGCCCCGTTTGGGTAGCGCACGCGTCTCGCGATCGCGAACTTCTCTAACGCATCGCGATTCGTCATTGAACCCTACAGAAAAGTCTGTTGCGGCGAGACGCCGCAACCAACACGCGAGACGCGTGCGCTACCCGGAGTAGGCGCGGCGACCTTAGTATTTTTTCGTCAGCACCAACTCGGTCCCGCGTTTTCGCAAGACGTAATCGACTTTGTCGAACGCATTGCAGATTAGATGAAGGCCGAGCCCGCCGGGTTTGACGAGATGATGCGGTCGGCCGCTCATGGCATGCCGTGGCGTTTGCTTGCCAAAATCGCGGACGCGCATGCGCACACTCCGTTTCAAGCCTTCGAGTGATACCGCAATCAGTTGGTCGTCGCGCAGTTCATACGCGTGCCGGATGATATTGGTGCACGCTTCATCGACGCCCAGGATCATCAGCGTGCGCTGTTTCTCGGTGAACGGAAACGTTTCCAGAAATTTGCGCACAAATTTGCGCACCAAAGCGAGGTTCGCGGTATGGCTGGAGAACTCGATCTTCTGTTTCATCAAGCCCGTTCAAGGCTGCGTGAAGCGCGGCATTGGTGCAAGCATGGAAGATGGTTGGACAGCCGTAAAAAAGCACTGTTCAGTTCGTTCATGCGGAAAATTTTTTTCGCGCTGCTGTTTGTGGCTTCGAATGTTTTGGCGCAGGAACATCCCACCGCCTATAACGCGTTGCGCGTCGTCGGCACGAAATTCAATCGCGAGGCGGTCAATCACGTCATCTCTGTCAGCGGAACCAACGGCACACCCCAACCGGAAACATGGAAGGTTCTGCTCGCGGATAAGCGCGCGAGCGGCGGGGTGCGTGAAATCGAAGTCGCGAATGGCCAGATCGTTTCCGAACGCACACCGGTCCGTTCCGTCGTCGGTTCTACAGAAGGCGCTACGATCAACACTTCGCATCTAAACCTCGACTCAAACGGCGCCTTTTCTGTTGCCAGGCGCACCGCGGAAAAATCGAATACACAATTCGAGACGGTGACTTACACCCTGCGCACGGACGAACGTGGCGAACCGATCTGGATCGTTACTTTGGAAAACCAGTCGCGCCACCCTGTCGGGAACGATCCATATCGGCGCCAATCGCGGAACGGTTGTGCGAACGGAAGGAATGTTTCACGGCGCCCCAATGAATCAGGTCGTGAATGCGGACGAGGCCAATCGTGATGTTACCGATGAAGGGAATGGCGACGAGGACGAGAACGTGGTGAAGCGCAACATCAAACAATGGTTCCGGCAGGTGAGCGCCGATGCGGGCAACATGTTTCAAAATGTTCGCCGGTCGTTCGCGGACTTCATGCATGGCGGACCAGAAGACGACAGCGAACAGGACGACGAGTGATGGCGTCGCAACCTGCTGACAGCTGGCCGGCGTTGCCTTTTGCGGAATGGGCCGACACCGCTGCCACGCTCCACATGTGGACGCAGATCGTCGGCAAAATTCGCATGGAATTTACGCCATGGACGAACCACTCGTGGCACGTCACGCTCTACCTCACGTCGCGCGGCCTAACGACTTCACCGATTCCGCACGGCACGCGCACTTTTGAAATCAGGTTCGATTTTATCGATCACAATTTGCGCATCCTAACGAGCGACAATGTGGAGCGGCGGCTCAAGCTGCAACCGCGCAGCGTAGCCGATTTTTACCGTGAACTGACCAACACTCTGCGCGACATCGGCATCCCGGTGAAAATTAATCTCGTGCCTAACGAGATCACCGATCCGATTCCATTCGATCAGGATGAAACGCATCGTGCGTATGACGAAAAATACGCCAACCGTTTCTGGCGCGTTTTGGTCCAGGCCGATCGCGTCTTCAAAGAATTTCGTTCGCGCTTCTGCGGCAAATGCAGCCCCGTGCATTTTTTCTGGGGCAGTTTCGATTTGGCCGTAACGCGTTTTTCGGGACGACAGGCGCCGCCGCATCCCGGTGGAATTCCGCATTTGCCGGATGCGGTCACGCGCGAAGCGTATTCGCAGGAAGTGAGCAGCGCTGGGTTCTGGCCCGGCAACGCCGCCATGCCGACACCGATCTTTTATTCCTACGCGTATCCGGAGCCGGCCGGTTTCGCGGAGGCAAAAATTCTTCCCGACTCTGCGTCCTACAATAAACAACTGCGCGAATGGACGCTGCCCTACGACGCGGTGCGCACTTCGTCATCGCCCGATGAAGTGTTGCTGCAATTTGCGCAGAGCACGTACGACGCGGCTTCGTCGCTCGGAAAATGGGATCGTGCTGCGCTGGTGGAACAGAAACCGGCCTTGCATTCGACAGGTCAACGCTCGTAATTAGGCGAGATGAATCCCGGTTGCGCAGCCGAGCAACATGCATGGCGTGAGATTAAGGACGGATGGCGTCCGCTCTATGGCGACGTCGATCGGATCGGCGTTGCGGTCGAGTGGCATGACTTCCGGACCGAGCGTTCTTTTGATTGGGGACAAACATTTCATCCGCGCAGTCTGGAATTTTGCTTGAATCTGCAAGGCCACGGCGAGATTGGCGCGCCCGGCAAATCGCGCGGTGATTACGCGCCGGGAAATTGCGGCTATTATGCAATTGGCGACGAACCGCTCGCAGGTTCGCGGCGCGCGCATGATCGTCATCAATTTGTGACGCTGGAATTTTCGCGACAGCATTTGCAAGAGCAGCTTGCCGATTGCGAAGCCGATCTTGATCCACAGATGCGCGCCGCCGTTTTTCCGCAAAAGGGAAGAGCTGTTGTTTCGCAGCCGCGGCCGATGACAGCACAACAGCGCGATGTTGTGGCGACTCTGGCGGAGCCGCCGGTGCCGAAAGCGGCGCAGATACTCTGGTATCAAAGCAAAGCGCTCGAGCTCATGGCGCATTTTCTTTTTCTGCCGAAGGACCCGGAGTTTTTCTGCATGCGCCAGAAACGGGTCGCGCGCGAACGGGTCGAACGCGCGAAAGAATTGCTCGCGCGCGATCTGGCCAATCCGCCGACGCTGGAAATGTTGGGACAGGAAGTGGGATGCAGCCCCTTTTATTTGAGCCGCATTTTCTCGCGCGAAGTTGGCCTGACGATTCCGCAATATCTGCGCAACGTGCGCATGGAACGCGCCGCTGAACTTTTGCGCAGCGGCCGTTACAATGTCACCGAGGCCGCGACGGAAGTGGGTTACTCGAGTCTCAGCCACTTCAGCAAGGCGTTCTGTGAAACCATCGGTTGTTGTCCCGTTTTGTATCCGATGGCGAAGCACGTCGTTCTCGATCGCTGAGGCGATCGCGTGAATCGAGACGCGAGATTCGTGAATCGTAGCCCGATGTAACGATGTGACGAATCACGATTCACGTCCCATGAAAATCACCCGCGCGCTCATTTCCGTTTCCGACAAGCAGGGCATCGCCGCGTTTGCTCGCGCCTTGGAAAAACGCGGTGTCGATATTATTTCCACCGGCGGAACGGCGGAACTGTTGCGCAAGGAAAAAGTTCCGGTGCGCGAGATCTCAAAGTTCACGGATTACCCCGAAGTTTTGGAGGGCCGCGTCAAGACGCTGCATCCGCGCGTGCATGGCGGACTGCTTTACAAACGCGGCAATCCAAAGCACGAAACCGAAGCGCGCGATCAGGGTTTTCTCCCGATCGATCTCGTGGTCGTGAATCTCTATCCGTTCGAGGAAACCATCGCGAAACCGAACGTAACGCTGGCGGAAGCGATCGAGCAGATCGATATCGGCGGACCATCGATGATCCGAAGCGCGGCGAAGAATTATGAATCGGTCACGGTCGTGGTTGATCCCGCCGATTACGATGAAGTTTTGGAGAACATTCGCGATCACGATGGGGAAACGACGTTGAAGCTGCGTGAGCGGCTCGCGATCAAGGCGTTCATCAAGACTTCCGAATACGACCGTGCCATCGCCAATTTCCTGAATCAGGAACAAAAAACAGAGGCGTCGTTCGCCATCGCGCTGCCACTCGCGACACGATTGCGTTACGGCGAAAATCCGCATCAGACCGCTGCGCTCTATGGGAATTTCGAAGAGCGTTTCGAGAAACTTCACGGCAAGGAACTTTCGTTTAACAACATTCTCGACATCAGCGCGGCCACCAATCTCATCGCGGAGTTTGGCGAGCCGACGGTTGCGATTCTGAAACACACGAATCCGTGCGGAGTCGGTAGCGATCTCGATTTGCGCGAAGCGTGGGAAAAAGCGTTTGCCACGGACAAGCAGGCGCCATTTGGCGGCATCATCGTTTGCAATCGGCCGGTGACGGAAGCGCTGGCCAAAGCAATCAGCGAAATTTTCAGCGAAGTCATCATCGCGCCTGAGTTTGAGCCCGATGCGCGCGCGCTCCTGCAAAAGAAAAAGAATCTGCGGCTCATTCGTTTGCTTCCGCCTTTGCCGGAGGCCGAACCGGAAATGGACATCCGCTCCGTCGTAGGCGGTGTTCTCGTGCAGGATCGCGATGTCATCGATGACCTGAAAGATTTGGAGAAGAAAGTTGTGACGAAACGGCCACCGACCGAACACGAAATGGCGGCGATGCGCTTCGCCTGGCGCGTGGTCAAGCATGTGAAATCGAACGCGATCGTTTACGCGGATAGCGATCGCACTCTGGGCGTCGGTGCCGGCCAAATGTCGCGCGTCGATTCTTCGCGCTTCGCCGTGTGGAAGGCGAACGAAGCCGGCCTTTCGCTTTATGGCAGCGCTGTCGCCAGCGATGCCTTCTTTCCGTTTCCGGATGGATTAATTGCTGCGGCCGATGCCGGTGCAACGTGTGTCATTCAACCGGGTGGATCGGTACGTGATGCTGAAGTCATCGCCGCTGCCGACGAACGCGACATGGCGATGATCTTCACCGGCGTGCGTCACTTCAAGCACTGACCGCGCGCCTTCTCTTCTTCGGCAACAAAAGCCGCTCATTTCTAGCGGAACGTCGCAAAAAAGAACGTTGGTCATCCCGAGCGAACGCGAGGGACCTCACGACATCAGGCAAGACGTTCGTGAGGTCCCTCGCTCCGCTCGGGATGACCAACGCATGATTGCCACTTCGAACAACTCGTTAGGCCGACCTCGTTCTGCGGCTCATCCCCGTTTGAACAAAAATGCCGATAATCGTCAGCACGATGAACACAATCGTTGCGCCGGTTTGCGGCAGCGTGATCGCACCCGTGATCAGGTACGCGCCCACCAGCGATGAAAGAACGATGAGTGCCCAATCGAATAGAAGCAGAAAAACGAGCCCGCCGACGATGCCGCCAATGAGGAACGTTAGAGCGAAGGTCGTTTGATGTTGCACAACGAACGCGGTGATGATGCCAACGGCGAGCCGGCCGCCCGCGACAAAACCAACAATGGCGATGGCGATCTTTTGCAGAAACAGCGCAAGCAGCGCGCCGATAAATCCGAGAACAAGCGCCGCCGTGATGACGAGAATGGATGATGGTTCGTGCACAAGCCACGGCGCCAGCTCAACGCCGGCGGCAAAGCCGACCGCCGCGACCAGCAGCCAAAATAAACGGCGTCCAAAAAGCAGAAGAGCGATGCCGATGCAGACACTGATGATTGGAATGGGCAACCTCATGGTTGTTTTCTGAATTATCGCGCCTGATGCTTGCGCCGCGGGCAATTCAATCTCGCATTTGCAGGCTGATCAACCTATGAATCCATTGAGGCATTAGAAACACATGAATACGATTTCCATTTCCCGGCGCAGATTTGCGCAGTTGTTAGGCGCAGGCGCGGCCTGTGCCGTCGTCCGGCCCGCTTTTTCCCTCGCGGCGGAGACCGTCGACTGAAACGTTTGCTGACGGCGTCGTGCGTCTCAGTTCAAACGAAAATCCCTATGGACCATCAGCGACTGCGCTCAAGGCCATGACCGATTCGTTTAATATTGCCTGCCGTTATCCGGATAAGCATGCCGACGAATTAATCGATGCGCTCGCGAAACTGAACGAAGTCAATCGCGATCAGATTCTGCTGGGCGACGGCTCAGGGGAGATTCTGAAGCTTTGCGCGGAGGCATTTACTGGCGCAAAACGCGGTGCGCTTGTCGCAGCCGATCCGACTTTTGAAGCGATATTGAATCATGCGCGGATCCGCGGCGCGAAAGTAGTCAAAATTCCCCTAACGAATAATTTCGCACACGATCTTCCGAAAATGGCGGCAGCGGCCCAGGCCGGCCTCATTTACGTTTGCAATCCGAACAATCCGACTGCGAGCATCACGCCGAAGGATGCAGTGCGTCAGTTCATCGAAAAGACGCCGCGCAAAACGATGATTCTCGTGGATGAAGCGTACTTTCACTTCGCCGATAGCTCCGACTACGAGAGCGTGATTCCCGCTCGTCAAAGACCATCCGAATCTGCTCGTGGCGCGGACGTTTTCGAAAATCTACGGCATGGCGGGACTGCGCTGCGGCTATTGCGTCGGCCAGCGCGAAGCCATCGCGCAAATGCGTCCCTACCAACCATGGGACAGCGTGAACATCATGGCGATCGTCGCTGCGGTGGCGAGTTTGAATGATCCACAGCAGGTCGAGAACGGACGCCGACTCAACAGCGAAGCCAAAATTTTCGTGACCGGCGAGTTGAACACGATGGGTTATCAATCGATTCCGTCGCAGGCGAACTTCTTCATGGTTGATGCAAAACGCTCGGTCGTCCCGCTCATCCAGGCGATGAAAAATCAGAATGTGGAGGTCGGCCGATTATTTCCCGCGATGCCGAATCACATGCGCGTCACCATCGGCAAGAAAAGCGAAATGGAGAGTTTCCTAACCGCGTTTCGTCAAGTAACGGCGGCCTGATGAATTCTGGGGAGCGCGCCCGCCCTCGGGCGCCGCGCTCGGCGCCCTCGCCGAGCGCTCTCTCTTCTGCTTTTCGGCGAGGCGCCGAAAAGAGCGCCCGAGGGCGGGCGCGCTCCCCAGACAAAATGACACTTACGCGTGAGCGTGCGCGAAGCGCTGTGCGGAACGCGCTCGGGCCTTTGCCGCTTCCAATTCCCGATCGCGCGGCGGTGCATTCGTCACCAGCGAATCGAGGAGCTCGCGCGCCACGTGCGTGACCTGATCGACTGCGCGATTGAAAGCGTTCTCGTTCGCTTTTGACGGTTTTGCGAATCCGCTCAGTTTGCGCACGAATTGAAGAGACGAAGCACGAATCTCGTCATCTGTCGCCGGCGGCTGGAAATTATGCAGGGTCTTTATGTTTCGGCACATGCCGTTTTCTTAGCACCGGCCGCGAGAAAATCACGTGCGTCTTGATACTCCGCCTGTCAGTTAAGACGGTGCTTCCGACGCGCAGCGAGGGTGAAAGCCAAATAGAAAATCGCCCAGAAGAAAAAAAGTCCGGCGACAAAGCCGGCCACGATGGCTTTGAAATTGATCATGTCGCCGGGCGCGCGCGGGAGCAAACGATCGAACAGATCCAATTCCCAGCGAATAATCGTTTGCAGCAAAAACCCGACATTGACCGGTGGCAGAACAGTTGCGAGTGCAATAAACGCAGCGAGCGCAGCCACAGCCGCAAGCGAACGAACCAGCGAGTCGTCGCATGAAATCTCGCGCGCCGAGCCGCTATTTCTTTTGCATCATCTCGTCGCGCTTCGGCTTGAATTCATTTTCAGGTTTCCATTCCGGAAACTTGTCGCCATTCGCGACTTCGTAGCCGACATCCAAGAGCAAATCCACGTCCTGCACGGCGCCGGATAAATCCCAATCGGGATGAATTTCGTCCGTGACTTGATGATAATCTTTCAGGTCGTACTCATCGGCGCGCAGCGGCCCATCTTCCGCGCGCGAAAGCAGGTGCTGGTTCTTGCCGATATAGAGCGAAGGCAACCCAACTTTTGAAAATTCAAAGTTATCGGCGCGATAAATGTTTCCTTTTTCGGGGCGTCCGTTCGGAACCGCAACACGGCCCTGTCGCGTGGCGGCATCGGCGAGCATGTCGTCGAGTGTCGAGAAACCAAAACTGATATCTTCGATATCGCGCGCTTTGCCCCAGACGTTGAGCGTGTCGATGTTAATATCGGCGAGCGTTTGCCGCAGCGGATAAAGCGGATGTTCCGCATAGAATTTTGCGCCTAACAAACCGGCTTCCTCCGCCGTCGTGGCCATGAAAAGAAGCGATCGTTTCGTTTTTGTTTTGGCGAATGCTTCCGCCAGCTCGAGCAAGGCGGCGACGCCGGAGGCGTTATCAACCGCACCATTGAAAATCTGATCGCCCTGCAACTCGGCGTGCTTCCCGAGATGATCCCAGTGCGCGCTAAAGAGGACGTATTCATTTTTCAAGTTCGGATCGGTGCCGTCGATTCGACCAATGACATTCCGCGATTTAAACGAGCGAACTTTTTGTTTGATGTGAAAACTGGCGCGCACTGGCAGCCGGTCCTCATGTTCGCGCGGCATCAATTGGATGGGACGGAAATCCTTCGAAGTCGCCGCTTTTTTCAGTTGGTCGTAATCGAGTCCGGATTCAGCGAGTAGTTTCTTTGCCACATCGAGCGTGATCCAGGAGCGAACCTGCACCGCATCAGCATTCTTGTTTGTGTTATCGAGCTCGAAATTTTCCTTCGACCAGCTCGTCCGGACGACTGAATACGGATACGCCGCCGGCTGCGGTTTCATGGATGATGACGGCTGCGGCCGCGCCTTTTTCCGCCGCGATTTCGTACTTATAGCTCCAGCGCCCGTAATAAGTCATGGCGCGACCTTTGAACATTTTCTCATCGAGCTTCGAAGGGTCGTTCGGATCGGGAATCTGCGGATCGTTGATCAACATCAGCAGCGTTTTGCCGCGAACATCGAGACCTTTGTAATCATCCCAGCCGTATTCGGGGGCAACGATGCCGTAGCCGACAAACACGACCGGCGAATTGTCGACCTTGATGTCTTCCTGCAAACGCGCGGAAGACGCGACGAAATCGTCGGGAAATTTCAAATTTGTCGGCTGCTCTGCGCCAACGCTGAATGAGGCCTGCGGCTCGCTCAGAATGCCGGCGAGCGGAACTTCCTGCGTGTAGCTGCCGTTCGGGTTGCCGGGTTTCAGGCCTAACGACTTAAATTGTTCGCTGATGTATTTAACCGAAAGGTCCTCGCCTTTCGAGCCTGGCGCGCGCCCTTCAAATTCGTCGGACGAAAGAACTTTGATGTGACGGAGAAGACCATCGGCCGTGATGGCCTTGGCGGCGGCCGCTGGCGGTAGATTCGCGTTATCTCCGGCAAAGCAAGTAAGCGCGAAAGCCGCGAGGAAAAAGGAAGCGAGACGTTTCATAGCGTGAGTTGAGCAGTAAGAGATTCCTCGACTTCGCTCGGAATGACAAAAAGTTTTGCGCGAAAGCAACGCTGTCATCCTGAGCGTAGCGAAGGACCTCACGATTGCAGAAAATGTGAGGTCCCTCACTGCGTTCGGGATGACAGTGTGATTTAGTGCGCTTCTTCCGATGGTCCGGCGGGCGCTTTCTTCTTATCCTGCGCGCCGATGCCAATCTTTTTCAGGAACGGCTGGATCGATTGTTTGCGGCCGAGAAATTTCTCGATCGAAACGGTGACGTCGCGCGAATCGCCGACTTCGTAAATTTCGTGACGCAATTTCAATCCCGCTTGTTTGTCGAGATAACCGTTTTTCGCTTTTTCAAAAACGGTCGCCATGTCTGCGGCAATGGCATCGGCCCAGGCGTAACCGTAGTAACCGGCATCGTAACCGTTCATGTGACCGAAGTAAGTCACCATCGACGTGCTCGGATCGATCGGGAGAAAAACCTTCTCCAAAATTGGATTGGTGATCGCGACACAATCATAGGGCGCATTCTCCGGATGCTGGTCGTGCATCGCCAGATCAATCGAAGCGAGCGCGAACTGACGTCGATACCATGTCGCGGCAGTCGCGAGCTTCGCGTCATTCATCTTCTGAATAATTTCCGCCGGAATTTTCTTCGACGGATCACGATAATCGGCCGCGAAAGTATCGAGGACGGTTTTGTTCCAAACCCAGTTCTGCAACATTTGCGAAGGCGCTTCCACGAAATCGCCCGGCACATTCGAGCCGGCAAATCGGCTGGTACTTTGCTCGCGTGACAATGGTGTGCAGCGCGTGTCCGAACTCATGGAACAGGGTTTCGACATCCGTATGCGTCATCAGCGAGGGCTTATCGGCGCTCGGTGGCGGGAAGTTGCAAAGGAGCGCGCACAGTTGGCCGCTGATATTTCCCGTCAGGGAGAAGTTTGCCATCAATGATGTTGAACTGCGCGAAGTGATTGAACTTTCCGTCGCGCGGAAACATATCGAGATAGAACATGCCGAGCGGCTCGCCGGTGGCCGAATCCGTTACCACGTAGAGCTGCAGATCATCGACCCATTTGTAGGGCGCGCTGATTTTCTCGAACTTTAATCCGAAGATGTTCTGGTAGATGGCGAACATGCCATCGAGCACTTTCTGAAACGGGAAGTAGGCGCGGAGCGCTTCCTTATCGACGTTGTATTTTTGTTTGTTGATCTGATTTTGGTAATAGCGCCAGTCCCACGTCGCGATCTTTGCCTTCGGATCGTTTGTGTCGGCGGCTTTCATCTTCTGCATCTGCGAAATTTCCGCCTCGAACTTTGGCTGGGTGCCGCGAATTAGATTGTCGATGTATGATTTCGCGCCGGCGCCGGTCTTGGCGAGTTTGATTTCGGTCTGGTAATCGTCCCACGATTTGTAACCAAGCTTCAGCGCGATCTTATTTCGCAACGCAAGCATCTGGTTCAGCACCGGCGCGTTCGCGTCTTTCGCGAGCGAATCATGAACGAGGTAGAGCTTCTTGCGTGTTGCTTCACTCTTTGCGTTTTCTTCCACCGTCGTGAAATGCCATGTGATGTTGGCCATCACCGTGTAAGCATCGTCGCCCGTCTTCACACCGGGCTCGGCAAGGAAACTTTCCGGCACGCCGTCGAGTTCGGCTTTGGTGAAAACGACGGGCGCTTTGGTGTTGACGATGTTGACGGCGAAATCGGTGCCAAGCTTCGAGAGTTGCTTGCGCAGGTCTTCAACTTCTTTGCGTTTGTCGTTAGGCAAATCGAGGCCGGCGCGGCGAAAATCGCGCATCGTTTCCTTGAAAAGCTTTTCGTCTTCGCCGCTCAACTTCGGACGCGTATCCGCGAACGCCTTCATCGCTTTGTAAACGTCTTCGCGGTAATCAATCGCCACCTGGAAATCCTGGAACTGTTTCACCGCATTTTCCGCGGCCGTGCGCATGGCGGGAGAAGTATTCGATTGCTGAATGACGACCGCCTTGTTCGCGGAAAGCGTCGCCTCATAAACCAGATCGTCGCGCGCAACAATCGTGCTCTTAAAGGTCACCTTGCTCAGGTCTTGTTTGCCGATCGCATCAAGCGCCGCATTCGCCTTCGCGATCGCGTCTTTCGTCATCGTGTCGACCGCTTCCGGCGTTTGCGGCCAATCGGGAATGGTGAGGACGGAATTTTTCTTTGCGGCAGCGGCCTGGAAGTCGTCGATCGATTTTGTTTCCTGAGCGAAAAGCGGCGCGCCCACACAGAGCAACAAGAGAGACGTGAAGAGACGTTTCATAAGCGACAGAGTTGAGGGACGAAGATTGTGTAAGCCGATAGCGCGGTAAAGTAGAATCGCGCCTTTACGAAAGTGCGCGCGCCGTGCAAAAAGCATGACGGTGCAGGCTTATCTCGAGAAATTTTTGCTCGCGTTTATTCCGCTCTTCGTCGCGATCGATCCAATCGGTCTGGTCGCGATCTTTGCCGGGCTCGGCACGAGTGCGTCGCCCGAAAATCGCAAACATCAGGCGATGCTCGGGATTTTGACCGGTCTGTGCGTTGCCATCGGTTTCATGTTTCTTGGTAAAATTATTTTCGGCGCGCTTGGAATCACGGTAAAAGATTTCCAGGTCGCCGGTGGTTTGATTCTGCTTTTGCACGCGGTCCGTGAACTGGTCGGATTCGGCCCGAGCGATCGTGGCGGCGCCGATGAATTTGGCGTCGTGCCGCTCGGCATGCCGTTGATTGCAGGGCCCGCGCTACTAACCGCCCTGCTCATCCTGATTGATTCGGTCGGAATTATTTTCACTCTCATCGCGCTGCTCCTTAATCTCGGATTAGTCGCCATCGCGCTTTGCAACGCGGAACGATTTACACGTCTGATGGGCAAACAAGGATTGCGTGGCGTGTCGAAGTTAATCGCGCTGCTGCTCGCGGCGATCGCGATCAGTCTGATTCGACGCGGCTGGCAGGCGGCGTGACCGTCGTGCGGAAATGACACTGCCGCGCCCGGAACATCAGCGGGTCGCCTAACCACTGCGCTATTGGTCGCCACGATTCTGGTGATCTACGCGTTGCAAACACACATGGCGCCGCGGGAAATGCTGCTCCCGCCGATGCGCGGCGATCAGGCGGCGTATTTGGAATACGCGAAACAAATGCGGCTCAGCGGTTATGCATTCGAGGGTGATCGCAACAGAATGCCGCTCTATCCGTTCCTTCTGTCGCTCATTTATCGAGATGGAATGGACGACGCGCAGTTCCTCGAAAAAGCTCGGACGTTCAACATCAACCTCACGATTGTTCTGCTGCTTGGTTTGTTTTGGATTTTCCGAAAATTTTTCCCGCCGTTTTACAGCGTGGCGTTGCTCGCGATAGCGGCGTTCGGCCTCTACATCTATCGCGCCCGAGTCGTGCACGTCGAACCACTCTTTTATTTCGTCGGTTTCGCGATGTTTGTTCTGCTCGCGCGAATTCTTGTCGCTCCCGGTTTCGTTTTGGCGATTGCAGCCGGCGTTGTCTCGGGTCTTGCCTACCTGACAAAGGCTTCGGCGCTCGCGGCGCTTCCGATCTTGATTGTCATCTTTCTCGCGCAAAGTTTTTTCATCGCGCGCGCGAATGCGCAATTTTCCATGCGCGACTTCGCACGTCGGCTCGCCATCGGCGGCGTTCTGGTCGCCAGTTTCTTACTTTCGGTTTTTCCCTACATCTGGACGAACAAGCAGCGATACGGCGAATTTTTCTACAACGTCAATTCCGCGCATTACATGTGGTGTGATTCGTGGCCGGAGGCGCTGAGTTATTCCGAAGAATTGCGAAATCCGGAGACACGAAAGGCCGCGCTCGCAAAGCTCCCATCAGCGCAAAAATACTGGCGCACGCATTCGCTCGAACAAGCGACCGGTCGTTTGCTGCGCGGGCTGAGCAGTTTGACGAAGCGCAGCGTTAAGGTTGTCGGTTACTACAAGTTCGTTGTCCTTCTTGGGCTGACCGCGCTCGTTTTAGCCGTTCAAAATCGAAAACGATTTTCCGAACTGCTGACACGCCGCCGCGCGGTCGCGGTTTTCTGTTTGATGTATTTCGGTGGCTACCTGCTTCTGTATGCCTGGTATGGAGCCGTCGTCACCGACAGCAGGTTCGTGCTCACGCTCTTCCTGCCATTTGTGTTCAGCGCATCGATTCTAATCCACACGCTCGCGCGAGATCGAACCGTTTCAGTCGCCGGCCGACTGATCCCTGTCACGACAGCGATCGCAGCGATCCTGATCGCGTTTGCGCTGGTTGATTCGCTCTATAACGCCGGGCGCGCGCTCTTTTAGAACTGTCCTGTTCGCAGCATCACCAGCGTGCAGCCTTCAACCACTTCGATTCCGTGCGCGCGTGCTTGTTCGGCCAGTTTTTCGTTTTCGGCGCCCGGATTCATAATGATGCGGCGCGGTTTCGCGGCAAGTATCTCGGCGATTAATGGATTCGACCGGGCTGCCCGCAGATAAAGCGTAACGGTGTCGACCGCCACAGGGACATCGGAGATTTTCCGATAACATCGTTCGCCAGATACCTCATCGAAGGCAGGATTGATCGGGATCGGTTTGTGCCCATATTCTTTTAACAATTGCATCGCCTTATAGGCATAACGCTCCGGCTTAGGCGACGCGCCGACAACGGCGACCGTTTCTGATGACTTATTCACTCGTGTTTTCTACAATATCGCATTCGGAAGGCCTGCGGCCCGATCCATTGACAGCCCTCGTACCCGCAATACTATCCTGCCACTTATGAGGTTTCCTCTCGCGTTAACGACTAAAATCGCTGCGTACATCATCGGCCACAAGCTTCGCCGGACCGAGAAGTTCGCCACGGTCTTGCAATTGGAGCCATTACACACCTGCAACCTGACCTGCACCGGGTGCGGTCGTATCCGCGAATACTCGACCTCGCTCAAGGACATGATGAGCCTGGAGGATTGCCTCGATGCGGCGAAGGAATGCAAGGCGCCCATGGTCTCCATCTGCGGTGGGGAACCTCTCATTCACCCGCAGATCGAAGCGATGGTGAAAGGAATTCTGGAACAGAAACGCATCGTTTACATCTGCACGAACGCGATGTTCATGCGCAAGAAAATGCGGGAATGGCTCGCGAGCGAGAACACGAAGCGATCTGCTTTCGTCGAAGGGAAGATTAAAGAACTGATCGCGGCCGGCTTGTTGACCGAAAAAGATGCGACGGAGATTCGTAAGGGTCCGAAGGATCCAGCGAAGCCGACGATCGGCCCGAGCCGATGGATGTATTGGAACGTGCACCTCGATGGTCTCGAGCGGACGCACGATCTCATCGTTGAGCGTGAAGGCGTCTTCAAGGAATGCGTGCTCGCGATCAAGATGGCAAAATGTCTCGGATATCAGGTCGCAACCAACACGACAGTTTATAAGGAGACCGATGTCGATGAAGTCGAGCAGATGTTCGATTTTCTCGCCGATCTCGGAGTCGACGGTCATACCATCACGCCGGGATATGATTACGACGCAGCGAAGCGAGACATGATTACGCGCTTAAATCTGCAGCCCGAAAATTTCTTCCTTACGCGCAAGGCGACTGTTGAAAAGTTTAGCCGGATTGAAAAATGGATGAAGGATTACACCCTCTTCGGAACTCCGGTTTATTTCGAATTTCTTGCCGGCAAGCGCGATCTGACGTGTTCAGCGTGGGCGATTCCGACGCGCAACATGCTCGGCTGGAAAGCGCCGTGCTATTTCATGACGGACAAGGTGGGAACCGAAGGGCATTACAAAACTTACGCGGAGATGCTCGAGAAAGTGCAGTGGGAGAAATATGGCGTGGTTGATGGCGTGGCCCGCGATCCGCGCTGCGAAAACTGCATGACGCACTGCGGCTACGAGCCGACCGCGAGCCTTGGTTTGCAGGCCAAACGCGGCGACACATGGAAGACAGTGAAGTTTAATTTCGGTCGCAAGCCGCATCGCCGCGGACATGGCAGCGAAATCGCAGCCTACAACGGCGTGAGCTCGGGTAACGGACACATCACTGGTAAAAAAGCCGAGCTGGCCGCTCAAGCATCTTAATTTTCCATGGCCAAATCCGCCGCGAACGTCATCGCGCTGCCAAGCGCTATTCCGAACCGCGAGGCCTCCTATGCCGCGAGTGATGCGGAAATCGCCGCGGCGATAGAAAAGGCGCAGCAAAACTTGTTGCGACAACAAAAGCCCGATGGGCATTGGGTGGGCGAGTTGCTGGTCGATAGCACGTTGTGCTCCGACTACGTGCTCTTCATGCACTGGTTAGGGGAGGTCGATCACACGTTGCAGGAGCGATGCGTGCGCCACATTCTGAAGCGTCAACTTCGCGATGGCGGCTGGAACATTTATTACGCTGGACCGAGCGAGATCAACGCGTCGGTAAAAGCTTACTTCGCTTTGAAACTGGCGGGACACTCGCCTGATGTGCCGTTCATGCGTGAAGCGCGCGCCAACATTTTGCGCCTCGGTGGTATCCCCCGCATGAACACATTTAGCAAACTTTACCTCGCATTGCTCGGTCAATTCCCGTGGCAATATCTGCCGACGATTCCGGTGGAAATGATTCTGCTGCCGCAATGGTCGCCGTTCCACATTTACAAAATGTCGTCCTGGAGCCGGGCGATGCTCATCCCGCTCGCGATCATCAATCATTTCAAACCGACGCGCGAGCTGCCGGGCATGAAACAACTGCACGAGCTTTATCCGCTCGGCACTGAGCACAAGGATTTCCGTTTGCCGCGCAGCCAGCGTTTCTGGACCTGGCGCAATTTGTTTTTGCGCGTCGATGATTTCCTAAAATGGATTCATCCGCTTGGGTTCCGTCCCATGCGCAAACGCGCGCTGGAGGAAGCGGAGCGCTGGATGCTGGAGCGCATCGGCGAAGGCAGTGACGGTCTCGCGACTGTTTTTCCGGCGATGCTGAATTGTTTGATCGCGCTGCGCGCGTTGGGCTATTCCGCGAGCGATCCGCTTTATCAGAAAGCGGCGAAAGATTTCGAAGGCCTCTTTGTCGACGACCCGGAAGATTTTCGAATTCAGCCATGTCTCTCGCCGGTATGGGACACAGCGATTAATATCATCTCGCTCGCGGAGTCGGGATTGCCGGCCGATCATCCGGCTTTGCAGAAAGCCGCCGAATGGCTGGTAAAGAAAGAAGTTCGCATTCGCGGCGATTGGACGATGAACAATCCGCATCCCGAAGCGAGCGGATGGGCCTTCGAATACAATAATATTTATTATCCCGACACGGACGACACCGGGATGGTGCTGATGGCGTTGCGTTTGGTGCGGCCTAACGATCGTGCCGCGCTCACGCAATTATTCGACCGCGCGCTTAAATGGCAATTGAGTTTCCAATGCCACGATGGCGGCTGGGCCGCGTTCGACAAGGATGTGACGATGCCGTGGCTGGAAGACATGCCGTTCGCCGATCACAATGCGATTCTCGATCCGACCTGCAGCGATCTGACCGCGCGCACGCTCGAGCTCTTCGGTTACATCGGATTTAATCGACGCGCCAAATGTGTGCGTCGCGCCATTCAATACCTGGTCAGGACGCAGGACGATGATGGTTCGTGGTACGGACGCTGGGGCGTGAATTACATTTACGGCACGTGGCAGGTCTTGCGCGGTTTGCGCGCCATCGGTGAAAACATGACGCAGGACTGGATCCTGCGTGGACGCGATTGGCTCGAGAGCTGTCAGAACGAAGATGGCGGCTGGGGCGAAACATGCGTGACGTATGAAAATCCTGCGCGCAAAGGGCAGGGGGAAAGTACCGCATCGCAAACAGCATGGGCCGTGATGGGGTTGTGTGCGTGCGGCGATCTCGACCGGCCAAGTGTGCAGCGCGGTGTGCGCTATTTGCTCGCGACACAACAGCGCGATGGCTCATGGCAAGAGCCGCATATTACCGGCACCGGTTTCCCGGGCGTGTTTTATCTGAAGTACGACTTTTACCGGCAAAATTTCCCGCTGTTGGCGCTGGCCACCTACGTCAATTATCGCAGCGGTCTCGATCACCACCCGAGTCATTATCGCTGCGGATAATGGAGGGCGCCGGCGCTGTCGGCGCGCGCTCATTTTCCAGATGCCGGAACATGGGTCTCTGGCCTGTGCGCCCAGCGGACATTCTGTCCGCTGCTGATCGGTGGCGGAGTAAAACTCCGCTGGGCGCACAGACCAGAGGTCTATGTTCCACCGCCGTTCTGAGCAAACCGATATTGCTGCGTGCCTGCAAAAACGAAGCTACGTTTGGCCCGATAAGACAGACGCGACGGCGCGCGTCGCACCAGTTCTTCGAATTGACCGCATATCTTTGCGCGATACCGTCTTTTATGCCCTACGAATTACCGAAATTACCCTACGCGTACGACGCACTCGAACCGCATATCGATGCGCGCACGATGGAAATCCATTACACCAAACATCATCAGGCCTACATCACGAACGTGAACAACGCGATCAAAGGCAAACCCGATCTGGAAAACAAATCAGTCGAAGATTTGATCAGCAATTTGAACGCAGTGCCGGAAGATATCCGCACCGCCGTCCGCAATAACGGCGGCGGGCACGCGAATCATTCCTTTTTCTGGAAGATCATGGGACCGAAGGCCGGCGGCGAACCAAGCGGAAAATTGGCCGACGACATCAAGTCCACGTTTGGAAGCTTCGATGCGTTTAAAGAAAAGTTTGCCGAGGCCGGAGTGAAACGCTTCGGCAGCGGTTGGGCGTGGCTCATTAAAAACAAAAGCGGCAAGCTCGAAATCATTTCGACGGCGAACCAGGATAGCCCGCTGATGGACGGAAACAAACCGATTCTTGGCGTCGATGTTTGGGAACACGCGTATTATCTCAACTACCAAAATCGCCGACCCGATTATCTGAAAGCCTGGTGGAATGTGGTGAATTGGGCGGAAGTGGCCAAGAATTACGCCTAACCAGTGAGCGCAGCTTGACTTGCGCGAGGTTCCCCAGCGTCGCGGAAGGTGTGTTGCTTGGCGCCTCCCGGCACAAAAACCTGTGCCGCAACACGGCGGAATAGAGTTTGCTGTTACCTAACGGCAATACTGCAACCCCGTGTCATGAAAGTACCGATTTCAAAAAGCGAGATCAGACGCCTTGAGGCGTTGCGGAATTACCAAATTCTCGATAGCGCACCTGAACGTGAATTCGATGATGTGGTGAAGATCGCTTCGCACATCTGCGGGGTACCTCTCGCCACTCTGACGTTCGTCGATGGAGAGCGGCAGTGGTTCAAAGCGAAAGTGGGTATCGAGGCTTCCGAAACCCCACGGGAAGATTCGTTCTGTGCGCACACGATCCTGTCCAAGGGGATTTTGCTCGTTGAAGATGCGACGGCGGATTCGCGCTTTGCCGAGAGCCCCTTGGTTACCGGTGAACCACACATTCGATTCTACGCCGGCGCGCCTCTGGTAAACGCGGAAGGACATGCATTAGGTTCTCTCTGTGTGCTCGATCGCGAGCCACGTTCGCTGTCTGCCGAACAAAAAGCGGCCCTCGAAGCACTGGCGCGGCTGGTCGTCTCCCAAATGGAATTGCGGCGCGTGTCGCATGCGCTGGCCGAAGCTCTCTATGATGTGCGAACTTTGCAGGGGTTGCTGCCGATCTGCGCCAATTGTCACGGGATCCGCAACGACGAAGGCTATTGGGAAAGAGTGGAGGAATATTTGGGCCACCACACTGAAGCGGAACTAAGTCACGGGATTTGCCCGAAATGTTTTCAAGAACGTTATCCCGAGGCATTCACAAGTTTGCAGGCGCGAGTGGCAGAGAAAGCCGAAGAAGAGGCAGCGCTCGCTTCGTAAAAGCTTGCGAGCATCGCAACCTCCGCTAGAGAAGGTCTTCGGCGAGTCCGACCGCCATGGCTTATCTCAACGAAAATTACCTCAAACTTCAGGCCGGATATTTGTTTCCGGAAATTTCACGACGCGTTCAGGAATTTAGCAAAGCGAATCCGGAAGCGGCGAAGCGGTTGATCTTTTGCGGGATTGGCGATGTGACCGAGCCGCTGCCACGTGCCGCGATCGACGCCATGAAACGTGCCGCCGACGAACTCGGTGTGCGCGAAACTTTTCGAGGATATGGGCCGTATCAAGGCTACGAATTTTTGCAGAGCAAGATCGCGCAACATGATTATCGCGCGCGCGGAATCGAAATTGCCGACGATGAAATTTTTTTGTCGGATGGCTCGAAGAACGATTGCTCGTCGATTCTCGATATTTTAGGCGATCAAAACCGGATCGCGATCACCGATCCCGTTTACCCCGTTTACGTCGACACGAATGTGATGGCGGGTCACACCGGACCGGCGCAGAAGGACGGGCGGTTTGAGGGAATTATTTATCTACCCTGCACGGCTGAAAATAAATTCGTCGCGGAACCGCCTAACGAGTCCGCCGACCTTGTCTATCTTTGTTTTCCGAACAATCCAACAGGCGCGGTGGCTTCGCGTGAACAACTGACTCGCTGGGTGGAATACGCGCGCGAGCATGAAGCTTTGCTCCTTTTCGACGCCGCATACGAAGGCTACATCAGCGATCCGCAGATTCCACACTCCATCTTCGAAATACCCGGCGCGCTCGAATGTGCAGTCGAGTTTCACAGTTTTTCCAAGACCGGCGGATTCACCGGCGTGCGTTGCGGATTTACTGTGATGTCGAAGTCGCTCACCGGTCGTACCCAGAGCGGGAAGAAAATGCCGTTGCATCCTTTGTGGCAGCGGCGCTGGAGCACAAAGGCCAATGGCGTGAGCTACCCGGTGCAGCGCGCCGCCGAGGCGCTCTACAGCGACGAAGGTCGCGCGCAGGTTCGCGCGCTGATCGATCACTACATGGGCAACGCGCGCATTCTGGCGGAGGCGGCGCGAAAAATGGGCCTGGAGGTATTTGGCGGAACGAATGCACCCTATATCTGGGTGAAAACACCGAATGGCCTAACGAGTTGGCAGATGTTCGACCGCATGTTGAACGAGCTCAACGTTGTCATCACGCCGGGCAGCGGCTTCGGTTCCAACGGCGAGGGTTATATTCGAATTTCCGCCTTCAACAGCCGCGAGAACGCCGAAGAAGTTGCGCGCCGTTTGCAAAAACTGAAGTGATCGCGGCCTGAAGCTCCTCTTGTCCCCAGAGCAGAGGCAAGTAAAGTTGCGGCTTTTCCGGAAATCAGCGTGGGCGCTCCCAGTCAAAATCTGCCGCAATTGTATCGGTTTTGTTTTTTGATGACCGGCGACGAGCAAAAAGCTCAGGCCGCTTTTCAGGAAACGATTCGCGCGGCGGCCTCGCATTCGGCGGAAGGGGAACCGCCGAACGACCGGATCTGGTTTTACCGCGAAGCGCGCTGGCGTTGTCTCGCCGCGGGCGCGCACGGCGTTCAAGCCGAAGACGTGGAAATCGATGAGACGCCCCTCTCGGTCGAAGCCCCCGAGCAACTGCGTCAGCTCGAACCGCAACAGCTCGCCATCTGGATCGCGGGCGCGCCCGATCCGCAACGAAGTGCGCTCGCGCTTTTTTATCTCGACGAGTTCAACCATCGGGAAATGTGTTCGTTACTCGAGCTGAGTCCGGTTGAGCTGGGTGGCCTGATTGCGCAGGGCCGCGCGCAACTGCAAACGTGGTTGGATGCCCACACCATATTGTGACCGATGAGTTGGCTTAAATTCTGGCAACGTCAACGCGCGCTTGCTCAGTGCGCGCCCTTCTCCGAGACACGCATGCATGACAAGAGCATGCGCATCGCCGCCTTCCGCGCACGCAAGGGCAAACAGACTGCACAGACGTTTGCCCATCAACAGGCATTCGATCGCGCCGTCGCGGAACTGGTGCGCGCAATCCGTGCACCGAAGGAGGCAGCCGAATGGTTCGTGAACGAAAATCTAGTCGCGGCAGTAAAAAAGCGCGCCTGGAAAAAAACGGCGCGAAATCCGACCGTGGTCGCCATCGGTCTCGCCGTGGCCGTGATTCTGGCAATCGCGGTGCACAATTTCCTCGAGCATCTGAAGGAGTTCCCCGGATCCGACGCGGCGCACAAATTACTCGTGGTCGCAGGCACTACGCGCATTTCGCAACTCGAGGCGGTGAGCTCCGATGCCGGTAATCTCGCCGATTTGTTTTTCATGAAACATCATCTCGAGCATTACGATGTGCCGCCGGAATTCTCGCGTCTACATGCCATTGGTTATCGGGTTTTCGACGACGAGGACGGGCAACAGGTTGCGCAAATCGAAGTAAGCGAAAAAAGGATGCAGTTTTTTCTATTCCCGGCGACGAAGGAAAAGGACGGTCGTGCACCGGAATTGAAAGGGTGGCGCTTTCTCGATCACGAAGGATGGATTGGCGCGGTGCAACAGCATCGCGATGTTTATTTCATGGCCGCCGTGCGCGGGCGAAAAAAAGATCTGACGGCCTATTTGCCTAACGAATGAGAGGCGCTTGACACTCGCGCCGGTTAAAGTTGTGTGCATGTCCGTTGCGCCAGGGTAGCTCTCAATAGTAGGGCCGCCCCGAAAGCTTTCGGGTTTGGTAGAGAAGCCGGGCGCGTTAATTTCAGACAACTTAAAAGCCAGGGTAGCTCAGTGGTAGAGCAGGGGACTCATAAGCCCTTGGTCGGGAGTTCAACTCTCCCCCCTGGCACTTCTCATCCCAAATCGCTGCGCGCGAAATTTGATGCGACCCGCTCTGGCCTCGCGCATCTTCTCATCACGAAATGCCGCATCGACCAATAGCGTTATTCTTAAAGGAACTGAAGCAGCGCCGCGTTTACCGCGTGGCGCTGGCTTACGGTATTGCCGGCTCCGCTTTGGTGCAGATCGGCGGGACGGTGCTGCCGATTTTTCATGCTTCGGAATGGGTCCAGCAATTGTTCGTTGTCATTCTTGCAGTCGGTTTCCCGATCGCGCTGATGTTGGCGTGGGCTTTCGACATTACCGCGACCGGAATTGAAAGAACGCCAAGCGTGCGGGGGCTGCATGTGACGAACAGGCGTCAGGTTTTGGTCCTCGGATTCGTCGGAACGCTTGTCGCTGCCGTCGCGTTATTTTCATACTGGTTCTGGCATCCGTGGCGACCGACGAGCAGCGCGTCTACTGCCCTAACGAGTGTCCCGGAAAAAAGTATCGCTGTGTTGCCATTCGAGAATTTGAGCACGGAAAAAGAGAACGCGTTTTTCACCAACGGCGTGCAGGACGAAATCCTGACTAACCTCGCCAAAGTCGCCGATCTCAAGGTGATCAGCCATTGGAGTGTACAGGAATATAAAAGTGGGGTCGCCCGTAACCTAAAGGAAATCGGGCAGCAGCTTGGCGTTGCCTATCTTCTGGAGGGCTCGGTCCAGCGCATCCCGAATCGGCTCCGCGTCAACGCCCGTCTCATTGATGCTCGCAATAATTCGCAGGTCTGGGCCGACACCTACGACCGCGACGTTGCCGATTTGTTTCAGATTCAAAGCGACATCGCACAAACCATCGTGGCGCAGCTCCGCGCCAAGCTTTCACCGCAGGAGAAAGCGAATATCGAAGAACGGCCGACGAGCGATCTGGTCGCCTTCGATCTCTATCTGCAGGCGAAGGAAATTGTCGATACATATCTCGAAGCGCAGGACCCCGGGGCGTCGTTGCTGCGCGCCGTGCGATTGCTCGACGAGGCGACGGAACGCGATCCCGCATTTGCGCTGGCCTACTGTTATGCGGCGCGCGCGCACGATCTTCTTTATTTTCTCGATCTTGATCCATCGCCCGCGCGCAATTTGCTCGCAGAAGCGGCCGTTGAAAAAGCGTTACAGCTCCGTCCCGATCTTCCTGAGGCGCATGTCGCGATGGCTGATCACCAGTTTCGCTGTCATCGCGATTACGAACAGGCGCTCCAGGAACTTGCTCTGGCGCGACCGCATCTTCCGAACAGCGTTTCATTTTTTGCGCTTGCCGGTTATATCGAACGCCGGCGCGGTCAATGGCCGGAAGCGGAACGCGACTTCGCCGCGGCGGTTGCACTCGATCCGCGCAATCCGAATGCCGTAAATCTTCTCGTCGACACTTACGTTTTGCAGCGCCGCTTTCCCGAAGGAAAAGCAGCATACGATCGCGCGATTGCCTCAGGCATGCAGCAGCCGATTGCTTACATTCGCCGCGCCGCGATGGATTTTGGCGAGAACGGCGAGTCTGCAACCTTGCGTGCGGCGCTGGCGAAATGGCCAGACGTGGATGTCGGCGGTGGCGAAACAGCGTGGCGCATCATGCTGGCGATGATTGATCATGATTTCGTTGCAGCCTACGCTGCGCTCGCCCGCTCGCCGCGCGCTGATTTTCAGGAAGTCGACTTCAGCTTTTATTTCCCCCGTGCGTGGTACGAGGGAATTATTGCTCGCGCGGAAGGTAATCAGGCCAAAGCAGTGGTCGGTTTCGCTGCCGCGCGTGCAATTCTCGAGAGTCGATTGCAATTGAAACCCGAAGATCCGCGTACACTTGCCGTCCTCGGACAGATCGACGCTGCGTTGGGAAAAAAAGAACTCGCGCTCGCAGAAGCGAAGCGCGCGGTCGAGTTGATGCCGATGTCGCGCGATACCTATGACGCGCCGCTGGTGCAGCAGGGACTAGCACAAGTCTATGCGTGGACAGGCGACAAAGGCGCGGCGATTCGAGTCGTGCAGGCGATCGTTTCGGTTCCGAGCTATCTAAGCTACGGCTATCTGCGTCACGATCCGCAATGGCAACCGCTGCGCGGCGATCCTCGCTTCGAAAAAATTGTCGCCTCCATCGCGCCCAAATCGTCGGGAAAATGAGCACGCCAAACTTGACGGCTTAAAGCCGTCAAGTTTTGGAAGTCATCGAAAGGTGAAATTGGTCGACTGTTGCGATCGGCGCGTCGCTCAACTGAGAAATTCAGCGAGCGGTTCCATCGGTTCGATGTGCGCACAGAAAATTTTGAAGGCGGCAAGAATCGGGACCGCGAGAATAATTCCCGCGATTCCCCACATCCATCCCCAGAAGATAAGCGAGAGCAAAACGATCACCGGATTCAGCGTGAGAGATTTGCCCATCACCATCGGAGTAATGAAGTTTCCCTCAAGCGAGGCAAGGATGAGATATGCCGCTGGAAAAATCAGAGCGTAACTGAAGCTGTCGAAACTCAGGACGGCACCTAACGTCATGCAGACAATGCCGGTCAACGCGCCCAGGTACGGAATGAAATTCAATACCGCGACCATTACGCCCCACATGATCGGGTTATGCAAACCGAGCAGGCCAACGGTCGTGCCCACCGCCGTGCCAAGACAAATATTGATGACGGTTATCGTGAGCAGGTAACGCGAGACGTGCGTTTCGATGTCGTGCGCGATGGAGACGGCGCGTTTCTTATCGGAAAGAGTCGGCATCAACCGGATGAGTTTCATGAGAAAAACGCCGTCGTACGCGAGCAGAAAATAGAGCAGGATCAGCATCGTCACAGTGCCGACCACGAGCTCGGGCGTTTGCACAAAAAGTATGTCGTTAATGGGATGCTGTTTCACTTCGACTGTGGTCTTGGCCGGTGCGTTATCGGGCGCGGTGAGCTTTTCGATTTCGCCGCTGGCTTTGGCCACATTTTGAATCGGCTTTTTCAGCGGCATCAATTTCCATTGCACCTGCTGTAAACTGGATGGCGCGCTTGCAATCCAGGCCGCTGCCGGCGTGGCCAGCGAATAAACACCGTAGCCGATGGTGCCGATCAATCCGAGCAGGATGATAGCGGCGCCGATCAACGGACTTATATGGGCGCGGGCTAAACCGCGCACGATTGGTCGCAGCAAATAGCTGAGGAGCAATGCGAGCACGAGGGGCAACAGGACCGCACGCATGAAATAGATCGTGTAAAAAAGCGCGAGCACGAACACGCCGGTGAGCGCGAGCGAGCGAATATCGAACGGACCGCGCAGCAACTCGGTGATGCGCAAGCGCGAGGACTTTGTCACCGATTCTTCATCGTCCTCAGCTGTTGCCACGACGGGCGTTTCGCCATCACGTTTCATGCTTGAATGAATCGCGTTTGGCAGACGCGTTACGCGCCCCGATTATTCAGATCGTTCCGCGGCCAGCTCCTTGCAACGCAGCAAATTCAATTTGCCCGAGGCCAGAACTGGAATGCTCTCCACGCGCAGCACTGATTTTGGGATCCAGAGATTGGGGACACCGGCTTCGTTCAAACTCTGGCGCAGTTTCGGCAGGTCGATTTCGATCGCGCTCAGCAGGACGAGCGCTTCGCCCTTCGCGGCGTCGGGCACACCGACCAGCGCAATGACGCGGTCCGATTCGCCGGTAATGCCTAACGAGTGGTTGATTCTTTCTTCGACTGCTTCGTGCGGCACCATTTCGCCGCCGATTTTTGAAAAACGCGAAAGCCGCCCTTCGATATAAAGAAAACCATCTTCGTCGAAGCGCCCAAGGTCGCCGCTCTTGAGCCAGCCGTCCTGCAGTATTTCGGCGGTGCGCTGCGGATCGTTAAGGTAACCCTCGAAGATATTCGGGCCGCGAAACCAGAGCATGCCGCTTTCGTGCAGCGAAAGCTTGCGCTCCGTTTGTGGATCGTGCACCTCGGCGGCCATGCCCGGCGCCATTTTTCCGGTCGAACCGACACGGCTCGAAGGCTGCACCGATTCGCCGGGCTTGCTTGGTTCCGGTTCGGGCAGATTCACGCTCACCACCGGCGACGTTTCAGTCAGCCCGTAGCCTTCGAAGACATGTTTGCCCAGTTTTTTCTCGAAAGTTTCCGCGAGATCGAGCGGCAGTTTTTCTGCGCCGGTGATGACGAGGCGAATACTGCGCAATTGTTCTGTTGTGGCTTTTCGCAGATAGCCGCGCAGAAATGTCGGCGCAGCCAGAATCAACGTCGCTTTGTAGCGCTCAATCAGCGTGGCGATTTTCGCAGTTTCAAGTGGCGTCGGGAACGTGAGAACGCGCACGCCTTCCATCATCGGATACCACAACGTCACCGTGCAGCCGAAACTGTGAAAAAATGGCAGTGTGGCCAGGATGAGGTCGTCCTTGTACGCGTCAAGCATGGCGCCGAACTGCGAAACGTTGCCGATGATGTTGCGATGACTAAGGACGACGCCTTTTGGTTTGCCGG
Organism: uncultured Verrucomicrobiae bacterium; assembly: GCA_963737195.1. GTDB lineage: Bacteria > Verrucomicrobiota > Verrucomicrobiia > Chthoniobacterales > UBA10450 > JBBQFI01. Next base: position 229,388 of record CAVTRW010000005.1, read on the forward strand.
AACTGCCGCTGGTAAAAAGCAGTACCGTCTCGTCGTGATCGCCGACGCGTGGCAGACCCAGGACGCGCACGAGTAGACGGGATGGAATGATCAGCGCGAGGATCCACCACAGTAGAATCCGCGCTTTCAGCTTCGGTAGCGTTTCGTCGAGATGCAGCAGTTGCGGCGTCCATGGAAAACTCTCGAGACGTTTCGCAACTGCGTGCGCGGAAATAATCGTGCGCAATTCAGCCTGCTCGATGGCCGATTCGATCGATTCGCGTGCGCTGGTGAAATTTAAGTTCACCGGCACTTTGTTCGCGAGTGTGACGGCGAGATTGGCGACGATCGCACCCTTGCCTGTCGGCAGCACAATGCCGATGCGCTTCTCTTCGCACGATTGTTTGAGATGACGGCTCAACGCGATAGCAGCGCCCAGTAATTTTCCGCGCGACAGCGTTGTCCCATCAAACCCGTCAATCACAGCCGTGCGAAACGGGTAGCGTTTCAAACCGCGCAGCGATTCTGCACCGAGATGGTGCTTCAAGATGGGGCGTTCGCTGTAGGCGCGCTCGCCCAGCTTGAGCAGTTCCTCACGCACGGTAGCGATATCCGCTTCGTTAGGTGAAAGTGGTTTGCCGAATTCGACCAGGACGCCGTATGGGACTTGCCGAGGCCATTTGGAAAAATACCGACCGCCGGCGAAAGAAAAGATCGAACCCCACAGACGATCGAGCCAGACCGGAACGACAGGCATTTCTGCTTCGCGCGCAATCAGTTCGTAGCCGCGGCGCAGCCGCAGCAATGTCCCGGATCGGCTCAATTGTCCCTCGGGAAAGAGACAAACCACTTCTCCTTCTTTGATTTTTTCGGCCGCGGCGCGGACCGCGTCCTTGGCCCGCCGCGACGTGATCGGGATACACCCCGCCAGCCGAAGAATCGGATGCAGAATGCGATTCTGATAATATTCCTGGTCGACGATGAAACGAATGCGCCGCGGACACGCGAGCTGCAGCACAATCGCGTCGACGAAGGAAATGTGGTTAGGCAAAAGGAGAAAACCGCCCGGTGGAAGAGACGCGGTTCCGAGCGCGCGCACTCGATAAATCAGGCGCCCGATTCCGAGACCAAAAAAATACAGTACGCGTTCGGCCGTGGTAGTGCCCATCATTGCTTTATCATTTACAATCCGCGCGACGCGCACTGCAATCGGCAATTCCATGAAATGGGTTTGTCACCAAGGAGCGGCGACTTCCAAGTCGCCGTTTTGTTTCCTTTGGCCAACTGGAGATCGCCGCTCCCTGATGAGTTAAAGATTAAATGAGCGAAACAAAAAACCACGGACCTCTCCCCGGCGCCCGGTCGGCGCTCGTGCTTTTGCTCGCGATCAACCTTTTTAATTACATCGATCGTCAGGTCCTGGCCGCGGTCGAACCGGAAATCCGCGCCACGTTTTTTGCGCCTAACGACATCAACGCGATGGCGAAGACAGGAACGCTCGGGATGTTTTTCCTGGTCACGTACATGCTGGCTGCGCCCGCGCTCGGCTGGTTGTCCGATCGTTTCTCGCGTTGGGTCATCGTGGGTGTTTGCGTTCTTCTTTGGAGCCTCGCCAGCGGCGCGTCCGGTCTCGCCGCAACTTTTTCCATCCTCGTTTGCACACGTATTTGCGTTGGAATCGGCGAAGGCGGATATGGACCAGCTGCGCCAACGATTCTGGCCGATCTTTTTCCGCTACAAAGTCGCGGCCGCATTCTGGCTATCTTTTGCGCCGCAATTCCCGTGGGAAGCGCGCTTGGTTACGTGCTTGGCGGATTGGTCAAAGTGCATCTCGATTGGCGCTGGGCCTTTTATCTTGTCACTCCGCCAGGGTTGCTGCTCGGTCTGCTCTGTTTCACTCGGCGCGATCCGCGCGAATACGGAGTCACCGCTGAAAAACAGAACCGCGCGACTTGGGACGATTACGTCAGTCTGTTTCGAACCCGTTCGTATGTGCTGAATACGTTTGCGCAAACAGCGATGACTTTTGCCATCGGCGGTCTCGGTTTCTGGATGGCCGCGTATCTCGACTACCGGCACCAACCGCGTTCGACGCTGACTCTCTTCGGCGCAATCATCGTCGTAGCCGGGTTGATTTCCACGCTCTTGGGCGGCGTTGCGGCTGATCGATTGCGCCGCCGGTTTTCAGGCGCCTACTTTCTGGTTTCGGGAATTGGTATGTTAGTCGCGTTTCCGTTTTTCGTCGCCATGCTCTACACGCCATTTCCAATGGCGTGGATTTACTTGTCGATCGCCGTTTTCCTCGGCTTCCTCAACACCGGTCCGGCTAACGCGGCGCTGGCCAACGTTTCGCATCCTTCCGTGCGCGCGACTGCCTTCGCCCTGAATATTCTGATCATTCACACGCTGGGCGATGCCGCCGCCTTTGTCCTGATTGGTTTCATCGCCGGCCACACCAACATGAACATCGCGTTCCTCGTCGTTTCGGCGATGATGCTTCTCTCCGGGGTTCTCTGGCTCGCGGGAATGAAATATCTCGAGCGCGATACCGCGGCCGTCGAGAATGCTATCGTGTAACCCGATGTCCCCCCACGAAGCGCTCGAAAAACATTTTGGCTTCCGCGAGTTCCTCGAATCGCAGGAAGAAATAATCGACGCCATTCTCGAGCGGCGCGGATGCGCTCGTGGTTATGCCGACAGGTGGCGGCAAATCGCTTTGTTATCAGTTGCCGGCGTTGATGCGGGAAGGAACGACCATTGTCGTTTCGCCGCTGATTGCGCTGATGAAGGACCAAGTCGATGCGCTGCAACGTCGCGGCATCGCCGCCACAGTAATCAACAGCTCAATTCCGCCTAACGAACAACAGGAACGCATTCGTGCGCTTGCCCGCGGTGAGTTCAAGCTCGTTTACATCGCGCCGGAACGTTTTCGCAGCCGCGCATTCGTCGAGGCGCTGGGGCAGGCGACGATCTCGCTCTTTGCTGTGGACGAAGCTCACTGTCTCTCCATGTGGGGACACGATTTTCGTCCCGATTATTTTCGGTTGAATGTCGTCCTCGAGAAATTGGGACGGCCGCAGGTCGCAGCGTTCACAGCGACGGCCACCCCCGAGGTGCGGAGCGACATTCTCAAGCATCTCGGACTTGCGGAATCCGCAAGTAGTCGTGGCTGGTTTCGCCCGGCCAAATTTGAAATTAGTCGTTAGGCAAGTCGCGGGAGACGCGGAAAAATACGCGCGACTGCGCGAACTCGTTCGCGAACATAAGACCGGCATCGTTTATTGCGCGACGCGCAAGCGCGTTGAAGCCGTCGCCGAAACGCTGCGCGACGCCGAAGTTTCAAGCATTCTTTATCACGCCGGCATGACGGAAGAAGAGCGCGAACGCGCGCAGAACGCATTCATGCGCGGCGAAAAAGACGTTGTGGTCGCGACCAACGCTTTCGGCATGGGAATCGATCGCGCCGACATACGTTTTGTCGCGCACTTTGAAGTTCCAGGAAGCATCGAGGCTTATTATCAGGAAGCTGGTCGCGCGGGACGCGATGATGAAGCCGCTACTTGCGAGCTGTTTTTCAATCACGCCGATACGCGCGTGCAGGAATTTTTTATCGACGGCAGCAATCCGTCGCCCTCTTTCATTCTCGAAACGTACGAGATGTTGCGAAGTGCGGCTGATGAAAAACATGAACTGCAACTTTCGCTCAAGGAGATGGCGAACCGTCTCGAGACTGACGGCAACGACATGATGTTGAATTCCGCGCTGCACATACTGGATCGCGAGGGTTACATCGATCGCTTCGATATTCCTGGCCGTCGCGTTCGCGGCACGCGTCTGCTCAAGCCGAACGTGACCGGCGCGCAATTGAAACTCGATACGGCGAAACTGCGCGAAAAGGAGCGCCGCGACCGCGAGAAGCTGAAAATCATCGTCGAGTTCGCCTACGCGCACGCATGCCGGCAACAAACGATTCTGCGTTACTTTGGCGAGGTCGACGCGGAACCGTGCGGTAACTGCGATATTTGCCTCGAGACCGCCGGTCCGAAGCGCGCGCCTAACGACGAAGAAGCGTTGATTGTGCGCAAGGCGTTGAGCGGGGTCGCGCGAATGTCTGCGCGAACAACGAACGGATGGCAGCCAAAGTTCGGTCGCGGACGCATCGTGCAAACTCTTGTCGGCAGCCGTTCGCGCGAGATCATCGATGCGCGGCTCGATCAACTTTCGACTTATGGACTGTTGAAGAACGAAGGAGTTGCCTATTCGCATCAACTGCTTCGCGAATTGCAGGACGCCGGAATGCTTGTTTCAACGGGCGGACAGTATCCGATGGTTACCCTGACGAGTCGCGGCGAAGCAATCATGAAGGGCTCGCTCGATTATGCGCTGCGTTGGCCGCAACGGGTGACGAGTTCGGCAAAAAGTCGGAGCAGAACAAGGTCGGCGCTGACAGAAGATTTGGCGCCATTCGACAAGTCGTTGTTTGAAGAATTGAAGAAAGTGCGCCTGACGCTCGCGCGCCAGAACGGAAATCTGCCGGCATATGTGATTTTCCCGGATGAAACATTGCGCGCATTTGCTCGACTCAAACCGCGCTCAGTCGAAGCCGGCCGACAGATTCGTGGCGTCGGTGATCTGAAAGCGAAGAAATATCTGCCCGCGTTTCTGGAAGCGATCGCAGAAATTCGAAGCGCGCGTGATTACAGGTACTCGTGGAACAGATGTATGCACGTCGAAATCCTGCGCGACAGCGTGCGCGCGCGCGGCCGCATCTCTTTGTCCCGTTTTGATCAACAACTCACTCAGCATTTGCCACGATTCGGCGCGATACCATTGCGTGCCGAGGCACAACTTGAGTTCGCTGATCGCACGCTCGGGGTAGCCGACTTCGTCGAGCACTTTAATGTATCGCTTTTCGATCGCCCAATCGGGCGGCCCGGTCCGCGAAGCCAGTCGCATGCGCAACAAATTCGCGTTGCCGGTCTCCTTATTCTCGAGCACAGCTAGAAGTTCGTGCGCCTTTGCTTCAACCAGAGTCGATTGTTGTGCGCGCTTTAAAGTGTCATGCGCGGTCTTGTAATCGCCCTGTTTAATCGCGACCGCGGCGAGATTAATCAGCGCGAACGGTTGATCCGGATCTTTTTCTAATGCGAGCTGCAAATGTTTTTGTGCAGCGGCGAGATTTCCCTCGGTCAATTCCAATCCTCCGAGATTCGTGAGCATGCGCGAGGAATTGCCGCCGTGACTGACGTTTCGCTCAAGAAAAGTTCGCTGGTCTTTCCAATCGAATGTTCGAACGAATGTGCGACCGGCTAGAAGTACGATGCAGAGTGACGCTGCGGGGAGGAACAAATTGGAGACGTTCTGCCGCTTTTCCAACAATCCGTGAACGATGAGGCAGAGAGTCAGGAACAAAAATGCCGACGGCAGATACAACCAGTGTTCGGCCACCGTCGCGTTTAACGCAAAGATGCCGCTGACCGGCAAATAGCTGAGCAGCGTGAGTATTGCGCAAATGAAAATCGCGTCGTCCTTGCGGAATCGCACAATTGCATAGATCGCCCCGCCAATTAGGAAAAGTCCGGCCAGGGTCTGAAGCTCGCGCAATGAAACCTCGGTGACGCTGGATTGCGCAAATCCGCTTGGATTCGTTTCGACGTCGCGATCCATATAAAGATTGCGCGGGAAAATCAAAACACCGGCGTATTCGGCGACGGCGCGCGCAACGAGTATTGGCCTAACGAGTAGTGGAAGGCGTGCGTGAGATTGTGGCGGGGAAACGTGTTCCGCGGGAAGGCGCAGGCTGAAGTAGACGACAGAGACGAAAATTAGAATTCCAAAGGCGTTGCGCCGCGCGTTCCAATTTGCACCGATCAAAACGATAACCAGCCACAGCACCGAATAGATCAGCCCGATTTCCTTGCTTAACGCGCTCAGCAGAAATGCAGCGGTTGCCGTAATGATGAGCAGGGCGCGTGGCAACTGAGTCGCGCGCAGGCTGCGCATTGCGCAGTAAAGGCCAGCGAACCCGAATGCAGCTGCGAGAGGATCGGCCCGCCCGGAAATATAAATGACGGCGCTGCTGTTTATGGGATGAACCGCCCAGACGATTGTCGCAATTAATGCGATGCGGTCGCGCCATTTCTCGTTCGCATTGAGGAAGCGCAACAGCTCGCCGGCAAAAAAATACAAAGCGAGCGCTGCTGCGAGGTGACAAACGATGTTGGTGAAGTGGAAAACCGCGGGCCGGAAAGCGACAGCGCAATATTCCAGCGTGTACGTCAATCGTTGGATCGGTCGGTAAAAATCCGATGGCGTCGCGTCAGTGAAAAGAAAATGCTGGAACCCTTCCGGGATCAGCCGCCAACTGCGAATGAGCGGATCGCGCAAAACGAGGGCTTGATCGTCCCAGACAAATCCATCGCGAAGTGCGGGGGCATAGGACGCGAAGACAACGAGAGCGATGAGCAAAAGGGGTTTCGTTTTTTTCAAGATAAAGAGGTTGAACAGGTCGCCGGAATGCGCGTCTAGGTTGGGGTGTCTATTGCCATCGTTCGACTGACCTGGATTCTTTTCCTCTCGTTAGTCGCGAGCAGTGTGCGTGCCGCGGGTCTCCCCAGCGATTGCACGCAACTGATTGTCGCGCTGGCTCCGGATTGGAACTCGATGCGCGGCCGCGCTCAACTTTTCGAGCGGGCACCCGGTAACGCCTGGCATCCGACCAGTGAGGCTTTCCCGGTTTTGTTCGGAAAAAACGGACTCGCATGGGGCAGCGGTCTCGCGGGGCAGGATGAAAACGGTTTGCACAAAAAGGAAAGGGATGGCCGCGCGCCTGCCGGAATTTTTCGCATTGGAAAAATTTATACATACGATGCGCAGCTGCCGCCGGGGTCGGATTATCCCTTCCATCGGGTCACGACAGCCGACGCATGGATCGACGACGTCACCAGCCCTAACTACAACCGTTTCGTCACGATCGACGATCCGGCAAATCCGCCGCCGTGGTTTCAAAAACAGAAAATGCGGCATAACGACTTTGCCTACCGCTGGCTGGTGGAGATTCGTCACAATTCCGATCCGCCGGTGCCGGGACACGGGAGTGCGATATTTTTCCATATCCGGCGCGGGGTGAGCAGACCGACAGCAGGATGCACGACGATGGCGGAACGCGATCTGGTGCGACTCGTTAGTTGGCTGCGCGCTGGGCGTAATCCATGCTTTGCACTATTGCCAAATGACATTTATGGACAAAAGTGGCGGGAATGGAATTTGCCCGCACCGGAAATTGTGGGATTGCCCTAACAAGAAAGAAAAGTCTGGTTGTGCGATTCCATAATTCGCCTAACGTAAAAAATTCGCATCTAAACTTTCATGAGAAAACGACCTAATCCTGATTCCGAATCCAACATCAAACGCATCGACACCAAGCCGCGTGCCAAGAAGCAAACGCACGGGTTCCAAGTCCACTTTCTTCGTGGAACCACGATCGTGACGAAAATGTTTAGCGACGCGATTTACGGCGGCAAGGAAGCCGCACGTCGTGCGGCGCGAAAACACAAGCGCTCCGTTCTGGGGAATTTGCCCGATCGCAGCTTTCGCGGTTTCGGCGCGCCGGTGCGTAAGGGCGGCTCGAAGAAGCGTGGCGGTGCGAAGAAGCGCCGTTAGGCGTTTTCGGCGCAGCTACGGTTGAATTCGTTCCAACAGGCTACGAAGCCTGGCGCAAATTCTTGTGGGCGAGCAGTGATCCATTGCGCAACTAGTGCGGGCGGGAAGAACGCACCATAATCGATCTCTGTCGCCGCGAGCCGGAAGGGGCCTTCATGGCTTGCGCGATACAACCAGATGAACTCCTGGCCGGTTTGCTCTGACGCGGCCAGTTTCATAATTCGTTTCAGTTCTGCCGAGATCCCGAGTTCTTCCTGTAGTTCCCGAACAGCAGCCGTTTCGTATTCCTCGCCTGCGTCCACATGACCGGCCGCACTTGAATCCCACAATAGCGGATGCCGGTCTTTCCAGCGCGAACGCTTTTGCAGGAAAACCTCCCCGCGGCCATTGAAAACGAAGATGTGAACGGCGCGATGACGCAAGTTATTCCCATGCACTTCTGACCGTGGCGCGTCCCGCACCACGCGGTCGTTTTCGTCGACGACGGGAAACCGTTCCGACGCGACTCTAGCCGGGTCTGCGGCATGCATCGGCTCCACAAGATTCGAAAGCGCAATCCATTGTTCGAGCGAGAGTTCTTCCGCGCGCGCCTGCGTGGGGAAGCCGACGTTCGTCGATGCGGTCGCCCAATCACTCACTGCGCTTCGCAACAACTTCTGCAATTGTTTTCGTCGCTGCGAGAATCCACGGATCACAAGCTCGCGAAACGTTTGTTCATGGAAAACCGGCAGCGTGTCGGACGAACGCGGACGCAATTGGATCAGCGCGGAATCAACATCGGGTTGGGGAAGGAACACCGTCGCCGGCACGGTGCGCAGATACGTTACCTCGTAGTGCGCCTGCACGAGAACCGTCATCGCCCCGTAACTCTTCGTTTGTGGAACTGCAGTGAGGCGCTGCGCCATCTCCCTCTGTAACATGAACAAAAACAGCGATATAGGACTTGGGTATTCGATGAACTTCAACAGCAACTGACTCGCAACGTAATAAGGCAAATTGCCAACGCACTTCACTCGTCGCTGCGCGAACAGCGCACGAACATCGAAATCAAGCGCATCTTCATGCCGCACTTCGAGATGTGATTTTTCAAAGCGCCGCCGCAAAAAATTTGCGAGCCGCGCATCTTTCTCGATCGCAAGAACCTGAGCGCCGCGCTCAAGAATGAATTCGGTCAACGCGCCCAAACCTGGACCGATCTCGACGACGTAATCATCTTTTGTAATCTCCGCTTTTTCTACAATCCAGCGCGCAAGATTTCGGTCGTGCAGAAAATTTTGGCCGAGAGTTTTGACCGGTGTGACGCGGATCTCGCGCAGAGTTGCGTCAATTTCGGACAGCTTCATTGACGCTATGGGACTCGCGCAGAGAGGCTGCTCGCACCGCTTGCTTTGTTCACAAAAAGATACGTCGCACGCGCGATTTTGTTGTGGGCTTATTCACAACTTATTCAACGGCCCGGCAAAGTGGGTGCCGCGTCAGGAGTCTTTCGCTTTTTGCGGCTCGCGATGTAAGTCCGTTTCGCCTCCTTCAGCGAAACACCTTCAATGAAATAAACGATGGCAGCGCGGCCCATGGCATACGTTCCGGCGCCGGCCACCATTCCGCAGACAACATTGCCCCAGCCGGGAAAAAATTTCAGAACGGCCCGCGTTCCTTCGCGCAGGAGCATGCCCGCGCCGACGTTTGCGCCGAGAGCGGCCATAAATTCAGTCGCCGCGCGCAAACTCCGTTCGCGCCCGCTCAAGTACATGATTCCGGAGACCATGACCAACTGCAGCGTGGTCAGAATCGGCAGATCGGCGAGGGGAATCGGCTGTGCTCCGATGGCGGTGCAGATTGCCGTCGTCGATTTCACCAGGGTCTGGGAGACTTCCGCCTGCGCGGCGCGATCATGCGAGATGCGCAGCATTTCGATGCGGGCTTGGTTGGGAAGATTTTGCGCAAGTAGCGAGATCAGGTACCGGGTTTCGTCGCTTCCCGCTGCGTCTTGATGGTGCGATAGGTGGACCGATTCGATGATTCGACCGCGCAAGCTCGTCTCTTCTTCGAGCGCCGCGCGCAGCTTCGATTGTTTTTCCGCCTCGCCGCGCTTTCCGGCACCGTTGACCGCGCGATGTCGCGTGGGATCGACAAGCGAGATCGCAATGATTTTCGCTGCCCGGCGCTGAGCCGTCATTCAAAGCGAGCAATTCCACGAGATTCTCGATTTCACGTTTTCTAGGAGGTCGCGCGGAGTCGCCATCATCGACAAAGAAAAAAAGGTCCGCCGTCGTGCCGCTTCAATTCCTCGGCAATATTAGCGATCGCCTGTCGATCCGCGCCCTCGAGCGTCAAGAATCTCAACCGTTCCGTGACCGGCAAGTTTTAGATCGTGCCAGCGAAAGATTTCCATCAACACATCGCGATCCTGGCCCGGTGGAAACCCAAACATTGCCGGCAAAATCTCCTGCAACGGAACTTTACTCGAGCCCGTCAAAACGAATCGCGGCGATCGCTGCTCCAGGAAAAGTTCCTTTAGCGGCGTCAGTTCGTGCAGGATCGGTTTTTGAATGCCGGCCGGCAGTTTGCCGAGAAATCCCTCGAGCTTTTCCACGATGTGAAGAAAGAGCGACTGGTTCATTCCGATTTAGAATTTGCCGTTTTCACTTTGCCATCTTTACTCTGAGCTTCTGTTCAACCTAATCGGCAATCGAAGACCTTAAATCGTTCATGAGTTTGAATCTCGAAATTCTTTCGCGCGCCGCCAACGAAGCGCGTGGGCTCGCGATGGATGCAGTGCAGGCATCAAAGTCCGGCCATCTCGGTTTGCCGCTCGGCTGCGCGGAGATGGGCGCGGTGCTTTACGGGTCTGTTTTGAAACACAATCCCGACAAACCTCGTTGGATCGGGCGCGATTATTTCGTTCTCTCCGCCGGCCACGGCAGCATGTTTCTCTACGCGTGGCTGCATATGAGCGGTTACGACTTGTCGATCGACGACATCAAAAACTTTCGGCAACTCCACAGCAAGACGCCGGGCCACCCGGAATTTTTTGAAACGCCCGGCGTCGAGTGCACGACCGGCCCGCTCGGACAAGGGCGTGGGCAACGCCGTTGGCATCGCGATGGCAGCGAAGATGGCGGCCGCGCGTTTCAACACCGAGCACAAAATTTTCGATCAACATATCTTTTGCCTCGCCGGTGACGGTTGTTTGCAGGAAGGCGTCTCGGCGGAAGCGAGCGCGTTCGCCGCTCATTTCGGTTTGGACAATTTGATCCTGATTTACGATTCAAACGCGATCACGCTCGATGCGATGGCGAAGGCGACGCAGAGCGAAGACACCGCCGCGCGTTTCAAAGCCTACGGGTTCGACGTGCAGGAAATCGACGGACAGGACATGACGCAATTTCTCGATGCGCTGAACGTTGCGAAGGAGCGCGATAACGGGAAACCGCAGTTCATCATCGCGCACACTCTCGTCGGGAAAGGAATTCCGGAAGTGGAAGGCACGGCGAAAGCGCACGGAGAAGCCGGCGCGAAATTTGTCGACGCCGCGCGCAAAGGTCTCGGTCTTCCGGACGAGCGCTATTTTGTTTCAAAAGAGACTTACGAATATTTTGCCGCGCACAAGAAGAAGCTGCTCGCTGATTACGATCGCTGGGAGGAAACGTGGCACGCGTGGCGAAAGAAAAATCCCGAGCAGGCGCAGCAATTGGACGACGCGATCGATAAGAAAGTCCCGTCGAATCTTCTCGAAAAGATCCCGCAATTCCCGACTGATGCGAAACTGGCCACGCGCAAAGCCGGCAGCGAAGCGTTGCAGCCCATCGCGAAAGCGATGCCGTTTTTGATTAGCGGCAGCGCCGATTTGCACGGTTCGACTTTGAATTACATCGAGGGCGGCGAAGATTTCACGCGCGATAATCCGCACGGCCGCAACATTCACTTTGGCATTCGCGAACATGGGATGTGCGCGATCATGAATGGCGTTTCCTATCACGGCGTTTTTCGTGCGTCCGGCGCGACGTTTCTCGTTTTCACCGATTATTGTCGCGCTTCCATTCGACTCGCCGCGCTCGCGAAGCTGCCGAACATATACATTTTCACGCACGACTCGATTGGCGTTGGCGAGGACGGGCCAACCCATCAGCCAGTCGAAACGGTGAGCAGCGTACGCGTTATGCCGCAGATCGATGTCATTCGCCCGGCTGATCCCGAAGAAACGGCGGGAGCGTTCGTTGCTGCGGCTGAACGCATCGATGGTCCAACTCTGCTGGCGCTCACGCGCCAAACCGTCCCGATGTTGAATGAGATTGATGTGAAGACGCGGCGAGAAGGCGTCTTGCGCGGCGGCTATGTCGCCCAGCGCGAAAAGGGAAAACTCGATCTCATTATTCTTTCGTGCGGAAGCGAACTGCAGCACGCGCTAGCGGCGGCGAAAGAACTTGGTGACGGTGTGCGGGTGGTTTCGATGCCTTGTTTCGAGCGCTTTGAGCGCCAGTCGGAAAAATATCGCAATGATGTTTTGCCTAACGAGTGTCGCCGGCGTGTTGCGATTGAGGCCGGAGTTCCCGATACCTGGTATCGCTATGTCGGACTCGACGGAAAAGTTGTCGGCCTGCACCGTTTCGGCATGAGCGCGCCGGGCGATCAGGTGATGAAGGAATTCGGCATTGATGCGCAGCATGTGATTGATGCTGCACGAAGTCTTTAATTCGGGGAGCGCACGCGCCCTCGCGTGCTGGCGACGACGCCTCGTCGTCGCGAACTTTTTGAAGAGGTTTTTGGCGAGGCGCCAAAAACAGCACGCGAGGGCGCGTGCGCTCCCCGAATCAAAACGCCGGCTCGCTCACGTTGCGCGCGCGATCTTCAAAGCGCGTGAATTCCTTCAAGAACGTGAGCTGAATCTCGCCGACTGGCCCGTTGCGTTGCTTTGCGATGATCAACTCCGCCTCGCCAGCCTTTTCGGCGCGCGCGTCTTCATCCTCTTCGTAAACTTCCGGCCTAACGAGTAATCCGACAAGGTCCGCATCCTGTTCGATCGAACCGGATTCACGCAAATCGCTCAAACGCGGTTTGCCGCCGGTCCGAGCTTCCGGTTGCCGATTCAACTGTGCGACGACGATGATCGGAATCTTCAGCTCCTTGGCCAATCCCTTCAGTCCCGCGCTGATCTCCGAAATTTCCAGCTGACGATTATCCTGCGCACGACGCGTGAGCGACCGCAGCAATTGCAGGTAATCGACCACGATCAATTTGACGTCGTGTTGCGCCTTCAATCGTCGCGCCTTCGCGCGCAACTCCAGAATCGTGAGACCGGCACTGTCATCGATAAAGATTCGCGCCTCCGCAAGTTTTGATGCGGCTGCAGTCAGGCTGGGAAAATCACGCTCCGCCAAAAATCCGTCGCGCACTTTTTGCAGATTCACGCGCGCACGTGAGCAAAGCAGACGTTGCACAAGCTGCTGGCTGCTCATTTCCAGACTGAAAACCGCGACCGGCAATTTTTCTTGAATGGCGACATGCTCGGCGATGTTCATTGCGAGCGCCGTTTTTCCCATGCTCGGCCGACCGGCGATCACGATCATTTCCGCCGGATGTAATCCGCTCGTCATGCGATCGAGTTCGGCAAAACCGGTTGCGATGCCGGTGATGCCGCCTTTGCGTTCGTAAAGTCCCTCGATCGCTTCGATCGCGGCCATGACCTGATCTTTCATGGTCAACATCTGGCCTTTGAAACGATCCTGACCGACGGCGAGAATTTTCGCTTCCACTTCATCGAGCAGATTGTTCACTTCATCCTGCTCTTCGTAGGCGCGCCGCACGCTTTCCGTCGCGGCCATAATGATTTGTCGCAAAATGTATTTGTCGCGAACGATCTCGAGGTAGTAACCGACATTGGCGGCTGTCGGGACAAACGTGAAGAGACTCGTGACAAACGCGGCGCCGCCGATCGTTTCGAGCACATTCCGATCGCGCAGGATCTGCGTGAAAGTGATCAGATCAATCGCCTGCCCGGCGTTCCAAAGCTCAACCAGGATGGCGTAGAGCGTCTGGTGCGCCGGGAACGTAGAAGTATTCTTCGTTAATTTTCTCGACGCATTCCGCGATAATTTCGCGTGGCGAGATGAGCATTGAGCCGAGAACACCCTGCTCCGCTTCGACGCTATGCGGCGGCGTGCGGTGAATATCCTGCGAAGAAGCTGTTGGCGAAGTGGGAAAAACTCTTCCGCCATTTTGTGCCGTTACACCTCGGCCAGCGCCATTGCCGGCTGCCTTACGAGGTTTCCCAGGTTCGCCGTTTCCGGCACCTTGAGAACTCGGCATTTACTTTTGTTCGGTTTTTCTTCGGAAGAAACTGCGCTTCTGCGTCACAGGTTCTGTCGCCTCTTCCGTTTTTGCAGGGTCCTGCTGCGGATGCGTCGACTTCACCGTGAATTTGAAATTCGCCACCACATCGTGGTGCAACTTGATCGCCACTTCATGCTCGCCCGTCGTTTTAATCGGATGCTCAAGCGAAACTCGGTGACGATCGATTTCGTTTCCAAGCTCGTTCTTGATGCGCGTGACTAAATCGTTCGCGGTGATTGAGCCGAATGCTTTTCCGGTCTCGCCAGTTTCGAGAGTAAAGGTCACACGCAATTTGTTGATGCGACGCGCGAGATCTTCCGCTTCGTTCATTTCCTTGGCTTCGCGTTCGGCGCGTTTCGCTTTCAGATTGTCGAGCTGACGCAAGGTCGCCGGCGTGACTTCGTAGGCTTTGCCGTGTGGCAAAAGATAATTGCGCGCATAGCCGCGACGCACTTTCACGACGTCGGCTTCGGCGCCAAGGCCGGGAACGTTTTCCGTTAAAATGATTTCAGTAGAGGGCATGTTGCAGTGGAAAAAATTGTCCGCGGCGGGGAATGATCCGGCAACGCGGACTGGATTATAGAACCGGCGAAGTGGCTGTCAACGGCAGGAAAAATTTTCCTGCAATCAAACCATCCCGAGCTTCATCCGGCCCGCTTCGCTGATCATGTTTTGATTCCACGGCGGGTCCCAGACGAGATCGACCTGCGCTTCATCCACGCCATCGATGCTGAGAATTTTGCTTTGCGCATCATGTGCAATCGCGGGTCCCATGCCGCATCCGGGCGCTGTTAGCGTCATTTTCACTTCCACTTTCGTTCCGCCTTCCGGTTTCTCGATCAGCTTGCAATCGTAAACCAGACCGAGATCGACAATGTTTACCGGAATCTCCGGATCGTAACATTGCTTGAGCTGGTCCCAGACCGCTTTCTCATCGACCGGTCCTTCGCTTTGCGTTGTTGACGCTGTCGCGCCGTTCGGCTGCGGTTTTTCCAAACCGAGCGCATCCAAATCCTTCTCGCGCGATTCGCGCGAGACCCTGGTTGGTCGCGATCGTGTAGCTGCCGCCGAGTGTTTGCGTGATCACGCCCTGAGTGCCGGAAGGGATCGTGAGCTTATTTCCACTTGGGATTTGAATCGCCTCGCAATCCCGCGTCGTCGTGAATTCGGTATTTTCGTGCATAAAATTTGTTCTTCCGATGTTGGTGACAATATCGATTGAAAGTTACGCGTTGTCATCCCGAGGTCGCCGCGGCGACCGAGGGACCTCGCAAGCTATGTTGCGATTTCGTAGTTCGTGGAATCCCTCGCATTCGCTCGGGATGACTGCAGAGACGCTCGCCGACGTCTCAGGGGTCGAAAACGATTTTGACCTTGTCTTTCTTCGGCGCCGAAAATTGTTCGATCAACGCTGGCGCAGTTGCGTCGGACTTTGGTTTAGGCGCGTCTCCCGATAACGCTGCGCGCAATGCGCCTTCGACCATCTGCGCGCAATGAATTTTCACCGGCGGAAGTGCACCCAGCGGCGCGGCCAGTTCTTCACCGGACATCGATTGTGCCTCCGCAATCGTTTTCCCGGCCAACATCTCTGTGGCAACGCTCGCGACCGCGATCGCGGTCTGACATCCGAACGATTGAAACGTCGCGCGATCGATTACCTTGCGGCCGTTCTCTTCCTTGAACTTGATCCACATCCGCAGCATGTCGCCGCAATCCGGACTGCCGACCGTTCCGATCGCATCGGCGTTTTCCATCTCGCCAATGTTGCGCGGATTTCTTACCGCTTCCTCAATCCGCGTTTGCAGGTCGTCGTTCATATCAATTGTAGTGGCGGGCGTGTCGCCCGCACCATAATAGCTGCGGTCGGCACGGCCGCCTCTACATCAATTCGAAATGACAGCATCATGTTGCCTGTTCGAGATGATAGCGCGGCAACTTCGGATCGACTTCAGCGCTCCAGGCATCGATCCCGCCACGCAGGCTTTTCACATTTTCAAAACCGTGCCCCTGAAAATACGCCGCTGCGTCCATGCTTCGAGTTCCCTGATGGTCGTAGACGACGAGAAGATTCTCGCGGTTCGAGTTGCTCAGGATCTCCTGCATCAACTCCTGCGTGAAAAATTGCGCGTCGGGTAATTTCACCGCATCGAATTCCTCGCGTGTGCGGACATCGAGCAGACTGATTTTCTCTCCAGCGGCAAGGCGATTCGATAATTCGCGTGGTTCGATCTGCATGGCGCGGTCCGCGGCATCGCTTGCGATGATGTGCTCTGCTACTTCGTCCACGTTCAAATTCTCGTTGCGCGCGCAAACTCCCGCGAGCGTTTCATCCGGCGCGAATCCGCAACTGCTACAACCGCCAATGTGATATTTGCGAAAGAGCGCACGCTGTGCGCCGGGAAACTGCTCTAGCAGTTCACGCATCGTGATATTTGGATCGATGTCGGTGACATTCATTCCCAGATTAGAGTTTTGCCGGATCGGCCAGCAGTTCGGTGACGCGTTTGAGCAAACGTCCCGCACCACCGCCATCGAGGCTGCGATGATCGAAGCTCAGCGTGAGTTCGGCTTGCGTCGTCGGGACGAACTGCTGCTTCTCCTCATCCCATGTCGGCGATTTTTTTCCGGCGCCGAGTCCAAGCAACAGCGTCTGATCGGGCAGGGGAATCGGCGTTCCCCAATCGAGTCCGAACGTGCCGAAGTTCGAGACCGACGCGATTCCGCCGGAAGTCATTTCGGAAGTGAGCACGGCGTTTGCGGGCAAGTTCCACCAATTCGGTGTAACGACTCGTTAGGTCAGCGAGTGAAGTTTTGTCGGCGTTGCGAATCACGGGAACCATGATGCCGTCCTGCGCTTCGACCGCGACGCCGATATCGATCGATTCCGAACTGATCGCGCGTCCGCCAATCAAACGCGCGGCGGCGTTTGGTTGTTCCGCGAGCGCGAGCGCGAGTGCTCGCAATGCGTAAAGCGCGGGGCCGGGTTTGGGATCGCGTTTCGCGCGATCTTGCAGCACCGGATCAAGACAAACGGAGACTCCCACGGTAGCAAGTGGACGCGTCCAACTACGGCGCATCGCATCGGCAACGCCAGTGCGGATCGCGCTCGGTTTTTCTGCCGGTTTTCCTTCAATTCCGCTGAGAAAATTCTCCAGGTCTTTAACTGTGACGCGTCCGGCTGTGCCAGTGCCAGCAATGCCGGCGAGATCAGCATTCGTTAGGCTAAGCTCGAGCATGCGTGCGCGAACACGCGGCGAAAGATAGCCGGCGCCCTTTGTTCCTGCAGGAACCGGCAAACCACCACTTTGATCCGCACGCGAGGTGACTGCGACTTGCGGTAACGCTGTTTCGTCTACCTGGAAATGTGAACCGCTCCCGTTTTGCGCCCGCACTGCCTTATCTTTTTCAGAATCGCGCCCGGGAATTTCTTCTGCGACATCGCTGGTCGGTTGTGGCGAGGCTTTCTGAAATCGCGCCGCGTCAGCTTCACTCGCTTCCACGTAACCGAGCACGGTGCCGACCGCATAAGTTCCTTTCACTTCGGCATCAATCTTTGCGATTTCGCCTGCGCACGGCGTTGTCACGCCCATGACGGCCTTGTCCGTTTCAACTTCGATGATTTCCTGATCGACGGAGACTTTATCGCCCGGTTTAACCTTGATCGCGACAATCGTCGCTTCCGCCATTGATTCGCCGAGCTGCGGCATGGTGATTGGAACTTTCGGCATAAGATTACTCCGCGAGAATCTGGCGCGCTTTTGCCGCGATTGTCTTCGCGTTCGGGCGATGTTCGCTCCACAAGTTCGGGTGGTAAGGGATCGGTGTGTCTTTCGCGTTGATGCGTGCAGGCGCGGCATCGAGCAGATGGAAACCTTCGCTCGCGACGCGCGCGATCACTTCTGCGGTCACACCGCCCCACGGGAAAGCTTCGCCGACGCATAACAATCGGCCGGTGCGCGCGACGGAAGCAAGCACGGTGTTGGTGTCGAGCGGCTTCACCGTGCGCAGATCGACTACTTCGATCTCGTAGCCATCTCTGCTGTAGCTGGTTCGCGACCGCGAGCGCTTCATGCACCATCGCGCTGTATGTGACAATGCTCAGGTCTCTTCCCGGCCTAACGACTCGAGCCTGACCGATCGGCAATTTCTCGTTAGGCAAAGCTTCGGCCTTGAGATGGTAGTAAAGATATTTGTGCTCGCAGTAAATGACCGGATCGTCGATTGCGACCGCATCGAGCAACATCGTGTAAGCGTCCTCCACCGTACCCGGCGTCATCACAATAAGGCCGGGATAGTGCGCGTAGATCGATTCCATGCTTTGACTGTGGAACGGGCCGCTGCCTTTCGTTCCGCCCGAGGGAAGACGCACGGTGATCGGACACGGCAACTGTGTTCGCCAATAAGTCGTGCCGGCGTGGTTCAGGATTTGATTCAACGCCACGCTGGAAAAATCAGCGAACTGCATTTCCACGATCGGCCGCATCCCCTGTAGAGCTGCGCCGATGGCGGTGCCAACCATTGCGTCTTCGCTGATCGGTGTGTTTAAGACACGATCGGGAAATTCTTTGGCCAGACCTTTCGTCGCTTTGAATGCGCCGCCGAAACTTCCGCCGACATCCTGGCCGTAAATGAAAACGCGGTCGTCCTCGCGCAAGAGTTTCGCCTGCGCTTCGCGAATCGCTTCCAGGTAGGTGATGCTCACGGGATTTGATCGACTAAACCTCGCGTCGAGATTGCGCACCAATCTTCCTGCGCACCATCGGGGGCGGACTCGCGCTGCGCTGTGCTGATGGCTTCTTCGACTTTTGCCGCCTCCTCATCGCGCCATGCCTGCAACGTCTTAGCGTCTGCCAATTTCTGCTCAATGATGACCGCTCTCCGCACATTTTAGGCAATCCTGTGCGAACGGCTGACCTTTAATTTCGGCGCCGACATAGCTTGCGTCGTCGTGTTCGCCGTGTCCGGCCAGACGCAAAACTTCAGCGACGACCAGTTGCGGCGGGCGCCCTGCACGCGCGCGTTGCACCGCTGTGCCGATCACGTCGAGACAGGCATTCAGATCCGTTCCATCGACGGTATAACCTTCGTAGCCGTAGCCTTTGGCTCGGTCGACCAGGTGCACGCAGGCAAATTCTCGCTCGTTAGGCGTGGAGTAGGCGAAATGATTATTTGTCGCGATAACGACCAGCGGAACTTTCTCGACTGCTGCGATATTCAGAGCCTTCGTGCGACGCGCCGGTCTGCATTCCGCCTTCGCCAATGGTCGTTAGGCCAATGAAATCTTTTTCGCCTCGGAATCGTTTTGCCATCAACATGCCGGTCAACACCGAAACCATGGCGCCAAGGTGACTGATCATGGCGAGCTGGCCTTCGCGCGGCCGGCCACGATGGATGTTGCCATCGCGCCCGCGCATTGGTCCGTTGCGCGAACCGAGATAGGTGCGCGCGACGTCGATCAGCGATTCGCCGAAAGCGGAACGCCCGGCCTGATCGCGAATGAGCGGTGCGAAGAGGTCGCCCTTGTCCTTTTCCAAGAATAATCCGCACGCGACGCTGACCGCTTCCTGACCGCGCCCGACGTAAACGCCGCCTGTAATCAAGCCGCCGCGGTAAAGACTCGCGATCTTGTCCTCGAGAACGCGCGTCTGCAGCATCCAGCGATAGGCTTCAAGGAAACGCTCGTGTATCGCGGTTTTTGGCTTGGCGGTTTTGCTGCGGCCTTTGGTGCGTCGAGGCGCCGTTTGAAGCATCCGACGATTTTAGCCGAGATGGCGACGCGTGCGCAAAAAATTTTTGGCGCATAAACGCGCCGCTTTCTTTGTAGGTCAGCCTGAGCGAAGCGAAGGAGCTCACAATCTAGCTTGAGTGACGTAACGGTGATCATCACACGCAGAGTGACGCGTGAGGTCCCTCGCTTGCGCTCGGGATGACAGCGGAGACGGAAGCCGAGTCCTAGCGCGCCGCAAAGGTGCGCGGACCTTCCGTCTCTTCGAGTTCGAACTGTCGCTGGGTCGGCTTCGCTTCCGGCTTTCGGTTGCGAACCGTTTTGCTGCGGCGCCTGCGGATCGGCCAGTTTCACGCCGACAAGTTTGCTCACGCCGCGTTCTTCCATGGTCACGCCGTAAAGGATGTCGGCTTTGGCGATGGTGCGTTTGTTGTGCGTGATGATGATGAATTGACTTTGGCTAACGAACCGATCGAGCACGCGAATGAAACGGTTGATGTTGCTCTCGTCCAGCGGCGCATCCATTTCGTCGAGAATGCAGAACGGGCTCGGCCGCACCATATAGATGGCGAAGAGCAAGCCGACCGCCGTCATCGTTCGTTCGCCGCCGGAAAGCAGCGATATGCTTTGCAGTTGTTTGCCCGGCGGTTTCGCCGTGATCTCGATTCCGCAATTGAGCGGGTCGTTCTCGTCCATCAGCGCCAAATCCGCGCGACCGCCGCCAAACATTTCGGCAAACATCTCGCGGAAATTTGTCCGCACTTGCGCGAATGTTTCCGCGAACAGTTTTTGCGTCGTGTTGTTAATGTAACTGATCGTGTCGAGCAGTTCGCGGCGGGACGCGGTCAGGTCGTTGTTTTGCGTTTCGAGAAAACGAAACCGCTCTTCGAGTTCGTCGTATTCGTGGACCGCGTCGAGATTCACCGGACCCATGTTGTCGAGCTGACGCGTGAGCTCGGCGATGATGTTTTGCAGTTGCGACGCGTCGTCAATCGCAGCGGTCGCCGATTCTGCGGGAGCGGGCTGGGCCGGTTCCGTTTCCGCTGGAGCGCTCCGTCGCTTTACCTGCACCTGCAGCGTCTTTGCGAACGCGTATCGATCTGTTTCAAATTCGCGCAGGTCGACCTGGTAACGCCGCATGACGTTTTCTGCGATACTGTCGATTCGCAATTGCAATTGCGTCTGCCGCACTTCCTCTTTGCCGCGCAAATCGCGCAGCTCATCGAGCGAATTCCGAAACGTTCGTAACTCCGTTTCGATTGCGCTAACACCTGCAAGCCGGCTCGCACGCTGTTGTGCGATTTCAGCAGCTGCATCTTCCGCCGCCGCTTGCGCAGCGGTTTGCGATTCGATTGCGGTTTCGGCTGCACTCGATTCCTGTTTCTGCGACACGATTCGCTGCTGATACTTCTCAATGTCGCGGCGGCGCGCGGCGACTAGTTCCGCGAGCTCGGTTGCGCGTTCCGCCATCGGCTGTCGCTGCCCGGCCAGATTTTCTTGACGTTGACGCTCCGTAGCCACAGCAAGCCGCAGCTCGGTGACATGTTCTGTCGCGTCGGCTTCGAAACGTAGCGCATTTTCTTTCGCCGCTTCCAGCGTGCGCAATCTCTCCTGTTGCGCCGCGATCGTTTGCTGCTCGTCTCCGAACTGTTTTTCCAACTCGCCAATGCGCCCATCAGCGGCCTCGATTTGTCGATCGAGTGTTCGCTTCTCGTTCTGCAGCGCCTCTAGTTTACGCTCCGCTTCCTGATGTTCACGCTCTAGCAACTGGATCTGACCGCGGGCAGCCGAGAGGCTGAGGTGCGCCGCCTGGTGCCGCTGGCGATTTTCTTCGAGGCGATCTTTTGCGGCCTGCAATCGCGCGCGCGCGGCAGTCAGTTGCTCTGCGACTGCATCGCGTCGTGTCTGCAACGCGGCTGTCTCGCCTTCCAAAGCCTGGATGCGCATCTTGCGTTCGAGAAGCGAATCGGACTTCGCGTCTGTCTTTCCGCCGAAAACAACGCCTTCCTCGGAAACGAATTCACCATTGAGCGTTACAACTTTGCCGAGCGGAAATTTCTTTTTGAGCGCCAGACCTTCATCGAGCGATGGAACGATAACGACATCGTGCAGCAGCCGCCTAACGAGTGGCGCCAGATTGTCAGGCGCAGAGACTTTCTCTATTGCCCATGCCAGCGCGCCTTTCGGTAGTGCACCTGGCGGGGGCGGTGGCGGCGATTCGGCGAAATCGAGCAGCGCAAGCGCCGCTTGCCCGAGTTTTTTCTCCGAAAGAGTGGCGACGATTTCCGATGCCAGCGCCGCGTCCTGCAGAACGATTGCGTGCATGTTTCGACCGAGCGCAGCTTCAATTGCGGCGACAAATTCGCGCTCGACGTCGAGATTCGCAGCCAGCGCGCCGCCGAGGGCGGGTCGAAACTTTTCCGGCTGGTCAAGGCCGCGCAAAACGCTTTGCGAGCCTTTCGTTAGGCCTTCGCCTTCCTCATTTAATTGGCGAAGGATTTCGAGGCGCGAATGTTTCTCTGCAATCTCACGCTCTAGCGCATTGAGATTTTTTTCTGCATCAACCACCCCAGTTTCCTCGGTGCGAACCTGCTCGTGCGCCGCGCGTTCATCGGTCGTCGAATCGTGCGTGCTCTTTTCCTCCTGTCGCAGGTTCGCGCGTGCCGTGTCGAGCTGCGCACTCGCTTCAACGTGCTGGGCCTGCGCGGCCGTCATCGCCTTGTCCAAATCCGCGATGCGCAATGCCGTCGCTTCGCGACGCGCTCGATATCCGTGAAGTTCGCCCTCCGCGGATGAGACCTGGGCTTCCAATTTCGAAATGGAACTTTGCAGGTTGCGCGCTTCCTCCTCGTGTTGCGCGCGCTCGGTTCGAAGCTGTGTGGATTTTTCGATCCATTGCGCCAGCTCGTGCTCCTTACTTTCCAAAAGGCGTTTTGTCTTTTCGATCAACCGATCAGCCTCGTGAATTTGCGTTTCCTGTTCGGTTCGCTTCGCCTCCGCCGAATCGATATCGCTGCGATATCGATCGATCAGCTCCGAGAATTCCTCCCCGCGCTGTTGATTGAATTGAATCTGATTTCGATGCGAAGCGATTTCACTTTGCAAACGTTGAACCTCGGCGCGCGCCTCCGCGATTTTGCCGTCCAATTCCTCAAGCTCGTAACGTTCACCCGTGAGTCGATCCTCGCTGCCATCAATCTTCACCTGCGTGGCGCGCTCCGCTTCGTTGAATCGCTTGCTTTCCGAGCGCGACTTCTCCAGTTCGGCTTCCAGCTGGTCGAGCTGTTCTTTGGAATGGTGAGTGTCGAGAATTCGCAAATCCGCGAGCAGCGCCTGGTAGCGTCGCGCTTTTCCGGCCTGGCGTTGCAGCGAACCGATTTGCCGCTTCACCTCTTTAATAATGTCGCCGATGCGCAACAGGTTTGCTTCGGTCGCTTCGAGCTTCCGCAACGCTTCACGCTTTTGCGTTTTGTATTTTGTAATCCCGGCCGCTTCTTCAAAAATTGCGCGCCGATCTTCCGGGCGCGAGCTGAGAATCAAATCGATCTTGCCCTGTTCCATCATGGAGTAGGCGCTGCGTGCCACACCGGTATCCGCGAACAGGCTTTGAATGTCTTTCAGGCGGCAAAGATTCTTGTTGAGCAGGTATTCTGAATTTCCATCGCGATAAACGCGCCGCGTCACGCGCACGTCATGCCAATCGACACCGAGATCCTCGCTGCAATTTGTCAGTGTCAGTGAAACTTCGGCGAAACCGACCGGTTTACGCGTGTCGGTTCCATTAAAAATGACGTCCGCCATTTCGCCGCCGCGCAATGATTTGGCGGATTGTTCGCCGAGTACCCAGCGAACGGCGTCCAGCACGTTGGATTTGCCGCAGCCGTTCGGACCGACAATGGCGGTGACGCCTTCGTGAAAATTGAAAACGGTTTTATCGGCGAACGACTTGAAGCCGACAAGTTCGAGCGATTGTAAATGCATGAGCGGTCCAAAACCCGGACCTAGAGGGTGAATATAGGGAGGTTAAAGGGGTTACAAGTGCAAAATTACACAAAATAAGGGGGGCGGACGTCGCTGTAGGCACACGATGTTGTGCTCATGGGATCAGACCCTTGGCCCGCTTCCCAACAAACAATTGGCGAATCAAAAAGAGAAGGGACACAGCGACCAGGCAAATCCCCGTGATGACAAATTCATCCTTCTTTGCGTGGGCGAGCACCCAGACGATGAAAACAATTGCGACGATTGGAACCAAAGCCTGACCGCGAAATTTAAAGGGTGCGCCGTCGCTGCGCACATCGCGTCGATTCAATTCGAGCGCGGCGAGGCAACAAAGAATGTAAAGCAACAGCACCACCATGTTGGAAAGGATGGCGAGTTTTTGAAAGGTTGAGCTAAACGAAAGAACGAACGCGGCTACCGCATAGGTGATGATGGCCACATCCGGCGTGCGGTATCGCGGATGAACATGCGCGAACCATTTCGGTAGAAACGCATCGCGTCCGAAAGCGAAAAGGATTCGGGGCGAGCTCAGGATATCGCTCGTCGCAAATCCAAAAGCGGAAACGGCCAGTCCCACCAGCATTAAAGTTCGTCCAAAATTTCCGAGGAATCGGGAAGCGGCTTCCGCCAATGCCGTATCGCCATATTTGCCAAGCGCGGGGCCGAGCACACCGAGCGCGACGAGCTGAATCAAAATGTAAAGCAACGTCGTTATGCCTAACGAGAGAAAGATGGCGCGCGGAACCGTCCGCGCCGGATTCTTGACTTCTCCGCTTGGAACCAGCGCCACTTCCACGCCGACAAAAGCGAAGAGCAACTGCAGGATACTGCGACCAAGCGCATCATTTCGCGGCCAGCCCGGCCAGGCGAGCATCTCCGGACGGATGAAGAAAACGCCGGCGATGATGAAGATGATGATCGGCGCGAGTTTGATCAGAGTGACCGCTTCGACTGCGCGCGCACCGATTCCAACGCCGCGAACGTTGATCAGTACGAGAAAAAGCAGCACGCAAAAAATTATCGCGGCGCGACCAAGCGCAGTTGCAAGTGCCGGAATCATTCCGCTGACTGAAGTGGCGATGAGGCCGACGATTCCTGAAATCGCAAGAATCGCCGTGAGGAAGTAAAGCGCACCCGCGAGAAATCCGAAGTAGCCGCCGAACGCAACTTCGACATACGCGTAAAGCCCGCCCGTGAGCGACACGCGACTTCCCGCCATGGCAAAGCAGGTGACGAACAGGCACATGGCAACCGCGCAAATGATGTAAGCGACAGGCGAAGCCGCGCCGATCTGCAGCGCGACCGCGGCCGGCAACGCAAAAATTCCGGCGCCGACGGTGGAGTTGACGATATTTGCAGTAAGGCCGGGAATGCCGATCGCCCTAACGAGTTGTTGATCGGCTGCTGAAGTTTTTGGATGCGTTCATTCGGTGAACTTACTCGCCGCAAACCATAAAGAATCGACGCGACCGCGAGAACCGCAGCAGTCGTTAGCCATTCGCGGCTGGTCGCGTGCGAGAGAAGCCAAAGAATCAGCGCGATTGAAATGATGGGCACGACGCGCGCCCCAACGAAATCGAAAGGCGGCGCCTCAATCCGCACATCACGTCGCATCAATTCCCACGAAGCCGCGCAGCACAGCGCATAGAGCAGGAGTGCCGCGACATTCGCCATGATAGCGAGCCCCTCGAATGTTGAGGTGAGGGAGAAAATAAATGCGAGGGCGGAATAGGAAAGAATTGCCACGTCGGGTGACTGAAAGCGCGGATGCACGTGTGCGAATACGCCGGGCAGAATTCGGTCGCGTCCGAGTGCAAAAAGAATTCGCGGTGAACTCAGGATATTACTCGTGACAAAACCAAAAGCAGAAACGGTCGCGGCTGCCAGGAGCACGAGACGTCCGAAGTTACCCAGAAAACTAGCGGCCGCGTCGGCCAGCGGCGCCGTCGTACTTTGGGCGAGCCGCGCGCCTAACGTCCCTTGCGCGACAAGCTGAACGAGAATGTAAACGAGGGTTACAGTAGCGAGCGCGATATAAATCGCGCGCGGCACGGTCCGCGCCGGGTTCCGGACTT
Source organism: uncultured Verrucomicrobiae bacterium (assembly GCA_963737195.1). GTDB lineage: Bacteria > Verrucomicrobiota > Verrucomicrobiia > Chthoniobacterales > UBA10450 > JBBQFI01. The sequence continues at coordinate 255,161 of CAVTRW010000005.1, forward strand.
CACCGCTTGGAACGAGCGCTATTTCAATTCCGAAGAAAGCGAACATGAGAAAAAAAACCGAATCGCCGAGCGATTTCGCGTCCGGCCACGCGCTGATTCTTAATGCCGCCGATTTGATGAAGAAAAATCCCGCGACAATGAAAACAAATAACGGAATCAATTTGGCAGTGGTTGTAAATGCTACCGTGCGAGTGCCGCTGCGAACGCCGCGCACGTTCAGCAGGACAAGAAGAGCGTAAATCAAAAACATTAGAATTGTGCGTGCGACGCGACCAGCGAACGCGGGAACGATCGCGACAATCGCTCCGATCAGGATCGACATGACCGCCGCCACGGCCAGCAGCGCCATGAGGAAGTAAATCACACCCGATATGAATGCGACGTAGCGACCGAACGCGACTTCGATGTAAGCGTAAGGGCCGCCGGTCAATGAGACACGACTGCCGGCAAGCGCGAAGCAAGTCACGAAAAGCGCCATGGCTAAAGCGCAGAGCACATAGGCAATCGGCGCAGCGGGCCCGAGATTTCTTGCCATCACCGCCGGCACAACAAAGATACTCGCGCCGACCGTGGTGTTGATGATGTTCGCCGCCAGGCCCGGCACACCGATCGCACGCACCAGCTCGCGATCGGCTTGCGAAACATCGGGCTGATGCATCGCGCGATTGTAGGGCACGCATTTGATAGGCAAAGCGCGAAAAGTTGTTTAACGTCTCGGCCATGCGCGACACCTATCTCGAAGAGTTTTATTCATTCCTGCGGTTTGCCAGTGTTTCGACGGACCCCGCGTTCGCTGAAAAAGTTCGCGCGTGTGCCGATTGGCTGGTGAAAAAATTCAACAGCATCGGACTTGAGACGCAGCTAATTCCTACGGCCGGTCATCCCGTGGTCTGGGCAAAAAACAAACATCAACCGGGTCGCAAAACCGTTTTGATTTACGGCCACTACGATGTGCAGCCGCCTGATCCGCTGGAACTGTGGGAATCGCCGCCGTTCGAACCGGTTTTGAAAAACGGCTACGTCTTTGCGCGCGGCGCGACTGACAACAAAGGCCAGATCCTTTCTCACATCCTCGGCGTGCAGGAATCGCTTGAGCAAAATCGCGAATTGCCGGTGAACATTCACTTCGTCGTCGAAGGCGAAGAAGAAGTCGGCAGCAATAATTTGCCGAAGTTTCTCGAGCAAAATAAGGCCGCGCTGAAATGCGACGTTGCCGTTGTTTCCGACACAGGAATGGTCGCGCGCGGTGTGCCGACGTTGAGCTACGGCTTGCGCGGCGTGACGGCGCTGGAACTAAAAATAAGCGGCCCGAAAATGGATTTGCATTCCGGCGTTTTCGGCGGCGCGGTGCAAAACCCGATTACCGCACTCGCGCGATTGCTCGCGACTCTGCACGACAATGACGGTCACGTCGCGATCGAAGGTTTTTACGACACGGTGAAGCCGCTTGAAGATTGGGAGCGCGAGGCGTGGCGGAAATTACCAATCGATGTCGACAAGGAAGTTCGCCAGGAAACGGGTGTGCCCGAGCTTTTCGGCGAAAAATGTTACGACACGGCGGAACGAATCTGGGGCCGGCCGACTGCGGAAATAAATGGAATCGGCGGCGGTTACCAGGGGCAGGGGACGAAGACCGTGATCGGACGCGAAGCAATGGCGAAGCTGACGTTTCGACTCGTGCCGAATCAGGATGGCGCGGAAATTTTGAAACTGGCGCACGCACATCTGCAAAAACATCTGCCGCCAGGAGTGAAGATGGAAATTACCGATGGCCACAGCGGACCGTGGTATTTGACCGATCCGCATTCGAAAACTGGCGAGGCCGCGCTGCGCGCTTTGCGCAAGGCGTTTAACAAGGATGTTGCGGTCATTCGCGAAGGCGGAAGCATTCCGATCGTCTCGCAATTCCGCAGCATTCTCGGAGTGGAAACGTTGTTGTTGGGACTCGCCTTGCCCGATTGTCGCGCCCATTCGCCTAACGAGAATTTCCCGCTCGAGAATCTCGAAGGCGGGATGCGGCTGAACAAGGCGGTGTTGCAGGAACTCGCGGCCTAAGCAAAACCCCCTGTCGATGGGAAAGAGGGAATGTGGGAGCGGCCTTAGTGCCGCGACTATAACTGTCCGGCTCGGACTCGGGGCGCTAAGGCCCCTCCCACATTAGTAAGAGATGTCTCGACTTCGCTCGACATGACAAGACACCGATGCGGGAACGTGAAAATGATCCTTCACGTTCTCTTATTGCTGTTTGTGGTGAGCGCAGTTGCGCCCACCGTTTCCGCGGAACAGTCGTTAGGCGAGAAGATAAAAAAGTTCTTCGTTTCGCCCACGCCGACTCCGGCGCGAAAGCGAAAGCATACGGCGCCCAAAGAAAGTCCGACGCCTTCGCCGAGTTCCTCGCCGAAACACAAAAAGACTTCTCCAACGCCGGAGCCGAGCGAAACGCCCAAGCACAAAAAGGCGTCACCAACACCAGAACCGAGCGAAACCCCGAAGACATAAGAAATCATCACCGACGCCGGAGCCGAGCGAGACACCGAAACCGAAATCCAAAAAGAAGAAGAAGACTTCGCCCACTCCCACGCCGTCTGAATCGCCAAGCCCCGAGGAAGAATCTCCTTCTCCAACTGCGACCCCAGGCGAAACCCCAACTCCGTCGCCTTCCGCATCACCTTCGGAACGGAAAGGCGCGCCTAATGCGACGATTTCGCCTAACGAGTTGTCAGATTACGAAAGTTATCCGGAACCAGTGCGCAAGATTGTCGATACCGCGCTCGAACTCACGAAGCAGGATCTCACTTATAAATATGGCTCCGCTGATCCCGGAAACGGCGGCATGGATTGTTCCGGTTTCGTTTATTACGTCCTGACAAAAAATGGTGTCCATGATGTGCCGCGCGATTCCAGCCAGCAATATGTCTGGGTGCGGAAGTCCGGAAATTTCCGCGCGGTCGTTAGCCGCGAGTCCGACACGTTCGAGCTCGATGCGTTAAAGCCGGGCGATCTGCTTTTCTGGACCGGCACCTACAGCATTGAGCGCGATCCGCCGATCACGCACAGCATGATTTACCTTGGCCGCGAAAAAGGAAATGGTCGTCGCATCATGGTGGGCGCAAGCGATGGCCGCTCGTTTGACGGCATTCAGAGGTTTGGCGTCAGCATTTTCGATTTCAAATTGTCGAAACCGAAATCGGATAAGGATACGAAACTGAGTCCGTTGTTTGTCGGCTACGGTTCCATTCCCGGTTTTGGAGAAAAGTAACTTTCGCGCACTCGGAGGGACGAGCTTCTGCTCGTCTTGGGACATGCGGAAGCATGTCCCTCCGGAGTTAGCGCTGCGTTCCCTGCGTAGTATTTTGCTGCGCGGGAGGTCCGGATGTTTCGCGCGATCTTGTCAGCAGCGCGATGCCGAGCAGCGCCAGGATGAGAATGATGACAACGCGCTGCTCACTTCTCGTTAGGCGAAACATACCGGCCAGCCGATTCATTCCTGCGCATAACGAATTGGATCCTCGAGCCCGGCTTCACGGAAGCCTTTCAAGCGCAGCTGGCAGGAATCGCATTGTCCACAGGCGAATCCTTCCGGCGTTGGATCGTAGCAACTGTGCGTCATTGAAAAATCGACGCCGAGTTCTTGTGCCTTGCGGATGATGTCCGCCTTCGACATCGAGATGAGGGGAGCGTGAATGTGAAATTGCGCGCCTTCGATGCCGGCTTTGGTCGCAAGCGTGGCGAGTTTTTCAAACGCGGCGATGAATTCGGGACGGCAGTCCGGATAACCACTGTAATCGACCGCATTCACGCCGATAAAAATGTCGCGCATATCGAGTACTTCGGCCCAGGCCAGCGCGTAGCTCAGAAAAATGGTATTGCGCGCGGGAACGTAGGTGAGGGGAATATCGTGTTCCTCACCGGAGCGTCCTTTGGGAACCGCGATCTCATCGGTCAAAGCCGATCCACCGAAAACCCGCAGATCGATTTTTGCGATGCGATGGCGCCGCGCGTGAAACGCGGCCGTAATTTTTTCCGCTGCCGCAACTTCATGGCGATGCCGTTGTCCGTAATCGAACGAGAGCGCGTAAGCTTCGAATCCATCGCGCACTGCCATGGCGAGCGTGGTCGCGGAATCGATTCCGCCGCTCACGAGCACGACGGCGCGTTTCATCGCTCGTCTGGAAAACTCGCGCGCACAGTCAGCGCGATGCCGCCGCGCGCGGAAAATTCGGCCGTGACGGTTGCCTCGCGTGGCCGGCAGGCGCGAACGAAATCGTCCAGAATGCGATTCGTTACCGCTTCATTGAAGGCGCGCTCGTTGCGGTAGGACGCGAGATAAAATTTGAGCGATTTGCTTTCGACGCACAATTCGTTAGGCACGTATTCAATCGTGATGGTAGCGAAATCCATCTGTCCTGTTACCGGACAGAGCGAAGTGAAATCGGCCGTTTCGAAACGAATCCGATAATCGCGCCGAGCCGGATTCGGAAATGTTTCGAGGCGCGCCTCCGACGGTGAAGCCGGAAGTCTGACTTCGCTTTTCCCAAGCAGCGTCAATCCTTTCCCTGCTTTTCGCTTTGCCATGACGATTCTTCCTCTACCGCTTCCTCTTACTCTTAGTCCATAACGATTACGAGCACCGCTTCTTTTCATAGGACCACAACGAATTCACGGCAACGTCATCCCGAGCGCAAGCGAGGGACCTCACGATAACAGATCGGACATTCGCGAGATCCTTCGCTTTGCTCAGGATGACAGCGTTGGGGTTACAGCGCTGGGGGTTGAGAGATTCTTCGACTCCGCTACGCTTCGCTCGGAATGACGGAACATACATCGGACGATCAGCAGGATAATTCGTTAGGCAATGAGCCTCCATCCGGCGTGGAACAAGCCGGCGTGATCGATCTCTTCGCGTTGGATCAAAAAAAGAACGAGGTGCTCCTGGTGATGAACGAGCCCCGGCTTTGGGACGGATCGGACATCCGGCTGCACGAATTGCAGGAGAAATTTAACGCGTATGTTTCGTTCCTGCTCGATGGCGAAATGACGGACGCGCATCCTGAACTTGCGGGCAAGCCTGCTCGCATTGAGTTGCGTTGCGCCAACATGCCCGATGAAAAAGCCATCGCGCTACTGGGCGCGATTCACGATCAACTCGCGCTTCAGGAAATTCGAATGGAAGTGATCGTCGCAAACGGTGGCGACTGCGGCTCCGACTGCACCTGCCACGGGCACTAGTTCGGAAGATCAAAAAGCTGCGGCTGATTTTCTTCCGACGAAACGTCGCCGATGACGGAGCGAATTTTCTCCAGCATCTCGCGAAAATCGTAGGGCTTTTGAATTGTATCGATCACGCCAGCCTTGAGCATTTCCGATCGTAAATTCGGTTCGAGATAGCCGCTGGCGACAATCGCGCGCACGCCAGGCCTCTGCTCTTTCATGCGCATGAATGCGTCACGCCCGCCGAGTCGCGGCAGACCGAGATCGCAGACGACAAGGCCAATGTTATCGCAATTCGCTTCAAACATTTCGACCGCTTCCACTCCATCCTTGGCCGCGAGCACGCGAAAGCCTTCACCTTCCAAAATGGTCACGCCCAATTCGCGCAGCATCTCTTCATCTTCCACGAGCAAAATTGTTTTGGAAGAAGTGCGCTGGCCTAACGGCATTGCGCCGTTTCCCGAAATACTTTCGGTCGAATACTTCAGCGGCAGATAAATGCAGAACGTGGTGCCCTTGTTAATCTCGCTTTCGACCTGAACAAAGCCACGGTGACTGTTCACCACGCCGTAAACGACTGAGAGCCCGAGACCGGTTCCCTTGCCGCGTTCCTTTGTCGTGTAGAACGGTTCGAAGATGTGCGCTTTTTCCTGGCGCGTCATTCCCGTGCCGGTGTCGCGGACGCGAACGGAAACGTATGTTCCCGGTTCGGCGCCGGTAAAGTATTCACTGATTTCCGCGCCCGTTGTCATTGAAGTCTCGAGCGTAATTGTGCCGCCACTCAGCATGGCGTCGCGCGCATTTACGCACAGATTGAGCAGCACCTGATGAATCTGGCTGCGATCCGCCGTGATGTGCGGCAACGCCGGATCCAACTGCAGATCGAACGAAATCATTTTCGGAAAAGTCGCCTGCAACATCTTTTCCAGTTCGCGAATCAGATCGTTCAGATCGACCGACGAAAGCCGCGCTTCGGTTTGCCGCGCGGAAGCAAGTAACTGCTGCACCAGCGCGGCCCCGCGCTCGACCGCATCTTTGATCACCTTGATCGCGCCGGGAATGTGGTCCGGTTCCGTCTGCCATTTTTCCAGCCGCGTCGTGTAACCGAGAATGATGGCGAGGATGTTATTGAAATCGTGCGCGATTCCGCCGGCGAGCGTACCGAGCCCTTCCATCTTCTGCGCCTGCATCAATTGCTGCTCGAGGCGCTTTCGTTTTGTGTCGTTGAAAAGATAACCCTGCAGTTCCTTCAGCTCGCCCTGTTCGTTGAAACGCCCAAGGAAGCGCGCCACCACATAAACCGGTTCGCCATTGCGCTGGCGCAATTCCATCTCATGCGTGTCGATTGTTTCGCCCTGCCTAACGAGATCAAACAATTCCGAGCCGTCTTTGCGGCTGCGCAGAAGCGACATGAAATTTGTCTCGCGCGCTTCCTCGACCGAATCGAATCCAAAAATGCGCGCGAACGCCGGGTTGCACGCCATGATGCGACCATCCGGTCGCATGATGAGGTTGCCGGTAAAATCTTCTTCTACGAAACGGCGGTAACGTTCTTCGCATTCACGCAAAGTTTCGTCCGCCAGTTTCCGCGCCGTGATATCGGAATTGATCTGCACGCGCAGCGCGTCGGGTCCTCGCTCGCCAGCGACCATCGACTGTCCACCCATACTTCCGAGCCGTCACGCCTGATCTGGCGAAGCTCGCCGCTCCAGCGCGCCTTTTTGCGCAGACCTTCTTCCAGCGCTGAGGCGTCATCACAAAAGGTCGTTCGCAGCAGCGCATGCACATGTTGTCCGAGCGCCTCCTTGCTGGTCCAGCCATACATTTCCTCGGCGCCCCGATTCCAATATGCGATCAAGCCGCTGGGGTCGGAGAGAATGATCGCGTCGTGCGCGCGATCGAGAATCCCGTTTTCCTGGGGTAGTGGCGACATGGTCCTAGTGTTTACGCGGGCTCGCATGAAATGAAAGTTGTTTTCTGCGCCACAGTTGGCGGGGCTGGATGACGCGTTTCACTGCAAGTCCGATGCCACAACTGGCCGCCGTTCCTGGGAGCGGTTACGGGCTGGAAAGCGTTGTTTGCTGGGCCTTGTTCAGCCGCGCCTCTTCCGCGCGGACCCGAATCATATAGAAAGCGAACAGCGCGCCGGCAATCAAGACGAACAGGAAGAGAAAGCTCAGCGCGCGAATAACGCGAATTTGCGAGCGCGCTCGCTGCCAGGCGCGGCGCTCGTGGTCGAGCTTGATCTCGAGCATCTGGAAAAGTTTCTCAGTTTCTTGCTTGCTCAGACTGTCGGACTTCAGGAAATCTTCCTCGCTCACGCATTATGGAATCTGCAAGTCGCGTACCGCAGAAGCGCAAGTTAGTCGCCTATGTCCTGCCGATGGCGCTCTTTTTGGGGCTGCTCGCGGTCGGCAGCGGCTTGAAAAAAATTGGCGGCCCGTTTTGGCTGGCCTCGCCGGAATATTGGACTTTCCCGCTCCAAACGCTGCTCTGCGGCGCCGTCGTTTTTTTCTATCGGCGCGAATACGAACTCGGGAAACTGCGACAGCCGCTCTTTGTTCTCGCCGTCGGCGTCATCATCTTCGTGCTTTGGATTTCGCCGCAGGCTTTTTTCGGTCGACCGGCGCGCCTTGTCGGATTTGATCCGGACACGTTCTCGCAGCAACCGCTGCTTTACTGGCTCACCGTCGTTCTGCGATTTGCGCGTCTTGTTGTTGTCGTTCCCCTTGTCGAAGAAATCTTCTGGCGCGGTTTTCTTTTGCGCTATCTGATCGATGAAAAATTCGCCGATGTTCCGTTTGGAAAATTTACCCCTTTCTCCTTTTGGGCCGTCAGCATTGCCTTCGCGCTCGGACATTCGATGCCCGATTGGATCGCGGCATTCGTTACCGGCATGGCCTACAACGCCGTTGCCTATCGCACAAAAAGTCTGACCTCATGCGTGTTCGTGCACGCGATCACAAACCTTCTTCTCGGCTCTGTGGATCATGCGTACACACCAATGGGGATTCTGGTGAAACGTGGTGTAGTGGCGGCCGTGCCGGCCGCAAAATCGCCGAGCGCGCGATACGCCCGCCTCTACAATTATTTTCATGTCGCAAGTTCCATTCATTGTTCGCAGCGGCATCGCATTTGCTTCCACAAACGATGTGCACGCAACCTTTATGCAGAAGGTAATTATTTGCATGGTCGCCGGATTTCTCGCCGCCGCGCTCATCGAATGGGGCAAAACTTTCATCACCGGCGCCGACGAAGCGCTCAATGGCGGATACAAACACCGCACCGAAGATCCGGGCGCGCATCATTAGCGTTAGCGATAAAATTCGAAACTGATTTGCCGCCCTGTGCACCGCGCATACGATGACTCGCGCGCATGAAAATTGGTTTCGCTCAGATCAACACCACCGTTGGCGATTTGCGGGGTAACCGCGACAAAATCCTCGCCGCTTACGATCGTCTTTCTGCTGCTGGCGCCGATCTCGTTCTCACGCCCGAGCTCGCCATTGCCGGTTATCCCCCGCAGGATCTCGTCTTCAAGTCGCGCTTCGTTCCGCAAAATTTCGAAGTCCTGCAGCAACTGCACGAACGAGTCGGCCGCGCCGCGTTGCTCGTCGGTTTCGTCGATCGCAATCAAGGCCGCGGCAAACCGTTTCATAACGCCGCCGCTTTGCTTGAAGCCGGCCAGCCCATTCGCAAAACGCACAAATCGCTTTTGCCGACCTACGATGTTTTCGACGAAGACCGCTACTTCGAACCCGCGCGCTCGGTCACGCCGCTCAGTTTTCGCGGCCAAAAAATCGGCGTCACCATTTGCGAAGACATCTGGACCGAACATTACCTGCCGCGACCGCTCTACGACGTCGAGCCGGTGCGCAGCCTGGTCGAACAAGGCGCGGACCTGATCGTAAATCTGAGCGCCTCGCCCTTTAAACTGAACAAGCCCGCCATTCGTCACGAGATGGTGACCGCGCTCGCGCGCACTTATCGTCGCTCGATCTGTTACTGCAACCTCGTCGGCGGAAACGATCAGCTTATTTTCGACGGCAATTCCATCGCCGTGAATGCGAATGGTGAAGTCATCGCGCAATTTGCCGGATTCACCGAAGACGAAGCGATCGTCGATACCGATTCCACGGCGACGATGCCGTTTCGCCAACCGGAAACCGCCTCCGATCTGTTTCACGGTCTCTCGTTAGGCCTGCGCGATTATCTGGCCAAATGCGGATTCAAATCCGCTGTCCTCGGCTTGAGCGGCGGCATTGATTCCGCCGTTGTCGCCGCCATTGCCGTTCATGCGCTCGGCCCGGAAAACGTCGTCGGCGTTTCCATGCCGAGTCCCTATTCATCACAAGGCAGCATCGACGATGCACTCGCGCTCTCGCGCAATCTCGGCATCAAATGTTTGCAGATTCCGATCGCAAACGCGTTTGAAGCGTTCAAGGGGCAGTTCCGCGAAATTTTTGCCGGCATGCCGGAAGACACCACCGAAGAAAACATGCAATCGCGTCTGCGCGGAATGATTCTGATGTCGCTCTCAAACAAGTTCGGCCACATCCTTCTCACCACTGGAAACAAGAGCGAGCTCTCGGTCGGTTACTGCACCATTTACGGCGACATGGCTGGCGGCCTCGCTGTCATCAGCGACGTGCCGAAGACTTTGGTTTACGACCTCGCGCGCTGGATCAACTCCGATGCCTCGCGAGCTGGCCGCGAGCGCGAGATCATTCCAAAATCGACCATCGAAAAACCGCCAAGCGCCGAATTGAAACCCGGCCAGGTCGACCAGGACACGTTGCCGCCATACGACATTCTCGACGAAATTCTGCGGCAATACGTTGAGGAAAACCTGAGCGCGCGCGACATCATCGCGCACGGGTTCGACGAAAAGACGGTGCGCTGGGTCCAACGCCGCGTCGATCTGAATGAATACAAACGCGAACAAGCCGCGCCCGGAATAAAAGTAACGAGCCGCGCCTTCGGTCTCGGCCGTCGCATGCCCATCGCGCAAAAGTTCGTCGACTGATTTCTCTGGAACATAGGCTGCCAGCCTGTGCTTTTCGGTTTGTAGCCGAAAAGGTTTGTCGTCGGCTGGCAGCCAGCGCTCCCCAGAAAAGATAAACTGCACCGCGTTGGAATCGAACCAACAACCCAGTGATTAAGAGTCACTTGCTCTGCCAATTGAGCTAGCGGTGCAAAAAATCGCATTCGCCCCGCGGGGCGGACGCGAAAGTTACTCACGCTCTTCCGCTGCACAACGCAGAAATTCTTTCCCTCCTCTCTTCTCATCGCAGCAGGGCGCGACGGCCCGTCGCGCCGACGAACTACTTACTTCGCCTCGATCAGATCGAACTTGCCCGAGCCTTCCTGATAAAAGAGCGCACCCTCCGTCTTGTCCCCGCCGCTCCAATGCTTGTGCCCGCCCGGAATAAAAATGAATTCTCCCGGCCCCACGCGCTTCTCGCCTGCGTCATCTTTATAGAGATAGGCGCCTTTGATCACCACGCACCACACATCGTTCGTGTGTGTATGCATTCCATTGTCCTGGCCCGGCGCGAACTTCGTAAATGTCGCATGCCGTCCCTTGTCCGGATCACCCCACAACACATCCATGGTCACACCGGGAATCTTTTCCTTATATGTCGCCGTCTCCGACGAGGCGTAGATCACTTCCTTGTTTTTCGTCGCTTTGTCCTTTCCCAATCCCACCGACACCGCCAGCGCCATCGCCATCGCCCCCGTTACACCGATTACGACTAGTGATTTGTTCATGCGCATCTCTTTGAATATTTTCTGTCAATCACTCAATCATTAAATCGCTAACTCGCTACCTCGCTAAATGACCTGACTCCCCATCTACAATCCGCATTTCGAAATTCGAACTTCTCTCTCTTTCTACTTTTCTCCTCCGACTCCCGACCTCTGACTCGCTTTTCAGGATTTCAACTTCAGCGTGTCCGATTTCAAAACTTCGTTTCATGATGGGAATTTTCTGACGAGCGGGGTAAACAATTGCGATATCACCTGCTCGCATTCGACAGCAAGTCTTGTATTAATTGAATAGCCGTGGCGAAAACCCCTAGGAAAAGCACAAAACGCCGCCGAATCGCAGAAAGCGAATCGACCTACACCGCACGGAACGACAAAAAATTCCGATTCGTCGATCTCTTCTGCGGCATTGGTGGTTTCCGCATTGCCTTCGAGCGCGCGGCCTGCCAATGCGTTTTCTCCTCTGACTGGGATAAGTTTAGCCAACAGACCTACGAGGCGAATTTTGGCGAGAAGCCGCACGGCGACATTCATAAGATTGCTGTCGCAGACATTCCTCAATTCGACATTCTCTGCGCAGGCTTTCCATGCCAGCCTTTCAGCATTGCAGGGGTTTCAAAAAAACTCAGCTTGGGTCGTAAACACGGGTTCGAAGACGAGAATCAAGGCAATTTGTTTTTCGAGATTGCCAACATCCTCGAATCTCACCGACCCGCTGCTTTTGTTCTCGAGACTTGAATGAACCGTAAGAATCCAGGTCAGACGGCGATTCGGTTGCGCAGTTTTGTTCGCGTTCTTTGCCGTGAGGAGCAATACGATGATGTGGAGGGAAGATGGACGTTCCAAAGCGGTGGTGACTGTTTTAGGTGTTGTGATGCGGCTATTAAGATTGCGACAAGGTTCGGTGGCAAGGTGGTGGGCTACTGGAGTTCGAAAAATTCTGAAGCTCGAATCGGCGCTGATCACGGCGACGGCCACGATTTCGCGCTGATCAACGATAGATATCTCGTCGACTACTGGGCATTTCGAATCGCCCATTTGATCGACAATCCCGTGCTCGACTTGGGACGGTCGCACGATCGACATCGTGCTGCGATATTGTATGGAGATGTACGCACGTGGGAAGTAGTTCCCGTCGAGCCGATCTGATGAATGGGGCAACCCGGAATTGGTCTCGCGAAGAACACATCCTTGCGTTCAACCTTTACTGCCAGATTCCTTTTGGAACGATTCATGTCCGCAATCCGAAGATTCAGCAATTGGCAAAGCTGCTCGGTCGGAGTGTTGGCTCGGTATCGTACAAGCTCGCGAACTTTGCGCGGTTTGATCCGGCACTAAAGGCGCGCGGTATTCGTGGAATGCCGCATGGTGCAAAGGGTGAAGAAGAGGTGTGGCACGAATTTGCCGAAGATCCAGAGTCTTTGGCGTTCGAAAGCGAACACCTTCTTGCTGCACGTCTTCGCAAGCCGCTGGAAGAAGCTGCTGAGATCAAGACTGAGGACTTGCCTGCAGAAGGAATAGAGCGCGATGCTGTAGTGCGCGTCCGTGTCAATGAGGCGTTCTTTCGGCGACGAATTCTTTCAGCTTACGAATTTCGTTGTTGCGTCACAGGTTTAACGATCCGGCCTTTGCTAGTGGCCAGTCACATCGTCGGTTGGGCGCAAGACAAAGCGAATCGGTTGAATCCTAGAAACGGATTATGCCTCAATGCGCTACATGATCGAGCATTCGACACGAAGTTGATGTGGATCGACAGCGGCTACCGCGTTCGATTCTCTCGCGTGCTTGCAAAGGTCACAGGTGCTTCGCGAGAAACTACCGATTGGCTGACACAGTTCGAAGGTCAACGACTTCTCCTGCCAAATGACTTTGCACCTGACGTGCTATTTTTAAAAAAACACGCGAGAGAGTGTCGACGATAGCTCAGTCCGTATGGTCAACAGTGCAGAAGGCGCGGACGTACCCAACTTCGATGGAGAGTCAGGCGTCTAGAAAATCATCGTCGGCGGAGCCAAGCTATCTCGTGGATATACGATTGAGGGGCTGACAGTCTCGTATTTCCGCCGTCGCTCGGCAATGCAGGATACCCTGATGCAAATGGGTCGCTGGTTCGGGTACCGTCCCGGGTACTCTGATCTTGTGCGACTGTATATTGGAAGATCGGAATTGATCGGCAAAAACACCATTGATTTGTGTAGAGCCTTTGAAGCTATGTGCCGTGACGAAGAGGACTTCCGCGCGCAGTTAAAGATGTACGAGGGAAAGGGTGGCGTAACTCCGAAACAGGTGCCAGCCCTTGTATTCAACTCACATCCGCGTCTGCGGCCGACCTCGCGCAACAAGATGTTTAAGGCTAGGATTACTTGGGCAGCCTTTGATTATAGGGAGCCAACAAGTCAATCGGCGAATAAATCCGGGCGCGCGCACAATGCCGAGCTCTTCGCCAAGCTTATATCGAAGCTCCAAATTAAGACCGCTAAAGTGGACGCTGCCGAATCGCGCTCCAGAAGCTTTACCGTCAATTGGGGCTTGGCGTCTAACAGCGATATCATTTCAGTTCTGTCCAAGGTTCAGTGGGAAAAGAGCGGCAATCCGATAGGAGCTGAGATTGCGTTTCTGAACCTAAAGCCGGCTCCTATCGATTCGTGGTTATTGTTAGCACCACAAATCACGAGGGGGCATGCTCCTCCTTGGTCGGTCGCAAATCGCGAATTCCAATGTGTCGCTCGAACAAGAGATCATGCGTCTGGACGATTTGGCGTCTATTCGTCTCCAGACCATTTAAACTTCGCAAAGTGGTTGGTTGGTGAGACGGACCCAGCGTTTAATTCTCCGCTAAAACCGCGCGAGCGGACCGGTATACTTTTATTTTATCCTACGCGTGAGTTACTTTCCGAACAAGCGGTGGCAACGGGCGATCCTGTGATGGGCTTCGGAATACTGATGCCAAACTTCAGTACGCGGCAACCGCGCATCGCTTACAGCGTCTGAAGTACTCCGGCCAACGCCGGCTTTCCGCGACTCCCGAGAAGTTCGTCGACGATTTAGCCAACCACGTCGAAAGCAATTTCGTTTCCATTGCTGCAGCCCGAGATCGATAAAGTAAACCTACACCAAACCACAATTGACTCCATTCATTCTAGCTGCTCAAAACTTGACCGCTTTAAGCGGTCAAGTTTGAAAGCGGTCGCAGGGAGTGGGGTCGCATCTATACTCCGAACTCCGAAAGGCATATGGAGTTATTTGCTCCAATGAGTCCAGACCATCACCATGGCAGCGGTATCGAGTGCGCAGTACTGGAGTAAGAGGCGGCGCCACTGCTGTTTTAATGCGTCGTTATGCCGCGACACGCCGTAGAGCATTTCTTGATAGGCCCGCATCGCCCCCGTCCCCTCAGTGACCACTTGTTCTGTTTCTTCTTCCTCATCGGGATTACCGAAAGGCAAAGCGGGGAGAGTGTCGTACGGATTCACAACTGCTCCGTCAGGCGAGCGTCGGTAATACTTGATGAATGTAGGATTAGTATGAAGCGCGGCGTCGTCGTCCCAGATCGGAGGTAGAACGTACTTGAGAGACAGCCTGCCTTTCATCTTCGGATGGAAATAGTGCTCTCTCGCCAATCCAAGCATGTCAACCAACGGGCCCGTGTATGCGGTGATCCGGTCGAGCCAGTCGGCTAGTTCCTTGTCCTTTTCGCCATACTTGACGAGTTGACGTCTTATATCCCGCAGCGCCGTTCGTTCGAAATACGACCAGATCAGGACGGTGCCGTTCTCAGTTAGAGTCTGTTTCAATGACCGCGCGAATTCAAAATTGGGATATGCGTCAGTAACATTAATCCATTCAGCGTGCTCCGACGGAGCACCCTGCTCCCGGATAGTGTGACAACTCCATTGAAAGGCCACCTGCTCATACGGTTGCATGCTGGCGTGATACGGCACGGCAACGCGTGAGGTCTCGAAGTCGATGAAGTGGAGCGGATAGGCGCAACTGGCGAGAATCCCAGGGAGCTTCGGGTCGATGTATTCCTGGTTGCTCAGCGTATATTTTCGCTGGAGTCGCTGGCGAACGTTCCTTGGTCCAACCTCTCCATCTGCACGAACCAGGTCCTTCTCCTCGATATCGGATAGCTTCGCATGTCCGCTCGCAAGCAATGCATTCACAGTCGGGCTATTCCGACCGCCGATCGGTACTAACGTGATAGTAATCTAAAATATTCGGCTCGTGTTCTGCCAGCTTGCCCCAGCATTCGGCAAAGCCGTTCAGTGTTGATTGAATCTCAGCCGCGCTGACCTGCGTGGGCAAACGGTATTCACAAGTACGGCAGCCGACATTGATCGCTACGACGGTCTTCGTTATCGGCTTAGTAAGGCTTGCGAGAAACGTGGCGCTGCTGCTCTCGACCTCGCTCAGAAGCTCGTTGACTTCTGAAGTCACGTCTAGTTTAGCTAGGAAGTTATCCCGGCGCAGCTCATCAGGATCACCGTTGTAGGACACCTTCGGACGTCGGAACTTCGCTGTCGCAAGATCTGATTCGTTCAGTTCGAACTTTGAAAAGATCGATTCGATCGTCGTGCTTTTCGATTTATCAACCAGACAAAGATACGGGATGATCGTGGCCGCTGGCATCAACCGGCGAAGCACGGCATACTGAAACGTCACGTCCTCGAGGTAAGGCTGCCATGGCGCTAGGATTCTGCCGTGCACGCCACGAAATGGATTTGCGCCGCTGGAGGTATCGACAGACTTTGACTTAACTTCGATCAATTCGAAGTGGCTTCCGTCCTTTTTGAGGATATCCACTCGGGCGAGCCGACGGTCGAAGATCAGTGTCGCTTCGAGGAGCGTTATCGCCTCACGCATATTAATAAGCGCCATCGTCTGTTCAGCCGATGCTTCCGGCCCTGCGTCAAACCCCACCTCGACCGCCTCGGGATAACACAGCCGGGCGATCGCCTCGACCATGTATCCCCCATCCGCGAGGAACTGAAGATAGGGATCATCCTCCCGTGCGGAGGGATAGCCGAGCTTCTTGTAGTAAAGCTTTGCTGCGCATGTGTGCGCGACCTTAAAGTCCGACTTGGATAGGTATGTATTCATTCAAACGGTATCACCGGCGACGAAGCCCCTCCGGCGGAGGCGATTTTAGCGGCATCCCCATATCTCTTGTGTGGCGTCACTGACGATATCAACACCACCGGCGTTAACGGCTTTCAGTTTTCATCGCGAACGGCCCTTCAATCCCCGCATCGTTGAAGACGTAATACTTCTTTTCGTACTTTGTTCGTCAAGCTAGATCGAACATCTCTGTCGGAGCCTCTTCTGGTATCCTATTCGGTAATCGACCTCAAATTGCCGCGCGAACGCAGTGATGCGGAACCACTTGGCTGAATCAATTGCTAGAGCGTTACCAGGGCATTGCTTTCCAATAAAGCATTCCATTTGCATCGTACGATCCTAACCGCTCATCATAGGCAAGAGCCCGCGTTGGAGCTATCCCACAATATCCTAGAGGTTCCGAAAAATCTCACTGCTAGTAAAAACCGAATTTTCTTGCTTTTCGTTAGGTATGGCGTAAATGACGGAAAGCACCAGCAACCGCAGCGCGCGAGACTGTGGGTTGGCAGGGAGTGTTTTTCCACTCGGTAGCCGATGCATTTACCGAAACGAACGAAAGCATAAATATCGTCCCCAAGTTGCTATCTCCAGTGGTGAAGGGCTGCCGGTGGGGGATTGTCGTGATCACAGCGATGCTCATAATGAGGCTACTGTTAGTCGCCCCTGCTAACGCTCAGGGAAGCGAGAGTCTCGAGAGGCTCGAGAATATTTTGCGAGACGTATTGCGGGCCGTGAAGGACATCGAAGCAGCTGAAACTTTTTCACAAGTTCAGATGGCCATAGACAGCCACGAAACCGTTTGGAAAGACCCTAAGACGGTGGAAGTCTTGAATTACGTCCTGACCAATCGTCCCCTTTCTAGTGACATTCGATTTCGCCGCCAAGTTGAGCGTGAATTGGCCTTGGATTGCCAGCGATATGGAACAGAGGGCGCTGCCCGTCTTCTATCGGTCCGGATCCTTGCCGTGGCCGCGGTGACTGCGCAATCCGTGCGGGAATTTGCCGCCGTTATGGGCAATTATTCCGAACTTGCAGATAGCTTGAATCCAAATTTGGTCAGAGCCGCACTACGACCCGCGGCAGGCAAATATCCGCCTGCTCTGCTTTCGCTCATGGAACAACTGGGACGCGATTGGCCGAGATTTGGCGCCCTGAATGCCGCCACGCGTATGGCGCAATCCGCCCAGCAAAGCGGGTTTGTCAAGCGATCCAAGGGCGATTTAGACAAATCGACCTTTAATCGTCGATACTGGGAAGACCGGACGGCAGAAAAGTTTCTGAAATCGGGACACGAAATTCCTGATGGCCTAATCATGAACCCAGTCTACCCCTGAGCGCACCGCGCGGCATGCAACCCGGACACTTTGAGGTCATAGACGCTGATTAGCTCAGCGTACATTTTCGCAGGCCGGGGCACACCCCGATTACTTCACGGCTGACGGGGAATCACTTCGCAACGTTTGAAGACTTAGCGGACCGCAGATCGGTTAGCAACTGATTGCCTGTCATTTCTACGTCGCGATACGTATTCACCGCGAGTCAGTGTTTTGTAAGCTCTGGATTAATCTAGCATGATGAGTGCGTGACTCGATTGAATCCATGTAATCGTCAGAAGCGATCTGATTGTCGTAGAGGTCATACTTGGCCGTTAGGCGCGCAATGGTTGTCGCTTCATTGAGTCGGACGGATAACCTCAAAATAAGCTTGACGCGAAGTTTACTGATTTGCGACTTTTCGTGTGCGTCAAGTCCGTCCGGCGACTCCAAGTTGTGTCTGACGCTCTTGCCGCCACAAACTTTGTGTGAACATGAACCTCAGAGTTCGACTTGTTCATCAAGAGGCGCGACGCAAATCGCGGACGGTCAGTCTGTGCAGCAATTCGTTTTTGGCAAAGACGCCAGTTGCTTAGCTATGCATCAGGTATTCATAAGCTACGCCCGTTTTGACTCGATGTGGGTCGAGGAAGAATTAATGCAGGCGCTCAAAGATCTTGGAGTCAAAGCTTTTCTGGACGACGCGGAGTGGAGAAAGCGAAAGGATGATATCGATGCGAATGGTTTGCAACCTGGCGAGGAACTACGCACGGCACTCTTTTCGGCCCTTCGATCATCGCGCGCAATCTTGCTGGTCCATTCGCCGGCATATTTTGCGAGTAGCTGGTGCCGCTGGGAGCTCAACGTGGCGGAAGAGCTTGTGAAAAATCCGAAGTCGCGCGGCAGATCCAAGCTGATGATTTATCTTATTCTCGCTCGGTACAACGGTCGGCTTGATCTGAGTGAAGAAGGCCAACGGCTACTGTTTGTTGACCTAACAAACGTGCGCGAACGCGCCGCGAAGCTGGCCTTCGCTCTTCAACGCGTGAATCCAAGGGCTGAAGTATTGCGGTGTAGTCTCGGCCGGCGCTCTTTACAAGATTTGCTGGCCGAGTCCGAAACTCAGGGACAGGTCAATACGTTACGCCAGCGTCACAAGATGTTCCGGGACGCGCACGCAAAAATGCAAGCTTTCAAGGAGTGCCATGATGCAATCCAATGTGCACAAGACGCTTGGCGCACGCTGGCCGTGGCGCGTGACGGTATCACTACCGATGGGCAACATGTAGTCATTATCCAGATGGCCAGCGACCTTTCCGAAAAGTGTGATGACATCCAGAAGAAGATCAACAATCCTGTCCTTGCGGGGGAAGTTTTTCCGTGGCGGAGCCTGCTGGATCGGGCAGTGGCTGCGGCGGCTAGTTTTCGACACAAAGAGAAGAATCTCGAGGCCTTGAATCAGACTCTGGAACGCACGCGAACTTTCCTCTTTCTCTCGATTGCGGCACTCGATCTGAACAATCGTATCAGTGCTGCTAGTAAGCAGTTGCCGATTGATTCGTTGACCAAGGCGGTCGAACCGCTTAAGCGTCTGCGAGAATATTGTTGGCAACCGGAGCCACTCGCGCAACTAACCGAGCTGTCCTGCGCATTCGACGAGTTGGCATCGTTTCTCGCCCAGATCAACGATTTGGTAACGGTCCACGATGTCCTGCAAAACATTGACAGCATCTTTAGCACGGCCCTTAACGTCGAAGCAAAGCTGGTCGACATTGAAAACATTTGGCCGGATATCGAGCAGGCACGAAACAACCTCGATCCTCGATTAGTGGCTTCGTACCCATCGTTGCAGCTACTCGGTACTGCGGCGGACACCATGAGTGAATATCTTCAGAAGACACCGGAGAGCGGCAAGTCGCCAAGTGATCAAGTGGAGAATTTCAGGTATCGATTGAACCAAAGTTTTGTGCGTGTGGATACGGATTTGCGGACGGAAACATTCCAGCTAGAGAAGAAGCACGAGGATATTGACGAGCTACTTGGTCGGCTCGCCGGTCGCGGCTGATTTAGGATGACTATGCCGCCCCCATCGTTGCGCGATGTCAGGCGCCGCCACGATGCACTGATTGATAGACTTCACAAACAGCGCGAAGCCAGCAACTTACAGCCAACTGATATTCCATCGCAGCTAGCGACTGAAATCGCCGATTTCACAGCTGAACTTCGCAACTTCGGCGCCGTTCTGTACGATGACACCGAACGATCCGCGACGCTTTCATTAATGTCGTACTGGATTAATGCGCTGTATCGCGCGGAGTGGTACCAGAGCCGCAAGGAGGAACCTCCACCACCCGAACTCGCCGATTTTTCCCCTGACGCTCAGCCGCCTCTGCGCGATCAGGACTACCCGTGGGCTCAGCGTGACGGACACGGAGCCGCTCCAGAATCGCGAGCGCTATGGGCGCGCCTTAACGCTCAGGCGGTCAAGATGCTCCGATCTCGAAGGCTGCTCGGAATCACAGGTGCGGTGGGAAGCGGACGGTCGTACTTAATAGAATATGGAATTGTTCCAGCGTTGCGTGAAGGAAGCGATGGCGGCGCGTTGCGTATTCATACGGTAACTCCGGGCGATGCAATTGTAGGTCCGGGAGCATCGGTGGCGAGCTCGAATTACGACGATCGCAGGTTTCTCACACCGCTGGTGAACATTGCGAAGACCGCAGGCGGAGGCGCTTCGCTCCATCTAGACGAAGCCGTACTCGAAAAGGATCCGGCGGCACTCGCAAGAACTTTCGACAACACAGGCGAGCGACATTTGCTCGTTATTCAAGATCTCGATCAGCTGTTTACGCTAGCGAGTGACCCATTAAACCCGCAAGCCACGTCGCAACAACGCGCATTCGTTTCCGCACTCTGCGCGGTGGCGACGAGCGCAGGTGGGCACTTGGTGATCGTGGATGTGCAGACCGAGGGCCTGGGGCGACTCCGAAAGTTCGAAGATTTTCGCAATCTGATTGACCGTCCCTCGCAAGATACTGCGCAAGACGGCTGGTTGCTCGTCGCCTTCGAGGGTGCCGAACTTCGGGGCTTTATTACCGACGCTGCAGGACGCGTCGGGCTACATTTCGAAGCTGGGCTGGTTGATCGGATCGTCTTCGAGCACCAAAGCGAGCCGGCAGCAGTGACCTTGCTCCTCTTCACATTGCGGCGCCTCTGGCGGGACATGCTTCTCTATCATGAAAATCCGGGAGAGCGCCGGAACATGATCACTTGGTCGAATTACCAGCGCGTTGGCAGCGGTCGGGTAGTATTCGAAATCGCCGCCGATGAAGCGACCAAGCTGGTGCTCGATCAGGAAGCGACCGACGAGGATAAGTACTGCGCGTTGGACGCTATCCGTCTCGTTTTTTTTGACTTGGTTCGGATTCTACCAGGAGCCGCGTGGTGGCTGTCTAAAGCACCCCGCGCGAAGATCGAGTTGGACTTAGAATCCGAGGGCCATCCGCCAGAGCGTATCGAGCGCATTCTTTCCGAGTTCACCAGAGTCGGACTTCTTGTCCAAGAATCTGATTCTGTCGCCGGAGAAGGGACGGTCCGCATTTTTCACGATTCCGTCGTCGCACGTTGGACACGTTTGGTGCAATGGGTCGAGATCAAGCGCGCGGAGGAACGAATGTATTGGCTTTTCCGCGCGGATGCACGCGATTGGAATCGGCTGCGCGAACCTTCGCAACCAATCGGCAGCGACCGGTGGGCGCGACTAAAAAGCGCCGTTTCTCGGCTGTACCTGTCGACAGTCGCGGCTCTGGCGAGGATCAAAATTACGGGAAGCGCGTTCGTTTTCCAATTTAACCGCGCACGAGCGCGAGTTCCTGCGTGCCTCCCGGCGAATGTGGCTGCTGCAATTAGTGTTGCTAGTTGTCGGCATCGCTTCGATCCCAGTAGTGCTCATCGGCGCATTCGTGCTCTGGGAGCACCAAGAACGCAGCCTTAATACGGCGCTCTTCATGGACCGCGGAGTTAACTTGGTCGCTGATGGAGATCCAGGGTCCGCGAGCCTTTGGCTAGGCCAAGCACTGTCTCTGGACCAAAGGGCTCCGCTGAAGCGCTTCCTCAACATTTCTTCGCCTACTCGCGAAGCCGTGCACAAGCTCAGCATCGGCATGGCTTTTCGGCGCATGCCCGCGCTTGAGTGCTTCACGACGGTGCCCGATGGATTGATCTCGACGGATATCAGCCCGACCGGTCACTACGCACTTCTCGGTTGCCGTAAACAGGGCAATACGCGAGGTCGCGCTATCCTTTGGACTCTCAACGGCGCGAAGGAAGAAAAAGAAGATCTGCTTCGGGATCAGGGACCGGGAAAAGGTGACTTCAGCATTGAGCGCGTGGCGTTTGCAAACTGGTCTGGGGATGCACCTTCGATTCAGAAGGAAGATACACTGTTTGCTGCGGGCGGCTCTGTCGGTGACGGTTCCAAGGGCGTTGTTTTTGTTTGGGATCTGCGCAGTGGCCGCAAAAGACAGCGGTTCGATTTCGACGAGCGGGTGCGCGACCTCGCATTTTTCCCCGGGCGAAAGGACCAGCCGTGGCGACTCGCCGTTGCCTTCGGTGACGACGAGAAGCAACCCGCGCGCGGAGGCGTTGAGATCATCGGGTTGGACTCACAGGGCAACTTTCCTCAACGATCCACGTTAGGGCGGCTTGGGCCAGTGACGCGAGTCGTGGTGTCCGCAAAAGGACGGCTCGCTCTCACTTACCTCGAACCCACCACCAAAAACTGGCGGGTCGAGGTTTATACAAGCGAAGACAAGAATGAGAATGAATGGAAAGGCGAGGCAATCAACAGAGTCTTTCTGCCGGTCACAGATCTGGCCCTGTCAAAAGACGGATCTACTCTTGCCGTTGCAACGACCAACGCAGAAAACAGCGCTGGGACTGCCTATCTCTTCACGAAGAGGATGGCGAACCAGCCGTGGGAGGAGACAAATACCGATACCTCTTTGCAGGTGGGCAGCGGCATGCAGCGGGTCGAATTCAGCCCAGACGGCCACAGCTTTTTCGGAGCCGCCTCAAACGGCGTGATTGGAATCTGGACTCTAGATGCTAGCGGCAAGGCGACACTCGTTCACAAACTTACCGAGGGGGGCTGGAGTTATTCGGCGACATGGAGCCCCGACGGTCGATGGATCGCCACCGGTAATCGCGATCGCTATGCGCGCCTGTGGGACGTGGCCAGCGGGCAATTGGTCCTCCCGCCGCTCTACCACGGTGAAACGGTTGCCAACATTCGTTTCACGCCCGATGGCCTGCGCCTGCTCACTAATACAATCTTTTCCGCACGTCTATGGAGTACTGCCCCGCGCGAGGATTCGCTTCTGCCTGTGCAAGCGGTTGAGGGCCGTGCCACGCACGTGCTGCTCAGCGAAGATGGTCAGCGCGTCCTAGTAGCCTCAGTAGACAGCGGTCAGTGGCGCGACGCTGTCCCCGAGGCTGACCTTGCGCTCTGGAAAATTAGCCCTGGAAAATCCCTCATACCGGAGCGCCGCCTTCGACGTCTTCCAACACTACAGAACGTCGCCATTAGCGTCGATGGTCGGCTGGTTGCGGCGCTCATCAAACCGGAAGCATCCAATGTGGGAAGCGAACAGCGAAAACTCAAGCTCCTAGTATGGAATACAACCGACAACAGGCCACTTGATGCAATAGTGGACGCAGGCGCGAATTTCCTTGGATTTGTCTCCGGGTCGCAACGGCTTCTCGTGGCTGGGGTCCCTTCGCCGGAGCCAGGGGAGACCCCGAGTGAGACAAATGTCGGCTTCATCCAATTGTTCGATCTCTCGCAACCGAAACTCGAAGCGGCACCGATGCGTTTACCATTCCAAGTGAAAGCCTTTGCTGCTACTCGGGACGGCACGCTTCTCGCCCTCGGTGGCGATGGCGGCAAAAATCCTTCTCGCGGCGGCTTCATCGGCGTTCTTGATGTTGCAAATTCGACAGGTACAGGATCGCAAACCGATCCGAGTCGGCTCGGCGGCGGACGCACCACGCTCGCAACACGACGAACCGGTCACTGCACTGGCGTTTTCACCAGATGCAGATTGGTTGCTCTCCGGGTCGATTGATGACCACGTCAAACTCTTCAGGGTGGATAAAAAGCGTGGAGGACCGTCTACTGACGACAAGAATCCTTCAAACTTTTCGTGGGTTGGCATTACTCCGGTGGGCGATTCCCGGCGAACCAAACACACGGCGAATGTTACCTCGGTAGGTTTTAGTCACGATGGTCGCTACGCAGCGAGCACCGGCTTGGATTCGATGGCGATACTTTGGTCGGTAACCACCAAGGGCCTTGAACAGCGCGCGTCCCTAAATCATCGTGGAGTAGTCAGTAAACAGGCGTTTTCCGCGGATGACCGGTGGCTTGCTACTGGCGGCGACGATGGCGCCCGGCTTTGGAGCCTCAAAACTAACGACGGATTCTGGCAGACCATGCTCCGCACAGCATCTTCATGGTCCTTCGGGCTGTGGGACTTCAAGACCGATAGCCAACGCCGGCCGGCTGAACTCGTCGCTGTGCTACCGCACCGGTTCCCAGTAGTTGACATCGCTTTTAGATCTTCATCCGACTCGCCATCCGGCAACTTGTGTACACTCGCTCACGAACGCGCATTGGGCGACCCTGGAGATTCGCGCGGCGTCGAGGCCCACCTCTGGAGCTTGGCGCCTAACGAAGGTCAGCCCGCGAAAATTCAGGAGGAAGCTGAACTCCTCGCAGCGCGACTACTCGACGTCGACCGGCTGAGCGTCGTCGCACTAAGCAGCGACCAACTGAGAAAACTCTGGGACCTTTCCAAGGATAAAGAACATGGATTGCGTACCGACAAGGAAGCGCATCTTTCGTGTGCGGCGGCGGCGGCGGCAGCTGGTGATTGGAATGCCGCGATTATGCATTTGCATGAATTGCCCGAGCTAAACTCTTCACAGACTTTCTCTGGTCGTCAGGATGTCTTACAATTTGCAGCGGACATCTTTTCAAATGACCTCCGATCGGAGGATGTTTTTAACACAATCGAAAAACTGGCGCCCGAAAAGATCGCCGATTCGGAAACCCGCTGCGACCTCTTGGGAAAACGAGGCGAGGCCTGCATTCAGGTCGCGCGCGCCACAGGCGCAGATAAGGTACAATTCTGGTTGGATCGCGCTGAAAAAGATTTTCATACGCTAGCGAAGGAGCGGCCTAGCGAGGCTGCGTGGCAAACTCGAATGGCGGAGATCAGCGTCCTTCGCGGTAAACTTCCCGAAGCAATTGCTTACCTTGAAAAATCCAAGCAGCTGGCCACTGCGGCACCGGCTCCTGATACCAGGCTGACCATGCGTTACACGACCGCTTCCCAGGACCAACGCTTAGCCGCCGTCCACCTCCTACTTGCGGCCGACGCTCAACGAGATGGCAACGAAGCGGAGGTTTCGCGACAGCGCCAGCAATGGGAGGAACTAGTTCGTAAAACTCTCGATGACCATAAAACTTCGAAAGCCTTCGAGAAAGGACGGGCGGCTTGGCCTGCGGTGATTGGAGAAGCACGCGACAAGCAAGTCATCGAATTGGCGCTGGCTTTCGCCGAGGAAGGATACCGAGACAAGCCAGACAACAACGGTCGGGAGCACACCTACGCGACCGCATTACTTCGTGCGGGAAAGTTCGATGAAGCCCTCGGGCGCTTGGACGATTCTATCTCGCTTTATGAGCGCACACGCGACCCGCTAGATCGCGGGAAACCCCGGCCGGGGCGGCCTGTAGACTGGGTGGTTCGCGCGCTGATTCTGCACGGCAAGAGTACAGCTGGAAAGCGACGAAAAGAAAAGGACAGATCTTTTGACCAAAGCCAGAGATTTCATCAACGCGGCACAGAAGTCACTAACAGAGAAGGATCGCTCATGGCGGGCAACTTGGAACCGCGTTGACGTTAGTGTGCTTATCGCCGAAGCGGAACAAAAGCTCAAGCGCAATTAGGACGTTCTGTGAAGCCGATTAAATTACAACAAGAGAACGGCGGAAAGAGTTGCGCGACGAGAAGGTTGCCCAAAACAATGCTGCCCCCATGAGCGCGCTCACCCCAGACGAAGCGGCTGCTCACGAATTTCTAAGCGAATTGCGCACTCGCATTACGACACAACCGCTGCCGTACCAATATGGCACGGAGGCGCGGGCGCTTGAGAGTCTTTGGGAAGTTTTTGGCCAAGCCCGCGCCGTGATGAAAAGGCATCCGGGATGCCAACAATTCGCTGCGGATGTGACTAATATGTTGAATGTCACCTTGCGACCAATAACCGCGAAATGGCACCGTGCTTACGAGGAAGGGCGACTTCAGTCGCGCGATGGTGGAGATGCCTTTCGAGGCGACTTAATGACACTACAAGCCGATCTCCGGACCTTCGCTGAACACTTACAGAAGATGGCATATGGAACTGTGACTCCGGACGAGCTGTCGCCCAATGCTATGAGTACCGCCGAACTTGCGACGGATTTTGCGGATATGGAATTCGGGATACCTATCGATTCGAACGCTGCGGCCGAAACGGTGGACATAAACCGTGATGAGGCCGAGGAGGTTCACGCGCGCCGTAAGAACTGTGGTATTAATGACAGTTCAAATCAGAATGCCGTCGGGCTAGCTCTCTCCGGAGGAGGTATTCGGTCGGGTACTTTTAGCCTAGGTGTGGTGCAGGTACTCGCTGCTAAGAAGTTGCTAACGCACATTGATTTCTTGTCGACGGTCTCAGGGGGTGGTTATGTCGGCAGTTTTTTAACCGAGCGACTTGGCAACGGAGCGACTCAAGCGGAAGTAGCGGCTCCGCTCGGGCCGGACCCAGAGCCCGTGCGGTACCTGCGTCAAAATGCAAAGTTTTTGGCGGCTCGGAGCCTGAAGCAAAGCTGGTCCATGGTTACCGCAACTCTCGCCGGGATGGTTTTGAACTGGTCTGCACCCCTACTGGTAATCGCGTTGGTTGCTTTTCTCGTGACCGTTGGATTGAAAGGCCCTTCATCAAAAGCTAACGAGTGGTCAATCGTCATGCTTACTACAGCAGCATCCGCACTTATCTGCTTGATCACTTACGGTGCGTTTCTCCGAACAAGGATGCGCCTTGCGCATAAGGTTGGTGCCATTCTAGCCAGCATACTAGCACTACTAGTGTTAGGCGGATTCAGCTGGGGAGTTACGATAGGCTACGAAAAACTTTTTTCAGCTCCTCCAGCGTGGAAGAGTTCTGGCACGGTGGTTGCGTTGTTAACTGCGCTTGTAACGGCCGCGCCCGCCATTATTCGTTTTGTTCCTGTCCTAAAGAATCCGCGCGCTCGCAGAATAGTACTTACCATATTGCTTTGGATTGCCGGACTCATCGTCCCCGTTATAGCGATAATAGTCTTCTACGCATTCTGTCGTGTTGCAAGCCACCCGTTTAGTTTCCTTCCCGATATCGCTCCAAGTCCCAATGGTTGGATTGTCTTGCTCGTGTTTATCGCAATCCTCTTCACCACAGCGATGTTTTTGAACATAAACTTAACATCACCGCATCGTCTCTATCGTAACGGCCTTGCACGGACATTCGTCCGACAGGCAGAAAACGCGCCGAATAGTCCACTCAATGAGATCAACAAGACCCAAACCGCACCCTATCACATACTTAATGCGGCCCTGAATGTGCCGAATACGATGAATCCTGCCGTCCGAGATCGACGATGCGATTTTTTTAGCTTTTCCAAACATTGGACCGGTGCGCCTAGCACTCGGTACTTCAAAACTGAGCTGTGGGACGCGAACGATCAACCACTCGATCTTGCCACTGCGATGGCGATCTCCGGTGCAGCATTTTCATCGTACATGGGTTTGGGTTCAATCCCGACGCTCACCGCACTGTTAACGTTCTTAAATGTTAGGCTAGGTTTTTGGATTCGCAGACCGGACAGTCATTTTCCCGGTCGGCATCCTGGATTCAGTTGCCTGCTTCGCGAGATGCTTAGCGTCGGAATGTCGGAAAAACGTAAGTGGTTAAATCTGTCTGACGGCGGACATATTGAGAATATGGCGTTGTACGAATTGCTTCGGCGCCGCTGCAAATTCATCATTTGTGTTGATGGTGAAGCTGATCCCAAATTTACATTTGTCGGCTTGATGACGCTAGTGCGACATGCACAAATCGACTTTGGAGTCAGAATCGAGCCCCGGCTGGATACATTGCGAACGGATCTGGCTACTGGTGTAACCCAGACCCACTATCAGTTCTGTCGTATCTACTACCCCGCAGCAGGTGGCAAACCGGCGGGAATAGGGCTGCTGCTTTACTTAAAGCTATCGATAACCGGTAATGAAACAGAGGTTATTAAGCGGTATCGGGTTACCCATCCAGAGTTTCCCCATCAGTCTACGCTGGATCAATTTTTCGACCAAGAACAGTTTGAGGCATATCGGGAATTGGGCGTGCATGTAGCGCAAGGAGTCTTCTCGCCGACCCTGCTCCAAGGTTCTACTGACCCGACTTCCGTTTCGGATTGGTTCAGACGACTTGCGCAGAGCTTGCTTGTTCCCATTGGTGCATAAGAAACCGAATTACTAGGCGAAGCGCAAATCCCAATCGGAAGTCACTCAATGAGTGTCAGCTTTGGCGAGAATCCCGCCACGTAGACGACACTAATGTTTCGGCCCGGCTCCGCCCTCACGCTCAACCGGTTTGTTTTCCACCATCCATCCCGGATTTGAATTGTGTAAGTGCCGGGATCGAGCGGAAATTCAGCTGGACGCTGGGATTTCGGCAGGAAGCGTCCGACTGATTTGCCGTTGATGCGCATCTCGACAGACCCGAAATAGATCCCAGGAGGAACCGTAACCGACAGAATGGCAGGTGCGACTGCCGCCCTTTCCGGCGGCTTGACGACCGAGCGAATATAGGCCGCCATCTCCGCGACGTCGCTCTCGAAATGCCGATCGGTTAGCTCGACGAAAGGAATCGCGGCCAGCTTCTCAAGATCTTTCGGCACATCTTTCGGTCGCGGGCGCGTCGCGCCGTTCACCAACGCCGCAAAAACGGGGATGCCACTCGAAAATGCGGTCTGGAGTTCCACTCGGATCGGATCATTCGCAGCGAAAATTCGCGGAAGCTCGGACCCCACCCCCGGCCCCCGCCACTCCGGACCGATGCATACCAACACGGCGTCACACGACTCCAATGCTTCGAGTATGACTCGAACGAAATTGGCGCCGACTGGAATCTTATTCGAGTCGACGAAAAGCTCGACCGGAGTGCTGCGTTGACTCTGCTCCAACACCAGCGATAACGCTCCGACGTACCCTTCGCTATCATCCCGGCGATAGCTAACAAAAAGTCGCATGGTCAGTCTCCGGAGCCCAACACGCTGACTGATCCGGTGACGACGTTTCGTGATACCTTCAGCGTCACCGTCCCATTCGCT
Source organism: uncultured Verrucomicrobiae bacterium (assembly GCA_963737195.1). GTDB lineage: Bacteria > Verrucomicrobiota > Verrucomicrobiia > Chthoniobacterales > UBA10450 > JBBQFI01. Next base: position 284,042 of record CAVTRW010000005.1, read on the forward strand.
GGAACATCGACTTCGACCGGATCCTCCCAGCGATGCCTGAGTAATACTTGATGTTTTCCAGGAGCCAAAGGCAGAATCTTTTGGTCACCAAAGAGGTGCATCGAACCGTAGATAACGCCATCGATACGAACGCTGATAGGAGGGTCGCCGTCGAAGCGGCTGACTAGGCGAAGCGCCATGCCAGGGTGTCTCGACACGATTCGGAGGGTGCCGGACTCGCCGCCTTCGCGCCATGGTCCGCGATCAGCCTCACCGCGCACGAGTTTGAGTAGCTCTATTACTCCGGCGGCAAAGGATTCATTGCGCAAGGAGAACGCGTTGATCGTTGCGAATGGGCGGATTGTCTCGGGTAACGCCGACTCTGACGGCATCTTAGCGCCCTGAACCAGAACCGGAATCACTTGCCGACGCGCACGAAACGCTGCGACGAGCGCTGCGACGATTTGATTATCCAGCGGCGCTGTGGCCCAACGCGGCCCGACGAGCACGATCAACACATCTGTGTTCGACCGCGGTTCGATCTGAATGTCGGCCTCCGGCACTAGCAAGCGCAGCTGTGAACGCACCCGGAGCACGTAACCGGGTGCATCCCCCGCTCGAGACAGTAGCGTAATTACCACAAGCACCTCCCGAAAGCGGTCTGGGTGATCTCGATATTCAAAACGCGCACCGGCGCTTTCATTATTTTGGGATCTCGCGACTGCACCCGCGACGCCCTTGCTCTCAAGGATCTTTCATCCCGATCACAGTTTGGTTTTCTCCATCTGCTGAATTGAGCCGATTGGGCCAATCATCAAGCCACTCGTTTCCCTGAACGAAAGTATCAGACATAACTTCAAAATCGGCTCAAGCCTCGCAGGATGAGCTCAGCGATTCGGTTTAGGTCAACTGTCTCGAAAAGATTGCATTGTTCCTTATCGCTTAGTAGCGGATTCATTCCCGTCGTTCCACTCTCACGGAGCATCGAGATAATTTCAGGATAGTCAACCCACCCGATCCCCCGTTGTTCGTATACCGTTTTCATTTCAGGCGCGAACGGCGCGCGTTTCTGATAATCCCACGTGGCTTCGTGGCGTTCTTTTCCTTGAAGCAGATCAATCACGAGCTTGGCCACGCCTCCGAAGGCGCCGATCAGAAAAACGGGCTGCCCGGCCTGAACCGAAAGCACGATCTCCTCCAGCACTCCCGGAATGCGACCCCCATACCACTTCTCTTGTTGAGTTCCGTCTGCTAAGGCTTTCATAGTTGGACCGAAGGTCCCACCAATGACAATGCGCGCGACAACCCCACTTCGAGCCTTATCTGCCTGGTAAGATCGCATATCGGTCATGCCTCGGGCCCAGGCGAATCGGTGTTGAGGCGATTTTTCCGGGGGAAAGAACGCCGGCCTAAGAACAAAGTCAGGGTGTAAGCTCTCGTCGATATCTTGGGGACGCGGAAGTTCAACCGTTTTCGATACTTCGCTCAGCTTTGACAGTTCTGCGACCGTAGGGCGCGGCAGAGGCCATCCGAGGTAGTTCACAACCCGGTCGAACGGACTAACTCCTTCGAGGTTGTTATGCGTGCGCACAAGCTCGAAAAGCTTCTCGGTATAACCCTTTTCGCCCAGATGTCCGCCGTACGCGAGGGTTGCCCCTTTAATCAACAAGCATCGGGATAGAGTCAGCATGCATCCATCGAGGTGCAGAGAATCCAACCCGCAGCTGGCGATGTCTGTGCTCTCAGACATAGAGAGTGCGACTAGTTGGCCCTTGAGCGACTGGTCGGCCGCCAAACGTTCGAATGGCGTTGTGATGGACACCTTCGCCTTCGCGAGCCGCCTGGCCTCGCCGATACCCACCGGCGGATCGGGATAAAGCACCGTAGCTTCCGGCCCGAGACCGATGAGAGTCGCAAGTTCCGGCGGGCGGGCAAATACATAGTCACCGGGCTGCTTGCACTGATCCAGAAGCGCCGTGGCATGCAAGTGCCGCAGCGTTTCCTTGAGCAGCAGATCTATTCCTTTTTGCGGGTCACCATCCCAGCGAATCCTAGGGACGTTGCCTAGATACGGGAAGCTTCTGACCTCATAGGTCGTTAACGCATCGACTACTGCAACAGGGCGCTGATGCTCTTTAGCGAGGAAGATCTCTTCACGACACCATTCACGCGTGGCATAAGCGTCGGTGAGTACCGCTAGCAGGGAAGTATGTTTGATTCCCCGCTCGATGGCGTCCGCGAACTTTGAACCAGTCGCGATGTCGCCCGAATCGACCCAAGCCTCGATCGGTTGATCCGGCGTCAGAGCTGCAATGAGGTCTTTTGTCACCGTTGGCTCTCTCTCAATGTCGGCCTTCGTATGGCTCAAGAATAGCGTGATCGGCGCCTTGTCGTGACTCTCAGTCACAGCCTCCAGATTCGACAGGTACCGGCAAAGCTCGACCACAATGCGGCGCACGACAAAAGCGTTGCGAGCATCGCCCTCGGCTTGCAGGTACACCTTGGCAAAGCTGGTTCCCTTTAGCCGTGGATCGAGCGGCCAGGCATATTCAGACAACTGGAACCCAACAAAGCGCGCAGAGGAGTCCGAACAATTCTCCCATACGTCAGCCGCGAAGCGGCGCCATTCGTGGTCAATATTCAATCTATCGTCTGCCAGGATGGCGACGAAATTGCGCTCGGCAAAATCGAGCCGGATCTTTGCCGGAGGTTTCTGGGCTTCCGCGTTCGGACAGAAGACGGTTGGAACCCGGAGTCCTGGGACGATGAGATCGCCGTTTAGCTCGCGGTGAACATGGCGGGCCAGTTCGCGCGCGGAATCCGATTCCGGGTGAAAAACGAAGTGCAGGAGGAGCGGCTGTTTTTTCATGGTTAAATGGATTAAGTGAGGCCGAACGCCGTCCCATGTAACTTAGCTTAACGCGAAGAAGCAAACGAATGAGATTTTGGAGACAATCATTCGATGCAGCGCCTCTGGTTTTGGGTAGTGGCTAAGTTGAACTAGCGCCTCTTGGGCGGCGGGCTCGTGAAATTGCTGGCGCAAACCATCAACAGCATCCATTAGTAAGTTCAAAAAGAAATGGCGGACTCGCTGCCCGAAAGGAAATCAATACCCATGAATCGTCTTATTCTGTTGTGTTTGAGTTTTGTCTGCGTCCTTCAATTTGGCGGCCACCCGTCTTCTTGGGCGCAAGAAAACAGCGCCGACAACCCCGACCTGGACAAGGCGATGCGGCAATATATTCGTGCGATTTCCGAGGGAGATGCGCGAACATTCCTGAGCCTGGTTCCGCGAACGAAACCGTTCGACTTCGTGATTTACGAGATCACCACGCTAAAAAAGTCGGAGACGACCCATCTGACATTGCAAACGTTGGCCGCCGATTTCAAGGCAAAGGGGGACACCTACTCCAACTTTTTTGGCGATGTGGATGAGGGCCCTTATATCTACCGGTTGACGGTTATTCAAACCCCTTTCGAGAAATGGAAAAAAGAAGGGACGACTTTTCATGCCGGCAAGGGTCCGGATACTACGAGCTATGTGCGCTGGCGCCAGGAAGCTGGTCGCTGGGTTCTTGACGAAGTGGGTGATACCTACCCCTGAGCCCCTACCTATCTTCCCCCTTTCTCGCGGCCCAACGACAAAAATGCGGCTTCTTGGAGCGCGCGTGGCGATCCATCTAACAGCCGGGCTTCGGTAAGGTCTTTCAAAGTGGTCGAGCGATTGGGGGAGATCGACCGACGTTGCGGATCGCTGGTGAGCCAGCGTAAAAATTTTCGCAGACCCGATTCATTCGCAGAAGCCGTCTGAACTTCGGAAGAGATTACTGCGAGCCTCCTTTGGCGCTCCGCAATCGGTATTTGCTTGAAAGCGTTCGCGTCCGGTGCCCAGGTCAATCCGGCCACGGCTTCCGCACAATCCGCCAGACGCGCCGAATCGTCCCGATAACTCTGCGTCCCGCCAAGCCCGTCGTCGCGGATCTTCCCGGTTTCCCAGATCATCAATGGTCCGGTTTGCGTGGCAATCAAGAGTAACTGCTCATCTTCTGTCAAAGCCATCGATGAAACTCTGCCGTTCAACTCCAGAGTTTGTCCAAGAGTATCGCCGTTCGCTGTCGCCCACTGGCGGACCGCACCCGTAACTGTTGCGGTGAATAGACGCTGGCCATCTCTCGATAAGGCAATCGCTGTCACGGCCGAAGGATGCTCCAGCGGACTCTCGAGAAGTGCTTTCGTTCGCGTGTCCCACACCAAGACTTTCTTATCATCAGCTATGGCGATGATAGACGCATCTTGACTGATTGCGGTCGGGCAGAGCGATCCGCACTGGACAGTAGCGCGAAAGCGCTCAGCCCCGCTGGTCAGGTCCCAAAGCACCAGACTTCCGCCCCAGCGGATCATAAGGAGCTTTCCGTCGGCCGTAAAAAGGAGTTCATCGATCCCGATGGCTTTGGCGGGCGGCGTGATCGTGCGGACCGAGCGTCCAGCTTCAACGAGATCCACCGTTCCATCCCCAAATCCAACCGCCACCTTTCCGTCCCGTGCACACGCTGTAACTCTCCTTGGTTCCTTTGCCGTAAACGTGAGCTCTGCCCCGGCTTGCGCACCTGAGGTGGCGAAGAATGGGACAAGAGCCGCCCCCATTTGGACCAGCACGGTGTTATCTCCGCTAAAACATGCACTGCTCATCCGCTCGGATGCGTCCCAATTTTTTTCGTGCAGCACTTTCCCGGTCTTCACGTCGAAGACGAATCCCTTGGTCCTGTCGGCCCCGACCCGGTAAATCGCCAATCCCAGCTCGCCGTTCGGGGAGATTTCAACGACGTCTGGGCGGAACTCGCCAACAATGGGCTCTCCCACCAGTTTGCCGGATGTCGAATCGGCGATCACAATCCAGCCATCCTGTGTAGAAGCCACCAATCTCCCAGCTGCAGCTAGTCCCACTGACACGTACATCTTCCGCAGCGAAAGCGGTTCGGCAAAAGCGGCGGAGGGACCGGTGTTCCAAATGCATACTTCGCCCTGGAGAGCTACGGCCAGGAATTCACCACCCGGGCTAAACCGGTGAGTCGAAGGGTAGCCCCCCGAGCCCCTCAACATAGTTGAAATAGGGGGGTAGGATGGAAAGGAAGATAAGTGACGCAATTGCACGTGCTCGTCGAAAACCAGGAGCACACGGGAACCTTCTGGAGCGAAGGCCACATCTTGGACTTCCGTTTTTTCGTTCCAGATAATCTCGGTGTCGACTATCGGCTCCGTCGTCCAGACAGCCGCACGGTTTCGATTTTCGGTGACGACCAATTCCGGGCCTTTCGGATTGAAGCTCGCGGCCTGAAGCTTGTAGCCAGGCTCTGCCAAGCTGGCGAGCGGCTCATTCTGATCAACTTCCCAAAGCGAGGAATTGCAGACAGTCGAGACGGTACCGACACAAGCGAGAGCGACGAAGCGGCTTCCATCCGCATTGATTGCCAGGATTTTCCCCTTCCTTAGAGGTGTGACCGGACGGCCGGTCGCGGTTTCAAAGATCCTGGACGTATCAGTGTCGGTAAGGTCGCTAAGGCTCAACCGTGAGCCGTCCGAAGAAAATAGCACTCCACCAGCGTTGCGCACATAATCGAGCGGGCCAATCAGGACACGTCCTGTGGTCGAGTCCCGAATGAAAGGACCTAGTTGTTCCCACGTTACGATCCGGCGGCTATCCGGCGTGAAGCGTTCGAACCCAATACTGTTTGCTTTCTGGATCGCGATTGGCGGCGCGAGTTCCGCGCCTGTGAGCGTGGAGTAGAGCAAAACTTCCTTTCCTCCTGCAAAAAACCAAGCCAACCGTCCGTCGGGACTAACGCTATATGAATCCATCAAGCCCGGCACTGGCAGGACCGGTCCCGCCGGCTCTGGCTTCGGCTTACGCCACGACCACGCGCGATAGCCCTTTTCGTCTCGCACGACAATTAGATCCTCACTGATCGTTACCATCTCGCCTGGAATAACTGCCTCTGGCCGCGGCCAATTATGTTGCTGAAGCGCGAGCACCAATCGCGTGACAATCAAGGAGTTGGACGGCGCATGTCGCAAGGCAAAGGCGAGCAAGGCTACTTGGGAAGGCGCATCACCTGCGTTCATCGCCGCGTTCGCCTTCGATATCGAATTCGACGCGGTCGCAGCATCCAGCTCGTTACGCTTGCGCAGCTCGAGCCAGTGCCAAGTCCACGCCATGGCGGCCATCGCCGCGACCGCGGCCGTGGCAAGCTGGATAAACCGCATCCTTCGCCTCGCCCGCGCTCTCCGGCGCAAAGCGTCGAACGGCACCCCCGCCAGACCAGCCACCACTTTGAGGAAAGCCTTGGATCGTCCATCTTTCCCGGGTCGAAGGTCGGCCGAGAGCGGGTCCGTTCGCTTCGTCAGGTCCAAAGCTCCGTCTGTTCCGAGCGGATGGCGCAACGCGATGGGGAAGCACTCGGGCTCGCCCAGTTCGGGTTTGGCGTCCGCGTTAGGTTCCCCATCCAGGATGACGCTAAAAATCGCATCCTCACGCCCCAACTGCTTGAATGTTTCCACCTCCTGGTTAACCCATTTGGAGACAGCACTTCGCGGCGAGCAAAGAACGATCAGACAGCGAGAGCGCTTTAGGGCGGCCGTGACGGAATGAGCTAGATCAGAAGAACTCGGCAACTCCTCGCGATCCCGGAAGATGGGAATGAGTCGCCTTGGCAGCAGAATGCCATCGCGCCCAGCCTTTCCCGCCAAACCACGAGGGAGACGAAAAGATTCCAGAGAGCGATGCAGCCAGGCGGCGATCTTTTCATCGCGCGTGCTGTAACTAATAAAGGCCCAGTAACGGCTATCATGCTCTTCCTGCGGCATATTTGCTGCGATTCGCTCGATCAGACGCTCAAAAAAATTACATAACCAACTCCGCAAAAAAGGTCGAGTCGCTATTCGTTAGCTATTCAATAAATGATATTAACTGGGTAAATCGCGCCCTTTAGGGACGTGAAGCGGAAATTAAGTGCTTCAAAATTGGTGCGCAAATTTGTTCTCATTTGTCCTATTCCTTATACCTTCCCGCGAGCTCCTGTTCTTGTTCATAGCGGTGATATTCAGAGACGCTGAATTCGGCGGCCGACAGATTAGCGACCGCGCGAATATAAGTGACTTCATGAAACAGCGAAAGCTAAACAACAATTACAGGCTGCGGTTCGCTGCAGCGCATGGCTAGACGACTAATCGTCATCCCGTTACCGTTCGAGAAAACGAAATGCGTGGATTTTCATCTTTTTGCCTGCAGAAAGGCTTTGAGATGTCCCTACATACTTCGCGGTGAATGTAAATATGAGCTCATCTTTGTCTTTAACAGCCGTCCGAATGTATGGAGGAGGGTCCAGGAGCATGATCCACATCTCTCGTACGGGTCCGCCGCCATCATCGATATCGATTTCCGGGTACGCGATAAAGAGGCCGGCCGAAGACAGCCTATCGCCGCTGACGCTTGTGGAAATGCGATATGCTTTGTTCGCAACGTAGCTGTGGTAGGTTGTCAAATCTCCGTCTTTGATCCCGGCGAAGGCTGATGAAAGAACGGATAGCGCGATAGCGAATGTGATTAGACGCTGCATAGTTTTAAGATTGATTTCGATGAATTGGAAGATTTCGTGTCGTCGCATAACGAGATATAGATGAAATTATTCCGTCTAACCCGCATGCTTTCCGCGTGGCGAGCCGATAAAAACGAAATCATGGTTACGCTTGTAACCCGCCGTTCGCCGTAGGACAAGCCGAAAAGACGATGCTCGATCAAGTGCGCGACGTGATGCACGGGTTAGGGAACAGAAGGATTCATCGCAAGAAACCACTGCGTTTAACCGCCGGGCACAATCAGACTACTTAGCTTAGTTTGTAGGAAAGGTATCGTGGTGAACCTTGAGGTACTCGATCAGGGCCAGCCGGTCGCCCTCGGGAAGCTGCGTGCCCCACTCGTGGCCGGTGTTTAAGTTGCCCGGCAGCGTGGTATCCATCTCGAACAAAGTCAGAGCCGTTTGCGGCGTGATCTTCGCCGGATCGATCGCGAACCCAACGTTAACCGGATCGAAATCCTTTTGGCCCACTGGAAACTTCTTGGGACGCTGTGCGACGGGAAGCAGGAGGTGATAGAGAGTCGGGACCGAACCATTGTGCAGATAGGGTGCTGTGGCCCAGATACCTTCGAGCGGTCGGGCTGGATACACGGGGCCGCCGGTCGCCTTCATGGTGTCCCGCCATTTTGCAGGGGTTTGCCTAGCTTCGAGTTTATCCATCAGGTCCTGGTCTTCCTTGGACATGTTGGCTTTGGCTTTGGCTTGGAGTCTGGTGAGCAGGTCTTTGCTTTCCCCTGCGAAACTCACCGTCGAATCATCTGAGTTATAGACCGGCCGGTCAAAGTTAGTCGCGTCGTTCGGGTCGGTGCCCGCCTCCTCAAGGGTGCTAAGTCGGAAGACCACCAGGCCTTTCTCATCCAGTTGTTTGGGAGCATGGCAGCCAGCGCAATTTGCCAGGAAAATGCCGCGGCCCTTCTCGACCTTGTTCGTGTCCGGCTGGCCAAAGATCTCCGCGGGCCATTTCGGCGGTGTCAGTTTTCTGACCTGTTCCTCGATTTTTATCTGGTTGACGATATCGACTGAGGTCGCGTCGGTCTCCAGGTTCAAAGTGGCACCCACGCCGATCGCTTCGCCGATGCTTCGCTGGATGACGGAGTTGGTGTTCGCGTTCCAGTGCAACCAGGCATACTTATCGACATTCCAAAGAGGCGGTATGCTCACCGGCGCATTGACGGGTACTTTGTTCTTATCGTTCTGCTTGCCGAAGAGCTCGACCCTTGCCGTGCCGAAATCATCGGCGCGTCCATAACCCGCTGTCAGTCGATGGGTCGGGTCCGAGGACAACCAGTCGCGCATCTTCAGGAAGTCGAGGCGATAGCGCAGCATGGTAATGGCCTGCTCGATGTTAGCCAGCAGTTCGCTTCCGCCCGCGATCTGCTTAATCACCCCGATCGTTTTTTCCCGCAAAGGATCGTCGAGTGACAGGGTCGTTTCCTTGCTGCTCTTCATGTCCGCCAGTAGCTGCTGAGACCTAGCGTGGAGATGATCGAGCAGCGCCTTGCGGAGTGGTAGATTTGGGTTCGAACCAATGAGCTTGCCAAGGCCGGTAAGTATCGGGAGCTTTAGCTTTGACTCCTGAGCAAAGCGCTGGAGAAAGGCAAGAAACTCCTCAGGATCATTCAGCGTTGCCTTGAGCGAGTTACCGATTTGATCGCCTAGTTTATCCACATAGAAGAGGCCGGAACCACCATCGACGCGCACGACTTTGCCCTTATAATGGAGATCGGAGGTGTGGCAGGCCGCGCAGGTAAAGCCGAACATCTCAATCTCCCCATCGGCCACTTTGATTCTGTTTGTCACGATTCCGACGGGAAAGCCATATGGGTTGCGTTGGGATGTTTCGCCGGGGACCAGGCCGAAGCGCTCAAGATTCTCGAGGTAAGGCCGGCCGGTCTCGCTATCCTTAAGTGCACGCACCACGCTCAATGGGAAGAAGCCGCTGCCCTGGTCGGTATAGTGAAATAGATCGGCATCGAAGCCCTCGGAATGGTTCTCGCCTCTCGGGACACGTGCCGGCGGGCTGTTGGCGTCTGTCTGCGGTGATTCGGCTCGAGGTTTGCAACCGATGGCTAAGACGGCGAGGCTCGCGCAAAGGCACCACTGATGGAGAGCGGAAATCTTCATGGGGCAGACCGGGTGGAGTCAGAGTTGCGGCAACACTTGGGTTGGTCGCCAAGGATGCCGATGATCCCGTACTTATCAGGCCTGCCGGAGCGCGCAAGCTTGATCATCACCAATGGGCTTGAAGGTGAGATTTCGTAGATGTTGCAAGCGGCCGATTTGTCCGCCGATGTGGGCTGCCATTCGTTGTTCGCCAAAGGGTGTGCTTCCGAGGCGGATTCCCTGGAAACGTCAAACAGCTCCGAGCATCCGAATTCCTTTAGCTTGTCGGCCCAGTTACTCATAAGTACTTATCGCGTCAGAGAGGAGAAAAATTCATCGCAGTAAACTACCGTGTTTAACCGACGGGTTTGAGAGCCTTGTCAGTATGCTCCACGCACAGGCCCATCGAATGGTCCTTGAGTCCATCAGTACCCGGCTTGAGGAACTCCGGCGCGCTTCCCTTAACCCGATCGCATTGTTGTTTGGGGCAGCGCTGCAGACGCCTATTTCTCTTGCGGAAGAATCGCGGAGTGGATCAGTCTCATTGTGCGTCTCGCAAGAGCTTAACCACTTGATCACGCAGTTCCTTTACTTCGCTGTCGTTATGCGAAAGCATTAGCGCACGGCTTGTTAGGAAATCAGCTTCTCCTCGAGTGCGCCGGGCCTCGTCGGGATCAATACCTTGTTCGAGAGCGCGATCGGCAAGGCGTCGGCCGAGATGTGCGGTTACGCGGGCATTCGCGGGATCGACCTGCAGCGCGGCTCGCAGACCTTCGACTGTTGCCTCCTTGATCCTGTTTTCCAGCCAATCGGAAACTTTGAGCTCCGAGAACGGAGAAATCGTCCGGCTTGTGCGATTTGAGACGCTCCATTTCAGAAAGCGCTCTAACGGAGTCAATTTCGAGGACGGCCAGACGAATTTCGCAGCGATCCTCGCCCTTGATGCTTTGACCTGTTCTGGAGTCACCAATTTAAGATTCTCTCCCTGCTCGACAGTTTCCAAAGTCACGCCGCTGGTGGCGTCAGCAAGTTCAGCAAGTAAGAGAATATCCTCTTTTGTGTCCTCATCCGTCATTGTCACCGCATCCCACACTCGCGCCGTCTTGTCCTCTGAGGCGGTCACCACCCGCTGGCCATCGGGACTGAACTGCGCTGAATTAACCGACCCTTCATGCTTCATGAGCTGGCCAATTGGTTTGCCGCTGGCCGCATCCCACAGCCGCGCCGTCTTATCCAATGAGGCGGTCACCACCCGCTGGCCATCGGGACTGAACTGCACTGAATTAACCGAGCTTTCATGCTTCATGGGCTGGCCAATTGGTTTGCCGCTGGCCGCATCCCACAGCCGCGCCGTCGTTATCCGCTGACGCGGTCACCACCCGCTGGCCATCGGGACTGAACTGCGCTGAATTAACCCGTCTTCATGCTTCATCGGCTGGCCAATTGGTTTGCCGCTGGCGGCATCCCACACCCGCGCCGTCTTATCCAATGAGGCGGTCACCACCCGCTGGCCATCGGGACTGAACTGCGCTGAATGAACCCAGCCTTCATGCTTCATGGGCTGGCCAATTGGTTTGCCGCTGGCGGCATCCCACAGCCGCGCCGTCTTATCCTCTGAGGCGGTCACCACCCGCTGGCCATCGGGACTGAACTGCGCTGAATCAACCGAGCTTTCATGCTTCATGGGCTGGCCAATTGGTTTGCCGCTGGCGGCATCCCACAGCCGCGCCGTCTTATCCTCTGAGGCGGTCACCACCCGTTGGCCATCGGGACTGAACTGCGCCGAATTAACCGACGCCTTCATGCTTCATGGGCTCGCTCATTGGTTTGCCGCTGGCGGCATCCCACAGCCGCGCCGTGTTATCCAATGAGGCGGTCACCACCCACTGCCATCGGGACTGAACTGCGCTGAATTAACCCAGGTTTCATGCTTCATGGGCTGGCCAATTGGTTTGCCGCTGGCCGCATCCCACAGCCGCGCCGTCTCATCCCATGAGGCGGTCACCACCCGCTGACCATCGGGACTGAACTGTGCTGAAGAAACGTTGTCTTCATGCTTCATGGGCTGGCCAATTGGTTTGCCGCTGGCCGCATCCCACAGCCGCGCCGTGTTATCATGTGAGGCGGTCACCACCCGCTGACCATCGGGACTGAACTGCGCTGAATTAACCAAGTTTTGATGCTTCATGGGTTCGCCAATTGGTTGGCCGCTGCTGGCATTCCAGAGCCGCGCCGTCCATCCCATGAGGCGGTCACCACCCGCTGGCCATCGGGACTGAACTGCGCTGAAGTAACGATGTCTTCATGCTTCATGGGCTGGCCAATTGGTTTGCCGCTGGCCACATCCCACAGCCGCGCCGTCTTATCCTCTGAGGCGGTCACCACCCGCTGGCCATCGGGACTGAACTCCGCTGAACTAACCTCGCCTTCATGTTTCATGGGCTGGCCAATTGGTTTGCCGTTGGCCGCATCCCACAGCCGCGCCGTCTTGTCCTCTGAGGCGGTCACCACCCGCCGGCCATCGGGACTGAACCGCGCCGAATTAACCGATCCTTCATGCTTCATGGGCTGGCCAATTGGTTTGCCGCTGGCCGCATCCCACAGCCGCGCCGTCTTATCCCATGAGGCGGTCACCACCCGCTGGCCATCGGGACTGAACTGCGCTGAAGAAACGTTGTCTCCATGCTTCATGGGCTGGCCAATTGGTTTGCCGCTGGCCGCATCCCACAGCCGCGCCGTGTTATCTTGTGAGGCGGTCACCACCCGCTGACCATCGGGACTGAACTGCGCTGAAATGACTTCTTCGTCGTGTCGCATTGAACTTGCCAAGGGAATGCACCAGCTTAGTTGCGTCAGGATAGTGACTGTGAAGTTACTACCTTCCAGATTTCCCGGATTCAGCCGCAACGCTTGGGCAAGATGGGCCAAGGCTTCAGCGTTCTTGCCGCTTTCTTTTGAGTACCGAGCGAGCGAAACATTTCCACGGCTGGCTACCTCGCTGGTCTTCTTCGTCGCAGCGATCGCCACCTGTGTTTGATCTTTCGCCTTGCCCTCCTGCTTTACCGCCTCGTGCTTTTGGCGATCCGCTTCGCGACTGGCTTGCACTGCCTTCTTCCGCTGTAAGTCCGCACTGATGGCTTGCCAGACGGCGATCGAGAAAAGGCCCAACAACACCAGGCAGGCGCCGAGAAGAACTCTGACACGAATCTGAGCCTGTCGGACATGCTGAAAACCGCGACGGAGTTCGCGAACGACTTCGGGTGGAGCTTCGTTCGGAATTGCGCCGTCTTGGAGCGGCTGATTTATCTTGAGAAGTTCGGCGGGAAGAAGAGGCAGTAGTGGTGACTCGGGGTACTTCTGGAGATCGAGTGAGTCTCCGATTTCGATCGGGATTATTCGCCTCCCCGTGGATTGAAACGCTGTCAGCTCTTTCAGCACTGGCACACTTTGGTGAACACGCGGCGTCGCAACCAGTATGAGCTGTCGCGTCTTCTTCAGGGCTCTTCGACCGAGCAAGGTCCAGTTATCGCCCCGCGCGTAATCTTCCTCATCAAGAAAGACCGTAAACCCTTGCGCCTTTAACTTTTCATAAAGGCTATGGGCGTATTTGCTGCCGTCAGCCCAGGTATAGGAAGTGAAAAAATCATAGCCAAAAATGGCATCGACCAACCGGCCACCGATCTTTTGCAGAGCCATGTTTGCCTCCTAAACCAACTCCGATCATCTAAACACGAGCTTGGCGAACTGCGGGTTCTTGAGATTGCTCCCGGTCAGGCTGGCCAGGCTGCCAGATCCAGCCATTCGTTTTGCCTTTGCAATCACGGCTTGGGCGCGAAGGCGACGACGCTCTGTGATTGTGACAGCATTACTAGCTGGTTTCAGATTGCCTCGTGCCAGCGCATCGAGGTCTTCGGGCGTGAATATTTCGCTGTAACGATTCAAGGTATCGACGAACGTGGCCCGTTTGGCGTCGCCCTGTTCCTCGGAGGCGAGTTTCAAGCCGATACGGGCTCGCATCTCCGCCAAAAAATCCCGGATGTCCGGGCTGCCTTGGACTTTCGCGATCTGGGTGTCAAACGCGCTTAGGGCTTCACGGGCTTTGGCGCGCTGCAAAGGATTAAGGGTCGGATCCGCACTGTGCTGGTACCACCAGACTAACCATGGCGACAAAGCCTTGAGCGCCTTGTCGCGGTCTGTCTTAAGATCGGTTGCTGCATTGAAGGCGGCTTGCGCCAGGTCATACTGCCGGTGGGCCAGCAGTAACACGCCCTGGCGCACGCGCAGCGAACCGTTCGTGACCCGTTGGTCGGGGTGCGCGGCGATGAGCGCGTCTATCTTACTTGAGGCACTCTGCCAATCCACCGCGCCACCGCCGCCCGCGCCGTCGGGTTGAAGCTGCGCCAGCAGTGCGGCGTTGGATTCGGTGACGACCTCCGTGGTCTCGCGTTTCGTGGCGCAGCCGTCGACTAACAGGATTGCGGCGGCTAGTGCCGTAACTATCGCGCTCGCGCGGAAAGAGCGGATGAAATTTGCAGTCAGTGTTTGCATAAGATTAGGTCTGGTTCAGGCCGTCGCTGCGGTGGCTAGTTCGTTGAATAGTTTCTGAAAATTCTTCGACTTAGGATCGAGGTCGGTGAGTTCGCCGCGAAGAAGAGTTTGCACTACGCCACCCAGGACACTTGGAACAGCGGATCGATCGAGCCGTCGACCAAGCTCTTTCTCTGCCAGAATTAGGCTGGCGGTCAAAGCTTCCTCGATGGTTGCGCCAAGCTTATCGACTCCTTTGCTCTCCGCCAAGCCCGCACCATTGCACGCCACGGCAACGAGAACCTCGTGTGCGACTTCGATCAACGTGTCACCAGCTACTAACTTGAGCTCACTTTTGTCTGTCGCCTCTAAGACTGCATTTAGCACGGTGACGGATAAGTTATCCTTCAGCTTGGCAAACAACTCAGGATTGCGAGCCATCGCTGCGGCGCCCACGGAGACGAGATCGGCCGCTTGTAGAGAAGTCAGGCCCTTGTCTGCAACAGCCTTTGAGAGTAAGCCCGCTACTTCGCCCAGGTAAGGCCCGAACTTCGTGTCGATTAGGTCCGGATGCTGGACCAGCGTTTCTAGTGCACCATTAACAGCTGCTTCCGCCAGCGGCTCGACCGCAAGGCTTCCGCTTGAACTCACCTCGGTCAAGCCACCGGCGACAACGTCTTGCGCCAGGCCGGGCTGCGTGATGATTAACTCAGGATGTTGCGCAAAAGTTTCCAGCGCGTGGGCAAAGATTCGCTCGAGTCCAGCATTGCTGAAGGATTCGCGCAGGCCGCTATCGCTAAGAGTGCCTGCCACTGACTGGATCAGTTCGCGCAGCCACGCATCGCCTGCCTTGCCCTCGAGCAGGCTCGGATTGCTGGCCACGGCGCCTAAGGCTGCTTCGGCCAGATGAAAGGCCGTGTCGGCCGTGAAATAATCTGTGCCCGGAATAGTGGCGAGCTTGTTCATCACTGCGACCAAAGTCTGCTCCATCAGCGGTGACTCGCCTTTTAAGAGCGCAGGACCATGACTGGCTGCTGCACTCAGGCCGCCGCGTAGCAGATCGCCCCAATGATCCTTGAAGAAATCACCGAACCCCTGTTTGTTTGCCTGAACCAGCGGCGCAGCTTCGGTGAGGAAGTCGGCGGCGATGTCTTTGAACACGTTAGCGTGCCCCTCAGACAATTGCTGACCTGCCAGCTTCAGTCCTTCACCAATCAAGAGGCTGTAGCCGCTGCCACCAAGTAGACCAACCAGATAGTTATCCGGATTCGCCGAAGCAGCCCGCGCCTGGGCCAAAGCGCCGAGTAGTGCTTCGGCCCATTTGGCGTGACCGGCAAGCACAGTGCGGGAATCGAGAAGGCCATTGAGAGTTGCGCCGAGTGCGTGCCGCAGGAATGGGCTCCACTGCTCGAAACTCTCCAAATCTGGCTTGGCGAAGTTTGCAAGAACCGACTGCACGATAGTCTGTGCGTTTGGATCGCGCACAAACAAGGCCGTGTTCTCGGCGCCGAATTCGGCGAGCACATCTGCCACCAGCAGGCCAACCCGGGCTACGTAATCGAGCCCGCGCTCGTCCCTGCCCGCAGCGATGTAGAACGCGGCCTGAAGTGAGTCTTTGTTGGTATTCTCGTCCCAGTTTAGCGTCGGCAAATACTGGCGTAGAGCAGCGACATACTTGGCGTCAGGGCTAGTGACAGGCGGGGAGGCTTGCTCAGGAAATAGTCGAGCGAAGAAGACATCCGATTCATCCGGCACCGGATCCTTGGCCAGGAGCTTTTGTAGGCGCTTTCGATCAGTGCCCAGCGGATCAGGCGTGTCGTCGGCTGTATCTTTGAGATATTTACGTAACTGATCAATCCGAGTCTCCCGATCCGGCCCGTTGCTTACCGGCGGCATGGGAATAAGGAGATCGCCCTGAACCGCCTCCTTTTCGGCCATCAGATGGTCCAGCCTTCCGGCGAGCTTGATAACGCCCTTAGCTACGGTAATAGCGAGTGCGGCGGCTTCAGTGCTTATCATAGAAAAGTTGGAGCGGTTGAGAATTTGTCAGGCGTGAATCCAGAAAGCGCTGTCGGCGAATTGCTCGCCGCGCCACCACTCGTTAGGTGCCGAGCGGTAACGGAAGTTCACTACGCCCGCCTGGCTTTGCAAAGGAGCGGTGACGCTGCCTGCGGAATCCCGCTTTGCGCGGAAATCCTTTGTCTCCGGCACCACTGCCACGATATGCCCAGATCTTCCGTCCTCTTTGCGCCGCGCGACGATGATACCGAGGCCGCCAAGGTTGGCCGCTTCCTGGAGCTTGGTCAGGGTACCAGTCTGGCGCCAACCGAAGCGCAAGCCGAAGTCGCGGAACCAACGGAAGAGATCGTTTGCGCGCTGTTCGTCGATGGTGTTTTCGTACAGTGGCTCGACGGTCTCGCCGCGCGCGAGCCGTTCGATCGCACCCGGCATCCACCATACCCGGGGCAGGTAAGCGCCTGCGAGGTAAGCGTAGTCGTGTGCATAGATATTGCAGAACGTACTCCCGCCTTGCGGCTGATAACGCTCGTGCCCCGGGTTATCCACCCCGAGCCAATCGATAATCGCGGCAAGCTCTCCGCAACGCTCAGCAGCGCTCGCGCCCTTCCGGCCTGGCTGGCCTTGTTCGTTCAGGGAATGAGGACCTGCTGGGTCGGCCCGGCGAGTGATTGTGCCCGGTTTACGCGGCATGTAGACGGCAACGATCCCACTCGTCGGCTCGACCGGCGCGGGGGTGGGCACTTCGACCCGTGGCTGTGCGGCGACGGCGGGAATCTTCTTCGCTGCGACTTGCCTCTTCTTCGTCTGGCCCGCTTTCTTCGGCCTAACGACTCTTTTCGCACGCTTCACACGACGAAGCAGCTTGCTCGAGACAAAACCTCGGTAGTAGGCCCCGTTCAGGCTGGTCTCGACCTCTAAGAATTCGCCGGTCTTCTTTGATTTCGGGACGCGCTGAACGAACTGGCCGTCAGGCAGGCGCGCGGTCACATTTGCATTTTCGTCGCCCTTCGGAATCCGCGGCTCACTCCGGAGGCGAAGCGGCGCTCCTTGAACTCGCACTTCATAAACCTCCCCGATGCGATCGAAGGGAGTGGGCAAAGGGAGCGGTGCCTGACCAGGCGGCGGACTCGGCGCGGTCCCGCCGGCCTCGCTCGTTTGGGCGGTGCGCAGGTATTCTTGAATGTTCTCCCCATAGTAACGGCCGTCAGATTCATGCCCTTGTTTGAATCCACGCGCGGGGTCAGCGGTGCCCTTGTTGTAGGCAATGGCGACGAAAATCTGCTCGGTGTCAGTAAGCGTCGTTTTGCCTGACCAGTGCTGCCGGGCAAGCGCTTGCTTCAACTCACCGAGAAACGGCGCAAGACACCCGCTGAATTCCGTCCAGTGTTTGCCAAGGAACCAGTCCGGATCGGTTTTAAAAAACTGGATGTCGTACTGAAAGATGCCGAAACCGTGACAAAACTTGTTCGGATTCTTGAATACGAATTGGTAGCTCGGGGTTTGTCCGGCCATATCAATGGCTGCCTGCCGCGCGATCGCAAACATCTCGGCCCCGCGGGGCGCCGCCAGAAGGTCGGCCTTGGTTCGTGGAAAAGCGTTGCGGCCTTTGTCAGCATCGAGAGTGTCACCAACGCAGAAGCGGAGCACGTCGGATTCGGAAAGGCCCTTGGCCACTAGCGGACCCCAGATGTAGCCAGTCTCTTGCGCGGCAACGGCTGTCACGAGGTCGATGCTGAATGGCGTACCGCGTAAGCTGTTTGCAATGCGACTGCCAAAGGTACGTTTGAACCATGCGATAGCATCTTGCATTTTCAAATCGAAGGTAGATTGCGTTGAAGGACCGCTGAAATTGCGGAAGAGAAGCAGTGCTTAATCGCCCAAGAAGTTACCGGCCGAAGCGGATCGTCCCGGGGTGCAATTAACCGACGCGCTGGGTCAGCCGGTGATGGGGCCGGCGAGAGCGGTTCCCGTACGCCGCCGATAGCGCCGCCTTCCCTTGGTTTGGGCTCAGTGCTTCGAGCGATTGAATTTTCCTCGAAGCGAGCATTAAGGGTCTGTATCCTGCCGATTGTCGGACTCGTTGAATATCCGGGAGGTTTCATACCGACCCTTAGTGGCGTTATGGGCGGGAAGAGAGTCAGACGCTTCGCTGGAGACGCCCAACCGACTTGACGCGATCTGCAAAATCGCAAATCACAAAAACACACGTCAAGTGTTATTTTGAAGATTCCGTGCGCCGGTTTCGTCCGGTTTCAAACGATGATGGCTTAACAGGACTTAGTTTCATGGGAGAACGCGAGACAAAGTGCTAGCCGACGCAAATATATTCTTCCACGTCATTAACGGTGTGAGATTGAATGCTCCAAGCCCATGCTGCCGCCGACCTCGTCCTGGTTTTTATCGGCACCATCATCACACATTTGTGCGGAGACGACTGCTCGTTTGGCGTCGCGATCGTATTCTTTCTCCTGGCGACCGACCGCCGCACCTGCGTTACGCCGCCGTTGTGATTTAATGCGCCGTTACAGCGCAGAAGAGCAGATCTGGAGACACTTGGTTAGTCACTTGTGGAGCGATTCATGAACCACTCGTTAGACCACACGTGAAAATGTGCCAGTGAGCACGATGCTTGCTCACGCGAGTCAAAACCGCCTAACGAGTGGTTTGCCCAAATCGTTCGGCCAGAATTTGAAAGAAATTTTCCACTGAAATTCGGTAGCGTATTTGGTTACACTTCAAATTTACCCTGGTGACGCCGTGGTTAAGAGTCACTTGCTCTGCCAATTGAGCTAGCGGTGCAAAAAATCGCATTCGCCCCGCGGGGCGGACGCGAAAGTTACTCACGCTCCTCCGCTGCACAACGCAGAAATTCCGTCGCGCGCCGCGCCGTCGGCGCCGAAGGTGGATCGGTCGGTCCCTCGGGCGATGCTAAGAATTATTTGCGTTCCGCATTCAGACCCGTCGCGTGCTCAGTTTACCGGCCGTGGCGGGCGAAACCTTTCGGAGTTTACGCGATTTCGGTTTGCGGCATAGCGCCGTAAAACATAGTATTACCGCATGACCAAAACCATTTCCAAGGTCGGCAACTCCCAAGGCATCATCTTCGATGCCGCCCTCATGGACCTTGCTCGCGTCAAAGTCGGCGATGAAGTAAACGTCACTGTCGTGCCGGAAACCGGCGCGATCGTGCTGATGCCGTTGCGTCAGGCCCCGGCCAGGAAGGAAATCAGTTCCGTCATCAAGAAAACGGCAAAAGATTACCGGAGAACCTTGCGCAAACTGGCGTGAAGGCGACGCCGAACGATTGTTTCCATCTCACCGCTTAAAGCGGTCAGCATAACACGTAAATCTATTCGATGCGGAATGAGGCCGTATCTGTACTCCGAACTCGAAAAGGCTTGACTCATTCTCTCCCCGCTCATTTCGACCTGTCGGTTTGCCCATGATCACTCGCACCGCCCGGTGCTCACGCCAGCTACCTTAGCTGCATTACCGTCTACCCACGCGATTCCCGATCGCATGTGTTCTATGTCGCTCACGTCCCCGCGGCTCCATTCGCGAGCGAGAGCATTCGCGAGCAGTTGTTGACATTTAGATTACAGATAGAACTAACTCGACAGGGATGAAGTCATACCTACTCAAAGTTTCGGGGCGGGAAGAAGGTCCTTACGGCGAATCGCAAATCGCCCAGATGTTTGCCGATCAACGCGTGGATCGTTACACGCCTTGCAAACCGGAGCCGGCCGGGGACTGGAAGACGATCGATGATTATTTGCCGATGTTGAAATACGGCACGCAGTTGCCCGCGCCGAGCAGGGCTGTGCCGCCGCCAATCGCACCGGCCATTTCTCAGACAAGTGCGTCTCCAATTGCTGCCCCGGGAACCGTTCAACGAATCTCGCTCGTGGACATCGATCTACCTTTCGGATCGATCCTAAAGCTAATGTTCAAATGGATGGCGGCTGCCTTCATCGTAAGTCTCTGTTTCATCCCAGCCGCGATCATTTTCTGGCTGATCATGATGGCTGCAATGGCAGCTTTTATGGGCGGCGCTCTCTCCAGCTTGCATCATCCCTAACAAGGCAAGAGCGATCGCGTTCCGTATCCTATTCGGTAATCACGCCCGAAATGCCACGCGGAA
This sequence comes from uncultured Verrucomicrobiae bacterium, assembly GCA_963737195.1. Classification (GTDB taxonomy): domain Bacteria; phylum Verrucomicrobiota; class Verrucomicrobiia; order Chthoniobacterales; family UBA10450; genus JBBQFI01. The sequence goes on from CAVTRW010000005.1 coordinate 304,442, forward strand.
CGTAGTGATTCGGAATCACGAGTGATTCTTCCATTTCAACCGACGGCTTTGGTGAAATCCCGGTTGACGTTCTTTCCACTTGCTGAAAAGAAAGCGTACGAAGTAGCCTCAATTGGCCTAACCAATCGATGGAGCCGATCGTGAGCCCCCCGACTATCCGGTTTTCGGTGAGTTCAAACCCGCAAGTCGCAGTCATGCGCGTCGCTCGCGGCCGCTCATCCTGTTCTCGTTAGGCTTATCAACATCGATATCGCTCGCGTGCTCTCTGACTTCAAACAAACCCTGCCGCTTGCAGGAATCGACCCGGGTTGCTACGCGTCTGCTGCCAGCTCTTATCTCACATTGGCAGGAACAATCTGGTTAGCCAGCGCTTCGAATCGCTGGTTGCCGCGGAGGTCATCAAGCATTGGATCGGTTTTAATCTGAGCGACGTTGGCGTCCCGCTCGCGATAAGCTCGTTCCATCTCGTCGATCGCGCGCTCTTTGTCGCCCAAGGCCAGATACATTAACGCAAAACTGTAGGCTTGGACGTAACGCGACCTGGCCTCTTCACTTAAGCGGACCAGGATTTTTTGCGCTTCGTCCCGCTGTCCTGTCCGCGCGTACGCCTGCCCAAGCAACGCGAGAACGGATGGATCGTCGTTGAGCTCGACTGCCTTGCCATATTCGGCAACGGCCTCGTTAAGTTGGCCTTTCAATTGCAATGTTGTGCCCAGGACCCAGTGAGCGAAATAAAAGCGAGGATCCATTTCGAGCGTTTTGTGCAACTGGGCGATGGCTTCATCGTAGCGGCGCGCATAAAAAAAGTCCTGGCCGAGGTCGGTGTTGATAACTAACGAGAGCGGGTCCAACTCGACGGCGCGTTTGCCCTCAGCGATGGCGCGCTCGAATTGCCCAAGCGCCGACAAAACCCCATTCGAAAGCCAATGATGAGCGGTGGCGTAATTCGGGTTTAACTCGATGGCGCGCTCAAATTCTTTGACTGATTGCTCGAAGTCGAAATCGTAGTAGGCGAGAGAACAAGCAAGCGAGGTGTGTGCTTCGGCTAGCGTGTCGTCGAGCTCGATCGCTTTTTTCGCGGCCGCTATCGCCTGGGGAAATGAATCCGCGGGAGATGCAGCTCCGTACTGGCTCAAAATCAGATAAGCATCGGTCAGCCCGGCATAAGCGGGGGCGTAGCCGGGATCTTTCTCAAGCGCTTGATTGAAATATTCGATCGCCTTCCGAAGGTCTGCGGCTGTGCGCTTGTTCCAGAAAAAGCGGCCTTTTAAGTAGAGTTCATATACTTCCCGATTTGCAGTGGGACGTTTCGCAATTGCGCTCCTTTTCTGCACCGGTCAATCTCGCCTGCAACGTCTTTGCAATGGTTGTCGCGATGTCGCTTTCAACCACGAAGATGTCTGTCAATTTCCGATCGTATGTCTCGGCCCAGAGATGCGTATCATTCGCGGCTGTGATCAATTGCACATTAACGCGCACCTGATCGTTTATTTTCTGGACGCTACCTTCCAGAAGATTGGCGACGCCGAGTTGGTTCGCTATCTCGGAAAGTTTTTGAGATGTATTCTTATAACGCTGCGTGGACGTGCGCGAGATTACTTTCAGATCTGCGATCTTTGAGAGCCGGGTCAGAATTTCGTCCTGGATCCCATCGGCGAAGTAGGCGTTGGATTTTTCTTCACTCAGGTTTTCAAATGGCAGAACGGCGATGGATTTTTCGTTTGGTAATTGCGCCGGGGCGGCAAAGAAAAAAGAGTAGGCAACCGCCGCGGCTGCCAGCGCGGCCGCCAGAGTGAGTAACATTCCGCGCTTATGACGTTTGATTTTGCTGACGATAGATTCGGCACGCGCTTTGGTCGGCGGCAAGGAGGTGTCCGTTTCCAGCTCCCCCATTAGAGGGCGGAGGTCGGCGAGCATCTCCTTGATCGTTTGGTAACGCTCATCACTGTTTTTTCGTAAAGCCTTTTGCAGAATGGATTCGAGTTTGAGTGGAACATCCGGCAATACGCCGGATAAAGGTGGCGGCTCCTTTGTTAGGATGGAGGCAATACAGTCGCTCGGCGTCTCGCCGCAGAACGGCGGACTTCCGCCCACCATTTCGTAGAGTACTACGCCCAAGCTCCAAATATCCGAGCGCGCATCCACCTTCTGGCCGCGTGCCTGTTCCGGAGACATGTAACGCGCCGTGCCTAACACTAACCCTTGTCGCGTTTGCAGCGCCGCCGTTGTTTCGCCCGTATGATAGTCCGACGCCAGCGTTTGCTCGGTCAGTTTTGCAATCCCGAAATCGAGCACCTTCGCGTATCCGTCCGGGCGCAGCATGATGTTCTCCGGTTTGATGTCGCGGTGGACGACGCCGGCTTCGTGCGCGGCAGCCAGCGCCGAGGCCACTTGCACAGCAATTTCCAGCGCCGCATGCGGATTTATCCTACCGCACGCGATCGACGCGCGCAGGGTCACGCCTTCGATGAATTCCGTCGCAATGAATAGTCGGTCGCCGTCCGTACCGATCTCGTAAACCGTTAGAATGTTCGGATGATTTAAGGCCGAGGCACTCCGCGCTTCATTTTTGAAGCGGCTCAACTGCGTCTCGTCCGTCGTCAGGCTATCTGGGAGAAGCTTGAGCGCGGCTTTGCGCCCGAGTTGCTCGTCCCGCGCGAGATAAACTTCGCCCATTCCACCGACGCCGATGAGTGATTCGATCCGGTAATGACCGATCAATTTTCCAACTAATGCGCCGGCTCTGTCGTTAGTCACGAGCTCGGGAGCAACTTCGAAGGCCGGTAATTCAATAAAATTTTCCGACCGCTCATAAGAGGTGAGCAAGGAGCTTACCTCCTTACGCAGGCCTTCGTCACCATGGCAAGCCTCATCAAGAAATGCGACCCGTTCGCCGGGCGCACGTTCGACGGCTGACTGGAAAAGATCGTTAACCTCTTTCCAGCGCTCAGCCTTCATTAGCTTTCTTCCTCGCTCAGCGCGCGGTAAAGCCAGGCCTTGGCCATGGTCCACTCGCGCTCCACCGTCCGCTGAGAGAGTTTTAGGAATTCAGCCGTTTCTTGGACCGACAAACCACCGAAGTAGCGCAGTTCAACAATCTGACTTTTGCGCGGGTCCTGCGCGGCCAAGCTGTCCAACGCTTCATCGAGGGCGAGTAACTCCTCCGATCGCGTCTCTGTTACTAACGCAGCTTCGTCCAGAGTTACTTTCATTGCGCCGCCCCCACGCTTGAGTGCTTGGCGTTCACGAGCATGGTCGACCATGATGCGCCGCATCAACTGCGCGGCCGCCGCGATAAAGTGGCTCCGGCCTTGCCAGACCGGCTTCGTATCATCGACCAGCCGCAGGTAGGCTTCGTCGAGAATGGCGGTAGTTTGCAGGGTGTGGCCGGCACGCTCCCGGCTCATGTAATGGTGAGCGAGCCGGTGCAATTCCGGTTGCACCAGCGGAAACAACTTCTCTAACGCTCCCTCGTCTCCGCCGCTCCAGTCGCCAAGCAGTCGGGTGACCTCTTGTCGCGTGGATGGAAGCGTCGTCATGGAGGCTACTCGACGGCGCTAAGTCTAACACGCCCAAGGAATTTTTACAGCGCCGCCAGGAGCAATCAAAAAAAACAACACAGTCGTGGCGGGTTTCAGTCGCCCTTTCCGCTTACGCACATGAACCGGCACAACAATAAACACGCCGGAAAAAAAACCAAACCTTAGAAAGAACAACCTATGCAAACTAAACAATCAGTAACCAATTCAAACATTCGTGCGACCGTCATAGCCGCCTTCGGCTTGCTATCGATGGTACTTGCCGTCACGGAGATCGCGCAGGCACAAAACGCCCCGCCCACGGACGTTCCTGTGCCGGTGGTATTCCAGGCCGCCGGACCAAGCGTTGCTTCCATTCAGAGTTCAGTCGATGCGTTTCGCGCTGAGCTGGGAAGCAACAACCTTAACAATCCAGGGCCGCTGCCAATGGGTCGGCGCGAGATCAATTGGGACGGCGGCAACCCCGCCATTCTGGATACGACGGCACCGGTAAATCCGTTCGTCGTGTTCCTGAACACCCGAGGCAGTCAGTTCAAAACACACGGCTTGGGGCTCTCGCAGGCTCCTGCGACCGGCGGGCCTCAGGGCGGGTTGGCCGCGCTTTTCGGTAATCCCAGGTATGGCAAGATCTTCAGAGCCTTCAGCCTGTCGCGTTTGTTTACCCCTGTCGGGAGTAACATTACCGAAGTGTCCTTCTCCATACCAGGTACCAATGGCAATATGGCGGCAACAGTCAGAGGCTTCGGCGCGGTGTTCACAGATGTTGATCAACCAAATGGCGGCGGACCTGGCCCGCAACTTAACAACCGCAAGGGGAGCACATCCATCGAGTACTTCGACCGAAACGCTAAGCTGATATTCAGCAGTTTCGTTCCGGCCGCGCCGGGCGATGGAAATTTCTCCTTCTTCGGCATCAAGTTTGATGACGCCCGCATCGCCTCGGTCCGGATCACGGCCGGCGATGTTGCCCCGGGGCCGAACGACGATCAGCAGCATGACATCGTCATGATGGACGATTTCGTCTATGGCGAGCCGCAAATCCGCTGAACAGAACGGCCTCAAACGATAGAGTCCTAACGAGAATAAAAACGAGCTGCCGGGCGGCAAGGAGTCCCCGGCAGCTCCTTCGCCGAAACGGACTACCACGCGAGGCGAGAAAAAACCTTTCAACTACGTGGCGGGTTTGGCGGTGCGATTGCGCATTAGAGGTAAAGGAACCCACTCTATTAATATGCAACTCTTGCTCCGCCACGCTATCTGCGCCTGCCTCTTCATCTTAAGCCAGGCCGTTCACGCGGCAGTCTTCAACATTCCGAACGGCGATGTCACTGCCTTGAAAGCCGCTTTGGTAGCTGCCAATGGCAATGGCCAGGCCGACACCATTAACCTCGCGGCCGGCGGAAGCTACACGCTGACCACGATCGACAACTCCAGCAACGGCGCGAACGGCCTGCCGGTAATCATCAACGATGCAGCCGGCCTTGATCTCACCATCAACGGTAACGGCGCCACCATCCAGCGCAATGCCGAGCCCGGCGCGCCGGAGTTTCGCATTTTGCAGATCGGAAATGACGCGGAGGCGAACTGCAATGGCCTAACGATAAGAAGCGGGAAGGTGGTGAGCGGAGTTTTTCCAGAAAACGCCGGCGGAGCCATTTTTGCTTCGCAGGCGACATTAACTCTAACCGGCGGCGGATTCTTCGATAACATCGCCGGCTTCGGTGGCGCCATGTGCAATGATGGCGGTTCAATCATGCTGAGTGGCGTCGACGTCGTTTCCAATACAGCCGGTCAGGGCGGCGGCGTTTACAACCTCGAAGGCTCGCTCGACGTGCGCGGGTCCACCTTCGAGCAAAACGTCGTCGACGACGGGGTGGACGGATCGGGGGGCGCGATCACGAATATCCGTGGCACGCTCACGCTCACGACGAGCACTCTCCGCGCGAACCGGAGCGACAAAACCGGTGGCGCTCTCTACAGCAGCGGGACCGCCACGCTCATGAATTCTGCCGTGAACGAGAACGTTGCCAGTGGTGCCGGCGGCGGCATCGCCAACGACGGTGACTTGAAGTTATTCGACAGCCAGTTGAATCTGAACCAGACCGACAACCTGGGCGGCGGAATACACACTACCGGAACTGCCACGCTCGAGCGTTGCGAGATCAACGATAACAAAGCAATCTTTTTCGCCGGCGGCGGCATCTCGAATTTCGGCGTGATCACCGTCGAAAGCAGCACCTTCAACGGCAACATTGGCGGGAGGGGCGGCGCGATCAGCACCTTTGCTAATGATCCATCCATTCCTTCCGGAGCGACGCTGCGTAATAGCACCTTCAGCAATAACCACGGAACCCAAGGCGGCGCGATTAGCAATTTTGCTTCCACTCTCACGCTGCTGAACAGTACCGTCAGCGGCAACATCGCCTCGGTCCGTGGCGGCGGCATTCATAACATCAACGGCATCGCCGACGTCCGCAGCGATACGTTCAGCGGGAACAGCGCCATGACCGGCGGTGGCATTTTGAACCAAACAATCGTGGGCCAACCGGGCGTCTCGGCGACACTGACTATTCAGAGCACGATCCTCCAAGCCGGCGAAGGCGGAGGAAACCTTGTCAATCTTGGCGCCACTGTCATTTCGGATGGGTTTAACCTGAGCAGCGACGCCGCGGGCGGCGACGGCAACACCTTCCCGGGCGGCCTCTTGAGTGGACAGAAAGACATTCGTAACAGCGATTCCAACCTCGGTCCGCTACAGGACAACGGCGGCCGCACCGCGACGCATGCACTGCTTGTCCCGAGCCCGGCCATCGATTCCGGTGACGACTCGGTCCTCGCCCCGCCACTTAGCCTAACGACTGATCAGCGCGGGACTGGCTTCGCGCGGCGGAACGGGTTTCATGTCGACCGCGGCGCCTTTGAGTTTGGCGGTATATCGCCCCCGGTCCTCAGCGCCGTCTCGCGCAAGCTCCATGGTGCAACACCCTTCGATATCAATCTACCCTTAACTGGCAACGTCGGCATCGAATGCCGCAGCAGTGGCGGAACCAACGATTACCAGATTGTTGTCACCTTCGCCAATCCGGTCGCTGTCAACGGAAGTCCACAAGCGATGGTGATTTCTGGGTCGGCGACAATCGGGACGGGAGGACTCGCCAACGGCGGCAGTGTTAGCGTCAGCGGTCCCATCGTAACAGTGCCACTCACTAACGTAACAAACGCTCAAAGGATCGAGATCAAGCTAACGAGTGTAACCGATGGTATTAACATTGGCGATCTCGTCATTCCCATGAGCATACTCATCGGTGACACGACGGGCAACGGGAGCGTCAATGCCTCGGATGTCAGTCAGACTAAACTGCAATCGGGGCAGGCAGTCACGGGTTCGAATTTTCGCAGCGATGTTACCGCCAACGGTTCGATCAACGCGTCGGATGTTGGGGCTGTGAAATCGAAATCGGGTACTGCCTTGGAGGCGGCGCCTCGCCACTAAGGTTCACGATAAGGCGATAGAAGCGTTTCCCTAACGAGCGCAACTCCAGTCTCAGCAAACTGGCGGAGGTTAAACACCACTGGAAATCAGGTGATGCCGAATCACCTGTCCGCGAAATATGTGACTTTTGGGTTTGGCTTCTCTAACCGATGGGCTCGATTTGATCGAACCGTAGATCGCTGCTCGCTTCACCGCGGCCGGTCTCGCGGTAGCGGCCGATCCAGACATACGTACGGCCGTTATACCAACGCGCACGTTGATAACTGCGCCGCACGAGTGTGCCCGCGGCGGGGATCTCTTCTTCGTTGATGTAGTAACGCTTTAACACTTCGGTTAGGAGCAGACCTTTTGGTCTAACGACTTCTGTTGGCGGCACGCCGAGCTTCGGCATCGCGGCGCGGCGGAATTGAATCGATTGATTGCTCCCCTCCTGGTGCACGGGCAAGAACGGAATCCAGTTCTCAGGCACAGTTGTGCCGAGCACGTATCGGATGTTCGCTGTCGATGCGGCTATCGGCGGCGGCTCGACACCGTATCGATCTGCCGCGTCGTAACCGCTGATGCCTTTGCCGTTGCCGTCCGGAATCACTTCTTCCACGGCCCAGACCATGTTGGTCATTTCATCACGCGTGTAATTCACCTGTTCGAGCGGATCGCTTTCGAGCGTGCTCGTAATCGTGGCGGGCAGGAAGAACTGGCGATTGTAACTGCCCAGCTCGTTCTTGTTGCTGAGGTTGAACATGCTCCAGCGTTGCCAGTTATTTTCTTCGCCTTCGTCCGCGGCGCGGATGAGCGTGCGTTCGCCGAAAACATCGGTGACGACGAGCGCGCGCACTTCGCAAAGCGTGTTCGCCTTCATCGTATACGGAATGACGAACCAGTCGTTGCCGTAGATGAGCCCCAGCTCGGCGAATGTGAGCAGGAGCGTGTCCGTCGTTTTCGCATCAAGCTGACCGAAGTTGACCTGGCGATTCTCCATCTCCCAAAAACGCGGGTTCGGCATTCCGCGGAATGTCGCTGCGGTTGGAATGAACGATATGGGCTGCTGTGGTTGTTGTGCTGGCGCAGCTCCATTGTTCTTCAGCGCGATTGATGCGTTCGGATCGAGTTCGAAGGAATACCAATCGAGGCGGCCTTCGTTGTAGTGCGATGCATCGAGCACGAGCTGTGAACCGTCGTCTCGCGGCGCGGCGGCTTGCATCGCATAGGTCAGACGTTGCGGGTCCCACGCGTTGCTGCCCGGCTGCGAGTATTGTCGTGCGAACCACTGCGTCAGCGCAGTTGTGTATCCTGCGATCGTTGGATGATCTACATTCGCGATGCCAGCCTTCGTTTCGAATGTGCCATCAGCAATCGCCTGCAGGAGTTGGCGCCCATCAAAATCGCGACGCTGCGTTGCGGCATACACATTGAGCGCATCGGCTTGCCCGCGGAATGAGTCTTCCTGGTTCGCCGCGATCGGAAATGCGTTGCGATACTTTTCCGCATACGTCGCGCGCAACGTAGCGCTGTGCAGCTTCAGGAAAAAATGCGCGATCTGCACTTTGAGCGCGTGCGGAAAGGCCGCGAGTCTCTCGTCCTCGAGCGAAATCGTCTCGCGTTCCACCGTCGTCTCGAGCGGAATATTTTCGTCGTAAGGTTGCGCGCTCGCTACCGCCTAACGAGACGCGATCGATCTGCGCTTGTGACGTCAGCAAACGCGCATCGATCGCCGAGCCCGCGTCTTCCGCCTCGAGTTCGCCCATTTGCCACTGGCGCGTCAGCATCCAGAGCGGATCACGAATTTCCGCGCGCAAGCTCCGCGCAAAATCTTCCGTGCGCGCGCGGGGCTCGAGCCGGTTATAGGCGGTGATTTGCGGATCGCGATAAATCTTCGCGAGCAGGTCCGTGTTCTTCGTGAAGATTTGGTGCAGTGTGTCGATCGCCATCCGAATTACCTCCTCGTTATCTCCAGCGCAGCGGCATTCACGGCCGCAAGATTGCGCGCGTAATCGAGATTGATCGTGCTCTCGCCCGTGGTGAACTCGGCGATCGTCGCCGGCAGCAACGGCGCGACGCGCGTGAGTGTGTCGATCATGTCCGGCTCGACCGCGCGCAGCTTCGCGCGCTCAAATGTATCGAGCACCGTCGCGACGAGATTGTCCCAGCTCCAATGTCCCGTCTCGACCGGCGTGATCGCGAGCAGAACCGCATTCGCAGCGGTGCTGTTCGGTGTGTCGTAGTTGAAGGTGATGCCGGTGACTTCCTCTTTCTGCGGCAGCGTCTCGGTCCATTCATCGATGAGGAAACCGCATTGCGCGCCCGCGGGCGTGAAGTTCTGCGGCAGACATTGCAGCATCGCGATCGTGTCGTGCACGATGCTGGTGCCTTCGGGAAACTCGACGCCCAGCCACGTGTCATTCGCGCGATACGGCAATTGAATCGGGCGGCAATCACCGAAGTCCGCGCCGAATGTTTCACTCAACATCCGCACGAGCCCGAACGTGTGCATCGTCGGCCTAACGAGTGCTACGCCATGCAGCCATTCCTCGACTGGCAGCGCGACGCCCTGGGTGCCGATGTATTTCAATAGCTGATCGCGATCGCCGAATGCGGCCACGATCTCGGAAGCGTTCGTGAAGCTGAATCGCGGCAGAACAACGAAGTCATCGCCGAGGAAGGGCTTCGCCATCTCGCGCAGCAAAGCGACTTTCTGCGGCGGCTTGGTCGCGGCGTCGTTTACCTTCGCCAGGCTCGTGTCGTAGGCGTCTTTGATGTCGGCATAACGCTTTTGCAGCGATGTGTTCTGCGCGAGTAACGCATCGAGTTGCGCCTGGCCGGAACCGAATGCGGTAAGTGGAAACGCATGCACGAAACCCGCATTCGCAATGTCGATCAGTCGCTCGCGCAACGACACAACATCGGCCGCGTTCGCAGCATTCTGCAGATCGTCGAAAAGCGTATCGAACTCCGCGCGAATTCCGGTGACGCGCGTCTGCAACTCGACGACATCGATGTTCCCGGGATTATCCGCCGGAGCGGTGACCTGCTTCGAAGTCGGAACAAAATCCTGCGCCTGCAGCGGACGCGATTTACCGGCCAGTTCGCGAATCGCGTTCGCCAGCGGAAGCACCTCCGCAAACGAGCGCACGCTCAGATCGGGGCTGCCGCTGTTCGCGAATTCGATTTTGACGACGATGTCGTCGCCTAACGAGTGCTTTTGCGCGAAGAAGTATCGGACGCGACTCTCCAGTTCGGAAAAGCCCGTCGCTTCGACTTTCTTGCCGATGAGGAAAACGAAATCGAGCGGCTGCAAAGCAAGGTCCGCCAGGCTGACAATATCGCTCACGGCGCCATCGTTCGTCTGCACGCTGCAGCGGATCTTCTTCGGATCGCCTAACAAATCACCGACCCACTTGTTGAACGCCGGCTCGGTGCGCGCACGCCGGCTGAGCGGAATCGGCGCCCACGGATTCGCCACCACAGCGGGATCAAATTGCAGCGCGATGCGATTGGTGAAACTCAGCTCGCTGCCGCGCGAGGAGTCGATCACTTCCACCTGCACAGGCATGTCGCCGCCGGAGATCGCGCGCATGACCGCGCCAGCGCGATCGAAATTGCCGAGCGCGAGCTGATAGGCCGCTTCCGCGGTGAGCACGTCGCGCAACGAATCGAGCGAGTTCTCCAGGTTGCGCTTCTCCTGTTGGATCGCGGCGTTCTGCTTCGGGTCTAACGAGTTCAATTCCGCAATGCCGTAGGGAAACGGTGTCGTTGTTCGCGCGAGATCGAGGCCATTGGTGACCGAAAAGTCTTCCGTGATTTTCGCCGCATCGCCGGTGATGCCCTGCTGCGGAACTTTGGTCCGTTTGATCGGAAACGCTTTGCGGAAGACGGGCTTCAATTGATCGAGAATGACGGGATCGACGGCGAGCGTGGTCCAATCGTGCAGCCCGCGTTCGAACACGTAGCCGAGCAGCGCCTCGAGCGATTGACCGTTGCGTATTCCGTCGATGAGATATTTTGCGCGGCGCACACGCGCGGAGGAGAGATTCACCGCGAGCTTGTCCTGCTCCGCGGGTGAGGCGTGCGTCAGGTAGCCGTTGCGCAAAATGGCCGCGGCGGTCGCGTGGTTGAGCGAAGGCGTGTGCACATAGCCGCCGTTCTGCGGATCGAGGAAGAGATTGTCCGCGCGCTCACGCATCTCCTCCGGCAAAACATCTTCCGGAATCTTGACGCGCCGCGCGCGCGCCGGGCGAACATTCTCGAGATAACCGAAACTGCCGAGATGCAATCCGAGTTTACGCTGGTCGCCGGAGAGATTGCGCTGGGCGCGCGCCCGCAAATCGAAGAGCGCAGTCTGCCAGGAGTCGAGACGGTAATTGACCGCATCGATGTGCTCCGCGAGCAAGCGCTCCAGTCGCGCAGTCGGCAATTTCGCCAAAGTCGTTAGACCATCTTTCGCGTCGGCGATGTTGCGCCCGACGTTTGCGCTGAAGCGATCGGTCTGCACATACGAGAGCAGCGAGCTCGTTGATGATTCGTTAGGCAAAACGCGATTGGCCGGCGCGCGGAACACTTCCCAATGCGACACGTCCGGCTGCGTGCTGATGTTCATGAACTTGCGGCTCCGCACCAGCTCCTGCGCCGAGATACCGGCGGTCTCGAGCAAGTTGAAAATGCTGTGCGTGGTTTCGTGCAGCAGCGCGTAGCGCAACATCAAATAGAGAAGCGAATTCGGCGATGTGATGCCCGCGCCGAAATCTTCCGCTTCGAGTTTCTCCACGTCGTCCGCGTTCTCGAGCAGCCAATCAATATAGTTCCGGCCAGTCGCTGCCTCGTACGGTTTGATGGTCTGCGTTTCGGAAAGCGGCAGGCCATCGATCAGGTTCTCGCGATCGAGTCGCGTTTGATAATGGCGCCAGATCAACTGCAACAGCAGCGGCACCGGCTTATTCGTCGGGTCGTAGCCGAACATGGCGAGAAACGCGCGCGCGAGATTGCGCTCGAAGGACATCCCGATCACATCGCCGAAGTAGCGTCCGCCCAAGGTGAACTGCTGCTCGTTGCGCAGATAATCGTAGCTATAGCCGACGCGCTGGTAGTAATCTGCCGAGGTGGGTTGCAGGCCGAGGACTTTGATGAGGTTCGCGTTTGCGTCGGTGTCTTTGCTGATGTGCGGAAGCTGCGGTTTGAGCGTGACCCATTCGCGCTGCAGCTCGGCGAGCACGCGCCGCACGTTTTCTTCGAAGCGGAAAACACGCTCCGCAAATGCGCCGTAGCTCCATTGCGGGAACGCGCTCGTAAGCAGAAAACCGTATGGCTGATTGCCGACCCGCACCGCCGGTAACGGTCCGCGACCGGTGACGTATTCGTTGAAGAGCAAGCGCACCCGCTCGAGCGAATCGTTGCTCATGACATCGTTGAGCAACGTGTTGAGGTAATAGCCGAGCGTGCCGGCGAAGAGCGCTTTGTTCATCGCGATCGCTTCCGCGTGATCGGTCGCGTCCGCGCCGGCGATGTGCGCAAGAGCTTCGTAGTCGACGCCGAGATACTCGGCGAATCGCTGTCCGTCGGTGGCTTTGTCGGCATTCGCTTCGAAGGCGAAAAGCGGCGGGCCTGTTTCGGTAAAAAAGCTTTGCTCGGCCTGCGGATCGGTCGCGCCGAAACCTGACGAATCGTTGTCGGTGTTGTTCGTCGGCGTTCCTTGCCTAACGAGTGCAAAGCCTTTCGCGGAATAGTGATGATTCTGGATCAAGTCTTCGATCAGCTGCTGCGTGTCCGTTTCGCTGGCAGACAACTTCAGCCCGACGACGAGCAGTTGATCGAAACCGCCCGAGGCCTCATCCGCATTGAGTGTGACGCGAAAGCCAAGACCTTTGTCGATCGCGAGCGGGAAGTCCGCGATCCAACTGAACTCGTCGCCAAGCACCAGCCGTCCCGTCGCGGGGTCGCGCTTCAAGGTCGATTTGCCTTCGTCGTCGAGCGGCGCGGGCCCGACCACGACAATGTCGTCCACCTGATTACCAACGATCGTGTGCAGCGCTTTGCCGCCGCGAAACAACATCAGCACAAAACGGTCGGGCATGACGCGACTGTGCGGCGCTTCGGTCCAGCTATCAGGCTTCGCGACGTCAAACTTCGGGAACTGCAGCGCGTCGTCGCTCGCGGGTGGCGGGTCGCTCCAGTTCGTCGGTTTCGTTTGCAGCGCGACCCAGGCAGCGCGATTCGCGCCGAAACGTTTCACGAGGTCCTGCCAGGCGGCTTTGCGCGCATCGTCAGTTGTCGCGGCGCGCAGTGCTTTCCAATACGCCATCCCGAATGTCTGCTCGCGTTCGGTCAGGAGTTTCTCATGCGTGTTGATCGCGATTTCATCGGGGAAGACGCGAACCCACAGCTCTGCTTCTTTGAAGCGCGTTTCGACGCGCAGCGGCAGCAGCATGATCGGAAGCGAATCGTCCCATTCTTCGATGAGCTGTTGCGGTGTGCGCTGGAAAAGGTTGCCAATAAGTTGAGCAACGTCTGCGTTCCGTTGCCTAACGAGTCCTTGCTGCTCTGTGATGCGCGCACGCTCGCGCTTCAATTCCTCGGAGCGATCCGGATAGAAGACCGGCTGCTGGTTTTCTCCTCCGTCATCCAGAATCTCGCGCCGATCGGCTTTGTTCTGCGCGCGCTGCAAGGTGAGCTGACGCAAGCGCGCGCGTTGCAGTTGCTCGCGCGCATCGTCGCGCGTCGCGCGAGCGCGGCGCAAGGCATCGAGTGTCTCGCTGAACTCGCTCATGTGGCCGGCTGGAGATCAAGGTTCTCCAGCATTTCCTTGGCGTGCACCGCGATCATGACCGGCTGTTGATAAAGGATCGACGCCATGTCGGCGGAGTGACTGCCCCACTGCGCTTTCTCAGCACTCGTTAGGCTATTGAAGAAGCTGGCGGCGGGCGGCGTGCTCGTGTCGATGAAACGCAGATCGCTCGCGAACTTGTCCCACGAAAGATCATCCCACGTGAACTTGTTTGGAAGGTCCGGCTCGAACTCGACATCCATGCCGAAGCGCGGTTCGCCGGGCACTTGCTGAATGATGAAGTAGTAGCCCCAATCGTCCGTCGCCTTCTGCGGATTGTCTGCGCCTTTTGCGGCTTCCGGCGTCATGTCGAAACCGAAGAAGCGAATGTCTGGTTCGACTTCGGCGCGGAAGATCGGGAAGAGAATTTCCGCCTCCATCTGCGCTTGCGTCGTCACTTCCACAATCACCGGATCCTTTGTCGGATCGGGCGTGCCGTTCTTGGTAAAAATGTGAGCGCGCTGCGCGTAGACGATCGTGTTCGGATATTTCTTCAGCAACTCGCCGCGCACGAGCAACACGAGCTGCCGACCCGGCGGTCGCTTAGGACTGCGATGCGCTCCGAGCTTCGACGTGGAAGTCCACGTGTCCATCGGCACGATATCTTTATAGGTATCCGCGAGTTCGGCGCGTTTTTCAGGCGTGAGGTCGGAATCATCGGTGATGATGCCTTTCACATCCCAAAACTGCCGGAAGTAACTGCCGCGTTGATCGGTCGGATATTCGCGCCAGAGCAACTCGCGCCCGAACTCATGATTCAGTCCGGTCATGTAGGCCTCGATGAATTCCGGATTCGTGACGAGGAGGGAGATCGTATTTGGCGGAACAAGCTCGAGGTTAGGCAGAAATAACTCGCTCGAGATGTCGCGCAGCTTCTCATACATCGGATCGGGAAAATCCGGATAGGCCATCGCGGGCACGAGATGCTCCGGCTCGAGAAGCCACGCTGGATTGAAAGTGAAGCGCACTTGTCGCGCGACGAGCTGCGGGAAAACGACGGTCGCGCGTGTGGCTTCGCTGAGCTTGGTCTGCGCATTCGTGAGATCGAAAGCCACGAGCGGCGGCTCGGATGGCTGGATGGCGAGACGCTGATTGAAACGCGTCGCCGCGCTGCGGAAGTTTTTTGCTTCGACACTGTCTGCGCCCGCTGCAGCGCGCGTGATCATCGAGACTTCGTTGAAGCGCAATGCATCTGTTGATGACGAAGTCGCGAACGAAGTTGTGGCGACATCGGTGCCTGACGTTGCGGTGATTGGCGTGACCGGATCACTCACGACGAATGCGAAGTTCGGTTGTGGTGGTGCGTTCTCGATGTCGCGCAACGTTGCGTTTGGATCGGCGAGCGATTTTGCGGCTTCGAGTGCGTGTTCGGGTTCGGCGGTGCGGAAGTAACCGAAGACGGCGGCTGCACCAATGATCAATGCGAGCCACCATGCGCCAGCGAGTCCGATTACGAGCGCGATCACGAGCAGGATTACGAGGAGCAGAAGGCGGTGCGTGAGGATCCATTGCAGCCATGCGGATTCGTGCGCGTTCGGTAGCTGGTTGGCGATGCTTTCGTCGGTTATGACGGAATCGGACACCTGCTTCGGCGGTGCGGCGCTGATGCGGCCGCTATTCAAATCCTGCACGAGCGCGCCGTGATTGAACGATCCATTCGCCGCGCGGAGTCGTTTGCCGTAGGCGCCACGCGGACGAATCATGCGACGCATCGCGCTGTTCAATGCCGCGGGCGGAACAATGCTGTTCGTGAGTTGATGAAAGAGTGTCGTGGGCGAGCCCTTCACCTTTTTCATGACCGGCGCGAAGACGGCGAGCATCTCGGCAGGCGCGAGACGTTGCACGAAATTCGTTTGAATCGCGCGCACCGTTTCCATCGCGAAGACGGAGCGGATGATGATGCGATTCGCGGCGAGAATTTTCTTCACCTGCTCCCACGCTCGCGCGACGTAATCTTCCTGGTTCTTCTGGATCACGTTCGTCCCGAAACCGGAAGGCACGCGAAAGCGCGGATCGCGATTGAGGAAGTTGAGCCAGCCCGCGACGGCCGGATCAATGCGATGTTGGAGCGCGTGGTTCTCGCCGTAGATCGGCGGGGAAACGACCGGATCATCATCGCCGTCGGAAGCGTCCTGCACATCGGCGGGGAAATTCAGGATCGATTTCAGTTGCGCGAAGAACGGCTTCGATGTGTCGATGTCTGCTTCCTGCGGACGCGAGACTGTCGTCGGTGCTTTAAGCGCGCCTTCGAGTCCGAGAAGTGTTTGCGGTTTTTCAGGCGGCGGAATTTTGCCGATCTCCGCGCCGACGGTCATGCCGAACCCGGGCTGGGACCCGTCCATGTCGCGAATCCCGACCTGCGGATCCATTGGGCGGGGCTGGAGCAGTTTGACTAACGATTCGAAGTCTTCGTTCTCGCCGGTTCGAAACGACCACTCATAATAGACGGGAAAATCGACCGGCGCCGCGCCCGCAGTCCATGATGGCTGTTGCGCATCGATCGTGGAAACGTCCGCATTGGTTTGCAGTCCTACGCGCCGTCCTGTTTCAAACGCCGGCACAACAAACGCGTGATAGCCGGTCTTCGCCTTCAGCTTCCGCGGACACATGAGACGGCTGATGATTTTGTCCGCATTTGGATTATCGAGGTCGTGCAGCGAGAGAAGGAACTTCTCGAAGTCGTTAGGCGTGGCGAAGCCGTCGTTGGTGTGCACGTGACCCCAGGACCAAGTCTCGTTAGGCGGTGGTAACGCCTCCGCTTTCGTGACAGTGACGATCGGGAGAGGAAAACCGCGCGCGTTATATTTGAACTCGCTGTCCGCGTCGCTTTGGCCTTCCTCCAAAACGAGGAGCGCGATCCATGGCCGGAGCCGCTGGCCATTCGCGCGTGCCGGTGTGTAGCGCCACAAGAAATCCTCATCGTAGAATTCGATGAAGGGCAGGTAGTTCGGCTCGAAGTTGGTAATGCGATTGAGTGGCTCGGTCCGCACCACCATGTCGGGATTGAGACCTATGATGTCGCCCGGTCCGATGAGCGCGAATTCCTTGTGCACCGGCGTCGTGTTCAGCATCACGTCCACCGGCACATGCGCGCGCTCCTTCGCGGCGCCGGCGCCAAGGCCAAGGTTATCCGGGTCCGTGATGCGGTTGCCGATGCCTTTGCGCAGCCACGCGCTGAAAGTGTATTTCGCGACCGTGACGCTCATGCGGCCTCGCTCAGTTCGTAGGTCGACATGACCTGCAGACGTCCCTGCAATGATGGATCGGCAGCGACGAGTTGATCGTGCAACTGCCATGCTTCCGCTTCGCTCTTCGCGCTCAGTCCGCGCAGCGTGCAGCGTGAGATCGGCGCCGTTCACGACATGGAACTCCGGTTCCTCGACATCGACTTTCGCGATCGGCGTTCCGCCAATTCGACGGCTGACCGCGAATTTGTTCTTCGTCACCGCGCCCGCGCCGCTGAACATCGAGAAGACGGAGCCGAACAGCCTAACGAGTCCCGCGCGAATCGTGAGGCCACGTTTCCGATGCACGTAGCTCAGCTCGTAGGTGACATCCTTATCGACGTTTGCGCCCGCCTGCGAGCTGTCGCCGGTGCTGAAACGTAAACCGCTGCGCATCTGTTCGAACGATTTGCGCGCCAGCTTCTCGTCATCGCTCAAGTGCTGGAAATTGGCGATCGCGAATTCCTCGCGTACTTCTTCCGTCGTGCCATCACCACTCGTTAGGTCAAAACGCGTGGTGCCTTTCGGTTTTTGATTGCCGAATTTGTTTATCTCGAAACCGAGCGGCACGATCTTCTGACTCACAGAAAGAACCGCGAACGGACTCATCACGATCTGCTCCGGCGGCAGCTCGAGCTTCTTCAGCGTGACGTTTTGATGCGTGTTGGCCGGCAGCGTCGCGAGCCAGTTGCGATCGTCTTTCAACGCATCTTCGATCAGCGGCTGCACTTCGACTTCCGCTTCGATCTGCGGCGCGGCGTCGTCGCCCCACGTGACATCGAAGTCGATCGAAATCGAGAAGAGGAAAAGATCGATGCTTGCGTCGCCGCGCGCGCGGAATGGATTCGGCCCGGAGAGTTCTCCGTGCACATGAATGCCCATCAACTCATCGGTGCCGTCGCGCAGCGCGAGTCCAGCATCGAGATCGGCGATGAAGTGGAAGGGATTGAATTGAACGAGCAGGTCGTAGCCGAGGAAGCCGTAGATGTTCAGTCCGCAGCCTTCTGCATACAGCTCGACGCGCGCGCCGGATTGCACCGTGTTCGAGGTGATCGCGAAATAGGTCGAGCAGGTGAGGCGCGGATTGTCGCCGGAGAGAAGCGAAATGCTGAGGCGGCGGAGATTGCGCAGGTCCGGAGGGATCTCGCTGAAGCTCGGATGAAAGCCGCCGACGGTAAGAATGAAAATGGCCTGATCGCCCCAGCCGATGCGCAACGCCATGTCGCCGGTGAGCGTGTAAATGAGCAGGTGCGAATCGTAGAGACTCGCGTCGAACCAGATCAGGCCTTGCTGGAAATCGATGCCGCCCGCGAAGTTGACCTGCAGATGCAGGATGGGCAGATCTTCTGCCGGCAAACTCGCCTGCAACACGCCAGCAATCACAACGGCCGGCACCGGCAAATCGATGATCACGCCGATCTCGAGCGAGAGGAGCGTCGGCGTGCCCCAACCGAGTTTGCCCATTGGGCCGATGACGAAGTGCTCAACGGCGAGCGGGAAGATGTCCTTAAGGTCGCTGATGATGCGCGCGATGTTCGCGATGATATCCTGCGGAAACAGGACGCTGTTGAGCGCGCCCGTGCGCACGCCGACGCGCAACGCTTCCGTATCGAGACGGCGATTCAGTCCGAGCAATCCACCAACGCCTATAAGTGTGAAGCCGAAGCCCAACTGAATCGGCACGAACTCCGCAGTAACGAGGATGAGCAACGCGAACCCGGGCGAGCCGTCCGGCATTTTCGTGTTGATGATGCCGATCGCTTTCAGCGCGATGAGGTCCTGGAACGTTAGCTCAAGCGCGCCGACGTATTCGCCCTTTGCCGTATCGACAGACAAGAAGCCGCCGCCTTTGATGACGCCCGCATCGAGCTCGAGTCCGACACCTTTTGGCGGAACGAAATCGAGATGGAAATCGGCCATGCCGAGTCGGCCACTGCCATTCGGCGGAAACGAAATTGCCGCATCCGCGCCAATGCGATCGAGCGTGGCAACGATCGGTCCGAGATGCGCAGTGATTTGTGCCGCAAGACCGATGTGCAACGCGGAATCGTTGCCGATACCTAACGAGAAATACAGGCCGTTAAGATCGACAATCGCAAGACTCTGATGCAGCGGAATGAAGACCTCGAGCCCGGCATCACCGGTGACACGCAAGCCATCTTTCGGGTTCCACGTCGCGGTTAGCGGAAACTTCGCTTCGAGTTTCACTCCGGCGAGCAGCTTCTGGATGAGGCCGTCGCCTTGCGAGAAATCGACGATGAGTTTTCCGTCCTCGACCTGAAGCTGGACCTCAGGCTTTATCTCGCCGCCTGAAGTGCTGAGGTGCGCGTCGATGCCGACACTGCCGCCAATGCTCTTAGCCTCGAGCCGCGTACCGCCGGCGACCGCAAGCAACGTGACCGGTGTTCCGTCGGTGTTTTGCGCTTTGATGCCGAGCAGCAATGTGAGGTCGACGTTTCCAGTCGGCGGAATGGCATTCACCACGAACGGCGGCCGCACGTTCACTTCCATGCCGGCTTCGTAGTTCGCGGTGACTTTCACCGTCCCTTTCCAGAGATCGGAGAAGTTCACTGAGTCTTCGAAAGTCGCTGCGCCAGGCAGCGCAAGCTCGAATTTAAGGCCGGGCGGCGAGACGGATGTGTCCACCGTAGCGCTCAGAACGAAAGCTTCCAGCACTGGCGGTTGTCCCGGCTGTTGATAAATCGCCGCGTTAGCGCCGAGCCGTTCAATCAAAGCCTGCGCCTTTTCGAAGAGGAACACGCCGTCGAAATCATTCGCGCCCCATTTGAAAAGCTGCTGGAAATACTGCTCGGGATGAATGGCGATCTGCGGGAAGCGGTCAAGATAGAAACGGCGTGGCACCGGCTCCGTCGGCGCGTGATTGATCTCGAGACCAACGTCAGGAGCAGGGTCGATGTCCACCAGACCCAGCATGGATAGTGCAGTGGTCAATGTGGGCAGTCGTGTGTTGAGATAACTGACCGCCATGAATTCCATGGCCCGCGTTACCAGTGTGTTGGCCAGGTCTTGCAACGCCGTCCGCTGCGAAGGCGGCAGCGAATTCGCGGCGGCGTGCAATGCGGTTCCTACATCAGCGAGGCTCGTAGCGAGTTCGGCGACTTTCGCGATGAGCACAGCTCCACTTGCTATTATATTCGGCGTGCTGTCAGCAGCGATGGCGGCGGCGAGATTCGCGATTAGCGGCTCCAGTTCTCCAGCCTTCGTTGAGGCCGCCGTGAGCTTCCCCAAGAGCGTTGCGTCACCGCTGATTGCTGACGGTACTTCCACGCCCAAGCTGGCGGAAAGGCAACGAAGATTCGAAAAAATCTGCGGCCCAAGCAAATCCTCGAGCGGCTTGAGCGCATTGCCCAACTCGACAACGACTGTTTCGATGGTTCCCGAGGAATTTGCCATCTGTTTGGAGTGTCAGCCCACAGATCGCGCTGCCATGAGAGTGTTGGGACGGTTGCCGACCGCCGTAACGATTTCCAAAAGCGTCATTCCATCGCGCACGTGCGAGACTTCCGATTCCCAAATTTTCACATCGCGCCGCAGCGCTTCCGAGCCGAAGCGTTTCAACGCTTGCGCAAATCGAGTGCACGCATCAGTGAATCGCAGACCCTCCGTCTCCAGTGGCACGGCTTCGCAAGGAGTGTGCGTCGCCTTGAGCGCGAACCGCACCCATATAGGTCCGCGGCAGCGATGCCAGACCGTCGCCACGCGGCGGTTCTTTTGAATCAGCTCCCACACTTCATCAGCGTGATCGTGAAACAGTTTGTCCAGAATCGGACCGCGCTCCGTTTCGAGAAACGTTTTGTGAAGCGCAGTCACCGGTGGCAACGCAGCCGCGACCTTTGACACTGGCGGATTCACCTGCGTCACGGTATCGACCGTTTTCTTCGCATCCGCCCGCCCCGCACCCCAACCCACGTCCTCATCCGGCGTCGAGCCTGCTGGTTTTGGAGCGAAGTTCGCAGTAAGCAGATTCTTAATTTCCGTGTGCGTGAGGTTCGGATTCTTGTGCAGCATCAACGCGATCAGGCCGGTGACGTGAGGCGCCGACATGCTCGTGCCGCTCAGGTCCACGTAGAAGCTGCGGCAGGAGTTACAGCAACACCGCTGACACCCCCCACGGTCTTTTGCAATCCCGACCGAAGTAATGTCTTCGCCGGGGGCGCAAATGTCCGGTTTCACTCGCGGCGGTGAGTCCGTGGTCGGTCCGCGGCTGGAAAAATCCGATAGTCTGCTTCCGTGAAAAACACCCGCCAGGCGATATGAACCCACCGAGATGCTTTCCTTTCCCGAAGCATTCGTGTCGATTGTGTTCCTGGAAGTGGTGTGATCGAGGAAATGAGGAGACTTGTCATCATGCGAACTCCCGAAGAGGCAAAAGCCGTCGATGACTGTGGCTGTGCTCCCGCTGTCCTTAAACTCGAGCGACCATTCGCCATCAGCGTTTGTGTCGCCTGTTCCCGGCGTGATGGTGATGTCGATCCGGTTCGATTGGTTGCTCAAAGTCACGTTACCACTGCTGCCGTTGGCAGTGGTGCTTACAATGCTCAATCCGGAATCGAGAAAGCCGATGGTTCCGGCGGCGCCGCCAACCGGAGAGGTAATTTTTGCCTGCAAGTTAGAACCCGAGTAAAGAATCACAATGTCGCGTTCTTTCGTGTCCTTCTTCGCTACTTTGAACTTAAGCTCCAAAGTCGCAGTCGGACCCGCTGGCACAGTGGCATTCGCATGAAAGTTTTCGTTTCCGTCATTGCCAGCAGAAAACACAATCGCCGTCCCAGTGGAATTATTGGTCAGTAACCGGTCGACCGTAACAGTTTCGTTATCACTCCCATCCATCTTTTCCGAGAAAAATCCCAGGCTCAGATTGATGACCACCGGTTTGTTCAGTTGCCGCGCTTCGTTGATGACGTAGCGAATCGCATCGAGCATCGTGTTTGTGCTCGTCGGCGGTGTCTTGCTGTCCTTGTCCGAAAGATGCCACTTTCGCACCACGATTAGCGTCGCATCAGTGGCGACCCCAATGTAGTGAAATGCCCCGTGGCAGCTGCCGGACTGCGACCCATCGCCGGCTGCTATTCCAGCCACATGACTACCGTGCCCATCATCGTCTTTGTGCCGCGCCTTGATCGGAGCACTCGCATCGTCGGTAATCGCCGCCTTGATCTGCCCAACGTCGTATTCCACACCGTATCCGAGGGCGATTGGCGTTCCCGGCGTGTCCAATAAACTCGCCCGGTTGATTGGGCCTGGCACGGTTTCTCCGCCTTGCGCTGTTAGCGTTTGATCCCAGATCTTATGAATGCGCGTCGTGCCGTCGGCGTGCTGGAAGGCGGCGTGTCGAAAGTCGATCCCAGTGTCGATGATGCCGACGATCACATCCTTTCCCGTATAACCGGTGAAGTTATCTCCGGAACGCGACCAGACTTGGTCTGCCTTCAGCTCCGGCACGCTGTCGTCCAGATGAATCTGATGACGCCGCTGCTTCTCGACCGATATGACTTGAGGATCACGATCGAGGGCGACCAACCCAGCCACGTTCGTTTTACCATAGGCGAAGTCGCCTGCGATTTCCGCGATCTCGAGGCCCGCGCTCTTCAAGGCCGAAACACTTCCAATGAACTTTACTGCGACATACAACGGCTCATCTGGGCCGATTGACATCCTGCCCGCGGAAGGGTTCTTATCGAAGAACTCCTTCTGGACTACCAGCCCCCGCAAATCTGTATCGAGAGTCGCCATGGGACTACGTAGGTTGATCTGTGAGATTTCGAGCGACAACGAAACAGCGAGCTCGGAAATTCGAAACGCCAGCCCACGCCTCGGCTGTCGAGAGGAAACCTCTCGTTGCACCGAAAAACTCGATAGTTCCAGGCTTCACAGCAGTGATGCAACCCCAGCTGTCAGGGTTCTTTTTCGCTCCCTCGAATTTTTATGTCGAGAAAAAATTCGAGGGAGCCGAAGGTGGCAGTGGGCAGTCGGTCACAGAAAATACCGATTGAAACCAAGCCCGCCGCGCAGAAGAGCAGATCTGGAGTCACTTGCCTAGTCACTTGTGGAGCAATTCATGAACCACTCGTTAGACCACAGGTCGAAATGTGCCAGTGAGCACGATGCTTGCTCACGCGAGTCAAAATCGCCTAACGAGTGGTTCGCCCAAATCGTTCGGCCGGAATTTGAAAGGAATTTTCCACTGAAATTCGGTAGCGTATTTGGTTACACTCCAAATTTTCCCTGGTGGCGCCGTGGTTAAGAGTCACTTGCTCTGCCAATTGAGCTAGCGGTGCAAAAAATCGCATTCGCCCCGCGGGGCGGACGCGAAAGTTACTCACGCTCTTCCGCTGCACAACGCAGAAATTCCGTCGCGTGCTCGAGAAAGCTCTCGGAGTTTACGCGACCAGTCGCGTGAGGCGGAGCCTTTTACGCGATTCTCTCTTCTCATCGCGAAGGGCTCCCCATTAACCTTTCGAGCTCATAATGCACGTCATTACAAGGAAGCGCTTGAATGAGTTCGCTGGAAAACACCCGGACGCCGAATCGTCCCCTTGCGCATTGGTACAAAATTATTCGGAAACACCGTTTTGCGAATTTCGTGCAGTTGCGTGAGACCTTTCCCCACGCGGACCAAGTCGGGAAATTCACTGTGTTTAATGTCGGCGGCAACAAGGTTCGACTGATTGCGGCGGTGCACTATATAATAGGAACAGGATCTACATACGCCACGCACTGACCCCACCAGGAGTACCGACGTGGGCAGATGGAAAAAATAAGATGTCTAGCGCCGAACTTGAAAAAGTGACAAAGGCATGGCCGCCGATCTCTCACGCCGTGCGCGTTCCTCGCTCAGAAAGTGAATATCAACAGCTCGTCGAATTGCTCGATCGCATTACCGATCAAGTTGGCGAAGATGAAAATCATCCACTGGCTTCGCTCATGGACGTGCTCGGCGTCCTTGTGGAGAAATACGAAGACGATCACGTGCCGGAGCTGACCGAATAGTCGTCATTCCGCCCTTTAGAGTTTCCGCTTTTTCTCCCCAATAACGCATTACCGATCCGATAACGGCGCTCTTGCGCTAATTCCGCATTCCGAAATTGGAAATCCGCAATCCGAATCAGATCCCCTCCTGCGCCGCGTGGCCGTTAGGCTTTCACGCGGCGCATGCCGCAGATAGGTAACTTCTGATTACGGTGCTGGCGGCGGATACTTCTTTGCAGGATTTAGCATAACGGCGTGCACGGTGCCGCTGCTCATGTCGTAGGCGGTCGCCACGATCTGCCCATTGTCATTGATTGCTACCGCGGAGATAAGCAGGTAGTTCTGGGCATACAGCAACGTGTTCAGGTTGATCATCTGCCCGGTCTTGGTTGCCGTTTGGCGCCAGAGAAAAGCCACCTGTTGCAGCGGCATTCCGCCGACCGCCGGCAGATAGGTGTATCCAACAACTTCGTCGAAATTGTTGATACCCAGAGCTACGCTGAGATCGCTACCCACCTTAACTCCATTTTTACTAAGCGATCCGAGATCGATCATGATCTTGCCATCGTGGAGGAAAGCATGAACACGATCATCTTTCGTTGTCACCGTCGAATAGCCGACGACATGGTTGTAGTTATTGATAGCCATTCCATAACTGGAACTGCCTCCCAGCACACCCAGGTCTTGCATTGGTTTAAGGCCCGCAACTAGCGGCCCGTAGATGAACGCGTGAGTTGTCACCATTGGACCCATGTCTTGAGTCTGAGACGATCCTGTTATGTACCCGATGTCGTTAATCGCATTTGCCTCAGCGTATCCGCCACCGAGCGTTCCGATGTCGACCATGCCGGTTTGGCTGGTCCACAAGAAGGCCCTGCTATCAGTGCCATCGCGTGTTAGGCCCGAGGACCCAACTACCTGCCACGAGGCATTGATACCATTGGCCCGGCTATAAACCTGGCCCTTCAAAACTCCGAGCTCGATCGGAATTCCTCCTTTGAAAAACGCCGCGTGACTTGCTCGCAACGGACCCATCGTCTCGAAGAATGCGTCCCCCACCACGAAACCCGTGGAGCTGATGCCGAATCCGCGGCTGTTCAAGCCGCCGGCATCATCCATGAACTTGGTGATGTAGTCGTAATGGAAGGCGCATGTTTCATCCCCTTTGTAGGCCGTGCCCGCTACCTGCCCCCAACTATTAATCGCGGCAGGTTGGCTGACATCCATGCCTTTGACGACTCCCAGATCCTCAACCGTATAAAATCTCTGGGCCTGTGAGGTTGCTACCCCGATGACAAGGCACGCCATCAGGCCAATTAAAGCTAGTGATAATTTTTTCATTTTGTTCTCTCTTTCTTTGGTTTTGGTTTTTGTGTGTCCCTTTTGTTTCCATGCCTTAACCAATCCCTGAATGCGTTACGCGCTGCCCTGAAATTGCCTTTTGCGAGGCATAACTTGCTGTCAGCAAAAACTGCGCTTTTTCCAAGGGAGCAAGATTAGGTCAGCAATTCACAATTTCAGACCTTCTGACTTTGCTGATCATGGTAGGTTGCCTGAAGTACGCGGCGCTGAACGATTAGACCGTATCGATTTGGAAAACCTGCGGCTACTGTATCCGGAACAAATCAACCGATAACGAAAAGCTCGCGAGCGCTTTGGAGGGCGCCGCGCCGTCGGCGCCTCCGAATCAAACACCAATTCAAGCCGCGTGATCGCGGAAGCTTTGGGGACGCCGCGCAACGGCGACGCGTGGCTCTGGTTCTGGATCGGATCGCATGACTAATACGAGCGCCTGTTGAAAAATTGATCTCTGCCCTCCGACCTCTGATTTTTTCTGACCCCAAATTGAACCGCGTGAGCCGTCAGGATTTTACGCGGTCAGCTCTTCAGAATTCCTTGGGACGTGGCGAAAGCTTTACGTCCTCAGCCTCTCCTGTCCGCCATAGCGTCGCGCGAAGGCGGATCCGACTCGCTCATAGCGAAATTTTTCTCGACTTGCCCGCCAGGGCACCGCAATTCATTCCTATGCCCGGGCCCGACAGTATTTCGCTCGCCGCAAGCGCAACCGCCGAAGGACTCGATTCACTCCTTGTTGGTGGCAACGCCATCAACTTGCTTGGTTACTCTCGCACCACTTTCGATGTGGATTTGCTTGTGCGCGATGAGGACATGAAGCGCTGGGTCTCCTTCTTTGCCCGGCACGGCTATGCGGTTTTCCATCGTAGCACGAACTTCATTCGGCTTCGCTTCAATGCAGATCCGGCAGCAGCGTTACCGGTTGATTTGATGTTGGCCGACAAAGAGACCTTTGAGAAAATACTCGCTGCGAGTCAGGTCCATGATCTCGGGAACAATGTGAAGCTGGCGATTCCAAGTCCGTTGCACCTCATCGCCATGAAACTGCATGCGCTGCGAAACCCGGCCCGCCTCGAGAGTGGCATTGACCTTCAGGATGTGAAACACTTGATCAGAACTGCTCGCATCGACATATCGAGCAAAGAGTTTACCGAAATCACATCACGCTATGCCACACCGGCCATCCGAGAAAGACTCATCCGCGAGCTCGGGGAACAATCGAGTTGAGGAAGAACCCGCTGCCCTCAGTCTGGGTAATTTCGATTCGCTTCCTGCTACCGCCGGGTTAACCAACCACGAAGCTTTCCGGCTCAGTCTTCAGCATGCCCTTCGTCTGCTACCGGCATTATTCGGACGCCACCTCGGCAGCCGCGGCGAGCACGAATATCCTGAGCGCTTCCGTATTTAGTTTATCCTTTCCCATCGCGTGGGCCGGTTCGGTTTACGCGATGATCGCGTGACCGGTTAGGTTTACGCGGTCAGCTTTTCAGATTCCAGCGTTTCAACGTTTCAGTTCTCAGCTTTTTACAGATATTCTGACTCCCGCTTTCCTTCGATCGTTGGTCTCGCGCGTCGCGCGAAGACCAGCCCCGCCACGCTCGCACCGAGAAGAAGTACACTCGCGCCGCCTTCGGGCACCGCGCTGCCATTCGTCACCAGCACCGAGAACGCCTGCGACGCCGTGAAAGTCGACGGCCCGCCCTTAACGAAACAACCCTCGGTGGCACAAGCGGGCTCAAAGGACGCAAAGAGGCGGAACACGCTCGGGTTACTGCTCATGAACTCGAACGCATAGAGGTCGGGCAATGTGCCGTGTAATACATCGATTGAGAAAATATCCCCGGTATAAGTTCCGGTGCCTCCGCTGAGAAAGCTTGTGAAAGCGGGGGTGATCATGATGAAAGTTAAGCGAGCTTGGCCCGTGCTGTTGTAAGCAATATCAGGCGACGCCCCAGTGATGCGCCAATTTGGATCTACCACCACTGTGCCCGAGAAAGTCAGAGTAATGAAATCGGTGGACGGCGGCGGCGTGGCCGTGACCTGGTTCGGGTTGCTGAGCGAAAACGTGACCGGATCGGTCATCGGCACGGCACTGGCGCTAGTCGCGCCGAGCGAGATCAAAGCGCAGACGAGGAGAGCAAGGCTAGAGGGCTTTTTCATAACGCCATTTTTCTGAAAAATCGTCGCCAAAAGCAAGTTTCGAAGCCTTACAAACGACTTGAGAAATCCGCCATCGACCGCGTGACCGGTTCGGTTTCTTGACTCGCCGAAGCCTCTAGTCGCGCCGGAGTAAAACGAAGGAGGATGGCGAAGGAGGTTACGCGATACGCGATCGTTTTCCCGCGTTCTTCAGAATTCCGCTTCCTCCGAGAGCTGACTTCCGACCTCCGACTGCTGACCTCCGATCTCGTTTTCTACTTTCAAATTTCCCCGGAGCCGTTAAAAGAATTGCGCCGCCATGCTGTCCCCAGAAGGAACTTTAGGCGCGTGAAACCCTCCACATCAAATTTGATGTAGCGCCCAAATGGACTTCAGCGTAGAGTTTTTCATCAATGCCAGCGGACGATCCCCAGTGCAGGAATTTCTTGAGGAACTTAAGCGGAGCGATCCCGACGACCACGCATCGATGTTGCGTGGTCTGGCCAAGTTACGGCGTCGACAGAACCATCGTGAGCCATTGTCCAAAGCGCTCGGCGACGGACTCTTTGAATTGCGCCATGTCGGCAAATTGAATACGCGCATCCTCTGGTTCTTTATGAAAGGTCGCCGCATCATCGCCGTTCACGGCATTCGCAACAAAGGCCAGGCCATCCCGACCCGCGACCTCGATATCGCGCGCGACCGGATGCGCGACTGGCAGGAGCGATCATGAAAAAGACCAATTTTGATCGTTATCTCGAAGAACAACTCAAAGACCCCATCTTCGCCGAGCGTTATGAGCGAGCGGGCGAAGCCTGGGACGTCGCTTTGCAACTAACTGCCCTGCGCGAGCAGGCCGGGCTTTCGCAATCGCAGCTCGCCCGTCTTCTCAGAACCACCCAGCAACAGGTCAGCCGTCTCGAATCACCTGCTTACGAAGGCCACTCCCTTAGCATGCTCCGCCGTGTTGCTGCGGCGCTTCATGCCCGTGTGCGCGTTGTCCTCGAACCCCTGGCAAAGACAGAAAAAAGCACAGTCGTGCGGGAAGAATCCAGCCGCTACGGGCGGAGCAAAAAAAAGAAGTAATTCATCACTCTTCCTTTTGCCTTCTTAATTTAGAAGACTTCCTTGTCACTGGCTTCATGTGCAGATAGAAGAATTGCGACGCGCCCGTTGGGCGAAGTCACGCCCGAACGAACTTCCCGCGCTTTGATGAACGAAGCTGAATGGCTAACGCGAAAGAGGCGCATCGATACGCGTCTGAAACAGAAGGGCTGGAAGCTATGTCCTTTTTCTCCGCGAGCTGGATCTCAAGGACATCTGATCAAGATCTGCGGTCGAAGAATTACCAACGGCAAATGGGCCGGCAGACTACGCACTCTTCGTGGGCGGCCAATGTCTCGGGATAATAGAGGCGAAAAAAGTAACTGTTAATCCGCAGAATGTACTCGAGCAGGCGAAGCGATACGCACGCGGCGTGTTCGATGCCGCGGGTGAGTGGAATGGATTTTCGCGTTCCATTTCTTTATGCGAGCAACGGAACACTGATCTGGCATCTAGACGCTAGGCCCGACAAGCTCGTGTCACGGCAGGTTAGTGACTTCCACACGCCTGAGGCTCTTGCTGGTTTCTTTTCGTCCGACGCGAGCAGCGCAAGGACTTACTTACTCGACACGCCGCCGGAACAAATCACAGGACTTAGACCTTATCAGCGTGATTCTATCTTGGCGGTCGAACAGGCTATCCTCGGCGGGAGGCGAGACATGATGGTCGCGATGGCGACCGGCACCGGGAAAACGTATCTGACCGTCGCGCAAATTTATCGTCTGCTCGAATCAGGCTTGGCTCGACGCATCTTGTTTCTTGTCGATCGCAAAGCGCTAGCCGCGCAAGCAGTGCGCGAGTTCAACTCCTTCAACACACCCAAGGGAAACAAGTTCACGCAGGAATACGAGGTTTACAGCCAGCGGTTCCAGAAGGAAGACTTCGGCGATGACGCGCCATTCGATCCGAAAGTTTTGCCAAACGAATACCTGACCGCGCCGAAAGCCGAGCCAAACTTTCGTTTACGTCTCGACCATCCAGCGCATGGCGCGGAATCTATTCGGCGCCGAAGGCAGCTTCGCGCAATCTCGGGGCGACGCCGACATCGAGGAAGATGCCGACCGT
Source organism: uncultured Verrucomicrobiae bacterium (assembly GCA_963737195.1). Lineage (GTDB taxonomy): Bacteria > Verrucomicrobiota > Verrucomicrobiia > Chthoniobacterales > UBA10450 > JBBQFI01. Next base: position 334,166 of record CAVTRW010000005.1, read on the forward strand.
CTCGACATTCCCATTCACGCATTCGATCTGATCATCGCGGATGAATGTCATCGCGGTTACACCGCGCAGGAGACGAGCATCTGGCGAAATACAATCCAGCATTTCGACGCGATTCGAATCGGCCTAACCGCGACGCCGGCTGCGCACACCATCGCGATGTTTGGCGAACCGGTATTTCGCTACGGCGTCGAGCAAGCAATTCTCGATGACTGGCTCGTCGATTACGAGCCGGTCACTATTCATTCCGACGTGCGAATCAACGGCGTATTCCTCAAAGAAGGCGAACAAGTCGGCAAGATCGACACGCAAACCGGCGTCGAAGCGCTCGATAATCTGGAAGACGAACGCGACGTTCGATGCGTCCGCGGTCGAACATGCTGTCACCGCGCCGGACAGCAATCGCAAAATCATCCAGGAAATCGCGAAGTACGCTTACGAACACGAGAAGGAAACCGGGCGCTTTCCGAAAATCTTGATCTTCGCCGTCAACGATCTGCCGCACACGTCGCATGCCGACCAGCTCGTGCGAATTTGCCGCGAGGTTTTCGAGCAAGGCGACGACTTCGTGCAAAAGATCACCGGCAATCCGAATGTCGATCGCCCGCTCCAGCGCATTCGCGAGTTTCGCAACCGCCCGAACCCGAAGGTCGTCGTCACCGTCGATATGCTTTCAACCGGCGTCGACATCCCGGCGCTGGAATTCATCGTTTTCCTGCGCCCGGTGAAGTCTCGCATCCTCTGGGAGCAGATGCTCGGGCGCGGCACGCGCCGTTGCAACGACATCAACAAAACCAAGTTCGTCGTGTTCGATTGCTTCGACGGCACGCTCTTCCGCTATTTCAAAGATGCGTCGAACTTCGAAATCGAGGAGCCGCGCACGAACGCCGCTCACCATTCCCGAGATCATCGAGAACATCTGGCAGAACATCGACCGCAATTATCACATCAAGATTCTCGCCAAGCGACTTGCTACGAATCGACAAGGACATGAGCGCCGACGCGCGCGAAGAGTTCAGCCGATGGATCGAGAACGGCGACATCGCGAAATTCGCGAACGAACTTCCGAAACGACTTCGCACCAATTTCGACGAAACAATGAAGCTGCTTCGAAATGGAGATTTTCAAGATTTGCTCGTCGAATTATCAGCGCGCGAAGCGAACTTTCCTGGTCGGATATGAAGTCGAGGATCATGTCACGTCCGCGTCAGCTCTTCGGCAAATGTGAAAAGCCGCGAAGATTATCTCGAAGCGTTCACGAAGTTTGTTCGCGAAAACAAGAACCGAATCGATGCGCTGCGAATCCTTCGTAAACGCCCGCAGGATTGGAATCCAGAAGTGCTTATCGAAGCTCCGAAAAGCAGCTTGCGGCTAAGCGGATTTCGCGGAAGAGCGCTTGAAGAGAGCGCACAAAAGGTACATCACGCGCTGGCCGACATCATCTCAATCGTGAAACATGCTGCCGACGAACAAGCGCCGCTGCTCACAGCGGAAGAGCGCGTGACGAAAGCCATCGAAGAGCTCGAAGCGTTTCATTCTTTCACTCCCGAGCAGAAGAAATGGCTTGGTTTCATCGCCGAGCATTTGAAAGAGAATCTGAGCATCAGTGAGGACGATCTGGATTCGCAGCCGGTCTTCACGCAATCGTGGCGGACTCGCACGTGCTCGCAAGTTATTCGGAAATGAACTTGCGCCCGCTGATTGACCGACTCAACTACAACCTTGTGCTGCCTAACTATGTCCGACATCGTTCAAAAACTTTGGGGCTTTTGCCACACGCTTCGCCACGATGGAATCGACTACGGCGATTACATCGAGCAGCTCACATATCTGCTCTTTCTCAAGATGGCAGAGGAACGCGCCGCGCAAGTGCCGAAGGGCTGCGACTGGGCAAGTCTGAAAGAAAAATCCGGCACTGCGCTCACTGATCATTACGCGGACATTCTGCGCCGGCTTCGCGAAGCAGGCGGATTGTTAGGCGATATTTTCGCGCAAGCACGCCGCGCTTTAACAATCCGGTCAATCTCAAGCGCGTCATCACGATGATCGACGAAGAGGATTGGTCGGCGATGGATGTCGATGTTAAAGGCGCGGCGTTCGAAGGTTTGTTGGAAAAAGCGGCGAGCGAAGGAAAGAAAGGCGCGGGCCAATACTTTACTCCGCGCGTGCTGATTAAATCGATCGTGCGCGTGATGAAACCCGATCCGCGTGGCAAACCGGAATTCACCATTGCCGACCCGGCCTGCGGCACCGGCGGGTTTCTTGTTTGCAGTTACGAATGGCTTGTCGATCAAGCCAAAGGCGTGTTCGATCGCGCGGACGCGAAGCGAATCAAGACGCAAACGTATTACGGTCAGGATTTGGTGCCGCGCCCGCGCAGGCTCGCGCTTCATGAATTTATTTCTGCACGGAGTCGAGCCGCACATCTATCTCGGCGACACCATCTACGAGCCGTTCCGCGGCGAGAAGAACGACGTCATCCTGACGAATCCGCCCTTCGGAACCAGAGGCGCGAACCAGGCGCCGGAGCGCGAAGACTTCACCATTGAGACCAGCAACAAGCAGCTCAATTTCGTTCAGCACGTGCTGACCGCGCTGAAGCCCGGCGGACGCGCCGCGATGGTGTTGCCGGACAATTGTCTCTTCGAAGGCAAAGCCGGCGAAGTGTTTGAGATTCTGATGCAGGATTGCAATCTGCACACAATCCTGCGACTGCCGCGCGGCACATTCACGCCTTACAGCCAGGGCGTGAAAGCGAACGTGATCTTCTTTCAAAAAGGCGCGCCGACCGAAGCGACTCTGGATTTTCGATGCGCGTTCAAACGTGCCCGGAATCACCAAGAAGGATCGCCCGCTCTCGCCGCAGCATTTCGCCGAATTCGAAAAAGCGTACGGCGACAGATCCGAACGGCACGCAGCAAACGCGACGCGAAGCCGAGCGCTTTCGCCGTTTCGATATCAACGAGATCAAAGAACGCGAATACAAGCTCGACATCACTTGGCTCAAGGACGAATCGCTCGAAGACAGCGACGAACTGCCCGAACCGCAGGACCTCGCCAGCGAAGCGATCACTGAACTGGAAGCCGTCGTCGATGATCTCCGCGAGATTGTCGATCTTGTAGAGAAAGTGATCGACGAGTTGCCGCACGGCTGGGTTGTCACTCGGCTTGAAGATCTCACTGAACGCATAGCGAATGTCAAACCAGAGAACTGGCCCGAGAAAGAATTTCGCTATCTAGATATTTCCGCAATTGATAACTCGAGATTTATCATCACGGATGTGAAGCGATTCAGAGGCAAGGATGCTCCGTCAAGGGCGCGAAGACCGATTCAGCCTAACGACGTGCTCTTTTCAAACGTGCGAACCTATCTGCGAAATATTGCGCTCGTTCCAAATTGCACCGCCGAAATCTGCTCGACTGATTTTCGGTCTTGAGACCCAAAGCTGCGGTCGAGCCGCGCTTCTTATTTCGTTACGTTCTTACCGACGCCTTCGTCGACGCTGTTACGCCGCAGCAAACCGGAACGCACTACCCAGCAACGTCCGATAGAGTTGTCCTCTCGCAAGTAATGCCATTACCACCGCTGAAAGAGCAGCGGCGGATTGTGGCGAAGCTGGAGAAGTTGTTAGGCAAAGTAGACGCCTGCTCAGCAGCGGCTGTCAAAAATCCCCGTCCTGCTCAAGCGGTTTCGTCAATCCGTCCTCGCCGCCGCCTGCTCGGGCCGCCTCACCGCCGACTGGCGAGAAAAGAATTTCGAACAGCTGCCCAAGTTTTATTCTCGACCAAGGAAACGACCGTTGCCGCCGGTCGAGGAGGACGAGGTTCTCTTTTCGATTCCGGCCTCATGGCAGTGGATTCGATTAGGTGCGTCAGCAATTCTGATCAACGGAGATCGAGGAAGGAATTATCCGAACCAGAGCGAATATGTGCCGAAAGGAATCCCGTTCATTAACACTGGTCACATCGAGCCCAATGGAAGCCTTTCCGCAGAAACGATGCACTACCTAACCAAGGAGAAATTCAATTCTCTGCGGAGTGGAAAGATTCAGAGAGGAGATTTGGTTTATTGCTTACGCGGCGCGACACTCGGGAAGACGGCATTCGTCGCGCCCTACGAAGAGGGCGCAATCGCTTCGTCGTTGGTCATTATCCGACTGAATGGCGCCGTGGACAATCGGTTTGCGTTCTATTTTCTTACGAGCCCTTACGGTAAAGTTCTTGTGGATCGGTTCGATAACGGGTCCGCACAACCAAACCTTTCTGCTGAAAGTGTAGAGCATTACGTCGTCCCATTGCCTCCGTCCGTCGAACAAAAAGAAATCGTGCGCCGAGTGCAAGAGTTGTTTGCGCTGGCCGACCAGATTGAAGCGCGCTACGCCAAAGCCAAAGCGTACATCGACAATCTCACCCAATCGATTCTCGCCAAAGCCTTCCTCGGCGAACTCGTCCCTCAAGATCCAAACGACGAACCGGCCTCCGTTTTACTGGAGCGAATCCGACAACAACGAAACGGAGATACAAGGGACGCAGCCAGTCCAAAGCGCGAGAGAAAGAGACGATGAGTTGCCTATCACGATCTCGTCGCGCGCAAATCGCGGAGTATGATATCGCGACGACACCGTTGCCCAATATCCAGATCGGAAGAGCTCTGAGCGAGCTTTCGGAAAAACTGCCTACCACTTTACAACAGCGGCCAGTGTATGCTTACGTGGTTACAACAGCGAAGCTACGCAACGGTAGCTTCGTTCAGACAGGATCTGGCCCGAACCTACTAGGTGGCGTCATTACTCTTTGTTCCTGCAAGCATAAAGACCGTTGTTCGGCTCCAAAATACCAAGGACCTGACGCCACTGACCCTTGGAAGGGAATCTGGATCGCCGGCATCTGCGGCATCAGACAACACCGGCCGAACGCTTTGTTCTATCTCATGCTAGCAGCCAAAACCTTTGGTTCACAGCGTGAAGTTTGGGGCTCGCGAGGATTCATCCCTAATAAATATGCTAAAGCCGCTCATCTCAGTCGACTAGGCGACTTGTATCAGCCAAATGCGCGCAGAGTACGCGATGAGCACGATCCGGCGGCATACAAGCCATCGATCAAGGATCACAAACATGACGAAGAGTGGCGCGGGAAAGACATCGCAGCGCGTTATTATGATCGATTTCACCGGCTGCTTATAGGTGACAGACACTATTGTTATGCTTGGGCGAAGCCGACGGAAGTGATGCGTCGTTCTTTTGCGCCCAAACATCACCTTTTCTTCAAGACACTCGACGATTTCACCGCACGGTTCAGATGAAAGTCGCGCTTCTTCGTGTCGGCATTGACGCTGGTTGCGGCGGGATGCAGGGACCGTTATTCCGCGATGGGTCATTCGAGTTTGTCCCGATTCCCGATGATCGCATGCTGGATGAGCGGACATATGGAAATACCTCGGGAAGGAAAGGGATACCGCTAGTTAAGTATTTTCCGATTGGGAGGCAGGCGCGTTTCTCCAAACAGCCGATCCATGTCGATCCGGAATTCGAGACTTTCACGTATGGCGACCCGACAACACCCAAAAAAGGACTACGAGGGTTGGAGAAGGGAGACTTACTCGTCTTCTATGCCGGGCTGGAGGGCTTCGACTTTCGGAGACAACCTGCATTATACCTCATCGGTTGCTTCGAAGTAGAACAAGCAGGTTTGGCGAAAGAGTTCAGCGACTCGGTAATCAGAAGTGCCTTCGCTAACAACTTTCATGTTCGACATCGAAGCTTATTTGAGCAGCAGAGGAAGGAGCTTGTGTTAGTCAAGGGCGGGGAAGGGAGTCGCCTGTTAAAGAAAGCACACTTGCTTGGCGAGACCGTCGCATCTGAAGGCAAAGCGCCGATCAAGAAGATCACGCAGGAAATGCGAAAAATCTTCGGTGATTTCGGCGGCAGGCACTCCTTTCAGCGCAGCCCAACGCGCTGGGTTGATCCAGCGTTTGTCAGCCGAGCAGCTGCATTTGTTCGTAACTTGCCTTAGCAACCAAAGCCATCAAAATGGTAGCAACGTCACGTCGCCAGTTGCTGAAATCTTCGCGATAAACGGCGGCTTCTCGTTCGCAACAAGCCGGCGAACTTTCGGCAGCGCTTTCAAAAAATTTTGCGCAAGCATCTCTGCGCGAAGGTTCCCTTGGGCTGCGAGAAACGAACGCGCGCACTTTGCCACGACGAAGCGCCTGCTTTTCTGCCTCGCGATAACGAATGCGTTCATCCCGAGTAATAACAATCCAATGCTTTTCGCCGACGGCCTTGAGCCATTGCTCCGTCTTTCGCGTCTTGCGCGAAATGAGCATCGTGAATTTCCACTTTGAGATCGGCTGCGCGAAGAATGCCGGCCATTTTGAGGCGGCCAAGCTGCCGATCGAGAAAGAAAGTAAGCTCTTTAGGCGGCTGCGCCGCGTCTTCCTGTTTACGCCGCTTCCGCGAGGCTGAGTTCGCAACGGATCGCTTCTTCAATCTTTTCGCGAGCGCACCCGTAGTCGTGAGCTAACTCGTCCGCGGATTCACCAGCTTTGAAACGCTCGGCGATAATGTTGGTACTCACGCCGGTGCCAGTAATCACGGCTTTACCAAACGAAATGAACGGATCGATGACGATATTCTTTGGTTGGTCGGTTTCGTCTACTCGCGTGAACGGGTAAAGGCGCAACGGAAAACCCTTGTCGTCGCGCTCTATTCTGCGCAGGTGCGCCTTCAAAAGATCTCTCACTGCAATCTGCCCACCTTCAGATGCGGAAAGAAATTCGCCCAAATGCTCGACGAACAAATCGACACCGTCTGTTTCGAACTTGTGATCGGCGAGAGGATGCTTTGATCCAAACTCCTTTTTCAGAAAAACGATTGTGCGGCGAACGTCGGCCATATCGACGCGGTGCTTTCGCCGAATGGCAGCGAGCACATGGGCTTCAATCAGATTGATGAATGAAAGAGCGACAGGCGACGTAGCCGCCGGCTCAATCACCGGTTTGAAAAAGCCACTGCGATACGACATGCCTGCCACCCAGGAGCGCAATGTCGCTCTTGGTACGAGAAGATAATGCGCCGCCTCAGCCATCTGTACGCCGGCAGTTCTCTAAGATCGTGCTCATCGGTGGCCATGAATGCTTCGCACTTTGTTCGAGCCCGTCACAAAGAGCAAGTCTTGTGTCGGCTCCGGAAATTGAGGGCGATTTCGTCAATCGCGATGGATTGTAATGAAATTGCTTTGCGCACTGTTTATGAGTTGGTCGACAAGCGCTGCAAGTTCGTCTTTGGAACCTCTAACCGTTATCTCATCGCCGAATGTCGTCCTCACCCTTAATTCTCTATCGGTCAGCGACGCCCTGGTTACATAGTCGCGATTGAGATACTGAATGCTCCTGTTGCTTCCTAGATTCTTTCTTCTCGGAACTGGTCGTCGTTCAAAAACTCTCGCAAGTTTGGTCAACATTCTCATTCGTGTTGCGAAATTTTATCCAAAACAGGCATTTCGGTGGTTATTTTGAAGCTGATAGCATCACCCGTTCCGAAATCTCGATGCAGGCAAAACCATTTTTCCGTCCCTTTGAAGGAGCTAACTATCGAACGCCACAATCCATCTTCCCGGGACCCCTGTTAATCGTCGGCGAATCTTATTATCTAGCTGACTCGGACAAACGTCCTGTTTTCACCAATAGGCTGATGGCAGATGTCATGAAAGATCCCCGCATGCCGGGATTCAAGACTCGCTATTACAAAAACCTTTTTTATGTGCTGACGGGCGAGCGATTTGACACTGTAACGCAAGAGCGGTGGCAAACCGTTTGGCAATCCCTTGCTTTTTACATCTTCATTCAGAGCACGCGGCTTTCTCATCCCTTGATGCGACCCAATAAAAAAGAATGGCGTGATGGAATCGTACTGCTTCGGACGGTATTGGCCCGATTGCAACCTGACTTCGTGTTGATCGCAGGCGTCGACCTTCTCGGGCACGTAAGCAAGATGACCCGGCCTGCGATTAATAATAGACCTGGTGTTTGGCTTACAACGAATAAAGATCGTTGCGCTTATACGCGGTGTATTTACCATCCATCATCCCGCAAATTTGCAGCCACTCGTGAGAAATGCCGTGAGATCGTGCGGGAGTTACTCAAGTGAAGTCCTATTGGCTCAAGATAGCGGGTCGCGAAGAAGGCGTTAAAATTAGAAAGTAGAAAGTAGAAAGTAGAAGTTCGCGTAAAAGGGCGGTGCCCTCACGCGACTGGTCTGTAGGAGGCTTGCGGCTGATCCAGAGTTTCCTAAGCTTGTCGTGCGATATGGGGGCGAGGAAGCTCTACAACGAATGGAGCGTGAAGCGCGATGAGTGAGAACGCTGACAAGGACCAGTGGGATATACGTTTGCGGGAAGCGGCAGATTCGTTATACCCGAGTCATCTCCGTCAGCCCCCAAGTTGGAGCGAGTTCATGCGTGAAATGGATGCGGAATGGCGACGATACATGAGCGAACATGACAATCCGCAGGATCGGCTCGCCACCAAACTCTACGAGCGTTTCCGCATTGACGCCTGACCACGGGATACCCGAGGAGTCCCGGCTGCACACTTAGGAGCGGGGGGCGATGTCCAGCCTGCATCATCCATAGGTCCCTAGAAGTTCGGGACTGACGCACGCTCTTTTTCGTTTGCGAGTGAGAACGTTAACGAGAACCAGTGGAATATACGATTACGAGAAGCGAAAGACTCGTTATACCCGAGTCATCTCCGCCAGCCCCCAAGTTGGATCGAGTTCATGCGTGAAATGGATGCGGAATGGCGACGATACATGAGAGAACATGACAAGGCGGAGGATCGGCTCGCCACGAAACTCTACGAGCGTTTCCGCATTGACGCCTGACCACGGGATACCCGAGGAGTCCTGGCTGCACACTTAGGAGCGGGGGCGATGTCCAGCCTGCATCATCCATAGGATCCTAGAAGTTCGGGACTGACGCACGCTCTTTTTCGTCTTTCGTGACTTTCAGTTGGGCCTCGTGGGAGCATGTGAGGCACGCTCTGGACGATTGCAGCGCTCGCTCTAACTTAACTCGATGCGAAGTGCGATTCTGCTGGCGATTTTCTTCGGGACGAACGGATTGGCAATTGCAGGTGCAATCAGCGTTACCAGCCCCGACCATGCGCGGACGTTCGCCTACGGCGAAATGGTTTGGCATCAACTCTATCCTGCGCGTGGGTGTGGCCAGCTGGCGGCGCGGATCACATTCAGCAATTTGCCTTATGCAGGTGACAACGAACCGCGCCAGGATGAAGCTTTCGACTTTCGCTTTCCCGGCGTCCGACTCGATGCTGCAAAACGCGCATTCTTTGCGAGAGGGACCCGGGGCGAACGAATACCGGTCGCGCGGTTCCGAGGCAATCCGAACTGCGGCTGGATCGATCTGCTGCCCGGCGCGAAAATCTATCTGCTCAAAGAGAGTGGTCGTGTCTCTGCCCTTTTAACAGCGACAGATTTCCCGCGAGGCGGTCTGCGCTGGGTCGAGATGGACGACAATTTTTCGCTGCAGAATTTGTTGAGTGGGCTGCTACCTACGAGTAGCACTGGTTCAATTCGCCGAAATCGCGACTGATTTGAAGAAGTAACTCATTTCCTAGTTGCCTGGCGGCACGCTTTTGGCGTTGACATGCGCGTCGACGCGAGCTGACATCGATGTCGCTCGCCTTGAAAGCTTGTCGCTTCGAGACGAACTGCCCAACTTCAACATGAAACAATCGCTTATGAAATCGCTCACACTGTTACTGATGATCACGCTTCTGGGCCTGGCGACCGCGCCGCGCGCCCACGCTCAGGAAAATTCTGCCGACTCAAGCGCAGTCCAATCCAAGCTAAAGGCGATGGAAGACGCCTGGGTTAAGGCGCTGGTAGACAAGGATGTGGCTGCCGTAGGAAATGTAATCGCGGACGACTTTGCCGGATTCACCCCGGAAGGAAAACATATCGGAAAGTCCCAGCTGCTGGATGAGGCTAAGAGCGATCCCAACAGCTTGAGCTCGGCCGTAAACGACAACATGGATGTTCATGTCTACGGGTCGAACGTGGCCACCGTTTGCGGCACGACGACGGAGAAGGGGAAGGACAAGGATGGTAAACAGTTTACCCACACCTACGTTTGGATGGATACCTGGATGGAACGCAATGGCAAATGGGAGTGCATCGCCGAAGGGGTCATGCTGTCGCCGAAAAAGAAGTAAAAGACGTGACGCGTCTGCGCGATCTCAAGTTCCAGGCAACGCTGGATATCCATCCGTAAACCAATCAAGGTGGCATTCGTTGCGGGCCACTCAGGCTCGATTCCGTTAATCGCGCCCAACTCCGAGTGCATCAGCGACGCGATTGATGTAGTTGAACCAGGATGCGAGCAGGGTGATTTGCAGAATTGCTCTGTCGTCAAAGCCCACCGCGCGCAGCTTCTCATGATCGAGCCTGGTGATTTTTGTCGCGTCTTTTGTTAGTGTCACGACAAAATCGAGCATTGCGCGGTCCTGGGCAGTGATTGGAGCTGTCGTGTAATCGTCCTGCAGTGCCTGGACTAAATCATTATCCAACGTGACCCGACGCAGAAACTCTGCGTGAGATTCTATTCAGTAGTGACAACGATTAGTTACCGAAACCAAGGTTGTAATCATTTCGTGTTGCTTACGCGAAAGTGGTAGGTCGGGCGACATGAGCGAGCCAAAAGTGGCGAACGCATGATATAATGCCTCCGGAATAAGACTGTGTGAGGCAACGATCTCTGAACTCGCGCCGTCCGCCACGGGATGAACTGGCTCCGCGTATTCTGCCGGATACAAATGTCGTTGAGCTTCGATTGCGGCAGACAGATGCTCATTCGCGTCCCCTGCGGGCAATGTTTTGATCCATGTCATAGAACTGATAGTTGTCTTTTCAGTGAGCCTTGACGAGCAGAAGGTTTGCAATCGTTATCGAATTTAAATCCACGGCACGGCGCCCTCCATGGAACGATTTTTAGCGGAGCTTGCGAGCGTCGCATTTTATTAAAATGCGCGCGTTAGCTTCATTGATTCCGAACTACACCTGGTAGGATTAACCTGTGAGCGAAACAGTAGACGAAGGGGTGGCGGCGTTGAACGCGACCATGGAGGCGCGCATCGAGAGCGAAGGCGTTGGGTCGGCTACGGATGAGAAGACGATCACGGATGCATTGAACGCGATCGAGGGCGTTCACGAGGTGAAGATTGCGAAGGGAGCGATTTTTGTCACTTACGATCCGTTGAAAACCACCGAGAAAAAAATCGAAGAGTCGATTCGTGCGAGTGGAAATAGCGTAACGTCCGCAACGGCCGATACCGAAGCGCCGAACGCGGGCACTGCTACTCGCCTGGCTGATACTGAAGAATCATCGAAAGAGTGACTCGCAATTCCATGCCAATGCGGAAAGCATTACGCACGGTAGCCTTGGAAGTTGCTATCGTAACTCCTGAGAGCGGATTGATGACCGGAGTTACAGGGACCGCTTTGAAGATACCTGGCTATCGTAACGGCAACGGCCTCATTTCACTGAGCGTGATCGCTCTCGCTTTGCTGAGTGTTACTTCCTGCGTGAGCACGAATTCCTTCGGCGACGACTCGCACTATGTCCCGCGAGGACCACGGACCGGTTATTACATTGTTCGCCCCGGCTCTGCCTTGATGCACCAACTCGGAATTGAAGGTGCTCCGGCCAGCGATACTGCCGATCCGTTGCGCCGTGGATATGGAGCCGATGCGCTTGCTTTCCGGTTCAATCGCGCTGGTGTCTTATCGGCGCCGCCGGCTTATATCGTTCAAGCAACGCCGAATGACTTTTACACGAGGCGTCTCGGTTCTTTGATTCGTGGACGAAGCACGACAAGAGATGTCGAAACGTTCTTTGGGCGGCCCCAAAGCATCGAGCGGCGACCGGATGGGTCCATCGCCTACTACGCAATCGTGGTCTACAATCCTTTTGAAGATCGTTCCGGTGGCGGGCGACGTTGATGCCGTACAGGCTACCCTATCTTCGCAAAGCGATTTGAGGTTAACCCACGAAGGTCTCTCAGCTTCCGTATTTAAATGAAACCAACACGCGCGCGCGATACGTCTGCACCTTGCCGTCTTCGACTGTCATGTCCATTTTGACAACTTCGGCAATGCGCAGATCCCGCAGCGTGCCCGCCGCGGTTTCCACTGCATTCTTTGCGGCGTCTTCCCACGACTTCGTGCTCGTTCCGATTACTTCTGTGATTCTATAAACTGAGTCAGCTCTTCCAGATTTTGCGGCCATAATTTTTTCCTTCCATTCGAGTTTGGTGATCCTGCCGGTTCGTTTTAAACCTCGGAGACTGGTGTGTCAGCCAAAAGAAAACCGGCATTAGCAAAATCGCGGATCGGAATCACAAAAATCCTTCAAAAAAAATAGTTGACTGATTGGTCTACATAATTATTCTCCTCGCATGCCCAGAGTAAGTGACATGAAAGAGCGCCTGACCGACGCGGCGATGGATTTGATCTGGGAAAACAGCTACGGCGCCACTTCAGTCGATGCGATCTGTGAGCGAGCGGGCGCCAAGAAAGGCAGTTTCTATTATTTCTTTAAATCGAAGTCGGAACTCGCGGCTGCGGCGCTGGAGGCCGATTGGAACAAGAAAAGAGCCGAGATGGACGCGATCTTTTCTCCGACTGTTCCGCCTCTGGAGCGGTTCGAGCGTTACTTTGATTTCGTGCACGACCGCCTCGCGGAACTGCAAAAGAAATGCGGTTCCATCCTCGGTTGTCCTCTGCTGAGCGTGGGAAGCGAAGTGAGCACGCAGGACCAGATCGTGCGCGCGACGATCGATCGGATCATGGATCACAAGGTAAACTATTTCATTTCAGCAGTGCGCGATGCTCAGGGGCAGGGTTTGATTGAAGCACGCGATCCGGAAGCCAAGGCGCGGGCGCTCTTTGCCTGCTATCAAGGAACGATGGCGCAAGCGCGAATTCAAAATGACCTGCAGTTGCTCTGCGAATTTAAGCATGTGGCGATGGATATCCTGGGCGTGAGACCGGCGCCCACTGTTTCTTCCTAACTCTCTTTTTTTGCCAATTCTATAGACGACCAGTCAAATACAAACCACCTAATCGGAAAAATGTAACCCTATGAAAACTGATCAACCGAACGCAGCAGCAGTTTTCCTCCAGATGGTTTCAGTCGCGATGGCGCAGCTGAAACAGCGACTGCAACACGATTACGAGCAGGCTTATCCAGCCTTGCGCGAAATCATTCGCCTTGTTCTCGACCAGGAAGAAACAAACGCGTGGAGGCTCTCGACCTTTCCACATTTGCTTCTTCCGGATTTGGTCGAGACCCACATTGCCAATCTCAACCTGCAACCGGCCGAAACGAAACGTGCGGATGTGTTCACGCCACGCGCTTTCGCAGACGTCGCCGCTTTGCAACCGGCACTCGCCTTATGTGGATAAGAAACGAGAAGCCTAACGAATTTCGAGTAACGAAAACTGAGTGGAAGGAACAATAATGAATAACCAAAAGTTAACCGGAAAGGTCGCAATAGTGACCGGGGCGTCGAAGGGAATCGGCGCAGGGATTGCGAAACAGTTCGCCGCGGAAGGTGCGGCTGTTGTCGTCAATTATTCATCGGCCAAAGAAGATGCCGATCGGGTGGTTGACGAAATTACGAAACGTGGTGGCAAAGCGATTGCGGTGCAGGCGAGTGTCGCGAAGCCGGCGGAAGTGCAACGGCTCTTCGCCGCGGCAAAGAAAACATTCGGGAAGGTCGATGTTCTGGTTAACAACGCCGGCGTCTATAGCTTCGAACCACTTGAGGCAGTGACCGAAGAAGAGTTTCATCGGCAGTTCAACGTCAATGTCCTCGGTTTACTGCTCGCGACGCAGGAAGCGGTGAAACATTTCGGCGCAGAAGGAGGCAGCGTGATCAATATTAGCTCTGTCGCCTCAAGCGCTCACGCCACCGAACTCAGCCATCTACACAGGAACCAAAGGCGCCGTCGATGCAATCACACGCGTGTTAGCAAAGGAACTGGGACCGAAGAACGTGCGGGTGAACGCAATTAACCCAGGTCTCATTGAGACGGAAGGTTACGAGAAGCTCGGTATGCCAGGCAGCGACTTCGAATCGGAAGGCGTCGCGCAGACACCGCTCGGCCGTGTCGGGCAGCCGCGCGATGTTGCGCCGGTTGCAGTGTTCCTCGCCTCGGAAGAGAGCGCTTGGGTTACGGGAGAAACGGTGCGCGTCGCCGGAGGCTACCGCTAAACGAGCGAAAGAAACGAATGAAATTGGAATCGTAACATAGCTAATGATCAACCTCGCGGCTCCGAAAAGGCCGCGAACGAGAAGTGCGGAAGCAAACTTCGCGGACAGATGGCGGGCAAAGTTTCGGCGTCGGCGGCGCAGGCACGACCCGATGCTAGTTTTCAACATGTCGGTATTCAATTTCGACAGCAAGCGGGTTCGGTGAACGTACAAGCGCCATCGAATTGCGAACAATAGCCTGCCAGATTTTCTCGATGGCTTGATTACTGCGTAGCGTTTCGCCTTCTTTATTATCACTTCCACATTCCGAACGAAAAGATTTCGTCGCTCGCGATTGATTGATCGCACTTTCGCGCAGCTCCGGGTGCGATTACTTGGAATCGACCGCTTGCAGCCGAATGTTGATCTCGGACTTGAGCGTGCGATGGACCGGACATTTCTCCGCGATCTCCATCAGCTTGGTCCGTTGTTCCGGCGTTAAAGGACCACTGAGCTCGATGTTCGTTTCGATGCGATCGAGCAATCCTTCCTTCGTCTCGCACTCTTCACAATCCTTCGCGTGAATGCGCGAATGCGAGAGAAAAACCGTGATGTCCTCCAGCGGAATTTGCTTCCGGCGCGCGTATAAGCCCACGGTCATCGATGTGCACACGCCCAGTGCGATCAAGAGATAATCGTATGGGCCCGGCGCGGCATCGGTCCCGCCCACTTCGACCGGTTCGTCCGCGCGCAAGTGGTGTTTGCCACTCGTCACTTCCTGGAGAAACCCGGCGGCGTTACCGCGTACGATTACGTCGGCTGGTTTCTTGTTTGGTCCTTCAGTCGCGATCGCAGATGATGTATTCACTACCTCAGCCTACGCGATCAGCAGGATCTAGTCAGCTTCAGAACAGCGGTAATACCACGCTCCTTCCCCATGATGAGGACAACACGGAAACGAACCTTGCCGCGGTGCATCTGTTCGTAAGCGTCGGCCACGCGGCTGAGCGGATATTTCTCGATCATTGGATGAATGCCGGTCATTGCCCTGAATTCCAATGTGTCTTGTGAATCTTTCGCTGTGCCCGAATATCAACCGGCAACATCTCGCCGGCCGGCAATCAACTATTTCATCCTGAGTGTTAGCAATTCGTTAGGCGCGGCGGGGACGAGCAGTGTGCCGCTCGGCGATAACCCGTCCACGACGGCGGAGATTGCCTTTGCGTTCGTGCCATTCGCGTCCAAAAGGAACTGTCCTTATGAACTGCGGCAATTATTTCGGATAGCGGCGCGCAGGATCTGCGGGAGGTAAAGGAAAAGAAGTTGAGAGTTCATTGTTGAAGGTCGAGGGAAGGGGATGGAAATAAAGAGAGCGGGTTCGCAAACTTCCAGCGAAGGCCCGGCTGATTGGTTCACCGGGAATGTTCGCATCGATCCGCTTTTCGAAGCGCCGGAACCGGCACGTGTTCGTGGCGCAAGCGTGACGTTCGAACCGGGTGCCCGCACCGCCTGGCATACACATCCGTTGGGCCAGACATTGATTGTTACATCCGGTCTTGGTTGGGCACAACGCGAGGGCGGACCTGTCGAGGAAATACGAACAGGCGATGTGGTCTGGTTTTCGCCTAACGAGAAGCATTGGCATGGTGCGACGCCGACAACGGCGATGACGCATATTGCCATTCAAGAAGCGCTCAGCGGCAAAGTCGTCGACTGGATGGAAAAAGTTAGCGACGAACAATACAGGCTGAAAAGTTGAAGGATAAAGTTCGTTTTAGCGCAGCCGCTACGGTTTCAGATATTTGTCGAACCAGGCAATGGTTTGATCGAGACGGTCGGCTTGGTTCTCTGGCTTAACGAACATATGGCCTTCGCCGGGATAGACAATGAGTTGCGTTGGCACGTGAAGTGTCTTGAGCGCGTGCCAGAATTCGCAGGATTGCGGGGCAGGGCATTCGGCGTCGCGTTCGCCTACAATAACTAAAGTAGGTGTCTTCACTTTCTTGATGAAGTGAATAGGCGAGCTTTTCTCGTAAACGGCGGGGTCGTCATAAACAGAGGCGCCGAAGAATGGGATCATCCATTGGTCGATAAGGTTCTGCCCGTAGTAACTCTGCCAGTTCGCGATTCCAGCGCCAGCGACAGCAGCTCGGAAGCGGTCGGTTTGGGTGACGGTCCACATGGTCATGAACCCGCCGTAGCTCCAGCCGGTAACTCCGAGACGTGCAGCGTCGATGGGATACTTCTTCGTCGCAGCGTCAATGCCGGCAAGGGTGTCGCGTAGATCGCCGCCACCGAAATCCTTCACGTTAGCGCGGGTGAAATCTTCCCCTTGTCCATAGCTGCCGCGCGGATTTGGCAGCAGAACATAGTAGCCGCTGGCGGAAAGCGCGGCGATGATGGCGCGCGACATCCCAGCGCCGGCTGGCCAATCGGGAGTCGTCACGCTGCTAGGTCCGCCGTGGATAAGAACAACGAGTGGATACTTCTTGCCGGGGTCTACTTTTTGGGGAGCTATTAGCCATCCTTGAATGCTTAATCCTTCATTAGTCCATTCGAGGTTCTCAGCCTTGCCCCAGCTCGGAGTCATCGAAGCATTATTGTGTGTGACCTGCTGCCATTGACCAACCGCTCCTGTCCAGACTTCCGGAGGAGTATCATAAGTGCTACGGACGGCAGCCGCGACTTTGCCATCGGCCGAGAGTGCGAGGTCGGGAAAATTACCGAAGGCATGTAGACCTTCCGGGCCATGCCAGATGCTTCGCACGGAGCCATCGACCAAGGTCAATTCAGAAATAGCCGTGCCGCCGCCGACATACTCCGCGAATAGGATATGGTCCGCGGTGGGCCAGAAAAGAGAGTTGGCCGAGCTCTTCCGTCCGTGGGTACGATTCGTTAGGTCCTGGCCATTAGCTGAGATGGTGAAAAGATCGCCGCCATGGAAACCTTCGTCACTCATAATGCCTTCGATGAAAGCGATCGACTTCCCATCCGGTGACCAACGGGGCACCGCCAATTGCAGGGAAGGTTTGTAGATGGAAGTAGCGATGCCTTTGGCCACATCGACCGTGTAGATTTGAGCTATCCACCAATTGTTATCTCCGGGGCCCGGCGCGGCCGTGATGACGAATGTCTTGTCATCCGGCGACCAGTCGAAATCGTAGATGTGAAGATCGGGTGGCGAAACCTGCCGGAGTTGCCTGGTGGCAAGATCGAGAACCGCGATGCGCTGGTTATGGATAGCAGTATCGACAACGCCTGTGGTAGTAGGAGCGGCCATTAAAGGTCCACCGCCACCGGCATTTTCTATATAGAGAAAAGCTATTTGTTTTCCATTATGTGCCCAGCGTGGCCGTGCCGCATATCCCTTCAACGAAGTAAGCTTCTCCACGGCCGAGCCATCCGCGTGAGCTGTCCAAAGCTGGCGTTGATCATCCTTCTCGCCCGCGGTGGAAAAGAACACGAGCGTCTTTGAGTCGGGAGCCCAGGCTGACTCAGCATCGACTCTATCGCCCGTCGCCATTGGAATTTTCACGAGCGTAGCCATGCTATTGCCTGAGACGGCGCAAACGTGGGTCTGCTTGGGTTTAGGATTCGCGGCTGTCGATTGCGTCCAAGCCAGGCGTGCGCCATCTGGCGAGAGTGCGATGTCGCCGTAGAGGACCGTCTTACCAAGCTGCTTCGTTAGCTCTGCATTTTCAGCCGATGCTATCATTGTGGGAAAAAGACACAGGAGAAGAAGATACTTCGTCATTGAGCGCATGCTGACAAACGGCGTCCACAGCGGCAAGGCGCGAAGTGCCGAATCGGCGGGAATATTGATTCACTGCGGAGCGATGGCGGTTTGTCGCCCTCTTAATAGATATTTCTGAATCTTGCCGGTGGCGGTTTTGGGAAGCTCATTGATGAAGGTTACAGTGTGCGGCGCCTTGAAATGCGCAAGATGGGCGCGGGCAAAATCACGGAGTTCGCTTTCTGTGGCAGATGCGCCTTGCTTGAGAACAACGAATGCGTGCGGCGCCTCGCCCCAGCGTTCATGCGGTAGTCCCACGATCGCGATCTCCTGCACGGCTGGATGTCGCAAAAGCACGCTTTCCACTTCGACAGATGAAATGTTTTCGCCACCGCTGATGATGACGTCTTTGAGGCGGTCGCGAATTTCAACATAGCCATCCGGATGCACGACCGCGGCATCACCGCTGTGAAGCCAGCCGCCACGCAAAGCTTGCTCCGTTGCTTCCGGGTCGTTGTAGTAGCCGGCCATGATGACGTTGCCGCGGGCGACGATTTCACCCTGCGTCATCCCATCGTGCGGGACCTCGACGCCCTGCGCGTCAACCACGCGTAAGTCGCCGGAGGTAATTAGCTCAACGCCTTGACGAGCTTTGATCGCGGCGCGCTCGTTAGGCGGAAGTGACTCATGTTCCGCGCGCTGCTCGCATACGGTAATAAACGGTGCGGTCTCAGTCAGCCCGTAAACGTGAGTAATCGTCCAGCCCAGTTCTTCTTCGAGTCTCTGGATGGTAGAGGCGGCGGGAGGCGCACCGGCGGTAACAACGCGAATTCCCTTCGGCGCGAGCTGGCGAAGCTCGTTAGGCGCATTCGCCAACGAAATCAAAACCGTCGGCGCCGCGCAGAGCATGGTGATCTGTTCTGCCGCCATCAATTCAAACACCGCGCGCGGCTCGACTTTCGGTAGACAGACGTGCGTCGCGCCGGCCGCGGTGACTGTCCAGACAAAAGTCCAGCCGTTGGCGTGAAACATCGGCAGCGTCCAGAGGTAACGATCGCTACAGCTCATTGGTTGGTGGACCAATGTGCCGATGGAATTCATCCACGCGTTGCGATGAGTGATCATCACGCCCTTCGGACGCGAAGTGGTGCCGCTGGTGTAGTTGATCGTGAGCAGATCGCGTTCGCCGATTTCCGGGCGGGCGAATTCAGTCGAGCCTGCCTGCAGCAAAGTTTCATAGTCCAGCCAGTTTTTCCCTTCTCCCGTTAGGGCGACGAAATGTTCGACGTGCGGAAGCTGCGAACGAATGCTGTCGATTGCTCCGAGATAATCGCGGTGTGCGCAAACCATGCGCGAGCCGCTGTGATTGATGAGGTAAACGAAATCGTCTGCCGTCAGGCGATAGTTTAATGGCACCAGCACGGCGCCGATTTGGGGCACGGCATAAAACGACTCGAGTTGCGCATGAGTGTTGGGCGAGAGATAGGCGATGCGGTCGCCCGGGCTGATTCCAAGTTGTTGCAAAACGGCCGACCAGCGATCACATCGATCGAGAAACTCTGCGTAAGTGAAGCGTGATTCACCATCGACGACTGCGACGCGATCCGGATAAAGTTTGCGCGCGCGCCGAGCGAATTCGAGAGGCGTCAACGGTGTTTCCATTGGTCGCGTTTGAGCAGGTGCTAAGCTCGAACAGGAGCTTACCGATTTTCTTGGGCGAGACGCAAGCTATCGAATTCGCGAAGAAAAAGCGATGAGTGACAGGTGAATTCGCGACTATTTATTTTGAGTCAGGTAAGTCCGCGCTTCACTCAAGGCTCCCTGGCGCTGCCCGTCACCGGCAACGTCGAGTAGTTGTTGGTAGAAATTCTTTGCCGAAGATCGATCATCGACTGCGCGCGCCGATCTGGCCGCGCCGAGCAGGCTATTGAAACGATTCGGATAAAGTTCGAGCGAATGCTTATAAGCGACCAAGGCCTCGTTAGGCGTTTTTTGTTCCATGAGCAGGTCGCCGAGAAGCTCATAAGCGGGGAGAGTGGGTCCCGGAGTGACAGCGGCTTTCGGTGTCGAAGTTTCAAGTTCAGCGGCCTGTCGCATCAGAGCGACGCTAGCTTCCTTGTCTCCTTCCACATGTTTGATCCATGCATTGAGCTCGAGATGCAGCACCTTGATATTACGCGCAAACAATTCCTCCTTTCGCGTTGCGCGTGGCGGCTTCGAGCGTCTCCAGAGTTTTTGCATCGGCTTTAGCGTCGTCGATTTTTCCGAGATGCGCTGCGCCGAGGCCGTGCGCGAAGCGAGCGATCGCTTCCGCCCAGGTGAAATGATCCCAGTCAAGCGTGGCCGGCTCACGCGGAACAATCGAGAACGCATCATCCCACGCGCGGCGTTCCAGTGCATAGCGGGCCTGGGTTGAGGCCAGGTGAAAAGCCAGCTTGAAAGTAGGTTCCACATGCGCGGTTCCGCGCAACCGCTTCAGTTGCGCCGCCGCTTGTTCATCCTCGCCCTTTTGCAGGTACGCGTAGATGAGATACTCGATCGCGTGCGGAAACTCGTCCCATACAAACTCGCCGTGTTCGCCCGCGGGATATTTTAAAGCTGCGTCCGCCGCCCGAAGATTTCCGCGAATGACTCCGTCCCAATCGCCGAGTCGCGTGTAGATGTGAGTCGGCATATGCAGCGCATGCGGGTTGTCCGGCGCGACCACTTCGTATTTGCGGATGATTTCGAGCTCGTCGCGTTCGCGGCCCGGGACGTCATTGGCGTGGACGAGATAATGCATCGCGCCCGGGTGCTCGGGATTTTGCTTGTAGATGCGCAGAAGAATTTCCGCCGCCCGATCCGAATGTTCTCGCGAAATCTTGTCGGATGGCGCGGTGGCGAGGTGCGCCAAAGCGTAAAAAGCGCCCGCTTCCGGATCGTCGGGAAAAGCGTTGTAAAGTTTTTCCATGGCCTGTTCCCAACGGCGGATGCGGAGCCAATAATCCGACGAACTGGGTTCCAGGAAAAACGCTTCCGCCGCATCTACGAATAGCTGCTCGCGTTTAGTCGGCGGTCGAAGTTGTTTTGCTTTTTGCACTTCGTCCCAGCCTTGTTGAAGCGCTTTTGCTGAAGGCCGCGTCGGCCAGAGCGGTTGGAACAAGGTCATCGCGATGCCCCAATGCGCCATCGCGCAATCAGGATCAATCGCCGCGACATGTTGAAAAGCCTGCCGCGCTTGCGGGTAGGTCATGTGATGGAGAAGCGCGACGCCTCGATTGAATTCCACCTGCGCTTCTTTCGAACAGGAGATCGGGAAGTTGACCGTGCCCAGATGATGACCTGCGTGACCGGCCGTTTCGTTCGCAGCGCCGGCTACGCAAAGATTCGTGTAAAAAATCGCTGCTAAGAAACTAAGTCGGCAAATTTTCCTGCTCATATCATTCATCGATTGCGAGAAGAAGTGATAAGCGGTCGATTACTCAAGAACGCCGAACGCTCAAAGTCCAACATATAAAACGTCGAACTCAGAAATGAAAACATTTCAAGGTTACCAACTGATCAAGCCGGAAGATTTGCACTGGCGGCTGTCCAATTTGATGAAGATCCCGAACGCGGATTATCTGGAGCGCACCGGAAGCGAGAATCTCGGCGCTCGGCTCTGGCGATTGCCGGCGAAAAGCGCGAACACGCTGCACAAGCACATTCGCTCGGAGGAATTTTATTTCGTGCTGGAAGGTGTCGGCCGCATGCGCGTGGGCGAGGAAACCTTAACCGTGCCGAAATACGGCGGCGTGCTCGTCGGGCCTAACGAGTTGCGTCAGGTGTTCAACGACACCGAGAGCCGAGGTGCTCTGGCTCATCGTTGGCGCGCCGGAGGAACTGGAATTCTTGCCCGGCGCGAAGACCAAGCCCGACATGTCGCTCATTTATCCGACCGACCCGACGCAGTTGCCAAAAGAATTGGCCGGCGTGGAGTGGCCGCCGAAGACGTAATTTGTTCTTATGCGCCGTTCTTGTCGTTAGGCGCGCGTTTGAGTCGGAGTTTCGGTTTGCTCAGTCCGTTTTCTGCGTCCGATCGTAAGGGATAATATCGTCCCACTCGCTCGCGCTAGAGCGGGCGACGAAGGCTACGACCGGTTCGGTGTCGCTCATGTTAAAAACTTCGTGAGGCACACCGGGCTTGATGTAAATGAAATCGCCCGCTTCGTTTTCCAAAACTTTCCGACAACCATCGCCAAACTCGTGGCGCACTTTTCCCTCGAGAATGTAAAGGATGACTTCGAAGCCGACGTGAATGTGCGCGTAAGCCACGCCACCCGGCGGGATCGTGGCAATATTGGCCGACAGTTTTGTCGTGCCGACATTTTTCGCGGACATGCCCTGTTTATAATGGATGCCGTTCCAATCTCGGCGCGCACCACCGCCGCGAATGGTCAGAATGCCATCGTGATCCTCGACCGCGCTGAGCTGAATGTTGTCCTTCGGAGTTTTCATGATGGAGAAAGTCAGAGTTGTAGCGAGCACGATGCAGTTTCGCAAACGTTGGGTCGCGCCGTCGATGCAATTGTCGTTCGAGGGACGCAAAAAACTTTGAAAAAAATATTTGCACGGCCGCGAACTTCCC
The DNA here is from genome assembly GCA_963737195.1 of uncultured Verrucomicrobiae bacterium. Taxonomy (GTDB): domain Bacteria; phylum Verrucomicrobiota; class Verrucomicrobiia; order Chthoniobacterales; family UBA10450; genus JBBQFI01. The sequence continues at coordinate 356,777 of CAVTRW010000005.1, forward strand.
GCTAAATAGTTAACCAGATGGTTAAATATTCTCCAGAGACTTTGAACCGCACGTTTGCTGCTTTGGCCGATCCGACGCGGCGCCGCATTCTTTCGCACCTCGCGCGCGGCTCGAAACGAGTGACCCATCTGGCCCGGCGGCACGACATGTCGCTACCCGCGGTGTCGAAACATCTGCGCGTGCTGGAAAAAGCGGGATTGCTTCGACGTCGTCGCTACGGCCGCGTGCACGAAATGCAATTGGACGCGAAGCCGCTCAAACAAGCGGCCGAATGGGTCGAGGAGTATCGCAAATTCTGGGAAGGCTCGCTCGATCGGCTGGCTGAGTATTTGGAAAAGACAAACAAGACTGCGGGAAAGAAAGGCAAAGGCTGATGTGTCCATTGTGCATAGCGAATGCGGCGCTGCTTGCAGCGAGCGCAACTTCAGGCGGCGGACTAACGGCGTTTGCCGTCACAAGATTTTGGAAGCGAAAACAAACAACCCAACCCAAGGAACAACAGAATGAAGACAGCAGAAATGGAATTGAATCGAGAAGTGGTAACGGAAGCGGAATGGCTTGTGGCACGCAAAGATTTGCTCAGGCGCGAAAAGGAATTCACGCGGCAGCGAGACGCACTCACAGCCGTGCGTCGCGCAATGCCGATGGTCAAGATCGACAAGGAGTATTCGTTCGAGGGACCGAACGGCAAAGAAACGCTGGCCGATCTGTTCGACGGCCGCAGTCAGCTCATCGTTTATCATTTCATGCTCGGTCCGGGCTGGGGCGAAGGCTGCAAGAGCTGTTCTTATCTGGCCGATCACTTTGACGGAGCAAACCTGCACCTGTCGCATCGCGATGTGGCGTTTGTTGTAATTTCGCGCGCGCCGCTGTCCGAGATTCAAGCGTATCAAAAGCGGATGGGTTGGCGTTTCAAGTGGCTGTCATCGCACGGCAGCGACTTCAACTTCGACTATCAAGTCTCGTTTACGAAGGAAGACGAGAAGAAGGGAAAGGTTTATTACAACTACGGCACGCAGGAGTATATGAGTGACGAATTCCCGGGCTTGAGCGTGTTTTACAAGAACGATGACGGCGACGTTTTTCATACCTACTCGACTTACGCGCGCGGTCTCGATCAACTCGTCGGCACCTACAATTTCCTCGACCTTGTGCCGAAAGGTCGTGATGAAAATCCCGAGTCAACGATGGATTGGGTGCGGCGGCACGACGAATATTAGGCCTAACGAAAGGAGATAACGATGCCAGCAAATGAATTAGCGGACGCAGTTGTGCTCGAACGCACGTTTGATGCGCCGATCGAGCGCGTTTGGAAGGCGCTGACCGATGTCGAGCAAATGCGGCAATGGTATTTCGACCTGAAAGAATTCAAAGCCGAACCCGGATTTGAATTTGAATTCGTGGTCGAACATGACGGCAACAAGTATCATCACCTCTGCAAAGTAACGGAGGCGGTTCCGCAAAAGAAAATCGCTTACACCTGGCGATACAAAGGCGAACCGGGCAACTCGTTAGTCACCTTCGAATTGTTTGCCAATGGCGACAAGACGCGACTGAAGCTCACGCACACTGGGATCGAGACATTTCCGAAGACACCAGCTTATGCGCGCAAGAATTTCGAGGCTGGCTGGACGGCGATCATTGGAACGGAACTCAAGCAATTCGTTGAAAAAAGTCAGAAAGCAAAATCATGACCACGAAAGCGACAGACAAGACTTCGCTCGAAATCAAGCGACTGATCAAAGCGCCGCGCGATCAGGTTTACGCGGCGTGGACCGATCCGGCGCGGTTGAAAGAATGGTTCGGACCGGAAAACGTTCGGACGCGCAAGTTCTTCGCGGACCCGCGCGTTGGCGGCAAATATCAGTGGGACCTAACGAATGACGAAGGCGAAGACATGACGGTGCACGGTGAGTACCGCGAGCTGGTGCCGAACCGTAAGGTTGTCTTTACCTGGCAATGGGATGACGACGAAGACTGGGAAAATAATACCAGCGTCGTGACGGTGGAGCTAAGCGATGCTGCGGGCGGAACTGAATTGCGTTTAACGCATGAGCGACTTCCGAGTGAAGCTTCGCGCGATCGTCACAACGAGGGCTGGAACAGCGTTCTCGATCGGCTGGAAAAATTCGTTAATCACTAGAGCAAACGAGAAAGGAAAAATATGAGCACCGAAGATGTGGCAAAGAAAGTCGTTGAGCTTGTGCGCAAACAAGCCTGGCACGAAGCGCTCGACACATTGTACGACGATAATGTCGTTAGCGTGGAAGCGTTCAGCATGGGTGGCGGCCCGACCGAAACGCGCGGCAAGGAAGGTGTGCGCGGCAAAGTCGATTGGTGGGTCGACGCCATGGAAGTGCATAGCTTCAAGGCGAGCGAACCGTTCGTGGCGCACGATCATTTTGTCGTGCAGTACGACGCCGATGTGAGCGACAAAAAATCGAAGCAGCGCCGGCAAATGTCTGAAGTGGGCGTCTACACCGTGAAGAACGGCAAGATTGTCCGCGAAGAATTTCTGCCGCGCGTCTGATCAGCGGTTCATCCGATCCGTCAGGCCACCGAAGAAAACCTGGCGGATGAGATTGCGCCTGACGGATCGCTCTGCCTAAGCTCGCGACCATGGCGTCTGTTTCGAGCAAGGCGAAATCGTCGAGTGGCATCGGCGGGATTCTGCGCGCGGAATATCCATTGCTCATTGGCCTAACGAGCGCCGGATTTTTTCTTTGGATTGGAAGTGCTGCGCTGGACGGGATCGCCAATCCCCTCGTGCTGGCGGGAGTTTTCGCGTGGCTGTTTCTCGGAGTGCTTTGGTCAGCGATTTCGGTTGTGCGCCATGCCGATTGTCTCGCGATCAAGACCGGCGAGCCCTACGGAACAATTATCCTCACGCTATCGGCGATCTCGATTGAAGTGATCATGATCTCGGCCGCGGTTTTGCACGGCGCGAATAATCCGACGCTCGCGCGCGACATGATGTTCGCCGTCATCATGATCGCGCTCAATGGTCTGATCGGTTTGTCGCTGCTTCTCGGCGGACTGCGTCATCATGAGCAGCATTACAATCTTCAGGGGGCAAGCGCTTATCTCAATACGATCATGGCTTTGTCCGTGCTCGGATTGGTCTTGCCGAATTTCACGACATCGATGTCAGGGCCGCAGCTTTCCTCGGTGCAGGAAGAATTTCTCATCATCACCTCGCTCGTTCTCTACGGGATTTTTCTGGCGATGCAGACACGCAGCTACCGCGGGTATTTCACGGAGACGGACGGCGCGGGCCAGGGCGGCGAACACGCGCATCATGACTTTGTCATGCGCTCGACCGGTTTTCACATCGCGATGTTATTCCTGTATCTCATCGCCGTGATCGTGATGGCGGAAAAGTTCGCCATTCCGCTGGATAATTCCATGGAGCGCCTTGGAATGCCGCAGGCTTTTGGCGGTGCCATTGTCGCGAGCCTGGTCCTGGCGCCGGAGGCGTTGGCCGCGATCAAAGCCGCCATGCGGAATCAACTCCAGCGCTCGGTCAACATCCTGCACGGCTCGGTTCTGGCGTCGATCGGCCTAACGATTCCCGCGGTGCTGACCATTGGAATGGTGACGCATCGGCCAATTACGCTCGGGATTGAAGGCGGCAATCTTCCGTTGTTGATCCTCACGCTGGCCGCAAGCATTGTTACGTTCGGCAGCGGAAAAACGAGTGTCTTGCAAGGGTGCATTCATCTCTTGCTCTTCGGCGTTTTCCTGCTGCTCATATTTTGTCCGTGAAGATGGATGACTCGCGTCGGGCGCGCGGTAGAATGACGAAGAACTTTTAAATGAAATGACAAAAACCGATTTGCCGACGATCAACATAGAACAGCGAAAACAAGCGCCCACTGTTACGCCGCAAGCACTGGCGTGGGATGGAAAATATCTTTGGCTGAGCTCGCGCGACCTCGGAATGCTTCTACAAGGTCGATGTCGCAATGCGTGGAAAATCGTCGATGAAATCGATCCGCCCGGAGTGATTTGGGCTGGAGTCTCAACGAATGACGGATTGCGTTTTACGATCGGCAAAGGTCTGAATGACGATCGTTACGTTTACCGCTATACTCCCGACGAAGGATTTAAGAAGCTATTCGCGTGTCCGGACTTCGCCGGGTCGTACCTCAGCTTTGATGGTGAACATTGTTACCTTAGTCAGTGGTACAAAGGTCAGATTCACCAGGTCGATGACTCCGGAAAGATCTTGCGCACGATCGAAACCGGCGAAGAAATTTGCGGTCACACTTTTGTCGATGGCACGCTCTACGTCCTTCGCGGCCGCGAGATACAAGGACGTTCCGGACAAAAGCGAAGAATGGCGCATCGCGCGCGTGAATCTGAATGGGAAATCGCCACAAGTGGAAGACATCGCGTCCATTCCATTCGCGGCACGTTCACTGACATTTGATGGCAAAAGATTCTGGTCAAACCATCGCGCGGCTAACGAGACAATTTCGTTTACGATTTCGTCTTAGCTGCGCTTTTGCGCGATGATGGCGGTCGCGACGCCGGGCGGAAGCGGATGTTGTTCGATGGAAGCGAAGCCGGCTTCGGTCAGCATCTTTTCGAACTCAGCGAAGGTGTAGGCGTCGCCGCGCTCGGTCGAAACAAGCATGACCAGACTGAAGGTGGCTGCTTCGGGCGGCGAAACGCGATCGGGATTCGGCACAAACTCTACGATGCCGACGCGGCCACCATCGCGCAGCGACGCGCGTACTTTTTGCAATAACTTCACGCAGGTAGGCGAGTCGAAGTGATGCAGGAAATTTGGCAGGAGCACGAGGTCGTAATCACGACCGAAATCCAAATCGAACGCGCTGCCTTCAAGTGTGCTGAACCGATCGGCAACTCCCATGCGCGCGGCATTCTCGCGCGCGACCTGCAAGACCGGCGCCCAATCGAGTCCGACGATTTTTGCGCGCGGATTACGTTGCGCAAAGGCGAGTCCCCAAATGCCGTGACTGGCGGAGATGTCGAGCACCTTCGTGTCGCGAGTCGGATCGAGTGGAATGATTCCGGCGAGCGCTTCGGCGGCTGGCGCCATCATCCAACCCATTCCGCGCGCGAAACTCAGCCAGACCGGATGCTCGGGCGCCATTGTGCCGCGCTCGCCTTGCACGGTGCCACCTTTGCGCACGGCATCCGCCACACTGTCGAATGCGTCCGTGAGATGCGAGGACAAGAGGAAGTCCGCCGCGCTTGCGGCGTAAGCGGGCGAAGTGCGAACCAGAAACGTTGCTGAATCCTTCGTTAGGCCATAGCGGTCGCCATTCTTCTCGAGAAAGCCGAGCACGGTGAGGTAATCGCAAAGGATGCGCACGCCGCGCGGATCAGCTTTGCAACGTTGCGCGATTTGCGCCGCCGTCGCGCCTTCCATTGCCGATTGCAGTAAAAAGATCGAGCTCGATCGCGCCTTTGAGCGCGCTGCTGCGCTGATAAGCAGTGAGCGTTTGGAAGAAAAGAACCGGAGACGGCGCGTCGTTGTTTTCCATGAGCGAAGAGTCTCTGCACAAAGTTGAGGCGTCAACCTGAACGATGCGGTACGGAGATTAGAAATGCTCAGGCCATGTGTTCGGATTTCGCGCGAACGAGCAACGCCTAACGAAAGCTAACGAGTTTCAACGCGCAGCTCCATTGTCCGGAATACCATGTTGTTCCTCAAAGCAGGAGACGAAGCTTTTCAGATCTACGGGAACGCGCGGCTGTGCGTCTTTCGGCGCGGCGCGAAGATATTGCACCGGCCATGCAATCGATTGATCTAGCTCTCGCGCCGCCCGCAATGGCCAATAGGGATCGCGCAGGAATTCCCGGGCAATAATGACTGCATCCGCCTGTCCCGTGCGAATGATGTGTTCGGCTTGAATCGGTGAAGTGATCATTCCGACCGCCCCAGTCATGATCTCAGCCTCGCGGCGGATGCGTTCGGCAAACGACACCTGGTAACCGGGGCCGACTGGGATTTTTGCGTGCGGCACGTTACCACCGCTGGAACAATCGATAAGATCCACACCCATTTGTTTAATTTGGGCGGCGAGTTTGATCGATTCATCAACGTTCCATCCGTCTTCGACCCAATCGGTCGCGGAAATGCGCAGGAATAACGGCAACTCGTTAGGCCAGGCGGTTCGCACCGCTGTAACAATCTCGCGACAGAGCCGGGTTCGATTTTCAAACGAACCGCCATATTCGTCTTCGCGTTTGTTACTGAGAGGGGACAGGAATTCGTGAATGAGATAGCCGTGCGCCGCATGAATCTCGAGGGCGCGAAAACCAGCCTGACATGCGCGTCGCGCAGCCGCGGTGAAGGCGGCGACGATTTCACGAATGCCATCACTCGTTAGGGCTTGTGGCCTCGGGTAGTTGTCGGCGAATGCCAACGCACTTGGAGCAACGACTTTCTTCCAGCCGCCTTCATTTTCCGGAACTGTTCCGGGCGTTTCCCATGGGCGACGCGTGCTCGCTTTTCGGCCCGGCATGGGCCAGCTGCATGCCGGCGATACTTCCTTGCTCATGAATGAAATTGACGATGCGGCTCAACATCTCAACGTGCTCATCGCGCCAGATGCCGAGGTCCTGCGGACTGATGCGTCCCTCCGGGAGAACGGCAGTTGCCTCGGTCAGGACCAATCCCGCGCCACCGACTGCGCGGCTGCCGAGATGAACAAAATGCCAGTCGTTCGCGTATCCGTCTTCGCTTGAATACTGACACATGGGCGAGACGAATACGCGATTATAAAACGTGAGATCTCGAATCGTGAGTTGATCAAACAGTCCAGCCATTCACACTCCTTTTGCCATTTCGTGAGTAATCGACATTTGGGCAAAGCTCAATTGAAGAGAGACACGCAACTCATCAGGGAGAACCGAAAGTTTCAGTGAGGAATCATGCAACGCATTGTTCATTTTGAGATCTACACGGACGATCCGGAAGCGGTGCAACCGTTTTACCGCGACGTTTTCGGATGGACATTCAACGAAGTTCGAAGGTGGCCCGATTGAATATTGGCTGGTCACGACTGGAGACGAGAAGGATCCTGGAATCAATGGTGGAATGACGCAGCCGCGCGAAGGCCAAAGCTCCGGCACGATCAACACTATCGCCGTTGCTTCGCTCGATGAGACAATCAAGAAAATCGAGCAGGCCCGCGGAAAAATCTGTGTGCCGAAAATGGCGATCCCGAAAGTGGGCTGGCTTGCGTACGCGGAGGATCCGCAGGGTAATGTCTTTGGCCTGATGCAACCGGACACGAACGCGAAGTAGGCGCGACGTGCCGGCAGCGTCGAAAATAAGTCCCATTCCTCAGCGGCATCCGATCTGACGTTGGTAGGCGCGTTCGAAGTCGCGCTCGCGATAACTCATGATTAACGATCTCTGGTACAAGAACGCCGTCATCTACTGTCTCTCCGTCGGCACGTACATGGACGCGAATGGCGATGGCGTGGGCGACTTCGCGGGCTTGATGCGGCGCCTGGATTATTTGCATGGACTCGGCGTGACCGCGATCTGGCTGATGCCATTCCAAGTCTCGCCATGCAAAGACGACGGCTACGACGTGGCCGATTACTACAACGTCGATCCGCGTTACGGCACGCTCGGCGATTTCGTCGAATTCACGCACGCCGCGCATCAGCGCGGGATTCGTGTGCTGATCGATCTGGTAGTGAACCACACTTCGAACGAGCATCAATGGTTCAAGGAAGCGCGGCGCGATCCGAACTCGAAGTATCGCGACTGGTATGTGTGGTCGAAGAAGAAGCCACCGCACGCAAACACCGGCATGGTTTTTCCCGGCGTGCAGAAGACAACCTGGACCTACGACAATGAAGCGAAGGCTTATTACTTCCACCGCTTCTACGATTTTCAGCCGGACCTGAATACATCGAACCCAGAAGTGCAGGCCGAGATTCTGAAGATCATGGGCTTCTGGATTCAACAAGGCGTGTCCGGATTCCGCATGGACGCGGTGCCGTTCATCATCTCGACCAAAGGCGCGAACGTGAGAAAGCCGAAGGAGCAATTCGATATGCTGCGGCTCTTTCGCGAGTTCCTGCAATGGCGCCAGGGCGACTGCATCATTCTCGCGGAAGCGAATGTGTTGCCCGAAACCGACCTGGATTACTTCGGCGATGACGGCGAGCGCATGCACATGATGTTTAACTTCCAGGTGAACCAGCACCTCTTCTATGCCTTGGCGACGGCCGATACCCGACCACTCGTTAGGGCATTGAAAGCGACGAAGCCGCGACCGGCGACGGCGCAGTGGGGGATGTTCCTGCGTAATCATGACGAGCTTGATCTCGGGCGGCTGGAAAAGAGCCAGCGCGAAGAAGTTTTCCGCGAATTCGGTCCGGAGAAAGACATGCAGCTCTACGATCGCGGCATCAGGCGCCGGCTCGCGCCGATGCTGGGCGGCGATCAGCGCCGGCTCGAGCTTGCCTATAGTCTCATGTTCACTTTGCCGGGAACGCCGGTGATTCGCTACGGCGATGAACTGGGCATGGGCGATAATCTCGACTTACCGGAGCGAAATTGCGCGCGGACGCCGATGCAATGGTCCACCGAACCGAACGGCGGTTTCACGAAAAACAAAAAGCCTCATCACCCTGTGATTGCGGAGGGACCTTACGGTTACGAGCGCATCAACGCAGCGGTGCAGCGGCGCAATCCCGATTCGATGCTCAACTGGACGGAGCGAATCATTCGCATGCGCAAGGAAGTTCCGGAAATCGGCTGGGGCGATTTCGCGGTGTTGAAAGTGCGCGATCCGGCCGTGCTCGCCATACGTTACGACTGGCGGAATAACTCAGTTGTTTTCCTGCACAACCTGCACGCGGAACCGCGCGAGTTTCATCTCGACGTCGAACGCGGAAAGGAAGGGAAGCTTCTCGTTAACTTATTGACCGAAGATCACAGCAAAGCCCAGGAGTCAGGCAAACACCGCATTGTGCTCGAAGGTTACGGTTATCGCTGGTATCGCGTCGGCGGTCTCGATTATCTGTTAAAGCGAACCGATATTTGATTGTGATGAGACCTGCGCAGCGACAACCGCGGGCTGGCTGATTCGCTTCGGCTGAATCGTCTCGTTATGCGCATCCGGCAATTTGAATCCGATCTTTGGCTGCCGCGATCACGCGAGAAAGTGTTCGAGTTCTTTTCGGACGTCGCGAACCTTGACCGGATTACGCCGCCGTGGCTGCATTTTCGAACGTTACAGCAAGGACAAATGGAAATGCGCAAAGGCATCGTCGTCGAGCACGCCTTGCGCATCCACGGTCTACCGCTGCGCTGGCGCTCCGTCATCAAGGAATGGGAGCCACCATTGCGTTTCGTGGACGAGCAAATTCGCGGACCATACCGGCTTTGGGTTCACGAGCACACATTTGAAGAACGCGATGGCGGGACGCTCGTGCACGACCATGTGCGTTACGCCGTGCCCATGGACTTTCTCCTTCACCGATTTTTCATTCGGCCCGACATTGAACGCATCTTTGCCTATCGCCAGGAACAGCTGCGCGCTCTTTTCGGCGGTCGTTAGGTCATCAATACACCCGCAGGCGGAGGAAATATTTTATCGCACCATTCGGAATCGGAAATGTCACGGTGACATTTCCGCCGACAGCGCCGGGATCAGTGATCACGTGCGTCCAATTGGTTAGGTCTGGTGATGACTCAACGATGTAGCTGACATCGCTTCGGTCGCGCAGGAAAGTGAAGAGCAGGTTGCTGCCACTTTTGACCAGCTTCGTGGCAGGCAATTGCACGGCAGGCCGCGATCCCACGGCATAGAGATTACCTTGCGTGATCCCGTAAACGTCCCCATCAGGACCAATAAGGGTTGGTGTGTATGGTTGACCAGCCGCGCCCGCGAGCTGGATGCTGGTATAAGTATTTGCAACCAGATCCCAGCGGTAAAGGTGGCCGTCTTCGTTGTTCGCATAAACGCATTTGTTAGGTAGATCAACCACGGCGGCGTTGATGCACCACTCATCATTGTTCCCGAAAGGACTAAGCAAAGTTCTTACTTCCTTCATGTCGGTCTCGCCTGTTAGCGGATCGGTCTGCGAAACGTTCGGGTCGAGAATGGCGATTTTATTCAAACCGCCGGGGAAATCGTAGCTGTTGTACTTCGTAAAAAGAAGATAGCTCGAGCCGGCGCGGGAATTGTAATCGGGAATAAGGTCGGCGGGCACGATAGCCGGAGTGGTGTCCCAACCGAAACCGCCGATGAGTTTCACCGTCTGCAAGTCCGGCCGAGAAATGCTGGAGGCGGCCACGACTGTATTGGTCGGTTACGGTTCCGATATAAACGTCACCATCAGGTCCAACCACAGGCGAGGCGGTCGAAAACGTGGATACGCCCGGCAGGATCGCGGTGGCGTGTAGAGGTGCGAGGGTAGTGCTATCCAGTTGAACCAGTTTTCCGTTTGTAGAACTACCGCTGCCGCGAAAGAGAACGTAGAGTTTTGTTCCATCAAAGCTCAACGCGGGCGCGGAATTAAGTGCCGGCACCGCGAGTCCCGATACGGAGGTCGCCGTTGCATAGGATCCCACACCCGCGGCTGAGATGCGCGCGATGCCTCCGCCTGCCTGCAAGACTCCGGTGGCGGCGGCGACCTGAAACCCGAAATAGATATTCCCTGACGCATCCGCCGTGGTCGGCGTATTGATCTTCACATTGGCGTCGTAACCGGCCTTGTTCGCGAAGTAATTCGTTAGGTCAGGTGAGTTATCAAAGAAAGCGAGCTTGCCACTCGCATTGGCCGAGGGCTGATCGGGATTGTCGCGCCAGTCCATAGTACCACCAGCTGCGGGAATGTAGATTCGATAAGTGGCCGGCGCGGTTTTCGCCAGGATGGGTGAAAAGGGCGGTCGCCAACCCGAAGCAGGCAGGATGTAGTCTGTGCTTTTCGACCAAATGAGCGAGCCATCAAATCCGCGGCGCGCCTCGACCACGAAATTTGCGCCGACACCCGTCGTTAGGGGAACGATAACCGTGTTCGCGTCGGTGATTGTCGGCGAGCCGTAGTGGGTGGCAGATTGAGGATGATTATCGACTGCGGTATGCCACAAGACCGCGGTGAGTGGTCGACCTCTGACATTGGATTGGCTGGAGTGCTGCGCATTCTTGCCGTAGATCTGCCAGTCGGCGGACAAAGATGTGGTCATTAGGCCGAGAATGAGAAGTGACAAGGCAAAGTTTCGCAGAGATGGAAAAGCGCCGCTTGACGAGGTCATCATTACTTAGTTGCGAGATGCTAGTGTAGTTTGTCGAGCAGAGCCATATCGAAAATTACGGCTGGTTGACGAGATTTGAATTGTTTCTCGCTTCGATGCTGGAAACAATCGGCGCTATGAGATTGACGAGAGGCCTCAGGTTCGGGATCGCACTTCTTGCCTTCAGCACTGGCGAGGAAATCGCGCGCGCGGCCGATCCAAACGATCCGGTGCCGCTCGCGATCGATTTCTGTCAGTGGATCGCTCAACGTCTGCGTATGTGCAGGGCGGCTATCTTTCGAGTTTGCTTGGACATGACGATATCAAGCTCTAGGGTTGCATTGATTTGACGGACAGTGGGCAAAGGGTGAAAACCCGAGGAACCCACATGAAGACGCAGTTAAGCAAACCAGCTCGGAGCAAAGCGAGCTACACGAATCAATACAAGCAGGAGGCGCTGGAATTATGGCGTTCCAGTGGTCGCAGCGCCGCAAAGGTGGCGGCTGAGCTCGGTATCCGCGCTCCGCTACTCTATCGCTGGGCACACTTGGAGCGCGAACCCAACGCTTCCATGACTGAGCCCAAATCCAAACGCAGCGTCGAAGCACTCGAAGCGGAGATCCGGCGTTTACGGGCCGAAAACGCCAAACTTTTAGAGCAGCGTGAAGTCTTAAAAAAATCACTGGGCATCCTCTCCGAAGTGCCGCCGAGCGGTATGCCCGAATCGAGCAGATGAGCGGCCAATACAAAGTTGCCTGGTTATGTGAGGCGCTTGTGGTGTCACGTAGCGGCTACTACGATTGGAAAGAGCGAATGCGCCGACCAGGCCGACGATATTTGGAGAACGTGCGACTGTGTCAACGCATTCAAGAGGAGTTCCTGCGCAGTCGTCAGACCTATGGCAGTCCACGACTGGCGCAAGTGCTCGGCTGCCCGGGACGACGCAACCGCATCGCCCGTCTCATGCGGACAGAGCGTCTCTTTGCCCGACAACGTTCTAAGTATCGCGTGGCTACGACCGACAGTCGCCACGGTGGACCGATCGCGCCTAACCGCTTTAAAGGTCTCACCATCAAAGGGCCTAACCAAGTCTGGACCACCGACGCCACCTGCGTTCTCACCGGCCAGGGATGGTTATATCTGGTGGCGGTCCTCGATGTCTTCACTCGCCGTGTCATCGGCTGGGCCATGCATCAAAGCCTCGATGCTCAGCTGGTCATCGCCGCTCTGCGCATGGCTTTAAAGCGGCGTCAACCAAGCGCACCACTCATCCTCCACTCCGATCGCGGTCGCCAGTTCGCCAGCGCGGCCTATCGCCAACTGCTCACCCAACACCGCTTGCTCCCTTCCATGAGCCGCAAAGGCAACTGCTACGACAACGCCTTTATCGAAAGCTTCTGGAGCACACTCAAATACGAACTGGTCTACCACCATCGCTTCGCCACCTACGCCCAAGCTCGCACGGCCATCTTCGATTACATCGAAACCTTCTACAACCGCACTAGACTGCATAGCGCGCTGGATTATCGTTCACCGCTGCAATTTGAACAACTGTTCCCCTCGAACTAATAATGCAATCAGCTAACCCAAATTACCCTTGCCAGACTGTCCGAAGAAACAATGCAATCCCAAGTCATCAGTTAGCAGCCGATTATCTGGCTATCGCGCTGCAAGCCTTCGAACATTTCGGACGGGCCAGTTGCCTTGCAAAAACCGCTCCATCTGAAAATGATTTGTCATTAGATGCCTTTTCGGACGTTTGTACGTCGAGCATCGAGGTCGTAGTACAACGCCGCGGCGAGGTTTGCTACCGTTCCCGACGTCCGAAGTATATCTTCTTCTCCGTCATAAGCCTGCGGTACGACCTCACGGATCGTTCGAAAGCTTCTTTTTGCTTCCAGTAAAACGCCTCGCAGACGGTCCTTTGGTGCTTGGGAAAGCATGAAAGCTTGCCCTAATGAATTGCCGAGTTGTAATGCGTGAAGGCCTTCAGAGCTGCGAAGAACCTGTTCGAGTTGGTTGAGATCAACATTCATATTCCTGATCAGAGACGGCTTCTTATCCTTTTTGCTGCCAAACAACCACACCAGAAGCTGACCCAAATTTGGGAGATTCTCAGTCGGCACTGGCGCCTCAGTCTCCTCGTCTTCGGGTCGAAGATTAAGAAATTGCTGAAAGCCCGGGTAATCCAGTCCGATGTACAAATGTGAAAAAGGAAGATTCTTCTTTGTTCGGTCATTGAGCGAGTAGACACGCGCAGTGGAGGCTTGGTCGAGGACCATTAGCGCGCGATACAATCTTTGAACGGTGCGATGACGATCGCCAATAGTGCGAGCAATTTCGGCAAGTGGCACATCGTATTCACTTCGAACTTTGCGAACGTATTCTGCCTTTGCGTAACTTCCCCATCGCGCTGGACCGTTCACATGTCGGAAGCCCATGTAGCGCCACGACTCTTCGCGCGTACTTTTTATCACCGGTAACTCTTCCAACGTCCCACGAACCTCCGGTGAAAGATTCGCGCCGAGGTTTGTACCTAGCTCAGCGGCGAGAGCAGCGTTCGTCAGGTACTCGCACGGCGGCCAGGCGGCGATTACCTTCAATAACCACCCACTTACCGTCCTCGTTCGCAACAATCAGCGGCTCATGCGGCCAAAAACCGCTAGCTGCGATCGACATTGCGACCTCATCGACTGCCATTTCAACCCAAAGCGTCTTGATAACCTCTTCTTCGGCAGTCGTCGGTTGTATTCCATATCCAACCATCCGGGGATTGGCGCGATCAAACGCCAAATCCGTCGTCTTGATTTTCTCAATGACCGCGGGAGTCGCCATACATCATTTGTATCACACGACCAGAAATGGTCGAACTGTTCATCGCTCTATCAGATGTGTTGTGTTCCGGCAACAAGGGACCATCGACATCCTCTTAGCTAGACAGCTTTGGATGTGCGGTGCCGCAGCAGTGCTGGCAAAATCCACGGCGCAATCGATCGCTCAAGGCATTCAGCGAAGCCTGCCGGCGCGAGCTGATGTCGATCCGCGCAACGGCTTAGCGGTCTCGCCTAACGAAGCGCAGCGAAGGCTTCTTTCGCGCACTGACAAAATTTTTCTGCGGCGGGGCCGAGTTTTCCTTTTCGCGTAATGATTCCGACCGCGGCGCGTTTCGGCTCCGGCGTTAGACGCAAGAGTTTGATGCGATCATTGAAATGCATAACTAAACGTGTCCGATGTGAGCGCTACTCCCGTGCCCGCGCTGACTGCGGAGAAAACGCCAGACCAGCCATCATGCTCCTCCACGAGGCGCGGTTTATCGTTCAAGCGCGCGAAGATCGTGTTCAGATATTCCAGATAACGAGGATACTCCTCCTGCGTCAATCCGATGAACGGTTCGCGCGCCGCGTCGCCTAAGGAAACCGACTGTTTTCTTGCGAATGGATGATCGCATGAAACGGCCAGACAAATGCGCCCGGTGAACAATTGCTCGAACCGGAGCTCCTCAAGCGCGTTTGCTTTGAGCGGCGGAAGGATGACAGCAAGTTGCAAGCGACCATCGCGGACGCCCGCGATATTTTTCTCGACCGGCCAATCGTGCACCTTCACCTTCACGTTGGGCATCGCTTGTTGATAGGCGCGAAGGAGCTGCGGGCATCATGCCGCCGGTCGCAAGCGGCCAATCGCCGACGTGTAGTTCGGTCTCCGCCTTGCCGGCGATCGCCCGCACATTGCCGACCGCGTCATCGGTATGCTTGAGAATCGCGCGCGCTTCATCGAGAAACGCACGCCCAGCATCGGTGAATCTTACTGATTTCGCGGTGCGTTCGAGCAAGCGCACGCCCATTTCGTCCTCGAGATCACGAATCTGTCGGCTCAACGACGGCTGCGAAACATGCAATCGTAGGATCGCTGCGCGCGAGACGTTTTCCATCTCGGCTACGGCGACGAAGTAGCGCAGATGCCGAAGCTCCACTGCTCTAAAAGGTATGCCTCCAACGCATACTGAGGCAAGAAACATAGTCTTTCCCGAGAAGGCTGGTCCCATCGGATGATATGGGCATGAAAAACTTAATTTCACTCGCGCTCGTCGATCCGGCCGTTCTTCCTGCGCTGCGAATCGCAGGCACAGCGTTCTTAATTATGAATCTATTTGGTGGCGCCTACATCTTTCTCAACCGTCACCGATTCTTTGATCGGGATCCAAACGTCGACAATGACATCGCGGTGGTTCGCCACATGAGAATCGAGGTCGTGTTGATCCCTTGGCTCTTTGTGACCGCGGTGATCTTGACTCTGGTGATCGGTTTCTGGCTCGCTTAAATCAGGTCCGCCGGACTCACTATGAAAAACAATACCGCATGGGCACTCGTTAGCGCTTCGTTGTTTGCTAAGAAAAAATTAGATCGACATCTCCATCCGCGCGCGGAGACAATCCAAATCGAGCGTGTGATTCAATCAGGTTTCCAGGAGGGCCAACCAATGTGCTCATCACGAATTGTCGCACTGACGATTTCGATCTTAGCAATGAGTTTGACCGCTTGCTCGCGCAAAGCGCCGCAGGCCGGTCCGCCTGCGCCGGAAGTTTTGGTCACGACGGTGCAACCGCGTGATGTGCCGCGCGTGCTTGAACGCGTCGCGACGCTCGACGGGTTCATCAACGCTAACATTAACGCGCAAGTGCAGGGCTATATCGTGTCGCGCGATTATAAGGAAGGTAGTGTCGTCAAGAAGGGCGATCTGCTTTTTCAAATTGATCCCCGTCCCTTCGAAGCAGCACTGGCACAGGCAAGAGCGACACTGGCAAAGGACCAGGCCACACAAACAAAGACGGACGCGGATGAAAAGCGCGCGATCGATTTGTTCAACAAGAAGGTTACCAGCGACTCGGAGCGAGATACAGCGATCGCCGCTGCCGGTTCCAGCAGAGCAAATGTCGACGCGGACGAAGCAGCCGTTAAGCAAGCCGAACTCAACCTTGGATACACAAAGGTGATTTCACCGATCGACGGCGTGGCTGCCATCGCCACCGCGCAAGTTGGCGATTTGGTCGGTCCGAGCACGGGCGCCCTGACGAGCGTTTCACAACTTGATCCGATCAAAGCTATCGTCACTGCCGGGGAAGGGCCGTTCAGCGATTTCATCTCGCGCCACCCGGAAGCGGACGAACGCCAGCGTTACATTAATTCGCTCCAGTTCGAACTGATTCTTGGCAACGGCGACACGTACCCGCAGAAAGGAAAATTTTACGCGCTCGACCGCAATCTTGACCCAAAGACCGGCGCGATTCGTTACGAGGTGACGTTTCCGAATCCGGGCAACAACCTGCGACCCGGCCAATTCGGAAAAGTGCGGTTCGTTGCCGATATGAAGAAAGGCGCAATGGTAATTCCGCAGGAAGCCGTGAATGAGCTGCAGGGCAGTTTTCAAGTCGCAGTTGTCGATCAAAACAACAAAGTGAGCATTCGTCCGGTGAAGATGGGCGAACGCATCGGCGCGATGTGGGAAGTGGCTGAAGGTCTCAAGCCCGGTGACAAAGTGGTTGTCGAAGGACTGCAAAAGGCGCGTGAAGGATCGACAGTCATACCAAAAGATTGGACGCCACCGGCTGACGCGCTGGTTTCCAAAGCTGACCAGCCAAAGAAGCCCTAACAAATGTCAGAGTTCTTCGTTAGGCGGCCGATTGTCGCAATCGTCATCGCGATCTTGATGGTGCTGATTGGTGGCGTGTGCATGCTTTCGCTGCCGATC
Source organism: uncultured Verrucomicrobiae bacterium (assembly GCA_963737195.1). GTDB lineage: Bacteria > Verrucomicrobiota > Verrucomicrobiia > Chthoniobacterales > UBA10450 > JBBQFI01. The sequence goes on from CAVTRW010000005.1 coordinate 373,761, forward strand.
GCGCAGTATCCGCAGATCGCGCCGCCGGAGATTCAGGTGCAAACGCATTACACCGGCGCCGACGCGTTGACGGTGGAGCAATCGGTAGCGGCGCCAATCGAGCAACAGATGAGCGGGGTCGACAACATGGATTACATGTACTCGATCAACGCCAACAGTGGCGACATCCGGCTGATCGTCAATTTCGACGTCGCGACAGACGCCAACATCGATCAAATCCTGGCGCAGCTCCGAGTGTCGCAAGCGCAATCCCAGTTGCCCGCCGACGTGAACAATTACGGCGTAACGGTGAAAAAATCGACAACGTCGCCGTTGATGTTGATCGCGCTTTATTCGCCCAAAGGAAGCTACGACGGAATTTTTCTGGCCAACTACGGCTACATTAACCTTTACGATCAACTGACGCGCGTTCCTGGAATTGGCAATGTTCAGGTGTTTGGCGCCGGTCAATACGCGATGCGGTTGTGGGTAAAGCCAGATCAACTGGCGAAGCTAGGGATCACCGTTCCGGACATCATCACCGCGGTGCAAAAACAGAATACGGTGAACCCGGCCGGTCAGGTCGGTGGCGAACCGATTCCGAGGGGACAGAAATTCACCTACACGGTGCGCGCGCAGGGCCGATTGCAAACGCCTGAGGAATTCGGCGAAATTGTCGTTAGGGCAAATCCCGATGGCTCATTCGTTAGGGTGAAAGACATCGCGCGGATCGATCTCGGCGCGCAGACTTACAACCTAAAGGGGCGGCTGAACGGCCAGCCCTCTGCCATTCTTGCCTGCTATCAGCTGCCGGGCACCAACGCGGTCAAAGCAGCGGAAGGTGTGCGCAAGTTAATGGCGGAAGCGAAGAAACGTTTCCCGGCCGACATGGATTACGCCGTCTCGCTCGATCAAACGCTTTCGGTAACTGAAGGATTGCGCGACATCGTAAAAACGTTGTTTGAAGCGCTCGCGCTGGTCGTCGTCGTCGTATTTATCTTCCTGCAAGGGTGGCGGGCCACGCTGATTCCGTTATGTGCGGTCCCGGTGTCGTTGATCGGAACATTCGTGGTGTTCCCATTATTTGGATTCTCGATCAACACGCTTTCGCTTTTCGGCCTTGTGCTCGCAATTGGACTGGTGGTCGATGACGCCATCGTCGTCGTCGAAGCAGTCGAACGTCACATCGAAGAAGGAATGTCGCCGCGCGACGCGACGCTCCAGGCCATGCGCGAAGTATCCGGACCGGTCATCGGCATTGCGCTTGTTCTTTCTGCGGTCTTCATTCCGACAGCGTTTCTTCCCGGGATTACCGGACGTTTGTATCAACAGTTTGCCCTGACCATCGCGATCTCCGTTATCCTCTCCGCGTTTAACGCGCTTTCACTCAGTCCGGCGTTGTCATCGTTGTTGCTGCGTCCGCGAAAGAAAACGCGCGGCCCGCTCGGCTGGTTTTACGATCGGTTCAATCGCATGTTCGGCAGCGCGACCCATGTTTACGTAAATTGGTCGCGCCTGGCCATTCGAAAAGCCGTGCTCAGCTTCGCACTACTCGCGGTGTTCGCAGTAGGTGCGGGACTGTTTGGATCGCGATTGCCGAGTGGATTCCTGCCGGAAGAAGATCAAGGCTACGTCTTTCTCGCGCTGCAATTACCTGACGCCTCATCGCTCGAACTTACCGACCAGGCTGCACGGAAAATCGA
>CAVTRW010000006.1:0-273497 GCA_963737195.1 uncultured Verrucomicrobiae bacterium
GCGGCATCGCTCGCTTACGGTCTCGACAAGAAGAAGGACGAGAAGATTGCCGTTTACGATTTGGGCGGCGGCACGTTCGACATTTCCGTTCTGGAAATCGGCGATGGCGTTTTCGAAGTGAAAGCGACCAACGGCGACACGCACCTCGGCGGTGACGACTGGGATTCGCGCGTCATGGATTGGATCGTGGCCGAGTTCAAGAAAGACAGCGGTATCGACCTGACGAAGCAGCCGGATGCGATTCAACGCATCAAGGAAGAAGCGGAGAAGGCGAAGATCGCGCTTTCGTCCACGCAGGAATACGAAATCAATCTGCCGTTCATCACGGCGGATGCGAGCGGGCCGAAGCACATTCAGAAGAAGCTGACGCGCTCGAAACTGGAGCAGCTCACGGACGATTTGTTCCAGCGGACCATTCCGCCGGTGAAGGCCTGCTTGAAGGACGCGCAGCTTTCGGAGAAAGAAATCAACGAGCTGGTGCTCGTCGGTGGTATGACGCGCATGCCGAAAGTGATCGACACGGCGCGACAGTTGGTCGGCAAAGAACCGCACAAAGGTGTGAATCCGGATGAAGTCGTCGCGGTTGGCGCGGCGATTCAAGGCGGTGTACTCAAGGGCGACGTCAAAGACGTCCTCCTCTTAGACGTGACTCCGCTCACGCTGGCGATTGAAACCGCCGGGGGAGTAGCCACGCCGATGATTCCGCGTAACACGACGATCCCGACTCGTAAATCGCAAATCTTTTCGACTTACAGCGACAATCAGCCGGGCGTGGAAATCAAAGTGTTGCAGGGCGAGCGACCGCTCTCGCGCGACAACAAGAATCTTGGCACATTCCATCTCGATGGAATTCCGCCGGCCCCGCGCGGCGTTCCGCAGATCGAAGTTACATTCGACATCGACGCGAACGGCATTCTGCACGTCTCGGCGAAGGATCTTGGCACCGGTAAGGAACAGAAGATTTCCATCACCGGCAGCTCTGGTCTTTCGAAGGAAGAGGTCGAGAAGATGCAGCGCGACGCTGAATCTCACGCTGAGGAAGACAAGAAGGCGAAGGAAGCGATCGAGATCAAGAACAACGCCGACATGCTGGCCTACCAGGCTGAGAAGCAGTTGAAGGAACTCGGCGACAAGGTTCCGGCCGACAAGAAGCAGCAAGTCGAAGACGCGATCAAAGCGGTGCGCGAAGCCGTCAATGGCAACGACACCGACGCGATGAAGCGGACCTACGACGATCTGCAGAACAAGTTCCAGGAGATCAGCGCGGAGCTTTACAAGCAGGCTTCCGCAGCGCAGGGTGCGCAAGCTGGTCCGCAGCCTGGACCGGAAACGCAGTCGCGCGGCGGCGCTGAAGAAGGCGCCGGCGCACGCGGTAACGGCGATGTGGTCGACGCGGAGTTCGAAGTCGTCGACGAAGACAAGAAGAAGTAACCAATTTGCCGGCAACGGCTCGTAACTCCTCGAGCTGTTGCCGGCACAACCCTAATTAAAGGAGCAAAAGGAACAACTTATGGCAGCAGCAAAAGTAAAACCTCTCGGAGATCGGGTGCTAGTGCAGCCGATTGAAGAGACAGGAAGTAAAGAAGGGCGGCATCATTATTCCTGATACCGCGAAAGAGAAACCGCAGGAGGGCAAAGTCGTTGCTCTCGGCACCGGTAAAGTCGACGACAATGGCAAGAAGGTCGATTTCACCGTCAAAGCCGGAGACAAAGTGCTGATCTCGAAATACGGCGGCACCGAAATCAAAATCGACGACGAGACCTACCTGATCATGCGCGAGGACGACATCCTCGGCATCATCGGTTAATCAGCCTCAACACGAAACTAACGACTAATACTTATGGCAGCTAAACAATTACAATTTGATGAAAACGCGCGGCATGCATTGCTGCGTGGCGTCGAGAAACTGGCGAAGGCCGTCAAGGCCACGCTCGGACCGAGCGGTCGCAACGTGATTCTCGATAAGAAATTCGGCAGCCCGACCATCACCAAGGACGGTGTGACCGTCGCGAAGGAGATCGAGCTCGAAGATCCGTATGAAAACATGGGCGCTCAGCTCGTGCGCGAAGTCGCTTCCAAGACTTCCGACATCGCCGGTGACGGCACCACGACGGCGACCGTGCTCGCAGAGTCCATCTATAAAGAAGGACTGCGCAACGTGACGGCGGGTGCGAACCCGACCTCGTTGCAGCGCGGCATTAACAAAGCCGTCGAAGCGATCGTGAAGGAACTCGAGAAGATCTCGAAGAAGGTCAGTGACCGCACCGAGATCGCGCAGGTCGCGACCGTTTCCGCTAACTGGGACAAGACGATCGGCGAGATCATTGCCGACGCCATGGACAAGGTTGGCAAGGACGGAACGATCACGGTCGAGGAAGCCAAGTCGATCGAAACCAGCCTCGACGTTGTCGAAGGCATGCAGTTCGATAAGGGCTATCTCTCGCCTTACTTCGTGACCAACGCGGAAGCGATGGAAGCGGTGCTCGATACTCCATACATCCTCATTCACGAGAAGAAGATCTCGAGCTTGAAGGACATGCTTCCGCTGCTCGAGAAAGTGGCGAAAGCTGGCCGTCCGCTCTTGATCATTGCGGAAGACGTGGAAGGCGAAGCGCTCGCGACTTTGGTCGTGAACAAACTGCGCGGCACCTTGCAGGTCTGCGCGGTGAAGGCTCCGGGCTTCGGCGATCGTCGCAAGGCGATGCTGGAAGACATTGCGGTGCTCACCGGCGGCAAGTGCATCACGGAAGATCTCGGCATCAAGCTCGAGAACGTGAAGCTCGAAGACCTCGGCAAAGCCAAACGCATCACGATCGACAAGGAAAACACCACGATCGTGGAAGGCGAAGGCAAAGGCGGCGATATCAAGGCGCGCGTCTCGCAAATCCGTCGTCAGATCGAAGAGACAACGAGCGATTACGATCGCGAGAAACTCCAGGAACGTCTCGCCAAGCTCGCGGGCGGTGTGGCCGTCATCAATGTCGGCGCCGCGACCGAGACCGAGATGAAGGAGAAGAAGGCTCGCGTGGAAGACGCGTTGCATGCGACTCGCGCGGCGGTTGAAGAAGGCATCGTCCCTGGCGGCGGTGTTGCATTCATCCGTGCGCAGAAAGCGCTCGATAACATCAAGGACCTCGAAGGCGACGAACAAGTCGGCGTGCAAATCGTGCGCCGCGCCGATCGAAGAGCCGCTCCGTCAGCTCGCCGATAACGCGGGCCAGGAAGGCGCGCTCATCGTGCAGGAAGTCAAGGCGCGCAAAGGTAACGAAGGTTACAACGTCGCGACCGAGAAGTACGAAGACCTCGTCAAAGCCGGCGTCGTCGATCCGACCAAGGTGACACGCAGCGCGTTGCAAAACGCCGCGTCGATCTCCGGCCTGTTACTCACCACCGAAGCCATCGTCACGGAGATGCCTGAAAAGGAAAAAGCTCCCGCGATGCCTCCGGGCGGAATGGGTGGCATGGGCGGCATGGATTACTAAGCCGCGCCATTACTCGTTAGGAAAACTCAACAACAGCCGGACTCGCAAGGGTCCGGCTGTTTTGCTCTATCGTGTTGCATTGCTACGCTGTACCCGGTCTGCTAAATCTGCTGGGACGATGAAGATGAACGATTTGCCATCACGGCGAAGTTCAAGCAAACTTGCTTTTTCTAATTGAAGCAAATCTCGTCGCGCCGTTTCATAAACTGTCCCGTGACTGCGCTGATGACCCGCTACTGTATAACGCATGCCAGGATGACGCAGCGCGTGTGCTAGTAAAGCTTGCTGTCGATGATTCAAATTGGGCGTATGTCGTAGGGTATGCTCGAGCGAACGAAGCTCCTTGCTCTTTGCATCGATGTAATCGTGCAGGGAATTAATTGCTCTCCGAATGACATCGGACTGATAGATAAGGAAATAAGTTAGATCGTTTTCGTCGGTCTCGGTGTGAAGAAACGAAATTGCGTATTGCTTTGGAGCCTTGACCAAAATCTCAGAAATAGAAACGAACTCGAACAACCAATATCCTTGGCGCAACATCGACCAGTAGAACAGTGCCCGCGCTGTTCGGCCATTGCCGTCCACAAACGGATGATCATAAGCGAGCCAGAAATGAAGCAATATCGATCGTATGGCGGGATGAATGAATGGCTCACCTGCATGGCCTGCTTGGTCGGTTGCGGCGTTCGCAAATGTGCAAAGTAGATCTAGTCTCTTCGGCAGTTCCTCTGCGCGCGGAGGATTATGAAAGACTTCTCCCGTGATGTCATCCTGAACGGTTACAGGTTCTTTTGGAAGACGCAGCCGACCGGCGGCAGTTGGATCATCCAGTGTATCTTGTGTGACCATCCGGTGCATCTCGAAAAGTAAATCAGGGTCGAGCGCACGCTGTTTCCATTCTGCGATTTGCTGCATCGTTCTATAATTATTCAGGATCATTCTTTCTCCCCGCGTGCGCGGCTGTCTGCCGCTTCGAATCATTTCTTTCGCAACCGCGCGAGTGGTCGCGGCGCCTTCAAGTTGACTGCTCGTTACTGCTTCTTGAAATAAAGAGCGCATTACGTACTGGCTTCGGGTTTGGGGATTCACGATCGGATCCGGCAGACCGATACTGCCGCCTGCTCCAAGGTCGATTTCATGTAGGCGCCGAGCGATCGCATCGGTTATTGCATACCGAAATGGCTCACCTTTTTTGTCGCGGAGAGGAATGTCTTTTAATGCAGCTCGGCGAACGAGCTTTATTGTGCCCCACCATTCTTTCGACGAGAAGCCAGCAGGAGGTTTTAGATGGCGCAGTATATCCCAATGACGATATTTCCCGGCTACTTCCGTTCGGACTGCTTCGGTCAGGATAGTGGCTAAACGTTCGCGTGGTAGTCCGAGAACGGAGCGTTGAGCGTCTCTTGGCGGTTGCTGGGGACACTTCATTGAATTACTAGTTTAATACTATTTAATACTAAAATAGTAGTTCGAAACTTAAACGCAATTACTATTTTAGTATTCAGTAGTAATAAATTAGTAAGCCGGTAATCGTAAGCTTGCAACATATTGCGCTCGACGCTGAGCTGACATACAAGATCTGACATCCCTAGCTCAACAGACCGCCCTATCATTGATGTTGTGCAGGAATAAGCCGAAGCCGGATCTAACGTTCGAGATGGCATTGGCTGGCCTTGCGACAGCAGAGAGTCGTCGGGCGAACGCATCCGCCGCGGACGAGTGGTCACGAAATACCTGCTCAATCCGCCATCAACTACAGAGATGTTGAAACTGTACAGCGAATCCCCAATTGAAAGCGTGAATCAGGCTGTCTCTACTCCGGCAAGGTCTCGCCCGATCCACCGATGGCAGCGGGAAAGTCTTTCAGCTTGGGTAGACCGTCTTTGATTGGAAGAACCTTCTCCTGATAGTTGAGGTGGACGGTTGGCTTGAAGACCAACCCGCTGAGAGAAACGCGAATATCGGCCAGACCAAGTGTCGGATGATCGATCATGACGTGGCCGCCACATTTGGTGCAGTAGCGGCGGTTACTCATTTCGCTGCTATTGAATTTTCCGAGTAGCTCGGAGCCTTTGGTAATCTTGACGGTCTCCGGTTTCCACAAGGTGAAGATGCTTAGTGGCGCGGTGGAATAACGGCGGCAATTCTCGCAGTGGCAATAACCCATATCGAGTGGATCGCCTTGCGCTTCGAGCGTCACCGCTCCGCAGTAACATGAACCTGTGTGTGTTTCGGCCATCGGCAGTACAAATTAGGAAACCAAGAATCCACGAAGGCAGCAACCGAAAATTAGAATTTCATTCCTGATTTCCTGGCTTCCTGATTGAATCTTTGATTCTCACATGAGCACTTATCCGAAAAGTCCGAAGGAGAAAGCCGGCGGGATGTCGTATTTCCCTCGCATGTTGGATAAGATTCGCTTGCACGCGAAAGGCGAGCTTGGAGAGGAATATCACAAGAATATGGGTATTCCTCGAAGCGCTGATGGCGCTTGTCTGAACTTTCTGCGTGTGAGTTACGACGATCTGCGACAGCGAGTGCTCGAAGGCGGGAGTGATGAGGAAATTTTGGAATGGTGCTATCAGAAGGGTCGGCGTCTCAATGAAGGCGATTTGCTAATTTGGAACGAGTTCATGACGAAGTTCGGCTGGAACGATTTTCAAACGCCGGTGCTCCAGAAATTGAAGCAGGATCTCGGGATTGGGGATCGTGATGACATCCAAACCATCGGCGATGTGATGGATTTCGAAGAGAAGCGGTTGGCGTAAGTGTGCGCCGAGTCATCGATTTTTTGAGTCGGCCCTCATCCTAACCTTCTCCCGGTGCGAGAAGGGACTGTTGTCCCGACGGATACTAGTAAAGCCACCAGATTAGCCAACTCTATACGCGAACTCCTCTCCCTGAGGGAGAGGGTTGGGTGAGGGTCCAAGGTCGGCAACGACGACAAGTCGCGCGATGAAGGAAGTTGCGCTAAGTCTTTTTATGCTGACCTCGCACTGTCGCTTTGCACTCTGTCTATTAACGTTTGCGCTGCTGGCCTCACCGTTATGTGCCCAGGAGCCCAAAGAAGATGAATCGTTAGCGTCGCCGATCGCGTCCCCCGCGGCGTCGATCTCGCCGACGGTTGCGCAAACTTCACCGACACCGGCTCCAAGTGCGGTGCCTGCGACAGGCGGGCCGGTGCAGTTGAGCGATGTGTATTTCAAGAATCTCAAGGTGCGCTGGATCGGGCCGGCGGTGATGGGCGGGCGCATTTCCGACATTGCGATCGATCCGCGAAATCCGGCGGTGTTTTACGTGGGCCACGCGCATGGCGGAGTTTGGAAGACCGGCGATAACGGCGTCACGTTCAATCCGATTTTTGATAAGGAGCACTCGCTTTCCATCGGGGCGATCGCGATTGCGCCTTCGGATTCGGACGTGATCTGGGTCGGAACGGGAGAGCCTAACGACCGCAATTCTTCCGGCTGGGGAGATGGCGTTTACCGTTCGACTGACGGCGGTGTGCATTGGGAAAATGTCGGATTGAAAGAGAGTCGGGAGATCGCACGCATCGCAGTGCATCCGAAAAAACCGGAAGTGGCCTACGTGGCGGCGGTCGGTCACCTGTGGAAGGATGGCGGCGAACGTGGTCTCTACAAAACAACCGATGCCGGGAAAACGTGGAAACTGGTTTTAAAGGCGCAGCCGCCTAACGACTCAAAGACCGGCTGCGGCGATCTTGTTCTCGATCCGTCGAATCCGGAAACGATTTACGCGGCGCTTTACGCGCGGCAACGCACGCCATGGTCTTTTGCTTCCGGCGTGACTGTGACTGGCGGCCCGGATGTCGGCGGTATTTTCAAAAGCACGGATGGCGGCGCGACCTGGAAGAAGCTAACGAATGGTTTACCGCCGCAAACGGGACGCATCGGTCTCGCCATTTCGGCGAGCAAACCGAAAATCGTGATGGCGATTGTGGAGAGCGACGCGGGCGGAGCAAACGGCGACTTGCGCACGATTCACAGCCGCGCCGGCGGCGTTTTTCGTTCTGAAGATGGCGGCGAAAAATGGACGCGCATGAGCGATATCGATCCGCGTCCGTTTTATTTCAGTCAGATTCGGATCGATCCGGTGAACGATCAGCGCGTGTATGTTCTCGGCGCCGCCACGCTGGTTTCCGATGAAGGAGGCAAGAATTTTCGCGAAGATCTTTTCGAGAAAGTTCATCCCGATTGTCACGCGCTCGCGATTCAACCGAACAGCGCGCCGGCACCGAAGCCGCCGAAACCTGAAGATAAGAACAAGCCAGCGAAGCCGCCGGTTTGTCAGCGCGTGCTTCTCGGAACCGACGGTGGCGTTTACCAAAGTTACGGCGGTGGAAAAGGCTGGGAACATCTGAATCGCTTTCCTGCCGGCGAATTTTACCGGATCACACTCGATGATTCGCAGCCGTTCTATCGCATCGCAGGCGGGTTACAGGACAATGAAAGTTTCGCCGGGCCGAACCAGGTGGCGACGAAAGAGGGCATTCTGAATTGCGATTGGTCGTCGCTTCCGGGTGGCGATGGATTTTGGGTCGTGTTCGATCCGACAGATCACGATGTTTTTTACGCGGAGAGTCAGGAGGGATTTGTTTACCGGATGAATTTGCGCAACGGCGAGCGTAAGGCGCTACGGCCGGAGCCGCCCGAAGGTCAGCCGCGTTATCGTTTTCATTGGAATTCGCCGCTCATCGGCAGCAAGCACAAGCCGGGCGTCTTGTATCTCGCGGGCAATCGTGTTTTTCGCCTAACGAATCGAATGGAACAATACCAGGTCATCAGCCCTGATCTTACGCGAAACGAACCGGCGAAGATCGAGGCGACCGGAAGCGGTGCGGAAAACTATGGCGTCATTTACTCGTTAGCCGAATCGCCGGCGCGCGCGGGACTGCTCTGGGCGGGAACAGATGATGGTCGTCTTTGGGTAACGGAAAACGACGGCGGCAAGTGGACCGAGTTGACCCAAAATCTTCCCGAGCCGGAGCGCGGCCAGTGGATCGTGCGTATCGAACCGAGCGCGAAGGATGCAAAGGTCGCCTACGTCGCGACGAATGCGTATCGCACCGGCGACGATCGGCCGATGATCGTGCGCACAGCCGATCTTGGGAAAACATGGCAAAGCATTGTCGGCGAAGGTTTGCCGCCTAACGACCCGGTGGAAGTGGTGCGCGAAGATCCAGTAAATCCAAATCTGCTCTATGCCGGCACGCATTTCGGTCTTTATGCGTCTTTCGATCAAGGCAAGCGCTGGGTTCGACTCGACGATGTCCCGCCAGTGCGCGTGGATGACATTCAAATTCATCCACGCACAAACGATGTCGTCATCGGCACACACGGGCGCAGCATCGCTATTCTCGATGACTCGAATCCGCTGCGTGAACTCACGCCGGAGGTTACGGCCAAGCCGGTGCATCTCTTCACGATCGCGCCAGCGAAGGGCTTCTATCTCTTGCCCGGCTGGGCCGAGTTTAACGGCAAGGGCGTTTATCGCGGTGAAAATCCGCCGGAAGGCGCTCTCTTCACCGTGTGGGTGAAGGAATTTACCGGCGATGAAATCAAAATCGCGATCACGAACGCGTCCGGCCAACCAGTGGCAAACTTAAAGGCCGCGGGCACCCCGGGATTGACCCGATTAAACTGGGACTTGCGACCGACGAAGGATGTTTTGATCGAATATGGTGGCGACGATCCGAAGAAATTCGTCCCGAGCGGCGAGTACAATGCGGAACTGACTTTCGGAAAAGAGAAAATGAAGCAGAAATTCCGCGTCGATATCGCGGAAGGAATTCAGACGCGCTGAGGACATTCCGCCTGCTGCTCTGCGACCCCGTCGAAAAGAAAAGTCATAACTGCGAGATTTTCGCGAACTTTGCTCTCGCGATTCCGTAGAATGATTACAAAGAGCTGTTCCCCCCGGAACCATCCCGGCGGGGCCAAGGGAAACACCCTGGCAAAATGACCGAGTCGTAATTTTTACGCTTGAGCTATAAGCCTCCACCGCAGACCATGCCCGGCTGTGAGTGGAAATGTAATCGTGCCCGGCGGCGGCTCGAGAGAATTCGCCACTACGCACTGGAGCGTGGTCCGTTCCTGCTCCGAGGGCGAACAGGGAAAGGCCCAGGCGGCGCTGAGTCAGCTTTGCCGCACGTATTGGCGCCCGATTTTCACTTTTATCTGCCGCCGCGGTTTTACGGTGCCCGACGCACAGGACCTGACCCAGGATTTTTTTGTGGTGGTGCTTAAGCGAAATCTGCTGAATTGCGCGGATCCTGCGCGCGGCCGCTTTCGCTCGCTCCTGTTGAAGGCGCTGCAGAATTTTTTGATCGACGCAAATGAAAAGCGCCAGGCGTTCAAGCGCGGCGGTGATTTCGATTTTGTTTCCTGGGATGATTGGATGGCGGAATCGCCTTCACGATTGTCTGTTCCGGCAAAAGTTTTGGAGACGTGGCCGGCAGAACAACTGTACGATCTCCGTTGGGCAGCGACGGTGGTGGAGCAAGCGTTACGACGTTTGGCCGAAGAATGCGAGAGCCGCGGGCGGCGGCGTGTTTTCGATAAGCTCAGCGGCTACCTCGCAGCGGATCGGAGCGACGTCTGCTACGACGAATTGTCCGTCTCGTTAGGTATTCCGGTTGCTTCCGTTCGCCGTGTCATCCACCAGCTTCGATTGCGCTATCGGTCACTGCTTCGCGATGAAATCGCCCAGACGGTTTCCGATCCCGCGGAAATCGACGACGAAATCCGCTATCTTTGTACCGCGCTGGCGGCGGCGGACGCATAAATTGTCATGCAATTCTGCGGACTAGCGGATTCGTTCGCTTGCGTGGCCGATTCCGTCGAAAAGTGTCCGCGCTGCGGCTCAGCTTCGTGGGTCCGACAGGATTTATGCATGGGATGTCTTCTGCACCGTGGCCTCTCAGACGAAGCTAACGAAACCGAGATGCTGGACGCTCTGCTGGCCGAGGTGCGGATGCCCGATACCGATTGGCGACTTGGGAATTACTTCATCTTGGAAGAAATCGGTCGCGGTGGAATGGGTGTCATTTACCGCGCGCGGCAAAAACATTCACACCGGATTGTTGCGGTAAAACGCGTTCTCCAGTATCACGCCGATTCTTCTGAAACGCTTGCACGTTTTCGTCGGGAAGCGGAAGCAGCTGCGAGTCTGGATCATCCCAACATTCTCCCGATTTATGAGGTTGGGATGAACGACGGGCTTCCGTTCTTCAGTATGAAGTTTGCGTCTGGCGGAAGCCTTCAACAATTCGCACGCGCGATTCGCACCGAACCAAAAAAGTGTGTTGCGCTCCTGGCCAAGGTGAGCCGTGCGGTCGCGTATGCACACAGTCAGGGTATTCTTCACCGCGATCTCAAGCCGGGAAATATTTTGTTGGACGCTCATGGCGAACCGCTAGTAAGCGATTTCGGGCTGGCAAAGTGGCTCGACACAAAGAGCGATCTCACACGCACGCTCACCATTTTCGGTACCCCCGGTTACATCGCCCCGGAACAAGCGCTCGGACATCAGCAGGGACTGAATCCGGCCGCCGATGTTTACAGTCTTGGCGCGATTCTTTTCGATCTGCTCGCGGGCCGTCCACCTTTTCTCGGAGAACACGCGCTCGCGGTAATCAAACAAGCGGAAGAACAGTCCGCTCCAAAATTGCGCTCGATCGTTCCGACTTTGGATCGCGACTTGGAAACAATCTGCGCGAGGTGTCTCGAACGTGAGCCCGGTGCGCGTTATCGCTCTGCACATGAGCTGGCCCTGGACTTCGAGTGTTATCTCGAAGGTCGGCCGATCATGGCCAGACCGATCGCGCCACTGGCGCGAATGTGGCGGTGGAGCCGGCGCAATCGGGCACTGGCGGGCAGTCTCGCGGCATGTCTGTTGTTAGGCGCAGCCGCCGCTGCGTGGGAAATCAAGAATTGGCAACTCGAGACTACGCTCGATAAGGAGAAGATTGCGCGTCATTCACTAGCCGTTTTGCCGTTCCTAGATCTGGATGCGGCCACAGCGAATCCGCTGCTCACGCACCAAATAAATGACGCTATGCGGGCGGGCCTTTCTTCCATCGGACCGTCCACCACGAATGTTATAGAGCAACCATTTGCGAAATGGACGGGGACAGGAACAGCGGCCGAAGTGCAATGGGCCGCAGAACATACCAATTCCCGCGGCGTGCTGACGGGAGTGTTTCGTCGTGTAGGACCGAAGATGCGGCTGTCGCTGCGGCTTTTAGGGAAAAATGGTAACGATCTTCTTGGAAGATGGACGCTGGAGATGGAGACACTTCAAGACGCTTCCAAAGTGGTGGAAACTCAGGGGGTGGCGGCGGGGGTTTTCAAATCTCTCGATACTTCGACCGCCGCGCCTAACGAGTCGCAACTCGATCCAGTGAACACCGATCCGACTGCACGGGATTATTTTCATGCCGGTCGCGAGTTATTGGTTCGCCGCACGATCCCAGACATGGATCGCGCCATCAATTGCTTCGAAGGCGCGGTCCGCGAAGCACCAAATTCTGTTGCTGCGCACTCTTATCTCGCTCTCGCCTACGTCGGGCGGAATTACTTGCTGTCTAATCCTGCTGATGTGGAAAAGGCATACCGCGCCGCAAACCGAGCCTTGCAGATTTCGCCCGACGACCCAAACGCCCATCGCGCACTCGCCTTTGTCAGCGGTGCTACGGGTCATCACGACGAAACGCTCGAACACAGCCTGTGTGCCCTCGAGGCTGGCGACCCAAGCGAGCGCGCCATGGGCTACGTAGCGGAGGCCTGGAAACATCTAGGTCGACCCGACAAAGCCATCCAATGGTTTCAAAAAGCAAAAGCGAGCGAGACACAGCGGGCTGATTATGACGCCGTCCTGGGCGATGCCTGGATGCTACTTGCCGACGACGAGCGGGCGCGACAACTATACGAAAACTCGGCCAACTTCCGGCCCGATCTTCCCGAAGGATGGACCGGCCTTTGCCACCTCAAAGTTCTCAACGGAGATTTTGACGGAGCTCGCAATTTGTTCAAAGAGCACGCGACCGAATTCAAAGATTTTCATACAACGAAGCCATTCCAGGCGCAGATCGAATTTTTCGCGCGTAACTTTCTGGAGGCCGAGCGGCTTTACGATGAAATTCGACAGACCTTTTCCCATGATGTCGGCGCAGACCAATATGGCGCCATCAGTAGTGCTTCGGCCCTCGCGCGATTGATGATCATCAGAGGCGATTTTACTTCTGCACATCAGCTCATCGAGAAAAGCATCGCAGATGATAAGGCTGCACTAGCGAAATCGCCGCGAAATCCGGAGATCCTTTATCGCCTGGCGGCAGAGGAAGCGATCCGCGGAGACAAGGTCGCATCGCTCACCTATCTGCAGGCGAGTATCACGGCCGGATGGCTCGACTACCGCTCTGCCCGGCTCGATCCGCGTTTCGATGCGATTGCTGCCACGCCTGAATTTAAAAAAAGCGTTTCAGAGATGGCCGCGCATGTCGCTCTCCTGAAACAGCAGTTAGCCACAGCGCGTTTTCAGTAAGTCAAATCATCGGTTTGCATCGCCCGCTGCTTACAGCAAACAATTTTTGCGCTTGAAGTAAAAATCCAGGCCGAACACGATACGGTGTGAACCGAAAGTCATCATTTCGTGATAGAGTGCGCGAATGAGGACGTTGCGTTCTACGAGCAGCCGCGCCGAGGTCGCAGCATCGAGCGAGAGGTGCTCCACGTGCGGATCTGCATCTCTGTTGCTGAGCAATGGCTTGTGCCCGGCGTGTTTACTGAAGACCGGGCTTGGTCCGATTGATGACGAAACCGAATCGCTCGAAGCGGGCCTCGCTGCCATCAATCTGCGCGACGCCGATTGGAGAATCGGCAATTATCAAATTCTGGAGGAGATCGGGCGTGGTGGTATGGGAGTCATTTATCGCGCGCGCCAGCGCCATTCGCGCCGCATTGTGGCGTTGAAACGACTACTTATTTACAACGCTGATTGCCCCGACACTTTGGTTCGATTCCGGCGGGAAGCCGAGGCCGCGGCGAGTCTTGATCATCCAAACATTCTGCCGATTTACGAAGTCGGCGAAAGTGATGGCGTTCCGTTCTTCAGCATGAAATTCGCGGTGGGCGGAAGCGTGCGGAACGCCGAAGCGCTGTTTTCCAACGAGCCGCGCAAGGCTGTCATCATGCTGGCAAAAGTTGCGCGTGCAGTTGCGTACGCGCACAGCCAGGGAATTCTGCACCGTGATCTGAAGCCGGGTAATATTTTGCTCGACGGCAAAGGCGAACCTCTCGTGAGCGATTTTGGGTTGGCCAAATGGCTTGACGCCACTACCGACCTGACGAGGACGCTAACCGTATTCGGAACCCCCGGCTACATTGCGCCGGAACAAGCACAATCCGCCGCGGCATCGCTCACGCCGGCGGCAGATGTCTACAGTCTTGGCGCGATCTTGTTCGAGTTGCTCGTGGGAAGATTGCCTTTTGTCGGCGAGCATGCACTCTCGGTCATTCAGCAGGCGGCGGCCACGGCAGCACCCAAGCTGCGCAGTTTCAACAATTCGCTCGATCGCGATCTGGAAACGATTTGCGCGCGCTGCCTCCAGCGCGAACCAGACGCGCGGTATCAGACGGCGGCGGAATTGGCTGATGACTTGGAGCGGTGGTGCGACGGGCGACCGATTCGCGCCCGCCCGGTGCCGCCACCGGTGGCGTTGTGGCGGTGGAGCCGTCGCAATTCGCCTCTCGCTTTGGCTGCCGCTACGTGTGTTGCTCTTGGCGCGGCAGTGATTTGGTTGGGGATTACACGCTGGGAAATGGAACGCAATGTTCCGCAGGCAACCCAGACCGCTCCCGTTCTCCATGAAAAAAGTGTCGCGGTGCTTCCATTTGAGAATCTCAATCCCGGGCAAAGCAACGAGGCATTTGTCAACGGTATCCAGGAAGATGTCTTGAAACATCTGGCGAAGATCTCCGACCTGAAAGTAATCGCTTCTGACAGCGTTCGATCTTACAAGGCCGGTTTACCACGCGATCTTCCGGCGATTGCTCGCGCATTGGGAGTGAAATATTTGGTCGAAGGAAGCGTGTCGACGGATGCAACACGCATTCGCGTGAACGCACAACTGGTGGATGCGACAACGGGGGCGCATCGTTGGGCCGAGCATTACGATCGCGATACAAAAAACGTATTTGGAATCAACAGTGAACTGACGCGCGCGATTGCTCACCAGCTTAACGCGCACATTACTACTCTGGAAAACGCGGAAATCGGGCGACCGCCCACGACTAACCTCGAGGCTTACGATCTTTACCTCAAAGCGAGTTCCATAAACAAAGAAGCAATTTTTAGTAATCAGATAGGAGAAAATCTGTTGCAGAGCATCGCACTGCTGAATGAGGCAGTTTCGCGCGATCCGCAATTTTTCGCGGCTCATTGCGAATTGGCGATGACTAACGACGAGCTTTATTTTATTGGATTCGACCACACGGCGCATCGGTTGGCGTTGGCAGAAAAAGCGGTGGCGGCGGTCGTGAAGTTGCGTCCAGACGCGCCGGAAACTTACCAGGCTTTGGCGATTCACCGATACTGGGGCTATCTCGATTACGACGGGGCCCTTCGAGAACTTTCAATCGCCCAGAAGGGTCTTCCGAACGACGCAAATGTTGTCGCTTTGCAAGCTTACATCGACAGACGTCAGGGACGCTGGGACAAGGCTGCTGACGAACTCCTGCGGGCGATGGACCTGAATCCGCGCGACGTTTACATTCAGCAGGAAGTCGCGTTGACGTTTCAAATGCAGCGACGTTTTCTCGAAATGGCGGCCGCGCTCGACCGCGCGCTGGCAATCATGCCGGGCCATGCGGCGACTAGGATCCTGCAGTCCACCGTCGCTTATCAACGACTTGGCGATACTCAACCGTTGCACGACCTGATTGAAGCAATGATGGCCGCCGATCCGAAAGTCGGGCCACAACTGGCTGAATACTGGTTTCGACTTGGCTGCTGGGAGCGGGATGTCGATGTTATGAACAAAGCGATCGCCGTAATGCCGCCCGAAGGCATGGCCGTTGATTCAGCACGTTTTCCTCGCGCCTGGTGCGAATCGGTTGCTGCAAAAACTCGCGGCGAAGTGAGCATCGCTCACACAAAGTTGCTGCAAGCGCGCAATGAAGTCGCAGAGACCGTGCGGCAACAACCAAATTTTCCGGTAATGCTTTGTGTGCTTGGCATCATCGACGCTAACCTGGGCCGCAAAGATCTCGCAATCAGCGAAGGCAGACAAGCCGTGAACGCGCTGCCGCTCTGGAAAGATTCGATCAATGGCGCGCACGCGATTAACTACCTGGCCGCAATCTATGCGTGGACGGGCGAAAAAGATCTTGCGATCCAGCAGTTGCAGCTCGCAGCATCGATTCCGAGCGATGTCAGCTACGGATACCTGTTGCTCGATCCGCTCTGGGATCCTTTGCGTGGAGACCCGAGATTTGAAAAAATTCTAGCCTCGCTCGCTCCGAAATAACAGCCTGGCTCAATATTTCCGCCGCATATTGCTCGGCAGAATGTTTAGCTCGGTCCGATATTTAGCCACAGTGCGGCGCGCGATGGGAATGCCGCGTTCGCTTAAGATCTCGACGATTTCCTTGTCGCTTAAAGGCGAGCTGGCGTCTTCATTTTTCACCAAATCCATGATTGCTTCTTTCACGCTCGTGTTACTCATCGATTCTCCGGTCGCGGTTTGATAACCCGGCGTGAAGAAATATTTCATTTCGAAAACACCCTGTGGCGTGGACATGTATTTGCCGGAGATGGCACGACTGACTGTTGTCTCGTGCACGCCCACCACATCGGCGATTTGCACCATCGTCATCGGCTTCAAAAACGCTGTGCCTTTGTCGAAAAACTCACGTTGCCGCTTTACGATTTCATGCGCGATGTTGGATATCGTCTGCTGGCGCTGATGGATTGACTTAATCAGGAATTTCCCGCTCCGGATCTTGTCACGGATATAATCCTTCACTTCACTCCCGTTGCCGTCCTGCGACATGATGTCCTTATAGGTGTTGCTGATGCGCAGATGCGGGATCTGTTCACCGTTCAGAATGACCTGATATTCGCCGTTAATTTTTTCCACGGTCACATCCGGCAGTACATAATTTTGCGGCGCAGCGGCAAAGATCTGTCCGGGCCGCGGATCGAGCTGCGCAATGTTATTCGCGCATTTTTGCACTTGCTCGACGCTGATACCCATGCGGCGCGCTATTTCTGGAAAGCGCCGCTTCCCAAGATCCGGCATGTGCTCTGAAATGATCTTGTACTCGAGGCTGTTCTGTTTGCCTTCGCGTTTCAATTGGATGAGCAAGCACTCCCGTAAATCACGCGCGCCGACGCCGGGCGGATAAAAGCTTTGGATCAGCGTGAGCATGTTTTCGAAGTCTTCCTGCGCGATTCCGGTATTCATCGACATCTCTTCCGGCGTCGTTTGCAGAAATCCGTTGTCGTCAATATTGCCGATGATGAGTTCGGCGGACTTGCGATCGTTGGAATTAAGGGCGGTCTGATTGAGTTGCCCCATCAAATGTTGTTGCAACGTTTCCTGGGTCGCGATCGAATCGAAGAAAAATTGGCGTTTATCTTCTTCTTCCTGCGAGCGACCGCTGTAGCTGCTCGACTGCGCCATGTAATCGCGCCATTCGCTGTCGAGTTTCGCCAGTTGATCGAACTCTTCCTTGAAATCCTTCTCCGGTTCGGCCGGTTTTTCGGCTGTCTCTTCATTCGGATCGGTCGCCAATTCTTCGAGCACCGGATTGGTTTCCATCTCCTGCTGCACGAGGTTGCGCAGTTCGAGCAGCGGCGCCTGAAGAATAAGCAAACTCTGTTGAAGCTGAGGTGCGAGGACCTGCTGTAAAGACAGGTTTTGTGATTGATGCATCCCCGGACCGGCCATGATAATTACGAGGGTAAACTGCCCGCGAGGCGAGGCAAGCAGTTTTCAAGCCGCGGTAGCGAATCGCGCTCGAAAATTGCGCGGGAATGCGACCTGCTTCTTTAACAGCACAGTTTTCGCATGAAACACATCTATTTTATCATAATCCTGGCGGCGGCTGCGCTGTTATTGGCGCCGGCAATTGCGCAGACGCCAACACAAAATGAAGTGGATGATCTGAACGCTTTGATCAAGGACGTGCAGGCGCAGCAGGCCGAGATTGCCGAAAATCAGGCGAAGATTGAAGAGAAACTGGCCACACTCAGCGAAACGATTCGCGAAGCCCGGATATTTTCCAGTCGGGGAGGCCGATAAGATGCGCGAGCGGTCCTATCTCTATTTGTTTGCAACCGCGATGCTGGCCATCACACCGTTGTTTGCACAAGCGCCAATGCCGATCGTTACGCCCGTGCCGACAAAGGTTGTTCAAGCGCCAGCGCCCGCGGCTGCGATTACGACCGACACCAGTACAAGTAATCTCAAAGCGCTTCGAGATTTCAAAGCTGCGAACGACGAGATTTTGAAGAGACAAAAGACCGCGCTGGAAACACTAGACGAGCTGCAGAAGGCAGCCGACCAGATCAAGATGTACACGAAGCGGAGTTGAAGCGGCGCTACTTTTTTCCCTTCGGCTCGATTTTGCGATAAAGGGTCGCCATGCTGATTCCCAGCATGCTCGCAGCTTTCTCGCGCGAACCGCCGCAGTGACTCAGCGTCGCTTCAATGTAACCCCGTTCCTGCTGCTGAATGAATTCTTCGAGCTTCTGTCCGATCGGCATTTGGTTTGCCGCCTCGTGTGCTTTTTCGCCTTCAGCAAAGCTAACGATCTGCGGCGGAAGGTCCGTCGCGCGTATCACATTTTCATCGCACAGCGCGCAGGCGCGCTCGATCGCATTTTCCAACTCGCGGACGTTTCCCGGATAATCATAACGGCACAGATAATCGACTGCTTCCTCATCGATTGTCTTTGGTTCAGCACCGTTGCTGCTCGCCTGCTTTTGCAAAAAATGATTGGTCAAAAGGGGAACGTCTTCGAGACGATCGCGCAGTGGCGGGATTTCCACCGGTATGACGGCGAGCCGGTAATAAAGGTCTTCACGAAATGTTCCGACTTTGATCTTGCCTTGAAGCGGTTCGTTCGTCGCGCCGACTACGCGCACATTGACAGGAATGCTCTTGTTGTCGCCAACGCGTCGAACTTCGCGCTCCTGTAACACGCGCAGCAGCTTCGTCTGCAATTGCGGAGCCATCGAATTTACTTCATCCAGGAAAATCGTGCCGAGATTCGCTTCCTCGAAAAGACCCCGCTTGTCCGCCACGGCCCCAGTGAAGGCGCCTTTCTTGTGACCAAACAATTCCGATTCGAGCAAGTTTTCCGGCAGTGCGCTGCAGTTGATCGCGACGAACGGATGGTGCTGTCGGTTACTGTTGAAATGCAAGCCGCGGGCAACCAATTCCTTTCCGGTTCCGCTTTCGCCGACAATTAGAACCGTGCTGTCGGTATCAGCGACCTTGTTAACTAAATTATAGACCTGCTGCATCTTTCGGCTCGTGCCGATGATGTTTTCGAACCGGTATTTGTTTTTGAGTTCTTTGCGAAGATACGTGTTCTCACGGACCGCGGCCTGGAAATCCAGCGCCCGTTGAATGGTCAGTTGCAGTTCATCGATCTTGAATGGCTTGGGAACGTAACCGTAAGCGCCCATCTTCATCGCCTCGATCGCGGTATCGACCGACGCATACGCCGTAATCAATATCACCGAGGTCTGGCGATGGTGCTCGCGCACGTGACGCAGCACATCGAAACCGCTCATCGTTTCCATCTTGATGTCCGTGATCACGATTTGCGGCTGAATTGTGTCGAGTTGCTCGACCGCTTTGGGGGCGGAGTTGAATGGAAAGACTTGGTGGCCTTTATCGCGACAGAGCGTCACAATTACTTCCACCATCGCCGGTTCGTCGTCGATAATTATAATTTTGGCCATATTTGCAAGGCGGAGAGTATCTCAAGTTTGAGACCCCGCAATGCAGGAACGAGAAAAAGCTTAGGCCGTGCTAGGAGGCCGGACTTTTCCATTAATCATCATCCACGAGACCGGACCTTCATGGGCGAGTATCTTTTCGAAGACGTCAGATTTCGACGACGCAGCTGAAATTGCGATCAAATCGGCGAGAAAACCGCTAGCGAGTTGGCCTAGTTTGCGGGCTGCGCCCAACGCTTTTGCAGGATTCGTTGTGGCGAAATGCAAAATCTGTTCGGGAGATAGCTCGTGCTGCGAACTGTGGAACTTCCGCATTTCTTCGAACAAACTGAGGTCGTCATTGCTCGCGAGACTGTCCGTGCCCAGGCAGATGTTGAATCCGGCGTCCCGAATCCTTGAGAATGGAAAAGTCGGATGCCTGAAATAGGCATGGCTTCGCGGACAATGGACGACATGACATTTTGTTTCCGCTTTCGCGAGCAATGCGAGATCGCTGTCCAAGACGCTGTTGAGGTGCACGACGATCCACCGATGGTCCAGACGGCAGTTTCCGAGCAGAAACTGGACGGGTGTCACTCCGTGGTGTTCGAACAGCGGGAGGCCAAGCGACTGCAGAAATTCGAATAGCGGACCTTCCCGACTAGCAGACATGGCCATTTCTTCTTCTGATTCTGCGAGGTGAGTGGTCAACAAACCCGCCATCGCTTCACATCGCGCATACAACTGCGGCGACGCGGTATAAGGAGCGTGCGGCGCTAATCCCCAATTTTGGTCACGTCTTAGCAGGTCAACTGCGCGTGAGACGATCGCTTCGGCATTTTGTGGCTCGCGCACATCAATCAATTCTGCGAACCACCACGTCCGAATCGGCGGTGTGGTTCGTGCGATCAATTCTGGAAACGCTGTCAGGTTCGCAATCGTTGTTGTTCCAAAGCGCCTCGCTTCTTCGAAACCACGCTGGATTGAATCGACGTAATCGTCTGGTGACAACGTTGCCTTCTCCGCGTTAATTGAGCGAATCCAATCAGCGAAAGATTTTGGCGACGCAATTTTCCCGCGGAGACAGGTGTAGTCGAGATGACAATGCGCGTTAATCAAACCCGGCAGCAGAATTTGTTCGCCCAGGTCGACGATCTCGCCCGTATTGCGTGTTGCGACGGCTGCAAAACTGCCGACATCGGCAATCTTGTCCCCCGCAATCGCGACGGCGCCGTTTTCGATCGGCGCGCCGTTCATCGTGACGATTGTGCGCGCGCGAACGATCATGAGCGACTTGGCGTCGCTGTTCGGCCCGTCACGGCTTTGCGACATTCTGCGATGAGGAGATTGCAGGCCTCCTGACAGAGGAGAGGAATGCATGATTTGCCGCCGCCGCTTTGATCCTGCTTCGGGTCGAATTTTTCCGGCGGCAGTTTCGTCGATGCTGGTCCGCCACTCATGTCGCGTTGCCACAGGATCGTTCGCAGACATCCGCCATCCGATCGGCAAAAATTTGCGACAACATCATCGAGTTGTGTGTCGGAGACCGTCGCGGCAATGCGATACATTCCTGATTGTCTCTGCAATGTCTGCCGTAACGGTGTTGTCTGTAGCTGGTCTTCTTCGGATGCGAGAAACGCGGCAAGCCTGCCAGGATAAAAAACTTCGAGCGCCAGATGCAGTTCGTGCGTGTTGGCTAAGTCCAGGCGCCAGCCATGACGCAAGTTCGGCGCGGTCTTAAGCGGCCGATACTTTCCCGCGTCATCGAACTTCGCGATCGCAGTCGCATCTTGTGCATCCGCCAGGTTGGACCGGCCTTGGTCGTCGCGATGTGAAAGCGCAAATCCGGTGCCGCGCTTCTCGATCAATATTTCACCAATGCAGCGCGATCCATCTGCACACCACGATTCGAGCGCGCGCTCGATCTTCAGCTGCATTCAGTGCGACGCGGGCAGAGCGCGTGACAAGAGAAAAGCCGCGCGTTCTAAAAACTCGCGATCTTCCTTTTGAAACGCGTTCAACTTTTCGCTCTCCGCGTCCAGCATTCCGACAACGTGATGATGCTCGTCCATAATCGGGACAATGATTTCGGATTGCGTGCTGCCGAAGGTGGGAAGATAGCGCGGGTCTTTGTGCACATCGCCCACCACGATTGTCTCGCGGCTTTCCCGCGCCGCGCCGCAGATGCCCTGCGTAATCGGAAAACGTGGATACGCCACCGGACAATTTCCTGTTCCAGCCACGATGACAAATTCAGTCTTGGTCGTTTTGTAAATTCCCACCCAACGATAGTTGCGAGCCGCGCGAATCATCTCGGCCATCTCTTTCATTTGTGCCGGCCCATGCGCGCCGGCGAGAATGAATGCCCCAAGTTCCTGCAGGTGCTTACAGTATTGCTTCATCGGGCGGGTTAGGTCTGGGCCGGAGAACTTTGCGCCATGACGGCCGGAACGCAATCGTTTCGATGAAACGCCGCCACCTGCTCCAGGATGATGTCGGCCAGTCGCGCGTCGCTCCCGATCGCACCGGCGTAGTAAAGCGCGCGCCCATCCAATTGATGAGGATTGTTGGAAATGTTTTTCCCTCGTGGATCGATCCCAAGCAGACCCGGAATGTCTTCATAACTGTGCAGCCCGTCCGAAATGAAAAACGGAACAACAACAACATTCGGCGTATTCGTTAGGCGCTCCCAATCGGAGACCAGCGGCGGTTCCTCCATGTAAACATTCTGCACCGACGCGTAACGATTGAGCTCCCTGATTTTCTCCGCTTCCCGCTTCGCCGCGACGGCGCTTTTGTCATTCAGATCGGTGCCGTGTGCGACAATGAAGAGCGTTGTCTGGTCTTCCGGAACGTTCGGCGCAATCTCAGACGCCCGTTGCAAAAGCAATGCTGTCATCCGGGGATGACTGCCGACTGGATCGCAATAATTCCACACCTGACCGTTTCTCCGCCTTGTAATTTTTCCAATCAGCTCGAGCTCGCGCGGAATGACTGTTTCCGTGAAATAGCCTTCGCTGATGAAGTTTGGGACGACATAAACTTCCCGAATCGCCGGGTCATCGAAATAAAAGATGGCGTCGCGGAGACTCGGTTCCTCTTTCCAAAAAGCGCAGGCGACATCGGCAAAAAGATTTCGTCGGCGAATCTCGCTGGCGTGCGCGAGGCTCGGCGTGCTCGACTCGGGATTCACTGTCGAGCCATGGCCGACGATGAGGAGGGCCGCGCCAGCGAGTTCATTGCTCATCGTGCCAAGTTACGGCGCGACCAGCCACTTTGTCATCCCGAGCTTGTCGCCTTTGCTTGCGAATGTTGGGGAGCGGCTGCTACTGTTTGCCATGCGCTTTCGCACTTATAAGAATACCGATCTCAAAGTCAGCGAAGTGGGATTCGGTCTCTGGACAATCTCGACTGGATGGTGGGGAAATTTCACCCAGAACGAAGCGATCGCACTCATGCGTGACGCATTCGATTTGGGAATCACACTATTCGATGCGGCCGATACTTATGGAAATGGCCTGAGCGAAGAATTACTCGCAAAGGCTTTCCCTAACCACCGGGATGAAATCGTCATCGCGACCAAGGTCGGCTACGATTTCGTCACGCACGGTGAAGCGCGTGGCCGCGGTCAACGCGAGATCCCGCAGGATTTTTCACCGGATGCAATCATGCGTGCGACCGAAGCCGCACTGAACCGATTGAAGACGGATCGGATCGATCTATTGCAATTGCACAACATCCGCATGGAGCAGGTCTATGATGACGCGATCTGGAAAACGCTCGAGCAGCTAAAGGGCGCCGGAAAAATCCGGTATTACGGCATCGCGCTCGGTCCTGCTATCGGCTGGCTTTATGAAGGTGTGAATTGTATTCGCGAACGCGACATCACGAGCGTGCAGCATATTTACAACATGCTCGAACAACATCCCGGACGTGCCATGCAGGATGCGGCAACGGAAGCGGGCAAGGACACGATGTTTCTTGTGCGCGTGACGCATTCTTCCGGCATGCTCGAAGGCAAATACACCGAGGAGACGACGTTTCCGCCTAACGACCATCGCAGCCATCGTCCGCGCAGTTGGCTGCTTAACGGCGTAAAAAAGATTGATCGATTGCGTTTTCTTGAAAATGAAAATCGCTCGTTAGGTCAGGCTGCCTTGAAATGGTTGCTCGCCGACGAACGCATCGCTTCGACGTTGCCTAACATCTACAACGAAGAACAGCTCGTCGAATTTGCCAACGCTCCCAACACTCCGGCGCTAACGGCTGAGGAAATGGAGAAGATCGCCGAGCTGCACGCCGAAAATTTTGGCGTTGAAGAAGAAGCGCCGAAATTCAAGGGCACGATGGAATTAAGTGAAGCGACGAGCGCCGCTTAGCGACGCGCTTGTCATCCCGAGCGTAGCGAGGGACCTCACGAAATTAGTAGCGACACAATTGCTGAGCTCGTGAGATCCTTCGCTACGCTCAGGATGACCGCGTAGTTAGGCCTAACAACTCCTCAATCCGAGACGTCGTCGTTTTCTTCGGGTGGCGCTTGCTTCTTCGCGCGGCCTTTAACGGGCTCGTTAAAGACATCCCGCAAAATTTCGCCGATCATTGGCGCGGCGGCCGATCCTCCATGAACAGTGCTGCCGACTTCGCTCTCGTAAAGCGCAGCAAAGGCATAACGCGGATGATCGGCCGGCGCGAATCCGGCAAACCACGCCGCCGTGCGTTCCTTATTTTTCGGACCCCATTGCGCCGTTCCGGTTTTTCCTGCGACCGACACGGTTTCCAAGCTCGCCTGATGCGCCGTGCCAGCTCCGCCATTGACCGCCTCCACCATGCCGGTGTGCAACTGCGACATGGTCAGCGACGAAGTGCCGAGCGTTTTTTTCTCGCGCACATTGTAAGCGGTAACGATCTGGTTATCGACCGTCTGCACTTGTTGCACGAGACGCGTTTGATAAAACGTTCCGCCATTCGCCACGATCGCCATCGCCTGCGCCATTTGCAGTGGAGTGACGAGAAGGTCGCCCTGCCCAATCGACATATTCGCGATGTCGCCATTGAGCAATCTGCGGCCGTGCGTCGCCTTCATATATTTGTCGTTAGGCACTCGGCCTTCTGCTTCGCCGCGCAGCGGAATGCCGCATTTCGCCCCGAAGCCAAGTCGTTGTGCCCAGTCGATAATCGGTCCCGAACCGGTTTTGATCCCGACCTGATAAAACCAGGTGTCGCACGACTCTGTCAGCGCTTGCACGAAATTGAGATCCCCACGGTCGGTTTTTTTCCAGTTGTGAAAAGTCACATTGCCAATGTCGATCGCCGGCACGCAGCGGTAGGAATCGTCAGGTGTGACCGCGCCGCTCTCCAGCGCCGCGATGCCAACTGCTACTTTGAACGTCGATCCCGGCGGATAAGCGGAGCGAAACGCACGCGGCAGCAACGGAATATTGGGATCGTCCTGCAGTTCTTGAAATTTCGCAGCCGAGATGGAGGGAACAAACAAGTTCGGATCATATGTTGGCCATGAGGCCAGCGCGAGGACGTCGCCCGTGTTCGGATCAATGATAACAATGGCGCCGCGCTTCGCTTTTTCTTGTAGCGCCTTCTCCGCCAGTTGCTGCAAGTGCAGGTCGAGAGTTGTAACTACATTGTAGCCGGGCACCGGTGCTGCCGCGATTTTCTCCGACGTTTTGCGGCCGTCCTTGTCGAACGTCAGTTTGTATTCGCCATGCTGACCGGTGAGCATGTCGTTGAATGTTTGCTCCAGCCCCTCGCGTCCTTCCGTTTCCGGCCAAAACACCTCGTGGTTTTCGATGAACCCGTCCGGCATTCGTCCAGTCTTTCCGGCATAACCAATGACCTGCCCGGCCAGGCTGCCGTTTGGATATGTGCGCAAATACATCGGACGCACGATCATTCCCTGCGCTTCCTTCAAATCGTCTTTTTCCTCCTCCGTCAGTGAAGGCGCGATCTCGAACGGCAACACTCCGCGATTATGATAATGGCGCAGGATCAAATCGTCCGAGATTTTCAGTTTGCGGCCGAGCACCTTTTGGGCGCGTTCGATTCTTTGACGTGCGAAATCGAGCACCTGCGCGTCGGTAAAATCCAGCGGTGTCGGATAAACGATGGCGAGCGTATAACCGAGTTTATTTTGCGCGAGCGGTTCGCCGTTGCGATCGGTGATCTGCCCACGCGGCGCGGGAATATCGAGCACGTATGTCCGCGCCAGTTTTTGTGTTTCAAATGTCGGCTGAATTTCTTCATCCGTCGGCGACGCTGACGGAGACGGCGTTGGCGTTGGCGTTTCCTGCGCAAAGGAAACTAAAGGAACAAACGCGAACGCGCAGAACGCGGCTATGTTGAGCGAAATGAAAAATCTCACGGACTTAGGCAATTGAGATTCTTCGCTTCGCTCAGAATGAGCATGACTTCAACGTCTTTGCAGAAATCGATGCACTTCTTCGGCTAACTTTGGCCCGATGCCTTCGGTGGCGGCGATCTCTTCCACACTCGCGCGACGCAATCGTTTCACCGAACCGAAACGCCGCAGCAAAATATTTTTCCGGTTCTGACTTACGCCCGGGCAATCATCCAGAATGCTTTCGCCGATGCGTTTCTTCATCAACAACTGGTGATAGGTATTGGCGAATCGATGCGCTTCATCGCGAATACGCTGAAGCAAACGCAGCGCGCCTGAATCAGGCGGCAACTGCAACGGCAAAGCGCGTCCGGGTCGATAAATTTCCTCGAACTCTTTCGCCAAACCGATGACCGGCAAATCGTGCAATCCCAAACGCTGCAATTCACGGCAGGCGGAAGACAATTGCCCCTTCCCGCCGTCCACGATGATCAGATCTGGAAGTCGCACATATCGTTGCTGCATGTCATCCCGAGCGAAGCGAGGGACCTCACGACTCTGATCCGATGATCCATGGTCTGACGATCGCGCGTCTGATTCGTGAGATCCTTCGCTTCGCTCAGGATGACCGGATTGTAACCGCTCCATCGTCTCGGCGGGATTTTCCTGCGAGAACTCGGCGGCATCCGGATTCACTTCCCGCGCTTCGAGCAGCACGCGGGAATATCTTCGCCTAACGACTTCGGCCATGCTCGCGAAATCATCCTGCCCTTCCACCGTACGAATCCGATAACGGCGATAGCAGTTCTTATCCGGCACGCCGTCGCGGAAACACACCATCGAAGCGACAACATGCGTAGTCGAAATGTTTGAGATATCGAAACACTCCATTACTCGCGGCAACTTCGGGAGTTGCAGCGCATCGGCCAACGCTCGGACATCAGCGATCGGATCAATTGTGCTCGGCAAACTGTGGCGGGTGAATCGGCGCGTCGGCTTTGTCGTGCGCCGCAAATCTTCGATCATGTTGCGCAGCTCCGCCGCTTTCTCGAAATCCATCTTGTCGGCGGTGCGCCGCATCTCTTCTTCGAGCGCAACAATCATTTCGCGCGAATGACCTTCGAGGAAATCGCACGCTTCATCCACGCGCGCGCGATACTGCTCGGTTGTGATTTCGCTCAAACGCGTCGGCACCTGATACGTGGCCGATTTCAGTTCGCGCTCCGTCGGCGCGCCGCGGCCAAACGTCAGCACGCCGAATTTTTTGCGCATGAAATTGAGCGTCTGTCGTAGCGCGCCCGCATGCGCGTACGGCCCGAAATAACGCGCGCCGTCATCTTTTTTGAAACGCGCGAGCCGAAACCGCGGCCATTCTTCTGTCGGATCGACTTTGACTACGAGAAAGCGTTTATCGTCACGAAACGAGATGTTGTAGCGCGGCCGGTATTCCTTGATCAGCTTGCCTTCGAGCAGCAGCGATTCGGCTTCGCTGTGCACGACGTGCGTTTCAAAATCCCAAACCGCATCGAGCAACGCGCGTGTTTTGATGTCGGCGACTGCGATTTTTGACGGCATGAAATAGGACGCAACTCGCTTGCGCAGATCGCGCGCTTTGCCGACGTAGATCACGCGGTTGAACCGATCGCGCATGAGATACACCCCGGGCTTGTGCGGCACCTCGTGCACTTTCTTGTTGAGGTCAGGCTTTTCTTTCGTCAGCGGCACAGTCCTGAGAGATTAAGCGCAAATGTTTGACGTTGCCATCGTGGGTGGCGGGCCGGCGGGGTCGAGTTGCGCGGCGTTCTGCGCCCAAGCCGGGCTGCGAACTTTGCTCCTCGAGCGCGAGAAATTTCCACGCGAAAAAGTTTGTGGCGATTGCATCAATCCATCGTGCTGGTCGGTGCTGCGACGGCTAGAAGTCGAAGATCGCGTGCGTGCGCTACCGCACGGAAAACTTCGGACAGTCGAGTTCATCGGAATAAATCGGCAATCAGTCGCAATCACATTGCCGGAAGACGCGGAAATCGCGGTGCGACGCAGCCTGTTCGACGATCTTCTCATGTCCCGCGCGCGCGAACTTGGCGCGCAGATTTTGCAGCAAACAACTGTGACCGAATTGCGCCTAACGAGCAATTGGCTCATTCATGCCAGCACCGACAATTTCGAATCGCGCATTCTCGTGGCGGCGGATGGCCGAAACTCGACCGTGGCACGTCTGCGAAACCTATTGCCGCGCGCAGGGAGGGAACGTGTTGCTTTGCAAACACACATTCCGCTCCCACGAAATTTCGGCGAGCGCGTCGTTCTCCAATTCCTGCCCGAGGGTTACTCGGGCCAGGCACCGACCGGCAATGTGGAACTCAATGTTTGTCTCGTTGGCGAACCGCATTCGATTACGAAGTTGAAGACGTGGGCGGAAAAGGAATTTGGAATCGAGCGCGACCACAGTTGGCGCACGATCACACCGCTTACGCGTCGTGCGTTGTCGTCAACCGAAGACAAATTGTTTCTCGTCGGAGATGTCGCGCGCGTGGTTGAGCCGTTTACTGGCGAAGGAATTTTTTACGCGCTGCGTTCGGGTGAACTCGCGGCAAAGTCAATCGTGAAGATCATTGCTGGTGCGAATGAGGAACAAATTCGACACGAGTATGAACGCGCACTTGACGCGATGTATGCCGGACGCTTGTGGCTCAATCGCCTGGCGCGCTCGGCGGTTTTGTCTCCGCGACTTGCGTCCAAGTTCGTGTCTATCGCACGACTTCAACCGGCGATTTTGCGATTGCTAACGAACAAGGTTGTTCGTTAGGGCACGACAGGCTTTCAGCGTATTCGACATCAACATCGCGATCGTCATTGGTCCAACACCACCGGGAACGGGGGTGATCGCGGCCGCTTTTGCTGCTACTTCGTCAAAAGCGACATCGCCAACGAGGCGATAACCGCGCTCGTTCGCCGGATCGTCCACGCGGTTGATGCCGACATCGATCACGACCGCGCCATCACGGACATGTTCGCGCCTAACGAATTGAGCCTGACCGATCGCCGCAATGAGAATATCAGCCGAGCGCGTGATCTCAGCCAAATTCCTGCTGCGCGAATGCACAACCGTGACGGTGGCGTTTCCACCCGGCGCTTTTTGCATGAGAAGCAGCGCAAGCGGCTTGCCCACGATCATGCTGCGGCCGAGGACAACAACATGCGCGCCGGCGATTTCGATTCCGTTTTCGATCAATAATCGTTGGCAACCAAGCGGCGTGCAGGGAACGAAACCGGTCTCATCGCCCAGAACCAGTTTGGCGACATTGACCGGGTGAAAACCGTCGACGTCTTTTGCCGGATCGAGCGCACGCACGATCGCGGGCTCGTCGATGTGCGGCGGCGGCGGAGATTGCACTAGGATTCCATGAATCGCCGGATCGCGATTCAATTCTTTGACGCGCTCGAGCAATTCATCCTGCGTTGTCGAAGCCGGCAGCTCCAGCTTCACTGAATGCAATCCGAGTTCGCGACACATTTTGTCCTTGCTGCGCACGTAAGCGCGCGAAGCCGGATTATCGCCGACAAGCACAACCGCCAGACCGGGCGTGACGCCGCGCGTTTTCAGATGGGCGATTTCTTTCCGCAAATCTGCGTAAACTTTTTCCGCAACCACGCGACCGTCGATTAGCTTCATCATTTTCGTTCCACTAGCGCCATCATCGCGTCCTGCAACCGTAAACGTTCGCGTTCGAATTCTTCCTCGGTTGTCGTCTGACGAACATGATGCTCGGGCCCGAAGATCATGCGTACGGTGGAGAAAGGACGCGGCAAAATAAACCGGTCCCAGCTCTTCAATCTCCAGCAGCTTGAGAACTCAAGGTTCAGCGGTTGAACCGCGGCGCCGGTTTTCTGCGCGAGGAAAATGATGCCTGGACCGAGCTGATAAACCGGACCGCGCGGACCGTCTGGCGTGATGACGACTTCCATGCCCGATTCCAGAACGCTCGCGAGCTCGAGCATCGCGCTCGCACCAAAACGCGAAGTCGATCCACGCACGACTTTGAATCCCAGGCGTTCGGTCAAATCCGCTACGAGATCGCCGTCGTGACTTGCGCTGATCAGTCCCGCGCCAGGCCGATGCGGAGCAAATTTTTTGAGCGCGATACAAATGAGCAGGAGGCGGTTATGCCAAAGCGAGCCGATGCAGCGTTGTGTCAGCGGCCGATTGACCAAATCGCCGCGATCGTCCAACTCATAACGAAGCGTGCTCGACCAAATCTTGAGCACGCGATACGCGATCGCGACCAGCCATCGCTTGCGCCACCCTGTGATTTTCAATTTTTGGCGCGGGATTCTTTTTCGTCCGCCCAGCGATAGGCGCGCGCGCTTGGTAGTCCAATCTGATCGAGAATGCGCCAGACGACAGTGTCGACCACGTCCTCGACCGATGTTGGACGGCTATAGAAGGATGGAATCGCGGGCAGAACGACGGCGCCGGCTTCCAGAAGCGTAACGACATTGCGCGCGTGAATCAGATTCCACGGCGTCTCGCGCGGCACGAGCACCAGTTTGCGCCGCTCTTTCAAGAAAACGTCGGCTGCACGCAGCAGCGCGCTGTCACTCGAGCCCGATGCGATGCGGCCGAGCGTTGCCATCGAACAGGGAACAACCACCATGGCGTCGAATCTGGCGGAACCACTGACGAAAGGAACATTCAAATCGTTCTCGGCGTGCTCCAAAATTCCGGCCGGGATTTTGAACTTCCCTATCTCCTGCGCGGCCACCTGTTTCGCATGCGCACTCATGACGAGATGAACCTCGTTCGCGCCGCTATCGATTTGCTCGAGCAGTCGCTGCAAATAGATCGTGCCGCTGGCGCCCGTCGCGGCGATGACAAGTTTCACGCGCCTAACCAAACACAACTCGCGGCTTCGCTCTAGACGATTAATCTGGGGTGGCGGTCCGGATTTGAATTTCCGCATAAGTCGCGTCAAATAATGAGGCCATGATCAAAAAGCTTCTGCACACGCGGTATCGCGTTACCGATCTCGAAAAAACGGTGCGCTTTTATCGTGACGTGCTTGGACTGAAAGAAACGCGTCGCCACACTTCCGGTCGCGGCTCGCAGCTTGTCTTTTTCCAGGCGCCAGGAAGCGAGGAGGAAATTGAGATCTGCAAGTTTGATGAAAGTGGTCCGGTGGTGGTGGGACCGGATCTGACCCATCTCGCCTTTGAGGTCGACGACCTGAAGAAGTTCGCCGAGCACGCGAAAGCGAAAGGTTATCCCCTTTCGGACGGTCCGCACGAGCATGGGGATGGTGGCGCAATGGCGTTCATCGACGCGCCCGAAGGTTATGAAATCGAATTGATCCAGAAAGGGCGCGCCGGATGATTCAACAAAGCCGCTGCGATTTGTTCTAAAATTTCTTCCATGATGCGAACTTTGAAAACGGCGGTCTTGCTCAGTGTGATGCTGGGCAGCGTGGCGTGGGCGGCGGCCGACGTTCCTATCACGCGGGCCGCTTCCGTTTTGGTCGTCGACGCAAAGACGGGCGATGTGCTTTACGAAAAAAACGCTGACCAGCAGCGCGCGGCCGCCAGTACACAAAAGCTTTTAACGGCTCTCATCGTTGCCGAGCGCGGGTTTCTCGATGAGAAAGTGGTCGTCGCTCCGACCGACACCTACGCCGAGCCGGTGAAGCTAAACATCAAAGCGGGCGAAGTGTATCAGCGTATCGATTTGCTGCGTGCGCTGCTGGTCAAAAGCCCTAACGACGTGGCGCGCTGTCTGGCGCGCGATAATGCCGGCAGCATCGAGGCTTTTGCTGACATCATGAACCGCAAAGCGTGGCAGCTCGGCGCAACGCACTCGCATTTTTTGAATCCGAATGGTCTGCCCATTCCCGGGCAGTATTCAACGGCGCGCGATCTTTCGATCATCGCGCGGGCGGCTTATGCCAATCCAACGATTCGCTCGATCGTCTGTTTGCCGCAGCTCGTCTTTCGTTATGCCAACGGGCGCACCCGCGAATTGGAAAATACGAACAAGGTTCTAAGACGGCTGCCGTACTGCAATGGAATGAAAACGGGCTATACCGAAGCCGCGGGACATTGCCTCATCGCCAGTGGTGCACGGCCGGGACGCGATATCATTGTTGTCGTACTCGGGGATGGAAAAGCCGGCGTATGGAAAGATGCCTCGGCGCTCCTTTCCTGGGCATTGTGGATGTAATTGCCTAACGAATCGCGCGGAGTGCGCGGCTCGTCGGTATCCCTGCTTGCGGAAGTCTCAGGGCTACAGGCCGGACGCAGCCGACGTTCGCAGTAACGGGGAAGGGACCAGCGCGGGGTTATGGTTCAGGTCTGAGGGAGCATCTGCCGGCACATCCTCTGGGCCTTCAGCCGGAGGAGGAGGCTGGGCCGTGGTATACGCCATTGACTGCTGCCGGTTCCGCTCCTCGAGTGTTCCGGTTTTCGCGACCTGGGTACTGGCACAACTGGCAAATAGCGCGGCTGCGAGCATGCAACAGGCAATCTTAATGATCATGTTTCCGATATCCCTTACGAGGCAGAATCCCATTTCTGCCGACGGTCTTTATAATTACTATATTTCACCTTTTGAAGGCAAGTACGATCTTACGCATGCCATCTCAAAACTGAAAGTACAAACCCCTAAACTCTATTCGATAAATCGGGCAAGAATGGGCGCAAGTTTCTTCTTCGCCGCTTCGGGCCAGAGCTTGCGGTCCGTCACCAATGCGGAATCCAGCGCGCGATGTTCGGGCCAGTTCGGTTCCAGTGGGATTTGTGGAATGACCTGCCGCAAAACTTTCTTTGCCGTTTCCGCATTCGCGGTCAGATGACCAAACACCGCTTCCGCCGAGACCGGTTCTTCTTCGACCTTCCAACAATCGTAGTCTGTGATCATCGCCATGGTCGCGAGCGCAATCTCGGCCTCGCGCGCCAGCTTCGCTTCCGGCAGGTTCGTCATTCCAATTACGTCGAAACCATTGCGGCGATTAAGTTCGCTTTCCGCTCGCGTTGAAAACGCCGGTCCATCCATGTTCACATACGTGCCGCCGTTGTGGACTGTGACCTTGAGTTCGCGCGCCGCTTCCGCGAGCAGATTGCGCAGCTTCCCGCTGATCGGTTCCGCAAAGCCGATGTGCGCCGCGATGCCTTCGCCGAAAAATGTGTGTCCAGTGCGCAGACTGGTCCGATCGTAAAACTGCGACGGCAGCAGAACATCGCGCGGTGCATATTTTTCCTGCAGACTTCCGACGGCGGTGATGCAGATGATCCAGCGAACGTTCAACGAACGCAGCGCGTAAATGTTGGCCCGATGATTTAGTTCGTGTGGCAGGATCCGATGCCCACGGCCGTGCCGCGGCAAAAAGTAAATCTGCCGGCCCGATAATTTTCCGCCGATGATCGCATCGGATGGCGCGCCGAAAGGTGTCTCGATTTTGTGTTCCGCTGCATCGGTCACCCCCTCCATTTGATACAAACCGCTGCCGCCGATGATTCCGATCGCTGGAGTTTCTGCTGTCATATTCATTCAACGTAGATCGTTTCTTCCGCCTTCCCCTGTGTACTTGACTGCGCGCAACTTCCATTGGCCCGGTGTAAGCGGCCAGAAATATCGGCCGTAAGGCTGCGCGGATAGAGGCGCGTCGTTTACAAACCATTTCACGTCTGGTCCCAGCGTCGCGGTTAGCTCGATCATTTGCTGCGAGCGTGGCAGGACCGAATCAATTTGGTATCGGGCATTTGCACTGGGATTGGTGATCCGAGGTTTGGCGCGGACCTGCGCACCGCTGGTATTGTTGGCGCTCGCGCACCATTCCGCATACTCGTTAGGCAACAAGAGTTTTCCATCATCGGAAAACCACGCGCTCGAATCGCCTTTCGGCTCCGTTCCTTTAAGAAACAATTCATTGATTTTCGCGACGGAGCGAGACGATGGGAGCAATCCTGTTTGTGCGCAGATCTCGCCGCGCACGAGCGTTTCATTTTCTCGCGGCGCATCGAGGGGATGATCACGCTGCAACAGTTCACGCATCATCGCCGCCCACAGTGGTGTCGCGGATCGAACAGCAAGAGTGTCGCGCATGGGTTGTCCATTGGGATTTCCGGCCCAGACCGCCACCGTGTGTTCCTTGTCAAACCCAACCGTCCAGGCGTCGCGAAATCCGCTGCTCGTGCCGGTCTTCACCGCCACTCGTTTCTCGAATGCGAGCGGCGAGTGCGCGCCAAAACTTTTTTCGCGCGCGGAATTATCGCAGAGAATGTCGTTGATGATCTCGGTCGCTTCGCGCGAGGCAATGCGCATCATCGGATGATGTTCTGCCGACAAAAGTTTCGCGCGCATCGCAACACCAGTCCGCGCCAGACCGGCATAAGCGCCCGCGAGATCGACCAGCCTGATCTCGGCGTTGCCGAGAACAAAACCTGCGCCGTAATCGCTTAGCCGGCGTGAAAACTGGAAGCCCCATTTTTGCAATTCGTAAAATATCGGACGCGCGCCAAGCTGGCTGAGCGTAAAGACCGCGGGAACGTTAAGTGAATTTCCGAGCGCTTCGCGCAAACGCACCGGACCGAGATAGCGATGATTAAAATTTTGCGGGTCGTAATCCGCGTATTCATCGCGAATCGCATCCGGCGTGTCCGGCAGCAAGGTCGCCGCTGTCATCACTCGCTTATCGATGGCATTGAGATAAACAAACGGTTTCAACGTCGAACCGCAGCTCCGCGCCCGCGTCGCGCCGTTGACCTGGTTCTTTGCGTAATCAGATGACCCCACCATCGCGCGCACCGCGCCGGTTTCGTTTTCCACGATCACCATTGCCGCCTCGGTGATGTCGTAACGGTTAAGCGTCGTCAGGTGCGAACGAAGAAGCTGTTCCGCCTTTCGTTGCAGATCGAGATCGAGTGATGTGCGCACCGCACCGCGCAGCTTTGGATTTTGCGCGACAACCGCATCAACAAAATGCGGCGCGAAGTGCGGCGGATCGAAGCGAGCAACATTCGGCGCGTTGGTCGCAAAGAGCAGTTGCTGCTCGCGCGTGATCACGCGCAGTTCCGCCAATCGTGCGAGTGAGCGCTCGTATTTTTGCTGCGCGCGTTCCGGGTGTCGCCACGGATTAAAACGCGTCGGCGCTTGCGGCAAACCCGCCAGGTAAATTGATTCGGGGAGCGTAAGCTCGCGGGCCGATTTTCCGAAATATGCGCGCGCCGCTGCTTCGGGCCCCAGTCGCCGATTCCCATAGCTGCTGCGATTGAGGTATTCGGCCAGAATCCGTTCCTTGCTCCAGCGACGCTCGAGTTTCCAGGCGCAGATTGTTTCGTAGACCTTGCCTGCCCAACTGCGTCGCTGCCGGCCGCTTGCGGTTTTGATAAGCTGCTGCGTAATCGTCGAACCGCCGGAAACAATGCGACCTGATTTCAAGTTGCGCGCGAATGCGGCGGCCGTCGCGCGCCAGTCGACACCTTCATGCTCGTAGAAGCGATGATCCTCGAGGGCGATAGTGACGCGCGGCAGCCATTTTCCCATCTCATTCAGCGCGCGGGGCAATTGCGTGCGCGCTTCCGGTGAAGCCCGTTCCGCAATTTCACGACCGCGACAGTCCAGGAGTGTGAGAGTCCCGATTGTTGGTCTTCTCTAACTCGTTAGGCAACGGCAAAAGCCAGACAATCAAGCGCGATTGCATCCGCAAAAATCGCACAAACAACCAATTTGCGTCCCAACATTCCGGGGAGCACGCCCGCCCTCGGGCGTCCATTTCGGCGCCCCCGCCGAAATGCCGAAAAAAGTTCGCGATGGCGAGGGCGCCATCGCCAGCGCCCGAGGGCGGGCGCGCTCCCCGAAATTAATCGCCCGAAATTACGCATACGCTCGAAGGCGAAAGTCCGGAGAAGCGGCTATCGTACATCGGCACGACTTGCGTTGCCGGCCAGCGAAATGTTCCAGCAGCGGTCGCGCGCGCCAGCACAGAATACGTTCCCGATCCCGGCTCGAACGTGTCGAAGTAGAGCAGCGTCGAACGATCCCGCATTTCCGAATGTGAAAGAAACAGCGTGCGATCGCGTTCGTCGGTCTGCGGTAATTCGAAAAACTTGCCGACCATCGCCAGATTCGGATTCACCGTTTCAAGACCAGCCGGCAGCGAATCTTCCAGCGCAACGTAGTTCTGCAGCTTGCGCGTGTTCATTCGATAAGTGACGAGAATTTGATCGCCGAGTTTGAAAGGCGCAGCCGTCGCGCCGGTCCGTTTTGCGTCGGTCAGGTTTCGCACCACGCGCTCGACGCGGAAGCCGCGATCGACGCGATCGGTGTCGACTTCGTCTGTTGAATACTCAGCTTGCAGTAGAAAATTCAGCGCACCTTTGTTCAAGCCTTTCACGACAAGATCATCACGGATCTTGCGATCCACCCACGCAGCCGACCGTCCATTCTTCGAGGCAATGCCTTTTGGCTGCGCGGTGTTCAGGGCCGGCGCATTCTCCGCGCCGATCATCGATTTGAATTCGAGCAGCAACCAAAGATTTTCCTGCGTCGAGAGCGCGGCGGACGAATCCATCAGCGCGAGCATGCGACTTCGTACGCGTTGCTTCTTTTCGTTAGTCCAAATTTTCGGCTGGATTGTATCGAAGGCCAGCGCGCAAATCGCTTCTGCACGCGTTGTTGAACCCAGCGTTCGCGGATCGAATGCGCGTTCCTTTGATCGGCGCATCGATTTCGCGAAGCAGTTGCTCCTTCTCGCGCGCCATGATGTTGAGCCGATGCAGCGAGATCGCGAGCAAGGCGCGGCCTTCATCTCCGGTTTCGTTGCGACGCAAATACAACTCGTGCGCAATCGATTTGAAATCGTCGTCCTGGTTCGTACTGGGTGAGAACAAAGAGCGCGAAAGATTTCTCGAAAGCGTTGCTCGACGTCTGTCCGTTCACAATTTTCTTCAGCGCGCCGGCGAGTTTGTCACGCAATCCTTCCGGCGCTTCAAAGCCCGCATTGACCGATTCGTTTACCGCCCAGAACGCCTGACACGTCACGAAATTATTTCCGGTGTCGCCGCCGGGCCAGTAGGGCAGCATTCCATCAACGAGCAACGAATCATTGAACTGCTTCATGCCGCGCTCGAGCATGGCGCGATATTCCGCGTCGCGCGCATCGATATCGGGCAGATACGCGACGAGATTCGCGAGAAAACTGTAGCCGAGAAGCTTCGTCGAAATCTGTTCGAAACAGCCGTGTGGATAATCGAGAATCACCGGCACGCCCGCGATCTTCGGCAGCCACCGTGATGTCGAAACCGTTGCGTTGAATTTTCCGCGACCGCGTTTCCAATTTTCCGGCATCGCCTTGCCAGCGTCGAACTGCGGTCCCGTGAACGGCCCGGCGACACTTTCCTTGCGAACGACTGTTGGCGGCTGCACCGGCAACGTGATCTCGATCGCATCCGACATTTTTGGATCCGATTTCGCCACTGCTTCGAAGTGGATTTTCGTTGGAGTCAGTTCGCGATCGGAAACTTTCGCTTTGAAACGGAAAACGGTCGGCGCATTTCGCGTCGTCTTTTGTGTCGCGCGATCGGTCACCAGCAGTTTGCAATTCGCATCCGTGATGCAGCGCGCCGTGATCTCCTCAGAATCTGCGAAGTCTTCCTGCACGACAGCGCGCAGCTCTACTTCATCGCCGTCGCGCAGGAATCGTGGCAGCGCCGCATTGATGAGGAGCGGCTTCGAAACTTTTACCGTCGCGCTCGCATCACCGCCAAACTGGTTCGCCTTCGTCTCGCCAACGGCGACGATGCGATAAGTCGTTAGGTTATCCGGCGCGGCAAAATCGAAAGCAGCTTTGCCGTTTGGGTCAGTGCGCAAACTTCCCTGCCAGAAGGCGAGCGTACGAAATTCTTTCCGCACATTTTTTACATTCGGCACCGCTTCTTCTCCGCCGCCGCCGATGATGAAACCTTTCTGGGTCAGGCTGCGCTCAGTGATTTCCTCGACGTAGTTTTCGAGCGACTGGTAGTTGCGCACTGAAAACGGATTTCGCGGATAAAAATTTTCGAGAATGTTCGGAAGTTGCCAGTCACCGAGTTTCAATACTGCGTCATCCACGGCGAACACCGCTAGGTCTGCATCCGCGATCGGTTTTGCTTCCGAAGTTACGCGCAGCTCACCGTGCACGTTCTCGCCCGGCTTGACCGAAGCGCTGGCAAGATGCGGTTCGATTTTCAGCTGGCGATCCGGTCGGTTGATCTGGATTTCCGAAGTGGCGAAGCGCTCGACCGGCAGCGATTTGTCGCCGCCTGGCCTAACGAGATAAATCGAGACGGTTGCGTTCGGCGCGTACTCTTTTTTAATCGGAAGCTCGATCCGGCCGGCGTTGCCCGAGAGCGGCACCAGTAATGTGTCGAGGATTTGGTCCGTCTCGACTGACACCCACGCCATTCCGCCGAAAGGCGCCTGTATCGACAACGCCGCCTTCTCGCCCGGATTGAATGGACCGTTTTGATGTTCGATCTTGAAACTCGTTTCGTTCTGCACCGGCAATTCCGCCGGTTCTTCGCCCGAAACGGTCGCTTCATCGCTTACCATCGGCGCTTTCGAATTGCTGATCGACGCGCCGACGACATATCGGCCGCTCGTCGTTACTGGAAAATTTAAGTCCGCGGGAGCGGTAGTGTCTTTCGATGCAATCTTCGCGAACTGATCGCTATTGCGATACCGATAAACGAACGGCGCGAGCTGTTCTTTCACGGTCTTGGTCGTGACGTGATAGAGATCCGCGTGCACCGCGACGCCGCTCACTTTGGCGTCGTCCTTGTCGATGGCATCAATGCTGACATCAACGCCGCGCGGCTTTGCGCTGCGTTCCGTTACCTTGATTCCGAGACGGGACGGCGCCGAAAAAACTTTGCCGGCATCACCGCCGGTGATCGTTTGTCCGTCGAGCGAAGTGACATCAGCGCGCCAGAAAACGTCCGCGCGTCCGATGGCCGCGTTATTTTTGAATGGGGATTCGCAAGCAAGATCCGCGAAGCCGTGTTCGTCGAGCTTTGCGTCGCCTTCGATCGTTTTCAGGTCTTCGTTATCCGGATCGAGATGCGGACCGATCTCGGCGTAGCTATTGAACCGCTTCTTGTAATTTTGTTCTTCACTTCCGTATTCCGCTGCAGAGGTCCACGTTGCTTTCCAGTGCACGCGCGCGCTGACGTTTGGCGCGCCGTGGAAAAACGCGGACGAAACATGGGCATGCGCCGTCTGCCCAACTTCGGGCTTCGCTTCAACAACGACCGAAAAATTCGGGACGCGATATTCCTCCACCCGAAACATCGTGCTGCCGTCATATTTTTCGGTGCCGACTTGCGCGTGGATTTCGTAACTGCCGAGTTTGATCTTTTCGGGAATATTCCACTCCGCTTCCCATCCGCCGTAGGGCGAAAGCGTCGCCGTTCCTTCCGCGGCGACACGATCGCCGTAAGCTTCCAGCACCCGCCAATGCACATCGGTCGCGGCCGGAATTGCGGGACCGTTCGCTGTGTTAGTCCGCATCATCCCTTTCATTTTCACCAGCTGCGCCGGGCGATAGAGATTGCGATCGGTAATTATCTCGGCGTGCGGTTTTCTCGTTAGGCGAAGGTCGTCGTTCGGCGTGGAATAAGTCTGGCCATCGGCGAATTGCAGCGCCGGACCCTGCGCGGTGTCGGCAATGAAGAGGTGAACGCCGGGATTTTTCGCCGGAAGAACTTGGTCGCGCACAAAAGTCGCGAGGCCTTGCTCGTCCGTGGTCGCACGCGCGAGCTCGATGTTTTCCTTCGTGAGCGCGCGCACGGTCACGCCCGCAACCGGCTTCGCGTCGGACATTTTCGCGACGCGCAAAACCACGCTCGCCGGCAGCCGCTTTTGCGTAAGGATGAAATCGCTGCTGCAAACAATCGAGCGATTGCCGATGATGCGGCCGTCGGCGAGTCGCGCGCTTGCTTCCAAAAGGTAAGCGCCGCTGAAGTTCGCGTTTTTCGGCGCCGCGCAACGGAGATCGCGGCGCACGCTTGCATCCCCGCTCGTCGCCTCGAACGTTCCAGTGCCGACGACTGGCAGATTAAACGCATCGACGAGCAGTTCGGTTTGAAATTCCTTCTCGAATCCGGTGCGAGGATCGATCACTGCTTTTCCCGTTACCGGATCGGTCGCGCTTCGTTCAAATTCGCGCACGCGCGCGGTGACCGGTCCCAATTTTTCGGGCGGAATTTGCGCCAGCTTCCAGGTCACGGCCGGCGCATTGATTTGGAAAAACGCGAAGCGCAATTCCTGGCGCGCGCGCATGAAAAACTGCGAGGCCGGGAAAACGATTGCCGCTTCTTTCGGGTGAAACGTCGCGAACCAATGGCTCTCGCTCGTTAGGCCATAACCGCGTTCGCCTTTCAAATCGGGCGAGACGGTAACGCTGTAACGCTTCGTCAGGTCGAATTTCCCTTTTACTTCCACTTCATCCCCGCTCGCGAGCAGCTGTATCTCGGGAATGGCGGGCTCGATTCGAATTTTTGCCGGAGTCGCTTCGGCCGGATCGATGTCGTCGGTAAATTTGATTCGAATCGCCGGTTCATCGAGCGCATGATTGAACGCGCCGACCCAATCAATCTTCAGCGGTTCGGTTTTTCCGGCGGGAAATACTTTCAGATACTGCAGCGGCCGTCGCGCCCTCGCGTCGACCAGACCGTTGACGACGAGATCGTAAGTGTGACCGACCGGCAACACTGCTCGCGGCGTGACGCGAAATGATTTTCCCACCGGCGGATTGGTTATTTTTTCATCGGTCGATTGAATTACCTCGATCGGAAAGCGCGCCTGTGAATCGCGATCCTGAAAGTAAACGTGCTCCGCGACCTCGGTCAGCTTCACCTCGTAAGTGGCTTCGAGAAAAATTTGCGGTTGCGCGCTGAGACGGTCGCGTTTCTCGAAATCGGTCGTGATCGAAAACTGCGGCGCGACAAGTTCCGCGCTCCAATCCGGCACATTGATTTGTTTGCCCGTCGCGTCCGCAAGTCTTGGAACAAGCGTCAATCGATGGTGCGCGCCGGGCACGACTGCCTTCACCGCAAACACGCCTTCGGTCTGACTTTTCCAAAGAAATGTTCCCTCGATTTTCGGTTCGCTCACGAACGGCGGTGTTTGATCGCCTGCATCAATCCGATCTGCCGGCACCATCGCGACGGGAAAGGTGATCGTGATTTCATCGCCCGGCGTGATCGTCACCCTGCGCCGGTTGGATGACGATCCCGCCCGCATCTGGCTTTGTGTTCGACGACGATTCTTCTTCGTCTTCCTGGCCGATCGCGCACGTCAGACTAACGAGTGTAAGCGCGAGAAAAAAGAAAGTGCGCTCGCCACATTCCGGGGAGCACGCCCGCCCTCGGGCGTTCCATCCGGCGCCGCGCCGGATGGTCTTTCTTATGGCAGAATCGGAGGAGTTTGCGGCGAGGCGCCGCAAACAACGCCCGAGGGCGGGCGTGCTCCCCAGAAAGTTGGGACGCGTTCATGGTGGTGGCGGTTCCAACTCGCGAAGGCGATGAAGATCAATATCTGCTTCGGCAACTTTTCCGATGCGACGTTCCGCTTCTTCCCGCGCCTTCAGCGCCACCGCAGATTCGCGAATGGCGAGCGAATGCGTTTGTGATTCAATTGCGGCGGCGAAATTAGCGCGCTGCGCTTCGAGAAGACCGCGGTAGTACCACATCAGCGGATTGTCCGGTTCCAACTCAGTCGCTTTCACTGCGTGCTCGAGCGCCTGTTTTGAATCAAGAAGGCCATCGAGATCGTGCGCCATCTCGAAATGCGCTTTGGCAAATTTTTCATCAATCGCGAGCGCTGCGCGCGCGTCGGCCAGCGCGAGCGTGTATTGATTCAATTGCCGCAATGTCTTGGAGCGCGCGGACAATGCTTCCGGATCGGACGGATATTGGGAGAGGCGTGAATCTTCCGTGGCGAGTTCGCTTAACGACTGATCGCTGACGTGCCCCGCTTGTTCGCGCCGAAGATTCTTGCTCACCTGCAATTTCGCGGCGTCTTCATCGCGATTCAGATCGAGGAGGGCTTCCGCGGTTTGAATACGCGCGCGCATCGATTGCGGCTGGAGTTTTGAAACCTTCTCGCAATCGTCCAACGCGAGCAGCGGCCGTTGCGCGAGTGTGAACAGATGCGCCCGATCGAGCAGGAGATTGATGTCGTTAGGCATTTTTGCGATCTGCGCTTCAATCGCTTTGATCCGTGGCAGAAAATCCTGCAATCGCTCAAATTGCGGCAGCCATTCTTTTACCGCTGCATCATCCGGACGCGAGTTTGTTCGCTTTCGCCATCTCGGCGTAAGCGGCATCCCATTTGTGCAGGCGCAGCAGCGCGCAGGCGTAATTGACGTGACGCGCAGCGGAGCGCTTCGTCGCGATCGCCTTTGCGCGATAAGTCGCGTTTTCGCTCCACAATCCCTGTTCCACGCACAGATCCGCCAGCTTGTCGTACATGTCGGCCGCGTCTTCCGGCGCCGGTTTCCGGGCAAGGAACGCGAGGTAATGACGCTCTGCGTTTTTGTAATCCTTCTGGTGCGCGCACAAGTCGCCGCGAAAAT
Source organism: uncultured Verrucomicrobiae bacterium (assembly GCA_963737195.1). Classification (GTDB taxonomy): domain Bacteria; phylum Verrucomicrobiota; class Verrucomicrobiia; order Chthoniobacterales; family UBA10450; genus JBBQFI01. Next base: position 42,409 of record CAVTRW010000006.1, read on the forward strand.
CCTCGATTGCGGCCGGCGGCTTTTTCACCGCTTTTTCCCAGGCATCGAGCGTTTCCGACAATCGGTCGAAATCTTCGATTTCCAATTGCGTTCGCGCCAGACTTTCCCATGCCTCCGAGTCGTTAGGCGCGATCGCGACAATGCGACGGCTCAGTTCGATGATCGACGGTTTATCGTCCGCGTCTTTGGCGGCCGACAATTGCGCGCGCAACTGGGAAACATCGTCAGCCGCGGCGCGCAGCAAGCTCGCTCCGCACAACGTTATGCAAAGAAGAAATGTGAACCGAGCCAGAATGCGGCATCATGATTGTCTCTTCGGCCGGTTTCAATAATTTTCGCGGCACTTGCAACTTTGGCGGGCAACAGGAGCGTAACCGACCATGTCCCGCGAGTACACCTTGGAGCGCGCGCCCTCAGCGAGTTCGATCAATATCGATTACGCCGCGGAGCTGAACGAGCAGCAGCTCGCGGCAGTCACGGCGTCCCCCGGGCCGCTTCTTGTCATCGCCGGCGCGGGCAGCGGGAAAACGCGCACCCTGACTTATCGCGTCGCCTATCTGCTCGAGAACGGGATCGATCCGCGCAACATTTTGTTGCTCACGTTTACGAACAAAGCCGCGCGCCAGATGCTCGATCGCGTGGCGAACCTTCTCCCCGTCGATGCGAGCGGTCTTTGGGGCGGAACGTTTCACTCGATTGGAAATCGCATGCTGCGCCGGCACGGGCGCGCGCTGGGTTACGCCAGCGGATTTACCATCATGGACCGCGAGGACCAGAAAGACTTGATCAACGCTGTGATCGCGTCTGCGGGAATTGATCCGAAGGAAATGCGTTTTCCGAAGGGCGACGTGCTCGCGGACATTTTCAGTTTCGTCGTCAACACGGAACGCCCGATGGAGGAATTGCTCGCGGAAAAGTTCCCGTATTTCCTGCCGCTGCTCGAGCAGATCAAGGATGTGCACGCGCGCTACGAGAAGAAAAAGAAATCGACCAACTCGCTCGACTTCGACGATCTGCTCGAGAAAACGCTGCGCATGTTGCTCGAGCACGAGGAGATCGCGGCGTTTTATCGGCGACAATTCAAGTTCATCCTCGTCGACGAGTATCAGGACACGAACAAGATCCAGGCGGACTTCATCGACACGCTCGCGGCCGAGCACAAAAACGTCATGGTCGTGGGCGATGACGCGCAATCGATCTACTCGTGGCGCGGCGCGAACTTCCAAAACATTCTCGAATTTCCGAAGCGTTATCCGAACGCGCAGGTGTTCAAGATCGAGCTGAACTATCGCAGCGTGCCCGGAAATTCTGCGCGTCGCGAACGCGGCGATTGCGGCCAACGTGCAGCAGTTTCGCAAACAACTCAGCGCGACGCGCGATTCGCATTCGACGCGGCCCGCGCTCGTCGCGCTGAATGATAGCAGCGAACAGGCGCAGTTCGTCGCGCAACGGATTCTCGAATTGCGCGATGAAGGCGTGGACTTGAACGAGATCGCGGTTCTGTATCGCTCGCATTTTCACGCGGTCGAATTGCAGCTCGAACTTTCGCGTCGCGGAATTCCATATCAGATCACAAGCGGCATTCGGTTTTTCGAGCAGGCGCACATCAAGGATGTCGCCGCCTTCATTCGCTTCGTCGTCAATCCGCGCGATGAAGTTGCGTTCAAGCGCATGGTGAAATTGTTGCCGGGCATCGGAAACAAGAGCGCCGACAATTTGTGGCGGAGTTGGGAAAATTCGCTGAACGAGGGCGGCGAAGTTTCGTCATGGAGTGAGCGTCTGCTCGCGATGCCGGTGACCGCGAAGTCGAAAAAATCGTGGGAACAGCTCGCGCACACGCTGGATGAGATTGCGCCGGGCGGACAACCGAATCCGCCATCCGAAATGATCACGTCGGTTGTCGAAGCGATTTATGATGACTACGCGAAAGCGAATTTCACGAATTACGAACTGCGCCGCGAAGATTTGAATCAGCTCGCCGCATTCGCGCGCCAATTCAAAAGTGCGAATGAATTTCTCTCGCAACTCGCGCTAATCAGCAACGTCGACGCGGAAGCGGCTCCGAACCAGACGGCGGACCAGGAAGCGGTGAATCTTTCATCGGTCCATCAGGCGAAGGGCCTCGAGTATCACACCGTGTTCGTGATCTGGCTGACGGACGGAATGTTTCCGAGTTCACGCTCACTCGAAACGCGCGATGCGATCGAGGAAGAGCGCCGGCTTTTCTACGTGTCGATCACGCGGGCGCGCGATGAACTTTATTTAACCTTTCCGCACATGCGCCTCAATGCCGGTTACGGGGAAATCTTTCAGCGCCCCTCGCGTTTTTTGAAAGAAATACCGACCAACCTTGTCGAAGACTGGCAAGTGCGCCGCGCCTAACGAATCCAGGAGAAGCCACGGATTAACACGGATGAAACACGGATAATAGGACTGATGCTCGAGTTTGAAGATTCGCCAGGCAAACTGCTTCACGAAGCCACCACCGGCGCGATAATAGGTGCGGCTTTCGAGGTCCACCAGCAACTAGGATACGGATTCCTTGAGCGTGTTTATCAACGCGCCTTGCAGGTTGAGTTACTTCGACGAGGTGCCACCGCCGAAATCGAGAAGCGGATTCAGGTTCAATACAAGGGCGTTGTTGTCGGTGATTACGACGCTGACTTGATCGTAGATGGCTGCGTTGCTGTGGAAATCAAAGTTTGCCCGCAGTACGACAAGCGCGATGAAGCTCAATTACTGAACGAACTGAAGGCAACTGGTCTCAAAGTTGGAATGCTTCTCAATTTCGGCCGAACCAAGCTCGAGTATAAGCGGCTTATCTTTTGATCCGTGTTTCATCCGTGTGAATCCGTGGCTGAAATAGCGAAATGCGGGACCCACCGATGAATCTGTCGATCGATAACCGCATCGCGGGAATTCTCGCGCCGCTTTTCGCCCTGCGCACGGATGATGACATGGGAATCGGCGACGTGGCGGCGCTGAAGCAATTCGTCGATTGGGCCGCGCGCAACGGTTTCAAACTCATCCAGCTTTTGCCGATCAACGAAACCGGGCACGACAACAGTCCCTACAACGCGATCAGCTCGGTCGCGATTGAACCGACCACGTTGTGTCTCGCGCCCGGCTCGCCGGAAGATCTGACGCAGGAGGATTGCGATGCCGTTTTCACGACGGTCGATTCAAACAAACTGCGTCGAGGTAATGTGAACTATCGTCGTGTCCGCAAACTCAAGACGGCCTTGCTGGAAATGGCGTTCGCGCATTTTGAAGAACGCACGGTGAAAAATCCGGATAGCTCGCAGCCGTTCGACAATTTCTGCCGAGAGCAGGCGCGCTGGCTCGATGACTATGCATTGTTTCGCGCGCTGATGGAAAAAAATCGCGGGCGCGAAACGTGGGATGCCTGGCCGGAAGAACAGCGTTCAGTGCCTGCAGCGCGAGCCTGGCTGGAAACGATTGGCCCTGCGCGTCGGAAGAAATTTGAGACACGTATGCGCTTTTTTCGCTACGTGCAATGGATCGCGCACGAGCAATGGTCGGCCGCGAAACGCTATGCCGAAGAACGCGGCGTGACACTCATGGGCGACATTCCATTTGGCGTCAGCTACTACAGCGCTGATGTATTTGCCCGGCCTAACGAGTTTGCGCTCGACTGGTCCGGCGGCGCGCCACCGGAACCGTATTTTAAAGATGATGAGTTTACGCAACGGTGGGGACAAAACTGGGGAATTCCGATTTATCGCTGGGACGTGATGCGCGCTAACAACTTTGCGTGGTGGCGCGAGCGTGTGCGCGGCGTGAAAAATTTCTTTCACGTTTTTCGCATCGATCACGTGCTCGGTTTCTATCGGATTTATGCCTTCCCCTGGCGACCGACACGAAACCAGGAGTTCCTATCATTATCCTGGGACGAAATGCTGCAACGCACGGGCGGCAAAGCGCCGCACTTTGAGCCGCGCGATGATTTCACCCAGGAGAATTGCGATGCGAACAAGGGCGAAGGCGAAAAATACTTGCACATGGTCCTGGAAGAATCCGGCGCCACGCGCGTCGTGGGCGAAGATTTGGGAACGGTCCCGAAATATGTGCGACCGAGTCTGCACTCGTTAGGCATCGCCGGGTTCAAGATTCCGCAATGGGAAGTTTACGACGGGCGGGTGACGCCGGGCGACGAATACGAACGCCTGAGTGTCGCGACCTACACCACGCACGATCATAAACCGCTGCGCCTGCTTTGGCAGGAAGCCTTCGAAGACGAAGCAGCCGAAACGCGTGAGCAATCGCGGCAGGAGCTGGAGAAAATCGCCGCCTTCGCCGGGATGCAAGCGCAGGCCCAACCGCTCGACTATGACCGGGATTTTTATCCGCGGATTATGCGCGCGCTTTTTGCCAGCAATTCCTGGCTCGCCGTTGTCATGATTACTGATTTTCTCGAGCGGACGGAGCGTTTCAATACGCCCGGGATGGCCGTTTCGGCCAACTGGACGCGTCGTCTTCGGCTGAGCGTGGCGCAATTCCAAACCAATCGCGCTGTTCGGCGCCAATCACGAATCGTTAGGCAACTTCTTCAGGAAACGAATCGTGCTACCGGCGCGGCAGAAGCCTAACGAGACGCAGGACTGGACAGCTTGCCGGAAACGGCTTAACCATGCGCATTAAGATATGATCGGCGTGGCGCGCATTTACTTCATTGTTTTTGGTGTTCTCACGATCGTTGGCGGAATTATCGGTTACGTGAGCAAAGGAAGTGTGCCGTCGATTGTTGCCGGAACAATTTCCGGGCTATTGCTTATCGCCGGCGCGCTACTGCTGCCGAACCACATCGCGGCGGGACTGGGCATCGATCTGGTCGTTTCGCTCCTGCTGGCGGGCCAATTCGTACCCAAATTCATTCAGACCGGGAAAGCGATGCCGGCTGGAATGATGTCGATCCTGAGCGTGATCGGGATTCTGACCGCGATCGTCGCCTGGATTAAAAAGTAAACGCGCGTGCGAAAATTTCGTGTCAGCACGTTGCGGCGCGTGGTGCTCCTGCTTTTTCTGCTGATTTTCGGCGTGATTGTTTGTCGCTGGATTTCACTCGAACGGTGGCGTTTGACGCAACTGGCTGCACCGACGCCTGAAATTGAACCGACACCGACGCCGACATCAAAGCCGACACGGCCCCCAGTCATTTCGGGAAAGCTCGATACGGCGCGGTTGTTCAACGGAATTACGCTGCATGCGGATGTCGAGACGGTTCCCGGCGGCGCTGCATCTGACGAACGAATCGATCCGCGCAGTTACGTTCTCGATCTGAAATTGCAGGCCCACGTCCCCGCGCCTAACAAGTCGATGGATGAGCTCGCCAGAGTGAATCCCGAATTACCAAAGCTGCTTCCCGGTCTCGCGACGATGGTCACCCCGGAATCCGTCTCGCCGTTTTTTACGCAGCTCTACGAAACGAAGGTGAAAACGTTGCGCGCGAACCTCGGCCGGCTTGATCTGCTGTTATCGCGGCACAATTTTTACGATTGCCAGACGGTGCTGCAATTAAAGCATCCGCAAACCAATCGCAAAGTCGTACTGCTCCAGGCCGAGATGGATGTGGACGCAGACGGCTCTGACTCCGACCGGATGCCGATCGGCAGCGGCGCGCCGACAAATTTTAAGCCGACAACGAGTTTCCATTGGCCAAAGAAAACGAAAGCGCCGAATCCCTACCTGGCGTCGACGCAGGAACATCTATCTCGCGTCGAAAACGAGTTGGAAATGAAGACGACCCTACCGCAGCGCAAAAACGAACTGCGCGACGCGCGTGTGCAACTGCGCAGAGAGATCGACACGTTGAAGAAGTTCAGTTTCCTCATTGGCGCGACTGATCCTTACATTGTGATTCCCACCGGATTCGCGCCCGCGACCGGTGCGAAGATTGGCGATTACGCGGTTGTGGTGGCGGGAAACGGAATTTATCCGGCGATCGTCGGTGATGCGGGTCCGCCGGACAAAGTGGGCGAAGCATCGTTGCGCATCGCGAAGGAAATCAATTCGCTCTCGACCGCATACAATCGGCCGGTGAGCGATCTCACGGTAACGTATCTGATTTTTCCGGGAACGGCTGACCCACAATTTGGCCCACCGGATTTGGAAAAATTGCGGAGCAAATGTGAAATGCTGGTGAATGAGATCGGCGGCGCCACGGTGCCGCTGCATCAGTGGGAAAATATTATTCCGCCGTTGCCCACTCCGACGCCGAGCCCCACCCCAACTTCTTCACCGAGCGCGACACCGACTCCTACGACGACAGCGACTGCGTCGCCGTCCGCAACGTTCGCCTTCCCGATAGCTACTCCGACCACTACTCCATCCCCTGCGCAGTAATGCGCATACAGCCGCGGCAGCTAAGCAGCGCGTTATGTGAGTGGCGGTGACGTGTTCTCTCGCGCCGTGATTTCAGATGAAAAAGAAAGTCTGGCGCCGCTGGTGGTTTTGGCCGCTGACGGCGATCATCGTGGTGATCCTCGTCGTGCATTTCATGCTCGCGATTTGGGTGCGCGATTATGTGAACCGAAAATTATCGGAGATCGAAGGTTATCGCGGGCACGTCGCGGCGGTGACATTGCATCTGTGGCGTGGCGCGTATCAGATTCACAAAGTCGAAATCGAAAAGACGGACGGCAAAGTGCCGGTCCCGTTTTTTGCGGCGCCGTTGGTCGATTTGTCGGTGGAGTGGGAAGCGCTCTTTAACGGCGCGTTCGTCGGCGAAATTTATTTCAATAAGCCCGAGCTCAATTTCGTGAAAGACGCTCAGATCGGCGTCGACAAACCGTGGACGCAGAAGATCAAGCAACTATTCCCCCTCAAGATCAACCGCTTCGTCGTGCACGACGGGCAGATCCACTACCGTGATTTTCACAAGACGCCGAAGGTCGATGTCGTTTTCGATCGCGTGCGGATGTTGGCGAAAAATCTGACCAACAGCGAAAAGTTGTCGAAGACTTTGCACGCCAACATCGAGATCGAGTGCCGCCCGATGCGTGAAGGCGATCTGCGTTCCAAGATCGACCTCGATCCCTACGCGGCCAAGCCAACCTTTAGCACGCAGGCGGAGTTGAAAGGCCTGTCGCTCGTGAAATTAAACGATTTTGCCAAAGCATACGCCGGCATCACGTTTGAATCGGGCACCTTCCGCCTCGCCACTTCGCTCAACGCAAAAAACGGGGATTTCGATGGCTATGTCGAGCCGGTCTTCGATCACATGTCGATCTTCAATCCCGAACACGACGCGGATAACCCGATTGATTTCGTCTGGCAGGGAATTGTCGGTGGCCTCACGCGCATCATTCGCAATCAACCGCGCGATCGCTTTGCCACGCGGGTGCCGTTATCCGGCACCTTCGACGAACCACAGCCCGCAATCATTATGACGGTGCTGAACGTTTTCAAGAATGCCCTGATCAAGGCCTTCGAAGGCAAACTGGAGGAGGACCACACAAAACTTCCCGAAGTTCCGGAGAATCAGAAATAATGCGCGCTTTTTTTCACTCTGGCGAAGCACCTCGGTTTTTCTAGAGTGCGAATGTGAAAATCTTATCGGCGATCGGCCTCGTGGTCATGGTGATGGGAATGTGCGCGTGCACAATGGGGCCGGGGCCCGAGCAGCAAACGCGCGAGTTGAACGAACAGGCTGAAGAACAGCAGCGAGCAGAAAATCTGACTCGCAGCCTGCCGCCGGCCCGATAGGTCGGTCTTGGTGTGTGCGGCCGATAGGCCGCACAAGAGGTGGCTACCCCGCATGGATTCGAACCATGAATAACGCCTCCAAAGGGCGCTGTGTTACCGTTACACCACGGGGTATCCGGGATTTTCCGATTGTCGATTGCGGATTTTAATCTGCAAGCGCGAAGATCAGTTTGAGGCGACCACAGTTCGCCAAAGGCGGAAATGTGGATATAGTTTTAATGCAGTTGGTCATCCTGAGCGTGAGCGAAGGACCTCACGTAAACACAAGGATATTCGCGAGGTCCCTCGCGTTCGCTCGGGATGACGCTCCAATCAAAAATATGCAGGAACTGACCATCAAGAACTTACACGTCGAGATCGACGGCAAGGAGATCGTGCGCGGGCTCAGCCTGTCCGTTCCGCGCGGCGAAGTCCATGCCATCATGGGACCGAACGGCTCAGGAAAAAGCACGCTGGCCAAAGTGCTCGCCGGTCATCCCGATTACCACGTCATGAAGGGCGAGGTGTTGATGGACGGCGAGAATATTCTCGAGCTCGACCCCGATGAGCGCGCGCGAAAAGGTTTGTTTCTCGCCTTTCAATACCCAAGTGAAATTCCCGGTGTGACTATTGCAAATTTTTTGCGCGCTGCGGTGCAGGCGCGTTTGCCCGAAGGCGAAGAGCTCGAAGCGACTGAGTATTACGCGAAGCTCTACGAAAAAATGGAGCAGCTCGGCATGGACCGATCCTTCACTTCCCGCTCGGTCAACGAAGGGTTTTCCGGCGGCGAGAAAAAGCGCACCGAGATTTTGCAGCTCGCTATGCTCGAACCGACCTACGCCATTCTCGATGAAACCGACAGCGGCCTCGACATTGATGCGCTCAAGATCGTCGCCCGCGGCGTTAACTCTTTGCGGGGACCAAAGGTAGGGATTCTTTTGATTACGCATTATCAGCGGCTTTTGAACTACATCGTGCCGGACCATGTCCATGTTATGGTTGCTGGACGCATCGTGCGGAGCGGCGGAAAAGAGCTTGCTCTCGAACTGGAAGAGCGCGGCTACGATTGGGCGCGGCAGGACGAGCGCGAAATGGCGATCCGATAAAAATAACCCCATGAAAACTGAAACTTCAGCGGTCGATATCGATCGCAACAGAGGCAATTTCTCCTACGAGGTCGCGCACGAATTCGATGCCGGCGTCGGTTTGACCGAGAAGACCATCCACTACATCTCGGATATTAAGCAAGATCCCGACTGGGTCCGGGAGTTTCGTCTCAAAGGACTGAAAACATTCCTGGAAAAACCGATGCCGACGCATTGGGCGAGCAAAGATCTTGAAGCGATCGATTTCGACAAGATTCGCTACTATCTGAGTGGCGGCGTGCAGCCGAAGCGGAGTTGGGAAGATGTGCCCGAGGACATGAAGCGCACTTTCGAGCGTCTCGGAATTCCGGAACAGGAACGCAAATTTCTCGCCGGCGTCGAAGCGCAATTCGACAGCGAAGCAGTTTACTCAAATATCAAGAAGGCAGTCGGCGAACAGGGAGTCATATTCGTTGGCTCGACCGAGGGATTGAAGAATCACCCCGAAATTTTCCGAAAGTGGTTCGGCAAGGTCATCCCGATCGGCGACAACAAATTCAGCGCGCTCAATTCCGCGGTCTTCAGCGGCGGCTCGTTCATTTACGTCCCGCCCGGAGTGAAAGTGAAACATCCACTCCAAGCCTACTTCCGCATCAACGCCGAGAACTTCGGACAGTTCGAGCGCACCCTCATCATTTGCGATGAAGGTTCGGAGCTCACCTACATGGAAGGCTGCACCGCGCCGAAGTTCAACACCGCCACCTTGCACAGCGCGGTCGTCGAGCTGGTCGCGCTTAAAGGCGCCAAACTTCAATACATCACCGTGCAAAATTGGAGCTCAAACGTTTTCAACCTTGTGACCAAGCGCGGCATCGCGCATGAAGACGCGCAGGTAAAATGGATCGATTGCAACATCGGTTCGCGCCTGACCATGAAATATCCCGGCGTTGTGATGAAGGGGCGCAGGGCACGTGGCGAAGTCCTTTCCATTGCACTCGCGAATGATGGGCAACACCAGGACACCGGCGCGAAAATGATTCACGCTGCCGATGAGACGACATCGAACATTATTTCGAAATCGATCTCGATCGGCAAAGGCCGCGCGACTTATCGCGGCCTCGTCCACGTGCCGAAGCATCTCAAGAATTGTAAGAACAACACCGAGTGCGACGCGCTGCTCATCAATTCCTCGAGCCGCACCGACACTTATCCCGCGATCACCGTACGCGGCACCGGCAACGCGGTGCAGCACGAAGCGAGCGTCAGCCAGGTCAGCGCCGAGCAAATCTTCTACATGCAACAGCGCGGTCTGAGCGAAGCGCAAGCCATGAGCTTGAGCGTAAACGGTTTCGTCAACGATCTCGTTAGGCAGTTCCCGATGGAATACAGCGTCGAGCTGAAACGCCTGATCGAGCTTGAGATGGAAGGCTCGGTCGGCTAACGAATCTTCTCTCCTGTAGCGGCGGTCTATGACCGTCGCACCTTTTTCTGGAACAAATGTCATCGTCAGTCGCATTTTCTGAAACAACCAAAGGGCAGGGAATCCTTTCCGGCCCGGTCGAGTCGCGCGATTTTCCCGATTGGTTCAGCGAGCAACAACGCGAGGCTTGGAAAGAATTTCAATCACTCCCATCGCCGACGCGCAAAGATCAGCTTTGGCGTTTTTCTAGCGTCGATCTACTGGATCTTTCGCCATTCAAATTTAGCGGCGTCATGTCCGATGACGATCGCCGCAATGTTCTGAAATATTCGCGCGGCCTCGATGACGTTGCCGGGCGAATGATTTTCGCCGGCGATCAACTGATCGAGCGCGATGTCGTTTCCGATCAGCTGAAAAAACGCGGCGTCATCTTCCAGCCCCTCGAGCGCGCCATGATCGAGCACGCGGATCTTTTTCGAAAACACTTCATGTCGCAGCCGGCTGTGCTCGGCTCAGCCAAATTCGCGGCGCTGCACAAGGCGCTTGTTTCGTCAGGCACATTTCTTTTCGTGCCGCGTGGCGTCGAGATCGAATTGCCGATTGAAATCTTTCACTGGTTGCGCGGTGAAAACGTTTCGGTCTTTCCGCATCTGCTCCTCGTCGCCGACGAACTCGCGAAAGTAACAGTGATCGAACATTTCAATTCTTGTGACAAAACCGCTTCCGGCCTCGCCTGTGGCGTGAACGATTTGATCGCCGGCCCGGGCGCAAAAATCACTTACGTCTGCGCGCAAACCTGGGGCGAAAATGTGCGCGCGTTGCAAATGAACACGACGACAGTCGATCACGATGCTTCTGCGATGAGTCTCAATCTGCATCTCGGCGGAAAATATTCCCGGTTCGAAAGTCTGAGCCGATTGGTTGGCGAAGGCGCCCGCAGCGATCTCCTCGCCGTCTCAGTCGCGACGGGCGAGCAGGAATTCGACGCGCGCACGTTGCAAGACCACATCTCGCCGCGTACGTCGAGCGATCTGCTTTACAAAAATGCGCTCGATGACAAAGCGCGTTGCACCTTCGGCGGTCTCATTCGGGTCGAACCACACGCCCATTTCACCGATGCTTACCAAAAAGTGCGCAATCTTCTTTTGAGCGACGATTCCGAAGCCAACTCAATGCCCGGCCTCGAAATCCTTGCCGACAATGTCCGCTGCACGCACGGCGCCACTTCCGGCCAGATCAACGCAGACGAGCTCTTCTATCTTCGCAGCCGCGGCATTCCCATTCCGGTCGCGCAGCGCCTCATCGTTACTGGATTCTTGAACGAAGTCATTCAACGCCTCGATCAACCGGCCATCGCCGCGCATTTGCATCGGCTGATTGAAGAGAAGTTCGCGCGTTAATCTGGTTGCGCTGCATAAATTCCGGGGAGCGCGCCCGCCCTCGGGTGCTCGTGTCGGCCCTCGCGATCGCTTAAACAGGATCGCGAGGCGCGATGAGCGCAGGCGGGCGCGCTCCCCAGAATTTGGCGCCACGCCTTGTTACTTTCGATAAAGCTTCGTTATCGAACTCGCCGATGTGCGAAGGGCGCGAATGAGCTCTATGGGCGCAAGGACGCGAACATGATCGCTCCAGCTCAAGATCCAGCGTTCGATCTCTTCGAGTCCGCCAAGCTCCAGTTCCAGAATAATCGAACCGTCGGTTTTCGTCTGAATGCGTTGTGATTCATGCCAGGTGCGCTCGGCGACGAGTCGCGCGGCGAAGGGATCGAATTGCAGCTTGATGTGATATTTCTTTTTCCCGGAGTGCGCGCCGAAACTTCCGCGCAGGATCTTGTTGATCGAAAAATCGGCGGGACGATGGAAGCGTTTGCTCGTTAGGCGAACATCGCGCATGCGTGGCAGCGCAAACGTGCGCAATTGGCCGCGTTCGAGATCGTGGCCGAAGAGGTACCATTGGTTTTCGATCGATGCGAGGTGATACGGTTGCACCAGGCGCAACTCGTAATCTCCGCTGCGGAGCTTGCGGTAATTGAACGTGATTTCGACTGAACGCAGCACAGCTTTGCTCACGTCTTCGAAAAGTTCGAGATCGGCAGTGCTTGCGCCCGCACTGCGAAACGAGATGACGTTGTCGAGATCGCTCCAGGAAAATGAAACGCGATCGGTCAGGCTATCGGTGATTTTGCGAAAGGCAGTGCGCAATGGTTGCTCGAACGGCGTTCCTTTGTACTGCGCGAGCGCTTTCTGCGCGACGAAAAGCGCGGTGATTTCGCCTTCGGAAACTTCGATGTTCGGGAAGTGCGAGACCGGCTCGGAATAGAAAAAACCGAAACGAAGCGGATCGTAGGCAATTGGAAGGCCCAATCGATAACGCATGAAGTCGATGTCGCGCTGAATTGTCTTCGGCGAAACTTCAAGCTGCTCGCCCACTTTTCGGCAGTTCGGAAAATGGCGATCCTTCAAGCGCGCGTGGATCTGCATCATGCGCTCGAGCGGCGGACGTGATGATTGCTCGGTTTTCACGCAAATCTGATCGCCGAAAAAATCTCAAAAATCTTCATCCATAGGACAGTCGATGTCCTATCCCCTATTTCAAGTTAGGTGCATGAAACATTATGCAACCCGTTATCGTCGCCGCCATCTCCTGCCGATTCCCTATTCCGTCAGGCCGGACCGGATCGAACGCAGTCTGCGCATTTTGCGCGCGGTTAGGCAGGCGCTGGCGGCGCCGCAGCCGATCATTCAGGCGCAGCAGTGTGAGTTTAACTTCGCTGCCGCCCAAAGATTCTAACCCGCGAGAAAACATTGCCTCGTTAAGCATAATTGCTTTATGCTGGCTTCTGTGGTTTGCGAACCACGAACCCCGCATATGGAAGTCAGCGGCACGATTGACGGAATCCTCAACCAGAAGGGCACGGAAATTTTTTCGGTCCCGCCGAGCGCCACTGTTTTCGAGGCGATCGAGGTAATGGACAGCAAGAATGTCGGCGCGCTTGTCGTGATGGAAAACGACCGACTCGATCGGCATGATTTCCGAGCGTGATTACACGCGCAAGATCGTGTTACGCGGAAAACGTTCACGCGAAACGAAGGTCGCTGAGATCATGTCGACGGACCTGAAAGTCGTTCAGCCGCATGAGCCCGTCGAAAAATGTTTGCGCTTGATGACGGACAAGCGCATCCGCCATTTGCCGGTGATGGAGGGCGATAAGCTGCGCGGCGTGGTTTCCATCGGCGACCTGGTCAAGTTCGTTATTTCGGCGCAACACGCGACGATCGCGCATCTCGAAAATTACATCTACGGGCAACCGAGCTGAAATTCTGTAGAGGCGGGCGCTGATCGCCCGCAATTCCGAGAGAAAACTGCGACGGTCACGAGACCGCCGCTACAGTTGCCAGACGGTTTTTCCGCTGACGATTGTTCGCACCGCGCGGCCCTTTAGTTCCCAGCCATCGAACGGCGTATTGCGTGATGCGCTTTGGAAAGATTCTGCCTTCACCGTCCATTCGAAGTTCGGATCGATCAGCGTGATATCGGCAGTGGCGCCCGCCGATAACGTGCCGGCGTCTAGCTTCAAGAGTCGCGCAGGATTTGCCGTGAACATTTCAATCAAGCGCGGCAAATCGATCGCTTTGCGTTTATGAACAAGAATGTCGGTGAAGATTCCGAGCTCGGTTTCCAGTCCAACAATTCCGAAGGGCGCTCGATCGAATTCCACTTCTTTCTCGAAATGCGCGTGCGGCGCGTGATCGCTCGCGAGAATTTCGATCGTGCCATCGGCGATTCCTTCCAGTAGCGCGTCGACATGCTCCGCCGAGCGCAGCGGCGGATTCATTTTGTAGTTCGTATCGAAATTTTGAATCGCCTCATCCGTCAGCGCGATGTGATGCGGACAAATTTCGCCGCTGATTTTCACACCACGCGCCCGCGCTTCGCGCAACAAGCGCACGCTCCCGCCGCTGCTGATGTGCTGGCAATGAATGTGATGATCGCAAAGTTCGGCGAGGAGAATGTTCCGCATCACAATCGCTTCCTCGCCCACCGCAGGCCAGCCGGGCAAACCGAGCAAGGTGCTCCAGTAACCTTCGTGGACCACTCCGCTGCCGACGAGATTGTAATCCTGACAATGATCGAGCACCGGCACGCCCACCATGCGCGCGTATTGCGTCGCGCGCCGCATCAACTCGTGATTCTGAATGCAGTGGCCGTCATCGGTGATGGCAACGACTCCGGCCTGCGCAAGCGAAGCGATCGGCGCCAGTTCTTCGCCGGCGAGATTTTTTGAAATCGCGCCCGTCGGCAACACATGCACGCATGCGTTACTCGCCGCGCGATCCTTGATCCAGGCAATCGTGCTCGGCGTGTCGGCCGCCGGAGAAGTGTTCGGCATGCAGACGACCGTCGTGAATCCGCCTGCTGCTGCTGCGCGCGTGCCGGATTCAATTGTTTCTTTGTGGCCAAATCCCGGCTCGCGCAGATGCACGTGCATGTCGATCAATCCCGGCGCTACGATCAAACCGGTTGCGTCGATTTCTTCGGCTTTCGATTGCGTTCCGTCATCTGAAAGTCGTCGTGACGATTTTTCCGTCTTCGAATGAAGAGATCGACAATTTCGTCGCGTTTGTTCGCCGGATCGATGACGCGACCACCACGAATGATGAGCGTGTTCATTCCGTGGAGCGCGCCCGCCCTCCGGCGCACTTTTCGGCGCCTCGCCGAAAAGCTAAACAAGCGGCTTCGCGGGGGCGCAAAGCCGGACGCCCGAGGCGGGCGTGCTCCCCGGGAAGAATCAGCGCGTTCATGAAGATGCGATACCTCCGCACAAGTAAAGAACGGCCATGCGCACGGCGAGACCGTTTGTGACCTGGTCAAGAATCACACTTTGCAATCCGTCGGCGACTTCACTGTCGATTTCCACGCCCCGATTGATCGGGCCCGGATGCATGATGAGACAATCCGGCTTCAACGATTTCGCGCGCTCTTTCGTTAGGCCAAAAAGGCGTGTGTATTCGCCAAGGCTCGGAAAATATTCCTTCCGCTGACGCTCGTGCTGAATACGCAGGAGATTCACGACATCGGCTGTCGGCAATACTTCATCGATGCGGTGTGAAATGGTGACGCCCAGTTTTTCGAAATCGCGCGGCACCAGCGTGCCGGGACCAACCAGCGTCACTTTCGCGCCGAGTTTGGTGAGCCCAAAAATATTCGAGCGCGCAACGCGACTGAAGAGAATGTCGCCAACAATCACGACGTGCAGGTTGGCGATTGCACCTTTCTTTTCGCGAATGGTGTAAAGATCGAGCAATGCCTGCGTCGGGTGTTCGTGCGCGCCGTCGCCGGCGTTGATCACACTGGATTTCAGTCGCTCGGCCAGAAATTGCGGCGCACCGGCGGAAGAATGGCGCAGGACAATGATGTCGGCATGGTTCGCTTCAAGGACTTTGGCGGTGTCTTTTAACGTCTCGCCTTTCGTCAGGCTGGAAGTGGTCGTGGAAATATTGATGACATCCGCGCTGAGGCGTGATGCGGCGAGCTCGAACGATGTGCGCGTTCGCGTGCTCGGTTCGACAAAAAAGTTGACCAGCGTTTTTCCACGCAGCGCGGGAACTTTTTTGATCTCGCGCGTGCCGACCTGTTTGAACGCATCCGCTGTTTCCAAAACGAAATTGATTTCGTCCGCCGACAACTCGCGAATCCCGAGCAAATCTTTTCGATTCCAGAGTGTGGTCATTTCTTTTTCTGGGGAGCGCAGGCTGGCAGCCTGTCGTTCGCGGCAGCTTGCCGCGAACGTTTGTTGGTTGTCCCTTCCAAATTGGATCTAGGTGCGTTCGGCAGGCTGCCGAACGCGACAGGCTGGCAGCCTGCGCTCCCCAGAATTTTGGCCGCATCGCAGCAGATGAATTCGCTCATTCTTTCTCCAGCCATACTGCATCAGGCTCATCGTCAGTCTGGCGTAGCCGAACGCGAACCTTTTCGTTAGGCGCAGTCGGCAGATTTTTGCCGACGTAATCGGCGCGAATCGGAAGCTCGCGGTGTCCACGATCGATTAGCACGGCGAGCTGAATCCTTGCCGGGCGTCCGAAGGAACTGATCGCGTCCATCGCTGCGCGAACGGTTCGGCCAGTAAAGAGAACGTCATCCACGATGATCACCGTTCGGCCTTCCAATGGCCCCGGTAATCGCGATGCGCGAACGATCGGCAATTGCGCGCGCGATCCAACGTCGTCGCGATGCATCGCGACATCGATAACGCCGGTCGCGACCTGCCGTTTCGCGATTGTCGAAATGAAGTGCGCAATTCGTTCCGCAATCTCAATCCCGCGCGAAGGGATGCCGGCGAGAATTACGGAATCGAGGTCGGGATTGGCCTCGATCATTTCGTGCGCGATGCGTCGCAGCGCGCGCTGAATTGCATCCGCATCCAGCACCGGAGCGGACTTCGCAGTAGAGAGAGATTTTTTGGTCATTCGTTTCCTTGGCGACCTCACCGGATCGTCTTAAAGGAATGGGTAGGAGGTTAGGCCGCTTTGTCGGTCTTAGCCTCCTTCATGCGCTTGGCGCGCCAGTTCGAGCGATGTTTCAAAATCCAATCGAGCAGCGCTTTCTCGAAACCGATGTCGGCTCCGGCCTTCTCACTCTCGATCCATTTGTGTTTCAAAATCTCCTCGCGCTCCGCCAGAAATTCCTTGTAGAGCACGGAGTTCTTAACGAACTGTGATTGTTCGTTTTGCGCAGACTCCATCTCGCCATTGTCTTTCATAAAATCGCGACGCGGTCAATCCTGCAGATTCAATTGTTCTTTTGACGTAGCAACGGTCGTACCTATTTAATCTTTTCGCATCGGCGGCAAGTTTTAAACTCGTTAGGCCAATTCCTTCCGAATCCTTGCCGCCACGCGCATGAATTCCGCGGTAATCGGCGAATTTTTCGCTTCGGCGACAATCGGTATTCCGCGGTCACCCCCTTCGCGCGTCGCTATGTCGATCGGGATCTGGCCGAGCAATGGCACACGCAGCCGTTTCGCTTCGCGTTCGCCGCCGCCCGAGCCAAAGATGTCATA
The DNA here is from genome assembly GCA_963737195.1 of uncultured Verrucomicrobiae bacterium. GTDB lineage: Bacteria > Verrucomicrobiota > Verrucomicrobiia > Chthoniobacterales > UBA10450 > JBBQFI01. The sequence goes on from CAVTRW010000006.1 coordinate 59,678, forward strand.
TCGCTTCCCGTCGCTCGGAGAAAGGAAGTAGCTCATGTTTTCGATCAGGCCGAGCACGGTCACATTTACTTTTTCGAACATCGTCGCTGCCTTGCGCGCATCGATGAGCGCGACTTCCTGCGGCGTCGTCACAATAATCGCGCCGGCGAGCGCAACCGTTTGCACGATCGTCAACTGGATGTCGCCGGTGCCGGGCGGCAGATCGAGCACGAGAAAATCGAGCTCGCCCCATTCGACCTGTCGCAAAAATTGCTGCGTGTAGCGCGTGACCATCGGTCCGCGCAAAATCGCGGGCGAAGCATCATCGAGCAGAAATCCCATCGACATCAGGCGCAGGTTGTATTGCTCGATCGGGATGATGCGATTGTCTTCCGTCGCCATCGGCCGCTCGCGCGAGCCGAACATGAGAGAAATACTTGGTCCGTAGATGTCGCAATCGCAGAGGCCGACACGCGCTCCGGTTTTTTGCAACGCGACTGCGAGATTGGCTGCAACCGTGGACTTACCGACGCCGCCTTTCCCGCTGGCGATTGCAATGACGTGTTTGATCCCAGGAAGGCGGGTCGCACCGACTGTTGCCGTGCCAGTTCCCGCCGGCGGCGCATGAATGTCGATCAAGACCTTTGCGTTTTGCACGCCCCTGAGCTCCCGCAGAGTTTTTTCCGCGTCAGTCTTAATCGTTTGCGGAATGGATGGATCATTGGTCGCGAGCGCGAGTTGTACGGTCACGTCGCCATCTGCGATGCGGATGCCCTTCACCAAACCAAACGAAACGATGTCCCGGCTGAACCCGGGATACTTCACCGCACTCAGTGCGCCGCGCACCTCTGTTTCCGAAATAGCCATGAATTCTCTGCCTAATGACCCAGAGCATCCTCACCTGCGACCGGCTCGGGCTTGGCTTGCTCGTTGTAATTGGGCGGTGCCGTCCGGTTCGGATTGCCCGCGCCGTATTGCTCCTGCACCTCGCTGGGCTCGGATGGCAAATCTCCGCAGCCGCCGAGAACGAATGCGATCGCGAGAAGCAGCATGATTTTCATTGATCAAGTAGACACCCGCGCCACGGCCGTGCAACAGGCGGAAGTTGAACGCAGCCCGGTGCGCGACATCTTCATTCGATGGCGAAGCCTCTCGAGATCGGCTTGATCGTTCCCGACTTGTGGCAACAACAAGCCGTGCGCGCTTTGCGTGACGGCAAAGATGTTGTCGTGCAAGCGCCGACCGGTTCCGGCAAAACCTACATTTTCGAACTTCTCTACTCGACGCTGAAGGAGCAGGCGGTTTTCACGGTTCCGACGCGCGCACTCGCCAACGACAAACTGGCGGAATGGCGCGGGCGCGGTTGGGATGTCGGAATTGCGACGGGCGATCTTGCGATGAATCTCGATGCGCGCGTGGTCGTCGCGACCTTGGAAACGCAGCGCGCGCGATTTCTTCGACGCGAAGGACCGAAGCTGCTCGTCGTCGATGAATATCAAATGATCGGCGACCCCGTGCGCGGCGTGCATTACGAACTGGCGATTGCACTCGCGCCGCCGCACACGCAGCTACTCCTGCTCAGCGGCAGCGTGAAAAATCCGCAGGATGTCGTTGCATGGCTGCGGCGTATTGGGCGCGATGCCGTTCTCATTGAACACCGCGAGCGTCCGGTGCCGCTCGAGGAAGTCGATTTGCAGCGTCTGCCTGATTCGCAATTCGTTGATTCGAAAAATTTCTGGGCGCGCGTCGTCGGGAAAGCTTTGCGCGCCGATCTGGCGCCCTTGCTCATCTTCGCGCCGCGCCGGAAGGCGAGCGAAGAAATGGCGCAGGCGATCGCAAGCGCTCTGCCAATGCGCGATCCACTTTCGCTTTCAGCTGCGCAGGAAGCACTCGCCGGGAAACGCTTGGCGAAACTGCTGCGGAATCGCGTTGCTTATCATCATAGCGGTTTGAGTTACGCGGTGCGCGCGGGTTTGATCGAACCGCTTGCCAAAGCAGGTCAGCTCAACGCGGTCGTGGCCACGATGGGGCTGGCGGCCGGAATTAATTTCTCAATGCGTTCTGTGCTCGTAACCGACACGCGTTACATGGCGGGAAATTTTCAACGGCAAGTGCAGCCGGACGAACTGTTGCAGATGTTCGGGCGCGCTGGTCGACGCGGTTTGGATGAAACCGGCTACGTCCTGTTTTGTCCGGATGTGCCGAGGTTGCGTGATGCGCATGCGCGCCAGCTTAAGCGGGCCGGGCAGGTGGACTGGCCAAGTTTCATCAGCGTCATGCGCGGCGCAGCCGCGCGCGCGGAAAAGCCATTCGCGGCTGCTGTGCAGCTGAGTCACTCTCTCTTCAGTCCGCAGCCGGTGGCGATCGGAGCGGAGCATTCGCTCGAAACCGGCCCGCGTCCGTGCGGGTTGTGGGCGGATGACGAACGTGCGCGATTCGTTAGGCGACCGGCGCTTGAGATTCTCAATTCGCGGGAAGAATGGGAGAGTCAGGGTGCAGTCGGTCGACATTCGTTAGGCAAAACTTCTAGTCCGGGAAAATGATCGCTGGATTCCTGCGCTTCGCCTTCCGCGCATGCTCGACGGATTGGGATTCGGCAATCTTTGCAAGCTCGGCAAAGAGAAAATCTATGGACGTGAACTTCCGCTCGCCACGACGAACGGCGGCGAGAGCGTTACGCCGGTGAAATGGCTTCGCAAAATTCTGCGCGCCAAAACTGTGTCCGACTGAATTCCTGGAAGCGCAAGTGCTCCCGCGCATTCCGGAGTTTACAAATGGCGGAAAACTTTCCGAACTCGTCCGCCGCAATAACGCAATTTCGGCGCGCATTGATTTCTCTGGGATTGAGGTCGACGCGCACTTGGACTCGCATGGAGTTGCTCTGCATGAGCCGCCGCAGCGCGAGACGCTTCCGGTGGTTTGCCGCGAGTGCGATCAGCTCGAACACGATCGCACCGTGACGATCGTGGCGTCGCCGGCTTACGCATGGCGGCATCTCGGTTTAATCGAAAAGGATGGAACACCGACGCGTCGCGGAATCATCTTCTCCTATTTCCAGGCGGGCGAAGGTCTGGCGATTGCGGCTGCGCTCGAGGATGAAAGCTACCCGATCAGCGATCTCGTTTTTGACCTGGCCAATATTCGCGCGGGTCCTCGATTTGCCGGCGAGGACGCGCCACTGGGCGGTCGCCTCGGAATCTTATGCCAGCAAATTTACCAGCGCGCCGATTATCCAGGCTATTTGGAAATGGGAACTCCGGCGCATTACGGTGCCGGCGCATCGGAAGTGATGCGCGAGCTGTGCGAGAATGGAGCAAGTGCTTCGCGCCTAACGAATGAGTCGCTTCGTGTCGGCGATATCGAGCGCGCATTGATGGAATGGCGCAGCTTGCTCCGACACATCGTGGCCGCGCCCGATTTTGAATGGGATCGCTGGCGCGAATTGAAATCGGCGGCGGCGCATTACGTCGAAAACACCAGGTCGCCGACGGTACTGGAATTTCCACCACTGCTGGCCTCGCAACAACGCCGTACGCCCGTGTTTGCCTAACGAGCACACATTCTTTCCCGGGGAGCGCGTGCGCCTGGCACGCACATTTCGGCGCCCTCGCCGAAATGCCTCTTCTCTTCTTAAATAACCGGCAGCCGAAAAAGTTCGTGATCGCGAGGGCGCGCTCACCAGCGCGCGAGGCGCGCGCTGCCCGGAGTTTATGCCGAGTCCAAAGAAATTCGTGCGCACCGGTGCGATCCGTCTTGCGAGCAGCCATGTTCATCGCAGGTTGAACGTTTGTGAATCGCTCTCCGACACCGGCTCAGCTTGGCTATCGGATGCCGGCAGAATGGGAACCGCACGCGGCGACATGGCTTTCGTGGCCGCGACGCGAGGGAATCAGCTTTCCTGATTCGTTCGATCGCGTCTTGCCGGCGCTGCGCGCAATGGTTGAAGCCCTGCTGCAATCGGAGCAGGTCAACATCAACGTTTGCAACGGCGCGCATGAAGCAGAGGCGCGCGCAGTTCTCGATGGCCTCGATGCAAGTCGGCTCACCTTTCATCTGATTCCGACAAACGAACCATGGTGCCGCGACCACGGACCAATTTTCATCATCCGCGAGGAAGATCCGCGCATCGCCATTACTGATTGGGATTACAACGCGTGGGGGGGAAAGTATCCGCCGTGCGATCTCGATGAAGTCGTGCCCACGCGCATCGCCGAAAAATTGGGGATGCCAGTTTTTTATCCACGCATGATTTTGGAGGGTGGCTCAATTGATGTGAATGGCGCCGGCGCGCTGCTGACATCGGAATCGTGTTTGCTGAATAAGAACCGCAATCCCGAGCTGACCCGCAATGAAATCGAAACCCGATTGCGTGATTTCTTGGGCGTGCACGAAATTCTCTGGTTAGGCGACGGCATTGATGGAGACGATACCGATGGTCACATCGACGACCTTACGCGCTTCGTATCGCAGCAGGCCGTTGTCACCGTCCTGGAAGAGAATCGCGCCGATAATAACTACGAGCCGTTGCAGGGAAATCTTGCGCGCCTGAAAAAGATGCAAGCAAATGGGACTCCACTCGAGATTCATACGTTGCCGATGCCGGCAAGAATCGTTCGTGATGGCCTCCGGCTTCCGGCGAGTTACGCCAATTTCTACATCGCGAACAAATGCGTCCTGCTGCCGACTTTCGCAGATCGGAATGATGGAAGAGCGATTTCGATTCTAGAGAAACTTTTCCCCGCACGCCGGATCGTCCCGATCGATTGCCGCGAGTTAATCTGGGGCCTTGGCGCGTTCCATTGCCTCACGCAACAGCAGCCGGCCTGACACTTCTGTAATGGTCGCCGCCGTTTGTTTTTGCCTGCTCGCTCTCAGTGACCCTTACCTGGCGCTGCGCGTCCTCCTCTCCCTCAGGGAGAGGATTGAGGTGAGGGCAAAAGAACAAGGCCTTTTGGCCATCATTGAGATTCACTGCGCAAGAATGCGACGGTCATAGACCGCCGCCACGGGAAAATTAGTCGGCGAACGGGCCGGGTTTGTAACCGCTTTTCAAAATCGCGTCGTGCAGATCAGGCGCGTGCGTTTTGCGTGCATCAAATGTGACAATAACACGCTCGCGGTTCGTATCGACCTTCACATCCTTGACGCCGGCGATTTTGCAAAGCGGTTCCCGCAACTTGCGCACGCACTCGTCGCAATCTTCGCCTTCCGTGGCGATGACGATTTTCTCGAGCACTTCACCGTCGGCGTGTACGGAACTGAACGGGCTGGCTGGATCGGGATCGTTAGGTCGTGCTGGGTCCATGGTTTTTAATATAGTAACGCGCGCCGTGTCCGCGTCGGGTGTATCACCATCGTGCTTGCCACCATCGCGGGCGCGATTTAACTGTATGCCCCGCTGTTTTTCAGCAGCCCGCGGTAAACTTTAACCCACTTTTTCTATGGCAAATTACGGAATTAACGGCTTCGGCCGCATCGGTCGAAATGTTTTGCGCGCCATGTCGCAGCAGGACGTCGAGCGCATCCGCGCGATCAACGATCTCACCGATACGCACACGCTCGCGCATCTTCTGAAATGGGACTCGGTCCACGGAAAGTTCGACGGCGAACTCGGCTATGACGATGAGAACATCATCGTGCGTGGCCATAAAATTAAAATCCTCAAAGAGCGCGATCCGGGAAAACTGCCGTGGAAGGACCTCGAAGTGGACGTCGTTCTGGAGTCGACCGGATTTTTTACCAGCCGCGACAAGGCCGACCTGCACATCAGCAAGGGCGGCGCGAAAAAAGTTTTGATCAGCGCGCCGGCGAAAAATCCGGACGTCACGATCTGCATCGGTGTGAATGATCAGATGTACGATGCGGCCAAACACACAATCGTTTCCAATGCCAGCTGCACGACCAATTGTCTGGCGCCGATGGTGAGAGCGTTGAACGACAAGTTCGGGATCGAGTTCGGTTTCATGAGCACGATCCACAGCTACACGAACGACCAGCGCATTCTCGATTTGCCGCATGAAGACCTACGGCGCGCGCGAGCAGCGGCGATCAACATCGTGCCCGCTAGCACCGGCGCGGCCAAAGCGATCGGTGAAGTGATTCCTGAACTGAAAGGGAAGTTGAACGGTGGCGCGTTTCGTGTCCCGACGCCCGATGGTTCGGTCACGGATTTCACGGCATTACTAAAGAGTGCGGCGAGCACGGACGATGTGAACCGCGCGTTCGCCGAAGCGGCCAAGGATAAAAGCTACAAAGATGTGCTCGAGTTTTCGGATGAGCCGCTTGTTTTGACCGACATCGTCGGCAACCCGCACTCGTGTATCTTCGACAGCAAACTTACGCTCTCGTTAGGCGAGAAGTTCGTGAAGGTTGTCGGCTGGTACGATAACGAATGGGGCTACAGCAATCGTTGCGTGCAAATGCTCGAGATGCTGGGGGCCTAACGATGTTTTGTCCTCCTGAGCGCCAGCGAAGGACTTCGCGAATTAGAACCCACGTGACCAGATGAGAGGTCCCTCGCATTCGCTCGGGATGACCGTGTAGTTATGGCCAAACTGACCGTTCGCGATCTCGACGTGCGCGATAAACGCGTGCTCGTGCGGGTCGATTTCAATGTGCCGCTGGAAGAGCGCGATGGCGAAATGGTCATTACCGATGACACGCGCATTCGCGAAAGTTTGCCGACGATCAAATACCTTCGGGAACAGGGTGCGAAGACAATTTTGATGTCGCACCTCGGCCGGCCGAAGGGCAAACCGACTCCGAAATATTCGCTCCGGCCCGTGGGCGTGAAACTTCACGACTTCATCGATCATCCGGTTGTCTTCAGCCACGACTGCATCGGCGCGGACGCGGAAAAGATTGTGGCCAGTCTCTGTCCGGGCGACGTCGCGTTGCTCGAAAATCTCCGTTTCTACGCCGGCGAAGAAGCGAACGATCCGATGTTTGCCGAATCGCTGGCAAAGTTTGGCGACTATTATGTGAACGATGCTTTCGGCGCGGCACACCGGGCCCATGCGAGCACGGAGGGCATCACCAAGTTTGTCGCGAAGTCAGCGATGGGTTTTCTGATGGAGAAAGAGTTGAAATATCTCCAAGGCGAGCTCGAGAAACCTGCGAAGCCGTTTGTTGTCATTCTGGGCGGCGCAAAAGTTTCGGATAAAATCGGCGTAATCAAAGCCCTGATGGAAAAGGCCGACACGATTTTGATCGGCGGCGCGATGGCAAACACATTCTGGAAAGCGCAAGGTTTTCCTGTCGGCAAAAGCAAAGTCGAAGACGACAAGCTCGATCTCGCGCGTGAGCTCATCGCGCTTGCGAAAGACAAAGCGCATCAATTTTCTGCTTCCGGTCGATGCGCTCGAGACGCAGGAGATTCGCGCGGGAGCGCCGACAAAAAATACCGGACGCGTCACGGCCAAACACGGGATCGATGATGGCTGGCTTGCGGTCGACATCGGACGCGCGACGATCGCACTTTTCACCGAAGAGATTGCGAAAGGCGAAAACCGTTTTGTGGAACGGGCCGATGGGCATTTTCGAGATTCCCGATTTTGCCGACGGAACATTTGCCATCGCGGACGCGCTGGCGCGCTCGCACGCCACAACCATCATCGGCGGCGGGGATTCCGTGACTGCGGTCAAACAAGCCGGCGTGGCGGACAAGATGACATTCATCTCGACGGGCGGCGGCGCGTCACTCGAGTTGCTGGAAGGAAAAGAGTTGCCGGGTGTCGCTGCGCTGACTGATAAGTGAAATACTTCACCGGCGGTCATCCCGAACGCAGTGAGGGACCTCACGAAATCTTGAATGCGTTAAACTGCGAGAAGATGTTCGTGAGGTCCTTCGCTTCGCTCAGGATGACCAACATTTGATATGCGAAAAAAAATCGTTGCCGCGAATTGGAAGATGAACATGACGCAGGCCGAGGCCGCCGCGTTTATCTCGACCTTGCTGCTTGAGATTGGCGACATGGCCGACGTTGAGGTCGTCATTCTGCCGCCATTCACTGCCATCGCGAAAGTGAATGAAGCGCTCGGCAATTCACAAAACATCAAGGTCGGCGCGCAGAACATGCATTGGGAACGCAGTGGTGCGTTCACCGGCGAAATCAGCGCTGCGATGCTGCGCGATTTATTTTGCCGTTATGTCGTGCTCGGACACAGCGAGCGGCGCACGCTTTTTGGCGAGACGGATGAAATGATCAATCGCAAGATGCGCGCAGCGCATGAGGCGACGCTGCGACCGATTTTGTGCGTCGGCGAAACGCTCGATCAACGCGAGCGCGGCAACGTCGAAAAAATTCTCGCGCTGCAATTGCGTGGCAGTCTCGCCAACCTCGGCACGAAAGAACTCCAGGAAACAGTGATTGCTTATGAACCGGTCTGGGCCATCGGAACCGGTCGCACCGCCACGGCCGCGCAGGCACAGGAGGCGCACGCATTCGTTCGCCATACTCTCAGCAAAATCGCGGATGACGCGACGGCGGACAAAATTCGGATTCAGTACGGCGGCAGCGTGAAACCGGATAACGCGCGTGAGTTGATGGAACAACCCGACATCGATGGCGCGCTTGTCGGTGGCGCAAGTCTCGATGCGCGCAGTTTTGCGGAAATCGTGAAAGCCGCTTTGCCTAACGATTAGTAAGGGGATTATTGCAGATAGGCTTCGACGACGCCTACGCCGGTCGGCACTGCTTCCGACGTCCGCTTAGGATCGCAGTGTAGTTACCCGGCAGCTTGCATCGTTAGAATCGCAGACTCGCGCGGATTACGTTGGGGCAAGGCCCGTTGCCTGAATGTCGGAAGCGTTCGTTGCCGTGTGCCAATCATTGTTTTCCGCAATTTTTGCGCCCTGTGCGTTGTGCAGTTCCAGTTTCGGATCCGGCTAACGGATTGGTGATACCAAAGGCGGATAATGATGGCCCGATGCCGCGAAGCAAGCACTTTAGTCGATCCGCTTCCGGCGATAATGAGACCGCCGATGATGACGTTGTCTCCGGTTTGCACAAAACCGCGCGAAGAGAGATTCAGCAAGCTGCGAACCCGGCCCGTTATCGAGATCGTAAACTTCGGCGAGCCCAATACCGCTGCCGTTGAAAGCCGCGCACGATCGCCGAGTAAGCGGTGTTGTTTGCCGGCAAGCGTCGTGATGATTGCGGCTTCGCTCGGTTGACTTTGGCGCAAGGCCGGAATCCATAATCAGCTGGCGCGTCGCGCCGTCGCCCCAATCGTTGCTCGTGGCGAGAAGCGTGTTGTGAGTTTGGTCGCGCAATTCCAAGGTGGGATCCGCCAACGGATTGGCGATATGCGCTGCTGCGCAGGGAAGGGCCGATCGCGCGAATCAAAACCCGCTTCGGTGCGGTGCCCGTGAGAACAAAACCGGCGATGAGCTCATTCGGATCGCTCAAGACATTGAGCCGGGTGGCGATGTTGCTCAGCCGTCCGGGCGAGGCGACGACCGTGACCGTTGAAATTTTGTGTGACAAAAGCGCCGTCGTAATCGGTCGCTCGCAACGCGATCGCTGGCGTCCCGATTTGTTTCGCGTTAATGACGAGTACGCCGTCCCTCGCTGACGCTGACCGTCGCAACTGCCGTGTTGCTGCTGTAGGCAAATAAAAGTAAACGGCGGGATTCGAATCATGTCCGGAATGAGAACGAGATTCGGCACACGAATCGGATTTGGGTTCACGTAGTTAATCACCGGCAGATTGTCGAAGGGCGAACCGACGTTGAGACGCTGATCCATCGCGATCTTGTCCACGGTGGTCATGCCAGTGCAGAGCACTTTTCCGAAAACAGTGAATCCACCGTTTGTCGTATCGAGATTGCTCGGAGGACCGCCGTTGTCCTTCAGGTTAATGAACCATTCGGACGGTGGCGCTGTTTGGATTACCGGCCAATTTCGCCATCGCGATCGTGCCGCGTTTGTTGGAAATGCCTGGCTCGTTCTGAATCGGAGGAAAGGTTGCGAGTCTGTCTGGCACAGCTCGTGTTGGATCTGGTCGTGCCCACCGTTCCGATAAATCCGCCGCCTTGAACGACGAAGTTCGGAATCAGCGATGAAAGAAAACCGACGCGCGGTGATGAATTGTCGGATCGATTTTGAAATAGCGGCCCTGGTCGACGTATTTCAGAAAATTCGCCACCGTGATCGGCTTTTGCGCGGTGAAAAGTTGGACGTCGAAATTTCCCTCACCGTGGAGAAGCGCACCGCGTTCGTGTCCGGATCGTTAAAGGCATTGGTCAGGTCGATCCTCGCCGTTACGCCGGCGAAAAGTGTCTGGTTCGCGATTTGCGTTTTGATTACCGGCGGCGCATTTGCCGCGACCGCGAGCGGCGCCGCTGCCGAAAATGCGAGAAGAAAAACGATGGCTCGATTCATTGAGGGCAGCGATTGTAATCGATCCGCGAAGGTTCGTCATCCGGCTGTTTCAGCCGCGCGAATTATTTTTTGATTTCGAGATACGTTCGAGATCGCACCTTGTGCGTGGCTGGATCGAGCTCTTCCACGCGCATCTGCTTCAGGAACCAGCGGTTGTCGATTTTTTGGACGGAGATGACTTCGAATCGTTTCACCAGCTGGGCGTCCCAATTGTAACCCTCCATTTCCATCAGCGCGCCGGAGTTGCGATCCACCCAGAGCATGACGGCCGAGTATTGCGAGTCATGTGAGGGAGCATGCAGCTCAATCTTCCAGCAGCGCCGCGAGCGCACGGATTCTTCCCCGATGACGCGCGCATCCGGCCAGTAAAGAAATTTCAGCGCCAGGTCTTCGTATGTGATCGGCATCCCGCGAACTTTGTGATCGAATTGCGCGGGCGCGATTTTTTCGACGCCGGCTCCGCTCAATTGTTCGAGCCTGGAATCGTTTTCACCGAGTCGGAGCTGCAACGCTTCCGGCGGATTAGCGAAGGAGTATTTGATCAACGCTCCGTTTTGGGTGAGCCGGAATGGAACAACCGTCGATTCCTGGCGAAGCTGTCCCTGCAAATCGATCTGTTGCTGGCTTTGCTGCATTCGCACGGTAGCGAGAATCTCCTTCGCCGAAGGTATCGGCTCGGTGCCAAAGGTTGAAGCGATGAAGACTTGAAGCGGAACAAACAACAGCCCCACGGCGTGAAAAACTCGGTGCCTCATCATTTAGCGTTCATGGTCAAGCCGCTTTAACGTTCCAACGCTTTAACGAATCACTTATCGTCGCGCAGCGCAGATGGATCAGGCAATTTTTCATCTTATTAACGAACAATGGACGAACCATGTCCTCGATCTGTTCATGGCCGCACTCAGCGATATCGGTATCTGGAAACCATTCTTTGTTGGGATCGCCCTCTATCTGCTAATCTTCGGCGGATTCAAGGGGCGCGTTTTTCTGTTGTCCGTCCTCATTGCACTTGCCATATCCGATTACCTTCTCGTTGCTCCATTGAAGTCGGCCATCGATCGGCGCCGGCCCAAGCAGGTGCAGAAAGTGCGAATGGTGCAATTACAAAAAGCGCATCCCAAAGTGCTCACGCTTTTTAAGACACCGCTAATTCGGTATTCAGACGAAACCGACCGGAACAGATCCGGTCCCTCTTTTCCGTCCGGGCACACGGCGAACAACACCATCATCGCCGTGATGTGCACGTTGTTTTTTCGGCGCTGGGGCTGGCTTTATTTCATTGTCGCGGCAGCCGTCGGTTATTCGCGCATTTATCTTGGCGCGCATTGGCCGAGCGACATCATTGCAACGTTCTTCATGGCCGTCGGCGAAGCGTTGCTTGTCGTTGCCTTGCTCGAGCTGATCTGGCGACGGCTCGCCCGTCGTTTCGCGCGAGACATTTTCCGGCAGCATCGGACGCTGCTGGATTCTTCGAATCCATGACCACGTCGCGCGCGATTTGGATTTTCATCATCGCGGTAACGGTGTTGCGATTGGCGATGATCGGCACGATCGACCTTTCGGGTGACGAAGCGTATTACTGGATGTGGTCGCAGCATCTTGCGCCAGGTTATTTCAGCAAAGGCCCCGCGGTGGCATTTGCGATTCGTGCGAGCACCGCGCTTTTTGGCCTAACCGAATTCGGCGTGCGTTTCTGGAGTCCGTTGCTCGCCGCGGGAACGAGTTTCATTCTTTTTTATTTCGCGCGGCGCCTCTTCAACGAAACAGTCGCCTTCTGGACCGTGATCGCGCTCAACGTCACTCCGATCTTCAACGTCGGCAGTTTTGTCATGACGATCGATCCCCTCTCAATTTTCTTTTGGGCGGCTGCGATGCTGACGTTTTGGCTCGCGCTCGAAAAAAGTCCGCGTTTTAGCTGGCACTGGCCGCTCACCGGGCTGCTTATCGGACTCGGTTTTCTTAGCAAATACACAAACGCCCTTGAGCTGATCTCAATTGTAATTGTGATCGCGCTTGTTCCGCGGCTGCGCGGGGAATTCAAACGAGCCGGATTTTATTCCGCGCTCGGGGTGTTCTTACTCTGCACGATCCCGGTGATTGTTTGGAACGCGCAACACGCGTGGATCACGCTCGATCATCTGCGCGCGCGCGGAGGACTTGAAGGCAACTCCGGATTTCATCCAACAGGGGTCCTCGTTTTTTTGGCGCAACATCTTTTGGCTTACTCGCCGATTCTGTTTCTCGCCCTGGCTTGGGCGGTCGTAGCCGCCTGGCCTCGCGCGCAAACGCAATTCAAATTCCTCTATCTTTTCTGGTTCGGACTACCGGTTTTCGCACTCTACTTTTTGCTTTCGTTCAAACGGCCGGCCGCGCCGAACTGGGACTGCCTCGCCTTCCTCAGTCTCGCGCCGCTCGCGATGATGTATTGGAACGAACGCATGCAAACGAACCGCTATTTCAAGAACGCGGCGATCGTCGGAATTTTTCTTGGCTTGATCATGAGCGTTCTCGCGCTCAACACCGACATTTTGCGCAGTGTGAATTTCCATTTCCCGCGCCGTGATCCGAGCAACCGGCTGCGCGGTTGGAGTTCGGCGACGAGTGCGCTGGAAAAATTACGCACTGATCTTGAAACGAAAAACGGCCAGCCGCTGTTCATGATTGCCGACGAGCGTGACCGCGCCGCCGAGATCGCATTTTATTTGCGCGACAAACGCACGGAAGGGCCGAAACATCCGCCGGTTTATATTGTTGAATCGCAGGATTTGGAGAACCAATTCTCCTTCTGGCCCCGCTATGATGAATTTGTTGAGCAACCATCGCGTCCGGCCGAATCGCCTAACGAGGTTTATACCGAGCAGAACGGCGTGAATCTGTTTGTCGATCGTAGCGCGCTTTACATTCAGGAAGGGAAACGGCAGCGCGCGCCGCACAATATTCGCGCGGGATTTCAAGCGGTCGAGCGCGTTGCGACAATTGAAACGCGACGGTTCGGCAAAAATGTGCGGACATGGCAAATCTTTCTTTGCCGCAGCTATCGGACGCTGCCGTTATGAACGCGCTTGCTGTTTCCGTAGTCGTTCCTCTTTTTAACGAGGAAGAGAACGTTCCGGCTTTGCAGGCGGAACTGCGCTCCGCGCTCACCGGTCTCGATTACGAAATCATTTTTGTCGACGACGGCTCGACCGATCGCACTTTTGAGCGAATCGCGACTGATGAACGGGTGCGCGTCCTTCGTTTCGAAAAAAACACCGGGCAGAGTGCAGCGATGTATGCGGGCCTGCATGCTGCGCGCGGCGCCAGCGTTGTGCTCATCGATGGCGATCTGCAAAACGATCCGGCTGATATTCCGCGATTGCTTGCTGAAATTGGGCGAGGGGCGGATCTCGTCTGCGGTTATCGCGCGCAGCGCAAAGATACAACAGTCAAACGCCTAACGAGTCGAATCGCAAATTTTGTGCGCAGCCGTTTTACGCGCGACGGAGTGCGTGACACCGGCTGCACTTTGAAAGCAATGCGGCGCGAATGCGTCAGCGCGCTCGTGCCGTTCAAGGGCATGCACCGTTTCATCCCGGCTTTGGTCAAAGGCGCCGGATACCAGTTGGTGGAAATTCCGGTCAACCATCGGGCGCGCAAGTTTGGTCAAAGCAAGTATGGCTTGGGCAATCGCGCAATCCGCGCCACGACCGACATGTTCGGTGTGCGCTGGTTGTTGTCGCGCCGGCTGAATTATCGGCTGCGTGATGCAGAAAAATCGCGAACGACTGAGCGCTAATACGGCTCGGCAGTGATTCCGTGCTTCGCCAGCTGGCTTTGCACACTGTCCGCGCCGATGAGGTGACCGGCGCCAACTGCGATCAACTGCACCCCAGAGCGCTGAAGCATCTTCGCGATTTTTTCAGACCAGCGAATATTTCGCTCCACGATCAATTTCTCGTACAACGTCGGAAATTCTTTCTTCATTTCCCTCACCAAAAGATCGTCAATCGTCCTGGTATCACCGTTCACCCACGCGACCGCGATCTTGTCCAGTTTTTCAATTCCTTCCGCCACGTCTTCAAACGTATCGTCGAGAAAGGCGATCTGCTCCTTTTCCGGCAGATCCGCGAGGAAGCGGACCTGCTCCTCAAGCGTTTCGAAACCTTCGATCTTTTCGCCCTTCTCCTTCGCTTTGTTTTGCAGGATGCGATCGACGCCGGCATTCGGGTCGTAGCCCGCTTTCTGGATCGGCAGAACAGCAAAAATCATCGCCACGGTCCATGGTTGCAGCGTTTCGAGGTTGCTCGCCGGGATGTGATAATCGGCGGCGAGTTTCGACAGTTTTTCTTTCTCAAGAAAGTTGAGTTTTTGTGACAACGGTTTTTTTGAGTCGATCCCGTAGCGCTGAATTAGCTGCGCCGCCAGTTGCTGATCGTCTGCGTCCGGAACTTCCAGCCAAAGCTCGCTGCTTTCGGCGAGCGCTTTGTCTAATTTTGCCGAAGCCCATTCCGTTTCGTGCCGCAACAAATGCACGGTTCCGATCAGATAGATCGTCGAATCCTTGTCGCGAATGACCCACATCGCGGGTGCCGCATTCGCCGAAAAACTGGTCGCAAGTGCGGCAGCAAACGTGGCGCCTAGAAGGACCGTCCGCACTCGTCGCGCGGTATAATATTTTGAAAACATGCCGTGGCCGTACCCTAGCGGCTCTTCAGTTCGTGCAGCAAGTCCCGGACGAACGCGCGCCGGGAATTTCTCGTGTGTTTGCTGCCAAGATCACGCTTGTCATCCCAAGAGCACGCGATAAGCTTTCGCTCCCACGCGGCAGTCTGCATGTCTTTGGCCAACCTATTATCCGACGAGCAGATCATCCCTGAGATGAAAGCCACCGAGCGTTGGCCCGCCATCGTCGAACTGATCGACCTGCTCACCAGTCTCGGCAAAATCAAGGCGGAAGACCGAGACAGCATCCTGGCTTTGCTCAAGCAGCGGGAAGAAACGATGAGCACGGGCATTGGGTTCGGCATCGCTATTCCGCACGCTTCCTCCGATCGCATCAATGAAGTTGTCGCCGCCTTCGGTCGCTCTTCCAGTGGGATTGAATTCGATGCGCTCGACAATGCGCCGGTCAAATTCGTCGTCCTTTTCATCGTCCCGAAAAATCAGTTTCAAACTCATCTGCGCACGCTCGCTTCAATCGCGAAATTTTTGAACGACCGCAGTGTGCGCGAGCAGCTCGCCAGCGCGAAATCGGCGGATGAAATTCTCACGATTTTCCGCGACCGCTCGCAAAAATAAAGCCGCCATCGCTTCACGCGATGAAGCGGTTAAAGTCGAGCTGGCGAAAAATGGAAACGTTTCAAAGCTTGTTAGCGCGAAGACTATCCGCGGCGCTTTCTGCCGCCGGGTTGCCTGAAGCGGGCGAGCTGACTCCCGCATCGGATCCGCGCTTTGGCGATTATCAAACGAACGCTGCGCTGGTCCTCGCCAAACAGCTCGGCGAAAAACCGCGCGATCTGGCGCAAAAAATTATCGCGCATCTCGACATCTCCGAGTTCGGCGAACCACCGCAAATAGCCGGCGCCGGGTTCATTAATTTCACGCTCCGCGCTGAGTCTGTTGCTGCTCGCGCAAACGAGTTATTGCACGATGAACGACTCGGCGTGGCGCGCACAGCTTCGCCACGCCGCATCGTCATCGACTTTGGTTCACCCAATGTCGCCAAGCCGATGCATGTCGGTCACATTCGCAGCATTGTCATCGGCGATGCGCTTGCTCGCATCGCAAAATTTCTCGGCCACGAAGTCATTCGCGACAATCATCTTGGCGACTGGGGCACGCAGTTCGGGATGGTCATTTACGGATGGAAAAATTTTCTCGATCGCGAGCGCTCTTGCGCGAGATCCGATTGCGGAACTGGTTCGCGTTTACAAAGAGACTAACCAACGCGCGACGACAGAGGCGGAAGTGCGCGAGGCGGTCCGACAGGAATTGGTAAAGTTGCAGGCGGGCGAAAAGGAAAACTTCGCCATTTGGCAGGAATGCGTCGCGCTATCGCTGCGAGAGTTCGAGAAAACGTACGAGCTTCTCGGCATTCATTACGACATTCAGCGCGGCGAAAGTTTTTATAACGATCGGCTGCCTGGCGTGGTCGAGCGCCTGCTCAAATCAAAAATTGCGGAGATGAGCGAAGGCGCGGTGTGCGTTTTCTTTCGCGACATTCCTGAGCTCGCCGACAAGCCGGCGATGATTCGGAAACGTGATGGCGGCTACAACTATGCGACGACGGACGTTGCGACGGTGGATTATCGCATTCACGATCTGAAAGCGGACACGGTCTGGGCTGTCGTCGGCGCGCCGCAAACGCTGCATTTCAAACAAATTTTTGAGATCGCTCGCCGGGAAGGTTTCGAGGCCGAGTTTCGCCACATCCCGTTTGGCAGCATTCTGGGCGAGGATCGCAAGCTGATGAAGACGCGCTCCGGCGAAAACGTTCCGTTAGGAGAATTGCTCGAAGAAGCGATTGCACGCGCGCGGAAGATCGTGGAACAAAAAAATCCCGACCTGACCGAAACAGAGAAAAACGAGATCGCAAAAATCATCGGTCTTGGTGCGGTTAAATACGCCGATCTCTCGCAATACCGCATGACGGATTACGTTTTTTCGTGGGACAAAATGTTATCGCTGCACGGGAATACGGCGCCGTATCTGCAAAACGCTTATGTCCGGGTTCGCTCCATTTTTCGCAAGGCGGGCGAAGGTCTTTCTGCGAGTGCAAAGATTGCGTTGTCAGATCCAGCCGAGATTCAACTGGCGAAACGTCTGACGCAGTTCGCCGAAATCGTTCCATCGGTTTTGAATGATTTTCGGCCTAACGTTCTGGCGAATTATCTTTTCGAACTGGCCAACAATTTTCACACCTTCTACGAAGCGTGTCCGGTACTGAAGGCGGAAGAGCCGACGCGGCAATCGCGGCTCGCACTTTCTGAACTGACCGGACGAACATTGCAGCGCGGGCTCGATCTACTCGGGATTGATGTACCGGAGAAAATGTAAATCTGTCGTCCCGAGCGAATGCGAGGGATCTCTCGAAAACACAAAGGACACTCGTGAGGTCCCTCGCATTCGCTCGGGATGACCGGCCTTTATTGATAAGCGATCAGCGCGTGGTTTGTGCGAGCTCTAAGTATTTCTTCTCGAGCTCACGATAACGCGCCTCCGCTTCCTGCAAGGCACGGCGTTCTTCGCGTAAAGTTTGTTCCAATTCTCGAATCCGCTCGTCCACGTTAATCGAGATTCCCGCCGCCGCCGGTGCAGGTATGGCCGTGGTTTCGCTTCTGACGGAACCGGGTTCCTGCGACGTTTGCTCCAGCATTGGGAAGTCGCGGATTTTTGTCCGGACGCCGTCACACGAATTGATAATGAATGTTTCGGCGTTGATTTCCCCCAGGCGAATGAACTCCTGAATCGCACCGAGAGTTGTCGGGCCGTAATAACGTTCGCTCGTTAGCTCCACCAGCCAGTCCATTCCGAGCTCCGGCACCATCGGCGCCTTGATCCACGCTTGCTGGTCGTTTGAGACCACATCGTTCGGCGCGACCTGCGCGGCGGAGGCCCAGCGCGAGAGCAATTCAAATGAGAGCGGGCCAAAAACAGTTCCGTCTTCTTGTTTGCGCAGAAACCATTCTTTCGCCGCTGCTGCTTCCATCAACTGTGAGGCGTGAGCGAAGGTTCCGGGGTCGGCGTCGGCGTCGCCGTGGCTGTCGGCCGAATTGGGGATCATGATCGTCTGACCAATTTGCAGTTTTCGATCATTTTCGATGTGGTTGAAGCGCTGCAATTCTTCGACACCGACTTTGTACTGCTTGGCGATGGAAGTGAGAGTTTCGCCCCGAGTGACGGTGTGCGTGTTCCCAGAAGCGCGCGCGGCTTCGGTCGCTGCAGAAGTGGAGCTGGTGGGCGTCGGTGTTGGTTCTCCGATGATCACGCCTGGTTTCGACACTTGCTCCTGCAACTTGAGAATTTGCTGCGAGAGCGCGTCGATCTTGGCATTTTGCTCATCCAGCTTTTTGCTGATCGCTTCCAATTGCGTGGTATCAGATTTCTCGTTAGGCGTTTGTGCCCACGCCACGGCAGGGAGAAATACCGCCGCCGCCGCTATCGCCAGGATTTTCATCGTAGTCATGTTGACATCTGGCTTTGACGGTGGCAAGCCCGCCGCCTTCAACCGTGCGGTTTGCCTTTTTACGAATTGTTCCTAGATTTTTTCCATGCCTGATCGCGTGCAGAAACCGGCGGTGCCGTGGGGTCCGAAACAGGGAGGCGATGACGGCGGCGGCGGCCCGAAAGCACCTGATATTTCGCGACCGGATACCAAGGATCTCCTGAAGAAGATGCGTCAGGTCGATCCGAATCAATCGAAGCGCTATCGCCAGCGCACGGGCCAGTAATGGATCGTCCCGGCGCTGTGTTCGACCCGAGCGTCTCCGGGACGAGCGATGATTTTCCAGCATTGCTGCGACGCAAAGGGTTGCTCGCGCCGGTGCCGGATTTATCGCAGGCAAAGAATTCAACATGGGTGCCGACGGAATCGACCACCATCCTCGCGTTTAAGTTTGGCGATGGAGTGTTGGTGGCGGGAGATCGTCGGGCCACGGCCGGCAACACCGTTGTTTACGACCGCGCGGATAAGGTTCTGGAAATCGATCGGCATTCCATCATGGCGATCGCGGGCGTGCCGGCAACAGCGTGGGAAATGGCCCGCGTGCTCGAGCATTCGTTTCAGTTTTTCCGTCGCACGCAATTGCAGGAAATGAGTGTCGACGGCAAGGTGCGCGCGCTATCGAAATTGTTGCGCGATAATTTCGGCTTCGCCATTCAGGGCGTGGGCATGGTTGTTCCGATCTTTGCCACTTACGATTCTGTGGCGCGCCTTTATTTTTACGACGCGATGGGCGCGCAATTCGAAGTGACGGAATACGCTGCTACCGGGTCGGGTTCGCCGGCCGTGCGCGCAATTTTGCATTTCGAAAATCGCTGGGGAAAGAAAGCGCTCGAAAAATTGAGTGAAGATGAAGCCGTCACGGTGGCGCTGCGCGCGTTGGATACGGCGGCGGAATCGGACACGGCAACGGGCGGCGTCGATCGGAGCGGAAAAATTTTCCCGATCATCAAAATCGTTTCGAGTAAAGGCATCACCACTTTGCCCGAGAAGAAAATCGCCGCTCTCTTCAAGAAAACTGTCGCATGATTGAGGAGCCGTACCGCTGGGTCGAAGCGATTGCGAACCGGCGCGAATACATCGAGACGCAACTCGCGTCCGGCAGTCCGATCGCGGCAGTTGGTTATCGCGATGGTATTTTGTTTCTAACGGTCGGTCGCGCCCGGCAAAAAATATTTGAGATTTACGATCGCATCGCGATGGGCGCGATTGGACATCCCGGAGACATCGAGCGCTTGCGCATGGCCGCGATCGAGCTGGCGAGCACGGAGGGTTTCACACGGTCCGCGGCTGATGTTTCGTTGCGGCGACTCGCCTATTACTCGCTCAGTCCGGTGTTGAAATCGGCTTTCGAACAAATCTTCGGACCGCCGTATCTCGCGCGCATGCTTTTTGCGGAACTGGGAACGAAGCCGGCGGACGACCTTTTTTTGCGCGTAGAATACGACGGCGCGATTGCCAGCAACGGCGCCACATCGGTGCAGACGCAGCAGGACTTTGGTGTGCTCAGCGGAACCGCGAATTCAACGCAACTGATGGAATCTTTTCTTGGGGACGCGCACAATGCGAACGCCACGCTCGAGAACGCAATTCGCACGGCGCTTGATGCGTGGAGCGTTGGCCGCCTCGCGCTCGGGGATGATGGAGTGAAAGAGATTCCATCGCGCGAACAGATCGCCGCCCGGCGCAAGGAGGAGCTCGCTGTCGCCAGCATTGAAGCCGCCGTTTTAGAGCGGAATATCACCACTTCAATTCGCTATCGATCATTGTCGCCGGAAGAGATAAAATCGGCGATGGCGACTTAAAGTAAGCGCTTTCTCAACATGCGATGGCGGGGACAACAATCGGGCAGCGCATCGCGCGATGTTCTTGCGCTCATCGGCCTGTTGCTGATCGTGGCGTCGACTGCCTGGCTGCAATTTTTTCCATCGGCCAAGTTTTCGACCAGAATTGAACCCCGAAACACGGATCAGGGAGTTGCGCTTATTGTAATCGATGCAGGCCATGGCGGAGTTGATTCCGGTGCTATCTGCGCGGGCGTGTTGGAAAAAGATCTCACACTCGATGTCGCGCAGCGCGTGCGGCGCATCGCACAAGCGCGTGGATTTCAAACGTTGCTCACGCGCGATGGCGATGAATACAAATCGCTCGCCAGTCGCGCTGATTTCGGCAACCGGCAGCGGGATTGCATCTTCGTCAGTATTCATTTTGACGAAGGGAAACCGGGAATTTCTACAGGAGTGGAAACGTATTACGCAGCGCACCAGTTTGAGCATGCGTTTCCTTTTTCTGCCTGGCTGCCGTTTTTAAGAAAGGCAGCGGCGCAATCGCCGGATGTCTTTAGCCAAAGCCTCGCTGGTTTTATTCAGGAATCGATCGTTTCGCGCACGCAGGCTTTCAATCGTGGAACGCGGGCGGAGCAATTCTATGTCATCGCGAATATGCGACATCCGGCGGTCCTGGTGGAAGGCGGTTTCCTGACCAATAATAATGATGTCGCGAAACTCGCCTCAGAGGAATACCGCGAGAAACTGGCGACGGCAATCTGCGAAGGAATCGCACATTACCGCGATGTCCTGCGCAATGGTCGATCTACGCTCGCGGTCGCGGCACCGGAAAGCTGAATGACTCCGTGCGGCTTCCGTCAAAAACAATCATGAGCCGAGCGCTACTGGCGGCGACCTTTTCTTTCCTGGCCTTCGTCACCGTGGCGCGCGGAGACGATGCGATCGCCAACGCGCAACAAGCTTTGAAGGATCAGGGATTTTATTATGGCCAGATTACCGGGCGCAAGGATGCAGATACGGCTGCCGCAATCCGACGTTACCAAATTCGGAACGGCTTGAAGGTCACCGGGGAATTGAACAACGAAACGCAGCGCTCACTTCATGTCACCGGCACAACGACCGCGCCGCAGCGAGTGCCTTCCGTACCGCACCAGCCGATGCAGGATGATTCTGATTTAGATGAAAGTCAGCCTCACTCCTATCAACCGCCTGCACCACAGTCACGCGCACCGCAGTGACGGTACGTCGCCGATTTATCCAAACGAACCGTACCGCTACCGCCAAGAGGTCTACGGAATTTTTAGCGGAACGCCGTACGAACGGGCGTCAGTTGGAATTCAGCAGCGCATTGTGTTCGATGCGCAAATGATTCTGGCGCGTCGCGGTTATTATCGGAGCGACATTGACGGAATCTACGGGCCGGGGACCGAAATCGCGTTGCGCGCGTTTCAAATCCAGCGCGGATTGCCGCCGAGCGGACGATTTGATCTGCCGACGCTGGGCGCACTTGGATTAATGCCGGGACAGCGTCCGTATATCCGCCATTATCCACCCCGCCGTTATCCGCGGCGGGTTTATCGCGGGCAGTGGATTCCTGGCTAGCGCAGATTCACCTCGACGCGCCTTCGAAACGGACCGACTGCAATTCGCAAAAAACCGTGCCGACAAAAATCTGCGCTTCGATTCGCAACAGCATGCGATCGTTATCGTCGGAAATCCAGATGGTTCCTCTCCGGAATTTTTTGTGTGGCTGAAGATCGTAGTTCTTGTCGATCTTGCTCAGTTGCAGATCGCACCTGATTGCCCTGAAAGAACCGGCTGCGACCGAAATTCTCTCGCGTCCTGTTACCGTGATCGTGGCGAGGTAGGCCGAAGCAGCCGGAAAAACAGCAACGCGCTGCACACTACGGTCGCGCAGAGACTGGCTGCGGATGTAAAGCATCGCGGAATGGAGATCGAACAGATTCGTTAGGCTAAATTGTTTTGTTGTCACCGGCGCGGCGACGCCGCCTTTTGTTTCGGCGCGGATGCGCGTCACGCCGGTTGGGCCAAATCTGAGTTTAGTAACAACTTTCTTGGAACGAATGTTTTCGGTTTGCTCCATCTCGATCGGCCGCAGCCTCGCGGCATCGGCAACAGCGTGGTGCGTGACATCCATTTTCCAAAGCGCTCGCACCAACCCCGTCGTACGTCCGTTCCCTTGCAATTCGAAGTGGTCCGCTTTTCGCGTGAAACGAACTTCAGCGGTCGCGGCTGTTATTCCACTCCAACCGAAATGGTACGTCGCGACCAGCGGGCGTGGGGCCGGGAATGGTCCTGGGGGTCCCGCCGTGACCGACGATTCCCAGCTCGCAGCGCGTGCGGTACCGGCCGCGATTAGCGCCAGACAAGCGACGGCTCGCAGTATCCACTCGGTCATGCGAACACTATTTGCTGGCGCGCAATTCATCACAATCCTTCGCCGGCCCGTGTACAAAAAAACACACGCGCTGGATGGCGCGTGTGTTCGCCAGAATTGGATTCGTTAGGGCTTCTTTGGCGCGCTGGCCGCCGGGCTCGCGGCCGGCTCTGTCACACGACCCGGTTTATTCAGCACCGCGACAACGTCGCTGGTGAAATCGAAATTTTCTCGCGAAAACATCAGGATCGGCACGCCGTTAAGGCTCATGCCCGACTTGTCGAAAACGACGTCGAAATTATTTGTCTTTACCTTGTCCATGACGACGTCGCTGATTTCCTTAACGATCCCTTCGCGCATGCGCAATGCCTGTTCCTGAAGCTGACGCTCGCGCGTCTGGCGGAACTCGTTGATCTCACGCTCCATCGTCTTGATGCTGGAAATTTTCTCGTCGCGTTCCTTGGCCTTCGCCGTCTTGGCGTCCGCACTTAATGCCGGCGCATCGAGCTGTTGATTGAGCTTGTTGATTTCATCGAGCGCTTTTTTGTAAGCGTCTGCGCGATCGTCATACTCTTTTTTCGCGGCGTTCTTCGCTTCGTTGATTTTTGCCTCCGCGTCCTTGGTCTTGCTGTATTCCTTGAAAGCGCGATTCATGTCGATGGTGCCAATCTTCAGTCCTTGCGCGAAGCTCATTACGGGGAGAGCGACCACGGAAAGAAGAGTCAAAGTCAGGAGTTTTTTCATAAACAGAGTGTAAGGGTGGTTGGAAAGTCGTTAGACTGCAAGTGACATCATTCGTTCAAAATTGATAACCGACGTTGAAGTTAAATCTTCCGTCGTTGTGGTTGCCATCGCGCTGAATGGGAATGCCGTAATCAATTCGGATCGGGCCGATGGGCAGATCAAGGCGAACCCCGAAGCCGGCATCCGAGCCGATGTGTTGACCGGCACCGCCGAACGTATGCGGGTCGCGGTTCAGCACACCCCAATCGAAGAAAACCGCGCCGCGAACGTGTTCGATAATGGGGAATGTGTATTCAGCTGTGGCCCGCACCAGGGTCTGACCGCCGAGCGGCTCACCGTTATGGTCTTTCGGGCCGACATCGCGGAAGTTAAATCCACGCAGATTGTTGGAGCCGCCGAGAAAGAGCCGGTCATAGATTGGAACTTCATTTCCATCGCCCCACGGTTCCACCGTCGCGACCTCTCCGTTAAGGAGCAAAATGGTATCCCACGCGAGATGAAAATACTGCGAACCTTCCATGTCGAACCCAACGATCTGCTCATCGCCGCCCAAAAATCCGCCAGCGATGTACGGAGAAACCGTGACCCGATGTCCGCGGCGCGTGAGAAACGCACTATCGCGCGTGTCCCAGATGAGCGTAGTCCCGATCAGGCTTTTTAATGTCGAGCCCTCCTGTGAACGAATGTCCTGCGAAACACCGGGGTCGACATTAAATATCTCAATATCTTCGAGTCGATAATCGAAGCTGATCGACAAGAACGGATTGAGCGGCTTGCGCAGATCGATCGCGAATCCGGCGTTGCGCTGTGAGTAAATCGAGCTGAGAAAGTCCGCCTCGGCGTAAAAGGCCTGGCCGCCTAACGATAGCGGACGATCGAGAAACCACGGCTCGGTTAGCGCAAGGATAAAGTCTTTTCGTTCGGTGCCATACTGAATCTTAAGGCGAAACTTTTGTCCGCCGCCGGTGAATGTGGGCCAGTTGGTAATGTCGAAGTTGCCCTGGCTCAACTCGGCAAAGCCAACGAGGCTGTCGATTGTGCTAAAGCCGGCGCCGAAGTTCAGTGCGCCGGTGCGTTTTTCCTCCACTTCAATGGTCAAATCTTTCCGGCCCTGGACATCGGTGTCCTGTGGATACGTTTCGACTTTGGAAAAGTAACCAAGATTATCGAGACGAGCCTTGCTCGTCTCCACGCGCGTGGTGCTGAAGATGTCGCCCGGAGTAATCAATACTTCGCGCCGGATCACCTTATCCTTGGTGCGTGTGTTGCCGACGATGTTGACGCGTTGAACGAACGAGCGCGTGCCTTCCTGAATGTTGTAAGTGATGTCAATCATCCCGGGGCCGGCCGGTGTGCTTTGCGGCCTAAGATCGAGATCGACATAGCCGCCGCCACCGTAACCGTCCGCCAAGGCTTTCGCGTCGTCCTTCAAACCCTTTGGTGAGTAAACGGCGCCCTCCTTCATCTTGATCGTGGCGCGAAGCTTGTCTTCAGTCGTCGCTTTGAAACCGTTAAACCGGACTTTGCCGACGTGATATTTGGTGCCTTCGTTGATTGCAATAACGAGGGTCATGGTGCCCTCGTGGCGTTCCTTGCGAACGTCCTTGATCTCCACGTCGATGTAACCGTGGTTCTGATACCACTCGCGGATCTTGTCGAGGTCTTCCTGAAATTGCGTTTCATCGAGGCGACCTGACTTGTCCAAAAACGAGACCAAGGTCTTGCCTTTGGTCTTCATCTGGTGTCGCAGCGTGCGATCGCTGAAAGCGTTATTTCCTTCGAAACGAATGCGACTGACCGTTCCCTTCTCGCCTTCGTTGATCGTGAAAACCGCGCGCGAAGTGCCGTGGGTTTCATCCACAGCGAGGTGGTACTCGACGCCGACATCGTTGTAACCAAAACGCCGATAGAGATCGATGATCTTTTGGCGCGCTTCCGTCAGCGCATCTTCGCTCACCGGCGTGTTCATCTTGATTTTGATTTCGCTGCGAACGCGTTTCGCGGTGAAACG
Organism: uncultured Verrucomicrobiae bacterium; assembly: GCA_963737195.1. Classification (GTDB taxonomy): domain Bacteria; phylum Verrucomicrobiota; class Verrucomicrobiia; order Chthoniobacterales; family UBA10450; genus JBBQFI01. Next base: position 85,182 of record CAVTRW010000006.1, read on the forward strand.
ATGCGCGCCGTCGATTTCAATCTCGGTGATGATCGAGCGCGTTTGCACGACCACGGTAACCTTGACGCCGTCCCCCGAAGGCTCGCCAAAGATGCGCACGTTTTGCAGTTCGCCAGTCTTATAAAGATTGCGGATATCCTGCTCGACCACATCGTCCGAATACGGTTGCCCAACCGTGGTGCGCATCTGCGACAGAATTTTCTCGCGGCTCACCGTTTTGGGACCGGCGTACTGCACATCAATCGAACGAACGATCGCGCCGCCCTGCGCCAGGAGAGACGTCAATCCGAATTCGATCGCGAGAAACGCGAGCGCGAGGGCGAAAGCCCAGCGATGGATTGAGCGTCGGTGATGTTTCATAGGATTGCGTCTCCGCTGGGTCACGCGGCTCGGGCGTATTACATGGGTAAGAGGAAGCGGATCGTCAAGGCCGGAATTGTGGCGCGCCTCCATGCGGTTGTCCATAAACAAGACGAAGCGCGGATCAGTTCAACAGCTCGTACCAATTGTTTCGTCGGCGCGGTTCATAACCCGCATCGCGGATGAGCGACTCGATCTTCTCCGCATCGAGCCGGAAAGTGGTGCCCGCGCTGCTGACGACGTTTTCCTCCATCATGACCGAGCCAAAATCATTCGCGCCATATTTCAATGCGATCTGGCCGATGCCCGGCCCTTGTGTCACCCATGAGCTTTGCACGTTGGCAAAATTATCGAGGAAAATGCGCGCCAGCGCCTGCATTCGCAAATATTCCGCGACGCCGGTGGGATGCGCGACTTTCAGCACGGTGTTTTGTGGTTGGAAGGTCCAGCAAATAAATGCGGTGAATCCGCCGCTTGCATCCTGTTGATCGCGCAAACGCTGCAGATGTTCGATTCGATCTTCGATTGTCTCGACGTGTCCGAACATCATCGTTGCACTCGAATTCAGCCCAAGCTCGTGCGCGACCTGCATCACTTCCAGCCATTCATCGCTTTTGCATTTAAGCGGAGAAATTCGCTCCCGCACGCGGTCGACCAGAATTTCGCCACCACCACCCGGGATGGATCCGAGCCCGGCTTCCTTGAATTTGGCAATCACTTCGCGCAACGGCATGGCGAACACTTCTGCGAAATGCTGGAACTCCGGGGGGCTGAATCCATGAATGTTGATGTGCGGATATTTTCCGCGGATGTGATGTAGCAAATCGATGTACCACGCGAATGGAAGCTTCGGGTGATGTCCGCCCTGCATTAGGATCTGCACGCCGCCGGCCGCCGTCAGCTCATCGAGTTTTTGATCGATCTGCTCGAACGAAAGCACGTAATGATCATCATCTTTCTCCGTTCGATAAAACGCGCAGAACTTGCAGTAGACATTGCAAACGTTGGTGTAGTTGATATTGCGATCGACGATGTAGGTGACGATCTCGCGACCGCGGCCGTCGTAACTTTTTTGTTTCGCCAGATCGCGGCGCGCATTTGCGAGAGCGCCCAGTTCCTCCAGTGGCCAGCGATAAAGCTCCAGCGCGTCGTCGCGCGAAATTCTTTCGCCCGCCAAAATTCGTTCCGTTAATCCTTCCCGATTCAATGCCACCATGCCGGGTCAATTTATATGACGCTGCGTTGAGTTGCACGTAGATCATTCCATGAAACCGCGGGTGGCAATTGTCGGAGCCGGCGTGTCGGGACTTACTTGCGGCACTGTTTTTGCCGAACGCGGATTTCGCACGGCGATCTTTGCGGAAGAAAGTGGTCAACAGACGACTTCGGCCGTTGCCGCCGCCATCTGGTATCCGTACGATGCCGAGCCGGCCGACAAAGTGATCGCGTGGTCGATGCACAGCTACAAAACGTTTCAGACCTTGAACCACGATTCAAGCAGTGGCGTTTCCATGATCGAGTTGCGGAACTATTCGCGCACTGGTGTAGTCGAAATTCCGGCGTGGGCTCATTCGTTAGGCGCGCGGCCGCTTCCCATGTCGAGCCCATTACCATTCACGAGCGGTTTCACGATGAATGTGCCATTGATCGACACGACGATTTATCTGGATTATCTCACGAACCGTTTTGCCAGCGGCGGTGGCGAGATTCACAGCATCGTCCACTTAAACAAACTCGAAGATGTGGATCCGGGATTTGCGCTGGTCATCAACTGCGCGGGAATTGGAGCGAAGTCGCTCGTTGGTGACCGGGACTTGGAGCCGCATCGTGGACAGGTAGCAATAGTTCCTAAACTTGATCTCGCGCACGCCGTCGTTTGTGACGACGCGCCCCTTACCTACGCAATTCCGCGTACGAACGATTGTGTCTTCGGTGGCACGAACGACGTGAACGATGATCGGACGGTCGATCCCGCCGCGACCGCGCAAATTCTCGCGGAATGTTCCCGTGTGCTCGGAATTCCTACGCCAAAGCTCCTCGCGGCGCGCGTCGGTCTGCGACCATTTCGCAAAACGGGAGTCCGCGTAGAGCGCGCTGCGTTACAAGATGAGCGCGCCGTCATTCATAATTACGGCCACGGCGGCTGCGGCGTCACCTTGTCCTGGGGCTGCGCGGACGAAGTGTTGCGCCTCGGCGAATCGTGATTCGATCGAAACTTACGTCAGTTCGATTGCCTGGAATGAGCTAACGACGTCGTCCGGACCTTTCTCGGTAAAAAAGCATTCGTAAAAACCCGGGCCAAGATCCCAGTGGTCGCCCTTGTAGTATTCGTCGCGGTAAAAGCGCCATACTCCGCTGACGACGATGAGCGAACTGATGCGATCGTTCCAGAAATCGCCAAGGTAATGAAAGCTGAGATTGGTGCGCGCATACGCGCCTTTAAAGCCAATGTGATCATATACGATCAGCTCAGGCAAACGTCCCAGCTCCTTAGCCTGCGCATGCTCGGTTCCCGCGGCGCAGGCGTGGTAACTAAGATGGCCCAGTTTCCATTTCGTGTCGATAACAGCGCCGTTATCCGGCGACAACTCGGTTTTCGGTATTTGTCTCATAAGCGGCGATTTTTTCGGATTTGAACAAACGATTTCATCAGTGTCGAGAAAAAGGTCCCAATCAACTATATCGGATGCTCGCGGTTGTCCGAGCGCAGCCGAATCGTTTTGTGTTGCAGATCGTGTGTCGCGCGGATGAAGCGCACCGTCTTGCTCTTCGCGCGCATGAGGATGGAATGCGTGATCGCCTTGTGACCTTGCGAACGCACGCCGCGTAATAGCGCGCTGTCGCTGATGCCGGTGGCGCAAAAAACAATGTTCTTACCGTTGGCCAGGTCGTCGGCCATGAAGATGCGATCGAGATCCTTCTCGTTTCCGTCGGCGATCAGTTGCTTTCGCTCCTTATCATCACGCGGCCACATCCTGGATTGTATGTCGCCGCCCAGACACTTGATGCCGGCAGCGGCAAGCACTGCTTCGGGCGAACCACCAATGCCCATATATAGATCCACATTGCTTTCAGCGATCGCGGGCGCCATCGCCGCCGCGATATCGCCGTCGCTGATCATGCGCAACGAAGCGCCGGCAGCGCGAATTTGCTCCACGATTTCCTTGTGCCGCGGACGATCGAGCATCATGACAACGACGTCCTGCACTCGTTTGTCGAGCGCGTCCGCCACCAATGCGAGCGTTTTTTCGATCGGATCTTCCAGTGCGATTTTCTTTTTCGCTTTCCCGAGATACTCGATGACGTCCGGACCGTAGGAGAGTTTGCTCATGTAGAAGGAAGGGATATCGCGCAACGCGACCTTGACGCCTTCTTCGGGACTGGCGGCAGCGATGCAACTGATCGAGTTGGGCGCGCCTTTGGAAATGTTGGTCGTGCCGTCTATCGGATCGATTGCGATGTCGAACTGCGGCGTTCCCGGCAGCCACGTCCCCAGTTGTTCGCCTTTGAAAATTCCCGGCGCTTCGTCCTTGATCCCCTCGCCGATGACCACTTCGCCGCAAATGTTCATGAGATCGAACATTCCGCGCATTGCATCGCACGCCGCATCATCGGCTTTTTCTTTTTCGCCGCGCCCGAGCCAGCGCAGCGAATTCAGCGCTGCCGCTTCCGTTGCCCTAACGAAATCAAACTCAATGATGCGCTCGATGTCCTGATAGTTCTGGCGGTGAAGGCGCATCGACCCTATTCAACAATCGCTGCGCTTATTGGACAAGTTTTTCTGCTTCCGCACAGCCGCTTTGCCCGCCGAATCCTTCAATCTTTTCTCAATTGCGCGTTTCCGGAGATCGGTCCAGATGCGCACGTGTTCTCGCGCTTTGTCATCATCCTTTTTGATGCGGCGATAAAGTTTCATAACCACCGTGAGGTAACGGATTTTCCGGAGCCAATTCGGCCGCGACCGAGAAGGCGCTGATGGCCCAGTCGAATTGCCGGCTCATTGCCAAAGCGATACCAAGGTTAATATGCGTTTGCGGAGATGATGGTGCAATGTAGCGGCGCGCGTGTGTTCGTAGACCGAATCCTCATAGAATCCCTGCCGGCATAGAGCGGTACCCAAACCATCGTGTGCTTCTGCGTTATCATCATCGCGCTCCAGCGCACGGCGGAACGCCGTCTCCGCATTTTTGAAGAGACGGCCGCGCAGGTAAGCCTGGCCAAGGATAGTATGGAGATACGATAAGGGAAATGATTCGTCTTGCAGAGGTTCGAGAAAGGCCAATGCTTCATCGATTTGATTTCGCGCAAGTTTGATTTGTCCCCAAATTAGCCTAACAAGTGGGCCTTTCTGCGCGCCTGCCGCAACCCCGACATGGTTGCCTCGGCTTCGTCGATTCGCCGCAGCCCGATCAGGCAGACCGAAATCCGGCAACGAAACTGCGGCTCATCTCTTTCCGCAAAGAGTGACTGGAGAATTTCGAGCGCAGCCGTCAGTCGCCGGCGGAAAAGTGGACTTGCGCTAGATTGTTCAGCCTATCACGTCGTGTGGAATTGATCGCCTCCTGAGGTTTATCCTTTCGCAAGGTTGATGTACCCAAGCGCAGCCAGTTGTTCGAACGCCTGTTGTGCCGCCCACGGATCGCTCTCTTCAACGGAAACGTTTCGATGAACTCCGTCATTTTCGTGTGGCGGTTCGTAAGAAGAAATTCGCTCCAACTCCACTGGTTCGGCGAAAATTCCCGTGAGTGCACGACCGTCCATATCATTTGGAATCGGCAGACCAAGCAGTGCGAGAATCGTCGGCGCAATATCGAGCAGGCTCGTGCCATAAAACAATTCGTCACGTTTAATGCCTTGCCTGCCGCAGCGAAGATCCCCTGAAGACGATGCCACCGAACGGGATTCATCTCCTTCCCAAACTTTTTCGTTGGGTCGCGGGAATGTTCGCTTACATTCGGTCGAAGGTGATCGTGATAAAAACCGTGATCGGACAAAACAATGACAGTGGTCTCGGGTCCAACCAGGTCAAGCAACCGGCCCAGCAGAATGTCGTGAAAACGATACATGCTGTTGAACGACGTTCCCATAGATCGCAGCATCCTCCGCTGTACATGTGCCATCGCTGGCGGGTGGTACTCCATGAAAACATGGCCGGCGTGATCGATGGCATCGAAATAAACGGCCAGAAGATCCCAGTCTGTTGTGCGGCAAAATGTGTCGCTGCGTTTTGCATGGTGGCGCATTGAGAAGCGAACCGCCAGCCAGAATCGAGGATCGGATTTATCGGTAGGTTTCGCATCGGGGAAAAACGGAACCATTTGCTGGGGCGTGATCTCGTCCGGGTGAACCTGAAAACTTTTTGCAAGCTCCAGAAGCTCGGCTGGATGTACCGTTGCCGCGTCGAAAGGGGGATACTTTCCGTCCGGACCTGCAAGAACATGGGTCAGACGATTCGTTAGGATAGTTCCCTCGATCGGTTCAGCTGGATGGGACGCAAACCAATTAATGACGACACTACGTAGTCCGGATTGAGACAGGATATTCCAGATCGCCTTGCATTTGCGCGACGTACTGCTCACCGGCCTAATGCCCTTGCCATCCGGTGATGGTTCGACAAATCCCAGGATATCGTGCTTATCTGCACGCTTGCCGGTCGCGATCGACGTCCAGAGCATGGGTGAAAGGATCGGCTGCAAAGTCGCGATTTGTCCGCTGACGCCGAATTCGATGAACTTTTCGAGGACGGGCATTTTGTCCTCTTCGATGAGCGGATGAATGATGTTCCAATCCGCCGCATCCCAGCCAATGAGCAGCACGCGTTTCGTTAGGCGCTTGGACATGAGTCAAAGTTTAGCATCAGGAGAAAGAAAAATCCCGGCATCTTCACTGAGATGCCGGGATAATTTTCTTTTCTACTGTGAGGTTGAGAAGATCAGGCGCTTTCTTACGGCGGCGATATGCGGCTGCAGCCAATCCTGCTCCGCCAAAGGCGAGTGCGGCCAGCGTGCTCGGTTCCGGTGGCCGGCGAAGTTGGTGAATGGTCCGCCGGAATCCTCGTAGGCGATGCTGAAGAATTGTACACCAATGGTGCCTGCGCCTGTCCAGGCATCCGTCTGCAATTCGAGGAAACCGAAGCCGAGCACATTGCTCGCATTCATGAAGCTGAAGCCGAGGAAGCCGCGCGCGCCTAACTCCCACTGGCCTGAGGCCATAATGGGTGCCGTCAATGTCCGTAGCCAAATGTGTCAGAAAGGTGGCACTTTGGCCGAAAGCATGAGCTCCTGGAAATACATCGTCGGCCGCCGAGCTGATAAGCGTAAAACTGGGAGTTAGCTCCGACTGGGCCGTACGCCGCCGTTTGGCCAGTGTTTGAAAAAATAAAACTCTGCTGGATGACGTAAGCCCGCACAGTGGTGAAGGATCGGTATCTGATTTGAAGATCGTTCGTACCGTTGCCATCCACATCAATATTCCTGGTTATCGTTGCGCGCTGGTTTCGTCGCCGGATCATGTCCTATAATATTTGCAGGTATATGTCTAACAATAACGGTCCCATATGCCTGCGATGCACCCGCGAGCGCTGCCGCTCCGGCCAACCCCGTAAGTATCTTGTTCTTCCTCATGGGCGCGGTTTTATCAGGTTTCCGGATATGGCGTCAATGGAAATTCTACACTTTCGGCAACAATTTTTGGTTTAGGCCCGGCGGGTGGCTACAGCGCCAAATCCCGGCGATTCTACGCCGGCGGACCTGCCCGGTGCCGATTCTCTGTTTCCGGCGATACAGCGCAGGATCGACCACACTGGCCATGTTTTCCGCACTCGTTAGGCGATCTTTCCCCAGAAATTCAATGAGCTGCGGAACGATTGACTGCGGATCGCGGACCAGGGCGGGATATTCGACTTCCATCACTTCGATGTGCGGGGCCTGTTTCAACCACTTGAGAGTTTCCTCGCGATGCGCGTGCAGGCCACGTTCGAGTTGTTCCGGTTCCAATGTTGCACCCGCTGTTCCCAGACGCGTCTTCATCTTTTCCTGCGACGCGATGACTTCTTCAATCGGCCGCGTCATGAAGATCACCTTGTAATGATGATGTTCCGGCAGCTTCGGCAACAACATCGAGATGCATTTGATCGCGCGGCCTTCGACAGCCGGATCATCCAGCAATTCCGGCTCTTTCGCGATCTGCTTGATTGCTTCCCATTCGAAATAACCGCGCGGATTGTCGATGTCGGCGGCGCGCTCATTATCCGTCATCGGCGGCAAACCTCCGGCAGCCAGCATTTGCATCATGAGCGACGTGCCGGAGCGCGGCAGGCCGGAAACAAGCACAAAAGTTTTTCCGGAATCTTCTCGCGGCTGTTTCGGATCGGGGCGTTCCTTTAACAAAATGGCCATCCGTTCCTCTGGCGGTGGAATTTTCGGCAGGTCGAAAAGTTTGTCCCGTTTCGCGTCGATCTTCCTGGAAAGAGGCGCGCGTTGCCGGCTTTGCCTAACGAGTTCTTGGCGGTGATGTTCGGCGCGTTCGGCGTTGTTGTTCGCCCGGTAAAGCATCGCCAGGTAACGATGCGCATTCGTAAATTTCGGATTGAAACGAAGCGCCGTTTCGAAGGCGAGAATCGCACGCTCGTTTTCACCTGCGCGAGCCATCGCCACTCCGAGATTAAAATGCGCCAGCGGCAGGCGATGCAATAAGCCCACGGCTTGGAGAGCAGTGTCGACTGTTTCCTGATTTTGTCCGAACCGCCGGTAAACGGTGGAAAGTCCCTGGTAGGCGAGCGCGTTGTCGGGATCGACATCAATCGCCTTCTCATAGGCGATTTTTGCGTCATCCCATCGATGCGCGCGCGACATAAATATCGCCGATCTGCACGTAGACTCCGGGATTACGCGGGTTCAGTCGCTCCGCCGCCATCAAAGCTTGCAAACCTTCATCCAACTGCCCGAGGGCGAGTTTGATTCGTCCCCAGAAAAGCAACGCGCCGACGTTGTTGGTGGTGGCGAGATCGTACGTGGCTGCAAGCAACCGTTCGGCCTGCACGATGTGGTCCGTTTGAAAATAGGCCGCGGCCAATTGCATGATGAAGCGATCTTCCCATGGCCGCCGCGCCGTGATTTCAGCCAGCAATGGCAGCGCCAATTCGGGCCGGCTTTTCCAAAGGTACATGCGCGCCAGATTGAATTTCGCCTCAATTTCCGCCGATTCCTGCTGCTTCGCCTTATCCGCGGAGGATCTTCGATGTAACCGAGCGCGGCAAATTGCTGCATCAATTCCTGGGCTTGCTCGCGGTCCATCTGTTTGCCGGTCGGGATGCATGCCGCTTTCGCCTTCAATTTTGTCCCAGCTCGGGATTGTTTTCACCGCCGGTGTCGACTCAAAGGCTTCCAGAAGCGGCCGGCCATCCATGTCTTCGCCGATCGGCAGATCAAACAGCGTCAACAACGTCGGCGTGATGTCGATCAAGCTCGCGCCGTAAATTCTTTCGTCCTTTTTGATTCCGGGACCGGCCAGCACAAAAATTCCATACTGCCGATGCCATGCCGCGGGTCCGGCGGGCTCGCGTGGAATTCCGCGGGGCCGCTGCGAACCGGATTCGAAACCGTGATCGGAACAAAGCAGCACGATCGTTTCCGGACCAGCCAGCTGAATCAGCCGCTCCAGCATCATGTCGTGAAAGCGATACGCGCCTTTCACGACATCTTTGTAGAGATCGAATTGCTCCTGCTCGATCCAGTCGAGCTTCGGCGGATGATACGCCATGAAAGCGTGCGAGAAATGATCGATGCCATCGAAGTAAACTGCCGTGAAATCCCACGGCTCGGTTTCCATCAGCGTCGTCGCCACCGCCTGGATGGTGGCGTTATCGCTCAAAACTTTCGCAAACGATTCCAGCTTCCGGTCTTTTTTCTGGTCGATCTTTGCCGCGTCGGGGATGAACGGCAGAATGTGCGCTTCGGTTAATTCGGTTGGAAAAACTTTGAAGCGCGCGAGAAAAGTCGCCTTCTCTTCGCGGATGCACTGTGTCCGGCGGAATTTGCCAGCCTTTTTCCGGGTCGAACTTCACGCCACTGAACGCGTTCGTCACGACGACGCCGTTAATCGGCTCGGCCGGATGACTCGCCCACCAGCCGACCACGTTGCTGCGCAATCCGGATTGCGAAAGGATATTCCAGATCGCTTTGCACTTGCGCGACGTGCTTGCATATGGACGCGCGCCGCCGTTGATCGGATCGGGCTCGATGAATCCGTGAATGCCGTGCTTGTCGGGAAACTTTCCCGGTCGCGATTGAATTCCAAAGCATCGGCGAGAGGACCGGCTGAAGCGTGGCCAGGTTTCCCATCACGCCGCGATTGATCAACCCATCGAGCGTCGGCATGAGGCCTTCCTCGAGGAGCGGATTGATGTGTTCCCAATCCGCTGCGTCCCAGCCGATCAACAGAACTTTGCGTCTGTCGTCTTTTCCCTCAGCCATGAGCAATGAGAGTTAGCAAAAATTAGACTTCGGAGCAAGGAATCCGAGCGATGTATATTCGTATTGCTTCGGGAAAGAAAAAACGCGGAGGAAAAATCCTCCGCGTTTTTCACAAAGCTTATTTTTCGTTAGGCGGCAACCGCTTTCGCCCGGCGTTTGCGCCAAACCAGCAGTCCGACACCGCCCAGCGCGAGGAGCGCAAGCGAACCGGGTTCCGGGATCTGTCCCGCCGTAATCGTGTCGCCGACATCGCCCTACGCGTAATCAACCACCGTAAAGGTGTTGCCTGGAGCGCCATCCATGGTGACGCGGGCCCAGCCATATTGCAGACCCGAGCCGCCGTTAAACTTGAAGCCGACGAAGCCCGTGCCTGGCTTGAGCCACTGGCTATTCGGATAGCCGTAGGCGAATGCCATTGTTCCGACGATTGCGCTGGTACCGAAATTTGCCGCATTGATATTGGCGCCGAAAGCAAGTTTTGAAACATAGGCGTAACCGCTGGCGTAAAAACCGGCGAAAGCGCCCGAAACCGCTCCGAAAATTCCGAATTTGGCTGCTCCGACTCCGTGCCGAAGTTTGTTTGGGCAAAACCAAACCGGTTTGCCGCGCTACCGAGATTAAAGTAGCCAACAGTCTGGCTGCTCGAAGCCGCCGCGAAATGCTGGTTAATTGGGCCGGAATAATGGATGTCGGCCTCGGCTACATTTGCGCCCACAAAAGTGGTCGCCGCACTAGCGGTGGCGTAGGCGAGCCAGCGTGAGTTATTCAGTGGGGCTAGTTTATTTCGGCGAGACTTGTGTGGGTTCATAATAAGGAGTATGGAGAATTTAGTGCGGTGGCATAAATTTAAGCTGTGAGAAGGAAAAATTTTGCAACCCCACATTATTGAGAACAACAGGACCGCGCCCCAATCTACACCAAACACGCCACCCCCCCCCCCGCACCCCCCCCCCCCCCCCCCCCCCCCCCCCCCCCCCCACCCCCCCCCCCCCCCCCCGTCAATCCAACTTACGGCCGCAGCATTCTATCTTGCTCTGCCTTTTTCTGTTAGTCGGAGCGTTGAAGATTAAGCGGAAGAGGAAGAGGAAGAGTAATAAAGGGATGAGCAAAACGTTATGCGCTAGCGGCCGCGTTGTGACATGATAGCGCGACCGCAATGAACCTACCGGCCAACGTTTACATCGGTATCCCGACCTACGACGGGCGAGTGCACAAGAATCTGGCAAATGCGCTACAAAAAGCGGCTGCGCCTCGCGTTTCGAAGACAACCAGCATCATCACATGCTCGATTTTGCCGCGAGCGTTTAATCTTCTCTTTGCCCATGCGCTGAACGAACGCCGGAACGGGACAACGCATTTTTGTTTGCTACATGACGACGTCGTTCCGCAACCGCTTTGGTTGGACGAAATGTTGCGCCTGATGAAAAAGCATCAGGCCGACGTTCTCTCCGTAGTCATCCCGATTAAGAGCGAAAAGGGACTCACCTCCACCGCGCTGGATGTCGGCATCGGCAATGAAGATCCGCATTGGCGCGTGAAACGCCTGACCCTGACTGAAATCTATAACAACTACGAGCCGACTTTCACCGACGAGAAACTGCTCGTGAACACAGGACTGATGCTGGTCGATTTGAGCAAGCCTTGGGTGGAAAATGTTTGGTTCGCTTTCGAAGACAAGATTATTCCCGACCCCAACGTGCCGGGGAATTTCAAAGCGGTCGGTGTTTCGGAGGATTGGTTTTTTTCGAGACGCGCTCGCGAATTAGGAGCAACGCTTTTTGCCACGCGCGAGGTTGCGGTGCGTCATGTCGGCTCGGCTGACTATTCAAACGATTCCGCCTGGGGCTCGTTAGGCGAAGACGACGCTCGCTGAGTAATTCAGGTCCCGTGGCGGAACAAGGGTGTGACCCCGCCGAGCTTTCTTCGCAGTTCGCGCGCGCGCATCAAATGGTGCCGCGCCTTTTCGTAGTCCGGCCGGACGTGATGATAAATGCGCGCGAGACAGCGGTGAGGATAAGGTTGCGTTAGGAGCGAGCTCGCTGGCGACAGTAAAGGCGCGAATGGCCCAATCGATCTGTTTTGCCCTAACGAGACTAATGCCGAGGTTGATGTGCGACTGGACGCGATCATGCAGCAGTGAAACCGCGCGCATGTGCTCGTGAACGGCTTCTTCGAAATTCTCCCATATGTCGCAACGCCACACCCAGTCCATCATGCGCGTCGGGTAGATCCGGATCCGCCTCCAGGGCGCGACGGAAAAAATCGGCTGCGGCTTTCCAGCGCCGTTGATGAAGAGAGATTCTTCCGAGCTGACGTATGAAGCATTGGCATCTCGGCTTCGGCTTGCTGCAGCTCCGCGAATGTCGTTTCTGCTTCCGCTGTTCGTCCGAGAATTACCGCGATTTGTCCCGACAACATTTTGCCCAAGCCATAATGCGGATTTGTTTCCAGAATTTTTTTCACGATCGCGTCAGCTTCCTCGGCGCGGTGCAATGCAATCAGGCACATCGCCTGGCGAGCAGGATAGCTCGGATCCGCATTTTGCTTTGCGAGTTTCTCCAACAACTCCAGCGCTTCCGTGAAACGTCCGGTCGTGAAGTAAATCTGCGCGAGGTGACTGTCGCGAGACTCAATTGCCATCGCGACTTTCTTCGCATTGTCACGCCGTGGGTGAGTCGATATAACCGAGCTCCGCCAATTGTGTAACGGCTTGTTGAGCCGCCCATGGATCTTTTTCTTCCTCGGGCGCACCGCGATGAACTCCATCGTTCGGGATGCGGCGCCTCAAGACTGGGACATGTTCGCAGCGTAACTTCCTCTTCGAAAATCGTGGTAAGCGGTTTGCCTTCGAAGTCTTCAGGCACGGCCTCGCCGAGTAGGGTCAAAATCGTCGGCGCGACATCGAGCAACGACGCACTGTGAACAAGCGAATCCTTCTTGATGCCGGGCCCGCTCGCGACAAAAACTCCATGTAGCCGATGCCAGACCAAAGGATTTGTGTGAACTCCCGCGGGACGTTCGCCAGACAAACGCGCGCGCTCCGCCAGGGGTCTTCCTTCGCCGTGATAAAATCCGTGGTCGGAGAGAAGAATGACCGTTGTCTGATCGTCAATCAATTCCAGCCATCGCCCAAGCATCATGTCGTGATAGCGATAGGTGCTTTCGATGACGTAACGGTAAGTTTTGAAATCCTCTTCTGAGATGTGCTCCATGCGGGGAGCTTCGTACTGCGCGAAATCATGACCGGCGTGATCGATCATGTCGTAGTAAACAGCCAAAAAATCCCAGTCTTCGGCTTCCGCCAGATAAGTGGCGGCGTTATGAACACTCGCGCATTGCGCCATAAGATGGGCCAGTTTTTGCAAGCGATTGTCATCGTCGTTAGGTAGCTGTTCCAAAAAGAAAGGAACCATCTGCACAGGCGTGAGCAGATTTGCGGTCACACGCAGCTTCGCCATAACTTCGCTCAAGTCCCGGGGATGAAATGCGCTCTCTTCAGTGGTGGGCGATCCGAGAACCGATTGCGAGAACCGATCAGAGACGATGGCGCCGCTAATCGGTTCGGCGGGATGCGACGCGAACCAGTTAACAACAATACTGCGTCGCCCGAGTTGACTCAGAATATTCCATAACGCTTTCGTTCGGCGCGAATAGCTACTGACCGGCCGAATGTCCTGTCCATCCGGCGTCGGTTCAACGAAAGAGAGAATGCCATGCTTGTCGCCGCGCTTACCGGTGGCGATCGACGTCCACAGGATCGGGGAAAGGATTGGTTGCAGCGTCGCGATTCGCCCGCTCGTTCCGACTTCGATGAGCCGCTGCAAATTCGGCATTTTGCCGCTATCGAGAAGCGGTGTGAGAAATGTCCAATCGGCGGCATCCCATCCGATGAGCAAGACGCGTCTGGTTGGCGAATTTGACATGAAAAAACAAGCCCCGCTTAAAAGCGGGGCTTGTACCAAATACCGTTATGAGTTAGACGCAACTAGGCGCGACGGCGCTTGACGACCGCGCCGAGAACTCCCGCTGCACCGAGAGCGAGTAAACTCATCGTTCCTGGCTCGGGGACGCCCGGCTAGAATTCCCACACCCGGAGTTGATTCGTAAGCCGCCGCGACTGGATCGGCGAAATCGATTAGACCCGCACTTACAGCAAGCTTCACCCAGCCATAGTGGGTTCCGTCTGCCGCGGTGAAACGGAAGCCGGCATACGCAAATGTTCCCGGTGGTACGGATCCATTAGGCCCGCCCGCGGCAAAACCGCCGTAGTAAAAGACGCCGGCCGAGCCATAACTATATCTTGAACCGAGGCAACCCTGGCCACCTGAACCGGGGTTGAACGCACGGGTGCCGTCGATAGTAGCCCCAAAAGCCAGAGCATTACAATAACGAATGAACGGCCCCATGTAGCCGACCGCGCCGTTGTTCGCCGCAATGCCGTTCATATTCATTTGCCAAATAACGCCATAATTACCGGGCGTCGTGTTCGGATAGCGATTCGTAAATGTGAAATCATTAATCGCGTCGCCATTGACGTCCCAATTGACGGTTGTGTTCGCGCCACCAGGAGAATTCGTTAGGTCGGCCGGAGTAGAGACCGCGATGATCGTTCCATAAGCAGACGTTCCACTGGCGATCGCGATCGCACCTGCCAGCCCTTTGCCGAGATTAGTTAAACCGGTTTTGTTACTCATAACGTGGCCGTTATAGTTAGTCGTAATTTCAAGGTCAATCCCAAAATTTGCGCATCAGCCACTTTTTCCCTTGCTTGGAATTTTAGGAGACTGTCCGCGCGGGACTTTCCGCCCCCGCGGGGAGCGGCGGTATCCGCGTGGCGAGGAACATTGCCATGAAAAGTAAAGTTCCCGCCAGAAACCACGGCGCGCCTGGCGTGTTCAACCCGTGTTTGGGCTCGATAAAAAACGCGAACGTAAACGGAAACAGCCACGGTCCGAACAAGACCGCCACCGATCGCAGACTCGCGATCGCACCTTGCAGCGCGCCTTGTTCCCGTTCGCTGACGCGGTGTGTCATCATTCCCTGCGCCGCGGGCCCTGAAATGGTCCAAAGCATCATGATCGGAATCGAAGCCATAAACACTGGTCCGGTCCGAGCCAACCCGGCCATGAGCATCCCTACGCCGCCAAAAAATTGGCCGATGTAAAGCGTGCGACGTTCACCGAGACGGCGAACAACAACAGGAACCAGTCCGCCCGAAATCGCCACCGACAGAGCGCCGACAAAGGCGAGCGAAAGACCAACCATTCCCGAACTCCAAGCGTATCGAAAAATAGTGTAGAGCGCCCATATTTCAAAGACTTCGTGCGCGATGTAGCCAGTGAATTGAATGGTGGCGAGCCGGAACAATTCAGGGTGCGAACGGAGCAGCACCAGGGATCCAATCGGATTGGCTCGGCCAAGTTCGAATGGCTTACGCCGATCGGAAGGCAGCGATTCCGGAACGAAAAAGTAACAGTAAATTCCATTCGTTAGGCTGAGAAAGCCGGCTACCCAAAAAGGAAGTCGCGGATCGAAATTTCCGAGCAGCCCGCCGAGCGCCGGTCCGAGGACAAAGCCGATACCGAAAGCCGCGCCAATCTTCCCAAACGCGCCAGCTCGTTTTTCCGGCGTGACCACGTCGGCGATGTAGGCCATGGCGGTGCTGATGCTCGCTGCGGTGATACCCGCGATGATTCGTCCGAGAAAAAGCCAGCCGATAGAAGGCGCCAGCGCCATGACGAAGTAGTCGACACCGAGGCCGAGGTTTGATGCGAGAATGACAGGCCGGCGGCCGAAACGATCGGAGAGCACGCCGAGCACGGGAGCAAAAACAAACTGCATGAGCGCAAAAGCGCCGCCGAAGCAGCCCTGCCACCACGCCGCACTTGCCATTCTGCCGCCGAGAAAATTCAGGATCAGCTTTGGCAAAACCGGAATGATCAGCCCGAGTGCGAGCATGTCGAGCGTGACCGTGACCAGAACGAACGCGACTGCCGCTTTGCGTGCCTTCATGCGCGCGCAATGAAACCACAATGATTAACCCGACGCGAATCTGTAGCGGCGGTCTGTGACCGTCGTTCGAAAATCGAATCGTTGAAAAAATAGTGCGACGGTCGCAGACCGCCGCTACAGATTTGGCAGATGCAATCTGTTGTTCGTCTTGGCATCTTTATTCTTGTGACGATGCAATTCGCCAGCGCACAATCGACTACTGTCCTCAGGCCCGCCGCTGTCTTTGATGGACAGGATCTGCACAGGGGCTGGGCTGTCATCGTAACTGGCGACAAGATCACCGCGGTTGGGCCAAGCGACAAGATTTCAACGCCGCAGGGCGCTCGCGCAATCGATTTGCCTAACGAGACCTTGCTGCCGGGGATGATCGAGGGACATTCGCATCTTTTCCTGCATCCCTACAATGAAACAAGCTGGAACGATCAGGTGACTAACGAGTCGTTCGCCTTGCGCACCGCGCGCGCGACCGCACACGCGCTCAAAACATTGCAGGCCGGCTTCACCACAATTCGCGATCTCGGAACCGAAGGCGCGGGTTACGGTGATGTCGGAATCAAACAGGCGATTGAACAGGGAATTATTCCGGGTCCGCGCATGATTGTTGTCACGCGCGCAATTGTCGCAACCGGAAGTTACGGCCCAAAATTATCTCCCGAACTCGATCTTCCGCAGGGTGCGCAGGAAGCGAGTGGAGTCGATGAAATCGTGCGCGCTGCGCGCGAGCAAATGGGCAAAGGCGCCGATTGGGTGAAGCTCTATGCCGATTATCGCTGGGGCAAAGGCGAACCATCGCGCCCGACATTTTCTGAGGAAGAAATGGCCGCCGCTGTGAAAGCCTGCGCATTCTGCGGGTCGCCCAGTCGCCGCGCACGCGATCAGCGCCGAAGGAATGCGACGCGCGACGATGGCCGGCGTCGATACGATCGAACATGGCGATGACGGCACGCTTGAAGTTTTCAAATTAATGAAAAGCAAAGGCGTGGCGTTTTGTCCGACGGTCGCGGCAGGCGACGCCGTCTCCCAGTATCAAGGCTGGCACAAAGGCGTTGATCCCGAACCCGATCGCATCAAGCGAAAGCGCGAAAGCATGAAGGCCGCGCGCGACGCCGGTGTCACTTTCATCATGGGCGGCGACGTCGGCGTCTTTGCGCACGGCGATAACGCCCGCGAGATGGAATTGCTTGTGCGCGAGTATGGATTTTCGCCGCTGGAAGTGTTGCGTCAGGTGACAAGTGGCAACGCCAAGGTTTTCCATCTCGATGATCGTGGCCGCATTGCGCCCGGCCTCCTCGCCGATCTCGTCGCTGTTTCCGGCGATCCAACAAAAGACGTCGCTGCCTTGCGACGCGTGCGCATGGTCATGAAGGGCGGCGCGATTTTTCACGGACCATAATTATATCAGGATCATGGAGCGATTTTTGCGCTACCAAGAAGCAGCGGTGTCAGATCGGCACAGAGATACTTGAGATTAGAGTCGAAATGGGATTACCGCCTCGCGTTTACGCGTCGTTGACTGCGAAGGCAGTAGGCGCGTTTCGTTTAAATGGGATTCCATCGCCGACTGCATACGCTTTGCTCGGCATAGTTATAGAAATGATTGCCTGTGCTAGGATTAACGGGATAATCCTGCCTAGGCCGGCGTAGCTCAGTGGTTAGAGCGCTACCTAAACACGGTAGAGATTGGAGGTTCGAATCCTTCAGCCGGCTCCATCTTCAATCGGTGTCGTAATTCCCCATAACAACTCAGGTCTGTTATGCTCTGCCTATTTGCAAAAACCCGTTGTAGATAAAGAGGCACGTATGCTTGTAGTCGCCGGATCAATTACCACGATGTCCGGAGAGCGCCAAGCGTCAGCTCTCTCCCATGCCCGACTTCATGCGCCGCGGACCTTCTATGCGTGCGGCGCATCTACCGGTGCGCTGACGCCCGACCGTTGTAATGTTCAATCCGATGCCGGAAAAAATTGAGATCGATTATGTGCTTGGCACCAACGATGAGGAGATCCAGCGTCTCGGTCTGCAGCATCGCGTCTGGCGGCCAACCACACTCGAATGCTGGCGCCGCGCTGGCATCAGCATCGGGTCGCGCGTGATTGATGTCGGTTGCGGGCCGGGTTACGCGACGCTCGATCTTGCGGAAATCGTCGGGCGCACCGGCGAAGTTTTCGCCATCGAACGGTCGGAACGCTTTCTGAAAATCGCGCAGGAGCGCTGCGCGGCCAATGGCCTGATGAATGTCCGGTTTCGCCAGGCCGACCTGATGGACGACTCGTTAGGCGAAAGTGGTTTTGATTTCTCCTGGTGTCGCTGGGTGGCGTGTTTCGTTTCCGACCCGGCGAAGCTGGTCCAGAAAATTGCGGGCGCGCTGCGCCGAGGCGGAGTCGCCATCTTTCACGAATACATTGATTACAAGACGTGGCGGTTTGCGCCGCGAAAACCGGCGCATGAGAGTTTTGTCGAGCAGGTAATCGCGAGCTGGCGCGCCAACGGCGGAGAACCGGATATCGGCGCTTTGCTGCCATCGTTGTTGAAAGACTCGGGGCTGCGCGTCATCGACATCCGTCCGCGCGTAGTAACGATTTCGCCTAACGACTATGCGTGGCAATGGCCGGCCAGCTTTATCGAGAGCGGTCTTTCGCGTTTGCAGGAACTTGGACGCGTGACCGGGGAATGGGCTGATTCGGTCCGAAAGGAATTTGCCGAATCAGAAGCCGATCCAACGACTATCTGTATCACGCCGTTATTCGGAGAAATAATCGCCCGCAAAGAATAGCCGACGCCAGCCTACACCTAACGACTGCGCATTCGCGGCCCTTTTGTTTACTTAATTCCGCTCGCAAAAACGGTTTGGAAATGCGGGCTTTGCGTTTCGCGCGAGACGACGCGCACGTCGATCTCCTTAAAGCCAGCTTCTTCCAGAAAGCGATGCAGCTGGACTTCGCTGAAACCCAGCCAGTGGTCGGCATAGAGTTCACGCGCACGCTCAAATTGATGGCTGAGCAAATCGAGAATGGCGAGGCGTCCGCCGCGTTTCAAAATCCGATGCGCTGCCGCGATTGCCTTTTTTGGATTGGTGGCGTGATGCAGTGCCTGACTGAAAATCGCGAGATCGACGCTGTTGTCTTTGATCGGCGGATCTTCAATTTCGCCCAGGCGATACTCCAGATTCTTGAACCCATGCTTTTTCGCAAGACGCGAACCGAACTCCACCATTTTCGGAGCATTATCGACAGCAATCACTTTGCGCGCGTTTTTCGCGAGCAATTGCGACAGCGTTCCTTCCCCGGCGCCAAGATCCGCCACTGTGAGCGGCGGCAACAATGTGATCAAAGTGTGTGCGAGCGCCTGCCAGGAACGGCCAGGGCAATGATTACGTCCGAATTTTCCTGCGAGTTGGTCGAAATACTCGCGCGCCGCGTCCTGGCGTTTGCGCAGCGTCAGTTTCAGCGCGGTGCGATCGCGCTGCGTTTCTGGAATTTCGTGCGCGAGCGTGCGGATCATCTCGTGCACGAGCCTTTGCGTTGGATTGTGCTCCGCCTTATTCGTTAGGCCGTAGTAAACGTTCTTCCCCGCGCGCCGATCCTCCACCACGCCCGCCCGTTTCAACTGCGCGAGGTGACTGGAAATTCGCGATTGCCCCATGGCGCAGATTTCCTGGAGTTCGGCTACGGAAAGCTCCTCCTGTTCGAGCAAAAGGAGCAGCCGCAGCCGGGTGGGATCGGCCAAGAGACGGAGCAAATTAATTGTTGACGCCATCGAGCAAAGATTCGATATATCTACGTATCATGATTGATCAATATGATCAACCGTGACGCGATTCTCCGCTCAACGTAAAACCTTAAATTCCTTTCACATGCTCCGTCGTTTCATTTTTGCGTCCGAATCCGTGGGTGAAGGTCACCCGGATAAAGTTTGCGATACCATTTCCGACGCGATCCTCGATGCCTGCCTGACCGAGGACAAAACAAGCCGCGTCGCCTGCGAGACTTATGCCAAGAGCAACATCGTTATCGTGGGCGGAGAGATTACGATCCCGAAGTTGAAGAAGGAGCGGAAATCGCTCACCACCGTTCTCAACATCGATCGGATCGTTCGCGAGACCATCGAAGAGATCGGATACGTGCATGAAGACGATGTCTTTCACGCCAACAAAGTTTTCATCAGTAACATCATCACCGATCAATCGGCCGATATTTCGCAGGGCGTGGATCAGGCCGAAGCGGATGGCAAGGGGCACGCCGAGCAGGGCGCGGGCGATCAGGGATTGATGTTTGGATTCGCTTGCGATGAGACGCCGGAATTGATGCCGGCGCCGATCATGTTCGCCCACCGGCTCGGCCGCGAATTGACGCGCATCCGCAAGAGCGGCGAATGCGAATGGCTCCGGCCCGATGCGAAGTCGCAGGTGTCGGTGATTTACGAAGACAACAAGCCGGTCGGCATTTCGAACGTAGTCATCTCGACGCAACACGCCGCCGACGCTACCCACCGAGAGATCAGGGAATTTTGCGTGGAGAAAGTGATTCGCAAAGTTCTGCCCGGCTCGATGATGAATGGAACGACCGAGTTTCTCATCAATCCGACCGGCCGTTTCGTCGTCGGCGGACCCCAGGGCGACACCGGCCTAACAGGTCGCAAGATTATTGTCGATAGCTACGGCGGCATGGGTCGTCATGGCGGCGGCGCCTTTTCCGGGAAGGACCCGAGCAAGGTGGATCGTAGCGCAGCATACATGGGGCGTTGGGTGGCGAAGAATGTTGTCGCCGCCGGACTGGCCACGCGTTGCGAAGTGCAATTCGCTTACGCCATCGGTCATCCCCAACCGGTCAGCGTCCACATTAATACTTTTCTGACTGCGACCGTGGACGAAGAAGCGATCGAGAGAGCGGTGAAATCGGTCTTCAGCTTTAAACCCGCCGACATCATCCAGCAACTCAATCTCCTTCGGCCCATCTATTCAAAAACGACGAACTACGGGCACTTCGGCAAAATCGACGATCCCGATATTACCTGGGAAAAAACGGACAAAGCGGCCGAGCTGAAAAAAGCGGCGAAATAATTCTATGAGCACGACAACAACTACATCCATAACGAAACAAGATTACAAAGTCGCCGACATCAGTCTGGCGGATTGGGGACGCAAGGAAATTTCCATCGCGGAAAAGGAAATGCCGGGACTGATGGCAATCCGCGAGAAATACGCGAAAACAAAACCGCTCGCCGGCGTGCGCATCACCGGTTCGTTGCACATGACAATCCAGACGGCGGTGTTGATTGAAACGCTGACCGATCTCGGCGCGTCGGTTCGCTGGGCGAGTTGTAATATTTTTTCAACGCAGGATCACGCCGCGGCCGCTATCGCGAAGGCGGGCATTGCTGTGTTCGCGTGGAAGGGTGAGACGCTCGAAGAATATTGGTGGTGCACTTATCAGGCGCTTTCGCATCCGGACGGCAAAGGTCCGCAGCTCATCGTCGACGATGGCGGCGACGCGACTTTGCTCATTCATAAAGGTTACGAGCTCGAAGAAGGCAGCGATTGGGTTAAATCGAAATCCGAAAGCAAAGAAGAACAGGTCATCAAAGATCTGTTAGTCGAAGTGAAGAGCGAGAATCCGTATCGCTGGCACGAGATGGTGAAGGACTGGCGCGGCGTTTCGGAAGAAACGACAACCGGCGTGCATCGTCTCTACAAGATGCATCAGGAAGGCAAGCTGCTCGTTCCCGCGATCAACGTGAACGATTCCGTCACCAAGTCGAAGTTCGACAATCTTTACGGCTGCCGTCACTCGTTAGTCGACGGGTTGAATCGCGCGCTCGATGTCATGATCGCTGGCAAAGTCGCGGTCGTGTGCGGTTATGGCGACGTCGGAAAAGGCTGCGCGCAATCGTTGCGCGGTCAGGGTGCGCGCGTTGTTGTTACCGAGATCGATCCGATCAACGCGCTCCAGGCTGCGATGGAAGGTTACGAAGTCACGACGCTCGAAGACACGCTCGGTCGCGGCGACATCTATATTAGTACGACCGGCAACATCGACGTTATCACGCTGGATCACATGTCGAGGATGAAGGATCAGGCCGTCGTCGCGAATATCGGTCACTTTGATAACGAAATTCAGGTCGATCGCTTAAACGAAGCGAAAGACGTCAAACGCACAAACATCAAACCGCAGGTCGACAAGTACACATTTCGCGAACGGTAACGAGATCTTCCTGTTGGCCGAAGGCCGTCTTGTGAATCTCGGTTGCGCCACCGGTCATCCGAGTTTCGTGATGTCGAATTCGTTTTCGAATCAGGTCCTCGCTCAACTCGATCTCTGGAAGAATAAGGACAGCTACAAAGTTGGCGTTTACGTTTTGTCGAAGAAACTCGACGAAGAAGTCGCGCGCCTGCACTTGAACAAAATCGGCGTGAAGCTGACGAAGCTAAATCCGAAGCAGGCCGATTATCTCGGCGTGCCGGTCGAAGGCCCGTACAAGTCGGAGCATTACCGCTACTAAACGCCAACACGCGGAAGTAGTTTTCATCGAAATCGGCGCCGGAGAAATCTGGCGCCGTTTTCTTTTGCATCGGCGCGCTACGGCGTTGACCGCCGGCTTGCTCGGAGCTAACTCAATTGTCGAAGCGCTTAAGACGGTATGCCAATCAGCTCCCGGCCCAGCGGCGTTCGCATTACGACGAGCGATGCGCTGGTCGTGGCGGAGCCGTCGCTGAAGTTTCGACGGCGCCACGCCGGCGTTCGGAACGTTTGTTTGGTCCGACGCCAATGTCCGGCGCGACGGCGGCATCGAGTAATTTAGAACACACTAACCTGCTCGACGCATTTGCGGCGCAGGAGATGACGATCCTCGACGAGGTTGAATTGCAACCGACTCCGGCCGCAAGCGACGCGTGGCGCTCCCGCGCGCTCTCAGACCGCCGCCCTCGAAGTCGATCTTGGCGCGAATGAAGAATCAGTCGTCCTTGTTGAACAGGACGGTCTTTACTCATGGCATTTTCCTACGGAACGAATTGCCGCTGCGCCGCCGTCGACACCTAAGCGACGCGGCCTAACGAGTAGTAAGACGGCGCGGTTCGAGATCGAGTTGCAAAGCGCGCCGTCACAGGCGCCGCAACGACGTGGCTTTGTCCAGGATCTTCTCATCGCGAAAGCGCGCGCTGTTGTCCTGAAGTTTGTCGCGCACGCGGGAGTTGGACCGGCCATGCAATTCCTCGAGCGAAATGTGCGGCGCGGGCTGGTCGTTATGGACAGCAACGAACCGCAGAAGTGGCGGCTCGTCGAAAATATCTCGGCCATGGAACTGCCTAACGACAGGCCAGCGCGTCTCCTGCTATTCGTTCACGGAACGTTCAGCAGCACGTTCGGAAGCTTCGGCGGGCTTTGGGCGACGCCGTGGGGCCGCGCTTTTCTCGACGCGGCGCGCGCGAATTACGACGCCGTGATCGGATTCGATCACGCCACGTTGAGCGAAGATCCACTCGCAAACGCAAATGATCTGATGCAGCGATTGCAGTTCGCGACCTTCGCACATCAGCCGCGCATGGACGCGATTAGTTACAGTCGCGGCGGTTTGGTTTTACGGAGTTTCCTCGAATACCTGGTGCCCTCGGCAAATCCGAAGCCCGAAATCCTGCGCGCCATCTTTGTCGCCGTTGTAAATGGCGGCACCTTGCTGGCGAAGCCGGAAAACTGGCACACGCTGATCGATCTTTACACGAACATCGCGGCCGCTGCCTGTCGTGTGGTCGCGTTGCTCCCGCAGGTTCATTTCGGAGCGCTGCTGACGCGCGAAATCGTGCAAGGCGTCGGGGCATTCGCCAAATACCTCGCCACGGAAGCAGTCACGGAGGGCGGTATTCCGGGACTGGCTGCGATGGACCCGGACGGTAAATTCGTTCGCGAGCTCAACCAGACTCAGCCCGGCCAAATGACTGCAGCGCAGAGTCAGTTCTACGCCGTTCTCTCGCAATTCAGCCCGAAGCTCGCTGCGCAAAGTCCAAAGGAAATCCCGCGCCAATTCTTTCTCGCCCTAACGAATGGTTTCATCGACCAGTTGATGCGGGAGGTGAACGATCTCGTCGTGAACACCAGTTCGATGACCATGATCGATCCCAGAGCGGGCAATTTCATCAAGGACCGACTCGACTTTGGTGCGAACGCGATCACGTACCACACAAATTATTTTCTCCAACCGCAAACGGTAAATGCGCTCAGCCGTTGGCTGAAATTGCAGCCGCCGCAAACGGCGGCACCGGCGCGCCGAAGAACTTTCACTCCAACTGGAGGTGCCAATCAACCTGAAATTCCGGCGCGGGTCGATACCGACGTGCTCGTCGTGCGCGCCGACGAATTTGCCGCTGATGCAGCCGCGGCCGTCGCGACTGCGCAACCGAGTTACGTTGTGATCGAGCGCGCGCATGAAGGCAAGACTTTGCACTACGCATATCCGGCAGAGCAGATCGAGAAGTTTGCGCGCGCGGAATACGGCACGGTCCCGATCGCGCGCGCACTTTCGCTCCACGAATGGCAATCATCGCCAACGGAGCCGCTTTATGCTTTGCCTGATTTCATTCCCCAATCGAATGAGGCAACGGCGCAGCGCGTTGTTGCGATGGATCGCGACCGCGTCATCGGTGTTGTTCCCGAGACAGTGCCTCCGCTTAGTCTCGATGAATTGATCGCGCAAGCTACGCAGGCTTCCGCGCCGACAACCATGGCAGGGCGGATCGTTCGCAAGCGCAGCCTGCCGAGCTTTGTTGCGCCTCCGGTGGCGGCCGCGCCCCCTCCGCAGCCTAACGAGTCTAAAGTAACCTGCCATTTCCTTGCCGAGATGGATGCGGAAGTGGAACTGCAGAAAACCGCGACTGTCGCGGTGACGATCTCGCGCGAGGCGATTGCCGCCGCTGCGACGGCGGCTTCGGCCGGTGGAAGCGCGGCGGCCGATTCGAGCCGCAAACTCATTGTTCAACTGATCGCCAAAACGAATTTTGATGCGGTGGGCGAAACGCGGGTCGAACTCGAGCTTCCGGCGCCGACCAAACCCGAATCCTGTTACTTCGATGTCGCGGCGACCAATGAAGGTGGAGGTGAAATCTGGATCGTCACTCGCCAGGGGCAGGTGCCGTTAATTACCCTGATTCTGCAGCCGCGGATCGTGGCGCAACGCAGCGCGACGACGCGCCGTATCAATGCTCCGGCCAGCACAACGGAAGCGCCGCCGTTGGCCGAGCCGCTGCATCAACTCCGCATCTTTGAACGCCGCAAAGGGGATGAAGTTTCCTACCAGTTCATCTTCGATTCGCCGACGTTAAACCTGAACAGCATCTACGATTCCCGGCCGATCACCGGCGATCGCAACGCCTACGTCGATCAGCTCTACAAAGAGATCGAGAACCGCTGGGTCGGAAATGGCGAAGACGCTGCCGCTTTTAATGAAGATCTGCGCGCGTTTGGCGCAGACTTGTGGGATCAGCTTTTTCCACCGGAACTGCAAACGCAGCTCTGGCACCATCGCGACAAAATTCGCAGCATCATGGTGTTTTCGGAAGAGCCGTTCATTCCGTGGGAGCTCGTGCACATGAAAGAGCCCGGACAACGTCTCGGCGCAGAGCCGCTTTTTCTCGCGCAAAAAGGATTAGTGCGTTGGCTGCACAATTTTGGCTGGCCGCCACAGACGCTCGCCGTTCGCGCGGGTCGCGCGCGCTTTATCATCCCGGATTATCCGCATCCGAATTTCCGTCTGCCCGAAACGCAGCAGGAAGCGGCGTTTCTGCAAAAGAAATTCGGCGCCACCGCGGTGGAACCACAACTCAATCCGGTGCGCACATTTTTACACGAAGGCGGCGCGTTTGATCTGCTTCACTTCGCCGGCCATGGCGTGGCTGAACACGAGAACATCGCCAACGCGCAGTTGATGCTGGCAGGTCGAGTCGAGAACGGCAACTACCTTCCGGCGTACTTGAGTGCGACAACCGTCGAACAATTCGCGCGGCTCGATGATACCGCAGGCAATCGGCCAATTGTCGTGATCAATGCATGTCAAGCCGGACGCGCCGGCTACAAACTTAGCGGCATGGGTGGTTTTGCGCGCGCGTTTCTCACCGGCAAAGCTGGCGTGTTTGTGGGTGCGCTGTGGTCAGTCGGTGATCAGCCTGCTCGTGTTTTCACCGAGCAATTTTATGAACGTCTTCTCGCTGGCGACCGACTCGCCGATGCGACAATGGCGGCCCGCGAAAAAGCGCGAGCCGCAGATGAAGCGACGTGGCTAGCCTATGTGGTCTACGGACATCCGCACGCCAGGCTCGGCTAGTATTTCTTCGACTTGTTAGGCGCGGGAGCCTGGCTTTCGTTCTCCATGTAGACTTCGTTCGTAACGTAGTTTTGCGTGAAGCTGCTGTAGAAGCCGCGGCCTTTGTGCACGAGTACGACACGCGCCCATGCTCCATTGTCGTAATTGACGTTCAGCATTGAGGTCGCCGGCACGTAACTCCACGAACCGCTCAAATTGGTGGTGGTGCCGGCTGCGTCGACTGCCGTTCCGGAAAAACGGCCGTTGCTGTTATAGAGGACGCGGCTGACTGCGTAGGGCGGGTTAGTCACCACTCGCCACCACCCGCTGGGCTGGAAGGTGGCTCCGGCGAGCTGCCCATCATAGGCTCCGGACTCAGGCGAAGGAAAAATCTCCGGTGAATTCTGCGAAGAGTCATCGGTCCTAATGTCTTTAATTGCAGCTCGCGCCTGATTATCCATCTCGTCGAGGACCTTGCTGGTTTGCTTTTGCTGAACGGCGAGATCCTGGATCTGGGACTTTATTGACTTAAATTCTTCTTCCTTGCTCGAGGCTGTTGGCGCAGGCGCGTACTTAGTCGCCGGAACATTCATCGGCTCCGACTGAAATTTTGATGCAACAGGTGCCGGCGTGAAAAATGGAGAGGACTCGTTAACGGGTTCGGCCGTCGCTGACGGTGAGGCAAACGCGAGTGCGTCCTGTTTTTCTTTGTCGCGCTTTTCCTTCTCCGAGATAAAAGCGCCCAGAATCAAAAACGCAATGAACGTCGCTACAATTCCGGTGGCCAGCCAGCGCCACGGGCGCGGGCTTCGTTTTTCTATGGCAGCTCTTGTCGGAACGGGTTCTGATTCTGGCCTAACGAATGATGGTTGTGGCGGGGCGACCGGAACCGGCGGCAGCGGCGGAGAAACTACACGTTCAGGCGGCACCTCTGGTTTTGGCGCGGCCTCCTTGTCGACATCAAAGATGCGGCCATCGGGCGCGCGCAGGTAAAGCACGGGCGTTCCCCATTCCACGGTGCAACCTGCAGCGAAGACAGCCTTGCGCGCTTCCGCCAATGCCGCATCGACCGGGTAATCATCAGAGAGCGCAGCGTAAAACCCGCTCGCCATCGCAATGGCGGCTTCGTCGCTCACTTCGAATTGCATCGCGATCACGGCGGGGATGCCTTTGAGGACAAGACTCTGCGCCGCGCCAGAAAATGGATCGGTCCGCGAAGCGCGTGCCCCTTCACACGCATTCAAGAGCACGAGGCGCAACGACGGTTCGTCCCGCAGATAAATGCCGAGATCGGGTCCGCTGACGAGGCGTTTGCGTCCATCTTCGTCTTCCAGCGCGAGCACGCTCTCCTGAGTGCTCGGATCGAAACTCCCATGCCCGACAAAGTGGAAGACGTGATACTCCGCTTTGCGCAAACGATTTTGCAATTTGCTCAGCGTCGCTTTCTCGAGTCGTTCTACGATCAGAAGCTTGCGTTCTTCGAGATGGCCGATCGCCTGTTTCAGTTGCTGCCATTCCTTTTCCACATCGAGGCAATCGACATCGGAAGGATTCGAGAGCATGACGAGGACGCGCAATGGTGGCGTGACCGCGAGCGGCTTCACCGTTTCCGGAAGATCGAAATAGCGAACGATCGGTGTCTCGGTCGTTAGGGCGAGAAACTCCCGGCGTTGTGGTTGCCAGAGATACTCCCAAGGCAGATCTGCCAGTTCGGGCGTATCCGCGAGATGAAGTCGAACACGCAGGCCGTAGTCGGCCGCGCGCGCAGCGTCGATACTCTTGCGGAAAACGGTTTGGACATCGCCTTGGAAAACGCCGTCGTAAAGCTTGCTTCCGAAATCGCGCGCGGCGCGATTCTCGGGCGAATCGATTTTACGCATGCCGGAGCGGCGCTGCCCGATCTTGAGCAGATAATTCTCGAGCTCGATATCCTGGAACGGCATGCGGAAAATGCCCTCGGCTGTTCCGGCGGGCGACTTCAGGATTTCGGCGCGATAACCGTTCTCACTCTTCGCGAAGCGAAGGTCGAAATCGAGGTAGCCTTTGCCTTCCATCTTGGCACTCCGATCCAGTGCGCGCGGCTCAGAAGGATCTTTTAGCAGCTAACCGCCGAAACGCAAGTCTCGTTAGGCAAGCAATAAAACCGCCCTAATCGTTAGCTTGAAACGTCTCCGGTTTTTCCAATGCATCAGTCACACGCAGTCGCCTAACGACCAGTTCGTCGATTTCGAGTCGCCTGATTTTTGCGCGACCAATGACGAGCCGCCCAATGGCGACGACACCAAGTGCGATCGTGCCGATGGCAACTGCGCCGAGCGCCAGCGCGCCGACAGATTGCGCGCCGATGGCGAGTGCGCGGATCCGCACCGGTCCGAAATCTTTCAGTCTCTCGCTCAGCCTTTCGTCTTCTTTTTGCATGGGATGAATCAAATCATTTCGAAGAGTTCGTCGCGCGCCGATTGCTCGAGCGAACTCCATTCCGCCTTGTCCACAATCACAATCTCGCGCGGGAAACCTTTGATGCGAGTTGCGACCACGCGCAAATAGCCATGTTTGTCCAAACGCTCCTGCGACAGCCCGATGCGCGCGGATGCGATGAAATCGAGGGCCGGACAATACTTTTGCAATCGGCTCGCCAGGTTTAAACAGAATCCGATGTATTCAGTCGTGAGCGCGTCCTTGCGCGAAAGTTCATAGATGGTTCCGCGCGCAATGCCGAAACGCACGCGCGTTGGAAGATCGACCACCGGCAGTTGATCAAATGCGGTCTTGAGCAAGGTCGGGAAAAATTTCTTCAGGTTCCAGAGCCGATTGCAAAGTGTCGCCACAAAACTACTCGTTAGGGGCGCGTCCGCCGATTCGAGCCAGATGTACATTGCGCCATCGCCGAGAAATTTTTCGCGCACCGGCGCAATCGTGAGCGGATTCAAAGGCTCGGCGCCCGGCAGCCAGTAGGCTTTGCCGCCATAAATCGCGATCGATAAAGCTTCGCTCACGAGATTGAGAAATTTCGGGACGTAATCCTGCACGTCCGGCTGATTGAAGAAGCGCGAGAACCCTTCGAGATCGTAAATCATCGCGATCCCGTGTTTCGGATGACTCGCCGTCGAATCGAACTGGATCGTCCGCGTTGGAATCGGCGATTTCATACAATCGATTCCTGATTCATGCGTGCAATTTTGTCTGCGAGATAGGCGGAAAAATAACCGGCATATCGCCGCTCCAATTCGGGGCGCTGCCAGTCTTTTCCCGTCAACGTCCCGCGGCATTTCGCCGTGCCGCATGTGCATTTCACCGAGTAATCATCATCATCGGTTACGCACCAATCATGCGTCAGCTCTTCGCCGGCACGGATGTCGCGCAACGCGACGAAAGTGATTTCGCCGCGAATACCCATGTTCGCATCGCACGAATGATTGCTGTAAAGCATCGACGCTTCGCGTTCATCCTGCGTCACGGGCGCAATAAACAGATCGTCGTCTATCTGAATCTCGACCGGCCCAAGTTTTGGCGTGATCTCCTTCAATTGGTCGCGAGTGACGATATGCCCGCCTTTCACAGCGACAATTTCGTCTTTCGCAATCGGCGCAATCGCAAAGAGTCCGTGGCCATGAATCGGACTCTCGCGCACCTCAGTTTTCGGAGAGCGGTACGAAAGCGGATTCATTCAAGATTGCGTTTAAATAACCGGTCATTCTGAGCGAAGCGAAGAACCTCGCGATTTTACGCCGGTCGTCATTTGTGAGGTCCCTCGCTGCGCTCGGGATGACATGCTTTGATAATCTTTCGTCTTATTCTTCGCCGTCGTAGTAATCGGTCTCTGAGCCTTTGACAACGATCATGCCGCCGGGCGGTGTGTGCACCATCCACTTTTTGCTGTCCGGGTAGTACGCCGAATCGTTCATCGGGTTATCGGCGATGACGTAGTAAACAAAATCATCGGTGCCTTCGTTGCTTAACTGATGCGCTTCGCCGGGGCCGAAGTAGAAAGCATCGCCGGGATTCACATCATGTCGGACGTTTTTCTCGTCCCGTACTTTTCCGCGCCCGGAAACGACGAGATAAAATTCAAACTGCGCCGATTCCGCATGGTAGGGACAATATGATTTGCCGGGTGGAATGCGCGTGAGCGTGACATCGAACGGATGACGCTTGCCGAGGTCGAGCGAATCAGGATCGCGCCCGAGCGCGATCGAAATTTCCCTGACGTGTTTGTGAAACTTTCCCTTGGGCGACTGGCGTTCTTCTTCTTTGACTTCGCTGAGATTGATTTTGTGCATGGATCGATTCGTTAGGCTAACCGGTTCGCAGTTGTTTTGTCATGCGCACGACCGGTAGTGTCAGGTTATTCGTTAGCGGGACCTGGTATCGCTCGCACACGCTGTAACCGAACGCAGCATAGAACGGTTCTCCCGACAAAGTCGCGACCATTTCTGCCGCCGCGAAATTTTCCGCGCGCATCGCATCTTCGCAGGCGATTAGGATCGCGCGCGCGATCCCGCGACGTGCGAACTCCGGATGAACAAAAAACGCGCGAATACGCGCCGCATCGCGCTTCGGATGAAGTAACTGATCTTCGCTTTGGGCGATGGCATCGCTGCCGAAGCGTTTCCGCCGTCGGCTCCAGCCGCCGCAACCGACAATCGCGCCGTCGTGTTCGGCGACAAAATAAGTCCCGTCGCGAATGAGCTGTCGATCGACACCGAAAACCGAACCGAGAGCCGCCTGAATCTGCTGTGCGGAATAATCGGCACGCTGCAATTCCCGGACTGACCGCGGAATCAATTCTTCCAGCGCTGGAATGTCCGCGTCGCAGGCGAGGCGGATGTACCAATTCGGAAAGTGCGTCGCATCTTTTCCTGTCATTTCGATTTCTGCGTCCGGATCATTCCAATTGCAATATCGGGCAAACGTCGAACGCTTCGAATGGCCGGCTGTCTCACGGGAGTGAGAGCGCGCTTGCCTTTAACGAGCCGCTCCCGAAATTTCTCAAGAATGACCGGTTTCTTCGAAGAACTGAAGCGGCGCAAAGTATACCGCGTTGCCGCTGGTTACATCGTCGTCGCGGGTGGAACAATCCAACTGGCGTCGGTCGTGTTTCCTGCGTGGGACCTTCCCGAATGGTCGCTGCGCCTCGTTATTGTAGTTCTTCTGCTTGGATTTCCGGTATCGCTGCTCCTGGCGTGGGCTTTTGATGTTACCCCGGCCGGTATTCAGACAACGCCGAACCTGCCGACCATCACCAGCGCATCGGCGCATCGTCGGCGGAATATATTCTTTCTTGCGTTACTCGGGTTGATCGTAGCCGGCGTCGCCGGTTTTTTTCTCTTGCCGCAAGTTTCCGCGAGGAAGATCGAGAAATCGATCGCGATCCTGCCCTTTGAAAATTTCAGTGATGACAAGGCTAACGCTTACTTTGCCGACGGTATCCAGGACGATGTGCTGACGAATTTGGCGAAGATTAGCGATCTGAAAGTGATATCGCGAACTTCCGTCATGCAATATCGCGGACAGCAACATAACCTTCGCGAAATCGGGAAAGCACTCGGCGTGAGCGCGATTCTCGAAGGCAGTGTCCGCCGGACGGGCAACCGCGTCCGGATCAACGTGCAATTAATCGATGCCGAGCACGACCGCCATCTTTGGGCGGAAGATTACGATCGCGACCTGACCGATGTCTTCGCCATCCAGAGCGATCTCGCGCAAAAGATCGCGCAGGAGTTGCAGGCGAAACTTTCGCCGAACGAGAAAGAACAACTGACGCGCAAGCCGACAGAAAATGGCGAGGCGTATCTGGCGTTCGTGCAAGCGCGGAATCTCTTTGTGCGGGAGGACAGCACAAAGGTTTTGCAGGCAGAACAGCTTTTTGAACGCGCCTTGCAACTCGATCCGAATTTTGCGCTGGCCGCCGCAGGTCTCTCGCAACTGGAGGGTTGGATTTATCACAGTTTCGACCCGACAAACGCGCGACGGGACAAGGCGCGGACGCTTGCCGAGCACACGCTGCAGTTACAGCCCGATCTGCCGGAAGGACATCTAGCGCTCGGCTTTGCCTATTATTATTGCGACAACGATTTCGAAGCGGCGGAACGCGAATTCAAAATCGCACAAAAGGGTTTGCCTAACGAATCGGAGGTTTATCTAGCGCTTGGAGCAATTCAGCGACGACAGGGTCGCTGGGCGGAGTCGACCGCGAACCTCGAAAAGGCGGCCGAATTAAATCCGAACGCAACCTGGCCGCTGCAAAACCTCGCTTTCAATTACCAAATGCAGCGCGATTTCGCTTCGGCCAATCGCACGGTCGACCGCGCTCTGAAAATCGATCCTGACAATTGGACCTTGCGGGGCCTGAAAGCGAAGTTCGCTTTCGCAGAAAATGGCGATCTTTCCGTCGGGCAGCGTGCGCTCGATGACCTGGAAAAGTTGCCTCCGAGCGAAACCAAAACCGAAGCACTCGTATCCGGAAAGATTGGCTTCCTGATGTTGCAGAAGAAATTCGAGGAAGCGCTGCACGTCGTGGAAAGCGTTCCGGATGATCAACTCAGCGGAAAGACGGGCCTCCTCTGCGGGAAATATCTTTTCCTCGGTATCGTCAACCGCTGTCTGAAAAATGAAGAACCTGCGCGAGTCGCACTCACGCGCGCGAAGGAAATAGCGGAAGCGCAGTTGAAGGAAAATCCAAACTCGTGGGAGGCGCATCTCCATCTTGGATACGCGCTGGCTTATCTGGGAGACAAAACCGGCGCGGCAGCGGAAGCCGAACGAGCGATGCGAGCTCTTCCTGAAAGTAAGGATGCATTCAACGGTCCGGACGTGACCGAGACGGCAGCAAAAATTTACGCGACGATCGGCGATAACGATCGCGCGATCAATCTCATCACCGGATTACTGCAGCGACCGGCGGCATTAACGGTGGCGACGCTCAAGCTCGATCCGGAATGGGAACCGCTCCGGAGCGATCCGCGGTTTCAAAAACTGATCGCCAAATAGCGGCGGAACATGACGCTGAAAAAATGAAAACGCGTGCTCTAATTTCGTTTCTGTTGCTCGGGCTGTTTGCGATTAACGCGAACGCGGAATGGCGACTTCTTTCGACAGAGGAGGCAGCGGCAACACCGTCAGGCAGGCATCTCCGCGTTGTGGCTCGGGAAAGCGACAGCGGCGATCGCGTGCAACTGCATTTCGCGATTTTCGACTCGCGCAATGTGACATTGCGCGTCATCGATCAGCCTAACGAGCGGAGCGATCTCGCCACCGCAATGTCGAACGGTCCATATCTTGCCGGCGTGAACGGCGGCTATTTCGAATCCGATTACAAACCTGTAGGATTGCTCATTAGCGGCGCGCACACGATCGCGCCGTTTCGCCGTGCGCGTCTTCTCTCCGGCGTTTTAAGTGTCGCCAATGGGCGCGTGCGGTTGCAACGCGCGAACGAATTTTCGATGAAAGGAAAGATTACGGAAGCAGTGCAATGCGGACCGTTTCTCGTTGATCATGGACGCCCGGTGGCAGGCCTCGACGAGTCGCACAGCGCGCGCCGGACGTTTGTCGCCATCGGAAATGGAGAAGCGATCGCGCTCGGTTATGCTTCATCGATCTCTCTAGCGCAACTCGCGCGCGTGTTGACGATCGGGAAAATCGCGGACGATTTCAGGATCGAGCGTGCGATGAATCTCGACGGCGGCTCTTCCAGCGCGTTTTGGTTTAAGGACGGGACCGCGCCGTTCTCAATTTCCGAGCAAAAAACGGTGCGTGACTTCGTCGCAATTTGTCCGCGCTAAGCTATGGGATTCCGTTAACGAATACGCTGGCGCTCGCTTTGGAAAATCCTCTACACTGCGCCGATTGAGGATGAGAAAAATTTTGTCTTATCTGCCCCTTCTGCTGGTTTTGCTTTTGAGCAATAGCAGGCCGGCAAATTCCGCCCCGCAGCGGCCAGCGCTTGCGGAAGATTCCGTGCCCGGGCCCGATATGCTGGTGGGGGATATTACTTCGCTCGCGCAATTAGGAACTAACGGAAACGAGATCGGCCTGGCCATGGGCGGAACTTTTTGCAACGCCGGAGACACCGCTCTGGGATTTTTTGCGTTGCCAAACAACGATCATCCTGTGGTCGCGCAAAATCTTTATCGAATGAGCGGAGGCGCCACGAACGACGAGCGCTTTGAGCAAGTCGGGCAATCGTGGGTCGCGCATCTGTTTTTTGCGTTGGAGCAAAACATTTGCGGCTTTGGCTGTAACCCAGTTGGTAATGGCACTCGCTTGGGCGCCGGGTGCTCCGATAGCGAGACCGCGAACATAGACGGTTATCAGAACAACCTTGGTTCCCGCGCCTGGGTCAATCCATTTACCGGCGTTTTCCCCGGTTCGAATCCTGGCCCATCCGATCATACTAATCATACTCACACCGGCACATCGCATCGCCTCCTGGTGGATGCCGGTGACCTCAACATGACGTTGAACGCCGGCGCTACCTATTATGCGGAAGCGCAATCCGTCACGCCGCATGAGTTTGTCTGGTGCCAGGCTCACGCCGGTCAATGCAACATGGCGAACAATGTTTCCTATCGCCGATTCAACGTCAGCGGAACGAGCAGTTTCGTTTTTTCCGCTCTCGGATCGACCATGCGAATGGATCCTGCCATCACGGCGTGGACTGGAGCGATCATCAACACACTCGAACCGGATCCGGGAACCGACGGGCGCGCTCTCGTTGCCTGCAAAGTCACGAACCCGTCCGCTGGCGTTTGGCATTATGAGTACGCGATCTACAACCAGAACCTGGATCGCGCGATTCAGTCCTTCAGTGTGCCGTTAGGGTGCGAAGTCACAGTGAGCGACATCGGCTTTCACGCGCCGCCTCAGCATCCGGGTTTTGCAAACGATGGCACCCAGAACGATACCGGCTTTAGTAGCGCGCCGTGGTCGCCGAGCGAGACCGCAACATCGTTGACGTGGAACTGCGAGACGTTTCTCCAAAATCCGAACGCCAATGCCATTCGCTGGGGCACGCTGTATAATTTCCGATTCGATTCCAATCGGCCGCCGCAAACGTCGAGCGCCACGATAGGATTTTTTAAAACAGGCGCACCGGCCATGGTGGAAATTCAGGCGCCAATGCCTGATGTTTGCGCGCTCCAAATCGTCAGCGCGGTCTCGCGCAAGACGCATGGCAGCGCCGGGCAGTTCGATGTCAATCTTCCGCTTTCGGGTCCGCCCGGCGTTGAATGCCGAAGCAGCGGTGGTAATCACAGCCTGCTAGTGACGTTTAACAACGACATGATCAGCGGAAACGCCTCGATCGAGACTGGGACCGGAAACATTTCCGGTTCGCCCTTATTTTCCGGCAATACGATGACAATCAATTTGTCCGGCGTGAGCGATGCGCAAACGGTCACGATTCGCCTGAGCAATGTTACCGATCAATTTGCGCACGTTCTGCCTGACGCGTTGCTCACCGTAAAATTCCTGGCGGGCGACACCAATGGAAACGGCGCCGTGAATGCGACCGATGTAGCACAGACTAAAACGCAGGTCGGGCAATCAGTAACGAGCAACAACTTCCGCACGGACGTCAACATCAACGGCACAATCAACGCGTCGGACGTAGCCCTGGTAAAATCGCATTCGGGCCTCTGATTTCCGGAAGATCAGGAAGCTGCGACAATCTATTCCATGCGGACCTTTGGTGGATTTAGGCGGGGCGAACAATTTTTCTACGGCGAAGTGCGCGGTGATGAGGTCCACGTGCTCGCGCAACCCTATTGGCTAGGAGAAAAAGAAACGGGAGAAGTTTACTCGTTAGGCGAACTAAGCATCGATGTTCCGGTTGCGCCTTCGAAACTGATGGCGGTCGGACTCAATTATGCCGATCACATCGCGGAAATGAAACGCACGCCGCTGGGAACGCCATTGATCTGGTTCAAGGCCCCGACCTCGCTTCTGCCGCACCGCGGGACAATCGAGATCGCGTTTCCCGAGCATCAAACGGATTTCGAAACCGAGCTCGCTCTTGTCATCGGCAAACGCGCGAAAAACGTGAGCCGGGAGGAAGCGCTCGACTTCGTTTGCGGCTACACGATTGGCGAGGACATCAGTGATCGTGATTTGCAGAAAACCGAGAAACAATTTTCGCGCTGCAAATCGTTCGATACCTACACACCAATCGGGCCGTTTGTTTACACAGATGTCGACGTCAGCGATTTGCCGATCGAGTTGCGTCAGAATGGCCAGGTGCGACAACAGACGCGGACAAGTCACATGATTTATTCGGTGGCGGAAATTGTTTCGTTCGCGAGCACGAGCCTGACGCTTTTGCCGGGCGATGTCATCCTCACCGGCACGCCTTCCGGAGTCGGCCCGATCAAGGCTGGCGATGAGCTTGTGGCGCAAATCAGCGACTGGCCGGTATTACGAAATCGGGTCGGCATCGCAAGGCGATAGATTTTTGTTTCAAAAAATCAATCACGCTGCTTACATCCCGGGGCGCGGTTCAATCCGAAATACGTACGCGACGTTTCAACGAAAATTGCGTTGCATAGAGAAAGGTGAAAAGTTTTGCTGGACTCCCTACAATCCTCTTTGGGATAAAGAGTTTAGAAACTGTCACTGGAACTTGAGCCGGTAGAAAAATCTCAACTATGAAAACACTGCTAACCGCCTGCCTCTGCGCCACCGCCTTCACATTGACCGCCCTTGGCCAATCACCGACAGCAACCGCGCCCGCTTCACAACTTGCACCTCCGCCAGCAACGACTCCCGCGATGCCGGCGGCTCCGGACGCATCTCCCGCTTCGAGTCTACCGGCGATGACAACGCCGGCTATGCCGGGCGCACCGACTATGTCGCCTGCGGCCCCGGGAACCCAACCGCTCGCAAGCCCCGGTGCTTCGGTCCCGGTAACTCTGGAATCTCCAGCACCGGGAATGTCTCCAGCAATGTCTCCAGCGGCGACCGCGGCGGCGAGCGCCGCTCCGGTTGCGACTCCGGCGCCAACGCCCAAGCCCGGCATGTTCAGTTCCAATTTCCTCGTTGAGAACTTCAGGAAGGGCGGGCCGATCATGTGGCCGATCCTGATTGTGACGATCGTCGCGCTCACCGTTGTGCTCGAGCGCATCTTCTGGTGGGTCGGTCGCTGGATGAAACGCGATCCGAAACGGATCGAGAAAGTTTTCACTGCGATTGAAAACGGCGACGTCGCGGAAGCATCGCGCCTCTCACGCGGTTCGCGCGATCCGGTTTTGCGCATGATGTGGAATGGGCTCAACCATCAGCACGCCTCGCTGCAGGGTGCTTTGCAGGTCGCGGCCGGTATCGAAATCAAACGTGCCGGTCGGTTCCTCGTCGTCATGGATACGCTCGTGACGCTGGCGCCGTTGCTCGGTTTGTTGGGAACGATTACCGGTCTGATTCGTTCGTTCAGCTTCCTCGGGAACGAAGAATTGGCGGTGACGGCGGTTACTGGCGGTATCGCGGAAGCGCTCATCGCCACGGCGTGCGGTCTTGGCATCGCTATTTTTGCACTAATTCCTTTTAATTTTTTCACTTCCCGAGTGTCTAACTTGGAGTTCGAACTGCAGACCGCAGCGACGAACCTGGAAGTGATGTTGGAAGCGAATGCAAGAGCGAAAGCGGAAGCGGCAATGGCAACAACGCCGACTCGCGCCTAACGAACAATGAGATTTGCCTCACCCATACCGCACAAAAAGGCGCGGATTGAGATCATCCCGTTGATCGACATCATGTTCTTTTTGCTCGCGAGCTTCATGATGGTGAGCTTGAGCCAGGTTCACATGAAGGGCATGAAGGTTGAGCTGCCCACCGGTGTTTCCGGCGAAACCCAAAACAAGAAAGATTACGTCAGCCTCTCGGTCGATCGCGATGGATTCTTTTATTTCGACAAGAAGAAAATGGAGATCGACGAGCTGCAACAAACGCTCGCCCAGGTGCACCAGGCCGATCCCGACGCGAAAGTGTTTGTGCGCGGCGACAAAGAAGCGATTCACGGCAACGTGATTCGCCTGCTCAACATCGTTCGCTCCGCCGGATTTTATAAGATGGCCTTCGAGATCAAGAGTGAGGCGGCCAAAGGTGTGCCGTCCCCGGAATAGGAAAAGATCATGGCTAAACCGCAATTTTACCGGCCGCCTCCGACCTGGCAGATCTGGGCTGCGTTCGGTGGCGCGCTTGTCATTATGTCGATCTCAGTTGTGCTCGCAGGAATTCATCCGGAAGAGCCCCCGCCGGCGGACGTTTCGCAAATCCCCGAAGCGGTCAGCGCGATATTGGAAACGGAGCCGGCGCCGCCGGAACCAACGCCTCCACCGGAAGAGCCTGACATTCCACCGCCGCCTCCGCCACCGGAAGCGGTGCCCGAGTTTCGCGAAGAACAACCGACACCTCCGCCACAACCACATCCAAAGACAAATAAACCGCAGCAGCCGATTCGCCGGGAAACTTCCGGAGCTGCAGGCCCGTCATCGATTTCGGGTGCCAAGGTGGCCGCAGTTTTCAGCCCGCGACCGGAGTATCCCTATGAGGCCCGCAAGAGAAAACAGACAGGCAGCGGTGTCTGCATCCTAACCGTGGATGTCGCGAGTGGGAATGTAACCGACGCGGAGATGACGCAAAGCACCGGCAGCCCGATTCTGGATAGTGCGACGACCTCCGCATTTAGACGCTGGCGTTTCCGCGCGAACTCGGTTGCGCCAAGGGTTAAAGTTCCCATTACTTATACGATGACCGGCGCGCAATTCTAAATATGAAAGTCTCTTCACCCATTCCGAAAAAACATGCGCGTATCGAGATCATTCCGTTGATCGATATCATGTTCTTTCTGCTTGCGAGTTTCATGATGGTGAGTCTGAGCCAGACCCACATGAAAGGCATTCGGGTTAATTTGCCTGCGCCCGGTATGACACAACAAAACCCACTGGTTAAAGATTACGTCGCGATCAAGGTCAGCGCCGGTAACACCGTTTACTTCGATAACCAGATGGTGCCGGAAGGCGAAGTGTTGCCGAAACTCTATCAGCTGCATCAGGCAAATCCGGATATCAAAGTGTCATTGAGTGCTGAAGAACAGGCGCTGCATGGCGACGTCATCGCGGTGCTCGATCATATCCGTTCGGTCGGCATTAAGAAGATCGGTTACCAGATCAAAGCGGCGGTTCAACGCTGATTGAGTCGTTAGGCCGATACGGCTGCATTTGCCGCAGACGTGCGCGTAAGGCCACGACGGCGCGCGCCCGATGGCTTAACTGGTTTTTCAATTCCACAGGCATCTCGGCAAAAGTGTGATCGAAGCCCGCGGGCACAAATACCGGGTCGTAGCCAAAACCATCCTTCCCGCGCGGTTGTTCCGCAATGTTTCCTTCGACCGTGCCGCCGACAGTGTCGATCAATTCGCCGTGGCGCGCGAGCGCGAGCACGCAACGAAAACGCGCGCGACGTGAAGTTGGGACTGGTTGTGCGCACAATGCGCGGAGCAGCTTTTCGACGTTTTGCCCGTCCGTCGCATCTTCCCCGGCGTAGCGCGCAGAAAAAATTCCAGGCGCACCGCCGAGAGCGTGGACTTCGAGACCTGAGTCATCCGCGACAACCAGGCAGTCGACGTTTTTGGACGCGGCCACCGCTTTCTCAATGGCGTTTTCGGCGAACGTTTTGCCATTTTCTGCTGCAGCAGGAACGTCCGGATATTGGCTTAAGTCGGAAACAGTGAACTCCATGCCGAGCAATTGCGCGAACTCGCGCGTCTTATGCCGGTTCCGTGTGGCAATGAGCAATTGCATGGCGTGTATCAAATCAGGAATTGCGAAAATCCGAGTTTCTCTTTTTCGCGCACAGTCATCCTAAGCGTAGCGAAGAACCTCCCGAAAACACAAGGTGACTTGCGAGGTTCTTCGCTTCGCTCAGAATGACACAAATGCGCCTGCCCGATTTCTGCAAATGAGCGAGAGACGCAAACCTTATCCATTCGATCGGTTTGAATCGAAATGGCAGGCCATCTGGGAAGAGCGCCGCGTGTTTCACGCTCCGAATCCCGGCGAGGAAAATTTCGATCCCGCAAAACCAAAATTTTATGTGCTCGACATGTTTCCATATCCGAGCGGTGCCGGGTTGCATGTGGGTCATCCGGAAGGCTATACCGCGACTGATATCATCGCGCGCTATAAACGAATGCGCGGTTTCAACGTTCTGCATCCGATGGGGTGGGACGCGTTTGGTTTGCCCGCGGAGCAGTATGCGATCAAGACCGGCCAGCATCCCGAAATCACCACGCGGGAAAACATCGCGAAATTCAAGAGTCAGCTTAAACAGATTGGCTTTTCCTACGACTGGGAACGGGAAATCAGCACGGCCAGCCCCGACTTCTATCGCTGGACGCAATGGATTTTTCTGAAGATTTACAATTCGTGGTTCAACCCGGAGGCGAATCGGGCCGAGCCGATCGAAACGTATCGCGGCGGCGATCCTGACAGCGTTCGGCTCGCTTATGTTGCGGAGGTTCCGGTCAACTGGTGTCCGGGACTCGGCACCGTTCTCGCCAATGAAGAAGTGATCGATGGCAAGAGCGAAGTGGGCGGATTTCCAGTCGTTAGGCGGCCGATGCGCCAATGGATGTTGCGCATCACCGCCTACGCCGAACGATTGGTAAAGGAATTGGAGAGTCTGAACTGGCCTGAGTCGATCAAGCTGCTGCAACGAAACTGGGTTGGCCGCAGCGAAGGCGCTGAGATCGATTTCAAGATCGCAGATCGCGAAGCAATCCGCGTTTTCACCACTCGACACGACACAATTTACGGCGCGAACTACATGGTGCTCGCGCCGGAACATCCGCTGGTCGATCAGTTGACTACGCCGGATCGGAAAGCCGGTGTGGAAAAGTATCGCGCCGAGATTTCCTCTAAATCGGATCTGGAGCGGACCGATTTGGCCAAGGAAAAGACCGGCGTTTTCATCGGCGCGTACGCGATCAATCCGGCGAACGACGAAAGAATCCCGATCTGGACGGCGGATTATGTCTTGATGGGTTACGGCACGGGCGCTGTCATGGGCGTGCCGGGCCATGATGAGCGCGATCTGGAATTTGCGCGCAAGTTCAAGATGGAGGTCGTGCCGGTGGTGCAGGCACCCGGAAAGAGCGCCGAAGAATCGATCGGGTTCGTGGATGATGGCATCGCAATTAATTCGCCAGTGATCAATGGCCTGCCCACACCGGAAGCGAAAGAGAAAATGCTGGCGTGGCTCGAGCAGCACGGACATGGGCATCGCGCTATTCGATACAAATTGCGGGACTGGCTTTTTTCGCGGCAACGTTATTGGGGCGAACCATTCCCAATTGTCTGGGAAAGGTCCGAGCCGGACGGGTGTCTACAACATCGATCGTTAGGCGAAAACGAGCTGCCATTGATCCCGCCGCCGCTGGATGATTACAAACCTACCGGGACAGGCGAACCGCCACTGGCCAAGGCGAAGGATTGGGTTCGTTATTCCGACAAGACGTCCCGTGAAACTAACACCATGCCGCAATGGGCCGGGTCTTGTTGGTATTACCTGCGATTTTGCGATCCACGGAACGAGAAGCGTTTCGTTGGTGAAGAAACCGAGCGGTATTGGATGGGCGGATCGCAACCGGGCGGCGTCGATCTTTACATAGGCGGCACTGAGCATGCCGTCCTGCATCTTCTTTACGCGCGCTTCTGGCACAAAGTCCTTTTCGATCTCGGTTATCTTTCGAAATCGGAGCCGTTCCAGCGGCTCGTAAACCAGGGAATCATTCTCGGCGAAGACAACCAGAAGATGTCGAAGAGCCGCGGCAACATTGTCGGGCCGGAAGAAGTCATCGCGAGTTACGGCGCGGATGCATTTCGTTGCTACGAAATGTTTATGGGGCCGCTCGAACAGATGAAGCCGTGGAGCATGAAAGGTGTGGAAGGCGTTTCGCGATTTCTCGCCCGTGTCTGGCGGCTGATCATGGAAGAAAATCAGGCGGGCGAGTGGATCCTTTCCGGCGAAGTGCAGGACGCCCCGACGGACAAAGCGCAAACGAAGGTCGTGCATGCCACGATCAAGAAGGTCACGGGCGACATCGAGACGTTGTCGTTCAACACCGCGATCGCGCAGATGATGGTATTTGTGAATGCCTTCACCAACGCGGCAGCGAAACCGTTAGGGGCAATGCGCACACTGCTCGTTTTGCTCAATCCATTCGCGCCGCATCTCACTTCCGAGCTGTGGGAAACGCTCAATAATAAATTCGAGGACGTGCGCGGCGATATTACCGAACAAACCTGGCCCAGTCACGACGAGCGCGTCCTTGTCGAAGACGAAATTGAAATCGTCGTGCAGGTGAATGGAAAGTTGCGCGACAAGCTCATTGTCGCGCTCGATGCAACCGACGCTGAAGTTGAAGCGGTGGCTTTGGCGTTGCCAAAAATAAAAGATCTCCTCGTCGGCAAAACCGTGCGCAAGGTTGTGATCGTGCCGAAAAAGCTTGTCAACATCGTCGCTGCCTAACTAGAGGAGCAGTATGTGGAAAGAATTCAAAGAGTTCGCAATCAAGGGTAATGCGATCGATCTCGCGGTTGGCGTCATCATCGGTGCGGCGTTCGGTGGCATCGTAAATTCTCTGGTTAAAGATATTTTAATGCCACCGGTTGGTTTGCTCACGGGCGGCCTCGATTTTTCAAACAAGTTCATTGTTTTGAAAGACGTCCCCGGCAAAACATTCCATACGCCGGCCGAAGCGGTCGCCGCGGGAGCGATCACGTGGAACTACGGCAACTTCATCACGCTGGTGATCAATTTCATCATCGTGGCGTTTTGCATTTTTCTGGTCGTGAAAGCGGTCAACGAGATGAAGCGACCAGCGCCCGACGCCGAGCCGGTCTCCAAGGATTGCCCGGCCTGTGCCATGACGATTCCGATCAAGGCGCGACGGTGTCCGCATTGCACGACGGAATTGGCGGCGGCCCGCTAGTTTCGGTCGTTAGGCGGAAGGATGCGTTGTGGCGAACAGAGCCAGACCCGGCTGCTCTGATCGACCGGCCAGGGCGCTCCCGCCGCCCACGGTGAGAATGCCGGCATGATCCAGCAACGATCCTGTTGAACGAAAGCCGGCAGTTTCAAATGCAGGCCCGCCCCGTCGCTCAAATTTCCCGCCGGATGATAATGGCCGATGATCCGGATCAAAGGCGATGGCGCAACGGCACAATGGCCGTGATGGAAATGAAATTCGTTCGATGACCACGAGTCGAAAAGCTCAATCGTCCCATTGAGCTCGCGATCGTGATTGCCTCCAACGACAACGACTTCACAGGACTCGCGGACTCGTTCGAGAAGTTTGCGCGCTTCGAACCGAGCCGTGCGGTCGTGGACGAGGTCGCCGAGGATGATCAGTCGCTCTGGGCGATAATCCGCGAGCAATTCCAGCAATCGGCCGGTGATTGAATCCATTCCCCAGAATGGAATGAGCCATCCGGCCGCCCGCCGGCTAAGCTCATAACCGAAATGAGGATCGGCGATGGCGAGCCACTTTTCGCGCTCGTGGAAAAGCGCGAGCCGCCCGTCCAGGAGCACGTGATCTGCTACCAAGGCTTGGCTGGACGCTGCAAATGACATGATGCTACAATCGGCGGATCGAAAAATTATCCCTTGCGCAAAACCCATTCAACCGCTATTAGGCCGCTGATTCGCAAATGTCCCAATCCTTGAGACTTGCGTTTGCGTTGGCTTTGGTCGAGCTCATGACCAGTTGTGCCACGCAGACGATGCACTCACCTCTGGCCAGCGCTTCCAAATCGCGCCGCATGGCAAAGGTGCGCACCACTGCGTACACGCACACCGAAGCCGGAGGCCGGCGCAATGCGATAGGACAGCGGCTTTCCGGCAGCAACGTCCAAAGCGCCGCCGCCGATTGGTCGCGTTTTCCGTTGGGAACAAAATTTCGAATTGTCGATACTAATGAGGTTTTCCAGATCGACGATTACGGAACGGCGCTCGTCGGCACAGACACGATCGATCTTTACAAGACTAATCGACTGGCAATGCGGAAATGGGGCGTTCGCAAAGTCGACATTGACATTTTGCAATGGGGATCGGAGACGCAAAGTCTGCAGGTACTCACGCCGCGTTCACACAATCGCATCTGCAAACGCATGATTCTCGCGCTTCAGGAAAAAACCCGGACGCAGGCGACCCAGCAGCTGCTGCGAACCTTTTGACATTCGCCGGCTGAACGGCCCATTGTCCGCCGCATGAAGATTGTCGTCGTCGGCGGTGCGGGCTATATCGGCAGCGTTTGTGCCGAACTCTTGCTCGATGAAGGGCACGAAGTTTTCATCTTCGATAACCTGAGCGAAGGCCATCGTCGCGCCGTTGATCGGCGCGCTAGGTTTATTGAAGGCGATCTGGG
Source organism: uncultured Verrucomicrobiae bacterium (assembly GCA_963737195.1). Lineage (GTDB taxonomy): Bacteria > Verrucomicrobiota > Verrucomicrobiia > Chthoniobacterales > UBA10450 > JBBQFI01. The sequence goes on from CAVTRW010000006.1 coordinate 129,729, forward strand.
TAATCGTGAACAGATCACCGCTGCATTGCGCGATGCCAAATTGGATGCCGTCATGCATTTCGCGGCGAACGCGCTCGTCGCCGAGTCGATGCAGAATCCATCAAAATATTTTCGCAACAACATCGGGAACGGGGTGAACCTGCTCGACGCCATGGTTGAAGCTGGCGTGAAGCGTTTCGTTTTTTCTTCCACTTGCGCCACTTTCGGATTGCCCGAGCGCGTGCCGATCGATGAAAGCGCGCCGCAACGGCCGGTCAATCCGTACGGCGAATCGAAACTAGCCTTCGAAAAAATCCTGCGCTGGTACGACGAGATCCACGGGCTGCGTTTCGTTTCGCTGCGTTATTTCAACGCTGCCGGCGCTTCGGCAAAATTTGGCGAACACCACCACCACGAAACGCACCTCATTCCGAATGTCCTTAAAGTCGCGCTCGGTCAGGCGCCGCACGTCGAGATTTACGGTACCGATTACGACACGCCGGATGGAACATGCATCCGCGATTACATTCACATCCTCGATTTATCGCGGGCCCATATTCTGGCGCTCGAAGCAAAGGAGAGCGCTTACTATAATCTGGGCACAGGTGGCGGAGCCAGCGTGCGCGAAGTTATCGATCGCTGTCGCAAGATCACTGGCAAAAAAATTCCGGTTGTGGAAAGACCGCGGCGGCCGGGCGATCCACCGCGCCTGATTGCGGCGTCTGAAAAGATTAAGCGCGAGCTTGGCTGGCAGCCAAAATTTCAGTCACTCGACGCCATCATCGAAAGTGCGTGGAAATGGCATCAAAAATTTCCGCGTGGCTACGAAGACTAAGAAAGTGGGACGGACCTCAGTGTCCCGACGGCGCCGTTTATCGCCGCACGGCTCCCACTTTTAAAGAAAAGCGCTCGCGGAAACACCTTCCGCGAGCGCTTCAAGTCTCTTCTTTACTAACGAGCGATTCGTTAGGGGGCCGTTGTCGTTGTCGTGGTGGTTTCCTTTTTGTAATAGGAAACTGGCTTCGTCAGTGTCACCTTCGTGATGACCATGCGATCGCCTTCCCTCGTGTAGGTATAGGTAATCGGCATGTCCGGCCTGAGCATGGACCATTCAACGGTGCGACCTTCCGGATCCATCAGCGTCGTGCTCTTGGTGTAGTAATACTTCACCGGTTCGGCGCTCGCCTCGGTGCGAAGCGTAATGTAATCCGAGCCCGGCGCGTAGGCCGTGATCGTTCCGGTGCCGTTCGTTGTCGACGTAGTTGTGCTTGATGAGACTCCGGTCGAGCCGGCTGTCGTAGTCGTCGTCGTGGTGGGGGCGCCTTCTCCCTGGGCGAAAGCCGTGCTCAACGCCAATGCGCAAGCCGCTCCGCCAGCCAATAATTTTGCTACTATCGTGTGTTTCATAATTGTCCTTTGCTGTTGTTAAACGGATGCTTCCGTCGTGGAGTTATCTGACTGGCAGATGACGGACTTTATTCAACCGCACCCATACTTCGTGTCTTGCATCACACGCGGCTGCATCGAGGCTGCGACTTTGTCATAAACTAATCCTGACCGATGCAACCGCTGCCCGGCTTTCGCGATTTCTTGCCCAACGATTGCGCGATGCGGAATTACATCTTTGCACGCTGGCGCGAAGTAGCGCGCCGCTATGGATTTGTCGAATGGGACGGACCGGTTCTCGAGCCGACCGATCTTTACCGAAAGAAAAGCGGCCCCGAAATCGTCGCGCAGCTTTTTAATTTTACCGACAAAGGCGAGCGCGAAGTGACGCTGCGGCCGGAGATGACACCAACACTGGCGCGGGTCGTCGCCGCGCACGAGCGCGAATTCAAAAAGCCGCTGAAGTGGTTTTCCATCCCGCAATGTTTTCGTTACGAGAAACAGCAGCGCGGCCGATTGCGCGAACATTTCCAGATCAACTGCGATATAATCGGTGATGATTCGTTAGGCGCGGACGTAGAAACCATCGCGCTCTGCATCGATCTTCTTCGCTCCTTTGGGCTGTGCGAAAACGATTTTGTCGTGCGTATTAGCGATCGGCGGTTCTGGATCGATCTCCTGCAACAAGAAAAAGTTCCGGAAGAGCGCTGGGATGAAATGCTGCAGGCGATCGACAAGAGCGAGCGCGAACCGCGGGAAAAAACGGTGGAGAAACTTGGTTCGCTGAGCGAAGCCGTCTTCGCCATTTTGGACGGCGCAGGCAAGAGCGAGAAGCTCGAAGAAGTCGCTAACGGTTTGCGCGCTCGTGGCTTGGACGCGTTTGTGAAAATCGATCTCGGTATTGTGCGCGGTCTCGCCTACTACACCGGAATTGTTTTCGAGGCTTTTGATCGTGCGGGAAAATTTCGGGCACTCGCGGGCGGCGGGCGTTACGACAATCTCATTGCGCAGTTGAGCGACGCTGCTGTTTCATTGCCCGCAGTTGGTTTTGCCATGGGCGATGTCGTACTCGGCGAATTGATCGCAGCGACTCCAGCGGCGCGCGAACAGGCCGCGACGGCAAATGCGCGCAACAAAAACATCGATGTCTTCCTTGTCGTGGCGAAAGAAGAACGGCGACAGGATGCGCTCGCCCAGCTGCAAACGCTGCGCGACAAAGGATTCCGCGCCGATTTCGCGATGGCACCGGCCAAAGTCGGCAAACAGTTTCAAACGGCGGAACAACTTGGCGCAGGCGTGGCCGTCTTATTCGGAGACGAATGGCCGCAGGTGACGATCAAAACTCTGGCCACCGGCAAACAAGTTTCGATACCGCACGGTGATTTGGTTTCGCATCTCGCCAGCCTAACGAATAAACAAACATGAGCCGACTTCTAAGAATCGCGTTTTGTCTTTTCCTTTTTACTGCGACAAAAATCAACGCCGCGGAGTACCCCGCGCCAACCGAAGGCGATTACATTATTCGCGATTTCAAGTTCGCGTCGGGCGAAATGCTTCCGGAGTTGCGCATTCATTACCGGACGATTGGCACGTTGAAGAAGGACGGACAGGGCAAAACCACTAACGTTGTTCTTATCATGCACGGCACGACCGGAAGCGGCGCACAGTTTATTCGTCCGGAATTTGCCGGCGAACTGTTCGGAAAAGATCAGCCGCTCGACGCGGCAAAATTTTTCATCGTGCTGCCTGACGGAATCGGCCACGGCAAATCGAGCAAGCCCAGCGATGGAATGCACGCGAAGTTTCCGCGTTACGGCTATCGCGACATGGTTGAAGCGCAGTTCCGATTGTTGAGCGAAGGGCTCGCTATCAATCACGCGCGCCTCGTCATGGGCACATCGATGGGTGGAATGCACACCTGGATGTGGGGCGAATTGCATCCTGACTTCATGGATGCGCTCATGCCGCTCGCGAGTTTGCCGACGCAAATTTCCGGACGTAATCGTGCCTGGCGCCGCATGATTATCGACGCGATCCGCAACGATCCTGCGTGGGATGGCGGCGAATACAAAACGCAACCGCCGAGCCTGCGCACTGCGGCGGAAATGCTTTGGTTTATGAGCAGCAATCCGGTTCTGCGCCAAAAAGAAGCGCCGACACTGGCGAAGACAGATGAGGTTCTCGACAAATTCGTCGGCGAAATTGTGAAAGTCGACGATGCAAACGATGTGCTATATGCGGTGGAAGCATCGAAGGATTACGATCCCGGCCCGAATCTCGAAAAAATTCGCGCGCCATTACTTGCCATCAATTCCGCGGACGATCTGATTAACCCGCCGGAGTTGGGAATCCTGCAGCGTGAAATCAAGCGCGTACCGCACGGTCGCGCCATTGTCATTCCCTTTAGCGAAAAGACGCGCGGCCACGGAAGTCACACCATGGCGGCGCTATGGAAGGACCAGCTTGCCGATTTGCTGAAGTCGCCTAACGACGAACGGTAATAGATCAGTGATGACGCGCGCTGTGAACGTGAGTTGTGGTTCGCGCATGTGAGCTGCCGCCACTCCGCGCGCGATAATACGAACGCTCGCTTCGAAAATGATGGTGCCCATAATAGCGATGGTAGTGGTTGCCGCTGCTGACGACGAACCCTCCGACAAATCCAGGTGTGTACCCGTAATAATACGGCGCCCCTCCATAGCCATAGCCGGCATAGTAAGGCGCATAGTCCGGCGAATAATATGCGTCGCTGTAGTAACCGCCGGCGCATCCGCCGCAAAGCAAAGCGCATATGCCTGCGAAAGCGATTGCCAGCAAACGCACATTCATTCCTCCACTCAGCCGCTTCACAAGAATCCCTCCCTTATTCAATCTTGAACTCCGCTTTGTTATCGAACTCGGCTTTGTCCTCCGGCGACAATCGTCGATACAAAACGCGCGTCGTATAACCACCCATTAACTTGCCGTCCTTGATAAACATCCAATCGGAAACATCGCGCGGCGCCACCGTCACGCTTTGTCCGAGCGTCACGTTTTTCACATCGAGCGGCCGGTTATTGATGTGTCCGTGAAAATTTTGGCCGTCAAAACTCAGCTGGCTGACCCAGAGATGCTCAACCTGATCGCCATCGACAAATCCTTTCTTAATTTCGAAATCACCGTCTCCCGGCATTTGCTTTTTTAACGCGGCGATAAAAAATCCGAGCGATTTCTGTGCGTGATCGACCGCGCGATCCATCTCTTTGTCGTCATCGGCGACGCTAAGATAACCGGGATGCCCGGGCGTCTTGGTGTCGCGACCGGCCATGTGTGTTGATTCGGATTGACCGCGACTGGTCGCGGCGATGGCCAGAACAAACAGCAATGCAAGAGTGGTTTTCATTTGGTCCGTAAACGAAAACGCTATTCAGCAACGCAATGGTCGTTCTTGTCTTGCGAAAATTCGCCTTGTGCATGGCGCAAGTGCATTCGCGCATGATATATTCGGCCCATGAAACGCGGCACCGCGTTTTGCTTTTTTCTGGCTGCTGGAATTATTCCGCTCTCGGGCCAGGAGCCCTCGCCCGATGCCGGTTCGTTCGAGGTCGAACCGCCGCTTTTGGTTCAGCCCGATGGAAAACCAGTCGCATCACCGGAAGCCAGCCCGAAACCCGATCTCGACGCCGCCCAACTCGAGAAAAAGTTGGATCGCGCACGAAAGAGCGCGAGTTCCGCAGAGCGACTTTGGAAAGCAGGCGTTCTGGCGAAAGTCGAGGCGGAACAACGCGCCTTGCGAGTCGTTCGCTTGCAGGCTGAATTGACGAAGGCGCAATTAGCCGAACTGCAAAAATCCACGGGCGCCGGACTAACGATGGCATCGTGCAATTGCAGCAGACCGCGACTGGTGAAACGAAGACAGCACTGACTGAAGCAACCGCGGCGGCAAAGAAGGCGGCCGATGAGCTGGCGAAAGCAGAACTGGAGGCCGCGATTGTGAATTTGCAACGCCAGCAAAAATTGCTCGCGCTCGGGAGTGGCCGAAAATCCGATGTCGCGCGCGCGGAAGAAAAACTAGCGACGCTGAAACGCGAACAGCACTGATTCGCCGCGCGCAAAATTAAATCGACATCGCGCGGCGCGACTTTTTCAATCACGGCATGCACCGTATCATTTTTCTCGCCGCTTGGCTGACTGTTGCAATTTCGCCCTTGTTCGCGGCAGCAGATTTCGACGTTATCATTCGAGGCGGCTTGGTTTTCGATGGCAGTGGGGAAGATGGGAAGCGTGTCGACGTGGCGATTCGCGGCGATCGCATCGCCGGTGTTGGGGATTTCAAAGACGCGAAGGCAAAAGCGATCGTCGACGCGCAGGGGCTCGCCGTCGCGCCGGGATTCATCAACATGCTTTCATGGTCGAATGAATCGCTGATCGAAGACGGCCGATCGCAGAGCGAGATTCGACAGGGCGTCACCACCGAAATCATGGGCGAAGGCGAATCGATGGGACCGCTGAACGATCGCGTGAAGGAGAAAATGTTACGCGATCAGAAAGACATCCATTACGAGATCAAATGGAAGACGCTGGCGGAGTATCTGCGTTTTCTCGAGGCGCATGGCATTTCCTGCAACGTCGCATCTTTCGTCGGCGCGACCACGATTCGCGAAAACGTTATTGGCTTTGAAGACAAGGCGCCGACGCCGCAGCAGCTCGATCAGATGCGCGAACTCGTTAGGCAGGAAATGGAAGCGGGCGCGCTCGGTATCGGAACCTCGCTCATTTATCCGCCGGCCTTTTATGCGAAGACGGACGAACTGATCGAGCTCTGCAAAGTGGCGGCGAAGTATCAGGGCAAATACATCTCGCACATGCGGAGCGAGGGAAATCGGTTGTTCGAAGCACTTGATGAGCTCCTCCGGATCAGTCGCGAAGCAAAAATCCCGGCAGAGATTTATCACATCAAAGCGGCTGGAACACAGAATTGGCCGAAGCTCGATAAGTTTTTGTCGCGCATTGAAGCAGCGCAGAAGGAAGGACTTAAAATCACCGCAGACATGTACACCTACACCGCCGCGGGAACTGGTCTTGATGCCTGTTTGCCGCCGTGGACGGAAGACGGCGGTTATCCGGCGCTCTTCAAACGGCTGCGTGATCCGGCGACGCGCGAAAAAATTGCCGCCCAAGTGAAGACGCCGAGCGACGAATGGGAAAATCTTTATCTCGCGGCCGGTTCGCCGGAAAAAATTTTGCTCGTTGGTTTCAAATCGGAAAAACTGAAACCGCTTACAGGAAAAACGCTGGCGGAGGTTGCGAAAATGCGCGGGAAAGATCCGATCGAGACAATCATGGACCTGATCGCGGAGGATGAATCGCGAATCGACACAATCTATTTTTTGATGTCGGAAGAAAACGTGAAGAAGGAAATGGCGAAGCCGTGGATTTCTTTCGGCTCGGACGAAGCATCGCAGGCGCCGGAAGGCGTTTTCCTGAAATCGAATCCGCACCCGCGCGCCTACGGAAATTTCGCGCGCGTCCTCGGCAAGTATGCGCGCGAAGAGAAAGTGATTTCGCTGCCAGAAGCGGTGCGCAGATTGAGCGCACTACCCGCGACAAATCTCGGTCTCGATCATCGCGGTTTCCTCAAGGAAGGAATGTTTGCCGATGTCGTTGTGTTTGATCCGGCGACGATTGCCGATCGCGCGACTTTTGAAAAGCCGCATCAGTATGCCGTCGGCATGAAACACGTTTTCGTTAATGGCGTGCAAGTCATCAAGGATGGCGAGCATACCGGTGCGAAGCCAGGCCGCGCTTTGTGGGGTCCGGGCAAACTGAAGCCTAATCGCATCAGTCGAGGCGAAGCGCCCCGCGCGGCGACAGAGCGCCGCGGCTACAGAATTTCGCGTCGATGCCCTTCGGCATCGTACTCATAGACTTTGCCGTCCTCTTCCCCGGCAACAGTCTTATGCGATCCATCGCAATACGGCTGATTTTTCGACAGGCCGCACATGCAAATGAAGACCGACTTCAGTTGCGGTTTGATTTCGAGCGGTTGATTGGCGGTTTTTACGACTTTGCGCATTTCGCAAAACTAGACTCCTAAAACGCGCGAGCAAGGTTGCGCTTCATCGCCGCACAACGCCGGCGCGCGCTTCGATTTGGTCGAGACTTGGATCGTTGTTTTGGATCCAGCTTTGAATCGCGTCGATCTCGCCGGGATCGACGCTCGTCGCGCGCTCCGCTGGTGGCGCAATATCGCTCGGCTGCGCCGCGACTGCGCGCCGCACCGGATGTTTCCAATGATGCCCGTGCCGATACAACGCATAATACATCGTCTTCGCTTCAACGAGGCCGACACCACTGCAACGGATCGCATTGTAAAACATGCGATCGACCTGCTGCCATGGACGCGTCTGCTGATCGTAGGCGACATCGTGCAGCACGGACGCCGCGCGATATTTTCCTTCAAACGGTCCGCCGATGATCGACCAAAAAGCGCGCGGAACGGAAGCGCCATTCACCTTCGATCCGGCCGGCGCGACCCAAACAACGCCGTCGGGATCGGTGTAACGCACTTCGCTCAACAGCGTCATGTTCAATCCATCGGGATCCCACCGCGCATCGACCGGACCACTAAAGTGTCCCCAGCTTTGCGATTTGCGCGGGCGTTCCGCTTTTTTCACGGCAGGATGCGAAGCGCACGCTCCGAAAAAAATCAGCGCGACAGTTGCGCAACCAAGGAGCGGCGATTTCCAAATTGCCGAGCCGATAATTTCGGCGACTGGGAAGTCGCCGCTCCTTGATGGCGAAATGTTTTTCATATCGCTGCGCTCATTTCGCGGGGTTTTTGTGGCGCGGATGTTTTTCGTGGCTCTGCGGTAATCAGCGGTTTGCCGGTTGTTGGTTTGCGGAAACCGCGAACATAAAACATCAGGAAAATTCCAATCACAATCAGCAACGAGCCGATCCATTTCAGGAGCCAGCCCGGATCGCGCAAAATTTGAATCGTGCTTTGCGAAAGGTTCTCCGGGTTCCATGAGGCCTGCGACATCTTGTAAGTGAGGCCCGTCCAGGTCCGCCACCACGCGCTCGGATAACTGAATGGATTGTTCATCCAGCATTGGCCAGTTGCGCTTGCGCCCTCGGCCGTGCTGACGCGCACTGTGCTCTTAAATCCAGCGGGCGTATCGCTGCCTTCATTGCGTTTCACTTCGAAATCGACAAGCTCGAGCGCGATCGGCAACGGAATTTGTTTCCAGCCGTATGCGATCTGCACTTCGGAGGCCGGGGTTGGCACTGAAATTTCCCATCCGGCCGGAACCCATTGTTCAAACTTTTGTGAATTCTGTTGAATGCGAACGAGCACACCATCAGGCAAATCGTTTGCGCCAGCGGCAGGTTCGGAGACGGGATTAAAATCCATCCATTTCGATGCGTGCGGCAACATTTGATCGACAGTCAATTTCCAATCGGCCCAGCCGGTCGGCAGCGGCTGATTGAGTGAAAGTTTACCGGAGGAATGTCCCAGCTTGCGCGACGCGAGCTCGTAAGTGATTTCGCCATTGTCCGAGACGAAGAGCGTGAGATGATTCGCCGCGGCGTCCGACGGATTGCCGGACATCGTCGGCGCTTCGCCGTTACGATGCGGATCTGGAGTTGAGGCAACCGGCACCGCTTTCCCCTTTAGAATCACAACCGCGGCGGGATTGTTCGGTTGATCGGAAATACTTGCCGGCTTGCCGTTGGTGATACGGAAGTCCGGCCAGTAATTTTCAATCGTGATCGCGAACGGACTTCCGTCGAGCGGCTTTTCTTTCCCAAGATTTTCGGCAACGTCCAGCGTCCAGGTTTTGTCGCCGAGCGCGACCGTCACGCTCCCCTTGTTTCCATTTTGCGGTGGTGCGAGATGAATCTTTGCTCCGCTGCTTCCGCCTTTTGCGGCTCTGGCAATTTGTTGCTCCGGTGCGTTGGCGAAAGCAAAAATCGATTCTTCGATATCGACTGCGTCCGTGTTTTTTGACTCGTTAGGCGCAGACGACTGTGCGGTCGGCGCCGCCGCGCCACGCTTCAGTTCAATATTGGCCAGACCCATTCCGAAATTCCCGTTCTGCGGGTCGTCCGCCAGCAGCCAACTCTCGAGATGCTGACCCATCATCGCGGTTTTGATCGTGAAATGAAGCGCGGGCACTCCGTTTTCGTCTGCCGGTTTCGGATTCAGCTTTGCTTCAATTGCCGGCGCGTAGCCGATCAGGCTCAAATGCGCACCGGACGCCAGCAGACCGAGGTCACGTGGATGCTGCGCAGTGGGAGGTCGATGGATGAATTCGGCCGCGTAACCTTTGATGATTCCATCGGTGTCGTGAACGCGCAGCTGATGCTGATCGACCAGCAATCGGTTATTCGGCGGATCGCCTTTGAAAAGTGTGATGGTTCCTTCGATCCCCCAGATTCGTCCGATGAGCGAGCCGGTCAGCAGCGTGATGATGCCCAGATGCGTGATGAGAAATGCAACGTGATGTTTCTTCCAGGGCCAGCGGGAAAGAGCCGACACCGTCAGGTTCGCTGCCAGAAAAACGAGCCAGAGATTGAACCAGGGCGCGCCGTAGACATATGCGCGCGCGACTTTGGCGTCGAAGGATGATTCGTAAATCGTGCCGGCAATCGCGCCAATGATGAGCACGGCCAGCAGAACGACCGCGAGCTTGAGCGAAGCAAAAAAGCGGAAGATCGAATTGCGCTGCCAGTTCGGGCGCGCAGCGGAAGCGGTTGCAGCCATCGGTGAGGCGTTATTTTCCGCGAGATGCGCCCCGGTTCAATTGCCTAATTTATCAAGACACTTGTCCTGCGAGTGCAATTAAGCGAAAACAGAAGAGTGAAAAAACCGATCGTTATCGCCGCTTTGTTTGTCGCACCTTTTTTCGCGTTCGCTCAGGCGCCATCGCCTTCCGCTTCGTCGAGCTCCGGCTCATCGAGCAGTTCATCTGTTCCCGCGCAGAAAATAGACAGCGAGAAAGAGCGATTGATTCGTGACGTGCTCGCGCGAACGCAGGAAGTGGAACAGGCGGAAGAACGCATCGCACAGGCGATGGCCGGAATGAAACAGATGATGCCGCGGCTCCAGGAAAAATACCTGGAAAAATATCGATCTCTGATCAGCGAAAACGACTTACGGAATCGCCTAATTGAAGTCTATGACAAACGTTACACGACCGACGAACTGCGAAGTATGCTTCAATTTTTCGATACGCCGGCCGGGAAAAAGATGACGGAGAACGCGGTGCCAATTCTGCGCGAATCAATGGCGATCGCACAGCAACTCTCCCGGCAGGCCGGCAACACGATCATGAGCGAGGTGAACGCGGAACAATTGCTGCAACGTCCCACCGCCGCCGGCTCGTTTAACGGCATGTTGCTCGCGCCAAGCGCATCGGCCACGCCCTCAGAAACGATGCCGACTGCGACGCCAGCTACGACCCCGGAGTGAATTTCGCGGCGAGCCCGCGCCGTTCAGTTCGTCCAGGCTTTCCAGCGCTTGCGCAGCGGTTTCACGTAGCGATCGACATCGATGTCCTTGATGCGATCGACACCTTCCTTCACCACTTCCGCGGAATCCTCGTATTTGCGTTTCACCGTTTTGAAAAACGGCCAGAGAAACGGAAGGGAAAGCGTGCTCAGGCTGAGATTTCCAACCGGCGATTTAATCTCCAATTCCTTTTCTTCCGGACGCGAGGAGTAGCGGATCGCGAGACCGATGACCAGGCCGACGACGAGCGCTCCAAGAATTGTCGGCACCGGATTTTCGCGCAGGAAAAACTCCGTGCGCTCTCGGGCGGTTCCGACTTTCTGTCGCGTCTTCTCCCAGGTGTCGCCTGCTGCTTCTCGAAAATCCCCCGGCTCGTTCCGCGCCTGCATCGACGCAGCCAGCGGATCGTCCTCCATAAATTCGTCACCATTCGGATTAATCATACCCTTATTTCGCATATCACAGCCTGTTTGCGTCTCTGGCAAACGTGAGAAACAATTAAGCAAAGAACAAAGGAACCACAATGGACGAAAAACCGACCAACGATCCGGCAAAGGACAAGATTGACTGGCGTGAACATCATTCCGACCAGCCGTATGCCGCCGGCAAATACAGCTACGAAGATTACGCTCCTGCTTACCGCACGGCGCACGCGGCGTTCGAGAAGCATGGAGAAAAAGACTTCGACGACATGGAAGACGAAATTGCGCTCGATTACGAACGGCATCGCGTGGGCTCGCCGTTGCCATGGGATGAGGCACGACACGCCGTCCGCTCAGCGTGGGACAGGCTGTCCGGCGTGGTTAGTCCACGGGATCCATCACGCGGCATCCGTAGCGGATTCTGATCGCGCCTACCGCCACTCGTGTTTCGGATACTTGCGCTGTAATTCTTTTTTGATCTTCGGGTAAGTCTCCCGCCAGAAATTCTCCAGATCATCGGTGATCTGGAGTGGGCGATTGCTGGGTGCGAGGATTTGGATGCGAAGCGGAATTTTCCCGCGAGCGATCGTCAGATTTTTTTCCAACCCGTACAAATCCTGGATACGCGCAGAGACAGTTGGCGTATTCGACTCGCTGTAGGAAATTTTCACCGATCTTCCCCCGGGCAGCTTGATTCGTTCGGGAGCGAGTTGATCGAGTGCTTCCTGCTGGGCCGGGCTTAGCCATGATTTCACCACTGGCCAGACAGCGCGCTCCTTGATTTCGCGATAACTGTGTGCGCCATGACAAATCTGTTCGAGAAGCGACAATTTCTCGGCGTCGCCGATCCGCGGGAACTGCATGTCCGGAAAATGAGCCGACACGAAATTCACGCGCGCGATCCATTGTTCGACGCTGTTGTCCCAATTTTTCAGCGTCAGGATTTTGTCGAAGACCTCGCGCGCCAACAACTGCGCTGCTGATTCTATCGAGACGTCACTCGCAGTATTACTTCGCAAAACAAGGTCGTGAAATCGCGTCTCGCGCCGTCCGATCACGCGGCGTTGCGTCGCATCAAACGCGACGACCTCTTCTTCTCGAAAGGTTTCGGGAAAAAGTTCGCGCAGCCATTCCTCTTCGATTCGCGTCGCGAGCGTAAGCAAGACCTGGCGGTCCTTTTCGCTGCTCTCGATTTCGCGAATTTCCGATGCAACGATGAGTGGCGCATCGCGGACGGCGCTTTCGCGCGCAAGCACACCCGTGCGATTATGCACGAGCGCGCAGCGCAACGTTCCCATATCCAGCCTCACCGCGACCTGATCCGGAAAGCCGGCGAGAATGCATCGTTGAATCATTCCCGGCCTCGATTCGGTCTCGTCGAGATTTAGCTTTTCCGCGCGCGCAATATTAAGGAATTGCTCGCTTAGTTGTTGCGCTTCGCGCGCCGCGCCTGCATTTACACCCAACCGCGCGCATCGACGCGGATCGAAGTTGTTCTTTTGCGCGAAGCGAAACGCGCGCACGAGCACGAAAAGATCAGAATCGGTTTCGCCGCCGAATAGGTCGTCACGATCTTCGCGGACCTGTTTGCTTTCGCCCCGGCGCAGCAAGTTGCGCCCTTGGGTTAACGCCGCAATCAAGGCTACGGAGCGCACACAGCCGTAATCCTGCGCCGCTAAAAACATGCGCGCATATCGCGGATGCACTGGAAAGGCGAGCATACGTCGGCCTAACGAAGTGATTGTGCCCGGCCTTGAACCGCTGGATTCAAGCGCACCGAGATCGATCAGCAATTGTTCTGCGCGTTCGAGAGCTTTCGGATCAGGCGGCTCGAGCCAGTGAAAATTTGCGACATCGTCGATGCCGCTCGCCTTCAATGTTAGTACGACTTCGGAAAGATCGAGTCGTTTTACTTCCGGCAGTTCCCGTGGCGCGCGCTCGAGATGCTCCTGCTCAGTCCAGAGTCGCAGACAATGACCGGGAGCGGTGCGACCGGCGCGACCGGCGCGCTGTTCGGCGGACGCGCGACTGATTTTTTCGATGAGCAATGTATTGATGCCGCGGCGTGGATCGAAGCGTGCGATGCGCGCCAATCCGCTATCGATCACGGTCTGCACGCCTTCGATTGTGAGCGATGTTTCAGCCACATTTGTCGCCACAATCGCTTTGCGCTTTTCATAACGGGCGAGCGCGGCGTCCTGCTCCGCCGGAGGCAATTCGCCGTAGAGCGGAAGCGCAACGAACTGATTGCTCACGGCTGATGCACGAATCGCAGAAATCGTGCGATCGATCTCATACTTTCCCGGCATGAAAATGAGCGCATCGCTTTTTGTTCGCGCCGCGATTCGCGCCAGTTCATCCGCCGCCAAATCCCAGACCGGATAATTTTCTGCGCGCACCGGCCTTGCCAGATACTCGATCGTCACAGGGAAAACGCGTCCTTCTGATGTCAGCGTGCGCGCGGGGTCGAGATACTTCTGCAGATTCGCGGTGTCGAGCGTCGCGGACGTGATGGCGATCCGGAGATCGGGCCGGCTCGTTTGCTGCAACTGCAATGCGCGAGCGAGGGTGATGTCGCCGTAGAGATGGCGCTCGTGAAATTCATCGAAAAGAATCGTGGAAACATTCTGGAGCTGCGGATCTTCAATCAATTGCCGCAACAGAACTCCCTCGGTCACGAAACGAATGCGCGTTTCCTTTGAAGTGACATTCTCGAAGCGAATTTGATAACCGACTTCGCGGCCGAGATTAACGCCGCGCTCGAAGGCAACACGCGCTGCGAGCAAACGCGCCGCGATTCGGCGCGGCTGCAAAATCACTACCTGTCGATCACCGAGCAATCCATGATCGAGCAAGATTTGCGGAACCTGCGTCGATTTCCCGGAGCCGGTCGGCGCCTGGATGATGGCCCGCGCATCAGTGCGCAATGCGTCGAGGATCTCCGACTCGAGTTCGAAGATCGGAAGCTCGCGACGATTGGATGTCGTCACATGCGCTGCCGGTAGACTTCGTATATTTCCTCGGTCGCGGTGACGAAGACGACGTTTTCGATCGCGGCGTTTCGTTCGAGAAATGAAATAGTGCTTTCGAGTGCGATCTGCACTGCTTCGTCGATCGGATAGCCATAAGCGCCGCAACTGATCGCAGGGAACGCGATCGTCTTTATATCGTTCGCAATCGCCACGCCTAACGAGTTACGATAACAGCTTTTTAGGATCTGCGCTTCACCACGCTGTCCGCCCGACCAGATCGGCCCAACCGTGTGAATGACGAAACGCGCCGGCAAACGATAACCACGTGTGATTTTCGCTTCGCCGGGCCGGCATCCGCCTAACGAGCGACATTCCTCGAGCAACTCCGGGCCGGCCGCGCGATGGATCGCCCCGTCGACTCCGCCGCCGCCGAGCAACGTTGTGTTCGCTGCATTCACAATCGCGTTTGTCGTCAGTTTGGTGATGTCGCCGCGAATGATTTCGATGCGCTCCATCATTTCTCCGGCATCGATTGAGCCTAACGAGTCACGGCGCGAGCCGCTCGATCAGCCATTTGTTTTCCGGCTGGCGCGTGTAACGAAAACGATCGTGCAGGCGGTTTTGCCGGCCCTGCCAGAATTCGATCACTTCGGCGTGCACACGGTAGCCGCCCCAATGCGGCGGAAGAGGAATTTTACCGGTGCCATATCGCTCCGTCATCTTGGCCAGTCGGGCATCGAGGATTTTGCGCGAATCAATAACATCGCTCTGGCGCGAAACCCACGCTCCGAGCTGGCTTCCCTGCGGGCGCGAACGAAAATAGCGTTCAGATTCTTCGCGCGACGTGCGTTCTACTTTACCGGCGATCCGGACCTGTCGCTCCAGTGGCATCCAATAAAGCGCGAGGGCGCCGCGCGGATTTGCTTCGAGCTGTTTGCCTTTTTCGCTCGAATAATTCGTGAAGAAAACAAAACCGCGCTCATCGAAACCTTTGAGCAGGACGATGCGGACAGATGGCGCGCCGTCGGACGTCGCCGTGGCCAGACTCATCGCATTGGCATCGCGAATTCCGGCATTGGCGGCATCGGTAAACCAAATCGTGAATTGACGGATCGGATCGGGATCAAGATCGGCGCGACGCAGTCCCTGCGCCGAATAATCGAAGCGCAAACCCGCAAGGTCGATTGGCGGTGTATCCATACTTAGCGCACGCTAATCTTCAAAGCTGCGAACGAAAAGGCAACATCAGCCATTCCGTCGTGCGTTCGCTTGAAGTGTCGCTAGAAGGCTCTCGAATTATTCGGTGGCTTGCGATTTCCGATCGGCTTAGCCGGCCGGCGCTCTTCCAAGCAACAGGACCTTGTTCAACTTCCATGTCCGTTCGGGACGATTTTTTCCGCTTTTATTGATAAAGGACAAATATGCCTACGCAAAAGTTTAGGTCTAAGCAAAATCGAGTTGTAGCCTGGTGGTTTTCGTCGGCTTCGCGCAGAGCGACGACGCTTTTTGTATTAGCAACTTTACCATGTGCCATCGCGGCCGGCGCGGAGCCGGGAAATATTCTAACGAACGTCACCAGACAACAACTTGCGGCGCTTTATCAGGAAAAAGCTGCACGGACTCCTGCGCAAAAGAAGATCAATACGCAATTGATTTTTGCTGCCCGACAACAGCGTGACGGCTTCATCAACCGCGCATTGCCGAAACTTAAGGTGGCCATGAAGCTCGAAAATGACGGTCGGGTAAAGGTGGATATCGATGCAATAGTCACTGATAAACTGCTCGCCGCAATCAAAGACGCGGGCGGGCAAATTCTGGAGAGTTTTCCGGCGGACCACGCGATCCGCGCCCTGGTTTCGATCGGAAGCGTCGAGACGCTGGCTGCTCGTGATGAGGTTCGCTTTATCCGGCCGGCAGTCGGCTGCACGACTAATATTGGAAGTGTTACCTCGGAAGGAGACGTCTCGCACAAATCCAATCTTGCGCGTCTATACGGCGCGTCAGGTTATGCGATCAAGGTTGGGGTGCTCTCTGATAGCATCGACAACGGCCAAGGCGCGTTTGCTTTCGCCAAGGCACATGGCGACGTGCCCACCAATCTGGTGGTCCTATCGGGGCAAGGCGGGATGGGCGAGGGCGAAGGTTTGGCGATGTTGGAAATTGTGCACGACCTTGCGCCATCGTCCCCTCTTTACTTCGCGACGGGATTTAATGGCCCGGCCGGCTTCGCTCAGAATATCCGGAACCTCGCCGCCGCCGGATGCAAAGTCATTATCGATGACGTTACAAATTTTGGTGAATCACCTTTTCAAGACGGACCAATCGCCAAAGCGGTAAACGACGTTTCAGCACAAGGTGTTCTCTTTTTCTCTAGCGCTCGGAACTCCGGAAACAAAGATCACGGAACTTCCAGCACATGGGAGGGCGATTTTGTGGATGGCGGCGATGCTTCTACAATCGACGGGCCGGGCGCGCGCTATCACGCCTTCGGGCCGGGCATGCTGATAGACAAGGTCACTTCCACTAACCAAGCGCGCGCCGATTTGTTCTGGGCAGATCCGCTTGGAGGTTCGGCGAACGATTACGATTTATTTGTCGTCGATCAGTTTGGAAACATTCTTCGCAGCTCGCTTGATACGCAAAATGGCAGTCAAGATCCCTATGAAAGTGTCGATACGCTCAACGCCGGAGAGTTCATCGGCATCGTAAAATTTTCGGGCGCCGCGCGGTTTCTTCATCTTGATACGGGTCGCTGCGAAATAATGATTAGCACATCGGGGTGCGTCCGAGGTCATAATGCCTCTGGAGCGGCCAATGCTTTCAGCGTAGCGGAAACCTCGGCCGCCAATCGTACAACCGCTTTCACCGGCGGCGCCGCTAATCCAGTCCAGGACGAAAGCTCCGACGGACCACGCAGAGTTTTCTTTAATCCCAACGGGGTTCCCTACATTCCGAACAACTTCTCATCGACGGGCGGTGTCGTTTTGGCGAAGCCCGATATCACCGCGGCAACCGGTGTCAAGACAACGCTGCCGACCAATAGTGGCCTGAATCCATTTTTCGGGACAAGTGCGGCGGCGCCGCACGCCGGCGCGATTGCCGCGCAGTTACTTTCCTTCAGACCCGGCCTTACACCGCAACAAGTGCGAATCGCTCTATATGCTTCGTGCCTGGATATCGAAGTTCATGGTATCGACCGCGACTCCGGCCGCGGAATCGTCATGGCGCTGAGCGCTCTGAATTTCATCGCCGCAAAAGGAGACTTTAATTTCAACGGCGGTACCGACATCGTTTTCCAACACGCTGCCGGAGCCCGCAGCATATGGGTGATGAATGGCGTTGCTCATGCAGAGTACGTTGAGCTTGGGCGTGGTTTCACCGGTTTGGAATATCGCTGGGGTCGGCGATTTTAATCGCGACGGCAACGCCGACATCTTATGGCAGGCCAGCAGTGGTGCGCGCAGCATCTGGCTTATGAATGGCGGAACGCGAACCAGTATTGTTAGCCTCGGCACCCTGTCGACCGCATGGAGTTTTGTTGGAACAGGTGATTTCAACCGCGATGGAGCGCCGGACATCGTTCTGCAGCACTCGTCAGGTTCGGCCGGCGTCTGGATTATGAACGGCACCCATTTTTCCCGAAGCGTCAGCTTGCCAGCTCTGGCCGGCGGAATGCGCATCGCCGCGTCCGGTGATTTTAACGGCGACGGCAAGTGCGATCTTGTTCTGCAAAACCTCACTACGGGGGCGCGCTCTATTCTGTTCCTGAATGGTACGAGCTCCCTGGGCAGCGCCAGCCTCGGAGTGGTGGCGCCTGCGTGGAGAATAGTCGGCACGGGAGATTTCAATCGCGACGGAAAACCCGATCTGATCTGGGAAAACATCACCTCGGGAGTGCGAAGCATTTGGATCATGAGCGGCACTACCCACACTAATACATATAGCCTCGGTACGGTGGCGCCGTCCTGGACAATCAGAAATCGCTAACGGCCGCGATTCATTCAGCAGAGTCTCCTAACGAATCCGTCGTTTCAAAGCTGCGAGCGAAAAGGCAACATCAGCCATTCCGTCGTGCGTTCCCAAAGCGAGCGTTTTTGAAATTCCTCGAGTGTGTATTCCGTCGATTGCGCGCGATCGTTTTCAAAAACTTGCTCCATCTCGTGGCCGAACCCGCGATCGTAAACTGCGATATCGAGCTCCTCGTTAATTTCCGAGGAACGCGCGTCGAGGTTGGATGAGCCGACGAGGGAAAACATTCCGTCGATCACCATGCTCTTTTCGTGAATCATGGTCGGCTGATATTCGAAAATCTTCACGCCGCCCTCCAGCATGCGGCCATACGCGGCGCGGCCGGCGGATTTCGTCAGTGGTTGGTCGTCATTCTTGCCGGGAAGAATGAGTTGCACGTCGACGTGCCGCTTCACCGCTTTCACCAGCAGATCGACCTGATCGTCGGTCACGAGTGCAGTAAGCGTTTGTAATCCAGATGCGTTTTTCGGCCGAGGCGAATGCGACTGCCTCGAGCAACGGAATTGGTGCCATCGAAAAGGAACGCGACAAAACGACCTGCGCTTTGAGATCGCCGGCCGACGCGAGTGCGGGGAATTGGCCCGCGCCGCTCAAGCCTTCGCCAAATGTTTTTATCCAATGTTCCTGGAACGCAGCCTGTAATTTTGCCACGAGCGGCCCTTCCACGCGCACCTGCACATCTCGCCAATGTTTCGGATCCTGCGCGTGACCGGACCACTGCGCCGCGAATCCGACCGCGCCGGTAAATCCGACTTTGCCATCGACCACGAGAATGCGGCGATGCGAACGCCGATTCGTGCGATCGACCCGCCACGAATGAGTGGGATGATAGTAGGCGAATTTGCAGCCGGCCTTTTGCAGCATGCGCACATCGGAATTTTTCAGGTTCCATCCCGAGCCGATGCCATCGAGCAGAACGCGCACTTCGATGCCGGCCTGCGCGCGTTCGATCAGCGCATCGCGAAATTGGCGCCCGACCTCGTCGGAATAAACAATGTAAGCTTCGAAATTGACCGTCTTCTGCGCGGCGCGAATGGCCGCGAGCATTGCCGGAAAATATTCGTCTCCATTTTGCAGCAACTCGATCTTGTTGCCGGCAACGAGAACCGGATCGCTCAGGGCAAGGGCAGAACCGATAAATTCCGGATCGCTGACCGAGAAACTATGCTCGATGTGGTAGGGGATGGTGTGACGCCGGATGAAGAAGAGACAAAAAATGACGACGAGGGCGAGGAAGGCGAGCGTGAGCGCGATCCATTCGCCGATGGCCAGACGCCACCAGCGGTTGTTCAGCCAGTGCGAAGAGCGTTTCCGCGGCACTCGTTAGGCGAGGGCAGGAGCGGGCGAAAGCGCGCGCAATTTTTCGATAATCGGCGGAATGAGCTCGAGCGCCTTCTCGATCTGCGCCTCGGTATTGAAACGACCGAGCGAAAAGCGAACGCTGCCGCGCGCTCGATCTTCGTCCAGCTTCATCGCGCGCAGAACGTGCGATGATTGGAGCGAACCGGTGAGACAAGCCGAGCCGATGGACGAACAGATTCCTTTCTGGTCGAACATGATCAGCAGCGCCTGCGCGTCGATGCCAGGAAAAGAGAGATTGGAAGTGTTGCCGAAACGATTGCGCGGACTGCCGTTGACGAGAACGCCGGGAACTTTTTCCAACAGTTCCGATTCGAAACGGTCGCGCAATTTGTGAATGCGCTCCTGGTCGTGTTCGACGGAGGCGAGGGCGAGCTCGGCTGCTTTTCCCAACCCAACAATCGAGGCGACGTTTTCCGTTCCGCCGCGCCGTTTATTTTCCTGGCTCCCGCCAAAAATCATCGGCGAAAAGCGGACGTTGCGATTTACGTAGAGCGCGCCAATGCCTTTTGGTCCATGGAATTTGTGCGCCGAAAGTGAGAGAAAGCTGATCCCGCGCTCGCCGAGTTTTAGCGGAACTTTTCCCACGGCCTGCACCGCGTCGGTGTGAAAGAGCACGCGTTTGCGACGCGCGATCTCGGCAATCTCGTCGATCGGATTGACCACGCCGGTTTCGTTGTTCGCCCACATCACGGAAATGATCGCGGTGTCGGGCCGGATGGCGGCTTCGAGTTCGGCGAGATCGATTTCGCCTTCTTCGCTGACGCTGAGGAATGTGACATCGCACCCATGTTTCGCCACATCTTCGCAATAGCGCACGACCGCATTGTGCTCGACTGAAGTGGTGACGATGTGCTGCCGTTTCGGATCGATGCGCAATGCTGCGTTGATCGCGGTGTTGTTCGATTCGGTGCCGCCGCTCGTGAAAACAACTTCCGATGGTTCGCAGCCGAGTAAGGTAGCAACCCGCTGTCGCGCGAGGTCGACCGCTGCCCGCACCTGTTTTCCAAACCGATAACCGCTCGAAGGATTTCCCCAAAGTTTTTCCAGATACAACACCATCTCCTCGACGACAGCCGGATCGGGCCGCGTCGTGGCGTTGTTATCGAGATAAATAATTTGATCAGCTTCAATCATGGCTGCTATCGGCTACAGCAACTACTCTTCCACGCGTGGCTCAGCGCCGGCGTGTTTAGGAGTGTGGTGCGTGTATCTAAAGTATAGATTCCGGAGATAAATGGGAAGCGGCAAGATGCTCTGGAGCACGCCCACCGAATCGCGCCGATAAAGCCCGAAATAGGCGAGCAGCAGCAGCGAACCGAGCGCGCTGCATTCCCAGAAGCCGAAAGGAATCACGCTTTTGCGCGCGCGTTCCGAAGCGATCCATTGAATGAGAAAACGCAGCCCGAAAATGAGGCTTCCGCTCAGTCCGACGATTTTCCATGGATGAATGGTGATGCCGAATACCTTTGTCTCGGCGAGCAATTGCAGCCAGTTCATAAGGCGGCAACGTTGCGCCGAATCCCGCGTCGTGAACAGCGCTTTTTGTTAGTCATTTCAACTGTGACGTTGGCTGTTCAAGACGCCAATTCCGCTTAGAATCCTGACCAATGAATTCGATCTGGGACCATGCCAATCCCGCCCTGCGCGATTTCAAGGTCTACGAACCGGGCAAACCGATCGAGGAAACGGCGCGCCAGCTTGGAACCGATGCGCACGACATTATCAAGCTCGCTTCGAATGAAAATCCGCTCGGGCCGTCGCCAAAGGCTGTCGCAGTGATACGGGCGGCGCTCGAGAGCGCGCATCTTTATCCGGATGGTGGCGGTTATTATTTGCGAGAAGCACTGGCCAAACGGTTAGGCGTCACGCGCGGCCACCTCATTCTGGGCAACGGTTCCAACGAAGTGATCGAATTTCTCGGTCACGCCTTCCTCAAGCCCGGCGATGAGATCATCACATCGCAGCACGCTTTCGTGGCCTACAAATTGATCGCCACGATTTTTGGCGCGAGAACTATCGAAATACCCAGCCCGGATTATCGCCATCATTTGCCGGCGATGATCGCCGCAATCACGCCGCGGACTCGTTTGATTTTTATCGCGAATCCGAACAACCCGACCGGCACGCTCATTTCGCAGGCGGAGATAGATCGCTTCGTCGAGCAGTTACCGAAAGATGTCGTTGCGGTCTTCGACGAGGCCTACTTCGAGTATGTCGACAATCCACCCGATACGCTTCGCTTTGTGCGTGAAGGGCGAAACGTTGTTGTGCTGCGTACTTTTTCGAAAATCGCGGGGCTGGCGGCGTTGCGCATCGGTTACGGCATCGCTCGGCCCGAATTAACCGAAATTTTGCACAAGACGCGACAGCCGTTTAACACAAACAGTTTCGCGCAGACTGCGGCGCTGGCTGCACTCGAAGACGACGAACATCTGCGGGCGACGCGTTGCCTAACGACGGAGGGCCGCGCTTATTTTGAAAAAGAGCTTTCGCAAATGAAAATCCCATTCGTCCCGAGCGCGGCGAATTTTGTGCTCGTGCGGGTGGGCGACGGCTGTGCTGTGTTCGAGGCGCTTCTCAAACAGAAAATCATCGTGCGCGCTTTGAAGGGGTATGACCTGTCGGAATGGGTCCGCATTTCGATCGGCACGATGGAGCAAAACCGAAAATGCATCGCAGCGTTACGCGAAATTCTACGGAAGTAGACGCAGCCGCGCCGGTTCAGCGCGATTCCATTGCTGCGATCTCGACGCCGCCCGGCGAAGGTGCGATTGCGTTGATCCGCATTTCGGGACGCGACGCGATTGAAATTGCCGACAAGATTTTTCGCGGGAAAGGAAAGCCTTCCGAATTTCCGTCGCACGCGCAGCGGCTTGGTCAGATTGTCGAGAACGACAAGCTGGTCGATGAAGTGATGCTTTCGATCCATCGCGCGCCGTCGAGTTACACCGGCGAAGATCTGGTTGAGATCAGTTGTCACGGTGGCGCGCTGGTGAGCGCGCGTGTGCTCGAAGTGTGTTTGCGTGCGGGCGCGCGCGCGGCCGAGCCCGGAGAATTCACCGAACGCGCCTATCACAATGGCAAGATGGATCTCACGCAGGCGGAGGCCGTCATCGATCTAATCCGCGCGCAAACGGATCTGGCCCTCCGCTCAGCAACCGAACAGCTCGAAGGTCGGCTCGGCGAAAAAATTCGCGTGATCCGCGATGAGGCCGTGGCGCTGCTGGCCAACGTGAATGCTTCGATTGATTTTCCCGATGAAGGCATCGAGCCGGATGAAGGCGAGAAATTGCTCGCACGTTTTGATTCGGTGCAGAAAAAAATTGCCGACCTGCTCGCCACCGCGGACCAGGGACGCATCCTTCGCGAAGGCGTGCGCGTGGTCATTTACGGCGCGACCAACGCCGGCAAATCGAGTCTGCTCAACCGTCTGCTCGGTTACGATCGCGCTATCGTGAGCGATCTTCCGGGAACGACGCGTGACACAATTGAAGAAACCGTCAATTTACGTGGCATTCCGATTCGCCTAACCGATACGGCGGGCCTACGCTCCGCCGCTGATCAGATCGAACAGCAGGGAATCGCGCGCACGGAGAAATCGCTCGAGCTCGGCGATTTGCTTTTGCACATCGTCGATCGCAATGCACCGAAACCAGCCAAGTTTCCCGACCGGAATGCGGAACAGGCTGAACTTCTCATTTTAAACAAGAGCGACCTGCCGGAGCATGGCGATTGGAAAGACTGTGACGCACTGCGGATTTCGTGCCTGACAAACGAGAGCTTCGCCGAACTGGAGGAGAAAATTATCGAGCACATCACGCAAAAAAATCTGCGCGCGCAGAGCGCGGTCGCGATCAACACGCGGCATCGCGATTGTTTGCGGCGTGCGCAGGAAGCGCTCGAGCGAGCACGCAGCAGCTTCCGCGGAAGGAACATCGCCGGAATATTTCGCGATCGATCTCAACGCCGCGATCAATGCGATTGGCGAAGTGATTGGAGCAGTCGATACCGAGGACGTGCTCGCTTCCGTCTTCAGCCAATTCTGCATCGGTAAATGAAGCGCGGCCGCGCCTACGAACGATTCGTTAGGCCACTGCTCTTCGCGCTTGATCCGGAGACGGCGCATCATTTTGCGCTGCGTGTTCTGCGCGCCGGCGGAACTCACCTGTCGCTGAGTCAATTTCAGCCGAAACCGAAGCCGACGACAGTATTTGGCATCACGTTTCCGAATCCGGTCGGACTTGCGGCGGGATTCGACAAGAGCGGCGTCGCCTTGCCGGCATGGTCCGCGCTCGGTTTCGGGTTCGCTGAGATCGGAACCGTCACCGCCAAACCGCAACCGGGAAATCCGCGGCCACGCATCTTTCGTTTCCCGCAGCAGGAAGCGCTGATCAACCGACTTGGTTTCAACAACGACGGCGCGGAGTTGATTGCGCAAAGATTACAGCGGTTGCGCGATTCCGGAGGTTGGCCGCGAATTCCCATCGGCATCAACATCGGGAAATCGAAAGCAACGCCGCTGGAAGCTGCGGTTGAAGATTATCTCTTCTCGTTTCGAAAACTTGTCTCGTTTGCCGACTACATCGCGCTCAACGTCAGCTCGCCTAACACACCGGGGCTCCGGTCATTGCAGGAAAAAGAGGCGCTGTCGCATTTGTTAGGCGCAATCGGCGAACAAAATGCCGCGAAAAAACCGGTATTATTGAAAATCGCGCCGGATTTGTCGGAATCGGAACTCAGAGACGTAATCGAGGCCTGTGAGGCAAACGCTGTTGCCGGACTCATCGCGACCAATACAACACTCGATCACACCGCGATTCCGAAAGAGCAGGACGAAGAGGGCGGACTCAGCGGAAAACCGTTAAGCGAAAAATCGACGGCGATGATTCGTGCGATTCGTGCGCAGACGCGATTGCCCATCATCGCGAGCGGCGGAATCTTCGACGCCGACTCGGCTCGCGAGAAATTGGATGCTGGCGCGCAACTTCTACAGATTTACACCGGCTACATTTATCGCGGGCCGGGTCTCGTGCGCGAGATTGTCGAACAGCTCGAAAGTTAAACGCGCAGCGCACCGCTGCCATGCGAATAATGGAAAAAGGAGGTAATTAAAATGTTAAAGTGGGCAGTTATCTTTTTGGTCATCGCGCTAGTGGCGGCATTGCTTGGATTCACGGGGATTGCGACGGCTGCGGCAGGTATCGCGAAGTTCCTGTTCTTCCTGTTCCTGGCGTTGTGCGTCATCTTCTTCATTCTTGGCGCCGTGGCCGCGAGAAAAATCACTTAAGATCAAGCGCGACACGCGGATCGCGCGCGAACTTGAATCCCGCCAGTTCCGGAGCTGGCGGGAAATCTTTCGCGAGCGCCAGAAACTGATAGGTCCGTCCGAGCAGGCCGGGGTGAAGCAGTGTCTGCAAAGCCGGACGATCCTCGGCGGATAACTCGTTAGGCAAAAATACCGCGGCGAGCGCGGTCATGAAATGATGCTGGTCGGCGAAACCGGCCGTGATGAGGCCACATCGTTCGGCTTTCTCGCACAAGCTCGTCCAGTCGACATGCGCAGTGATGTCAATATTTACCTACGTCGACGAGCGGCGAGGCAACGAGGCGATGTTTCGCAACGGAGCGCAGTGTACCGGTCGTGCGTGACGGCGAATAAAATTCCCCGCGGGCGAAGCCATAATCGACCGCAAGAACAACGCCGCGCTCGATCTTCGCCGACAGTTGTTCAATCCAGTCGAGCGCGACGAGATTGATTTCGGTTTCGTATTTCTGAGCCGGCGCGGGAAGTTTCTCGAGATGATCCTGCAGTTGCGCTGTCGAAATTGGGCCATCGATGAATTCAAAATCTTCTCCGCGGCAAGTCACGTATTTCTCGCGCCATTCATTGTTGGACGAGCTAACGAGATGAACCGGCATCGCATCGATCAGCTCGTTTGAGAAATGGACGCCTGTGAATGGCTCAAGCTGTTCGATTGATTCCACCCACCCGATTTTCAGTCGACAGATTTCTAGCGTTGCTTTCTGCTGGGCTCGCAAAACCGGAAACGGTTCGACGATTCGATAACGCAGCGCTGCGAAAAATTCCGGCATCGCGGCACGCGCGGCCGCGAGAACATCACTCGCGAACGTTCCATCGTGCGCGCCCTGTTCGACGATAACAAAACGATCCGGCCGGCCGAGCAGTTCCCAGATTTCGCCGAACTGTCGCGCCATCAATTGGCCGAACAGCGAACCAACGCTGACGTTCGTGAAGTAATCGCCGCGTCGCCCGATCCTGCAGCGCCCGGAACTGTAAAAGCCGCATGCCGGGTGATAGAGCGCTTGTTGCATGAACCAGCGGAACGTCACCGGACCGCTCTCGCGAATCGCGCTACGAATGAATTCGGTCAACATTTGCGCCTGATCTGCCATCGCGTTTTGTCCTTTGGCTTGCTGCAAATTCCACATAAGTTGCCGCGACAGTCGATCAGTCTTTGTCGCCGGCATGCCTGTTTCTTTTCTCGAGCTTAGCCCGCTGAACCGTTTTCGCCCGCCCTTGTATAAGAGGCCGGTCTTTTACGTCCCGCTCGCCATTTTTCTTTTCCTGCTGCTCGTCGCCGGCCTTTACGTTCTTTCCGTCGCGCACGATCTCGATTCCCAAGCCGCAACCTTCGATTTGAATAAGCTCGAACAAATGGAATCGGCCAGCGTGATCGTGGACCGGAACGACAAGATCTTCGGTCAGATTTACGTCGAGAACCGCGAAACCATTCCCTACGAACAGTTGCCGCGCGATCTCGTCAACGCCGTCGTCGCGGTCGAGGACAACAAGTTTTATCAGCACAACGGTTACGATTTGGTCGGAATTGTGCGCGCGGCTTTGAAGAACGTGACCGCGGGACATGTCCGACAGGGAGCGAGCACGATCACGCAACAATTGGCGCGCAACAGTTTCGCCCTCAAAGAGCGAACGTTTCGCCGCAAATTGCTCGAGCTTTTTCTCGCGCGCCGCATTGAGCAGCGTTTCGGCAAACAGAAGATCATGGAGCTGTACTTGAACCGGATTTATTTCGGTGGCGGTTTGTACGGAGCAGAGGCGGCTTCGCGCGGATATTTTGGAAAACCAGCGCGGGAAATGTCGCTGGCCGAAGCCGCCACGCTCGCAGGATTAATCAAGTCACCGAACAAACTTTCGCCCTGGACTGATCGGGATGGCTCGCGCGACGCGCGCAACTTCGTCCTCGATCGAATGCACGACGTTGGTTTCATCAACGCTGAAAAGTGCGCGAGCGCGAAGGCCGAACCGGTCGTGACCGGTGATCGCCAAAGCGCGCGCGGACAGACCTACGCGGTTGATTACATCCGGCAACAGGTCATCGCGGCAGTCGGCTGGGACCGCGCGATGAATGAGGGCTTTCGCATTCACACCACGATCGACGCCGATCTGCAAAAAGTTGCCGAGGAATCTTTGCGCGCTCATCTCGATCAGGCGGAAAAACATCCCGGCTACAATCATCAAACTTACGCCGAGTACGCGTCAAAATTTCGAAAGGGAACACCGAACCCACCCCTGCCCGAATATTTGCAGGGCGCCGTGCTCGCGTTGAATAATTCAACCGGGGGAATTCTCGCGCTCGTCGGCGGCCGCGATTTCGAGCACAATCAATTCGATCGTGCGTTGCAGGCGAAGCGACCGGCGGGCACAGCGATGACGCCGTTTGTTTTTGCAGCGGCATTCGAGAAGGGAATGTATCCCGGATCGATCGTCGAAGATTCCGCGCTCGATAACCGCGCTGTGATGATCGGCGGCACGACTGGAATTCTGGGCGAATGGGGACCGGAGCGCGCAGACAATCGCTACGAAGGCCGAATCACGGCGCGAGCCGCGCTCGCGAAAGGAAAGAACGGCGCCACCGTGCGAATCGGTATGAATCCCGGGGTCGATGCCGTAATTAAACTCTGCCGCGATGCCGGCGTCCGCTCGGAACTGCGTCCGTTTCCCGCAACCTTTTTGGGAAGCAGTGAAATGACTCTGGCCGAGCTGGCGCGCGCCTACACTATTTTTCCAAACGGCGGTTGGCGACCGGCGGCGCCGTATATTCTTGATCGCATCGATGACAAGGACGGCTCCATTGTCTGGCAGGCGGAGCACTCTCAATCGCATCGCAGCGTGATCAAGCCGCAGATCGCGTTTGAAGTGCACTCATGTCTGGTCGACGCGTTGGAATCCGGCACCGGCCAGGCAGCACGGACGGAGTTCGGCTTGAAAAAATTTCCCGCGGCGGGAAAAACCGGGACCGCTTACGATTTCACCGATGCACTTTTCGCTGGCTACGACAGTGCGTTGACGTGTGTGGTTTGGGCCGGATTCGACAAACCGCAGCAAATTTATCGCGGCGCGTTTGGTCATGAAATCGCGCTGCCAGTTTGGGTCGATATCATGAATGCCGCGGCGACAAAATATCCGCCGCGAGAAATTGCCCGACCTCCCGGCCTGCAAACGGTCGAGATTTGTTCGCGCTCCGGATTGCTCGCGACGGATAAATGTTACGACACGGTGAGGAACGAAGCGGGCGAACCGGTTCAAAAACGCACGACTTATCGCGAGCTCGCGACACCCGAGCAAATGCCGACGGAACCCTGCAACGTCCATGGCGACGCACGCGGCCGCATCGTACGCGATTTGCCCGAAGGTGAATGGCCGCGCGCCGCCCTCGCCGTCGACACCGCGCAGGTAACGCCGGTCATCGTGAAAGGGCCGACTCTGATTGCAGATACGGATCCCTATAACGCGGTGCGATCAACGGCCAAACCAAAGGTCGAAACCCCCGCGCCGGAAAAATTGGAAACTACTTCGGCGGCGGAAAACGGTTTGCCCGATCCGACGAAGCCGGTGCTGAAAGCGCAACCGGTCACGCCTGCCGAGCGCGCGGCGGCAGAAGCTGAACAAACACCGGTGGAGATTCGCCGGGCCGAACCGGTGCGACCGATGGATCAGGTGCCGCAGGAGCAAATCTTGAAATCAACGCCACCGCCGACGCTCGATCTCGGAAATCAGTAATGACGCCTAACGAGTCGCACGGTTTTCGACTGACCGTGCTCAACCCCGGCGGTCACGATCGCGAACAATTCTTTTCCAATGATGCGGGGGAACCCGGACCGGAACACGCGCCGGTAAATTTTCATGCATTTGCCGCGTGCACGCGCGGAAGTTTTCAGCGCGAAACGAAACAGGCGGCGGCGGAACAAACGCCGGTGCTGCTTTTGTTGCGCGGCGATTTTCGCGCATCGCAGCGCGCGCTGGCGGAGTTGAAAAAACAACAGCGCACAGTGGCGATTTCGCTCAAGGAAACCGGGCTGCATCAAATCGCGCAACAACTCCGCGACCCGGGAAAGTTGCAGCGATTCAAATCGATTGTTGCAATGGCGGACGGATGTCTCGGCACAACGGAGGAAGCAGCGGAAATTTTTCGGTCCTTTCGCGGCGAGAACGCGGCGAAGCACGTGACCTTTATCCCGACGGCATATCCAGTTGGCGATACGCGATGGGATTTCTCGCGCGCACCTGAGGATCGTTCCGGAATTTTTGTCGGCACGCGCGAATTTAATGTGCCGTCGCGAAATCATCTTGCCGCGCTGCTTTTGGCTCGCGACCTGAGCGCGCGGACGAAGGGTCGCGTCACCGTTTTCAATGGCGATGGGCGCAGCGGCGCAAAACTTCTCGCGGCGCTCGAGTTTCCGGCCAGCCGCCTGCGCGTGATCGATCGCCGCCTTGCTTATGCCGATTACTTGCGCGAAGTCAGCCGCCACAAAATTGTGCTGCAACTCGACAGCAGCTTTGTTCCCGGTCAGGTCGCGGGCGATGCGCTTCTCTGTCGCATGCCGTGCGTCGGCGGAAACGGCGCGATTGATCGGATTGCGTTTTCCGATACGTGCGGCTTCGGTCGTGCGGTTGCCGAAATTCGCGAGTTAGCGCTTCAGCTTTTGCAGGACGCTAATCTCTACGAACGGATTGTCGCCGAATCACAAAAACGCGCTGTCGACCAATGCAGTTTCGGAGTGGTCGCTCGGCGACTGAACGAGTTTTTCACGGCGTTGAAATCGTAGCCACGTGTTCCCTCTCCCCGTGGGAGAGGGTAAGGGTGAGGGCCACCTTTTTTCGGACAATGAACTGAACTCTCACCTTAATCCTCTCCCTCAGGGAGAGGAGATCGCTTCGAAATAGTAATCCTCTAGTTTTCGATTCTGCGTTTGCTGGTCGAACTTTTCCGCGACCGATTTCGCTCCCTCTTCTGTTAGGCGCGACAACTGATTGGGTGCCGCGACCAATTCCAACAATTTTCTCGCGAGCGCACTGTAATCCTTTTCCGAAACAAGAATTCCACTGCGATCGTTTTCAATGGCTTCGGGAATTCCGCCGTGGATCGTGGCAAAAACTGGAAGTCCAGTGGCCATTGCTTCGAGCATGGAATTCGGAACGCCTTCCTGATTTCCGTCTGCACCCGTCTCACTTGGATGCAAAAAAATGTGCGACGAATAGAAAAGCTCGCGCAGCTCTTTTTGTGAAATGAAACCACGGAAGAAAACCTTGTCGGCAATGCCGAGATCGCGTGCCTGCGATTGCAGCTGTTGCTGCAACGGTCCGTCGCCGGCAATGGTTAAAGTTGCTTCCGGATAATCGGAGGCGAATTCAGTGAACGCGCGCAGACTGGTGGCGAATCCTTTCTTCTCGATCAACCGTCCCGCCTGCACGAGCCGCCAGTGGCCATCGGCCGGCCATTCTCGCCTAACGAATGGTGTCTCGGTCACGGGAATTCCGGTGCGATGAATGCGAATTTTTCTCTCGGGGCAGCCCAGGCGAATGACGGCATCGCGCAGTGAGCGCGAGCGGACGAGGACGAGACGAACGGCTTTCATCATTTTTTCCGTCGCGTCGCGATGCGCCGGCTTTTCCATGTCGACCATGACGTCGGCGCCGTGAAACGAAACGATGCTCGGCCGCGGCCAACTCAAAATGAGCGGCAGCAGATGGACGGCGATATGCCCGAAATAAATGTGGAGCAGCTGCGCATCATAACGATCGAGAATTCTCCGCAGCTGTTGCTGTTCACCGCTCGAAATTTGCCACGGCGCGTTACGAAGTTGTTTGAACCAAAACCGGCGCAGAAAATGAGTTGGCGGTTTGCCGACGATCTCGACGGGCGTAAATGGGAATCGCGCCGCCTCCTCACGCTTTTGCGTAATCACGATCGGGCGGAATCTCTCCAGCGCCGTAATCTGCCGGTAGATGTGCAGCATCTCCGGCTTGAGAAATGTCGCGCAGTAACTTGCTGCGACCGGTCGTTCCGTCGCCACGTCGGAACGGTGTTGCGGTTTCGTCAAAAAACGAAACTGAAAAACTTAATTCCCCGCCATTTTCCCGGATAACCTGGATCCTCAATCGTGCTTCGCCGCGGATAATACGCCGTAGTAATCACGCTTTCCTGGGCCGTGCCGTAACGAGCAGGCGCGCGTGGGTTGAGCATCTGCAACGGATTGCCCCCGCGAATGGCTCGCGGCACAACTCCGGTGACCTCCCGCCGGTGAATGGGCGGAGGCGGCGTTTTCTTCTGCTGAACTTGTCGTCCCTGTGCCGGCGCTGCCAGATTTTGTGCCGCCGCAGAAACGGCCATTCCAACAACGAACAAGCTAACCATCCAGAACGTTCTCATATGGTTTCGTCCTCCCGCTTAATACAATCGCACGGTACGCTATTTCTTGCCGCTACGGAATGCGAGGCCCAAATTAGCGTCCGAATGGACTATCTTGAAAAGGCTGGACGCGTGCTCGATCTCGAGATTTTCGAGCTCCAACGTTTACGGAAGCGGCTCGACGAAAATTTTTCCCGCGCGGTAGATGCGATCAAACAGGCAGTCGAGGCGCGCGGCAAGGTCGTCGTGGTCGGTGTCGGAAAATCCGGCCATGTCGGCAGCAAGATCGCGGCGACACTCACCAGCACCGGTTCGCCCGCAGTCGTGCTCGATTCGCTCAATGCGTTGCACGGCGATCTCGGAATGATGTCCGATGGCGACGTTGTTCTCGCACTCAGCTCAAGCGGGGAGACGGATGAAATGCTGCGAATTCTGCCGGCGATCGCCCGGTTCCAGGTCCGCATCATCGCCATGTGCGGCGATCCCAAATCGACCTTGGCGCAGCAGGCCGACATCGTGCTCGACGCGAACGTCGAACAGGAAGCCTGTCCACTGAATCTTGCGCCGACTTCCAGCACGACGGTCATGCTCGCGCTGGGCGACGCGCTCGCCATGGTGTTGCTCGAAGCGCGTGGATTTAAGAAGGAGGATTTCGCCAAGTTTCATCCGGCTGGAATGGTCGGCCGCAGTTTGCTCATGCGCGTGCATCAAGTCATGCGGCCGCGCGAAGCGCTCGCGCTCGTTTTGCCCGATGCGAAAATCCGCGATGTGCTCAAAGCCATGACCGCTGTGCGCGCCGGCGCCGCCGTCATCGCCGATTCCGACGGTCATCTCACTGGAATTTTCACGCACGGCGATTTCGCGAGACATTTCCAGGCCGACGCTCGAATCGGCGACCGCGTCGTGGCCGATTTGATGACGCTCAATCCTGTGAGCGTGCATCAGGACAAGCTCGCGGTCGAAGTGCTGAACCTGCTCGAACGCCATCGCATCGACGATCTTGTCGTTGTCGACGACGAGAAAAGGCCGGTTGGCCTCGTCGATTCCCAGGACCTGACACGCTTGAAGTTACTCTGAGTGCGTGCCGTCGGGCGAGACGATCGGCGCTGTCCGTCCAGGTTGCTTTCGCAGCGGCTGCAGAATCGGCGCTCGCAGTTTTCACCTAACAAAAAATACCCATGGCCGCAGCAAACGATCTCCGCAAAGGAATGGCGATAAAATACAATGGCAATGCCGCCATTGTTCTCGATGTGCATCATCGCACGCCGGGAAATCTGCGCGCCTTTGTCCAGGCGATCATTCGTTACATCAACACCGGGAAAAGCGCGGACGTGCGCTTCGGTTCGACCGACAAGGTGGAACTGGTCGATATCAATCGGACGACCTTGGAGTTCAGTTACAAGGACAAGAGCGGATTTCATTTCATGGATCCGAGCACCTACGAGACGATCACGCTGCAGGAGAATCTGCTCGCGGATGCAAAAGATTATCTCGTCGAAAATCTTGCCGTGGAAGTGTTGTACGCCGAGGGCAAGGCGGTGCAGGTGGAGCTGCCGGCATCCGTGAACCTGAAGGTGATCGAATCGCCTGAAGGTTTGCGCGGCGATACCGCGAGCAATGTGACCAAGCCGGCTGTCCTCGAGACCGGCAAAACCGTGAACGTTCCCCTCTTTATCAACGAAGGGGAAACGATCAAGATCGATACGCGCACGGGAAATTACATGGGCCGATCCTAACGAGTCAAAATGCAACGTCAGGTCCGGCGAAGGCGCTCTCATTCTCGTTCTGGTCACACGGCGAAGCCGGTACGGCCGCAGCAGAGTTCCGCCAGGCGTCTGGTTTCGCCGCTGACTGTTCCGACAACGCGCAAGCCGCCCGCTCCGAAACCAATCATGGTTCCGACGCGATGGGTGAAGTTTATCGTCGCGTTATTTCTTCTGCCGATCTGCGCGATTCTCAGCCAGACCTTCTTTACCGTTTTCGCTCGCGCCACGGTTTCACAGCGGCTCTGGGCCGGCGAACAATTCTGGTTCTTTTCGTTAGGCGCAGTCCTGTGGTTGATCGCGTTCTTCGGTCTGCCGCGGCCCGTGTTGCTTTACGTTTTCGGGCATGAATTTACGCACGCGCTCTGGGTTTATCTCATGGGCGGCCGGGTCAGCCGTTTTCGCGTTGGTCGCGAAGGCGGTCACATCATCACCGACAAGAACAATTTCTGGATTGCGCTCGCGCCGTATTTTTTTCCGCTCTACAGCCTGCTCGCCATCGGACTCTATGGCTTGCTTGGCCTTTTTCTAAACATGCAGCCCTACGGTCGTATTCTGTACGCCGTGATCGGCATCACCTGGGCGTTTCATTTCACTTTTACCTGCTGGATGATTTCAAAAAATCAGACGGACCTTTCCGACCAGGGCACATTTTTCTCTCTCGTCGTCATCTACCTACTCAATCTGATTGTGCTCAGTGTCATGCTCGTGATCGCGTCGCCAGAGATCACGTTTGCCGGATTTGGCTCCGATATTCTCACTAACATCGGCAACTTTTCGCATACGGTCGTGACCTTGGCCGAGCGTTTTAGTCGCGGCGCGCAGTATCGGTGATCGCTTGGGATGACGAGAAGATTGGTGTAAACGGCGAATGGCAGTTCCGCCATCGCGTCCGATAAGATTCAGCAGCCGATCGCTTGCGTGATCGGCTCGCTCCGAGAAAATCTCTCTCATCTTTTCCATCGGCAATGAATCAGGAATGTTCACTGCGGTATCTTTCCATCGTTCGGCCGTCGCTGGAAATCCGATCCGCGACGAAAGCCGTGTCGCGAGGACGAGAAGGAATTGTCCCTCATTCTCGCGCATAAACGCAACGACCGATTCCGAAAACATTCCTGTCGATTCGACCGGAACGTAGTTGGCGCGCCGAAAGAACTCGGGATGCGCGCGTCGCAGGTGCAGCAAACGCTGCGTGATCATCAACTTGATCCGCCCGTCCGGCCAGTTGCCTAACAACTCCCGCGCTGTCGCGTTCTTGAGTCCGCACAAAAGTTTGCGGCGCAAATCGTAGTCGACCGGCCGGCGGTTGTCGGGATCGACCAGGCTGTAATCCCAGATTTCATTGCCCTGGTAAATGTCGGGCACACCCGGGCTGGTGAACTTGAGAACCGTTTGCGTGAGCGAATTGATCGCGCCGAGCCGCGCGACTTCTTCCGCCACCGGGATGAATTGCGGAAGGAATTTGTTCTTCGGCGACGGATCCAAAATCTTCGCGACAAACTCGTGCATGGCCGAATCCCATGGCTCGTTAGGCTGAATCCAGCTCGTATTCAGTTTCGCTTCCTTCAGCGCCTTCGCCATGTATGTCTGAATGCGCTCGATAAATTCCGGCGGCACAGTTTTCGCCGCCGCACCGGAAGGTTCAATTGGCCAGACTCCGAGCAAGGTCTGGTAGAGCAAATATTCCTCGTTCGCATCCGGCGCCTGCGCATCATCGACTTGTTTTTTCCAGCGGCGATTAGCCGATCGCCAGCGCTGGCAACGCCCGCCGCCACGTCTGCGGGATTTCAGAAATCGCCAGCATTCGCGCGCGCACGTCCTCGCTTCGTTTCGTGTCGTGCGTGGAAGTGGCGAGCAGAGTTGCCGGCCAGTCGCGCTGCCGCACAATGTTTCGTTCGTGAAAGCTCTCTCTCGTTAGGCCAAACTGCTGCGGCTCGCCGCCGACTTCATTCAGCGCTGCCAGGCGGTTATAAATGTAGAAGGCAGTATCCTCCAGTCCCTTCGCCATGATCGGTCCGGTGCTTTGCTGGAACTTGAGAACGAAATGTTCGTGGGCGGCGCGGGCTTCCTTCTCCAGATTTTCCGGGAAACGGAAGAGCAAGACGTCGCGCAAATAATTAAAAACCGATTCTTCGATTCCGGGGTTGCGCCGTTTGGCCGATCGTCACCGCGCGATCAATGACCGCGCGATCTTCGTCATTTATCGGAACGCCCGGCGCGAGATAAGTGCGATAAACCGGGAAACAGGCAATCGTTTCGCGCACCGCGCGGCCCAGAGCGTCGAGCGTGAAATCGCGGAACCAGCGATTTTCCTCCGAGAGGCGATCGAGCATGTTCCCGAGAACATTGACGTCGTTGGCGAGCGACAATCGCATGACGAGACGCTTCTTCGCGTAAACGAGATGGCCAAAGTGCATCGAATGCCCGATGAATCGATGAAACGCTTTGGTGATTTCGGTTTCGGCCGAACCGTCCACCAGGAGTTGCGCCACTTGATTGGCAAAATCGTAGCCGGTCGTTCCATGAACCGGCCAACCTTGTCGCAAGGGCTCGGAGCCCGGTGAGAATCTTTTCCAGCACCATGTAGATGCGCGGGGGGACGTGCTTCCGCACGTCCGGACGCCAGAGCGCGTCTTCCGGAGAATTTTACGCAACGTTTCTGCACCTTCTCGAAATACTCGTTAGGCAAATACAGCCCGTCCGGATGATCGATGCGCAAGCCGTTGACCGCTCCGCTGCCCACCAATTCGAATAGTAATTGGTGCGTATCTTCAAAAACTTCCGGCAACTCCATGCGGATGGCCGCCAGATCGTTGATATCAAAGAAACGGCGATAGTTGATTTCCTCCGCGGCGACGCGCCAGAAAGCGAGCCGGTAGGATTGATCGTTCAGGAGCGCGTCCAGCGTGTCGAAACTGCGCACGTCGCCGGCTTTTCCATTGATTTCCTGCAACGCGGCGTTGATTGCTTCGCGCACCTGGGGCGCTTCCTGACAACGCCGTTCCAGTCGCCGTTTAATGATTTCCTTCTCGCGCGTGCGTTCGGCAATTCGTTCGGGATCGGTCTCCGTTCGGCGCGGCAAATATTCGAGCGCGGTCAGGATGCTTTGCAGCTCGGCATAAAAATCTTCGGCCTTGAACGGCGTCAGATTTCGCAGCGCGATATCGAGAATGTAACGATAAGTGCCGGGCGCGATCGGGAAACGATGCTCGTAGTATGAAAGATAAAACGAGCCATCATCATAATGAACCTGTAGCTCGCCGCGCTCGAGGACGCGCCCGTATTGATCGCCCAGGATCGGGAGCAGAACTTTGTCGTGCAGCTCCGGTTTGAGCGGGTGCCAGTCGATATCGAAGTAGGGCGCGTACTTTGAGCTCGGCCCGTTCTCCAGCACATCCATCCACCACTGGTTCGCCGCCTCGCCCACGCCCATGTGGTTAGGCACAAAATCGAGCAGCTGCCCCATTTTGTGCGCGTGCAGCTCCGCGATCCATGCGTCGTAGTCCGCCCGCGAACCAATCGCGGCATTGAGCTTGTTGTGATCGGTGATGTCGTAGCCGTGCAGGCTTTCCGCGCGCGCCTGAAAATAAGGCGACGCGTAACAATCCGTCACTCCAAGTTCATGCAGGTAAGGAACGATCGCGCGAGCCTGCTGGAAGGTAAATTGCCGATTGAACTGCAGTCGATAGGTCGAAACCGGGATGCGCGGAGTGTTATTGGTCACGGCTCGGTGGTTACAATCGGAATCGGGCTATCGGGCGGACTAATGGTCGACGGAACGAAATCATTGTCTGCCGGCCCAGCGCCCGCGCTGCTCGATTCCAGATAACTTTGCTCGCACAATCTCGCGTATTTCCCGCCTAACGACAGCAGCTCCTCATGTGTGCCGCGCTCGATAATTCGACCGCGATCGAGAACCAAAATTTGATCTGCGTGCACCACCGTTGAGAGCCGATGCGCAATCACGATTGACGTCCGATGAGACATCAGGCGCTCCAGCGCCTCCTGAATCAATCGTTCTGTCGCGGTGTCGACGCTGGCCGTCGCTTCGTCGAGGACAAGAATCGGCGGATCTTTTAAAAGAGCGCGCGCAATCGACAGCCGTTGCTTCTCCCCGACACTCAACTTCACACCTCGTTCGCCTACGACGCTGTTTAAACCTTCCGTTAGGCGATCAATGAATGGGAGCGCATTCGCAGCTTCGGCGGCTATGAGCAATTCCGCATCGCTTGCGCCCGGTTTTCCGATGAGCAGATTTTCGCGGATCGTTCCGTTGAAGAGAAAACTTTCCTGCGTCACCATTCCGACCGCTTCGCGTAACGGACGAATACCGAATTCACGCAACGGACGCCCGTCGATCAAAATTTCGCCCGAAGTGTATTCGTAAAAACGCACGAGGAGATTGACCAGTGTGGATTTTCCGGCGCCCGTCGTTCCAACCAATGCAACTGTCTCGCCCGGTTTCGCATGAAATGTGACGTGATCGAG
Source organism: uncultured Verrucomicrobiae bacterium (assembly GCA_963737195.1). GTDB lineage: Bacteria > Verrucomicrobiota > Verrucomicrobiia > Chthoniobacterales > UBA10450 > JBBQFI01. The sequence continues at coordinate 167,298 of CAVTRW010000006.1, forward strand.
CGCCGGTAGCCCTTCGCCATAAGCGAAGCTGACGTCCTTAAAATGGATGTCCCCCGCAACCGCGATCGTATTTTGTTGTTCCCAGCCAGGCTCGATCTTTTCGTCCACGATTTCGAAGACCCGTTCGCCGGCGGCGCGGCCTGCCTGCACAAGTTGATTGAGTTGGTGCAGTTTGCCGATTGGTTCATACAAGAAGCCGGTTAGCATGAGAAAGGCGACGAGATCGCCTAGCGCCATCGTACCGTTTAGAACATTTTGAGCGCCGACGGCGATGACCAGGACGACGCCAAGCGAACCGATGAGATACATCGCCGGATTGTAAAGCGCCCAGACCCGCATCACGACAAGCGTCGCATGGCGCAGCTGATCACTGACGCGGTTGAAACGCGCATGTTCTTCGCCTTCGCGCACAAAACTTTTAATCTGCCGAATGCCGGAAAGATTATCGTGGAGCAACGCATTCATGGCGGAGGAAGCGCGGCGTTGCAGACGATAGCGACGATGAGCTGTCAACGTGTACCAAAGCGCGCCGCCAGCGAGGAGCGGCAATGGCGCCAGGCCCAGCAGCGCGAGTTTCCAGTTCACATAGAACATAACGCCGAGGACGATGATCACCTGCAAAGCTGCGACGACGCCCTGCTCGATCCCATCGATGAGCATGCGTTCGACGGAGTTTACGTCTTCCAGGATGCGCGTCATGAGATCGCCCGTCGCGCGATTGTCGAACCACCGCAGCGGTAGCAGTTGAATGTGAGAGTAAAGATCGCTGCGCAGATCGAAAATGACGCGCTGCTCGAAGGTGTTGTTGAGGATAATGCGGACGGCGTTTAAACCGTGCTGGATAAAAAATGCGATCGTGGCCACGTAAATGAGCGGCAGCAATCGCTCCGGGCGATGTTGGCGAACGACTTCATCGATGATTAACTTCGCCACTGCCGGAAACACGATCACCATGAGTGTCCCCACAATGGCGCATCCAAGCGTGGCAATGCCCAGCAAGGGATAGCGCTTTAGATAGGCAAAAACTCGCCAGACCGTTTTCATACTCCGTGGCACAGGCAACTGCCTGTGATTCACAGTTCCACAGCCTGATTAGCTGTGCCACTTTCCCGGTGCAGATGATCATTCAACAAATCTTCATTTCGAGTGGTCATAATTATTTTGGCCATCACGGAAGGCCGCCGGACGATCATCCCTTGCTCGAACAACGGCGCATCGAATGCGTCGCCGGCCATGGCATTCGCGGCGATCGTTTCTATGACTATCGCGACAACTACGCCGGCCAGATCACATTCTTTTCAGCGGAGGTTTTCGAGAAACTTTGCCGCGCGTTTAGCCTAACGAACAGATCGGCGGGCGCCATGCGACGCAATATCATTGTTTCCGGAATCGATCTGAATTCGCTCATTGGCGTCGAATTTGAGGTTCAGGGTGTGCGCTTTCGCGGCACGCGGCATTGCGCGCCTTGTTACTGGATGAACCAGGCAATCGTGTCCGGCGCCGAAAGGTGGCTCTCGGGCAACGGCGGCTTGCGCGCGCAAATATTAACCGGCGGTTTCATCGAAGTGGGCGACGCGCGGCTTGTTAGGCATGATCAAGCCCCGTCGCTTATTTCGCAGACTAACGAATGAAGTTCAGCGCCGCGCTTCTTGCTGGCGGTCGTTCCTCGCGCATGGGCAGCGATAAGGCGCTGCTAAAGATTCATGGTGTCCCGATTTGGCAACGGCAATTGCGAACGCTGCAGGAACTGCAGCCGTCTGAGATTTTTTTTGTTGGTCCGGCGCGGGAAACATGGATTGAGAGCGGCTGCGAATGCATCGCCGATGCAGCGAATGACGTTGGACCGATTGGTGGACTCGTCGCTGCGTTGCGTCGCTGTGCTTATGCGCGCCTGCTTGTTCTCGCCATCGATCTTCCAGAGATGCGAGGTGACTTTCTCAGGAAATTACTCGCCCTCTGTCCGGAAAACGGCGGAGTCATTCCGAAAAGGAACGAACGTTTCGAACCGCTCGCGGCTATTTACCCGGTGAGCTGTCTCATGCTCGCCGAGAAGTGCTTGAGTTCTAAAGAATATTCGCTGCAGGAACTGGCGCGCCGCGCCACCGACGCCGGTTTGCTGCTAACACGACAGATCGCCGCCGCTGAGGAACCATTCTTTTTCAATCTCAACACCCCGGCGGATCTTGCCGCTATCGCGACTAGATGAACCCGGCGCTTCAAACGCGAATTGCACGCTACCGTGATGGCGCATTTGCGGAGAAGTCCGATGACCTCGCTGCGGAAGAACCGCTCGAGATTCGTATCGAAGGCCACAGCATCGCCGTCCTGATGCGGACGCCGGGCCACGATCGAGAGTTGGCCGCGGGATTTCTCGTCAGCGAAAATATTGTGCGACAAGCTGACGAAATTTTCGAAATCACACTTTGCGGGGAAGCGGCCGCTGCGTCCGACGAAACGAATGTCGCTAACGTGACGTTAAAAAATCCTGCGAACTTTAAGCTCGAAAATTTTTCGCGGAACCTCGTCAGCTCTGCGAGTTGTGGAATCTGCGGAAAGACTTCGATCGAATCGATCGCAAAACAGTTTCCACCGATCGAGTCTGATTTGAAAATTCCGGCCAGCCTGCTTGTCGAGTTGCCCGCACGTCTCTGCCGCCGCTCAGGAAACATTTCAACGAACCGGCGGTCTGCACGCCTGCGCCTTGTTTGAAAAAGATGGTGGGTTACTCGCTGCGCGTGAGGACGTCGGCCGGCATAACGCGCTCGACAAATTGATTGGTTGGGCGCTTCTCTCGAGTCGTCTTCCGCTTAACCAGCAGATTTTACTACTGAGCGGTCGCGTTTCGTTCGAGATGATGCAGAAAGCGCTCGCCGCGGGAATCGCGATCATCGCGGCCATTTCCGCGCCAACCAGCCTGGCGGTCGAATTTGCGCGGACGAATAACCAAACGCTGGTTGGTTTTCTGCGCGGCAACGAGATGAACGTTTACAACGGGGCGGACCGAGTCGTCACCGCCCGCCGGTAATCACCGCTCGGTCTTGCGCGTGTAAACGATCTCTTCTTTGTTGAAAAGCTGCGCGTCTTTCAGGTGATCGCGCACACTTTGCTGTAAGGCGGACGTCGTTCTCAAGTTATCCGCAATCACACTTTTATTGATGGCGCGAGCCCGGACCCGATCCGGTTGCTCGAATCGATAATCGATAAACGCGAATTTCCGCGCGGAACTGCCATTCGTTTCGAGATTTTGTAGACTCAAGAAATTGATGCCCTCGAAATCCGAATGGAACATGCGATAAACATTTCCTCCATCGATCAGGACAAAATTTGTGTCGTCGAATTTCCGGATCTGAATAACGCTCGGCTTTTCCTCCACCGAAACCCAGTCGCCGATGAGACGCTCATCGATTTTTCGCGTCGGCGATTCCGTAAGCGGTGCGTCGTAAATGCACGAACTCAGGAGTAGTGCGATTAGAATCGCGAATGAACGCATGCCTCAAACGTGATCGCCGCGATGTTTGTGACGATTCTTGAACGTCAGCTCAGCGATGCCCGATTTGTCCAGCTCGCCTAAACCTTCTGCAATCATCGCATCGTATTGTTCCTTCGTTGCGCGCGCCAACGGCAAATCAAGCCCGAGATCTTTTGCGAGCTGGAGCGCGATTCCGCTGTCTTTGGCTGCGTGCGCTGCCGAGAAGAAGCAACTGTGGTCGCGGTTCTGCATGTCTTCGCCGTCGGTTTGCAATACGCGCGACGCGGCGCCGGTCTGGCCGAACACTTCGCGCAACATCGTAAGATCGAGGCCGAGCGCGTCACCAAGTCCGAGACCCTCGGCCAGTCCAGCGGTATTAATATTCATCACCATATTGACGAGCGCCTTTACCTTGGCCGCTTCGCCAGACTTTCCGATGTAACGAATGGTCGAGCCGAGTTCTTTTATGATTGGTTCCGCGCGTTCGAAGTTTTCCTTGCGTCCGCCGCACATCAGGTAAAGCGAACCTTCGCGCGCCTGCGTGATGCTCGAAGCCATGCAGGCTTCTAGAGTTGTCGCGCCGGCTTTTTCCGCGCGCTTTTCTGCTTCAACGTGAACGTTCGGCGAAATCGTTGCGCAATTGATGAAAAGTTTGCCGCGCGCGTTCACGAGCAGACTGTCGCCGCTTTCGGCGAACACCTGTCGCATCGCATTGTCATCGGTGACGACCGTGATGATGACATCGGATTCCGCCGTAACCTGCGACAAATCCTGGCACGCGGCGCAACCGAGTTCCGTTGCTAACTCGGTCGCCGCTTTTCGATTCGCGTCGTAAACCGCCGTGACGTGAAAACCACGCTCCTTCAAGCGGCGCGCCATGTTCGCGCCCATCCTGCCGACACCAACAAATCCAATGTTCATATCTTTTCTGTCATCCTGAGCGAAGCGAAGGATCTCACAAGCGACATTTGGCCATCATGAAATAGCAAAGAACGGATTGTGTTCCTTTTCTTCGCCAACCGTTGTCATCGGTCCATGGCCCGGACAGATAATGGTGTCGTTAGGCAACGTGAGAATCTTCTCGCGATTATTCTTTACCGCATCGGGATAGGAAACACCGCCGCCGCCCATCGATCCGGCAAAAAGCGAATCGCCGACAATCGCGATAGGATGAGCGAGTCCGTTAACAACAAAGGTGGTCCCGCCGGGTGAATGACCCCACGTCAATCGCGTTTCGATATCGAGATTTGCCGACCTCAAATCGTTTTCCTTCGGTAAACGATTGTGCGCCGCCGCGCTGATTCGCGTTCCGAAATGAAAACGGGCGCGCCTGTTTTTTTACGAAGCCGATCAAGATCTTCGATATGGTCGGGATGCGCGTGTGTCAGCAAAATAAATTTCACGCGCAACGTGTCTCGCTCGATCCGTTCCAGCATTTCGCTGCAATCAGCACCGGTATCGAATGCGACGGCATCGCGCGTTTCAGGATCCCAGACGAGATACGCGTTTACCGTCATGTCGCCATAAGGCGTGTTGAACTGCGCCACGCCGTCCAGTTCGAACGGCGCGCGGTTTCCATCGCGCGTGCGCCGACTCGATCAAAGCCGCGGGAGCGAGATTAAGAACCGGCGCGACGCGGGCTAGCGCCTCGTCATCGATGCTGCCGTCGCGCAGTTCGCGAATTTTCTCTGCCGGGACGCCGGATTTTTGCGCGAGCTGGCTGTCGGAAATGGCGAGGCCGCGCTGCGCTTTGCCGATGATATCGGTAAAATTGTCTTCGAGTGGGATCGCCATGTACTTTCAAGATGTTGTCGCGTGACGAGCGCGGCAAGAATTTTTCCGGGGCGCGCGCCGGCCGCGGATGCCGATTTCGGCGCCTCGCCGAAATCAAATCTCTGGCGATGCCATGGCAAAAGTTCGCGACGGCGAGGCGCCGTCGCCAGCGCCCGAGGCGGGCGCGCTCCCCAGACGGTCGGAGAGTCGTCGAGCGACTTCGGAAACGGTGTGCTGCGTGCGTGATTCTCTTTCCATCGAGGTCATTGTGACATTAGCAATTCCGCACGGAGTGATTTGATCGAATGGTGAAAGATCGCCGGCAACGTTGAGCGCGAAGCCGTGCATGCTAATCCAGTGACGCACGCCGACTCCGATCGAAGCTATTTTGCGACCTGCCACCCAAACACCAGTCAAACCATCGCGTGTCGTCGCGGCGATGCCGTAGTTCGCCAGCAATTCAATCAGCAAATTTTCAATCCAGCGCAAATAGCGGTGCAGGTCCTGTCCGCAATGGCGCAGATCGATAATGGGATAACCGATGAGTTGCCCAGGCCCATGATACGTCGCCTGCCCGCCGCGATTGATCGGAAAAAGCGGATGCGGCAAATGCGCACTGCCGCGCAGACTCGATTGGTCCGGTGTGCGACCGATGGTGTAAACCGGATCGTGTTCGAGAAGCAGGAGTTCATCGCCTAACGAGTGATCACTTTGTTTCTTCGCGACCAGTTCTTCCTGCAGTGCAAGCGCTTTTCCAAACTCGACACGGCCGAGCCATCGCACGATCAACATGCTGCGAAATTCGCGGTTGGGCGTCATATCTGTATTCCGGATGGAAGTCCCAGGCGTGCCGATTCCTGCGCGCGCAGATGCGTGAGACCAATTGCCAACGCATCCGCCGCGTCGGCTGCCGGCGTGACGGTTAACCCGAGTACCGCGCGCACCATGAACGCCACCTGATCTTTTGCCGCACTGCCGCGACCAACAGCGGCTTGTTTGATGCGGGTCGGCGCGTATTCGAAAACCGGGAGACCGCGTTCCGCTGCGGCGAGAATCGCCGCGCCGCGCGCTGCACCCAACAGAATCGCCGTTTTGTGACTCTGCACGTAAATGACCGATTCAAGCGCGCAACAATCCGGTTCGTGTTCGCGAATCAAGTCAGCCAGACGCTCGCGAATCGCGACGAGGCAGGATGAAGAAGGGAGCGAGCTGGCGTTTTGGATTGTGCCGAAATAAAGCGCGCGCGGCTCGCGACCATCGCCATCGATTATGGCAACGCCGGTGTTTCGCAACGAAGCGTCGATCGCAATTACACGCATGGCCTCAGCTTAAAGTTGGGTAATGCGGGTTCAAGACGGAATCGCGGACGCGCGATTCCGATGGCGCGTCAGAAACGCCCCTTCGTCGCGGGAGTTATTTACGGCTGGCGGCTTTACGCGACGTCTTGCAACGCGCGCGCGATTGCCCAGGTGTACGCCGCCATCATTATCGCAACGCCTAATACAATGAGGTAGTCCATATTTTCTCCTGCTGGAAGATGCTAATTTCAGAGCCGCGAAGTGCTTTGCTTCATTTGCGATTTGCTTGGCAAAAATTGCGCTCGCGCTGTGCGGAAGGGCACCAGCGCGCCTAACCAATGGGCACGTTTCCCGGCTATGGCGCGGTGTCGCGCCTCATGCAACAGTTCTGCTCTCGATGCCGAAATTTTTCATCAAGACCTACGGCTGCCAGATGAATGAGCGCGACTCGGAGCAGGTCGCGCATTCATTGATCGAACGTGGTTACGAGCCGGCGCCTAACGAATCGGAAGCCGATGTAGTCTTGTTGAATACCTGCAGCGTGCGTGACATGGCGGATCAAAAGGCGCTGGGCAAAATGGGAATGCTGGGCCGTTTGGCAAAAGAACGGCCGGAGATGGTTTTTGGTTTTCTCGGATGCATGGCGCAGGCGCGCGGCGAAAAGTTGCTGCGCGGCATGCCTCATGTCGATCTCGTCGTCGGCACGCAGAAATTTCATCGCGTCGCCGATTACGTCGACGAATTGGTCGAGCGAAAAACTGGTAAGGCGAATCGAGCGATGGACGACCCACGCTTCTCGATCGTCGATATTGAAGAGGAATCCGGCTCGCAGGAAACAATCCGCGATCATGAGATCGCGGTACGCCAGGCGACCGCCTTCGTTTCCATCATGCAGGGCTGCAACATGCATTGCACTTTCTGCATTGTGCCGCAGACGCGCGGCGCCGAGCGCAGCCGCTCGATCGAGGAGATTGTGAGCGAGGTGCGTGAACTCGTTAGGCGCGGGGTGAAGGAAGTTACGTTACTCGGCCAAATCGTGAACCTGTATGGGAGGCACGAATTTCCGAAGGCCGACGGCAAGAGTCCTTTCGTGCAGTTACTCGAGGCGGTGCACGAAATTGATGGTCTGCACCGGATCCGGTTCACCTCGCCGCATCCGATAGGCTTTCGCGACGACTTGTTAGGCGCATTGTCCCGTCTTCCGAAATTGGTCGAGCACGTGCACCTGCCGCTTCAATCCGGCTCGAATCGCATCTTAAAAGCGATGCATCGCACCTACACGGCGGAAAAGTATCTCGCGCTCGTCGATCATATTCGCGCGGCTCGTCCCGGCATCGCCATCACCACTGACATCATTGTTGGTTTCCCCGGCGAAGACGCGGATGACTATGCGCAAACGCGCGAGCTTGTTGAACAGATCCAATTCGATAACGCATTTATTTTTCGCTATTCGACGCGGCAGGATACGCCGGCTGCGACGATGCCGGACCAGGTGCCAGAGGAAATTAAAGAAGAGCGAAATCAGGATTTGCTCGCCGTCGTAAATCAGTCTTTGCACCGGGCGCATGAGCGCCTGGTCGGACGCGACCTCGAAATCTTGTGCGAAGGACCAAGCCGCACTAATGCCACGCGCCTAACCGGCCGGACGCGCACAAATAAAGTCGTTGTTTTCGAAGGTGAGGAAGATCGCATCGGCGAAATCTTCGATGTGCGCATCGAGCGAGCGAATGGTTTCAGCTTGTATGGCGCGCCGGTCGTGCCACGGTGATCGGCATTTTGCGCCAATGATTTATCATTTATCGCTCCAGGCCGCCGGCATTATCGCGGGCATTTTCTTGCTTCTCGTTAGCATACCCGGGCTCGTGAAGCCGGAGCTCGTGCGCGATGTTGCGTCGCGTTTCCCGCGCTCCCGCGGATTCGGCGCGGCCTTGCTCACCATCGATCTGGTCTGGGGTTTTTGGTTGCTCGCCACGATGGAAATGGGCGAATTTTCGACCTTCCGCCGGCCGTTGCTGATCGCGTTGCCGATCGGTTACGTTCTCGCGCTTCGCTTCGTGGACGAATTGCTCGCGGTGCGCGCGCTCGGCATTCTTCTGCCTGCTTGCCGCCGAACCGCTGCTCGATGCTGCATTTTTTCGCTACGAAACGAGCCGGCTTCTCGTGACCGTTTTTGCCTACGTGCTTGGTCATTGCCGGTTTGTTCTGGGTGATGATGCCGTATCTGCTGCGCGATCAACTGAACTGGAGCACGCGCAGCCCGGCGCGTTGCCGTGCCTTGCACACCGTGATGTTGCTCTACGGCGCAGCGATTCTCGCTTTCGCGGTGATGCGATATTGATTTCGCGTTGAAGCGCATTCTCGTCATCCGCGGCGGAGCGATTGGCGATTTCATCCTCACATTGCCGGCGGTGAAGTTGCTGCGCGACAATTTTCCAAACGCGCACATCGAGATTCTTGGCTACAAACGAATTGTCGCGCTGGCTGAAAACCGTTTCTACGCCAATGCGACGCGTTCGATCGATTATGCGCCGCTTTCGCGCTTCTTCGCACGCGATTCCGAATTGGCGCCGGATCTTGTCGAGTATTTCGGTAGTTTCGATCTAATCGTCAGCTATCTCTTCGATCCTGACGCGATCTTTGCTGACAATTTGCGACGCTGCGGTGATAGCGCGGCTCGTCATCGGTTCGCCGAAATTTAATGAACAGGAACACGCCGCGATGCAACTGGCCGCACCATTGCAGGAGCTCGGGCTTCGACTTACTGATCCGGCGGCAAAGCTTTTCCCTAACGAGTCAGACCGCAAAGCGGCAAATGAATTCCTTGCGCAAGCGAGTGATGAAATCATTGCGATTCATCCGGGCAGTGGAAGCGAGAAGAAGAATTGGCCACTCGAAAATTGGATTGCGCTGGGAAACGCGTTGCTCAACGAGAAACCATCAGGGAGCGGCGACTTCCCAGTCGCCGAGTTTCCCGGCCGGCGCTCTGGAGAGCGCCGCTCCTTGATTGTCGTCTCTGGCGAAGCAGACGAATCGCAAAATCTGCGGTTGCGATCGATTTGGGGAAATAATCCGGCGGTGCGATTCGCGACAAATCTGCCGCTAATACATCTCGCAGCGATCCTGGAGAACGCTGTCTTCGTCGGTCACGACAGCGGTATTTCGCATTTGGCCGCGGCTGCGGGCGCGAAATGCATTTTACTTTTTGGTCCGACTGATCCCGCGGTTTGGGCGCCGGCAAATCCGAACGTGAAGGTGCTTCAGGCGCCAGATCGAGATTTGCGGAAATTACCTGTTGCTGAAGTGTTCCAAGCTCTTGGTCATCCCGAGCGAAGCGAGGGATCTCGCGAGCAACTCCGCGTGTTGTAACTCGTGAGGTCCCTCGCTTCGCTCGGGATGACAAACGAAAAAGGAAGCGCAGTCAGGAACTGATGCGCATCGGCATCAGGACGTAGAGAAACGGCGTCTGGATTTTGAGAACGCCGGGGCTCATCTCGTCGATGAGATCAAGGAACACTTCGTCCTCCGAGAGATTTCGCAGCGGCGCCATCAGAAATTCCGGATTGAACGCGATGGAAAACTCGCGCCCCTTGTAAGTCACGGGCAATGCTTCCTTCGCTTCGCCGACTTCCGGTGTGTTGGCGGTGATGTCGATGTTGTTCTTGCTGAAATTCAGTTTGATCGAATTCGATTTGTCGCTTGCGAGCAGGGAAACGCGGCGCAGCGAATTCAAAAATGTTTCGCGCTCGAGCGTGACGCGCTCCTTCGTTTCCGACGGAATGACTTGTTTGTAGTTGGGATAATTTCCTTCGATCAACTTCGACACGAGCAGCGTGTTATTTAGATCAAACGCGATCTGTCCGCTGCCGACGCTCACTTTCACGTCGCCATCGTCGGCGAGAAGACGCTGCAATTCCGTCACCGCTTTTGTCGGCACAATGATGTCGGCTTCGTGACTGCGCGGGAATTCCAATTCGATATCGACCATGGCGAGCCGCCGTCCGTCGGTCGCGACCAGCGTCAGTTTGTTTTCCTTGAAACTGAACAGGACGCCGTTCAGAACGTAGCGCGTTTCGTCGGTGGAGATGGCGTAGGAAACTTTGCGCAATCCATCGCGCAAATCCTTCTGCCGGATCGTCACGACTTTCGCGTTCTCGAACTTCGGCAATGGCGGAAATTCTTCTTCCGGCAGTCCGAGAATCTTGAAAAAACTGTTCCCGCTTCGAATCGAAGCCGCATTCTTGCCATCGACATCGACTTGAATTTCGCTCGAGGGCAATTCGCGAATGATATTGAAGAGTCGCCGCGCCGGCAGCGTGGTCGCGCCTTCTTTTTCCACTTTCGCTTCGAAACTTCCGCGTACGCCGACATCGAGATCGGTCGTGGTCAGGCGCACTTCGCCATCGTTCGCCTGCAACAGAACGTTGGAGAGAATCGGCAGAGTCGTGCGCGTGCTGACGACGTTCTGAACCTGCTGCAAAGCTTCGAGAAGTTTTTCTTTTGTTACACTAAATTTCATATCGAGCGGTCGCGCTAAGATGTAAGGCTTCCGATTTTATTCGGCAACCGTATTCTCGTGACGCGCGGATTCTCGTTAGCGCTGGAGCGAGCTGTCGATAAACGAAATGGTCTGGCGCAGATTATCCTGTTCGCGCATGCGTTGTTTCACGAGTTTGCATGCATGTAAAACGGTGCCGTGATCGCGGCCGCCAAACGCGTCACCGATCTCGTTGAGCGAAGCTTTCGTCAGCTCGCGCGCGAGATACATCGCGACCTGCCGCGGGAATGCGATGTTGGCCGGGCGGCGTTTGCTCGTCATGTCCGCGAGCCGAATATCGAAATGTTCCGCCACGCGCCGTTGAATCTGCTCAATCGTAATGGCGTGCCGCGCTTCCTCCTGCAAAATGTCCTTGAGCAGGTGCTCGACGACTTCCTGCGTGAGCTCCTTGCCGCTGAGCGATGCGAATGACGCCACGCGCATGAGCGCGCCCTCGAGTCGGCGCACGTTGGTGCGAATGCGATTGGCCAGAAATTCGAAAATCTCGTCGCGCAACTTGATGTGCAGCGTCTTTGCTTTTTTGCGCAGAATAGCCAGACGCGTCTCGATGTCCGGCGGCTGCAGCTCCGCCGTCAATCCCCATTCGAAGCGCGAAACGAGACGATGCTCCAGGTTCGCAATTTCCGAAGCGGGCCGATCGCTGGAAAGCACGATCTGTTTATGTCCGTCGAAGAGCGTATTGAAGGTGTGGAAAAATTCTTCCTGCGAACGTTCCTTGCCGCCGAGAAATTGAATGTCGTCGATCAAAAGCAGATCGGCCTGCCGGTAACGTTTCCGGAATTTTACGAGGGTGCTGTGCTGGATCGCATCGATGAACTCGTTGATGAAAAGCTCGCTCGAAAGATACATCACTTTCGCGCCTTTCTTTTTCGCCCAAACGTATTGGCCGATGGCCTGCATCAAATGCGTTTTGCCGAGTCCGACGCCGCCGTAAACGAAAAGCGGATTGTAGGTTTTGGCGGGCGTTTGCGCGACAGCGAGGCTGGCGGCATGCGCGATCTCGTTGTTCGGCCCGACAACGAATGACTCAAAGGTGTTTCGCGGATTGAGTCCGAGAGCGCTGCCGCTGCGCTTCGCTTCCGTGCTCGTCTCGGCGACTGCGCCTTCTGACGACGCTTGAACCAAGGATCACATCTTCTTCGCCGGAGCCGCCAGGAGATGGCGACGAAAATTTTACGGTGCGCGGTCCGCCGCAAACATTCGTGATCGCGGTTTGCAACGCGGGCATGTGATTACTTTCGATCCAGAACTGGTAAATGTTGTTTGGAACGCGGAACGTGAGCGAATCGTTCGTCGCGTTGACGAGCTGCACGGCGGAAAACCAGCGCTTGAATGTGTCCGCGCTGACCTGTGGTTTTAGAGCGGCGGACACTTTCTGCCACAGCTGCGAACACTTCTCGTCCATGCCGAACTTGTTAACAGGGTTAAGCGACGGAAATGTTACGAGAATTAGGGGTGATTTTCCCTGCGTAAAGAAGCGCGGACGCCGAGACGCCGACTACAGCGTCACGTGCACGTGCAGGAAAAAATTCTGTAAATTTCGCAAAATACGAGGGAAAAACAGAAAGTGCAGGGGAAGGAACCTGATGCAAGATCGCGTGCTTTGCGGTGGAAAATCCTGTTATGATCGGTGAGTCGAGCGTCATGATTTTTTTCCTCCGCAAAAGTTTCTCAGAACTGTCCACATCTTATTAACAACCCATATTCTTTCGCCCCGGACAGCGGGCTTGAGATTAAGAACCGTACGCAAAGTCGACAAGAAAAAATCCGAATTTTATTTTTTGAAGCGCGGCGAAAAAAACTTGACGAAAAAAATCTGCGCGACATCCCCTCGCAACAACAAAAATGAAGTTGCGCAAGTGTGTTGACCGAATCCAAGCGCACGCGCAATTTTGTGCCCGACGCGCTGTTGGTCGCAGCCGCGAACCACAACGAAGATGGATTTGAACCGCCGGAACGCGCCGAAGTTTTCGCACGCCGCAAAATGACAAGACTGTTTTGCTGCGCGTTCGCGCTCAGTTTTGTTCTCTCCGCGTCATCAGCGCATGCGCTCGATGAAATTCCGCCGCCGTTTGGTTTCAAATGGAACGATCTGACTGGTCGCGTGGAGGCTCTGCTTAAAGGCGCGAACGCGAAAATCGTCACGCGCGAAAAAAAAGAGAACAACGAGATCTGGACAGTAGAGGGTTTGGTTCAGCCGGGCTTGCAACGCACGCTCTTTACTTTTCGCGAAGGATTTCTCGTCGCGATTGAGCTGCAATATGAGTATCCCGATTGGACGATCGAGCGTTACAACGAGCGCATGGGCGAAATCCGTCGCTATTTCGATGCCAAGTTCGGAACGGGCAAGCTGGTTTCGCGTTCGCGCGACACGGATACCGACGTAATCCAGACGCTTGTCGGTTATCAGTGGATGATCGGCAGCACGATGCTGGAGCTCTTCTATTTTTCAGCCCAGCGGGATGCGCTTCTCTTCCGCACGATCACGGTCGACTACAAAATGATCTGAGCGATTCGTTAGGATTTTACCTGCAATCGCGCATTCTCTTTCTGCATTCGCTTTAATCGGCTCGAAAGACTGGCTTTGGCCGCGGAACTAATCCGATCGATAAACAGAATACCGTGGAGGTGATCGACTTCATGTTGTAACGCGCGCGCGAGCAGGCCGCTCGCTTCGATTGCGATCTCTTCGTCCTCCAGCGTTTTCGCTCGTGCCGTCACGGTGACGGCACGCATCACGTCGGCCGTGATGTCGGGAATGCTAAGGCAACCCTCCGAGCCAAGAATTTTTTCTTCACCAAGATCGAGCTGCGGATTGATCAGGACCAGCGGCATCGATGCGATGGGATCAACTTCGCTTCCATTCAACTTCAGTGTGCTCGGGCGATCCTCGACTTGCGAAATATCAAGCACGGTGAGCTGCAGCGCCCGGCCGATCTGTTGTGCCGCCAGTCCAACGCCGTTCGCGGCGTGCATCGTCTCGAGCATGTCGGAAGCGAGCGCGCGCAGCTCTTCATCGATTTTCTCGACGAGCCGGCCTTTAGCGCGCAGGATCGGATCACCGTATTTCGCGATCGGTAATCTCATTCTTCGCCACGCGTGAACGCTGGAAGATTTCTGACGCCGGCGAGCTTCAGTGCGTCCATCACTTTAATAATAACGCCAAAAGAAGCTTTCTTGTCCGCTTGCAGAACGAGCGTCGCTCTTCGTTTATCCGGCAAATCGCGCACTGCCGCTTCCAGTTGGTCGATCGCGATCGTTTTGTTGTCGAGCATGATCTCGTCACTTTGGTTCACGGTAACAATGGCATGCTCGGTTTCCGCTGGCGCGTTCGTGGCCGTCTTCGATTCCGGTAAATTGATCTGCACTTCCGGCTGATCTTTTTTAAACGTAGTCGAGACCACGAAAAAAATGAGCAGGATGGTGAGGATATCCACGAGCGAGACAATGATGATTGTTGGCGCCCGCCGTTTGCGCACCGCGAACTTCATGGGTGATCTCTCGCCTTTGCTTACGTCGCGTGCGTCCGGACGATCGGGACGGGTTTGATCGGAGCCGGAGCCGGAGCTGGTGATGGCGCGGCAGCCGGCGCCGGCTGTGGCGTGACGCGGCCGTAATAACATTTCGTGATCAGCTCGACCACGAGCGTTTCCATTTCCACCGACATCACTTCGATCTTCCTCGAGAAATAACTGAAGGCGACCAAAGCCGGTACCGCGATCGCGAGACCGAACACCGTCGCGTTCAACGCCTCGGCGATTCCAAGCGCGATCACCTTTGTGTCGGCGGTGCCGGTGCTGAGACCCAGATGGGAAAAGACATGCACAAGACCTGAGACCGCGCCGATAAGACCGAGCAGCGGCGCAATGCCGGTGATTATTTCCAAAACGATAAGGCCGCGCTCGAGCACAACCATTTCGTGTCGCGCGCGCGTTTCCACTGCTTCGATGTTTTCCGAACGCGGACCGCGCAGGTGTTGCAACGCCACGCGCACAATTCGCCCGAGCGATGAATCATCGTGGTGCGCGATGCGCGCGAGACGTTCCGCGCTTCCGCCAGGGACGAGCCGCTCGATTTCGCTCTCGATTACGAGCGGCAGGACATTTCCTCGACGCAAGGCGAAGCCGCGGAGAATGATCGTGGTAACAGCGAACATCGAGCAAATCAGTAGCGGCCACATGAACAGACCGCCCTGGCTGAAAAATTTAAGCACGCTTTGCATGAGGTCGGAAACGGCCGCGAGTGAAAGGGACAGAATCATTCGTTAGGGAAAAGCGTGAAGCCGACTTCGAAAACTAAGCCTTCCGGTGGCAATACGTCGGCGACCTCCTCTGGAATTGGCGGAGGTTTCGCTTGCTCAATAGATTGCAGGCAGACATTGGCAAAGGCTTCGTTCGAGGAATTGGAAAGCATCTTGAGATTTTTTACGTGTCCATCGCGGTCAATGGAAAACGTAACCCGTGATGTTCCGATGGAAACCAAATCCATCTGCTTTTTTGTGTAGTAAAGCCAGCGCGACCCGATTGCGTCATAAATCATTTTTTGATAACGACCTAACGGTGTGCCGACAGCGTTCACAGCAGCGGCCCCGCGGTTCGAAATGCGACCGCTGACTCGCGTCTGTTCTTTTAGTGCGCGATAAGCCGACTCCGGTTGCTGCGGCGTTCGTTCAACCGGCGTAGGCAACGCCTCTGCCGGAGTGGGCGTCGCTTCAATTTCCTCCGGCTTTTGCATCGCTGGCGGCGGCGTTGCTGTGAGCATGGCCAACTGATCGGGCGGTGGTGTTGCTGCTGGAACGGGCGTCGGCGTCGCTGGCGGCTGCGAGGCTTGCGGAGTCGGGATCGCGGAAGGCGCTGGTGTCGGCTGCGGCGGTTTTGTTTCCAAGCCTAACGAAGCAGCCTGATTTTCAAAGCCGGTAAACGGCCGGTCTTGTCTTCCTTGCTGTGTGGGCAACGCGCTCTCGCCCGTGGCAGGCAGCTGACTTGCCGCGATCGAATTTTCATTCGACTCGAATGTTTTTTCTTTCGGTTGTTCCACCGATTTTTTGGAAGCGTCAGTCTCCAGAAACTGCGAATTTTTCGGCGTCACCGGCGGCGGTGTCGGAACCACGTTCACAATCGTTAGCTCAGGCGGCTTATTCTCCAGCTCCGCCGAGCTCGTCAATTTTCCGCCGAAAGCGGCGAGCGAAAACGCGATCAATAAATGAATGAAAAGGGCGGCGAGCAGCGCCCAGAGAATTTTCCGAGCTTCGCTATTGCGGTCTAGAAAAGGGATCGCGGTCGACATGGGCGAAGCGAGCGTAGCAGAAGGTAAAGATGCAGAAGAGGATGGCCGATTGCTTGGAGCATTTTGCGCTCCCTACGGGGCACGAACCATATCGCACGTCTATCGCCCTGACAAATGCTGGAGGGACACGCGCCGTCGTGTCCTCTCATTCAGTGGCGCCGACAGAGCGGCGCCCTGCCACGGATGCTTCTTCGTGCGCGCGTGATGAAACAGATATTGCTGCGCGTAACCTCCGTGCTCGCCAAAATAGTGATGCGCAAATTCGCGCAGCCTGCGCCAGGGTCGGCTTCCTTTTTCGCGCAAAATATTTCTCGCGCAGAACGCGCTCGATCCAGACGTCGATCGGGAATGCGCGCAAACGTTCGTAGGCAAACAGCATGACGCAGTTCGCCACCTTTGCGCCGACGCCGGGCAACTCGCAAAGGCGCGCGCGCAATTCATTATCCGGCAAGCGCCGCCCAGTCCTTCAGGTTCGCTTCGCCTGATGCGACCATCTGCGCCGTCGTCCTCAAGTTTTTTGCGCGATACCCGAGTGCGCACGCGCGTAGTTCGTTTTCGCTCGCTCGTGCCAGCCGCGCTGCGCTCGGAAAAGTGTAGACAACTATTCCGTCGATTATCTTCCGCTCGCCAAAACGCGTGCGCAGCGCGTGCGAAATCTGCCGGATATGCGCCACCTGTTTCATCGACGAACAGATGAACGTCGCGAGACACTCCCAGTTGGGCTGGCGAATGATGCGCAGCCCGCGGCAAAAATCCCGCGCTTCGTCCATGACAAGATCGCGCGGAAACGATCGGCAAATCTTCTCAAGCGGATGATCGAGCGCGAAATAATGCTCGATCAAGATTTGCATTTCGCCTTTCCCGTTACGTCGCTTCTCAAAACTTGACGGCTTTAAGCCGTCAAGTTTGCCCGCGCGCACGTGCAGATGATCGCCGGTCTGGCTGATGCTGACGGCGTCGTTGCCGATCGCGCCGAAAAATCGGTCGCCCCGTTTTTCCCAGTGGAAGACCTGCCCGGAGTTGAGCGTCTTCTCGAGATCGAAATCGCGCGCGGTGATTTTTGCAACCATGGTGGATCGAGCGGCCTTCTGCTTAATGTGAAAGTTTAGAGCCGAAGCGGCTATTATTTAGCATCGCGCGACGGAGCGCGCGATCCACCTTGCGCGTGGTCGAAATTCTGTCACCTAACAACGCGTGAACGGGAAGCTCATCGTCGATACCGGCGTTCTCCTGCTCTATTTCTTCATCATCATCTTCATCGGCCTGCGCATGGGCCGAAAGGAACGGAACCTCGAAGATTTCGCGCTCGGCGGGCGGCAGATTCCGTGGTGGGCCGTGCTCGCTTCCATCGTTGCCGCCGAAACAAGCGCCGGCACATTTTTTGGAACACCGGGCGAAGGATTCGCGCTGCGCAATTACACCTACGTGCAGCTCGCTCTCGGCACCATCCTCGCGCGCATCCTCGTTAGCTACATTTTCATCAAGCCCTACTACGACTACAAGGTTTTCTCGATCTACGAATATCTGACTGCACGTTTCGGCGTTGCGACAAAGAACGCCGCGTCCGCGATCTTCATGGTCACGCGGCTGCTCGCCTCCGGGGCGCGTTTGTATGTCGCCGCCATTGCTCTCGCGCTCGCCTACGAAATGATTCGCGGCGTGCGTCCGGGGCAAACGGAAACGTTGTGGATTTATATCGGCGCAACTGATTGCGATCGTGATCCTGACCGCGATTTACACGACACTCGGTGGAATTAAAGCCGTCATCTGGACCGATCTCATCCAGGCATCGATCATGATCGGCAGCGCACTGACGGCAGTGGCGTTGCTCTATTCCAAAATTCCCGGCGGCTGGGACGAGATCGTGCAACGCCACGGCGGTTTCGGTCTCGGCGATTTTTTTACGACCGGACTCGATCCGGGCGAAACAGCGGCTGGGACAAAATAAAAGGCATGTTTGAAATCGAGTACACCATTTTCGCCGGCCTGATTGGATCAACTTTCATCACCATGGCCACGCACGGGACGGACCAGGATATGGTGCAACGCATGTTGACCGCGCCGGATGTGCGACGCAGCCGTCGCTCGCTCATTCTTTCCGGGCTCGCCGACATCCCGATTGTCCTCACCTTTCTCACCATCGGTCTGCTTCTCTGGACCTATTATCAGGCGCATCCCGATCCGACTTTGCCGAAAACGCCTAACGAGACGTTCTGCCACTTCATCCTCTACGAAATGCCGATTGGTTTGCGCGGGCTTTTAATAGCGGGGATTTTTGCGACGGCGATGGGCTCGCTCAGCACCGCCATTAACGCGCTAGCGACCAGTTTCACGCGCGATTGGTATGAGCCCTACATCAATCCGCAATCGAACGCCGAACAAAGTCTTGCGCGCGGTGCGCTGGGCCACGGTTTGGTTTTCCGTTCTCATGATTGTGGTCGCCTCGATGACGTCGTACATCGTCATCATTCATCCCGAAATCCGCATCATTCCGATCGTGCTCGGGATTTTCGGTTACACCTATGGCTCGCTTCTCGGTGTGTTTCTCTGCGGCATGTTCACGCGCCGCCGCGGGAACAACCTCGGCAACATTATCGCCATGATCGCCGGCTTCATCGTGGTCGCGATCTTGAGCGGGCTGCCGAACAACATCGCGCGAATCGTATTAGGAATAAGCGATCCGCATCAATATCCACTTTATCCGCAACCGACCTGGCTGCCGGTGATGGAATTTCCATGGTGGATCTGCTTCGGAACCATCGTCACGTTTGCCGTGGCGATGCTTTTCCGGACAAGTCGCGAACATCATCCGCCAGGACAAGAGTCAAGTCGTTAGGGCGTTGAGCATCGAAAAATATTTGGCGACGAGCGCATCGCCGAAAAACATCCAGACCAACGCGCCGGCGGCGAGATAGGGCCCAAAAGGTAGCTTTGCCGACCAGACACGTTTGCCGATTACCAGAGTCGTTAGGCCAACAAGCGACCCGAGGAGCGATCCGCCGAAAATCGAGAATAGAACGGCGCGCCAGCCGAGGAACGCGCCGATCGCCGCAAGAAATTTCAAATCGCCGCGTCCCATCGCTTCCCGAGGAATTTGCAGCTCGCGCACAAGGCCAGAAATGCGGTCGATCTTGTCGAGCAACAATGTTTCCTCCCCGACCGTGACGCGATCGTAGTGACAATGTAGCGTCACATTTCCCAGAGCGCGGCCATCAATCGTGGCGTCGTTGCAGTGCAACAGTAGAAGATCTTTTTCGCGCGCGAAGTAATCGCTCCATAACCCGCGCTCTTCGCCGACGACGAAATCCGCATCGTCACCCGTGCGCGTCCAGCTGAAGGCCATCGGTTGCGCGAGGCGGATATTCTTTTTCCCGAACACCATTTTGCCGCCCTCGAGAACCAGCCAGAGGATTCCGTAACCTAACGCGGCGGAAAGAGCCGAAAGTCCAATCGCTGTGAGGCGACTGTTCGTTGCCATGAGCTCCGGAACCAAAAGGCTCGCGATCAACCCAGCAGCGATACCGCCCAGCGTGATTTCGTCGGGAATAATGAAGTGCTCGAAGTCGACAAACGTCGCGACGATGAGCAACGCGACGAAAATCCAATACGGAATCGCGAGCTGCCACGGAAAGAAATTCCACACGGCGAGAAAGAGCAGCGCGGTGAGCAGTTCGACCAGGAAATATCGAAAGGGAATGCGCGTGCCGCAGTTTGCACAGCGTCCGCGCAAGACAATCCAGCTAACAAGCGGAATATTTCGGTACCACGGGATTTCCTTTTTGCAGGTCGGACAAAAGGAACGGCGCGGCTTGTTGACCGAAAGATCGCGCGGCAATCGGTAGATGCAGACGTTGAGGAAGGAGCCGACGGCGGCGCCAAACACGAACGCGAAAGCTTGAAAGATGAGCCGATCTGTGGAGTGACTCATCAGTCGCAAAATGCCGCCGGAAGCACCAAATCCAAGCTCCAAACCCAGGGAAGCTTCAAACACCAAGCTCCAATAGCTCTGGCATGTTTGGTTATTGGAGCTTGGAATTTCGCTGGTGCTTGGTGCTTGGTGCTTGGTGCTTTGCTCCCTCATGCTGCGCTGCCGAGTTATCGACCAGACATCGCTCTTCTCTGCATGGCCCACGCGATCCAGATGCAGCTTTCGTAAAGCAGACACATCGGGAGACTCATCGCGATCAGCGTGAGAACATCCGGCGTCGGCGTGATGATGGTGGCGAGAATGAAAATGAGCACGATGGCGTAGGGCCGGGTGCGCCGCATGAATTCGTAAGTCAATAAACCGAAACGAACGAGAGCGAGCACGACCACGGGCAATTCGAAAGCAAGTCCGAAGCCGATGGTGAAGCGAGTGACGAAAGAATAATATTGCTGCACCGTCCAGTTCGGGACCCAGCCTAACGACTGCGTGTCGTGAAAGAAAAAGAGGATCGTCTTGGGCAACAGCCAGAAATAGCAGACGAGCACGCCAGTCAAAAAGAGCGCGAAACTGACGAAGATGGCGGGAAACATGAAACGTTTTTCGACCACGGTCAGCGCCGGCACCACAAACTCCGCCATGAAATAAAGCAGGAGCGGAAAAGAGATGACGATGCCGGCGTAGAAGGCGAGATGAAACGAGATCGTGATTGAGTCGGTGATCCCAAGCGCGCGCAACACGCCGACTTGCGGGCTCACTTCATTCAATGGCCGTTGCAGGATTTGCACGAGCGACGTGCGAAACGCGAAGCAGACGATCATCGCGATAATGAGCGTGACGGCCATTTTCACAATCGTCCATCGCAGGTCCTCGAGATGTTCGAGCAGCGGCTTCGATGTTTCGCTCTCAGGCAGCTCGCGAAACTTGAAGAAATTGCGCAGGCTCATCAAGCAAACGAAAGAAGACCGCGTGCCAGCAGGCGCGCGCAAATACTGAGCGTATTCGCATCGCGAATTTCGTTATCCGCAATCATGCGGCCGATTTCGGACGCGCTGAAGGTTCGGCAATCGAGGATTGATTCGGATTCATCGTGCGCGTGACCTTCGGCCACGGCTTCGACCGGGCGCGCGAGAAAGAAATAACCGTGCTCATCCGTAAATCCGGGCGAAGAAAAATAATCGCCCAGTGCGATCAGCTCTCCATCTTTCGCCAAAGCGTAGCCTGTTTCTTCACGCAATTCACGGAGCGCCACTTCCCTGATCGCAGCTTCATCCGAACTATTTTCATCAACCTGCCCCGCCGGCATTTCCCAGATCAAACCGCGGATCGGGAATTCGTTCCTGCTGAATCAGAATCAATTTTCCATCGCGCGTCATCGGCGCGATGACCACCGCCGCTTTGCGATGCACCACCGTCCATGACCGCGGCTCGCTGCGTCCGGGTGTCCGCACCATTTCCGTCACCACCCGCAGATTGCGATTTTCGAAATGCGTTACGCTGGAGAGAATCTCCCAGGCGTCATCGTTGCTCATGGCCGAAAGAGTATGAGGGGATTGATTGCTAATCAATCGACCCGGCGATCGCGCGTGAGCGAGACGGAAACGTATGCGGCGTCCGGCATGACGAATTTGCGCAGCTCGAGACGGACGCGCCGAATCGGAAAATCCTTCAAGAGAGCAGCCGCAATATTTTCCGCGAGAGTCTCGATCAATTTGTCGCGACGCTCATCGACCACTTCGCGCACGGCGCGTGCAATGGCGGAATAGTTCACCGTCGATCCGATATCGTCGTCGATTTTTCGAAAACCAGCGTTCGGCCAGGCTGTGACGGTAACAGTAATGCGCTGCGGCGCAGCGCGCTCGCTATCCGGCACGCCGACATGCGCGAATACTTCCAATTGTTCGACGTGAATCGCGTCCTCGGAATATTCCGGCGTCATGACGCTCAGCCGATGCGGAAGCGCACGTCGCGCACGGTCCTGCCGCCGAAACGCTGCTTTAATTTGCGCAGAATGGCAGTCTTGGAAATTTGTTCGAGCTCGTAATGCAGCGCCGGTTGCAGGACGCGAACGTAAAGCACGCCTTCGCGCAGGCTCACCGGAGCGGAGTGCGTTGCGATAAAGTCCCCGACAATTTTCGCCCACGCGTCGATGACTTCGGCTTCATGCAAACGCTCGCTTAGACCAAGTCGCTGCATGAGTTTCGGCAGCACATCGCCCACGATCTGGCAACGATCGGGCCGCGGTTTTCTTTCCGGGAGACCACGCCACTCGGCGATGACAGCGGCGCGCAACGAAGCGTTCACGGATTCATTGTGAGCGCGGGCAATAATCTCTCAAGAAATTTCCGACGCGATGTTACTCACACAAAGGTCACGACGCTCGCAAAGGCTCACGGAGGTGTTGAATGAAAGTCCCGTGGTGTCCTTTGTGGCCTTGGTGCGAGATGCCTATGTGAACGCGGCGACACCTATTTCCTCACCAAAAGATCGCAACCGTACTCATCCCCAAGTTCGTGTTCCTGATCCGATCAGGATTGAAAGAAATAAGTCTCCTTGGGACTGGTTCGGAAGTCGCTGCGTGATATAGTCCGCGCAAAATCATGTCGCTCATATTTGAAACGATCGAAACGGAAGGACTTGCCGAGATTTCCTATCTCGTCGGCGATGATGAGGAGGGAGTAGCCGCGGTTTTCGATCCGCGCGCCGACGTTGATGTCTATCTCGATCTTGCGCGCGAGAAAAATGTTTCGATTACGCACATTTTCGAAACGCACATTCACGCCGATCTTGTGAGCGGTGCCCGCGAACTTTGCAGCCGGGTGGAATCGGCAAAAATTTTTGTTAGCCACGAAGGCGGCGCTCGTTACGGATTCGAGAACGAAGCGGTCAAGGATGGCGACAAGTTCAAGCTCGGCGCGGTTGTGATCACGGCGCGGCACACACCGGGGCACACACCGGAACACATGTCCTACATTCTCGCGGAAGAAGATCATCCGGACACGCCGTGGGGCGTGCTCACGGGCGATTCGCTTTTTGTCAGCTCCGCCGGTCGTCCTGACTTGTTAGGCGCGAGCGAAACGGAAAAGCTCGCGGCCCAGCAATTCAAAACGCTGCGCGAATTTTACCTGAAGCTGCCGGACAGCGTGATCATCTATCCCGGGCACGCCAGCGGTTCGCCCTGCGGCGCCGACATCGGCGATCGCCTGAGCAGCACGATCGGTTACGAGCGGCCGTTCAATCCCTTCTTGCAATTCGATGATGTGAAGAAGTTCACGGACTACGCCGTCTCCACCGCGCCGCCGGTTCCGAAATATTATCCGGTCATGAAAAAAGTGAACGCGGCCGGGCCCGAAGTCTTGGGAGGCCTGCCGAACGTTCCGGGTTTGCCGCCGAAATCATTCAAGAAAGCGATCGATGAGAAAACAGGCGTGCTGATCGACACGCGAACGATGCTCGCTTTCGGCGCAGCGCACATTCCCGGCGCGCTGAACATTGGTGGCACACCGATGCTTTCGATCTGGGCCGGTGCGTTGCTCGATCCGGAAAAGCCGATTCTTCTCGTGCTCGATAGCGACAGCGATCTGGAAAGAATCGTGCGCCTCTTTGTGCGAACCGGTTTCACGAAATTCGCCGGATACCTTGTCGGCGGAATGCGCGCGTGGCAAAACGCCGGGCTGCCGTTCGCGCAGATCGGCCAAATCACCGTGCACGAATTGAAAAATGCGCGCGATGGTTTGCAAATTCTTGACGTCCGATCGCCGCGCGAGTGGAACAATGGTCGCGTTCCCGGCGCGAAGCACATTTTTCTTTCCGAACTCGGTAAGCGCGCCGGCGAATTGGATAAGAACAAACCGGTCGCCGTTTATTGCGCTACCGGATATCGCGCCAGCATCGGTGCGAGTATCCTGAAGCAGCAGGGCTTCGCCGAAGTGCGCAATGTTCCCGGAAGCTGGCACGCCTGGAAAGAAGCGAAGTATCCAGTCGAGAAGAAATAGTGTGCCACATAGTTGTAGAGGCGGGCGTGCCGCCCGCAACCCCAAATCAAAGGGACCGACACGGTCGCCGCTACATCTGACATCATGATCATCCGCGAAAAGGAGCCGGCCAATCTCGAGATGCCGTTTGCCGGCCTCGATGAATTCATCACGCCTAACGAGCAGTTCTACGTTCGCTGCCATTTCCCCATTCCGCAAATCGACGCGCAAAACTGGCGGTTGAAAATCGAAGGCGCGGTCGAGCGACCTCTCGAGCTGAGCTACGACGAAATTTGTGGGATGAAGCCGCAAACCATTCCCGCCACGCTCGAGTGCGCGGGCAACAGCCGCGTTTTCCTAACTCCGAAAGCGAAGGGCGTGCAATGGCATCTTGGCGCCGTCGGCAATGCGGAATGGACCGGGGTTTCGTTAGGCCAGGTGTTGCGCGAGGCCGGAATGCAGGATGATGCACGCGAGATCATTCTCGAAGGCGCCGATACTGGGGCGATTGCAGAACCGCCGCGGCCCGATGGCAAAATCCATTTTTCGCGCAGCCTTCCCAAGGAAAAAGCGATGGATGATGTGCTCCTCGCCTGGAAGATGAACGGCGAGCCGCTGACCGCGGCGCACGGTTATCCGCTGCGCGCGATCGTGCCGGGCTGGTATGCGATGGCTTCGATCAAATGGCTCCAGCGCATCATCGTAACGAAAGAACGATACGACGGTTACTATCAAACGATCGATTACTCGCGCTGGGAGCGCACGGACTCGGGGCCGGTGTTGATGCCGATTACGGAAATGCAGATCAAGTCGCAGATTGCGCGACCCGAAATCAATGAAGTGATCGATGGCGGAACGAACTATCGCGTTCGAGGCAGCGCCTGGAGTTCGCAGGCCGAGATCACGAAAGTGGAACTGAGCACAGATAATGGTGCGTCGTGGCAACTCGTTAGGCTAGACGCCGTTTCAAAACCGAACGCGTGGCGGCTTTGGGATTTTGCATGGAATACGCCGCGCCAGCCCGGCAAGCATACATTGCTCGCGCGCGCGACCGATTCGCGCGGGCGGACGCAGCCGGCCACGCGCCAGGGCGGCTGCGGCACGTACATGATCAATCATTGTCTGCCGATCGAAGTGGAGATTCGTTAGGCTGTGCGAAAATTCAGAGACCTCGCGTCGTGGCCTCACCCTACGCTCTCCCACGGGGAGAGGGATCGCGATCTGTGACCACGATCTCGCGTATTGTCTCGTACGTGTGCGCAGACTGAAACGATGGAAGACCGTGTCACACTTCTTTGAGATCGATATTGCGTGACTCGACGAAGCCGATGACGCGATCAAAACGCTGAAGGGAAAATGACGATTCTCGTCGGCAGCGTGATCGCCGGACTGTTTTTGACGCAAACCGGCGCCTTGAGTTACCGCGTCACTTATCGGGATCGAATTCACTCACTTCTCCCTGAGGGAGAAGGTTAGGATGAGGGCCAGCTAATTATATGATGAAGATTGCTGTGTTAACCGTGGCGCTCAGTTGCGCCATCACTCATCTCGTTCTCTCTGATCAAAAAATCGACACGCGCGCGTGGCAGGCGGTGGAGAAATCCGATCCGATCACCCTGAGCAAAACGCTCAGCAACCAGATCGGGAAAACGATCGCGGTGCAGTTCAATTTTCGCGGGAAAGACATTCATCATATCAAGCCCAACTGGTATGAGGGATCCCTCTGGCAACCGGATGCGAACGCTCGAAAAGGTTTCTCCGCCGTGCGTGTCATCTTTGCAAAGAAGGACCTCGAACCGTTCAAGACGATCACCTCGGATCCTACCTCACCCCGGCGCGTGACGGCCTACGGCCGCGTTGAGTATGATGTCCAAAACAATTTTTACTTCGTGCACCTGTTTGGCAGAAAAGTCGCTGTCGATTCTACCGGAAACGCGAATGTAACATGGTAAGAAAACTTCTCTTAATCGGCCTTACTCTTTCGCTCGGCGGCACGGCGAGGATGGCGTTGGGCGTGGAAAAGCTGGATGCCCTTACGTGGCATGGTGTGCAGAACTATGATGTCCCGGCGCTGAAAAAGGTCGTCGACCTGCAGATTGGCAAGGTTGTCGGGGTGCGGTGTCACTTCCGCGGCAAGCGCATGCGCCGGATCCGGGCGAGCTGGTACGATGCGACTTTATGGGAACACACGCCGCAGGACCGGCGGAAATCATTCGCCTACATCCCGGTCAGGGTCGCGCGCAAGGATTTGCCAGCCTTCGAAACGCTGCCGGATGATTTCCGAGGCGATCCGGCGATGATCATTTACGGCGAAGTGCAAAAGGGTGCCGATTCCGCCTATGTTCGTCTGATTGGAACGAAGGTCACTCGCGATTCTGCGCGCAACGCCATCGTCAGCTGGTAATGCCGCTATAATTGCAGTTTTCCTTCAACGTAGGTGACCGCGCGGCCGCCGATCCTGACGCGTTCGCCGCGGTCTTCGCAAAATAATTCGCCGCCGCGCTTCGAAATCTGTCGCGCATGGAGGCTGCCTTTCCCGAGTCGCTTTGACCAATATGGAATGAGCGCGCAATGCGTTGATCCTGTCACTGGGTCCTCCGGAATTCCGGCAGCGGGAGCGAAGAAGCGCGAGACGAAATCACAATCGTTTCCGGGCGCGCTCGCAACCGTGCCTCGCGTTCCGAGCTCGCTGAGCAGATCAAAGTTCGGCTTGATCGCAGCAACCTGTTCGGCGCGGTCGAAGATGGCGTAGTAATCGCAGCCTTTCCAAACCTCCCGAGGCTGCGCGCCCAACCCATCCACCAGTTTCTTCGGCGCTTCGCATCGGTCCGGCGGCTGCGACGGGAAATCGAGGACGAGCCTGTCGCCTTTGCGTTCGACTCGCAGTTCACCGCTGCGAGATTGGAAACGCAACGCGTCTCCCTTGTGGCCGAGATGATTGAAAAGCACATGCGCGGAAGCGAGCGTGGCGTGACCGCACAAATCCACTTCCACCGTTGGCGTCATCCAGCGCAGGTCGAAATAATCGCCGCGATCGATCAGGAACGCGGTCTCCGCCAGATTGTTTTCCGCGGCAATCGACTGCAAGAGATCGTCCGCCAACCACTCGTTAGGCAAAAAGCAAACGCCGGCGGGATTTCCGCCGAACGGTTTATCTGTAAAAGCGGAAACCTCGAAATACGGAATCGTCATCTTTTAATTTTGCAGCATTCTTGTCTCTCGCATCTTTGAAGCTTTGGTAGCATGGAGGACCAGACGACTATGACCGCTCCGCCTAACGAGCCCGACGCGCCAATCACTTACGCCGGCGCGCGGCGAATTGTCTGGCTCGTTCTGCTCATTGTTGTCGCCTGCGCCGTTTTCGTTTCGCTGCGCTCGGTCGTTTTGCTTTTCGCGATCGTTTTTCTCCTCGCCATGGTGCTCAACCCACTCGTCAACTGGCTCGAGCGGCACCGCATCCCGCGCATCCTGAGCGTCGTGCTCGTGATCGTCGCGTTGATTGCAGTGGCCATCACAGTTTTACTTTTCGCGGTCCCGCCACTGGCGGCGCAGGTTCAGGAACTCATTCATAACTGGCCGGCGATCTGGAAAAACATTCGCACGCGCATGGATTCGCTCGTGGCCAGTTATCCAGCGGTGCGTGACGCGCTGCCGCAAACAGACGAGATCGCCGGCCAGGTTGGCGCCGCTGCCGGCACGGTCGGAAACATTCTTCTGCGTTCCACGCTCGGGATTGTCGGCGGCGCGGTTAGTGTATTGCTCCTCCTGCTTCTCCTCATTTTCGTTCTGATCAATCCGCAACCGCTCGTCGCCGGCTATCTCGCTGTCGCTCCGGATCGTTACCGCGAACAAGCACGCCGCACGCTCACGCGCATGATGCGCCAAATGCAGGGCTGGGCTCGCGGCGTTGCCATTAATGGTTGCATCATCGGGTTATCCATCGGGGTTGGCCTCCAGCTTATCGGGATGCCGCTCGCGCTCATGTTCGGCGCCTTCGCCTTTCTTGGAGAATTTTTGCCGAACATCGGAGCGTTTCTTGTTTCGATTCCGATTCTGTTTCTCGCGCTCAGTCTCGGTGCGACCAAATTCTGGCTCGCGCTCGCGATTATCCTCGTTGTTTACCAGATTGAACTCAATCTGCTCGTCCCGGTCGTGCTTGGCCGTGAGATGCGGCTGCATCCCGTGGTGATTTTGTTCTTCACGCTCGCGATGGGAACCTTGTTTGGACTTCTCGGCGCCATTCTCGCTTTGCCCGCGGCGGCCTTGTCGCAAATTTTGATCGACGAATTTTATTTGCGGCCGCGCAAACTTGATCGTGGCGAAATCGATCGCGAAGCCGCCATCCTGCTACGCGGAAGACGCTGATTGGTTGCGAGGGCGACCCTGCTCCGCAAATTAAACGCACGCCGCAAAGCGCGGCGCTGCATATGTCAGGCGTTAAAACATCGGAGTCGTTGCTCGGGGATTTTCGAACCGACACCCGCATGCTCGTGCTCAGCGCGCTCGCAATTCCCGTTGGCCTGATCAGCGCGCTGCTCGCGAAGGCGTTGCTCTGGCTCATTGCGGAAATTACGAACATCGTTTTCTTCCAACGCTTTTCGTCGCAATTCGAAACGCTGCAGCATCATCATCTCGGCGCGTGGGTCATCGCCGCTCCAGTTGTGGGTGCATTGATCATCGGATTGATGGCGCGCTACGGCTCGGAAAAAATTCGCGGTCACGGGATTCCCGAAGCGCTGGAGGCGATTTTGCTCGGCGGAAGTTTGATTCGGCCAAAGGTCGCGATTCTCAAACCGATTTCGTCGGCGATTTCGATTGGAACGGGCGGACCATTCGGAGCGGAAGGTCCGATCATCATGACGGGCGGCGCGTTTGGTTCGATGCTGGCGCAGCTTTTTCATCTTACCGCCGCCGAACGTAAAACATTGCTCGTCGCCGGAGCCGCCGGCGGAATGTCTGCAGTTTTTGCGGCGCCAATCGCGGCGACACTCCTCGCAGTCGAGCTACTCCTGTTTGAATGGCGGCCGCGCAGTTTCATTCCAGTCGCCATCGCCTCTGTTGTTGCATGGTTGATGCGAATTCCATTGATCGGAGCGGGGCCGATCTTTCCAATTTCGCCGCACGCGCCGCTGAGCCTGAGCGCAATCTGTCTCGCCTTTGTCATTGGTATGGCATCGGGTTTCGGTTCCTGCGGATTAACGGCGCTCGTTTATTTTTTTGAAGACGCCTTCCAAAAAATTCCAGTGCATTGGATGTGGTGGCCCGCGATCGGGGCCGTGTTCGTTGGCCTTGGTGGATGGTTCGATCCGCGCGTGCTCGGTGTCGGTTATGAATTAATTCACGGTTTGCTGCGCGGTGAAGTTCTCGGGGCAGCTCTTCTCGGACTCGTCGCTGGCAAAGCGTTGGTGTGGGCAATTGCGCTTGGTTCGGGAACTTCCGGCGGCGTGCTGGCGCCGTTGCTTATCATTGGCGGCGCGCTAGGCGCCTTGCTCGGTCAATGGTTGCCCGTCGGCGACCCCGGTTTGTGGGCGATGATTGGGATGTGCGCGATGATGGCTGGCACGATGCGTTCGCCGTTAACGGGAATGTTTTTTCTGCTTGAGCTTACGCACGATCTGAATGCGTTGCCCGCACTTCTTTGCGGCGCGGTCGCCGCGCTCGGCGTCACGGTATTGCTTTTGCGACGTTCCATTCTCACAGAAAAACTCGCGCGCCGCGGTCAACACATTGCGCGCGAATACAGTGTCGATCTTTTCGAATTGATGCGCGTCGGTGACGTGATGGATCGTGACGTCCCACTGATTCCGGCAAGCACGCCGTTACCGCGATTCTCCGCACGGATTGCCAGCGGCGATCCGCTCGTTTGCACGCGTCAGGGCACTTTGCTCGGCGATGAGAACGGCAATCTCGTTGGAATAATTACGCGCGGCGATATCATCCGTTCGTTCGAGCGTTCGCGCGATGACAAACTCGCCGTGCTCGAAGCAGGCAGCACTAATCTGATCGTGGCTTACGCCGACGAAACGCTGCACGACGCCATCGCCCGCATGTTGAAGCATGACATTGGACGTTTGCCCGTCGTCGAACGCGATGATCAGCGCAGGATGATTGGTTATCTCGGTCGCGCGGGCATCCTCGCTGCGCGCGAACGTTATCATCGCGAGGAAGAACTACGCAGTCGCGGTTTCACGCGACAGAGCGAAGCCGCGGTTTGAACGCAAGCGTTTTGCGGCAAAACGCTGCAACTTCTTGCGGTCATCCTGAGCGTAGCGAAGGACCTCACAAGCCACTCTGCGCGTTCCACGACCGCGGCGCACAAAATGATTTGCGGGGTTCTTCGCTTCGCTCAGAATGACGCGCTACTTTTCACGCTGTGAGCTACCGCACTCATCATTGCAACGAACTGCGCAAAACCGACATCGGCCGTGAAGTCAAACTGGCCGGCTGGGTCGCGGTGCGACGCGACCATGGCGGCGTCGTCTTTATTGATCTGCGTGACCGCGAAGGACTCACGCAGGTCGTTTTTCGTCCGGAAGAAAATGCAGAAGTGGCGAAGCAATCGCATGCGTTGCGGACCGAAGACGTCATCCAGGTTTCGGGCCGGGTCGCGCCGCGTTTGCCGGGAACGGAAAATCCAAAACTCGCCACTGGCGATATCGAAGTGTTGCCCGCGCAACTGACGATCCTGAATCGCGCCGAAAATCTGCCGTTTCAGCTCGACGCGGAATTGAGTAACGAGGATCTCGAGCTGACCTATCGTTACTTCGACCTGCGGCGGCCGCGCCTCTCGCAAAATTTGCGCACGCGCCACCGCGTCACGCAGGCAACGCGGCAGTTTCTCGACTCACAAGGTTTTCTTGAAATCGAAACGCCGATTCTTTCGAAAAGCACACCGGAAGGCGCGCGCGATTTTCTCGTTCCAAGCCGCTTGATGCCGGGAAAATTTTACGCCATGCCGCAGGCGCCGCAGCAATACAAGCAGTTGCTCATGGTCGCGGGCGTCGAAAAATATTTTCAGATCGCGAGATGTTTTCGGGACGAGGATTTGCGTGCCGATCGCCAGCCGGAATTTACCCAAATCGATATCGAAGCCTCATTCGTTAGGCCGGAAGACATTTACAATCTGACCGAGGGAATGCTGGCGGCGATCTTCAAAGCGGCGCGCGGCGTCGAGATCAAGACGCCTTTCGATCGCCTGACTTATCGCGAAGCGGTTGGCACCTTCGGCAGTGACAAACCGGATCGCCGTTTTGGAATGCGACTGGTTGATCTGGGCGACATCTTTTGCGATAGCGGATTCAAAATGTTTCGCGGCGCCCTCGATGCCGGCGGCGTCGTGAAAGCGATCAATGCGAAAGGATTTGCCGGAATCACAATCGGTCAGGTCGACGAACTGACCGCGATTGCCAAAACGTTTGGAGCGAAGGGTCTCGCTTTCATCAAGGTTGAAGACGGCGAATGGAAATCGCCAATCGTGAAGTTCTTTTCTGCGGACGAGAAGGAAGCGCTTCGCGCCAGACTGCAGATCGAAGAAGGCGATTGTATTTTCTTCGCCGCCGACAAATGGGAAATCGCGTGCGAGGTCCTCGGTCGCATCCGGTTGCGCATCGCGGAAATTCAGAAACTCACTGCCGCGTCTCAAGAGCTGGATTTTCTCTGGGTCACCGATTTTCCGCTCCTGCAATGGAGCGCGGAGGAAAATAAGTGGAACGCCGTGCATCATCCTTTTACACGACCGAATGCGGAAGATTTGCCTTTGCTCGAAGAAAAAAAATACGCCGACGTGCGCGCCGAAGCTTACGACGTTGTTCTAAACGGTGTGGAGATCGGCGGCGGCAGCATTCGAATCCACGAGCCGGATTTGCAGAAGAAAATGTTCGGTGTGCTCGGCGTCGGTGATGAAGATCAGGAAAAATTGTTCGGCCATTTGCTGCGCGCGTTTCGCCTCGGCGCGCCGCCGCATGGTGGCATCGCGATGGGTCTCGATCGACTTGTCATGCTCATCTGCGGCGAAGATTCCATCCGTGACGTCATGGCATTTCCGAAAAACAATCGCGGCCAGGATTTGATGTCGCAATCGCCCGCCGAAGTTGATTCACGGCAGTTGCGCGAACTCAAGATCACCTTGGAGGGACGCGCGCCGTCGCGTCCCTGAGATACTACACGCCAACTTCTGCGACCTCGCTCGCGCAATAGGTGGAGTAGAGTGCGTCGCTCAACTCGACCAGCCGTTCCTGAATGGTTTCCAGATATTCGTGTAAACCGAATTCGAAAATGTCGGCAATGGAGGCGTAATCGAGATCGGAGCGCAGCCGTCCCGACAAACGCTCAACTTCATTAGCGTATTTCGCTTCGCTCGACCCCGAGATGCGATGCAGCGCGGAATCGAGCGAGTCGACGCTGAAACGGATCGAGCGCGGAAACTCCGCATGCGTAATGATGAATTCCGCGACTTTCCACGGCGCGACCTGATCGACATAAATTTTGCGATAGGCTTCGAGCGCGCTGCACGATTTCAACACCGCCATCCATTGCACGGTGTCGACATTACCGCCGACGCGTTCGCCCGATGGCAGAAGGATGTGATATTTCACGTCGAGGATGCGCGAGCTGCAGTCGGCGCGCTCGAGAAATCGGCCGATGCGAATGAAGTCCCAGCCCTCGCCGTGTGTCATCGTCGCATCGGTGATGCCTTGAAAAAGATGCGAGCCGACGACGACATGTTTGAAAAATTCGTAGGGACTGGCGCGCAGTTGTTCTCGGCCGGAATCGCTGTGCACAAACAGATAGAGCCGATTGATTTGTTCCCACATTTCGCTCGATATTTGCTCGCGCGTGCTACGCGCATTTTCGCGCGCAAGAGTGAGACAGGATGAAATCGAGTTCGGATTTTTTTCTTGGAGGCCGACGAAATCGAGCGCGGCCACGCCATCAAGCGTGCCATAAAGTGAAGCGAACAATTCGTTTTCCTCGAGCGAGCTGATAATCGGGTTCCATTGTTGCTGCACATCCGATTGCGGCTGATTGGCGAGGTCGAGCAAGAGCTGGAGATTTACCTCTGCGATGCGCGCATTGTTTTCCGCGCGCTCGATGTAGCGGCTCATCCAATAAAGTGAATCGGCGACGCGGCTAAGCATGTGGTCGTTAAAAAGGTTAAAAGGGTTACAAGGTTAAAAAGGTCGGCCGTTGTAACATTGTAACGGTTTTAACTCTTTTAACTCATTCTTCATCAATCACCCACGTATCCTTGCTTCCGCCGCCCTGCGAAGAATTGACGACGAGCGAGCCGGGACTGAGCGCGACTCGCGTCAAAGCGCCGGGAATAATTTTCACTTTCTCGCCATAAAGAATGTACGGGCGCAGATCGAGATGGCGGCCTGCCATCTCATCTTCGCAAAAAGCGGGCGCGCGCGAGAGTGGCACGATCGGCTGTGCGATGTAGTTGCGCGGCTGTCTTCGCACGAGTTCGCGGAAATCCTCCAGCTCTTCCTTGCTCGCCTGCGAACCAACGAGCATGCCGTAACCGCCGCTCTCGTTCGCCGCTTTGATCACAAGCTCGGATATATGTTCCAGGATGTAATCGAGATCTTCTTTCACCGACGCGAGATAGGTCGGGACGTTCGGAAGAATCGGATCCTGATCGAGATAGTAACGGATCATTTTCGGGACAAAATGATAAATGACCTTGTCGTCAGCGATGCCGGTGCCGATGGAATTGGCGAGGCTGACGTTGCCGCGTCGATACGCGTCGACCAAACCAGGTACGCCCAGCCCCGATTCTTTGCGGAACACCCGTGGATCGAGGAAATCGTCATTGATGCGGCGATAAATGACATCGACACGACTCAGTCCTTTGGTGGTGCGCATGCAAACTCTTCCGTCATGCGCCACGAGGTCGCGTCCTTCGACAATTTCAATCCCCATCGAGCGCGCGAGAAATGAATGCTCGAAATAAGCCGAGTTATACGTGCCGGGTGTGAGCAGGACGACGGTCGGATCACTGCTGCCGTCCGGTGCGATGTAGCGCAGCACATTCAACAGTTCCTGGCTGTAATCTTCCACGGGGCGCACACGATGTTTCGCGAATAAATTCGGGAAGACGCGCTTCATCGCCTGCCGATTTTCCATGACGTAGGAAACGCCCGATGGACAGCGCGCGTTGTCTTCGAGCACGAGATAGTTGCCATCGCGATCGCGCACCAGATCGGTCCCGCAAATGTGCACGTAAATATTTTTCGGCACATCGAAGTGCATGAATTCAGGCCGAAAACTTGTCGCTTCCCAGACAAACTGTTTCGGGATGACGCGATCGCGCAGAATGTTTTGCGTGTGATAGATGTCGTGCAGAAACAAGTTGAGCGCGGTGATTCGCTGGACGAGACCGCGCTCGATCAGTTCCCATTCGCTGGCCGGGATGATGCGCGGAATCAGATCGAATGGAAAAATTCGCTCCCGCCCCTGGTCGTCGTCGTAGACTGTGAAGGTGATGCCTTGTCGGAGAAAGGTGGACTCGGCCAAGGCGCGCTTGCGGTCGAACTCCGCGCGCGGCATTTCCTTGAATCGCTCCAGCAATTTGTCGTAATGAGGACGGACCACGCCGGGCCCGGCGAACATTTCATCGAAAAATTCTCCAACCTCGTAGTTAGAGAAAAAATCACCCATAAAATCAGTCTGGCAGCGCGAAAATCCCACGCAAATGAAAAACCGGTTTGAGCATGAAAACGCATGCCGCCGTGTCGCCGCGCGTTTTCGTTCGCGTTTTCTTGGCCAATACATCATTCGCAAATTGCAGAGCGATCCTGCCTATCCCGCCGTTTACGAAGAGGTCTCCTCGTCGTCTGCGCCATTGCTTGATGTGGGCTGTGGGCTGGGCTTGCTCGGTTTTTATTTGCGCGAGCGGGGTTTTCAAAACCCGATCATCGGTTTCGATCGTGACCTGAGAAAAGTTCGCACCGCGCAGCGAGTCGCTTCCGAATATCAGGAAGTGGATTTGCGCGCCCAGGACCTGCGCGGAGCGCTCACGGAATTTTCCGGTAACGTCGCCATTCTCGACGTACTCCATTATTTGTCTTTCGATGATCAGCAGGATTTGCTGTCTCGCCTGGCTGGGCGAATTGCGCCGGGCGCCGCCTTGCTCGTGCGCGATTGTCCGCGCGATACCGGCCTGCGCTACGCGGGCACTTATCTCGCCGAAAAATTTGCCCAGCTCATTGCCTGGAACATCGACGTCCCGCTGCACTTCCCGTCACGCGAAACCATCTGCCAGAATTTTTCGCCTAACGAGTTCGGCCGCGACGTGAAACCGCTTTGGGGCGGCACGCCCTTCAATAATCATTTCTTCACTTTCAGGCGGCATTCGTGCGCAACTGCCGCGACGCCGGAATGACAAAGCGATAACCGCTTTCGCTCAATTGCCGCAGTGTGAGTTCAACGCATGCGACACTGTGTTTTGGATCGCGCTCGATCTGGTGACCCTCGTGCAGAAGCACGATCGTTCCCGGACGCGTCTGCTTGCAAATTCGCGCCGCAACTGCGTCGGGCCTTCGTTTCCCGGTGTCGAACCCGCGCGCGGACCAACCAATCATCAGCATCCCGCGACGGCGCAGAACGGGATGCACAAGGAAATTTTTGTGGCCGACCGGCGCACGAAAGAACGAGCGGCCGCGTTGCACCCCACGCGCGAGCGCCTCGTCACAGCCATCGATTTCCGTAAAGATTTTCGATTCCAATGCACGCCAGAAGGTGTGGCTCGGGTGCGTGAATGTGTGATTCGCCACTTCATGTCCGCGCCCACGAATCCTTTCAACCAGCTCCGGAAATTTTTTCGCGCGCGCACCGATGACGAAAAAAGTCGCGCGCGCTTCGTAGCGATCGAGCAGGTCGAGAATTTCTTCCGTGTGCTCTGGCGTCGGGCCATCATCGATCGTAATCCAGACTTCTTTTTCGGATGTGGCGAAAGAGCGAATCACTGGTCCCCACCATTGTGAATGGGGATACAACGTCGGGTAGAGGAGAAGCCCGTGCGAGACGAACAGCGGCAGGAGCGCGAGCAGCAGATTTTGTTGAATGAAAAAAATTGTCCAAATCGGTGCCGCAACTGCGAAAATCAGAATGAGCTGGCGCAGCCCGGGAAATCTAGCGCGACTCTTCATCGAAAAGCGCGAGCAGCAGAGCCGCGGTTAAATTGCATGCGACCGCAGCAAGCCAAATCAGTCCGATCCATCGCAACCACGATCCGCTGGCAACAAGCTGCGCTGCGAGCACGGTCGTGACGATTCCCATGAGCACGCTTTGAATGCGATTGCGCGGCAAATCGGTGCAGAGGCCGATTGCCCAGCATAACTTCACAACAAGCGAGTGCAGATAGAGAAGAATGAGCCACGCAATCCAGACCGCGGGCACGAGTAGCGGCAACGCAATCGCGCGTTCCCACCAGGGAGATTTTGGCCAGACTAAACTTGCAGCAAAAAGGTAGGTGATGACGAAGACCACGGTCCCGGCAATGGAGAGTTCTATTGCGTTGGCTTCCGACCGCGCGGCGCTGCGGCCGCGCAGCTTTCGTAGCAACCGCGGCAAAGCGAAATAATTTCCGTCTAATTCGTTAGGCGCGGCGGTTTCCATTTTTCAAAAACGTAGGGACAAACGCAAACCACTGGTCCCAGTAATGGCCGACGATCTCTTCCAGCACGACTGACCACTGGCGCAGGCAGGCGCTGACGGTTTCTTCGCGGCTGGCGCCGTTGCGCTCGCACATGATCGGGTCGCGCACGATGATTTTATAACGGCGATATCCAAGTCGCACGATGAAGAGCGGGAAAATCGGCGCTTCAGCAATTTGCGCCAGGATGAACGGCCCGGTGGGAAGTGAAACATCGTGCCCGAAAAGCTGGGTGAGTGAGTGGGCGGCGTCGCCCACCACGCGATCGCCTTGGATGGAAACGATTTCATTTTCGCGCAGCGCGCGCAGCAAATCGAAGGAAAGCGCCGTGGTATCGCTGGTGTAATCAACGCGCACGCCGCCCGCGCCGGTTTTTTCGAGGGACTCGGCCAGATGCCGAGCCGTTTCGCGATGCGGTTCCGGTGCGCGCACCATGCGGATTTCGCGCTGGAATTTTTTGGCGAAGAGCGCGGCCCCCAGATCGTAATTGCCCATGTGCGCGGTGAGCACGATTGCGCTTTTGGCCGCGGCCAGTCGCGCGAGCGGATCTTCGCCCTCAATCTCATAAGCGAACTGCGTTTTGTTCTGTTTGAACTGCGAGGCTTCGGTGATCGTCCAGGCGAAGTTATACAGCGTGCGCCACGTTCGCAGATAATTCGTTAGGCGATTTGAGCCCGGCAGAATGATTTGAAGATGGGAGAGAACGGCGCGGCGTGCGGGCGCGGCGAAGAAGAAAAAAAAGATCGTCCAGATCCAGATCAGGACGGGAAGGAAGTAGACGGGAACGTTTGCGATCGCCCAGTCGAGATATTGCCGCCAGAAAACGCCGCGGACGGCAAAGCGTTGCAGCCAATCGCGAAGCGAAAACCCCAAACCCCAAACCCCAAAACCCAAGGAAGCGCCAATCTTCAAGCTCCAAAAAACTGGGGGGCGCGCGTCACCTCTTTGCTGTTTGGAGCTTGGGTTTTCCCTGGAGCTTCGGGTTTGGGATTTGGGGTTTCATCCCGAACCTTCGCCAGGGAGGAGCTCCCAGAACGTTCTCTGCGCCTAACGAATAGAAGCCGAAGGTTAACCAGCTCGCATTTCCACCAGCGCAGCAAACCTTTCCGAAGCAGATGGCGCAGCCGAATATCGGGAACGAAGCCGTCGTAGAGTTCGCGCCAGCCGGCGTTGCGGCGCCCAAAATATCCCGTGGCCAGGCGTCGTTTTGCCAGACTAACGAGTCGCCGATTGTAGAATTTCATCATGCCGGCAAACCAGCGACCGGCCCTTCCCTCAAACGGAAAATGCGCGAACTCGCGCTCGGGATTTTTGTAAACCGGAATGACGAGGCCGAGAAAATAGGTTCCGACATCGAGCAGCAATGCCGCCGACATGAGTTCGGCGTCGCCCATGTAGTAATACTTGTCCTTGTATAAGGTTTCGAACCACAACCGATACGTAATCGGAAATTGTTCGTTGTAGTAGTCCAGTTGCGCGGAAACGTTTTCGCCGGCCAGACTGCGCGCCACCAGATCGCTCACGTAGTAACTGGTGTAGGAACAAAAATCGAGACCGGGGCTGTAAAGCGGATCGATGAAACTGGTCGCGTCACCCACAGCGGCCCAACCGTCGCCACAAACTTTCTCGCTATCATAGGGTAGAGCGGAAAACGCGTGCACGTCGTTCTCGATAATTTTCGCTTCGGCGAAGATTTCGCGACCAACCGGATTACCTAAAATGTGAGTCTGCAATCGTTCGCCCAGACTTGCTCCTTCCGGTAACGCAAAAATTCGCGAGTCATAAACGATTCCCGCGCTGACATCGCCGCCGCGCAAGCGGAATGATCCAGCACCACCAGCCGTGGCCCATGAGATGGTTGGTGGCCCATTCCCGACTCGTTAGGCAGGCGTTGGCGTATTTCGGGAAACGCTCGCGCCATTCGTAGCTGTCCCACTGTTTACATCGGTGAAACGCGCCCAGACTGCGTTGATCGGATGTTCCGTGTTGGGTCGGAAGTAACCAAGCTTGCGCGCGAGAAACGCGGCGCGTCCGCTCGCGTCGATAATCCAGGCCGTATTGACGTTTCGCCTCTCCTCGCCATCAATCGCCACGGAAAGTTGCTGTCCATTTTTTCCGGCCAATTCGCACTTCGTCACCTTCGCCGGTCGCCACAGATCGCAGCCGGCCTCTACCGCCAGTTCGAGCAGATGCGAATCGAGTTTCGCGCGATCGACCTGAAATGTTTGCAGTCGCGTCTGATAACGCGCGCCGATTTCCACGCAATCATCGAACGGTTGATCGGCGCGATTCGAAAACCACATTCGCAATCCCTGTTTCGCCAGCTGCTCGTGACCGAGGTAGTGAGTGAGACCGAGAATGCGCGTCATGTAACAACTGCTCAGCTCGGTCGTCGATTCGCCGACTTTGCGATCGAACTCCTTCGTTTTTTCGATGATCAGAACGCGCGCGTCCGGCCGCCTGCGCTTGAGCATGAGCGCGGTGGCAGCGCCGGAAAACGCCCCACCAATAATGACCACGTCATAATCATGGTGCATGCAGCGGGAATGATGGCGTCGCGACGGAGGAAAGGCAATTTTGTTTGGGGAGCGCACGCGCCCTCGCGTGCTGGCGATGGCGCCTCGCCATCGCGAACTTTTCGGAAGATTTCGGCGAGGGCGCCGAAATCAGCACGCGAGGCGCGTGCGCTCCCCAGATCGCTGTTGCGTGAAACGAAAGGTGATACGCTAGATTCCTTGTCATGATTTTCCGAAACGGGCGCCTGATTTTTCCTGATGGAATTCGTGATGGCTTCGAGTTGGTCGTGCGCGACGGGAAAATTTCCGACATGCGGAAAGCCGGTCGCGACGATGACGATGAGGTAATTGATCTCGGTGGAAATTTTCTCGCCCCGGGATTCATCGATCTGCACCTGCATGGTGCTGTCGGGCGCGACACGATGGAAGCTTCGGCCGACGCTTTCAGCGCGATTTGTAACTATCACGCAAGCGGTGGCACGACCTCTCTGTTGCTGACAACTGTCTCCGCGCCAATCGCGGAGATTGTTCACGTGTTGAAAGCGGTCGAACGATTGAGAGAATCACTGCCGCAGGTGGTCGGTGTCCATGTCGAGGGGCCATTCATCTCCAAGACGAAATGCGGTGCGCAACGAAAAGAATTCATCGCCGACCCGAATGCGAAATCGACCAGCGAGTTGTTGCGTTTCTCGGACGTAATCAAGATTGTCACTCTCGCGCCCGAAATAGCAGGTGCACTCGATCTAATCGATCGCCTTTGCGAAAAAAATATCCGCATCAGCGGCGGACACAGCGATGCGAATGACGACGAAGCGCGCTCTGCTTTTGAGCACGGGATGCGACAGGCCACCCACACCTTCAATTGCATGTCGTCGGCGCATCGCGAGGGAATTTATCGCGTAGCCGGCCTTCTCGAGTTCGCATTGAGCGAGCCGAAAATTTTGTGCGAGCTCATTGCCGACGGTCATCACGTTTTGCCGACGCTGATGAAGATGCTGTATCGAGCGAAGGGCGCGGACGGCATTTGTCTTGTCACGGACGCCACCGCTGGGGCCGGGTTGGCTAACGAATCACATTTCTCGTTAGGCGGCCGGGATTGCGTTGTTCGCGACGGCGTTTGTTTGCTCGCGGATGGATCCGCGCTCGCCGGGAGCGCTTCGCGCATGATTGATCTTGTGCGCACGATGGTAGAACTGGTTGAAGTGCCGCTTCATCAAGCCGTACAAATGGCGACGCAAAATCCGGCGCGCGCGCTTGGGATCGACAAGACAAAAGGCTCGCTCGCGATTGGAGCTGATGCCGATCTGGTTGTCATGAGCCCGGACTTCCGAGTGAAACGGACATTGTCTCGCGGAAAAGAAATCTTCAGAGCGAAAGAATAAAGCGCGCGATATCGAGCGACGCGTTTGGCCGCCCGAGCTGGCGAATATTCGCAAACCATTCGCGCCACAACTTCTCATCATCGGCGAACGCGCGCTCGACGGCGGTGGCAACTGCTTCGGGCGACGTGGCTACGACGCCGCAGCCGGTTTCCACGATCAGGCGCGCATTGCCTTCCTCCTGACCGGGCACGACCTGGTTGATGATCATCGGCGAACCGGCGGCGATCGTTTCCTGCACGGTTGCGCCACCCGCTTTGCCGATGAGCAAATGACTCGAGTGCATGAGGCGTGGCATGTCGTCGGTCCATCCGACAATTTCGAACGGTCGCGACGTTGCCCGAACTCTTTCCAAAACACGCCGCAATTTTTCATCGCGTCCAACGGTGACGGTGAGATTCACATTTGGTAAAGCGACGACGCGCTGCACAATCTCCGGAGCGACGCGCTTTCCGGCATTGATCATGTAAAGGACTTTTGGGTTCCGATCGGGTTCCGGCTTGGGAATGCAATTGAGCGCGGCAAACTTCGGACTGACGGGAAAACCAAGCGTCTTGATTTTTTGGTTCTCGACTCCGCCCGTTCGCAGGACTTGCGCGGTCTGTTCGTTTGCGACCAGAAAATAATCGGCCGGGCAGCGATACCAGATTTTGTTGACCGTGATCGAGTCCGTCACCACGACGACGCGTTTGCATACGTCACTGCCGCTATCTCCCATGATTTCATTGAGCAGATGCGCGTAGGCGGGATAAACGGAGATGATCACTTCGGGCTGCGCGCGCTCGAGGAGCTGATTGAGTTTGCGTTTCAGTGCGAAGAGAAGTTTGAAATCGCCGTCGTAATTTTTTTTGCGATCAAGCCAGTTGTAAAACGCCGACCATGTCCGCGGCGCGCGATTAATCATTCCGAGATATCCTTTGCGCGCCCAGTCATTGAGCGTGCCGTAGGTTTCGGCGAAGAGATCGTGCGGCTCGACGTCCGCTTCGGCGAGCGCGATGTGGAGCAGGCCTTCACGAATGCCGCGCGCGGCGGCGTTATGTCCTTCTCCGAACCCGGCGGTGAGGATGAGAATTTTTTTCAACTCGTTAGGCGTCTCCGCCTGAGGGGTTCGGGCGAGAGTTTAATGGAATTTTCCATCGCGCAAAGTAAACTTCGCGCGGCATGAAGCGCCTCGCGTTCATCTGGAAGGTTTTCCGTCGGCTGGTTTGGGAAACGGCGACCGACAACACGACCGGGCTCGCCGCGCAGATGGCGTATCAGTTTCTTTTCATGCTCGCGCCCGTGCTCTTTTTCCTCTGGCATCTGCTCGGACTTTTTGGAACGGACCCGGCGAAACTGCATCAGATGTTTGCCATCCTGAAAAGCTTCCTGCCGCCCGACCCGAAAGTTCAGGACATTCTCGATGCGCAGGTCGCCAGCGTGGTGTTGACCGGCTCGGGCGGAATGCTCGCCAACGTCACCATCATTCTCGGAATTTATTTCGGCACCGTTTTCATCTCGACGATTTCGCAGGCGCTCAGTCGCACCCATGGCATCCACGCCGATCGAAACTGGTGGTCGAAGTACATCATTTCATTTTTTCTGCTCTTCTGGTTCGGAATCACGATACTGCTCGCTTTCAACATCACCGTTTTTGGCGAAACACTGGCCGGCATCGCGGAAGTGAATTTTCAATTGAAAGTGCCGCTGCAGGAATGGGTCAGCGTTCTTAACCTGCCTTTGACCGGAATCGCGCTGATTATTCTCGCGCTCGCTTTGTATCTGCTGACGCCGGAAAATTATCTCACCATTCGACAGGCGCTCCCCGGCGCGATTTTTTTCGCGGTCGGCTGGCTCATCCTGACCAAGCTCTTCCAAATCTACGTTGCGCGTTACGACCGTTACAATCCGACGTATCTCGCGCTCGCCTCGCTCATCGTTTTGCTGACCTGGATGTATCTCACCTGCCTGCTACTGCTCCTCGGCGGAAAACTGAACGCCATTCTTCGGCGCGAACGGAAACGGGCTGCCCAAATTTCTGAGGCCACGCCTCAGCCGGCGTGAATCGAAAAGCGGGCGGCGCGTCTAGTCGTTACATGGCGCGCCTGCGGTTCTGGGTTGTTCTCGCCTTTCTCTGCGCCGGAATTGTCGGGCCGCTCGTGCGTGGTGAGCTGAGCGAAGAAGAAAAGCGCAAACGCGAAGCTTTTCTGAAGGCGCGCGAGGAAATGCGCACCGTTGAGTCACCGACTCCATCGGCGTCTCCAAAAAAGAAAGCGAAACCAAAAGCGGCGACGCCGAAGAAGAAAAAGAAAACCACCAAAGCGAAACCGACGCCGGAGGAGGAAGAAGAGGAAACGCCGAAGAAAGCCAAGCCGAAAGAAACTCCGGAACCGGAGGAAACACCGAAGCACAAAGCGAAGAAGAGTCCGACCCCGAAGCCAAAGACGACTCCGAAGAAAGAGGAAGAGGAAAAGGAAGAGAAAAAAGCTGAAACGCTCAAGCCAAGACCGAAACCAACCGAGACGCCGGGACGCCCTTTGCCGATTCCCCGCGCAAGCGCTGTTCCGACGCCAGCTTCAGAGCAACCCGCCGATGTCGTTGTGCAAAAATCCGGATTTCAGGAAACGGAAGAAGTTTTGCCCGAACCGACACCAGAAGAACATCGTTTCCTCTTTTGGAAGTGGAGCGATAAATCGGGCGGCGGCCGTTATCGTTATCTGTCCCGTTCCGTCCGCAATGAGATCGATCACGCGCGCGTTTTGCGGCGGCGCTGGCAATACATCGTCGTGCACAACAGCGGGACGCGACAAGGCAACGCGCGCATTTTCGATTATTACCATCGTCATGTCCGCCGCATGACGAACGGACTCGCCTATCACTTCGTCATCGGCAACGGAACTTCATCCGGCAACGGCGAGATCGAAGTCGGCGATCGCTGGCGGCGTCAGATCAATGGCGGACACGTGCATAGCGATTACCTGAACAACATCGCGCTCGGTATTTGCCTCGTCGGCGATTTTAATCGCGATCAACCGACGCGCGCGCAGCTCGAAGCGTGCGAAGAATTAATTCGCTATCTGCGTCAACGCTGCGGGAAAATCGATGCGCATTACGCCATCGTGAAGCCGCATCGCGAAATGAATCCGCCACGCTGGCCGACCGATTGTCCCGGCGACGCCTTTCCCTATTCCTGGTTTCGCCGTTTCCAATAGTAGCCGCAGCAAACT
The DNA here is from genome assembly GCA_963737195.1 of uncultured Verrucomicrobiae bacterium. Lineage (GTDB taxonomy): Bacteria > Verrucomicrobiota > Verrucomicrobiia > Chthoniobacterales > UBA10450 > JBBQFI01. The sequence goes on from CAVTRW010000006.1 coordinate 211,337, forward strand.
TGACAGCTTTAAGCCGTCAAGTTTATCGCGGGCGAAAATGCGGCGCGCTGTTTGAGTCGTTACCGGGATGATTCGTTAGGCCCGATGTTAGTAGATGAAGGGAAGCAGGCGCTTCGTTCGGCGTTGGTATGAGCGATATGGTTCGCCTAACGAATCGGCGAGTGCTTGTTCCTCGACGTTGATTCGCAGGAGAAATGCGATCGTCGTCGGAATCGTAAAGATCAAAAACGAAATCCAATTGCCGATCGAAAGGCCGAGACCGACGAAAGCGACAAGCGCGCCGGTGTAGGAAGGATGTCGAATGAACCGATACGGTCCCGAATCGATGATGTGATGTTCGGAATGAATCGCCACATCGACGGTGAAGAATTTTCCGAGATAACCGATCGAGTACCAGCGCAAGATCAGACCTGCGACAAAGATGAAAAATCCGATGACGCGCAGCGTCTGTCTCCAAGGCATGATCGCGAACGGGAACCATGACGCCGAGTTAATGCCGAAGAAGACGCTCGCCAGAATGATGATCCAGAGTGTGCGCAGCGATTTCTTATCGTGAGACTTGGCCGCGCCGCGCGCGCGATGGGTCAGTCCAAGGTAAAGCTCAGAGAACGCATAGAGAAGACCGAGCCACGATGGATTGGGAAGCATCATGGCGCGTATCCTGAAGACTTTACCCGAAGAAACACGCAAGAAATCTCTGCGTTGCGATTGATGGTGACTTGCGACACGTGCATCTCGAACGCAGAATCCGCCTGCCGCTGAGGATTGCGGCCGTCAAGAAACGAATGACTCCAGTAAAAATTTGGCTCGGTTATCCTTATCCGCTCGGCGCGACGTGGCTCGGTAATGGCGTAAACTTCGCAATCTTTTCCGAGCACGCCAGCTCGGTCGATCTCTGTCTGTTCGATAGAATCGATGCGCCGCAGGAAAACATTCGCATTCCGATGACCGAACACACCGATCAGGTGTGGCATGTTTTTTTGCCGGATCTGCGGCCGGGACAACTTTATGGATTTCGCGTGACCGGCCCGTACGATCCGCATCGCGGCATGCGCTTCAATAGTTCCAAGCTGTTGCTGGATCCGTACGCAAAATCGATCGCCGGCGGCATCAACTGGGCGGACGAAATGTTCGGGTATGTGGTGGGCGGCAGCGCTGAAGATCTGACGCGTGATTTCCGCGATGATGCATGGGGGATGCCGAAGGCGGCGGTGATCGACAATGCATTTGATTGGGGGGACGACAAACGACCCGGCATTCCGCTGCACAGCACCATCATTTATGAAGTGCACGTCAAAGGTTTCACGAAACTGAATCCGCAAGTGCCGGAAGAGTTGCGCGGCACGTACGCGGGCCTCGGCCACGCCGCTTCGATTGAATATTTCAAGAGTCTGGGCGTAACCGCAGTGGAACTCTTGCCGGTGCACCATCATGTCGACGACAAGGCGCTGATCGATCGCGGCCTAACGAATTACTGGGGCTATAACACGATCGGTTTCTTTGCCCCGGAAGCGAAATATTCCAGCAGCGGATCAACCGGCGGACAGGTCACGGAGTTCAAAACGATGGTGCGCAATCTGCACGCGGCCGGGATCGAAGTGATCCTCGATGTTGTCTACAATCATACGGGCGAAGGAAATCATCTCGGGGCGACGCTGAGTTTTCGCGGCGTCGATAACATCGCCTATTATCGATTGAACCCGGAAGATCCGCGTTTCTACATGGATTTCACCGGGACAGGGAACACGTTCAACCTGCTGCATCCGCGCACGCTGCAACTGGTGATGGATAGCCTGCGTTACTGGATCCTCGAAATGCACGTTGACGGTTTTCGTTTCGATCTCGCTTCGACGCTGGCGCGCGACGAGCGAGGCGTGAACAAACTGCACGCGTTCTTCGAAATCATTCACCAGGATCCGGTCATCTCGCAGGTGAAATTGATCGCGGAACCGTGGGATGTGGGCGAGGGCGGTTATCAGGTTGGAAATTTTCCGGTGCTCTGGGCGGAATGGAACGGGAAATATCGCGATACCGTGCGCAGTTTCTGGAAGGGCGACGAAGGGAAAATCGGGGAGCTGGCTTATCGGCTAACGGGCAGCCCGGATCTGTATCAAACGAGCGGGAAACGTCCGTACGCCAGCATTAACTTCGTCATCGCGCATGACGGATTCACGCTTAACGATCTCGTTAGCTACAACGAGAAGCATAACGAGGCGAACGGCGAGAATAATAACGATGGCGAACGGAATAATCTTTCGTGGAATTGCGGTGAAGAAGGGCCAACCGACGATCCGGATGTAAACGAATTACGGCGGCGGCAGCGTCGAAATTTTTTGACGACGCTGTTTCTTTCGCAAGGCGTGCCGATGCTTTGCGGCGGAGATGAAGTGGCACGCACGCAACTGGGAAACAACAATGCCTATTGTCAGGACAACGAGATCAGCTGGCTTTCATGGGAACATAACGACGAGCAGAAGCAGCTTCTGGAGTTCACGAAAAAACTGATCGATCTGCGGAAGAAACATCCGGTTTTCCGCCGGCCAAAATTTTTCCAAGGCCGCCGTATCCGTGGCTCCGAGATCAAAGACGTGATGTGGTTCAATCCCGGCGGCAACGAAATGAGCGACGAAGAATGGGCATCGCCTTTTGTGCGTTGTCTCGGGATGCTGTTGAGCGGCGACACCATCGACGTGCTCGATTTCGGGGGACAACCGATCGTCGACGACACCTTTCTTTTCGTGATCAATGCGCATTTCGAGCCGATTCCATTTGTCCTTCCCGGACAGGAACACATCGAATGGCAATTGATCCTTGATACTTCGGACGAGGCCGGCTTTTTGCACGAGCCAAAAAAATATCCGTCGGGCGAGGACCTTTCGGTGAATGATCGGAGCGCGATGCTGCTGAAACTGATAAGTGGTTCGCAGGCGCAGGCGCGAAAAGAATCCTGGAAGAAGCGTGCGATCGAGATTCCGCGCGAATCCAAAACTCCGCCGCCGGTGAAAAAGAAAAAGGATGCGCCGGCCAGCGCTGAAGATTCGGCCGTGCAATAATTGTATCGAGAACGAAATTAAAAGGGAATAAAAGGAGCATTGCCATGACCCCAACTTCGTTGATTCTCGTCGCTGATCGCGGCAGCCTGAAGGCTTACACCGTGAATCAAACGCCGACGCGGGGCGCGAGCCTGCAACTGACGCAGGCCTTCGATATTACCGATGCACACGGTCGGTACGACGACAAATTAACGGACGAAGCCGGACGCTTTCCGGTGAGCGACGGTTTGGCAGCGAGGCATGCAAATTCCATTGCGGAACGCACCGCGCTCGAGACGGAAACGGATCGCCGCATCTGCAAACAGCTGGCCGAACAAATCGAGGCAGTCGTTAGGCGCGTGGGCGTCGATGGCTGGTCGTTTGCCGCGCCCGCTTCGATTCATGCCGCTGTCGTCGAATTGCTTCCGAACGAGATCCGCGACCGCATCGTGGAACATGTGAAGTCGGACCTGGTGAAAATCGAGCCGGCGAAGCTGCAGAAATATTTTCGCTCCCTGCAGCCACTGTAAGTTCGATACGCTTTTTTCTTTCCCTCAACGGCGCGCGGTCGGACAATGTCCATTGAATCATGCAATTGCCTGTAAACATCACCTACCGCGGTCTGGAGAAATCAGAAGAAATTGAGCAATTGGTTCTCGCGAAAGCAGCGAGGCTGGATCGTTTTTGCGATCACATCAGCCGATGCGATGTCGCGATCGAGCAACCGAACCATGCGCATCAAAAGGGAAATCCGTATCGCGTGAGAATTGATGTGACGGTTCCGCCGGGGCACGAATTGGTGAGCGATGAGAAACAACTCGACAACGGCGCGCACGATCCGCTGAGCAAGGTCGTGCACGATGCGTTCAGGACGATGGAACGGCAGTTGCGCCATCTCGTCGAGATCCAGCGACGCGACGTGAAAACTCACGCCGACTCGCGTTCGCCGAAGTAGATTCCGGGGAGCGCACGCGCCTCGCGTGCACATTTCGGCGCCTCGCCGAAATACCCGTTTGAAAAGTTCGCGATGGCGAGGGCGCCATCGCCGGCACGCGAACGGCGCGTGCGCTCCCCAGAGTTCTACGCCGGCGCGCCGCCGAGAGCGCCCGGGAGCGGTGGTGCGACATCGGGCGCCTGCACAACTTGTTTCGGCGGTTTTTCGGGCGGCATCTTCGGACCCGCGGAAGCTGGCGGACCCGGTGGCGGATTGATCAATCGCCCGTGCTTGATGATTTCCTTTATCTGCAAGCCATCGAGCGTCTCGTATTCGAGCAACGCTTTCGCGATCACTTCCAAATGTTCACGATGAGCAACCAGAACTTCCTTCGCTTTTGCGTAGGCATCGTCGAGGAGACGACGAACCTCGCGATCAATTTCTTCGGCGGTCGCTTCGCTGTAATCGCGCGCGCGTGAAATGTCGCGGCCGAGAAAGACGTAATCCTCATGCTCGCCGTACTCGACCATTCCCATTTTTTCGCTCATGCCCCATTCGCAAACCATTTTCCTCGCCATGGCCGTGGCCATGCGGATGTCGCCCGTGGCGCCATTGGTGACGTCGCCAAAAACAATTTCTTCCGCGACACGCCCACCCATTTTCACCGCGAGACTGGCGAGCAATTCGTTTTTGCGATTGGTGTATTTGTCTTCCTCCGGCAACCACATCGTGCTGCCTAACGAGGGACCGCGTGGAATGATCGTGACCTTGTGCAAGCGGCTCGGTGTGCGGAAGCAATTCCAGCAACAGCGCGTGGCCGGCTTCATGGTAGGCGGTGTTCGTTTTTTCCTTCTCACTTAATGCGAGGCTGCGGCGTTCCTTGCCCCAGCGGACTTTGTCGCGCGCTTCCTCGAGTTCGTGCAGCGTAATTCCTTTTAATCCACGACGCGCGGCGAGCAGCGCCGCTTCGTTGATGACATTGGCGAGCTCTGCGCCGGAATATCCGGGAGTTCCGCGCGCGACGACCGCGAGGTCGACGCCTTCAGCGAGTTTCACTTTCTTCGCGTGCACGCGCAGAATTTCTTCGCGTCCTTTCACGTCCGGAAGATTCACCGTGATCTGCCGATCGAAACGCCCCGGTCGAAGCAACGCGGGATCGAGAACATCGGGACGATTGGTTGCGGCGATAATGATGACGCCTTCCTGCGTGTCGAAGCCGTCCATCTCAACGAGCAAAGCGTTGAGCGTCTGCTCACGCTCATCATGACCGCCGCCGACGCCATGTCCACGATGGCGACCGACCGCGTCGATTTCATCGATGAAAATGATGCAGGGCGCAGATTTCTTTCCCTGCTCGAACATGTCGCGCACACGCGAGGCGCCCACGCCAACGAACATCTCTACGAAATCGGAACCGCTGATGGAAAAGAACGGAACGTCAGCTTCTCCCGCGATGGCGCGGGCGAGCAACGTCTTACCGGTTCCTGGAGGACCGACTAACAAAACGCCTTTTGGAATGCGGCCGCCGAGTTTCTGAAACTTTTTTGGATCGCGCAGAAACTCGACCAGTTCCTGCACTTCATCTTTCGCTTCCTCCACACCGGCGACGTCGCGAAATGTGATTTTGTTTTTATCGCGGGCGAGCATGCGCGCCTTGCTCTTGCCGAAATTCAGCGCGCCCTTGCCGGCCATGCGGATCTGTTGGCGGAAGAGCAAATAAAGAACAACGAGGAAGACTGCGATCGGGAGAAAGCCCACCAATGTTTGCGCCAGCACATTGGATTCGGGACGAATCGCCGGCTGAATTCCAGCGGCCGCCAATCGCTGTTGCAAATCCGTGTTGTAATTCAGGTAAATCGTTGTGCGAAACGGCGCCTGTTGAGTCGGCGCGCCGCCAGCGCCTTGTTTCAAATAATATCCGCGCAGTGTTTGTGTCGGCCGGCCTTCCTCGATCACCAACTGCACCGGATAATTTTTGTCGTTAACGATCTGTTTGCTGTCGAGCAGCTCGAGGAATCGATTGTAAGGAATATCTTCGTAGGCCTGGTAGGCGCCGCCGCGGAAAAGCACCGCGAGACCGATCAAGGCAAACGCGATCGCGATAAGAATAACGCCGCGCCAGTTAAAGTTCGGCTCGTTACCGCGAGGCTTGTTGTCCTTCTGTGAATTGCGATCAGATGAAGCCATGAATGAAGCCGGGTCCTAGAAGCCGGACAAAAACGCTACCATGAACATTTTTGCAATGCAAAGAGCAGCCCTTGGGCCTGCTACCTTTCCTTCTCTTATTTCGTAACATCAAGTGGAACTGAGCGTGCTTTGACTCCCGGCTCGTTGCGCCGTTCAACCTATGAAGTTACTGTCTCCTTCCGGGATTTCATGACCGAGCTGGTTACAACAGTTGCTGACCGAATCGATCGCGCCGTGCAGCGCGTCACGCCGTTTGCCTATCGCTTGCGACGGCGCAGTCGCCGTCTGCTGCGGCGCGCTTTGCGTCGGCCGCGCAGTGTTTCCGAAGGACCGAACCTGCTTCCGCTTCTGATCCAGGTGCTGGCGAGTTTTTCCAAAGCCGACGGCGTTTTGCTCGAGGAAGAGATCGACTCGAGCCTTGGCTTTTTGCGTTACGATTATCCGGAAGCGGTTTACTCGGAGCTGCGCAAACTTTTCCGGCAGGCGCTTTACGAGCAGCAAAATCTCGGAGCGATGGCGCAAAAACTCGCCGCGCAGCTGAGCACGGAACGCAAGATCATGCTCGGCGTTCAGCTTTATGATTTGATTTCGCAGGCGGGACTGAAGCAGGAGCAGGTCGTCGCGTTCTATTCGTTCATGTCGCAACTCGGCATGGCGGCGCAGGCGATCGATATTGTTTACCAGCTCAACGCTTCGGAAGATTCCGATCCGTCGGTTTTTCAGCGTGGCGCTTCACCGCTGGAATCGGTTTCGTTCGGCAACAACGGAATGTCCGATGTTGTGCTGAAGAGTTTGAACGAAACGGATCGGCTTCTCGCTTTCCGTTATCACGATTTGATTCTGCTCAAGAACTACAGCGATCAGGTTGTCTCGGTGCGCGGCCGGCCGCTGGCGCGCGGCGGTTTCTGCCGCATTTATCCGGGCCAGCGCATTCTCATCGGCGACCAGGTGCTGACGTATCAGGAATTGGCGACCTATTTCAACGCGAAGAAGAACGTTTCCATGCCGCAAATTTTCATCCGCGTGAACAAGGTTTCGGATGAAGTGGAACTGGAACGCTCGCGCTCGCGCGAAAGTGCGCTGGAAGTGACCTTCGGTCTCAAGGTGCAGGTGCGCGCGTTGCGCAATGTCGATGCCGTGCTCAACGGCGTGCAGTTGAAGGCGGGCAAAGTTGTCGAAGCGACGCTCGAAGACAAAATCGTTTTCCATAACGACAGCGAGATGGACTTGATCGATTTGCGACGCCGCGCGCGCGCGATGGGTGGACGATTCCAGCTCAAAGCGTCCAAATCCGAATATCTCGTCTCGAACAATCCGAGCCTGCTTCAATCAGACGACATTCTGCTTTCGCCGGGAACGAGCGGCGACGTTCTGCTCAAGATTCTTTGCGATTACGACAAACGCGTCGGCACACTTGAAGTGATCGAAGCCGATCGTCCGATCATGGTCGGCGACACATCGGTCCGCACGACGGCGCCGCTAAAAGATGGCGACACCATCGGCATCGATGTCGGGCAATTTCTGCGCTGCGATTTTTCCGAGCGCATCATTGAAGAAGAGCGCAACATCATTCGCACGCTCGAAGTGAGCGATGTCGGACACCGCTTCAGCAGCGGCGATACTGGGCTCGACGGTATTTCATTTTCGATCAATCGCGGCGAGCTCGTTTGCGTGATGGGTGCGAGCGGCTGCGGCAAAAGCACATTGCTCAAAGTTCTCGGAGGCCAGATCGAGCCGACGAGCGGCGCAGTTTTGCTCAACGGCCAGTCGCTTTATCCGAATCTCGATCAACTGAAGCGCTACATCAGTTACATTCCGCAGGAGGACGCGTTCGATGAGCATCTCACCATCGGAGAGAACCTGCAGTTCGCGGCCGCGATTCGTTCGCCGCATTTGTCGAAACGCGATCGCACGCGACGGCTCGAGGGCAAACTGATCGAGCTTGGTTTGAGTGAGCGACGCGACAGCATCGTCGGCAGTCCGGTGAAGAAAACGCTGAGCGGCGGCGAACGAAAACGCCTCAACATCGGGCTCGATATGATTGGTTCGTCCGACATTTACCTTTTCGACGAACCGACATCGGGATTGTCCTCGAAAGATTCCGAGCACGTCATCGAAATCATTCGCGGAATGGCGCACAACAAAATCATCATCGTTACCATTCACCAGCCGAGCTCGAAACTTTTCCAGATGTTTCACAAGGCGATCCTGCTCGATAAAGGCGGACGGCTCGTCTTTTTCGGAACGCCTACCGACATGCTCCGCTATTTCGCGGAAGCGGAACATCAGCATCAATTCGGCGCCGATCTCGGCGCGTGTCCTTCGTGCGGAACGACGCGGCCGGAATTTATTTTCGATGTTCTGGAAACGCCGCTGCGCGATCTGAGCGGCGACATCATTTACGAGGAGAACAATCGCGGACAACTCGTCGCGGCGCGGCGTTACTCCCCCGAATTTTGGCGGGATAAGTACGAGGCGTTCCGTTTGATCCAGGACGTTAAACAGGTTTCGCTGCGCAAGGATTCCATCCCGGCTTTGCCGGACGCGCCGGCAAAAAAACGTCGCCGGACGCCGATTCGCTGGCACGATGAATGGACGCAATTGCGCACGCTGCTGCGCCGCTCGTTCATGAGCAAACTGCGCAATCGCGCAAATCTCGTGATCACGATTGGTGTTGCGCCCGTGCTTGCGCTTCTCATCGCGAGCATCCTGCGCTACTCCGATAGCGGGACGTACGATTTCGCTTCGGCGTATCACATTCCGACGTTTTTGTTTCTGGCGCTGATCGTCGCGATGTTCCTTGGCCTAACGAATAGCGCCGACGATATTATTCGCGACCGCGCTGTCTTGCAGCGAGAACGCAATCTCAATGTTCGGCTGCCCTATTATGTCTTCGCCAAAACGACGTCGCTTGCCGTTTTCGCTCTCGTGCAATGCGTGCTTTTCGTCTGGTTGGGCAATTGGGTTCTGCAAATCCGTGGCATGTTCTGGATCGATCTCGGCATTGTTTTCATGACGGCAATGAGCGGCGTTGCTCTGGGGCTCGTCGTTTCTTCACTCGTCGGCGATCCGAAGACGGCGGCCAACATCGTTCCGCTGGTGTTGATCCCGCAGATCATCATGGGTGGCGCGCTCATCAAATACGAGGATATGAATCGCAACCTCGCGCTGCTGCACACGTTCTCACGCTGGTTCAACGAACATCCTAACTCCGAGCAGGCGGCGAAAATGGACAGCAAATTGCAGGTGCCATTGATCTGCCAATTCATCGCCATGCGCTGGTCCTACGAGGAGATCGTCGTCGCGCAGGATAAATTGAATCCACTGAGTCGGCGGCGGGATCGCGCGGACGAAATGATCAAGGAAGTCGCGAAGGAAGCGCAGACGCCGATGGAAAAGAAACGGCTCGATGATCTCAAGGAAGCGCTCGCATTGCTCTCCGGCCTCGAAGCAAAAACTTCGGCGGAAGTCGATCAATACCTGAAAATTGTCGATGAAATTCTCGACGGGAAACGTCCGTTTGTGCGCGGCCTCTTCAAGGATGCAGTCGGCCCGGTGACCGCGGAACAGTTGTACCTGAATCAAAAGATTTCCGATCTCATTTCCAACGCGGAGATGGAGCAGAATGATTATCGGCGAGGTGGAAAACCGAATGTCTTCTTCGGGGCGGAGAAACGCTTCTTCGGCGTGAAATTTGGCGTGTTCGCGTTCAACACCGCCGTGTTAGTTGGATCCACGATTGCGCTGCTCGGTTTGCTGCATTGGATTTTACGCCGCCAACTTGAAGTCCGGCGAAGTTAGTGGAGGGACGCGCTTCGGCGCGTCCGCGGACTCGCCGCGGCGAGTCCCTCCGAGGTCGGGATGACATGCTTTGGAATCAGGAGTAAGGAAAACACAATGAGTAAATCCAAAAGCCAAACGAAACTGATCGTCGCGGCGAGTGAATACGACGCGGACATGCTTTATGCGACACACTTCTTTGCGCCCGATCCGTTTATTTTCCTGGAACGAAACGGCAAACGCACACTCGTCCTAAGCGATCTTGAGATCGATCGCGCGAGAAAGACGGCGCGTGCGGATGAATTTTTGTCTTACAACAAATTCGAACGTGAGATCCAAGGTACAAGCAAGAAAGCCCCGGCTTATGAAAAGGTGCTGGCTTATTTTTTGCGCAAACGCGGGGTGCGTTTTGCCGTTGTGCCGGCGAATTTCCCGTTAGGCTACGCACGCGAACTGGCAGCGAACAAAATTCGACTGCAGCCGACAAACGGACTTTTCTGGCCGGAGCGAGAGGCAAAGAATGCGGAGGAACTTCGCCTGATGCGGCGCGCTCTCGCGATTACCGAAAAAGGAATGGCGCGTGCGATGGAAGTTTTGCGCGCATCGAAACCGAAAGGGAAAAAGCTGTTCTGGTCGGGCAAATCGCTGACATCGGAACTGCTGCGCGCGGAAATCGACACCGCGATTTTGCGCGCCGGCGGTTTGCCCGCAAACACGATCGTGGCCGGAGGCGATCAGGCATGCGATCCGCACGAGCGTGGTCGCGGTCCGTTGTTCGCAAATTCGCTCATCATTCTCGATATCTTTCCGCGCGATGCGGCGAGCGGTTATTTCGGCGACATGACGCGCACCGTCGTGCGTGGACGCGCCAGTGAAAAACAACGCGATCTTTGGGAAACCGTGCGCGCCGGTCAGGAAATGGCGTTGAAGAAAATGAAACCGGGCGCAGACGGTTTGAAACTGCACAACGCAATCAAAAAACTTTTCGCTGACCGCGGTTATCCGACCGAAGTGCGCAAGGGACGGCAAGTCGGATTTTTTCACGGAACCGGCCATGGACTCGGTTTAGAAATTCACGAATACCCACGATTCCAAAAAACAGTTTTCAAAAAAGGACAGGTGCTGACCGTTGAACCGGGTCTTTATTATCCCGGACTCGGCGGCGTGCGGCTGGAAGATGTCGCCGTTTTGACGGATACCGGCATCCGTTTGCTCTCTCGTTTCGAGAAGCGTTTAGAAATCTGAACGAAGCAGGGACTCCGTAGTCTAAATAGAGTCAAATTATGTACTACGCTGGGTTCGGACATCATTGGCTCCTCCTGATTGGTCTGCCTCTGATTATCGGGTTGTGGGCGCAATTTCGCGTTAGCTCTGCATTCCGTCGCTGGGGTGCGGTGCGGGCGACCTCAAATATCACCGGTGCCGAAGCAGCGCGTGAAATTTTGCAGGCGGCGCAGATTCACGACGTCAGCGTCGTCGAAACGAATGACTTTCTCGGCGACCATTACGATCCATCAAAGAAAACGCTCTGCCTGTCGACAAACGTCTACAACACTCCATCCGTCGCTGCGCTGGGCATCGCCGCGCACGAAAGCGGGCACGCCATCCAGCATGCAAAATCCTACGCGCCGCTGAAGGCGCGGATGACGATTGTGCCAGTGACGCAAATCGCATCGCAAATGCTCCCGCTCGTGATTTTCGGCGGCCTTTTCTTTCACATCACGGGCCTGATTACGCTCGGTATCTGGTGCTACGCAATTCTGCTCGTCTTCCAGTTGATCACGTTGCCGGTTGAATTCGATGCATCACGCCGCGCCAAAATTATTCTTACGGAAATGAGAATCATCCAGCCGGGCGAGGAAGCCGCGGGCGTTAATAAAGTTTTGAATGCGGCTGCGTTGACGTATGTCGCTGCGTTCATCGCCGCGTTGGGGAACCTGCTGTGGTTACTCTCGGTGCGGGATCGCCGCTGATTCCGCGGCACAATTGAAACCCATGTCATCCATCGCGCTTCCCGCTCCACGTCGTATTTCCGATTTGTTGTCGTCGGGAGAGAAACCGCGTGTTAAATCTAGACGCGACGCGATGGATCGGCCTCGAACGGATGAAGACCAGCCGCTTGTCGCACGTACACAATCGGGCGACGCGACGGCGTTCGATGAACTGGTGGTGAAATACACGCCGCGTCTTTACGGCCTGGTTTACAACATGACCTCCAATCACGAGGACACGAACGACCTGCTGCAGGATGTTTTCGCCAAGGCCTACAAATCCATTCGCGGATTCCGCGGTAAATCGTCGTTCTACACCTGGATCCATTCCATCGCGGTGAACATGACGCTTAACTTCCTTAAGAAACGCGGCCGCCGTTTCAATCTCAGCCTCGACGACATGGACGCGAGCGTGCAGAACGACAAGGAATTTTTAGAGCTCACGGCGACAAGCAGTCCAGTGCGGGAAGCGGACCTTGGGGAGCTCCAGCGAAGATTGAACGAGGCTATGATGAAATTGTCTGATGAACACAGGGCTGTCGTCACCATGTTTCATATTCAAGGAATGCCGCACGCCGAGATAAGTAAGATCTTGAAGGTTTCAGAAGGCACAGTACGTTCCCGGCTCTTCTACGCGAACAGACAGCTGCAAAATTATCTCGAAGAATTTCGCAAGAATCCCGTTTCATAACTTCGGAACTGCATGGACGAAATAAGCGAAAACGATATCGGCAAGCTGCTGCGCCTGAAACGGCATGAGCAACCGCCCCCCGGTTATTTCGATAATTTCATCCACGAATTTCATCGGCGTCAGCGCGACGAACTGTTGCGCGAACCGCTTTGGCGCATCTGTCTGCAACGCGCGCATGATTTCATGTTCCGCCTGAATGTTCCGTCACTCGCATCCTATCCGGTGGCGGCCGCCGCGCTCCTCGTTTGCGCAGCAGTCATTTCGTTCAAGGTCTATCAGACTCCGCAGCAGTCTGATCTCGCCACGGTTTCGCGTCAGCCCTTGTCAGTGCTGAATGCGGCCGCGTTCGATAATCGAAATGATTGGAGTCTGGCGAAGCCGATCGCGACGCGTGATTTCAGTTTTCCTCTTCGCCGTAATTTCCGCCAAAGCGCCCACGCTCATCGGGCCGCAGCAACCCCACGCTACGTGCTCGACAGTACTCCTGTGAGTTATGAGCCGGCTTTCAACTTTTAGCGGGCGGCCGGAATTATTTTTCCGGCCTTCGTTCGCTAGTTTCTTTGGATCTTTTGCTCTGGCCTTCTTTGGCGCGGCGGGTTTTTTACGCGCCGCCGACATGCCGTCGGATTCCATTGCGCACGAGGTCAGGACAATCTTCGAGCGTTGTGCCAAGGCAGTTGTAAAAATCCGCGCGGCAGATCAGCACGGTGAACTTTCCGGCACTGGATTTTTCGTTGATCCCACCGGAATGCTTTTCACTTCGTATTCCGTCGGCGGCGACGCGACGAATTTCACCGTCGAGATGGAGGGAAAAAAATTGCCGGCCCATCAGGTCCTGGTCGATCTGCGCAGCGGACTCGCCATGCTCAAAGTCGACGCGACGACGCCGTCACTTCCGCTCGGTCATTCGGATCAACTGGAAGTCGCGACGCCGGTAGTGACCATCGGGTATCCGCTCGATCTTCCCGAGACGCCGAGTTTCGGCATGATCGCCGGTTTCGATCGGAAGTATCTCGGCCGCTATTTTTCGACGACGCATCTGCGCGTGAATTTGCCGACACAGCGCGGTGAAGCCGGGGCGCCGCTGCTCAATTTCAAAGGCGAAGTCGTGGGGATTCTCGTCAGTAGTCTGGAAAACAATTCCTCCTGCTACGCGCTGCCGATTGATGCCGCGGAAAAAATTCACAACGACTTCGTCCGTTTCGGTGAACCGCGCCACGGCTGGGTTGGCATCAACGTTTCGGAAGCGCCGAAGGAAGTGGAAGGCTCGCGCGCGGAAATGACGAAGATCATGGACGGAACGCCGGCGGCCGATTCCGGTGTGAAGGAAGGAGACATTCTGTTGCAGGTTGGGAAAACGAAAGTGCACGAGCCGGAGGATGTGCTCGATGCTTCCTTTTTCATCACTGCGGGGGACACCGTTCCGATTACGGTTATGCGTGGGACCCAAAAGCTGACCTTCGATGTGCAGGCCGATTTTCATCCGGCCGCGCAAACGTCTTCCTTCGCGACAGGCGACTCGAAGCATCAGGGATTACCGATCAGGTTGGACTCGATCGTGCAGCGCACGCCCTAGGGGGGCGGTTCACCGAGCGCCCGCAGGCAATTGAGGTCAATCGCCCTACCCGAGCATTTTTCGAAACTTCGCTTCGTCGACAATTGCGACTCCGAGTTGTTTCGCTTTGTCCAATTTGCTGCCAGCTTCTTCGCCCGCGAGCACATAATTCGTTTTTTTGCTCACGCTGCCGCTTACCTTGCCGCCGCGTGCAATGATCATTTCCGCGATTTCGTCCCGCGGCTGACTCAACGTTCCCGTTAGGACCCATGTCGTCCCCTTGAATCCCGGAATCGCGACCGTCTTCGGTTTCTCGCTCGTTAGGCGCAATCCTGCCTGTCGCAAATGTTCGATCATTTTGCGGTTTCGACTCTCCTGAAAAAATTGCTGAATGCTCGCGCCCACGACTTCGCCGACATCCGGAATGCGCTGCAATTCCTCCGGCGAGCTTTTCATGAGTGCGTCGAGGCTGTGAAAGTGATCGTCGAGCGCACGGGAAGCGCTCACGCCCACGTGCAGAATTCCAAGCGCATAGATCAGGCGCCAAAGCGGACGCGTTTTGCTTTGCTCGATCGCGCCGAGCAAATTGGCGATGCTTTTTTCGCCCATGCGCTCGAGCTGTGAAAGTTTTGCGGCATCGAGTTCATAAATGTCGCTGATCTCGCGAACAAATTCGTGACTAACGAGTTGTTCCACCATCGCTTCACCGAGGCCCTCGATATCCATTGCGCCGCGCGAAGCGAAATGTTCGATCCGCCGCTTTAACTGTTTTGGACACTGGCTGTTGACGCAACGCACCGCGACCTGTTCCGGATCTTTGACTAACTTGCTGCCGCATTCGGGACACACTGTGGGCATGCGGAATTTTTTTTCTTTGCCGGTCCGCAAATCGGTCCGCACGCCAACAACGGCGGGAATTACTTCACCCGCTTTCTCGAGCAGGATCGTGTCGCCGATCCGGATATCTTTCCGCTCGATTTCCTCCTGGTTGTGCAATGTCGCGCGTGAAACGCGGCTCCCGCTCACCGTGACGGGCTCGAGCGCAGCGACCGGAGTGAGGACGCCCGTTCGTCCAACTTGAATCAAAATGTCGAGCAACTTTGTTTCCACTCGCTCAGCTGCATACTTGTAGGCGATTGCCCACCGCGGTGACTTCGCGGTGAAACCAAGCGCTTCGCGTTGCGTAAAGGAGTCAACTTTCACAACGGCGCCGTCCGTTTGATAAACGAAGCCGTGACGCAACCGATCGAGCTCGACAATGGCTTTCAAAATTTCCTCGATCGACTCCGCTCTCCACCAACGCTCGCTTGTCGGCAGCCCGAGCTTCTTGAGAAATGGAAAAAGCTTGGAGTGCTTATCCAGATCCGCGCCTTTGAACGCGCCTGTACCGTAGAGGACGATTCCAAGCGGACGTTTTGCTGCAATTGCCGGATCGAGCTGTTTGAGCGAACCGGCGGCGGCGTTACGAGGGTTGGCAAAAGGCGGCAGGCCGGCTTCAGCGCGCTCGGCGTTTAGTTTCGCAAAGCCATTCTTATTCATGTAGACCTCGCCGCGCACTTCGAGAACGTCCGGGGTCGAGCCTTTCAGCTGCACAGGCACGGTTTTAATCGTGCGCACATTCTGCGTGATATCGTCACCGACCGTTCCGTCACCGCGAGTCGCCGCATATTGCAGTCGCCCTTTTTCGTAAAGCAGCGAGACGGCGACGCCATCGACTTTGGGCTCGATTACGACCGGGATCTTCTCGTTAGGCAAAAGTTTTTGCATGCGCCGATAAAAATCCGCGATCTCCTCTTCGGAATAGGTGTTGTCGAGACTGAGCATGGGCACGCGATGCGTGATCTGGGCGAACGCGTGGAGCGGTTTTCCGCCGACGCGCTGAGTGGGCGAATCAGGCGAGGCGAATTGCGGGAAACGCTGCTCCAAATCGACCAGTTCGCGATAAAGTTCGTCATATTCGCGATCGCTAATGGTAGGCGCCGCTTCCTCGTAATAACGCCGATCGTGTTCCTTAATTTCTTCGCGCAGCGTAACAACTCGCTTTTCTGCGCTCGCCTCGTTATGCGGCATGAAGCATGATACAAATGAGAAGTGGTTCGACAATGAACGGCCACGAAAAAATCCTCGGAGTCGAAGGCGGCGGCACCAAAACCGCGTGGGTTTTGGTCGAACGCGACGGCGCCGACATGCGTGTCGTCAAGCAGGGCAAACTCCCGCCTGCGAATTTTCGCCTCGCGACTCCGGAGCGGTTGCGCGCCATTTTTTCCGAGCTGCCGAAAGAAATTGATCGCGCAGGAATTTTTCTGGCGGGTTGTGGAACGGAAGAAGATCGCCGCGCGCTCTCAAGTCTTTGCGCGGAGCTTTGGCCGAATGCGAAAATCATCACCGGCAGCGATCGCGATTCTGGTCTGGCCGCTGCGCTTGGCCAGCACGATGGCATCGTTGTCAACGCCGGAAGCGGTTCGTCCGTGACCGGTCGCCGTGGCGATCATATCGAAAAAGCAGGCGGCTGGGGGCATATCCTCGGCGACACCGGCGGCGGTTATTTCATTTCTGTTCAGGCCTTGCGCCTGATCCTGACGCGAATACGACATGCACCGCGGCGAAGCGCAATTTGCCGCGAGTGTTTTGCGCGCTCTCGCGCTGAATAATTTCGACGAACTCGTGCGCTGGGCGCAAACAGCCGACAAAATGGAAATCGCAATGCTGGCGCCCGTCGTCTGTGAAGCCGCAACCAATGGGGACCAGGCGGTGATTGAGATTTTGGAAGAAGGCGCGCGCGTTCTCAGCGAATACACCGAAGTAGTTGCGGCCCGACTGCATTTACTCGCACCCAAGGTCATGCTGCTGGGTGGATTGTTCCACCGGGACTCGATTTACACGCACACCTTCCGGCGCCGTTTGAAAAAAATTCTGCCGGATGCGCGCGTCGCGACGGTGGATCAACCACCGGAAATGGGCGCGGCCTGGCTGGCCGCGGAATTGCACGAGCATCCCATCGGGTGGCAGAAAAAATCGGCGGAGCGACTCGACGATCTTGCCGTCGCCATGACTGAGCAACGCAACGCGCGCTCGGCGAATCTGGAACAAATGAATCCACGCGAACTCGTGCAGCTCTTCGTCGATGAAGAAAAATTTGTCGATGAAGCGTTGCAGAAGGCGACCGATGATTTGGCGCGAGCGATCGAGACCGTAGCGGAAGCAATGCGGAAAGGTGGTCGTTTGTTTTACGTGGGCGCGGGAACGAGCGGCCGACTGGGCGTGCTCGATGCGAGTGAGATTCCGCCAACTTTCGGCGCTTCGCCGGAGCTGGTGCAGGGAATCATTGCCGGCGGTGTGACGGCTCTTTTTCGCAGCGTGGAAGGCGCCGAAGATGAAGAGAGTAACGGCGCTCTCGCGATCGATGACCGTGGCGTGAGAAGTGGCGATGCCGTGGTGGGCATCACTGCGAGCGGACGAACTCCTTTCGTGTTAGGCGCTCTCGCCCGCGCCAAGTCGTTAGGCGCAGCGACCATTCTGCTCAGTTGTAATCCGACACGAAATGTAGAGGCGGGCGTGGCGCCCGCAGAAAGCTGGATTGCGGCCGACACGGCCGCCTCTACACCTCGCGTCGACTTGCGTATTCACCTTGCTGTTGGGCCGGAGATCCTTGCCGGTTCGACGCGATTAAAGGCCGGCACGGCGACCAAGATTGCGCTTAATATCATCAGCACCGGCGCGATGGTTGCGCTCGGCAAAGTGCGAGCGAACACGATGATCGATCTCGCCGCGACGAGCACAAAACTGCGCGACCGCGCGGCCCGCCTCGTCGCCGAACAATTGCAATGCGATTACAATGACGCGGTCGAACGTCTCCAGAGTCACGATTGGAATTTGCGCGCTGCCATAAACTCCGCGAAATGACACACGCGTCATGACTGAGCCATCGGAGATTTTCGGCGCGGCGGTCAAAGCCGCAGTCGCGACGACACAATCGCTAGCTTCGCTACAAGAGCCGTTGTTGCGCTCGGCGCGATTGATCGAGGAATGTCTCGGTTCCGGTCACAAACTGCTCGTCTGCGGTAATGGCGGCAGCGCGGCGGATGCGGCTGATTTCGCTACCGAATTTGCCTGTCGCTTCATGCACGATCGTCGTCCCTATCCGGCGATGAACCTGGCGCAAGGCGGCAGCCTAACGACTGCGATTGGAAACGATTACGGCTTCGAGGAAATTTTCGCGCGGCAGGTGACCGCATTTGGAGAACGCGGCGATGTCCTCGTCGCCATCACCACCAGTGGAAATTCGCGCAATGTCGTGCGCGCGATTGAGGAAGCGCGTACTCGTGGCCTAACGAGCGTGGCTTTTCTGGGGCGCGATGGCGGTTCCACCAGGAACATGGCCGACATTGAGCTGATCGTGCCGAGCGATTCGACCGCGCGCATTCAGGAAGCGCACAAGTTCCTTTTGCACGTGCTTTGCGAGATCGTCGAGTCGCGCCTCCATCACTGACGAGGCGGCAGAAATATTTCGGCGATCATGCAGCGCGCGCTGCCGCCGGCGAGTTCGATTGTAGGCAAAGAAAGCGGAACGATGCGCGCAAATCGCTCGAGCGAATTGCGCTGTTGTTCCGTCAGCGCCTGACAAGCACGCTCTGATAGCACAAGCAGTTTTTCTTTTCGAGCGTCCAGCTCAAGCGCGTTACCTGCAAAATCAGCGATCTGCGAGGCGATCAGTTCGATGACTGTTCCGCGTTTTCTCAGATTTCCGGTGACTGCGTCGCGCTGAGTCTTGTCTTTGATCAATTCGGCGCCGACCAATGCGAACTCGGTCCCGATGCACATCACGACGTTGGTGTGATAGATCGGCTGTCCGAGTTCGTCGGCACATTCAAAGATCATCGGCTCATAGCCAAAGTCATCGCAGAACCGCTTGATCAGCTCCGGATTTGCTCGTCGCGACAATGAGGAATAAGCGACACGCGCAATATGATCGAGCACGAGGCCGCCCGTCCCCTCGAGATAAAGTCCCCGTTTTTCCCCTAACGAGTAATCAATAATGTCCGAGATGGTGTAAAATTTTCGCAGCTCATCGAAGATATCGGCGCGGCGTTCTTGCCGCCGCACTTCGGAATACATCGGGTAGAGCGCAATGCGGCCATCGTGATGCGTGGAAAACCAGTTGTTCGGAAAGACTGCGTCCGGTTTGATCGGCGATTCGGTGTCGTCAAAAACGTGAACGGTCACGCCAGCCGTGCGCAGCGTTTCGACTGCGTTATCGAATTCGCGTTGCGCGGCCAGCGTTAGCGCAGCGACTTCGCGTTCGCTCGCGTCTCGCTGAAACACATTGTCCGCTGCAGTTTCGGGATTCGGAAAAAAGCAGTGCGGCCGAATCATTACGACCGCGCTCGCGCTTTGTTGAAGTGTCATCGGGATGAAGATGTAGTGGCGGGCGTGTCGCTCGCAAATCGAGACGATGCGGTCGACACGGCCGCCACTACACCGGAACGGTCTGCTCTTCGAGGGCCCTGCGAGTTACTGCGCGCTTGCTGCTGCGATAACGCCAGATCGCGAAACCGACAAAGAGTAAATCAAGAACAACAAAGGTTGCGACGTAGGTTTCACCGCCGATGCCGAACCCGTAACTGTGCAATCCTTTGCCGAGAACAAAGTTCACACCGTACCAGGCCATGAGCACGGCAAGAAAACAGACAACGCTGGCGACAACCAGGCCAAATTGCGTCCACCAACCGGCGAGCCGTCCGTGCAATGTCGTGATGTAACAAAGCAGAGCGATGAGCGCCCATGTTTCCTTCGGATCCCAGCCCCAGAATCTTCCCCAGGAATAATTTGCCCAGACGCCGCCGAGAATAGTTCCGGCAGCCAGCAGTAGGACACCGAGTTGCAGCACGCGATAGAGCCAGAAATGCATCGACTGATCGGCACGGGCGCCGGCTGGATTTCGTGCGTAGCGGAAAAGCAGGATGTGCCCGAAACCCATCGCGAGCGCGAACGCGGCGTAGCTCAGCGTGATCGTGAGCACGTGGATGGTGAGCCAGAAATTATCGCGCAGGACCGGCACCAGCGGATCGATGCTCGAAGGCATCGCGATCGGCATTTGATGGACGAGCAGGAGCGCGATCAATGTCACCGGCAGTGCGGCGAGCAAATAAACAAGCGCCCGATACCGCGCGAAAAAGATCATGCCGAAAAACGAAACGGCGAACGAAACCCAGATGATGGATTCGTACATGTTCGTCACCGGCGGTCGCCCCGCAATCAAGCAGCGCATCACAATCGCACTCGCGTGAAATAGAAGTCCGACCAACCGCAATTGCGACGCCGCCATTGCGCAACCAGCCGCTCGTGTTTGCGAACGTGCGCCACGATCAGAATGAGAAGCGCGATTCCGTAGCACCACGCCGCGCGATAGAATCCGTCGAAGTGATTGTAGAAATATTCGATGCGCAGTTGCGATTCCGTCGGATAAATCGCAGGGCTTAGCGCGCGAAGATTTTCGCGGAGCTGTCTCGCGTTGGAACTGAAGTTGAACGCATCACCGCTCGCGTACGCTCGCATCATTTGCGTCAGCGCCGAAATAGCCGGGCCGGATTTGGCCTCGCCGTAGGTTTGCGCGAGCAAGCCCGGCTCCGGAATCAGCCACTGTTCGGTTTCACTTTTTGCAGCGGGCACAATCTGAAACAGACTGCCATCCATCACATGCGCGAAAATCGCGAGCCGATCGCTGACGCCGGTTGCTTCCTGTTCTAAACGATCGAGCGGCCGTTCCGCGCGTTTCAGTGCACGCGCTTCGTTTGCGATGCGCTGGAGCTGGGCCGAGCCGCTCAACTGCGCGAAGGAAAACCGCCGCGCCGTCGTTTCCAGTCCCAGCTGCTCTTTCAGTTTTCCAAACGACACCAGCAACATCGGCTCGCTTTTCCAATCGTGCGATTCGATCAAAGCTGAGAGCAGGAAGTCGTTAGGCGTCCATTTCCGTCCGGATTTGTCGGTATAAGTCGAACGGCCGGTGAGACGAATGAGGGTTTCTTTCGCAAACGTATCGACCGGTTTACGGCGACCGTTGTCCTGGATCGCGAGCAGGGCGAACTGCTTGAAGTCCAGCCGGGTAGTGTCCGCCGTCGGCATTTGCTGCGATTGCGCGAACGAGGTCGCGGAAATGGCGACAAAAATGAGGCTGATAAGGCGGTTCATCCGTCGCACTTTACCGGCAAGACGAGTATTTCACAACGGCCGGTTGAGCCCGTCACCAGCCTCGTTGGCATTGTTTTCGCTTGTTCAGGAAGGTTGCATGCGAGTTTGCCCCAACGCAGCCGTCCTGGCAGCCGGTCTTTTACTCGGCCGAGCCCTGTTCGCGCAGGCCACGGTCGAGGGGAAAGTGGAATTGCCGCGTCCCTCGGCCGAGCGGTTGCAGATTCAACGTTACCAGGACAGCGCGGAAACACCGACCGGCCCGCCGGATCCTCCGATGGCGGTTGTTTATCTCGAAGGAAATTTCCCCCATGTGTCGACTCCCACACGTGGAGTCTCGATGGCACAAAAGAACATCAATTTTGATCCCGGACTGCTGCCGATCCGCGTCGGGACAACGGTTGATTTTCCAAACATGGACGACACCTACCATAACGTTTTTTCCTATTCGAAAACGAAGCGGTTTGATCTCGGTCGTTATCGCAAGGACGAAACGCCGGCCTCAATTCTTTTCGACAAAGCGGGCGTAGTCACGCTGCATTGCGAAGTGCACGGCTCCATGCGGGGCACAATCCTGGTTTTGGACACACCGTATTTTCAGAAGAGCGACCCGCAGGGAAGCTACCGGCTGCGCAATCTACCCGCCGGTCATTATGTGCTCAAGGCATGGGTGAGCGAGGGCGACGTCCGAAGTCACGAAGTTGACCTAAAACCGGGAACGACCGTGCATGTCGATTTTCCCGCGAGGTAGCGAGGGCAGGTGATGGACCTAAAAGGCTTCTTCAGTTTTCGGGTAAGATTGCTCCTCGCTCTGATGCTCATTGTGGTGACGGTGACGAGCGCGACCCTTTATCTCGCCGAGCGCAATGTGCAGGCGCGTTATCAGGAAAGTCTCGATGTGCAATTTCAGGCGCAAATGCGTCTTTTCACTGCGCTTCAGGAAACGCGACTCGGCGCCATCACAGAAAAATGTCGTGCACTGTCGCATTCAGTTCGATTGCGCGCAGCGCTCGAAGAACGCGACGTGGAGGATTTATATCGCAATGCGCTGACCGAATTGCAGGGAGTCTTTGGCGGCGTCGCGCAGGACAAGAACGATCCCGACACTTCGCGTGCATCGTTCTGCCGCTTTCTCGATTCCGACGGTACGATTTTGCCGCCTAACCAGTTTTCGGCCGGGGTGATCGATCGCGAATCACTCGATCAGATCCTGGCGCCGATGAACAAGGCATTGCGCAACGTCGAAGAACAAACTGTTGGTTACATCGCCCTCGCGCGAGGCAATGAGCTTTCCGCGTTGCGTGAAGTGGTGGTGACGAAAGTCCTCGATTGGGATGGAAAAAATCTCGGCGCGCTCGTGCTTGGTTTCGCCGTGCCCGACATGACAGGGCTGGATCGCGGACCGAATAATGCAATCAACAGTGGAATCTGGTTACGCGAGCAGCTTTACATCAAGAGCTTGAACGCGACGGATCGTCAGCTGCTCGCACAGCGGATTGGCGAAGCAATGGTCGGGCAGAGCAGCTCAGGACATTTTTCCGTAACACTGGCCAGCGGACCGCAGCTTGTTTTTTTCAAAGCGATCGATCCGGACACGCAACTTGCGCCCGCATATGAAATTTGTCTTTACCCGCTGGCGTCGGCCATGCGCGAGCAACACGAGTTGCGCTGGAAAATCATGGCCCTCGGTCTCGGTGTTCTCGTTGCCGGTTTTGCCGCCAGTCTTTTCATTTCAAAAGGACTTTCGGAACCGGTTAACAAAATCGTCGCTGGTTCAGTCGAGAACCTGACGATGCGGCGGCGCGCCGAACGCGATTTACTTGCAGCGAATAAAGAATTGGAAAAAGCGCTGGCCGAACTCAAGGCGACGCAGCAGCAGGTCATCCAACAGGAGCGCCTCAGTGCCATCGGGCAAATGGCCAGCGGCATCGCCCATGATTTTAACAACACGCTTACGCCGATTCTCGGGTTCAGCGACTTGTTGCTCGAGAAGCCAGGCGTGCTCGAGAACACGGAACAGGCGCGCAAGTTTCTGGGATTTCTGCGAACCTCGGCGCAGGACGCGGCGAGCGTTGTGGCGCGGCTGCGTCAATTCTATCGACGTCGCGATGAGGATGAAAAATTTCCGATAATCGATCTCAATAACATCGTTACCCAGGCGATCTCGCTGACCGAGCCGAAATGGCGACGTCAGGCACAGGCCAATGGCGTGACCATTCAGGTCGAAAGCAAGCTGCAAGAAATTCCGGCCGTCGCAGGTGATGAATCAGCGCTGCGCGAAGTGCTGACCAATCTGATTTTCAATGCCGTCGACGCGATGCCTAACGGCGGCTCGATTACTCTGGAAACGGTCGCGGAAAATAATCAGGCGGTCATTCGCCTGCGGGATTCTGGCGCGGGCATGACGGAAGAGGTGCGACGCCGTTGTCTTGAACCATTTTTCTCCACGAAAGGCGAACAGGGAACGGGTCTCGGTCTTTCGATGGTTTACGGAATTGTTGAGAGACATCGCGGCAAACTGGAGATCGAATCCGCGCCGGGCAAGGGAACTACATTCATTATCCGGTTGCCTGCCGCGGCCGCAGAAGAGACGAAGGTAGTTGCTTCGTTCCACCAAAAATCCGACCAACCGCTCAACGTGTTGGTTGTCGATGATGAAGCGCGCGTGCGCGAAGTCATCTCCGCTTTTCTACGGGCGGAGGGCCATGCCGTGACCACGGCGAGCAGCGGCCGCGAAGGCATCGAACAATTTCGAGCCGAGCCGTTCGACATGGTGGTTACGGATCGAGCCATGCCGGAGATGAGCGGCGACCAGATGGCGACCCTCGTCAAACAAATACGCCCGGAGATTCCGATTGTGCTACTGACCGGCTTCGGCGCGTTGATCGAAGTGACCGGTTCGCAGCCGAAGGATGTAGATGTCGTTTTGAGCAAGCCGGTCACGCTCTCGGCGTTGCGCAAGACAATCGACAGCCTGCGTCATGCAGCCTAGGCGAGCGGGATTTCCGAACTCGTTAGGCAAACCGATTTTCATTGCGGCGCTGCTTCTTTTGTTCGTCACAATTGCGCGAGCGGATTTTCTCGAAGAGGCCGATCGCAAATTGTCGATCAGTCTTTTTCAGGATCATCTGCATTTGCAGTTAAGCGGATTGTTTGATCTCGAAGATTACTTCATCGAGCAGCCGGCACCGGGCCTGATCTTTACGGAAGATAATTTTCTGGTGAACCCGCGCCTTACTCTTTTTCTCGACGCACAAATTGATTCACATGTTGTCGTCTTTGTGCAGACGCGATTCGATCGTGGATTCGACCCGAGCGATCGTGGCGCGCAGGTGCGCCTGGATGAATATGCGCTTCGCGTTACGCCGTGGGATTCGGTTCGTCTTACCGTGGAAGCTGGCAAATTCGCAACCGTTGTCGGCAACTGGGTGCCACGCCATTACTCATGGGATAATCCCTTCATCAACGCCCCGTTGCCTTATGAGAATGTGACCGGCATTTGGGATAGCTATGCACCGGAAGATGTCGACGAACTTCTCGGCTGGGCTCATGTCCCGTACGAAGACGTGACCGACTTCAGCGGCTACGACGACAAGTATCTGCGCTTGCCCATAATTTGGGGACCAAGTTACGCTTCAGGCTTTGGCGTTTCCGGTGGCTTCGCCAAATTCGATTATGCGATCGAATTGAAAAACGCATCTCTCTCATCTCGGCCAGAAAGTTGGGATCTAACGCAGGTCGGTTTTGATCATCCGACTTTCAGCGGCCGCGTTGGCGTACGCCCTAACGAGATGTGGAACATTGGTTTTTCGGGGAGCGTCGGTTCCTATTTGCGCTCGGAGGCGGCGATGTCGCTGCCGCCAGGCAAAGGCATTGGTGATTACCGCGAAATTCTGCTCGGACAGGATGTGAGCTTCGCCTGGCATCGCTTTCAGCTTTGGGCGGAGGTTTTTGAAACGCGTTTCGAAGTTCCGAATGTGGGCGATGCCGACGTTTTCTCTTATTACATCGAGGCGAAATACAAAATTACGTCGCAGCTCTTCGCCGCCCTGCGCTGGAACCAGCAATTCTTCGGCACCGTGCCGGACGAAGACGGCGATCTGAAGTGGGGTAACGACGTTTCGCGCATTGATGCGGTGCTTGGTTATCGCTTCACTAATTACCTGCAGGTGAAGGTGCAATACAGTTTCACGCACGATCAAGCCGAGGAACTTGGCGAACATCTTGTCGCCGGACAGTTCACTGTGAAATTCTAGTCTCGGCTGCGCGTCGCGAGCGGCCGGATCTCTGAGCACACGAGTTGCTTCATTGTTTCTCGTTAGGGAGATGACGATTTGAAACCACTGGAGCCCATCGCGTACAACTGCATTCGGCGTCGAGGCGCGAGAACGCTCGTCGTCGAATCGAACTTTCATCCTGGCGGCGGCGGACCGTTCGGGCGCGCCATGTTTGGCTGGGGCGCCGGTGAGCCGGCCCGAAAACGGTTCCTCCATCTAAGCGGCGAATATTTTCGTCGCGAGATGCAGCGGGAATTTCGTTTCGAAGCAGTCGCCTTCGCTGCCATCGTGGTCATCACGGTCTGGTCGTTAATCTCGCTCATCCTCATGCTGGTCGCTTAATTTGCTCGCGAAGCTGGATGGGTTCACTCCCTCCGGTCGGATCAATCCCGAAAATTGCGAAATTCGTCGGATTGCGCGTTGCGGCTTTTGCTGACACGATGGGAGGCGTGTCTTGCATTAGGGTTTTCTGCGCGCTCGTTCCGATTCTTGCTTCGCTTTCGACAGGTTCCGCGCAAGCGCGGGATGAGAGCCCAACTCCAAATCCGTCACCTTCGTCAACGCCGGTTGTTTTTTCGGCGCAAACACTCGCGGATCTGAAGCGGCTGCGAGACGCAGCGTTGAATAGCGATTACGCATATCGGCAAGTTGCGCATCTAACCAACAATATCGGCCCGCGTCTCAGTGGTTCGACGCAGGCGGCGAAGGCTGTCGAGTATGTCGCGGCCGAACTAAAAGCGCTCGGGTGCGAAGTGCAGCTGGAAAAAGTAATGGTACCGCACTGGGTGCGCGGAGAAGAATCCGCCGCGCTCGTGCAATTTTCCGGTCAGGCCGAAGGGACGACCCAAAAGATAATTCTTTGCGCACTTGGCGGGAGCGTGCCGACACCGGCTGGCGGCCTTGTCGCCGAAGTTATCGCCGTCAAGAATTTCGATGAACTGAAGTCGTTAGGCAAAGAGAAAGTCGCCGGCAAAATCGTGCTTTTCAATTATCCGTTCGACAAACAGATGGCGGCGGAAGGCCGTGGTGGAGATGCTTATGGCGAGGCGGTGGAGTACAGAAGTGATGGTCCCAACGCAGCTGCGCGGTTGGGTGCGGTTGCATGTGTGATTCGCTCGGTCGGCGGCAGCGAGTACCGTATTCCGCATACCGGTTCGACCACCTACACGGCGGACGTTTCGAAAATTCCGGCGGGTGCCGTAACCGCCGAAGACGCCGAGCTAATCGCTTCACTCGTTAGGCAAGGAACAGTCAAAATGCGCCTCACCCTGACCCCACAACAATTGCCCGATGTCGAAAGTTTTAATGTTATCGGTGACATCAAAGGCAGCGAACACCCCGAGCAGGTCGTTATTGTTTCGGGACACCTCGATTCCTGGGATTTGGGAACCGGAGCGATCGATGACGGTGCGGGTGTGGCTGTGTCGATGGAAACGGCAAACCTTGTGCAAAAATTGCACCTCAAGCCCAAGCGAA
Organism: uncultured Verrucomicrobiae bacterium; assembly: GCA_963737195.1. Lineage (GTDB taxonomy): Bacteria > Verrucomicrobiota > Verrucomicrobiia > Chthoniobacterales > UBA10450 > JBBQFI01. The sequence continues at coordinate 238,445 of CAVTRW010000006.1, forward strand.
CCATCCGCGTCATCGCCTGGATGAATGAGGAGAATGGGCTGATGGGGGCGAAGACATATGCAGGAGATCACGAAAAAGAAATGTCCAACCATTTTGCCGCGATGGAGACGGACGGAGGTGCGGGCCACCCAATCGGGATTTATGTCAAGGCGAAGCCGGAAGTGAAACAGATGCTTGCGCCGGTCGCCGCGATTTTGCAGGAATCAGGTGCGGGCGTTCTCGCGCTCAGTGAGCATGCCGGCGCCGATATTACACCATTGGAGAAGGCCGGTGTTCCGGCGTTCGCTCCGATTCAGGACAGCCGCTTTTACTTTAACTATCATCACAGCGCCGCCGATACGCTTGATAAAATTGTTCCGCGGGAGCTGGCGGAAAATTCTGCCGTCGTTGCAGTGGCTGCGTATGCGTTGGCTAATGGCGAACAGCCATTGCCACGTTAGGCGGCACCCTTATTTGCGATGCCATACGAGCAGGATGTTTTTGACGCGCAGCTTGCACTTGTCGCGGACGCGAGTGAATCGCAATGTCTCACCGCTGCGCGTAAATCGATAAACTCCGTCTCCTTTGCAATCGGCTGGGGCGATACCGCCTGTGCCATGGATGGTAACGATGTCGCCTTCGACCGCGTAAGTTCCCCAGGCATCCCGCCGGTTATCCCGATTGAGGTCGACATCGAACGTACCGTCACTCCTGACACTCCAGATCGTTCCAAACGTGTTGGTCCACGTCCCGGCGATAGCAGCTGGACCCGTGCGTTGATAGTTCGCACAGGCGTAACCAAGCGCGCATGCAATCGCGATCAGCAATAGGGGAAACGCGCGTCCACTTTTTCTTGCGCCGGAAACCGGAGCGATCATCAGTCCCTGGCGTAAGTCTCGACTAATCCCACACCCGTCCCGCCGCTCTTACCGCGCACAATTGCAGTGTAAGTTCCCGGTCCGAGCGTCTCAAGCATTGCGCTCTCCCTGTCGTCGGTCGGCGCGAGGTGGGTGGCTTCGATCTCGGCCTGCTGCGAGGCGCGCCAGTTGTCATTGAACGCAAGATTGTTACCCTGGGCATCGACCAACTGGAGCGTGGGATTCGCAAGAACCCCAGTGACCCCGAAGTGGGTGAGCGACGGTCCAAGTGCTCGGAGCAAGTAAGAGTGGTTAATAGCACCTTGGACAACCAGACCACAAATCATCACGTCATCATTCGTTAACACCTGGCCGCGCGTGGAAATATTGATCAGCTTCGCCTGGCCGTTGCTGCCGAGGTTGTAAACTTCAGTTAATCCGGTGCCCGTTGCATTGTTTTTTCCTGACACGACTGCTGTGTAAGCTCCGGGTGGCAGATCGCGAACGATAGCACTCTCGAGATCGTTCCTGGGGTTGAGACCCGCGGCAGTGATTAGCCCCGCAGATGGAGTGTTCCTCCAGTTATCATTGCTCTGGATCAAGTGGGGAGGATTCTGCGCATCGAACAAACTCAGCACAGGGTCCGCAAGCGGATGGGCGATGTGGGATGCAGCCAGTGTAGGACCGATCGCGCGCAAAACGACTCGCATCGGAGCCGAATCGGTGCTGGTGATGACGAAGCCGGAGATCAATACGTTATCGCCCGTCCCGACCATGCCGCGAGTCGAGAGGTTGGCAACGCCGCTAATCGGAACGCGACTTGAAGTCGAGATAACTATTCGCGTGCTCGACACGAAGCCCGCGAGTCCGACCGAACCTGAAACGCCGCTCCCATTTCCCACGACCTTTACGAAATTGATTTCAACCGTATAGGTCTGTTCCGCGTGAAAGAAATTTGCCGGAAATGGTCTCGAAGTCTGTGTCGCCGGCAGCACGTCGCGTGAAATGACCGTAGTTCCATTCATGATGGTCAGGATAATCAGGTCATCGACAAAGTCGTGGCTGGCAAAAGAGTTCCAGTTAAGCGTGAAGGCGGCGGTGGGATTGACGATTAGTTCAGCGTTTAAAAAAGGAGTATTGCTGATCTTTGGTATTTCTGGCGGGAAAGAACTCGGTCCAATGAGAGATACCGTGGCCGTCTGTTCCGCTTGCGAACCCACGATGTCTAGAATGTAGCCGCCCGACCCGAATGCGTTATCAAGGTTTGTCTGAGAACTGAGGTATGCGTCGTAATTCAGACTACCGTCGCTGATAACACTATAGGGTTGTGGTAGATTGACAACGCCGCTCCCCGGTGGCGTGATAAAGCTCGTTCCCCCCGTAAACGAGCCCCCGGCTGCTCGCATAACCAGCGAGTTCAAATGAAATGGCGCCCCTGCCGGCACTGGATTGGCCGTTGAAGTTTGGACAAAATCCCTTCGTTTAAATACCCAGTAGTACGGTCCGACGTCCGACGCCGCCTGCGCGACCGTTGCCGTGCCGATTATCAATAATGCCAATGCTCCCAGCCGAAATGTTTTCATGAATCCTTTGCCCCCTTGGTTTGCCGTTGTTCCAGAGAATGAAACTGTGGACAGTAAAGCGCGTCCGCCGTTTTTCAAATGACTCCGTCTAATCGACAACTGGCCGAGCAATTTGCTCAACTTTCGACGCCGCTCATTGCCGATGCCGCGCTGCGGTTGCGTCTGCCCGCACGTTTTGCTTCCCCAGGTATCGCCCCGATTGTTCCAGATAAAGTGGCCGGACGCGCTCTGCCCGCGCGCCACTTCGGAAGCGTCGATGTTTTTCTCGAAGCCATGCGAACGGCGCAACCCGGTGACGTGATGGTCGTTGATAACGGTGGCCGCGTTCGATGAAGGCTGTATTGGCGACCTGACCGGTACTCGAGGCCCGCGCAAACGGATTGGCTGCACTTGTGGTTTGGGGCGCGCATCGCGATACAGCGGAGTTGCAACAAATCGGGTTCCCGGTGTGGAGTTATGGTGTTTGTTCATCTGGCCCGCGCCGCCTCGATTCACGCGATGAATACGCGTTACGCTCGGCTCGCTTTGGAGATTTTGAAGTGACAAGAAACGATCTGGTTTTTGCCGACGACGACGGTTGCGTCTTTCTCGCGGATGATCGCATTGACGAACTGCTGACCACAAGTGTTGCGATCTGGCGGAAGGAGCGAGAGCAGGCCGAGCGGATAAAACGGGGCGATACGCTTTACCAACAACTCGGATTCAAGGAATATCTAACGAAGAGGTCGGCTGATCCCGCCTACACTTTTCGACAACATCTTCGCGGATTAGGCGGCGAGATTGAAGAATAGAACAGGCTAGCTATAGGATAGGAACAGCGCTTATGAGCAGTTATTATTTGCAAACCGCAGTTGGAATCATTGCCGGAGCAATCATGTGCTCAGCCTGGTGGTATGCGGCGATAAAGTTTCCCCGCGTCTGGATATTGAGCGGCCTCGCCATTGTCGCCACCATCTCGCTTTTGTTTTACGCCGGCATGCTTGTTCTGATCGCAAGCGGTCAGTCGAGCTTTGTGTCACAGCTGGCCAGCGTCCAAGTGTTGCTTCACCTGGTGGAGGCTATCTTCCTCGTATTGCTCGTTAGGTGGCTGGTTGCGAGCGGTAAGAATCCCAGCAGTCCATGAGTGTTCGCGTTTACGGCTGTAACCATATTGCCATCGAGGTCGACGACATTCGCAAAGCCGTCGCGTTCTACAGGGACGTCTTCAATCTGGAGAAGCTCGACCGCGGGGAAGGCGATGCGTTCTTTAAGTTGGGCGAGCACCAGTTCCTCGCCATCTTCGAAGTTGAGAAGGTCCAATCCGATCGAATGCGGCATTTCGGATTGATCGTTCGCGACGAACAGCAGATTGCCGAAGTGCGAAAAAAAGTCACCGGCAAATATAAACTAAAACTCGAGCCGCCATTCCGCTGTGACTTTCGCGACCCGTGGGGGAATCGCATTCAGGTCGTCGATTTGCACGACGAATCGCTCATCTGGCTTCTGCCTTATCGCGAAGTCCAAAAGGCCGGAGTTAAGTTTTCTCCAGAGTAAACAAGCGCGTCGGTAGCGCCGCGTCTTTCGGTCTCGTTTCTCTGCTGTCTCCGGCGTTCGAGGATATCCTGCCAGAATCTTTTTTTCGGATTTAGGTAATATCGCCCGGGTTTCCCCGTCTTTGATGAAAAACAACCTTTCATCCCACGACGTTATGAAATTCCTCAACCTCCGATCGTTCACCTGCGCCATTGTATCTGCGTTCCTGCTCGCGTTTGGCGCCGTGCCGTCATTCGCGCTCAGCTGGGCGCAAAGTTACGGCCTTGGCAGTTACGACATTAACGGCGCACTAGGAAGCGATCCGTTTTACTCTTCCGGTTACGATACGCCGCTCGCCATCGCGAAAATGCCGGACGGCGGATTCGTCGTCGCGGGCTATCTGGCCATGCCCAAGGTTTGGCTGCATCCCGGCAGTTACGGACCATTGGGGGCGTTGATTCGTTATTCGGCTGACGGCACGATTCTCTGGCAAACGTTGTTGAAGCAGGACAACGACCTTTATCAGAACGGCGTCACCTATCACGCGCTCAATAATATCGGCCAGATCGCAACCGACGCGCAGGGAAACATTTTTATTTGCGGCTCCAAGCACGGCAATGGCCTAACGAGTAACTTCACGCGCGGTTTTGTCGCAAAGTTCTCGCCTGATGGTGCACTCCTCTGGGAAAACGGATTTAACGGCGGCAGCGCGACCATTGGCGATCCGCCGCATCAGGAACCGATCGGCACCGGCAGTATCAACTATCTCGGCCTGACGAATGATGGCGGTGTGATCGTAACCTGCGCGCAAAGCCGCCCGAACTATGGCTACACCATTCCGGTGCTGGCGAAGTTTAACGCCGACGGCACGCTCGCGTTCACAAAAGCTTACGACAACAGCATTCAATACCTCGGTTCGACGCCGGTATGTCAATCGAAGGATGGTTCGCGCTACGTCATGGCTTTCGAATACGACACCGACGGCTCGACGCCGGGCATGCGCTACGGCTTGCTGCTGTTGATCACCGACACATCAGGGAACATCGTGGCGCAGCACGCTTACGATCACGCCGATAATTCGGGCGAACATCCCATTGCCCTCATTGCCACGAACGATGGCAATTTCGCGGAACTTTCGAAGCTGACTGACGACGGTGGATTCCTTCTGCGCAAGCTGAACAGCGATCTCTCGTCGGAAATTTTCGAGAAATATATTAGGCGCGTCGGTGGCGGATTTCTTGCGGGTAACAGCCTGACTGAGACGAGCGATGGCGGTTTTCTCATCGGCAGTGCGACGAACAATCCGAGTAACACAAACGGAACGGACGTTCTGCTTTTCAAACTAAGCGCAACGGGAGACTTCGTTTTCGCGAGTATTCTCGGCGGACCGTTGTACGAAGGTTATGGCGGATTTGGCGCCGGTGCGTCGATCGCGACGGAACTGGTCGGTGGCGGTTACGGCTTTGCCGCGACCAGTCAGAGTTATCACACCGGCGGTCCGGTTTCCGGTTCCTATCACTTACCCGACTGGTGGATGGCGAAGACCGATGCCAATCGCAAGGTCCGCAACTTCCACGATGTCATGGAAGACATGCCTGCGAGTCTTTTCAGTCTCACCGGTTCGCCGCAAGCAGCAGAAGATTTTGCGCCATTTAGTCCGCCGAATTATCCAAACAGCCTAACGACAACTTCTTCGCCGTTGTTTGTTCCTGAAAATCTCGCGCTCGAAACCGCCCCCGATCTTCCAACGCTCATGATTCAAGCGGCCGGTCCGCGCATCATCAGCAGTCACACCGCGGAAGCGATCGTCGAACAGCATTTCTCCTATCACATCGTCACGGCTTATTTCCCTGCCGATAGCCTGATCACCTATAGCGCAGATGGTTTGCCGCAGGATTTCACGATTGATGCGCAGACCGGAATCATTTCGGGAATCGCGCACGTCGGAAGCGAGACGGTGGAAAATGATTTGCCGCCGATTCCAATCACAGTGCATGCGACTGACGGAACCGACGTCGCCACATCAACATTCGATCTCGCGATCAGCGACGGTGCGCCGGTCTTCGCCGTTACTCCCGCGTCCACTCAAGCCAATCCGGTTTTGAGTTTCACTTGTTATCACCTCGGCAAACAAGCGGGCCGCATCATGAACGTCGAATACCTGGCGCCAGATCAGCCTGGCCTCTGGCGCTGGTTGCCTAACGGATCGAACGGTTACATGACCTACGATACCGCAAGCGCTCACTATGTTCTGAATTCAACCACCTATCCGCAGCAAAATGGCGTCTTTTTTCGCGCCAGGCTTTCTGTGCAAGGTCGTGATGATTTGATTTCGAACCAGGTCGGGCCATTCGATCTTGCGAGCGGCACGGCGCGCGCGGGCCAACCGGTTTTCTCTTTGGTTCGCAACGGGCTTCGCGCCGACTTCGATTTCCGCGCCGTCGTCGTCAATGCGCCTGCCGCGGTTGCCGTGCGCGTGGAAAGTACCACGACGCCAAGCGCGGAAGGAACATGGACAGACCTTCAGGATAACGGTTCCGGGCACATGAACCAGGAGGGGTCATCGAACGTTTTCTCGCATACTTCGAACAACGTCCCACAGGCTAACGGAATTTATTTCCGCGCAGTGGCGAGCCTTTCCGGATCGGTCGATAGCCTGTCGAACATCATCGGTCCTTACAATCTCATCAGCGAAACGCCGCCCAGTGTGACACTAAATCAACCGGCCGGCAGCAGCGGTGGAAATGGCATGCAAGAACAACCGCTGGTCTTCGTCGCCGATTCGTCAGGCGCAGTAAACCTGCACATCACCGGCAGCGCAACGGCGACAAGTCCGCGCTCGATTAAGAACCTCAGGATTTTGGTTGATGGCAGCGCGATCGAGACGCGCGACGGAGTCGAAAATATCGCCACGGATTACATCACAACGCGAATTGGTCTACGCAAACTCGATCTCGTCGCGACGGACGATCTCGGTGCAATTGCGCGCGGAGGAACCGGTACGCTCTGGATCCGAATCGACCCCGCGGGTGCAGCCTCGCGACCGGGCAGTTCTCCGGCAGTTACGACGAACGGTAACGTGTTCTTTTCAGCCGTGAGCGAAGGAGACTGGGCCGATCCGAATACGTGGCTGGATGCCCACGGCAATCACGGCGTGCCTGGGCCTAACGACCTCGTCATCCTCACAACGCACGTCATTTCTCAGGTCGATGTTCAGGTGGCGGGAATGATCCTGCAATTCGGCTACTTCCAAGGAACATATCTCACGATCGGGCAGTCCCTCACAATCCTGGGTGGTATTATGGGACCGGCAACGGAGGGTGGTTACTTTAACCTAACGATTAATTCCGGCGCGACCTCTACGATGGCCAACTTCATTCTGGTCCCGATCGACGGCGTGGTGGAAAATCACGGAACGTGGAGCACGATCGGGTTTGGCGGCCTTTCCGTGCAGGAATTCCACAACACCGGTGTGTCCGATTTCGAAATGCCTTTGCTCGATCCCGCGGTGATCGCGGGCGGATTGCCGCTCGCTCCGCGTCTCACGATTACCGATAGTTTGCTTAATTCAGGCCAAATTCACTCGCTCATCGGGAATGATGGCGCGGGTCTCATCGGTAACGATGGAGCCGGCATCGTAGCAGCAGGTGCGGGAAATATGGTGAATGCCAGTGGCGGCATGATCATTGGTAACGACGGTGCGAGCGTCATCGGTAACGACGGCGCAAGTATCGTCGCGCAAGGTGCGGGTAACGTTGCCGCGCAAGATGCAAAGAACACCCCCCAGAAGCAGGGCAGCTGTATCATCAGCCGCGATGGCGCGGGTTTAATTGGTAACGACGGCGCAGGTTTGATCACCAACGATGGCGGTAGTCTGCAACAAATCGGTGCCGCGATCGTTGCACAAGGCGGGGGAAACTTCGCTTCCCCCACTGGCGGCAATCGGCCGGGTAACGTTGGCGGCAAAAGATCGCCCAACGTCGTGCCCAATAACCTATTCGTGCAGACAGATGGCTCGACCGATCTCAGTTTCGTCACCATCTCTGGGGCAGTCGAGGTGCAAGGCGGTGCAATTAGCGGCTCCGGCATGATCGATGGCAACTTGGCAATGAGCGGCGGCTTAATTGCACCTGGACACTCTTCCGGACAAATCGTGGTCACCGGCGATTACAATCAATCGTCAGATAGCACGATGATCGTGGACGCAGGCGGCAGTGAGCCTGGGGAATTCGATCAGGTGCAGGTGGGCGGAACAGCAAACTTGGCGGGCGCGTTACAGTTCCACACCTTCAACGGATTCGCTCCCCTGCCGGACGATCCGTTCAATCCGATCGGATACGGTTCGTTGAACGGAAACTTCGAGTATTCCAGTCCAAATGGACAGCTAAGCGTGAATTCGAACGGAATGCTACTCGTCCTGCAAGCCACTGCGACCAATCCGCTTACCCTAACGAGTGCCGTTTCACGCAAGGTGCATGGAGCCGCCGGCTCGTTTGATATTCCGCTGCCTCTGACCGGTCAGCGCGGCGTCGAATGCCGCAACAGCAACGGGAATCACTCGATCGTTTTCTTGTTCAGCAATAACATCACGAGCGCGGACGCTAGCCTAACGAGCGATGCGGGCGTGGTCGCAGGGACGTCAATCTCGGGTAACGAAGTTACGGTAAACCTCGGCGGCATCGGTAACGGGCAACAGATCAGCGTGACGTTGCAAGGCGTTATTGATGAGTTCGGACAAATGCTTCCCGATGTGAGTGTGCCGATGATAACGCTCGTCGGCGATACCAGTGGCAACGGAACTGTGAATGCCAGCGACGTTTCACAGACGAAAGCTCAGTCCGGACAAACGGTAACTGCGTCGAATTGTCGCGAAGATGTGACTCTCAACGGCACGATCAACGCGAGCGATGTTTCACTTGTCAAAGCGCGGTCCGGAACCGGCATCGGTCAAAGTGCAGACGGCAATATGCAGCCGGGGCGTTAGGCAGAATTTCCCTCCAGAACCCAATTCACAAAGCAACGACTCTTGCACGCGCATGACGCTGCCCTTAAATGGAGCAGCGCCATGCTGCTGTCGTTCATTGTTCCGGCTCACAACGAAGAATTGGAATTGCCGGCGACACTTTGCGCGATCCGTCGTGCCGCTGGCGATCATCCATTTGAAATCATCGTGGTGGATGATTCTTCGTCAGATCGAACGGTCGCGATCGCGCAGGAACATGGCGCACGCGTGATCTCGATCGAGCAGCGACACATTGCCGCAGCTCGCAACGCCGGCGCGCGGATAGCCCGCGGCCACATTTTCTTTTTCGTTGATGCCGATACGCACATTGAAAGCGCACACGTCACCGATGCGCTCGCTGCGTTGCAAAATGGAGCTTCCGGTGGAAGTGCATGGCTGCGCTTCGATCGGGCGGTGCCATTCTGGGCGCGAATGATGTTCCAGATATTTTCCGTGATCTATTTTACGTCCGAGCTTGGGGCGGGCGCGTTTCTGTTCACCAGTCGCGAGAATTTTTTTGCGGCCGGCGGATTCGACGAACAATTTTTTGCTGGCGAAGAAACTTATCTCAGTATCGCGCTCAAAAAATTTGGTCGCTTCCGAATTTTGCGAACGCCCGCCACCACTTCTGCGCGCAAGCTGCGGTTGCATCGGCCCAATTATGTCCTCCGTCGATTCCTCGGAATTATTTTCGGCGGACCGCGCGTGCTTCGTTCGCGGAAGAAGCTCGATCTTTGGTACGATGGGAAACGAGAACAGGAACCAGTTTGAAAAAACGGAGTTCGTCGTCAAAAAAAATTCGCATCGCGATCGCGAAGACGCCGGCGGAAATCGGAGGCTGCTTCGAAGTCATGCGCGAACTGCGACCGCGCTTTACTGATCGCAAGAAATTTGTGGAACAGGTTCGGCGCCAGCAGCGCAGCGGCTATCTCCTCGCGTTTGTCGAAGAAGACGGTGAAGTGCGCGCCGTCGCCGGTTATCGATTCATCGAATGGCTCTTCTCCGGGCGTTTTCTTTACGTCGATGATCTCGTCACGCGCGAAAAGGATCGCTCTGCCGGTTACGGTGCAAGATTGATGGACTGGCTCATTGAGCGCGCCCGCGAAGCAAAGTGCACGAGCCTCGACCTCGACTCCGGCGTGCAGCGATTCGATGCGCACCGATTCTATTTTACGCGGCGGATGACGATTCGGTCCTATCACTTCTCTTTGCCGATCGAGTAATTCTTCTCCAGATTGCGGTATGAAAACGGAGAATCCGTCGATTGAGATTTGTCCGGGAATCAGCCGCCGCACGCTGACCAACGGCAAAACCATGTATCAGATGATGGCGACACTGGCTGCGGGTAGTCGCATGCCGGCACACCAACACACGCAGGAGCAAATCGTTCACATTCTCGAAGGGAAAATGCGACTGATCGTTGATGGCATGCCACACGAGCTCTCGACGGGCGATTCGTTTTATCTGGCGAGCAACATTCCGCACGGCGTCGAGACGCTGGTCGACACGCGCGTCCTCGACACATTTAGCCCGCCGCGTGACGATTATCTGGCAATCGACGAAAAGCTGCGCCGGACAACGGTTGCCTAACGAATGATCAAGACGCGCGACTTCGCCGCCGACACGGAAGTGCGGCAGCTGGTCGACGCGTTTGAGTCAGGCACGATTGCGCCGTCGCAATTCGATCATGCTGCGCACATGGCGACGGGACTGAGTTATCTCGCGACGATGTCCTTGGATGAGGCGATCGCGCGAATGCGTCAGTCGTTGCTGCAATTCACTGCCCGCCACGGGATCAATGTATATCACGAGACAATCACAACTTTCTGGATGCACTTGCTTCATCATCTCGCGAATGGTCCATATCGGGACGTTCCGCTTTGGCTGCGCGTGAATCTGATCGTGAAACGCTGGGAACACGTCGAGGCAGTGGAAGCGCACTATTCTCACGCAGTGATCAGTTCGAAAATTGCCCGCGAAAAATGGACCCCGCCCGATCGGATGCCGCTCGCGTTTTAGATGAATTTCGGGCTTTCAATAGCCGCGAGGTGGGAGCAGACTAACGACATGAAAACGTTAAAATCCCTCGCGGTGATTGGCTCACTTGTTTGTGCAAGTGTTGCCTGGGCAGATGATGAGCTGGATTTGAATAATGCCATCGTGAATCTAAATGCCATCAGCCAGCTGGCATATGCCAAGACGAGCACGTATGGCGCGGTTTCGGCGCAGACCGGTGTGCCCGTGGTCCAATGTGTGGCGGACCGGCGCGCTACCGGCCTCAACTATGGTGACTTGCTCGTCGCGGAGTCGATTGCAACGGCGACAGGCAAATCAGTACAGGCGGTTGTGGCCGAACGGGCGAAGGGCCAGAGCTGGGCGTCGGTGGCGAGGCACAACAGGATTAATCCGGCCTCGCTTACAGCAAGGTTACTAACGGCTGCCGAGGTAATGCACGCTGTGGCGGAGCGCAGTTACACTAAGCAGCGCAACCAGATGGTCAGCGATAACTACGGCCGCATGCAGGGTAACGCACAGGCTCTCGAGCAGCGCGGAGTGCTCGGGCACTAGAGCGAGTCGTCATTCCATTTTTGCGGAGAAGCGCGCCTTGCCAAAGCGCGATCTTCATCTACAGTCCCACTTCGTTTATGGCAGACGGCAGTGAAACGATGGATTTGAAGCAGTTCCAACTGCACGAAAAAGATACCGGCAGCGCCGATGTGCAGGTTGCACTTTTGACGCGCCGGATCGCGCAGTTGACCGAACACCTCAAAACCAACGCCAAAGATCATTCCTCGCGTCGTGGCCTCCTGAAAATGGTGGCGCAGCGCCGGAGCCTGCTCGATTACCTGAGCAGGTCAGATTCCGATCGGTATAAAAACCTGATCGAGAAATTGAACTTGCGTAAGTAAAGCGCAGGGATCTGCAGGTTGGCATCCACGCGTTTCGCGGCTGCAGCCGATTCGTAATTAGAACCAAAACCCCGCCAAGTCCGGGCCGAGAAAGCACCCTCGGTTTTTAGGTTTTAGCCCCGAAAACTTTCCGGGGTTAAAACCTACAAAACAGGGTGACCGGCCTGGAGTTAGCGACATCCAGGAAAGTAGTATGCAAAATAAGGTCACGGCCCAAATTGGGTCCACACAGGTCTCCATTGAGACCGGCAAAATCGCCAAGCTTGCCGACGGCTCAGTCGTCGTTTCGTGCGGCGATACCATCGTCATGGCGAGCGCAGTCTCCGCCACCGCAATCAAAGAAGGTCAGGATTGGTTTCCACTCACGGTCGATTATCGCGAGAAAGCGGCGGCCGTCGGAAAATTTCCCGGCGGCTATTTCAAACGCGAAGGCCGTCCATCGGAAAAAGAAACGCTCACTTCGCGCATGATCGATCGGCCGCTGCGCCCGTTGTTTCCGAGCCGGCTATCTTTACGATACGCAGATCATTTCCATTCTGCTCAGCGCGGATGGACAGAACGATCCGGACATGCTCGCAATCAACGGCGCTTCCGCCGCGTTGTGCGTTTCGGATATTCCGTTCGCTGGTCCGATTGGCGCGGTCCGCGTTGGGCGCGTGAATGGACAATTTGTTGCCAACCCGACGCACGATGAGCGCAATCAAAGCGATCTCGATCTCGTTTACGTCGGAACCGAAAACGACGTCATCATGATCGAAGGCGCCGCCGACGAAATTCCAGAAGCGGATTTCGTCAAAGCACTCGAGTTCGCACACGGACATGCGCGCGAGATGATTCGCATTCAGAAAGAACTGGCGGCGCAGGTCGGAAAAACCAAACGCGAGATGCCGCTGATGAATGTCGACCAAAACATTCTCGAGATCGCCTATCGCATTGCCGGCGAGCGGATCGAAGGCGCGCTTTACACCCCGACCAAAGTCGACCGCAGCAAAGCGGTGAACGCGCTCAAGGAAGAAGTGAAAACGGCGGTGCTCGAAAAATATCCCGAGGCCGACAAGTTCGCGATCTCGCAGGCGTTCGATTACGTGCAGAAAAAAGCATTTCGCATCAGCGTTCTGGACAAGCAAAAGCGCATGGACGGCCGTGGCTATGATGATTTGCGACCGATCAGCTGCGAAGTCGGAGTTTTACCGCGTGCGCATGGCTCGGCCATTTTCCAGCGAGGCGAAACGCAAGCCCTCGCGCTCGCTACACTCGCGCCGATCGAAGAAGCGCAAAATATCGATGCCTACGGTGGCGGCGAACAATCGAAGAGCTTCCTTCTTCATTACAATTTTCCGCCATTCAGTGTCGGCGAAACCGGCCGCACCGGCGGCGCGAGTCGCCGTGAGATTGGTCACGGCGCGCTGGCTGAACGTTCACTCGAGCCGGTCATTCCAGGTGTTGAAAATTTCCGATACGCCATTCGCATTTCGAGCGAAATCATGGAATCGAACGGTTCCACCTCGATGGCGAGCGTTTGCGCCGGAACGCTCGCGCTCATGGATGCGGGCATTCCGATCAAAACTCCGGTCGCAGGAATTTCCGTCGGATTGGTCACGGAATATGGCGAAGGCGGCCAGCTCAATCGCTACAACCTGCTTACCGATATCATCGGATCGGAAGATCACTTCGGTGATATGGACTTCAAGCTTTGCGGGACGCGCGATGGCGTTACCGGATTTCAGCTCGATCTAAAACTGCCCGGCGTCAGTCACAAAATCATGGCGGAAGCGATCGGTCGCGCGCGTGACGCGCGCATGAAGATTCTCGACATCATGACCGGCGTCATCGACAAACCGCGCGCGGACTTGAGCAAATACGCGCCGCGAATTGAAACAATTAAGATCAATCCCGAGAAAATCGGCGCGCTCATCGGTCCGGGCGGAAAAACGATCAAGGGTATCGTCGCTGAAACCGGCGCTGAGATTAACATCGAGGACGACGGTTCCGTGCATATCTACGCCACGACCGGAGAGAGCATGGCCCGCGCAAAGGAAATCATCGGTGGCATGACGAAAGAGATCGAGATCGGTCAGACGTATCAGGGCCGCGTCGTTTCGGTGAAAGAATTCGGAGCGTTCGTGGAAGTTTTCCCCGGCAAGGATGGCTTGGTCCACATTTCCGAGCTGGCCGATTTCCGCGTTAAGCGCACGGAAGACGTCGCAAAGATTGGCGACATGATCTGGGTAAAGTGCATCGGCATCGACGACAAAGGCCGCGTGAAACTTTCACGCAAAGCTGCGTTAAAAGATCGCGCCGAAGCCGAGACCGGGCAACCTGCCGAACCAGTCGCTACGCACTGATCTTCAGAAGTGGATGTTTAGCCGTCGTCACTGACCCCGGTAGCGGTCGGTGCTTTCAATTTGGCCGCGGGCAGCGATCCCGCCTACAATGTGTCCAGCGTGAAATCCGGTTTTCTTGAGAAACTGATCGGACGCCTCGGACGGATCGATCCGGAAGAGGTGCAGAACTATCTGCTTCGCCTTGCGCAGGAGAAAGGTTTTCTCGAGACCATTTTCAATTCCATCCAGGAGGGAATTGTGGTCACGGATTCCAGCGGCCGCATCACGTATGTCAATGATGCCGCGTGCGAGATTTTCGGTCTGGATGCGGAAACATCCATCGGCAAACGGCTGGCTGATCGCGTTCGCGGTTTGGATTGGGACGCGCTTTCGAAATCAGCCGGCGCGCTCAGTCGGGACATGGAAATTTTTTATCCAGCGAACCGGTTTATTAATTTTTACATTGTTCCCCTAACGATCGAGCGCGCCGACGCTAACGAAAAATCAAATGGCGCGGCCGAGCCGGTTGGTCACGCCATGATCCTGCGCGACATAACCGAAAGTCGTCGTTCCACGCAGCAGACGATTGAGTCGGAGCGTTTCAATGCGCTGACTTTGCTCGCGGCCGGTGTTGCCCACGAAATCGGCAACCCGCTCAACTCGCTGCACATTCATTTGCAATTGATGGAGCGAAAAGTTCGCGAACTAAAAGGCAGGCAGAAAAAGGAATTGCAGGAATCGATCGATGTCGCGCGATCGGAGATCAGCCGGCTCGATTCCATCGTGACGCAATTTCTGCGCGCGATCCGGCCATCCAAGCCGCAATTGCATCCCGAAAGTGTGAACGCCATTCTCGAAGAAACGCTGCGTTTCTTTGCGCCCGAGATTAAGGACCGCGACATCGTCGTCGAAGAAGAGTTGCGACCCGATCTGCCGCTGATCGAGCTGGACCGCGATCAGATGAAGCAGGCGTTTTACAACGTGATCAAGAACAGCTTCGAAGCGATGAAGCGGCGCGGTATCTTGCGCATCCGCACCGACATGGACGCGACGCACGTGCTCATCAGTTTCACCGATACCGGTGGTGGCATTTCCGCGGAAAACCTCAGCCGCATTTTCGAGCCGTATTTCACCACGAAAAGCAGCGGATCGGGCTTAGGATTGCTAATTGTCCGCCGCATCGTGCGCGAACACGGTGGTGAAATGGCGATCGAAAGCAGCGAAGGCCGTGGCCTGACCTTGACGTTGCGTCTTCCCTATCGCGATAAACGGGTGCGCATGTTAGAAGCAGGCGAACATCGAGACCAATCCAACCAATCCTCTTCATGAATCTTCGCATCTTTTTCTTCTTCGTGGCGCTTGCCGGCGCCGTTTATGGACAAACTCCGCCGCCGATCGCGTCGCCACCACCCCGTCCATCGCCGCCCGCCGTCGCCGATTACGACCTGCGCTGGGGCGTGAAAATTCCGATGCGCGATAAGATCGAATTAAACGCCACGCTTTATTTGCCGAAATCAACCAGCGCTAACTTGCGCACGCCGGCGATCTTCACACTAACGCCGTACATCTCCGACACGTACCACGCACGCGCCGCATATTTCGCGTCGCACGGTTATGCGTTTGCATTGGTCGATGTGCGCGGGCGCGGGAATTCCGGCGGCGAATTCGAACCGTTCGCACAGGAACCAAAGGATGGTCACGATGTTGTGGAATGGCTTGCACAACAACCTTTCTGCGACGGGAAAGTCGCAATGTGGGGCGGCTCCTATGCCGGTTTCGATCAATGGGCGACAGCGAAGGAGTTCCCGCCGCATTTGGCTACGATTGTCCCTGCAGCCGCGGCACATCCACCGCTGGATTATCCGTCCTATCTCAACATCGGCGAAACCTACGACACGCGCTGGTTCACTTTCACGAGCGGCAAGGTGAGTCAGGCAAATCTTTTTGGCGACGAAAAATTCTGGCGCACAAAATTTCTGGACGCCTACAAGAAATATGTCCCGTTCAAAACCCTCGATTCTTTTGTCGGCAATCCATCCGTAAATTTTCAACGCATTCTCAAGCATCCGACGGCCGACGCTTATTATGACGCGATGGTGCCGACCAAAGAGCAGTTTCAAAAAATCGTTCTGCCTATCCTAACGATTACCGGCCAGTACGATGGCGATGAACTCGGAGCGCTTACTTTTTATCGCGATCATATGGCAAACACGACGGCCGAAGTGGCCGCGAAACATTTTCTCATCATCGGTCCGTGGGATCACGCGGGGACGCGCACGCCCACGGACGAAGTCGGCGGCGTGAAGTTTGGTCCGTCCGCGATCGTGGATCTAAACGAGCTGCACCGCCAATGGTACGACTGGGTTTTGAAGAACGGAACGAAGCCGGAGTTTCTCAAGAACCAGGTCGCATATTACATGCTGGCGGCAGGGAACAGCGGCGCGAATGGAACCTGGAAGTATACCGACAACCTGAAAAATTTGAGTGCGCACATGCGCACGTTTTATCTCGACTCGCAAAACGGTGACCCAAATGGCGTCTTTAGCGCCGGCAATCTTTCTGAGAATCAACCACACGGAGGCGCGGACAGATTTACCTACGATCCGCTGGATACGCGGCGCGGAAGCGAAGTCGAAGGGACCGAGCCTAACGACAAGATCGCGGGTATCGACCAGCGTTATCCAATGAGTATTGGGAATGACGGCCTCGTTTATCAGACCGATCCGTTGCCGAAGGAAATGCCGCTGGTCGGTTGTCCGCAGCTTACGCTCTGGCTTTCGCTGGATACGCCCGACACCGATCTGTCCGCCGACCTTTACGAAATTCAGCCGGACGGAACGAGCATTGCGCTTTGGAGCGATCTGCGCCGCTTGCGTTATCGTGAATCGCTCTACCACGAAAAACTGGTCAAAGGCGAGGAGATCGTGCAATGCGATTTTGCGCCCGGATTATTTGTTGCGCGGAAATTAATGAAAGGCAGCCGACTGCGGCTCGTCGTCTCATCCCCCAATTCGATTTTCTGGCAGAAGAATTACAACTCAGGCGGTGTCGTGGCTGAGGAAACGGCGAAGGATGCGCGCACCGCGCACATTCGCATCTATCACGACGAGGCTCATGCCAGCGCCATCCAGATCCCGGTTCACTACGATTAGCCTAACGAATCGGACGGACGGCGCGGAAAAGGGAAATCAAAATCAGGAGTGCGCCAAACGTGCAGACAATGGCGGCGCCTGATGGCAGATCGCCCCAGTAGGAGAAGAACAAACCGCCGACTCCTCCGAGCAGAGCGATCATCCAGCCGATGAGGAGTCGTGGACTAAACTTGCGTGCGAGATTCATGCCGCAGACCGCGGGCACGATGAGGTAGCTGAAGACGAGCAGTACACCCGCGATGCGCACAAAACTGGTTACGACCAGACCGAACGCGGCGTAGAAAAGAAAATCCCACCAGCGCACTTTCAATCCTTGTTCGTAGGCGCGATCGCGATCGAACGAAACGAGCAGAAACGATCTGCGCAAAACAAAGTGCAGAATTCCGACCGCTGCAAAGAGGGCAAAACATTTCCAAACGTCATAAGGACTAACAAGCAGGATATCGCCCACGAGCATCTTCTTGATTTCTTCATCACCTTCAGCGGCGCGGCTGAGTAACAGGATCGCCCCCGCCGCTGCGACGACGTAGGCAATTCCGATGACCGCCTCCTGCGGCACCTGACTTGTGCGTTTGCCGGTGACGGAAAAAATCGCCGCGCCGACAAGCGTGAAACCGAGCGCGATCGCAAACGTTGCCCAACTTTCAAGGTTTAGGTGAAGTAACACTGCGACACAAATTCCGAGCGAGGCCATCTGCGCCATTGCGATGTCGATAAAAATAATGCCGCGTTGGACGACATGAAGTCCGAGGTAAACGAGCAGCCACGGCAAAAGAACGCAGGCCACGATGGGCCAGAACATAACTTCAAACATAATTAGAGTTAGCGCTCAATCTTGTCCGGGGAGCACGCGCGCCCTCGCGCGTCGCGTTCGGCGCCTCGCCGAACGCATCCGTTTTAAAGAAGGCAAGTTTTCGGCGTGGGCGCCGAAAACAGCACGCGAGGCGCGTGCGCTCCCCTGACAAGATTTCGCGCAGTGAGTAGTCATTTCAGCGCTTGCGTCAATCGGTTCACCAGCACGTCGATCAATTTCACGTAGGTGTCGGTGTCGGGCAGCGCGCCGGGAAACTGCGCAAAGTCGACAACCTTCGCACCCGTTGATTGCGCTACCTTCTCGGCGATTTTCCGGTTGTGATACGGCTCAACCAAGATCGCCTTGATATGTTGCGCTTTCATTTGCTGAATTACTTCCGCGAGATGCGAGGGCGATGGTGGAATTCCGGGTTTCGGTTCCAGGAAAATATCAATGTTCAAGCCGAAGCGATGCGCGAAATAAACCCACGAATCGTGATAGGCGACGACGCTCTGACCTTTGAACGGCAACAGTTTCGTGCCCCACTCCTGCAACTTCGCATTAATTGTCGCTTCGAATTTTTTGTAGTTCGCGTTGTAAAGCGCAGCGTTCGGCGGATCCACCGCGGAGAACGCTTGCGCGATATGAAGCGCGATCGCTTTTGCGATGATTGGGTCGACGGCGAAATGCGGATTACCGAGCGCATGCACATCGCCCGCGGCACGCGTGACGTTCGTGGGCACATTCATCAGGCGAATTCCCTGCGACGCCTGGACGCGTCCCGGTTTTCCAACTTCGATCTTCGGGTTGCGCGCGTTTTGCAAAAGCGGAGGTAGCCAGCCGATCTCCAATTCCGCTCCGCCATCGATCAATACGTCGGCGTTGCGCAGACCGACGACAAAACTTGGACGCGCATCGACGAAGTGCGCGTCTTCGGTCGGCTTCGCCAGCGTTGTGATGTCGACCTTGTCGTCGCCAATTTCGCGCGCGAGCGCTGCGAAATCCGGCAGCGTTGCGACAACTTTGAGTTTTGCCTGAACAGAAAACGCCAGTGCGATTAAGAATAAGAAGGTGAGTAGAATGCGTTTCATAGTTATGTGGAAAATCTTGCGCGCGACGTGTCGGACGTGGTCATTCCGAGCGCAGCGAGGAACCTCACAAGCCATTCCACGTCACACTTCAATTGGGAATATCTTCGAACATTTGTGAGGTCCTTCGCTTCGCTCAGGATGACAGAATGAGAGCGCATCAGAATTTGTGCGCGCCGTGTGCGCCGAGGATGAATTCGAATTGGAGAAAGACGGAATCCACGTCACGACCAGCCAGGAAAAAATTTTCCTCGAGAAAATCGTGATTGTACTGCAACCGCAGCTTCGAGAACTCCGTTGGATACCACGTCAGGTTTGCCGAAATGCGAGAACGACTTTGCCGAGTTTCGTCGTCGGTAAATCGCGAGCCCTCCATGTGCAGGTAATCGCCACGAATCCCAGCGACCCATCCCTTTTTGAAACCCCACAGCACCTGGGAATACATGCCCCAATCATGAAAGGTCTCCGCGACCGGAAATGTTTGGTCGACACCGCGGCCGGCTTCGAAACGCCGATACATCCATTCCGTTTGCCACTTCACGAAAGGGAACCCGCCTTCGGCGCGTGCGCTTTTCCATTTATAAAAAACGTCCGCGCCGTAAATCTGCGTTTGCGAGGTTGCACCGGTTTCATTCGAGCCGAACGCGCCGGAAACTCCGGCGAGCACGACCTGAGTGGGACTGAGATCGACGGAATTTTCCCAGCGTGGAATCCAAACGAAATCCTGCAGTCCGCGCGCTTCCCGATCAGTCGTTAGGCGATCGAAGAACATTCCGTTGTCGCCCGGGTTGCGAAATGAGTAACCGGTGTTGCCGCGACCATTCTGCGAAGCGAGGATCAGCTGCGAATACCACGGCGTCGGCAGCGTCCATGAAACCTGCGCGCCGACGCCGCGTAATCCATCAGACCCGAGGAAGCGGCCGTGCACGATCGGATCGTCGGCGAAATCCCACGTGTGCGGATGGGTGGGATTGATGCGACCGAACGCCGCGAAAAATTGGCCGCCCTTCAATTGCAGTCCAAACGGCAGACCGGTTGTCTGCATGAAAGCTTCTTCGACTTCAACATCGGTTTCGTTGTCGTTATCGAGTTTGAAGACAATGTTGGCGAAGCCTTCAAAGTAGGGATCGACCGCGCCATCGAATGCGAGCTCGATGTTGCGCGCATTGAATCCACGCTGTTGCGGATCGTGATCGCCGACTTCGACGTGATCGAGATCGCGCGCTGACGAATACGCGAGCGCGAACATCGCATCGAACGAAATGTTCATGTAATTTTTTCCGCCCCCGCCGCTCACAATCGTAAGAGGCGCCGTCAGCGATGGACCGGGCGGTGCCGTCATTTCTGGTGCGTTTGCAACGACAGCAGTATCCGTCGTGGGAAACGCAGTGCCGGTCGCGGCACCATTTGCATTTACCGGCGCAGTCGAAGCCGGCGGCGGAGGAGCGGATGCGACAACGCTTGCATCTTCCGTCGGAATCAATTGCGGCGCGGGCGAACTGGTCGCCGCTGCGTTCGTCGCCGGCGTTGCGCTCGGCTCTGGATTTTCGGGCAGCGGTGGCGAGGCCGGATTCAATTTATCGATCACGGCCTGCTGATCTTTCACCTGTTGCTGCAAGGTCTTCACGACGTCGGTGAGCGACCGCACCTCCTGGCGCAATTGTTCCATTTCGTTAGGCGAGGCGGTGGCAGTTGCCGCTGGCGGCGGACTCTGCGCGCAAACCAGCGCGGTCGGCAAAAACAAAATTAACCACAATCTTTTCATTCATCTCCCGGTCGGTCCGGAGTTTTCCCGGACGGCTGCAATGTTGGTGCGTTCGCGCACATTGGTTCGACGCTCGTTAAACGCCTAACGAGCATGGCCGCGCAAGCGCGCGAGAAAACCAATGGTCAGGACAGGAGAGGTGGGGCGTGTTCGAGAAGCGAAAACTCGAGGATCGATGCGGCTATTCGAAAATGTTGCGGGAAAGTTGTTGCCGCAAATCGCAGGTGATAGAGAGCGCCGCAAGGCGTCGCGTTTGAGCCGTGATCGTATTTACCGCTTGTGATTAGCGTGACAACGCATTCATGCGGGGACGAACCGTGTAGCCGATTATGCAAATGCGGCATGGTCGCAAGGACGTTTGCGATCACTACCGCAAGCCCGAGCGTGAGAGCGATGAAAGAAAGAGCGACTGGCGATTCCCGGTTCAAGGCCGCGAACCTAACAACGCGACGCTAAACTGGCAACTTAGGGAATGTTTTCTAGAACGTTGTGCGCAATCCGACGATGATGCTGCGGCCGGCAAGCGGCAGCACTTCCTTCAAAAAGGAAAGGTGATCGCGCGCTTCTTCGTTGAGCAGATTCACGCCGCGCAGGTAAACGTAATTGGCGGTTGGGCCGGCCTGGAATTTATAGCCGACACTCGCGTTCAGAAACGTGTAGCCGGGCGTGGCTGTTTCGAAGGGAGCGACGCGGTATTGATGATTCACGCGCTGGCCTTCAATGCTCGCGTTCCAATGCTCGCTCTCATAATTCAACGAGGCGCTGTAACGAAATGGAGTGATGCGTGGAAGCGGCTCATTCAAGTCCAGATCCTCGGCATGCACGTAGTCAGTCTGCAAACGTAGATAAAAATCCTGAGGATTTTTTTGTGTCGTACTGTTTTCGTGCGCGACCACGTTTTTCACCGACTTGGCATCATTCTCGTCCGAGATGTGCGTCAGGTAGCGCGGCAAAAAATGGAAATCAACGCGCGCTTCGCCGCCGAAGAACTCCGCCTTTTTCGGAGTGTAAAGAAAGACGCGCAGATCCTCTTCGAAATCACCAGTCGGCGTAAAGTCGATGAAGCCATCGTAGCGGTTGTAAAAACCGCTGATGCTGCCGGTGACGACGCCGTCGGTTTTGCGCAAGCTGACATCGACACCGTAGCTCTTTTCCACACCGAGAGTCGGGTCACCGATGAGGAATTGAAACGTGGCATCGTGCGGACCGCGCGCGAAAAGTTCTTCCGCGGTCGGCGCGCGTTCTGAAAACGTAAGATTTATCGCGGCCTGCCAATCTTGCGCGAAGTCATAAATCGCTCCGCCCGCCACGCTGACCGGCAGAAAATCCTGATTCTTCTGATCGGGCGATGTAAGAGAAGTCAGGTCGGGATCAGATGAATCGATGCTGACATTATCGTGCTCAATGCGGGCGCCGATCTGCAACCGCACCGGATTGAGGTTGACCTCCTCGAAAATAAAACCAGCGATGGAGAATGTGGTCGTCGGTTGCAGAAATGCTTCGCCGCCCAGGACTGACAGGTCGCGATTCAGGATCTGCATTCCGACCGAGCCTTGAAACAGACCAACCGGATTGTGGACGAGCTCGATGCGCGAATCGACGCCGTTGGTTTTGAAAGTGGCGCCAACTTCGTTGCCGTCGAATTCGTCGTGTTTGTAGTCGGTGTAGACAAACTTCACGTTCGCCGTGTTGAAACCCGGAAACGGATCGATCACGGAGCTGCGCAGGTTGTATTGATCTTTGCGAACCTCAAGATGAACCGGCGTTGGTGGTACCGTCGGATCATCGACTTCGGGATCATCCGGCACGCCGTATTCGGAATGAAAGTGTGTGTAGGACGCGCCGATGTAGCCCTTGTCCCAGACGTAGGAACTACCAACACCAAAATCCGCTATCTTGACAAAGGTGTTGGGCACGTACCCATGTGGATCGTTTCCGAAAGTATCGTCCCAATGTTGGTCCGGCCGGAGCTCGGCACGGATTCGATCATCGAGAGCGAAACCGGGAATGCGCCGATCATCGGTGCGCGTATACAATCCCTGAACCGTCAGGACAAGATGTGAAAACGGCGAGATTGTTAGCGCACCCGCGCCACTGCGTTCCAGATCGCCGCTGTCGAATCGGCCGTCGATTTCTCCGCTAAATGCTTTCGGCGGCTGTTCCGCCGGGATGAGGTTGTCGCTGACGTTAACGACGCCGCCAATCGCACCGGAGCCGAAGAGAATTGTGGCGGGACCGCGCACGACTTCGACACTTTCACTGAGCAAAGCACTCACGCTCGGTGCGTGGTCGGGACTGAGATTTGAGACGTCAAATACTTCCGTGCCGTTGTTCAGAATGCGAACGCGATTATCCGCGAGACCGCGAATGACCGGACGGCTGGCTCCAGCGGTGAAGTCGCTGGCTCCGATACCAGGTTGCGTGCCGAGGGTATCACCGAGGGTAGGTGCCGCCTGTTGTTTCAGCTTCTCATCGCTCAAGATGGTAACCGATTGGGCGGTGTCGGTTTCGCTGCGTTCGATCTCTCCGCCGCTCACGACGACGCGTTCGGCTTCCGCTGTCTTTGTGGGTGACGGTGAAGGTTTTGGTGTCGGCGATGTGGCGGGGTTCTGGGCGGAAACAATGCCAGCGCTAACGACTGGCGTTAACAAAATCAAAATTAATTTTTTCAAAGTGCTCTCCAAAGTTCTGCATGCTGTTAGAACGAAAAACGCCGTGGCCTAACGAGTCGTTGAAGCCGCGACGACGGCGTGCGCGGATGTCGCGCATCTGCAAAAACCGGAGAAGACTCCGCGAAAGAAACAGACGACGAGACTACGCGCTAGGAGAGCGCAGGAGGCGCGTGCTCAAAGACGGACGCGTCAAGAAACGGAGCCGCAACCCAGACGGGGTCCAGCGTCGGGATCTTTGAGAAATGCGCGGCCGGCTTCGGCGCGAGAACTAATGCGGGCGCATCACTCTGCTCATATTTTCCTGATGCTATGAGTGTGGCCGCGCATTCGTGATTCGGCGAAGAACCGTGCAGTTTCTCGTGCAAGCGCGGTGCGACGCAAAGCACATTGGCAAACAAAAACGCGGCCAGAATCGCAAAGGCAGAGACACTGCCCGTTTTGCCGCGTGCAAGATTTGCCATCATGGCGGCTGAGAATCTGTCAGGGTGTGTATGATTTACAAGCGGATTCCTCATTCAGGTAGGGATGTTTCTCCGAAACGTCCGATGAATTCGGCGGACAGCTCGGAGAGCCGTCCCTACCTGTGCTGGGCAGGAGAAATTCGCAGTTCCATCTCGCGCCCATCTGTGACTAATTGAACGCATGAATTCTCCGATCAAAGTCGCTGTCACCGGCGCGGCCGGGCAGATTGGCTACGCACTTTTGTTTCGAATCGCCTCCGGCGCGCTTTTCGGCCCTGAGCAACCGGTCGCCCTCAGGCTAATCGAAATTCCAAATGTGCTCGGCGCGCTCGAAGGCGTCGTAATGGAGTTGGACGATTGCGCTTTTCCGCTCTTGAAATCGATCACGCCGACCGCGGATCTCGACGAAGGATTTCGCGACGTGAATTGGGCGTTGCTTGTCGGCAGTGTTCCGCGCAAAGCCGGCATGGAACGCAAGGAATTGCTTGGCATCAACGGCAAGATTTTCGTCGGACAAGGCAAGGCGATTGAGAAAAACGCGGCGGCCGATGTGCGCGTTCTTGTCGTGGGAAATCCATGCAACACCAATTGCCTCATCGCGATGAACAACGCGAAATCGATCCCGCGCGATCGGTTTTTTGCCATGACGCGGCTCGACGAAAATCGCGGCAAGGCGCAGCTCGCGCAGAAAGCCGGCGTCGAAGTCACTGCCGTAACGAACATGACGATCTGGGGAAATCATTCCGCCACGCAATATCCGGATTTTTACAACGCGAAGATCAACGGCAAATCCGCTGCCGATGTGATCAACGACGAGAAGTGGTTGAAGGAAACTTTCATTCCCGCCGTGCAACAACGCGGCGCCACGATCATCAAGGCGCGCGGACTTTCCTCCGCCGCTTCCGCCGCGAATGCTGCCATCGGCACCATCAACTACCCTAACGACTAATACGCCGGTAAACGATTGGTACAGCGTCGCGGTTTGTTCCGATGGCAGTTACGGCATCGAAAAAGATCTCATCTGTTCTTTTCCGGTGCGGACCGAGAATGGCAAATGGGAAATCGTGCAAAACGTTCCAATCAACGATTTCAGTCGATCGAAAATCGACGCCTCGGTCGCAGAGTTGAAGGAAGAAAGAAGCCTGGTAGGCGAACTGATCAGCTAACGAGTTCGGATTCTTCGGCGGCCACCATCGGGTAGAGTTCTTCGAGGCGCTTTCGCAAAACTTCGTTGCTTCCGGCAAGGTCGCGACGGCGGATAAGCGCGGCGACGTGCTCAAGATCAGAAAAGTCGTTTTCCCGGTGCACGATTTCGCACCGCAAATAATGCAACACGCGCACATTCGCGAGTTCGTCCGGGTATGCTTGATCAAATCGCGGGTCGTTCGGAAAATTGTAACGCAGCCGTAGCGCGAGGCTGGTCAGACATTGCTTTTGCATTGCCAGGGTAAGCGCGATCTGAAAGCGGAAGAAGGTCGAAACTCGTTCGCTCACAAAATGGTCGGCGACGATAATTTCCTCCCCGACCTTGTCCATTAGTGCGGCCGGGGCGACAACCATGCCAAAATTAAAGTAAACCGGTGTGTAACGGTGCTCCGGCGCTTTCACCATAAAACCCCAACCGGTGTGTTCATGAAGCGATGGCGGCACACGCACGCCATACTCTTCGCAAAGCCGATCCCATATATCTGATGGCGGCAGCTTCGGAAACGGCGGCGCATGCGCGATCACGCCGGCGACCGCGGGCGACCTCTCGAGTTGAGCGAGCACATCGGAAAAATCGCGGACAAAAATCACATCGGCATCCGCGCACATAACAAACTTGCCACGCGTCTGTTGCCGGAAAATTTCGCGGCTGGTTTCCCAGTAGCTTTCTGCACGAAAACGTTCTCGATTAACCCACCGCCACGTGATCGGATAATGCCTCGACCACGGTAGTTCTTCGTATAAATCGACCGGGTTCTCGTCGCCCCCAACGCACACGACAAATTCATGATCGCTCAGTGCGCCGCCAATTTTCCGCAGCGACGCTGCCATCAAATGGATGCGGCGAAAGAAATCGGGCGTCGGGCTAATGGGAACGCGAATTTCCAGCAGCGAACTCATCGACTGGTAGAGCTGCGGAAAATGGCGTCGACACGAAATTTGGAGAGCTCACGCGGTTGATCTTTGATCGCGAGAGCCAGACTTTGATCGCGCGCGAGGCGCTCAAGCTCTTCTCGGCGCCACCAGCGGCCGATTCCGTCGTTGGAATTGGAGGCAAGCCGTTGATTTTCCTCGTAGCGCTGCACCCGTTCGGGCGTGTTGTAAAAATTCCATTTTAAGTCATCGCAGGGAATTCCTGTAGCGGCGAAGATGAATTTGTGCGCGGTCAGATTCGAGGCGGAGGCTAGAATGGACGCGAGCACATCCGGCTCGAAGTAACCCAACGCATCGCCGAGCAAGATTTTGGAAGGAACGAATGTCTTGTTCGTGGCCAAATCGGAGATGTACCCCGCAGCCTCCGCGCAAACGTATTGGACGTTAGCCGCGTAGCGGAACTTGCGCGCGTTATCGATCAGGCGCTGAGAAAAATCAACGGCGCGAATTTCGCGGACGAGCGGGGCCAGGCACAAAGTCATGAGACCGTTGCCGCAACAAAGCTCCAGCATTCTGTCGCTACTATTTAGTTCGAGGTCGCGCCTAACGAGATCGATCGAGAGATCGAAAGCAGCTTTAGATATCGGCTCTTTCGCTACCGTTTTGCCCACTTCGACAAAGAGATCGCGCTCACTTTTCACTTCCCCTTTGCGAAAGCCGCTCCAAAACTCCTGCCAGTTTACTTTCTCCATTTCAGTTTTTGTTCCGGCAAATCGCATCGCGAACTATTTCGACCGGATTAAACATCAGAACATCGACGATCGATAACGCGGCCTGAAATTCGCCGCCAAATTGTTCGTACCGGAAATCAAGCGGCTCGACAAATCGAAGAGCAATTCCGTTCGCGCGAAAGGTATCTCGATCGTAAAGCTCTTTGCCCCCGCTCGCGTTGACATACACAGTGGCCTTTTCCCGGCGGCAAATGTCTAAAATGCGCGCCGCCCCTTTGAGTTCGCGATTTTGGTAAGCGTCCGAAGTAGCAATGATCGTTGTCAAGATGCCGAGGTAATCGCGGATTGCGAGCAAACCGTTCCGGAGGTAGGCGGCGAGGTTCCGCTCCGGAAAGTTCACTATCTCGCGCACAAGGGGATAAGTTTGCTCGAAGCAGGGAGCGCGACGGTAAGCGAGCTCGATTGTGCGCAAGAGTTTTCCCTTCCACGCCGTTTCCGCAACCAATCGGATTTCGTTGATGTTGCGATTCTGGCTCGCGTCGCTCAACGGCACTGTAAACAAATGGTCGCGCCCGTTTACCAAAATACGATTGCGATTGATCCAGCCGCGCTTGATGAAACGCACATCGTCGTAAACGACAAAACGATCGACTGCAGACATTAATTGAAAATAACCAAGATAAGGCAGGAAATACGGTTGCATGACTGCCAGCTTCATTGCGGTAGAAAAAATGGAACCGATGCCTAAACTGCCGCACAAATTTCCGCGATCGTCTCGTTAGGCAAATCGCGCCAACAGGGAAGACCGATGACGCGATCGACGATAGAATCGGTGTTCTCAGTCCTGGCGCGGGGAAATTCCTTGAATGCGCTATGCCGATGCACCCCGCCGCCCCACCAGCGGCGCGAGGCAATACCGCGGGCGCTTAACGCTTGCTCCGCCGCGTCCGCATCGTTTGTGGAGATCATGACTGTGGACGAGACCCAGCGATCGCCAAAACCTTCCTGAAGAGTTGCGTTTGATGCGCGATAAGCACGAGCGACGCGTTCGAAATCGGCTCGAATATTTTTCCAGCAATCAAGCGCAGCCAGGCCCACAGCGGCCGCGTATTCGCTGAGCTTTCCATTTAACGAGCGGACCGTGGATTCTCGCGTATTCCAAAACCCGAAATTAATCCGCTTTTGTATTTCCTCGATGAAATCGGCATCCGTGCTTAAAACAAATCCGCCTTCCCCGATGCCCAGAATTTTTGTCGCATGCAAGCTCACGATCGCAGGCAGCCCGGTCGGTCGAAGCGTGTCGAAGGCCGCGGCCGAATCAATCACGACGGCAATTCCAGTCTCATTGCGAAAAGATTCCCAGGCTGCGTAATCGATGGGCGCACCGAAGGGACTGACCGGCATCACCGCAGAAACGTCTCCGGGAGCCTGGCGCAGGAACCGGCGCGCCATCGCCGGCTCGAGCGCCCAACTCGTCAGGCTGACATCAACGATCCACGGAACGAGTCCGGCCAGTTCGATGGCGTGCGCCGTAGCCGCGAACGTCCAGGCTGGGACCATGCAGAGCGATCCACGCGGCGCCCGGCACGCCAACAGTGCAACCACCAAACCAATGGTGCCGTTAGCCACGGTCGCAACCTTCGCCGGTTTGCCGAAATGTTTTGCCAGCCGTTGCTCGAACTCCTGCACGAGCGGCCCACTGTTCGAATACCAGCGGCTTTCATCAATCCGACGCAAATAAGGCGTGATCTGATCGGCTGTGGGCAAGCGCGGCCGCGCCACCGGGACCGAGATTTTACCGGTAAGATCCGATTGCCAGTACCGATTCCGAGGCTCGAGCCTCACTCGAGGTCATGATTCGTTAGGCGGCGATACGCTTCGCGATACTTGGCCGAGGTCTTTTCGATGATCTCCTTCGGCAGCGGCGGCGCGGGGGGCGTCTTGTCCCAGTCGAGAGTTTCGAGGTAATCGCGCACGAACTGTTTGTCGAAACTGGGCGGGCTTTCTCCGACGACGTATTCATCAGCGGGCCAGAAACGCGATGAATCGGGCGTGAGGCATTCGTCAATTAACAAAAGCCGGTCGCCGATTGTGCCAAACTCAAATTTTGTGTCGGCGACGATAATGCCACGCTCCGCCGCGTAATCTCGGCCGGCTGAATAAATTTGCAGGCTCAGAGCTTTGACCTTCTCTGCCATCTCGTCGCCTAACAAGCGGCGGCATTCGTTCATGTCGATGTTCTCGTCATGACCATGCTCCGCCTTGGTCGAGGGCGTAAAAATCGGTTCCGGCAATTTTGACGCGAGCTGCAAATCTTTCGGCAATTTGATCCCGCAAACGCTCTGCGACTTTTGATATTCTTTCCAACCGGAACCGGCGAGATAGCCGCGCACGACGCACTCAACCGTGAGCGGTCTCGTTTTTTTCACGATCATCGAGCGCCGCACGAGCTGTTCACGGAAAGGCTTTAATTCGTTAGGGAAACTGTCAAAATCTGCCGTAACAAAGTGGTTTTCGATTTTATCGAAATGTTTGAACCAAAAGGCCGAGAGCTGATTCAGAACTGCGCCCTTGTCCGGAATGGGATCGAGCAGGATGACGTCGAAGGCGGAAAGGCGATCAGTGACGACAAAGAGCAGCGTCTCTCCGAGATCGAAGACCTCGCGCACCTTACCGCTGCGCAGCTTTCTTATTCCTGGAAGATCAAGTGTGGTTTGCATCGTGGAGTTAAGAACATTGGGATGTAATTCTTCACTCTCAAGAGTCCGCCAGCTAAATCAAGGTTTGGTGATTTTGCAATTTTCCTGCTGGCGTTAGTGGCGCAGCCGGTCACTTGTTCAAGATGGCTGTCTTTGCCTCCATTCATCTTGGCAAGTGCGCCGGCGCGGCATTCGCCAACTTGTTGATCGAGCGGGTAAGTCAACACATGCCGGTGTTATTTCTCTACGGAGAAGCGCATCCTCTAAGCGGAATCTGGCGCGACCGATCAAAGCAAGTGAGCGCGGCGGTAACTTCTCCGAAACAAATCTGCGAGCCCTTGCTGGAGGGGGCGGAAAAAGCCGAATCATTTCTTGTGCACAGCCATTTCGCAGCGAGGGAGTATCTCGAGTTTTTGCCGGCCGATTCGAAGTTTTTCACTTGGTTGCGTGATCCGTTGCAGCGCATTTCTTCGCATTATTATTATTGGAAGAACAATCGTCGGGAACCGCGGTTGAGTCCGGAGGCGAAGCCGCTTTTTCAGCATGTCGTCTCCGGCGAATGCTCGCTTGTCGAGTTCGGCTGTCATCCGCTCATCGCTGAATACTATCGTGGCATGCTCGCACCTCTAGGATTGGATGGCCTCGCCTTGTCTGCGGTCGTCGAACATCCAGGCACCAGTTTCGAGGAGCTATCCCGACTCCTCGCCGTTGAATTGCCATCGGAAATGCGTATGGCGAATGTGACGCGTTCAAAACCGGCCCAGAGATACGAGCTGACAGCGGAGCAAGAATCGCAGCTTCGCGCCTGCAACACCGCTGACCTACAGCTTTATGAACGTGCCGTGGCGCGCTTGCTCGGTGAACAACGTTCTGGTTGAACAAAAGTCATGGCTGGCATCGTCGTTAAACCGCGCGCGCGTATTTTTCACGGACACGATTGGGTCTTTGCCAGCGAAGTGCTGAAAGTTTTTGGCAAACCGAGCGATGGCGATGTGATTTCGCTCAAGGACGGCCAGGACCATTTGATCGGGAGCGCGATTTACAACAGCAAGTCGCAAATCGTGGCGCGGCGGTTTTCGCGCCGGAAACAAAATCTCGATCTCGATTTTTTCCAACGGCGAATTGCACAGGCGGCGGAATATCGCGCGCGGCGTGGAATTGATCCGGAGTTGTGTCGCGTCGTCTGGAGCGAGAGCGACGGTTTACCGGGAGTGATCATCGATCGGTACGGCGAATATTTTGTTCTGCAAACGCTGACGCTGGCGATGGACAAACGGAAAGAGCTGATTGTTGAGGCGATGAAGAGCGTCCTGAACGCGAAAAATATCATCGAGCGCAACGATGCTCCGGTGCGAAAAGCGGAGGGACTGGAATTGCAAACAGGCATTTTGGAGGGCGCCGCGCCGTCGGCGCCGATTGTCATCGCGATAAATGGGGCGCGAGTCGCCGCGGCGACCGCGGCCCTCCAATTGGAGATCGATCTTCTGCACGGACAGAAGACGGGATTTTATCTCGATCAAAAAGAGAACTACGGGATCGTCGCGCAACACTCGTTAGGCAAACGCGTTCTCGATTGTTTTACGAACCAGGGCGGATTTGCCCTGGCCTGCGCGCTTGCGGGAGCGGCGGATGTGACCGCTGTCGAGGCCAGCGCGGATAATCTTGCGGGCGCAAAGAATAACGCGCAGCGCAACAAGCGTGAACGTGCGCTGGGTCGAAGGCGATGTATTTCAATTCCTGCGCGGCGCGGAAAAGTCGGGCGCGCAATTCGATCTGATCGTGCTCGATCCGCCTTCCTTCACAAAAGGCAAAGGCGGATTGCATGATGCCGTGCGCGGTTACAAGGAATTGCACGTGCGCGCGTTCAAGTTGCTTTCGCATAATGGAATCCTGGCCACGTTTTCCTGTTCGCATCATGTCACTCACGAAGTTTTCACGGGAATGATTCGCGATGCGCTGGTCGATGCGCGGCGTTCGGCGCGGTTGCTCCGCCGTTTCGATCAACCGCTCGATCATCCCGTGCTGCCGACATTGCCCGAGACGGAATATTTCAAAGGCTTCCTGTTGGAAATGATGCCGGGCCGCTGATTTGTCATCCTGAGCGAAGTCGAAGGATCTCACAAAAGCTATCGGACTTGTGCACAATCCGGACACTCACGCTTCGATCGAGATGTCGTGAACGCTTGCGTGACTTGTCGGAAGACTGTGGGGTCCCTCCCGCCTTCGCCAAGGCTTCGGCGTGGCAGGCGCTTCGCTCGGGATGACAGTGATAGCGATGATGCCGTTGGCAAAAAATTGTGCGATATGCTTCGTGAAAATTGTGGAATTCTAAGGTTGCACCGCTAATATCACGCCAGCAGTTGCACGAACAACCCGCTCATGCCCGAACGAATCCGCCCGATCGAACAAATGCTTGAATTGAACGAGGAGGAATCGATGTCGCCGGAGCATCTCGATTCGCAGGTGCAAAAAGCGCAGGAGCAATTGATCCAGCTCAAGCGCCAGCAGGAACAAATCGAGAAACAAAAACGCGAGCTGGAAGAACTGAGCCGGCGGCAGGAGGAACTGGAACGCGGTCGCGCGGAAATGTCAGATAAGTTGACGCGGTCGCTCGTGATTTTGGAGCGTGAAGCCTACGATTCGCAGAAGAAGCTCGAGCAACTGCGCGTGACGCACGAAAGTTTCACGCAACACCTGCAACATATCGAGGCGATCGATCCGAAGAGCTGGAACCCGACCGAATTGCACAAGGAACTGAGCCGGGCGCTGAGCACAGTGGATGATGCGCGCGCCGAGTTCAGTCAACAGCGCAGCCGATTGCAGGCAGCGGAGAACGCGAACGATGTTCCGTTACCGGAAGCGGCGCCCGACATTAGCGGGTTGGGCGGCGGCCGAAGTTTCATGCAATGGATGCAGATCGGTTTTGCCTTTTCGCTTCCGCTCATCTTTTTCATTTTCATCGGGCTTCTGCTCTTTTTCTGGCTGACGGCGAAAGCGCCGTGATCCCGCATGCCTCGCCGACCGCCGAAACGCGAAACGCCGCTTAATCAAAAACAGGAAGAGCTGGCGCTGGAGGAATCGAAATTGCGCGAGCGGATGCGCGAGCTGGAACGCATGATCGAGGAGGCGCCGCGCGTGGCGGAGGAAACTTCGCGGCGGCAACGTGAGGAAATTCTGCAGCGTGCGAGCGAGGGCGGCCGGCGTCTTGATGTTTCCATCGCTCTGCAAGACAAACGCTATGGCGATGAAATTTTTAAGCGTCGCCGCCGTGGATCAATGCGCAAAGAACGGCGCGAAGGACGGCTGATATTTCTGGTGCTCGTGATCGCGCTGGCCCTGGCCATTATCTGGCTCGCGACGCATCTGCACTTCTAGTTGCCTAACGAGATGGCGGAGAAAAAAGATCTCGACGTCGCTTACGTCGCGAAACTCGCGCGCCTTGCTTTGTCCGAGGAGGAAACACGTTTGTTTCAGGCGCAACTTGGCGAGGTCCTCGCACACGCGGATAAACTGCGTGAGGTCGACGTCAGCAACGTCGAGACGACGGCGCACGCGGTTCCTCTGTTCAATGTGTTTCGTGAAGATGAACCGCGTGATTGGTTCACCGCGGAAGAAGCGCTGAGCAACGCGCCGCAAAAAACCAATAATCTGTTCCGCGTCCCCAAAGTGGTGGAATGAATGCGGGCGCTGTCACGTGATCGCGCGAAACTGCAGGACGAGTTCTGAACCGGAACCGACGATCCATTCGCAGGTCATCCTGAGCGACAGCGAAGGACCTCACATATGATTATTGGCGTTCGGTTTCTTGTGTCATCAACGGGGTTGCGCGAGGTCTCTCACGTTCGTTCGGGATGACATGAAGAGAAAGCGCTCGAGTGAAGAATGAACGTTACGGAATTGCCGGCGCTTAGTATTTCGGGGCTGCGCACGCTACTGAAGCGGCGCGAAGTTTCGCCGGTCGAAGTTTTGGAGTCGTTGTATGCGCGCATTCAAAATGTGGAGCCGCACATCGACGCGTATCTTTCGTTGGATTTCGAAAGTGCGAAACGCGAAGCCGAAAAGGCGGATGTAAATCTTCCGCTCGGCGGCGTTCCGATCGCGATCAAGGACATTATCAGCGTCGCGGGCCAACAGTGCACCTGCGCGTCGAAAATCCTGCGGAACTATCGCGCAATGTATGACGCCACAATCATCCGAAAATTGCGCGAGGCCGGAGCGATCCCTTTCGGCAAAACCAACATGGACGAATTCGCAATGGGATCGTCGACCGAGAATTCCAGCGTGAAACCGACACGTAATCCGTGGGATTTGTCACGCGTTCCTGGCGGCTCAAGTGGCGGCTCGGCCGCGGCGGTGGCGAGCGATGCAGCGTTCGGTGCACTCGGGACCGACACGGGCGGTTCGATCCGCGAACCGGCGGCAATGAGTGGTGTGGTTGGTTTGAAGCCGAGCTATGGCCGTGTCTCGCGTTTCGGTCTTGTTGCCTTCGCCTCATCGCTCGATCAAGCGGGGCCGCTGACAAAAACAGTGCGCGACGCCGCGCTTTTGCTCCAGACGATTGCCGGTGCCGACGCGCAGGACACAACATGTCTCAACGAAGCCGTCCCGAATTATCTCGCGCAATTAGAAACGTCATTGCGCGGCGTGCGCCTGGGATTGCCCAAGGAATACATGATCGACGGGATCGATGCGCAGGTGAAGTCGGCCTTTGATGCCGCGGTCGCGCATCTCGACTCGTTAGGCGCGGAGATCGTGGAGGTATCGCTGCCGCATTCGGACTATTCGATTGACGTTTATTACATTCTCGCGACGGCCGAAGCATCGGCGAATCTCGCCCGCTTCGACGGCGTCCGTTACGGATATCGCGCCGATAATCCGAAAGATCTTTTCGATCATTATGCCCGTACGCGCGGCGAAGGATTCGGGCCGGAAGTGAAACGCCGCATCATTCTGGGCACGTACGTTCTCAGCTCCGGGTATTACGATGCCTATTACTTGCGTGCGCAAAAAGTGCGCGAATTGATCCGGCGAGATTTCGCCGACGCTTTTGAAAAAGTGGACGCGATCATTTCGCCAACATCGCCGACACCGGCTTTCAAGCTTGGCGAACGCGTGACCGATCCGTTGAAAATGTATCTCGCCGATATTTTCACGAACGCGGCGAACCTGGCCGGAATTTGCGGCATCAGTTTGCCCTGCGGGTTTGCTGAAATGGATGGGAAACGTCTGCCGGTCGGTTTGCAGTTGTTAGGCAAGGCGCTGGACGAACAGCGCATTCTGCAAATCGCACACGCGTTCGAACAAAGCACTGACTGGCACAAAGCGCGGCCGCCGCAGTTTGCGGAATCAGCGTCCGGCGAGCGCTAGCTTCGGCTCTGATTCTGCGAACCGTTCGCTAAGCCGGGTATATTTGCTCGGTCGCGTCCCGAATCGTCTCTCGAACGCGC